>NZ_JBYSYT010000025.1:0-533 GCF_058783685.1 Allobosea sp. FW305-C-101 | reverse complement strand
GACGTGTTCTCGATCTCGGGCCGTGGCACGGTCGTGACCGGCCGCGTCGAGCGCGGCATCGTGAAGGTCGGCGAGGAAATCGAGATCGTCGGCCTGAAGGACACCGTGAAGACGACCGTCACGGGCGTCGAGATGTTCCGCAAGCTGCTCGACCAGGGCCAGGCCGGCGACAACATCGGCGCGCTGCTGCGCGGCACGAAGCGTGAGGACGTCGAGCGCGGCCAGGTGCTGTGCAAGCCGGGCTCTGTGAAGCCGCACACGAAGTTCAAGGCCGAGGCCTACATCCTGACGAAGGAAGAGGGTGGCCGTCACACGCCGTTCTTCACCAACTACCGCCCGCAGTTCTACTTCCGCACGACGGACGTGACCGGCGTGGTCTCGCTGCCGGAAGGCACGGAGATGGTGATGCCGGGCGACAACATCTCGATGGAGGTGACGCTGATCGCCCCGATCGCGATGGAAGAGAAGCTGCGCTTCGCCATCCGCGAAGGCGGTCGTACCGTCGGCGCCGGCGTCGTCGCTAGCATCATCGC
>NZ_JBYSYT010000024.1:0-620 GCF_058783685.1 Allobosea sp. FW305-C-101 | reverse complement strand
TTGTCGTCGGGCAGCCTTAGCAGCGGAACCGACACAAACTGGCCACGACGGCGAATCTCGTCGATTTTGCGCATCTCGGGGATCAGGCTGGGCAAGCCCGAAATGATCAGGCCAACTGGCCAGGACGAGACCATCAGCGTTTTGAAGGTCTTCCTGATGTTGTCCATTTGGACCACGTTGGCGTTGTCCGTGAGATTGTGTGTCTCGTCGAAATGGATGATCAGCACACCGGCAACGGGTAGAAGCTCCTGGATGCGGGCCCAGATGATGTGATCCGCCAATTCCCGAGCCAGAGGGTAGCCCAGTGCTCTGAGTACCTCTCGCCCGAGCGTTTTTAAGGTGCAAGGAGCTGGCACGATCACCCTGAGCAAGGAAGAGCGATGCTCTCCCCGAGGCTGAAGGATGGGGTGTGTTCGAAAGAGCCGCTCGAGAGATGCGGTTTTTCCGGTTCCGGCCTCCCCGCTCACGAAGAGGCAGCGCCCCTCATGCCGAGCGTTCGCTGGCTCGCTGCCAGACTGCCGCTGGCTCAGAACGGAACGCATGAGCGTATCGAACTTGCGCCTGAGCTCAGGATCCCATTCCGTCTCGATATGCTTGTTTTTCAGCTTTTCACGCGCCGC
>NZ_JBYSYT010000023.1:0-797 GCF_058783685.1 Allobosea sp. FW305-C-101 | reverse complement strand
GCCTTCTTGTCGCGCAGCACGACCGCGACCGCTTGCTCGTAAGGGTCGTCGCTCTCGACCGAACCCATGCCGGTCTTGTCG
This sequence comes from Allobosea sp. FW305-C-101, assembly GCF_058783685.1. Lineage (NCBI taxonomy): Bacteria > Pseudomonadati > Pseudomonadota > Alphaproteobacteria > Hyphomicrobiales > Alloboseaceae > Allobosea > Allobosea sp. FW305-C-101. The sequence continues at coordinate 716 of NZ_JBYSYT010000023.1, read as the reverse complement.
AAGACGGCGCCGTCCTCGTCCTCGCCAGCTTCCTCCTCCTCGGAGGTGACGGCGTCGAGATATTGCGGCCGGCCTTGCGTCTTGAGATGGGCGACCACCTTCTCGACCTCGGCATCCGAGACGAAGGGGCCGTGGACGCGGGTGATGCGCCCGCCGCCGGCCATGTAGAGCATGTCGCCCTGGCCCAGAAGCTGCTCGGCGCCCATCTCGCCGAGGATCGTGCGGCTATCGATCTTGCTGGTGACCTGGAAGGAGATGCGGGTCGGGAAGTTCGCCTTGATCGTGCCGGTGATGACGTCGACCGAGGGACGCTGCGTCGCGAGGACCACATGGATGCCGGCGGCACGCGCCATCTGGGCGAGACGCTGGATCGTGCCCTCGATCTCCTTGCCGGCGACCATCATCAGGTCGGCCATCTCGTCGACGATGACGACGATATAGGGCAGAGGCTCGAGGTCCATGACCTCCTCCTCGTAGATCGCCTCGCCGCTGTGCTTGTCGAAGCCGGTCTGGACGGTGCGGGTGATGACCTCGCCGGCGGCCTTGGCCTCGCCGACCCTGGCATTGAAGCCGTCGATGTTGCGCACCGAGAGCTTCGACATCTTCTTGTAGCGCTCCTCCATCTCGCGCACCGCCCATTTCAAGGCGACGACCGCCTTCTTGGGATCGGTGACGACCGGGGTGAGCAGATGCGGGATGCCGTCATAGACGGAGAG
>NZ_JBYSYT010000022.1:0-2463 GCF_058783685.1 Allobosea sp. FW305-C-101 | reverse complement strand
GTAAGCGGTGTCCCGGTTCCACCTTTGCGGCAGGGGTCTGAGCGCCGATGTTTGAAGCCCCACAGGGCTTCGACACATGACGATTTCAGAGCTTACGTTTAAATCCAGCGACGACGAGCCGGTTCGCCGCTTCGAGGTTTTCACTGGGACCGGGCGCCGACGGGATTGGTCGGACGACGACAAGGCAAGGATCGTGGCGGAGAGCTACGAGCCGGGAGCGACGGTAAGCGAGATTGCGCGCCGCCATGCCTTGTCTCCACAACAGCTTTTCGGCTGGCGGCGTCTTTTGCGGCGAGCACCAGAGCCGGCGTCATCGCCCATGTTCGTGGCTGCAGTGGTCGATACAGCTCGCCCGTTATCCGAGACCGTGAAGCAGCCGGCCACGCGTCGTCGTCGCACTGTCGCCAGACCGAGCGGCGGGATCGAGATCGAGATTGACGGCGTCGTGGTGCGTGTTGGAACCGGTGCGAGCCCGAAGACGATTGCCGCGGTGATCGGCGCGCTGAAGGGCGGCTCGTGATCGGCCCGACCGGCGCGGTCCGCGTCATGATCGCAACGAAGCCGGTCGACTTCCGCAAGGGCGCGGATGGCCTGGCCGCGCTGGTGCGCGAGAGCATGGGCGCCGATCCGTTCTCGGGCGCGGTCTATGTGTTCCGGGCGCGGCGCGCTGACCGGATCAAGCTGGTTTACTTCGATGGGACGGGCGTGTGCCTGTTCTCGAAGAGACTGGAAGACGGCAAGTTCCAGTGGCCCGCCATCGCCGACGGTGTCGTTCGGCTGACAGCGGCACAGTTGCAGGCGTTGCTCGAAGGCCTCGACTGGCGGCGCGTGCATGAACGGCGCGAGACGCGCGTCCCCATCGCGGCAAGTTGATCGCTTGATACTGGCAAGCCACTGTAATCCATGATTGAATCGGCTTCGTGAGCAACGCGGCCAACCCACAGATCAGCGATCCGATCGCGCTTCGGGCGATGCTCGCGGAGGAGCGCGCCGAGAACGAGCGGTTGCGCCAGATCATCAAGGAGTTGCAGCGTCATCGCTTCGGGCGCCGGGCCGAGAGCCTGCCGGTCGATCAGCTGCTGCTGGGGCTCGAGGAGGCCGAGCAGATCGAGGCCGAGGGCCTCGCCGGCGAGGAGGCGACTGATCCAGTCAAGCACGCCGACCGGGCCAGGAAGCGGCGCGCCAATCGCGGATCGCTGCCCACGCACCTGCCGCGCATCGAGCAGATCATCGACGTCCAGGACAGGACCTGCCCGTGCTGCCGGGGCGAGCTGCATGCGATGGGCGAGGACGTCTCCGAGCGTCTCGACATCGTCCCCGCCCAGTTCCGCGTGATCGTGACCCGTCGGCCAAAATACGCCTGCCGGGCCTGCGAGGAGGTCGTGGTGCAGGCCCCAGTGCCCGCCCGGCTCGTCGAGGGCGGCATCCCCACCGAGGCGACCGTCGCCCATGTCCTCGTCTCCAAATACGCCGACCACCTGCCGCTCTATCGCCAGGCCCAGATCTATGGCCGGCAGGGCGTGAACCTGGACCGCTCGACCCTGGCTGACTGGGTCGGCAAGGCGGCCTTCCTCCTGCGGCCGGTGCATGAGCGCCTGTTCGAGCGACTGAAGGCGTCGACCAAGCTCTTCGCAGACGAGACCACGGCGCCGGTGCTCGATCCCGGACGCGGCCGGACCAAGACCGGCCAGTTCTTCGCCTATGCCCGCGACGAACGGCCCTGGGGCGGCGCCGATCCGCCGGGCGTGGCCTATCTCTATGCGCCCGACCGCAAGGCTGAGCAGCCGATCCGGCATCTTCAAGGCTTCGCTGGCGTGCTGCAGGTGGACGGCTACGCCGGCTACAACACGCTGGCCGGGAAGAATGCCGTGAGCCTGGCCTTTTGCTGGAGCCACGTCCGACGGAAGTTCTACGATCTCGCGCAAGGCGGGCCCGCGCCTATCGCTTCGGAAGCGCTCCTGCGCATCGCCGAACTCTACCGCATCGAGAACGATATCCGCGGACACACCGCCGAGGAGCGGCGCGACGCCCGCCAGGCCCGAAGCCGCCCCATCGTCGCGGCGTTGGAGCCGTGGCTCCAGGGGAAGCTCGGCCTCGTCAGCCAGAAGAGCAAACTCGCCGAGGCCATCCGCTACGCCCTCTCGCGATGGGCGGGCCTCAGTCGCTTCCTCGACGACGGCCGCGTCGAGATCGACTCCAACGTGGTCGAGCGCGCCATCCGGCCGATCGCCCTCAATCGCAAGAATGCACTCTTCGCCGGATCAGACGGCGGCGCCGAACATTGGGCCGTCGTCGCCTCGCTCGTGGAGACTTGCAAACTCAACGGCGTCGATCCGCAAGCCTACCTCGTCGATGTCATCACCCGTATCGTCGCCGGCCATCCCCAGAGCCAGATCGACGATCTGCTGCCTTGGGCCTATGCGCCTCAGCCGCTCAAGGCCGTGGCCTGAGAACAGCGCTTAC
>NZ_JBYSYT010000021.1:0-5326 GCF_058783685.1 Allobosea sp. FW305-C-101 | reverse complement strand
ATCTCCGCCACCAAGCGCTCATAGCTTGGGACCCGAAGCGGCTTTTCACCCGCCGCCTCCCGCTTTGGGTTTTCCTCCTCGATGATGTGAGCTTTCATCAGGCGATGGACATCGCGCTTGGTCGGCCGGGTTTCCGACATGTATAGCTGGGTGAAGCGGTGCATGATCTGCCGCTCCGGCAGCCCCAGTCGCTCCGTTACACGGTTACCCGATCTGAAATAGCGCTTCCGGAGCGCGATAGCTCGTTCGCCGCCCTCCAGATACCACTTGCGCCATTTGCGATAAGTGCGCGCGCTTGGAGGTTTGCGGCACCCAAGCTCGCGATCGCCAGCCTTCGGCTTGATGATTTCGCCATCTGCATTGCGATTGGCAGTACGATTTAGCTCATCAGCATGGTCGCGCTGCGCGACAACTGGAGCCCACTTCTTATAGGATGCGTCCGAGAGAGTGGCATTCTTGGCCTGGATCTCCTTCTCCATCCCTCCGCAAAACCTCGTGCGCCACAGCACCTCTTCCTGCTGATCTTCTGGAATCCAACTGATCAGCCCATCGACCGAATTGGAGGCTGCGGACGCTTTGCCCTCGGCAAATGCGCTCCGTTCAAAACGGAAGTCGGGCTTTGAGGAAGCCAGCAAGAGATCCCGGTCGGTGAATGTCTCGACCACATCGGGATCATCAACGCGTTCGAGAATATACCCGTGGGGAAGGCGGCGGCGGCGCTTGTAGGCGATGTTATTGATGACCAGGCGATCCTGGTACGACAGGCTAAACCGCGGGGTGAATTCGGAGTTCATCACGCGACCTCCTCGTTGCTCGAGGAGATCGAGAGCTCGATCCTGGCCAGATATCCGATCCGAGCATTGTCGATGACGCGAACGACGCCCGCGGCGATCAGGCGGATGATTGCCTGGAAGGCCTGACCTTCGAGGCCGCTCGCCTCGACGATCTGCCCGATCGTCGCGTACTTGTGCTCGGCCAGAAGACGTTTGATGAGTTCGTCGTGCGCCGGATTCGAGGTGCGAAGCGACTGCTTGAACAATACCGCGTTATGGACATGGTCTTGCGGCAGGTCCTCGTCCGTGACGAGCTTCACGCCATCGGCAAAGCTACGCGGCAGCTGCTGGGCGATAAGGCCTAATGTCTCCAGAAAGCGGGTGCGCTTCGCGACCTCCATCGGCTTCACCGCGATCGCGACCTTCTTGCCCGACCGCAGAGTCGCCAGGAAGTCGAAGGTGTGGCGCCTGAGAGTTCCCTCGGCGTCGATCCAAGTCACGGCGGGTGGCTGCTCTCGAAGGTCGATCACGTCCGGGTCGGTCGCTATGATCAGCGCGGCGTCCCGTTCCGTGCCGGATTCGCACATGACCTCGCGGTTATGGATGACGACGCTGGGTCGGCACGCCCCGCGGCTCTTGGAGTGGACATTTCGAGACGAACGCGACTCGCCCGGCAGATAGATCATCGGAGTCGGTGAAGAAGGCAGGTTTTCAATAGTAAGCATGTTGGGGTTCTCTTCGGTAGGCACACTACCGCGACCCCAATTTCTCGTGAAAACTGCTTGCGCTTTATCACGCGCGCAGGTATACACGAGGAACTGAGTTCGGCAGCTGCCGGAGTTCGGTAGGTCCACTCCGAGGTTTTCCAGTTCCGGAGGAGTGGGTTGTCTCAAGGGGACATTCTGACGGGCGTCAGAATGTCCCTTTCATTTTTGGGTCGGTTCGAGCTTCGTCTCTACATTCTGGGTTCCTGATCTGGTTCGGGCTCGGTTCTGCCGATGAGAGGGAAGGCGATGATCTCGGCTGTTAGAACGGGCCTGACCCGCGCTTCAGCCTCGGCCTCCGCCAGAACGACCTGTGCGGCGGCCACGGATGCTGCGTGAATGGCACGCAGTGCGACCCGATCGCCAAATTCCACTCGGATTTGACCGAGCCGGACTACGAGTGCAGCCAACTTCTCCATTCCGTACTCCATAGATGAAAGGGGTATGGCTCAGGTCGATTGGGCATGAACTAGCCAGAATTGACGCTGGCCATGCGTTTTCAATCTGTGTTTCTGTCGCGAATTCTCCATCTGTTTTTCCAACTCATCCGTTGGGCGACGGAGTTGTACCTCAAGTAACGGTACCTCTGTCTAGCGATTTGACGCCGATGCATCATCGGCTTTGCGTCGATTTTACCGATTCGACTCGGTCTTCGCTTTATGGTAAGGGCGGGGTGATTATCGTTAGCGCCGGACGAACCGAGAAAAGCGGATCGCGGTCGAAGCGCTTCTATACCGGCCGCTCTGCGGGTGTGGTTAATTACTTGATAATGGGTTGATGCTCTGCCGACACGATGTCGTGGGCGCCGTCTCGGTGAATTCCTCTTGGCGTAGTCTTGGGTTGGGGCGCTCGCGAAACCCGGCTACCCGGATCATCGGCAGTTCGTTGTGAGGCCTAAATGACGAGATGGCCGTTGCTGTAGGCGCGTCGGATGGTGGCGCGCCGAAGCTAGGCCGGTTGACCTTTCGCCTGCGCGGAGCGTGCGAGCCAGGTGCTAAAGTTGGGCTGCTATCCGAAGCAGCGTTGCCAGTTCGCAGCCCAACTCATCGAATTCCTCGTCGAGCAATTGGTCGGAAGAGGCGTCGTCCGAGATCATTGTCGCACCTCTCGCCGGGGAGACCCTCCGTCTAATATCCGGGTGAGGGGTCAGTCCGCGGCGCCGCCGAGGACGATGGGCAATGAGTTCTTGTTCGAGCGCGGTCGCACGCTTGACTTGGGTCGTGCCTATCATGGGAATTCTCCGCTGGCCTATGTGTCGTGGCTTGCAGGCACATCAACGGCCGTCGCGGCCGGTGGGGAGTTAGCGGAATGCGCCGATTAACCCAGCTCGATGCAGGCTGACCGGGTCGGGCAAATGCTGCTACGAGCGGGCAGGGCGCTTACCTCGGACGCCATCTCTGATTGATCTTAGTTAATATATCAGCGATGTAGATATTTGCATACAATTCGACGCAATATGGTTAATTCAAAAAGGCCTAATCTCTGGTTTTTGACCTGGGCGCTGGGACGAGCTCATTCAGAATGACGACGCCCATTCTCTCGCTTCCGATCAAAAAGCGAGCGCCTTGCCTCTCCAGTTCCTGCCGTATTTTTCTGTTCGTTGCCAATTGTGGTGCAACGAATAAGTTCTCAAAATCATTGATAGTTTTCTTGGAAACGCCAGCATGTTCGTGAAGCGTTTGTTGCGACAGATTGAGAAGCTGTCGGGCTGCCTGGCACAAGAAGCCGGGTATTTCCTCATCGTCAGGCATCGGCAGCATACCCCCCGACGTGAGTAGGATCGGGCCATCCTTTTTTAGGTGAAAGATTCGTATACTACTGGTATAATGATATATCAGCCTGGGTGGCATGTCGGCCAGCGCGGCCGCCTCCGCGGTCAGGGGGGTCTTCGTCTTGGCCTTCATCAGCGCTTCTTCACCACCATTGCTTGCGAGCTATGTCGTTACGCCACATCGAGCGACGTGGCGTTTTGTTTCGAAAAATTCCGCATAAGCGGCTGAATCAACGTGAGCGGGAGCATCGCAAAAATGGCGGTCCCGGTCGAGTTTGCTCAGGCGTTCAAAGGCTGATCTCGCCGTTTATCCGCAGCTTCCCGCGAAGTTGTCCGCAAACCGCAATTCGCCGTACGAGGTCTAAATGTCCGAACGGAGTTTCGAAGAGCGCGCTCGCGTTAGTGCGCCCGGTATTCGCACGTTTCTTAACATTGCTCGCCGCTGGAATTTATCTGAGAGACAGCAGGCGCTTCTTCTGGAGTGCAAAATACCGCAACTCCGCAAATGGGCGAGGATTGCTCGTGAGCATAAGCCGCTCGCGCTCGAGACGGGCACGCTACTGAGGATTTCGGTAGTGATGGGTGTTTTTGCTGACCTGCGACAATTCTTGTTGCTCGTGTCCGGCGGGCGGGAAGAGCGATTGTGGCTGCTTCGACCCCGACAGTTTCCTCCATTCAGTGGCCTGTGTCCGCTTGAGGTGCTTTGCGGATCATTCGAAGATCAGATGACCGTACGACGGCATCTTGCTGCTGCCGTCGAGGGCGCATCAGCTCGCCGTGACATAGATTTGAGCGATCCAGCCAGTACCGCCAACGAGGAGAGTTGGACGGGTGCCACGTCGCGCGGAATCCAGGCAGTTTGCTTTGATGCATTCGGGACCATTGTAGAGATCGTCGACAAGCGTCGTCCATTTCACGCGCTTCTCCGTGATGAACCGTCGGGCACGCTTGCAGTGAGGGCAATCACGCGCCCGATCGGCTTGCGAGAGCTCTCGCGAGAGATGGCCAATCCCGTAACTGAAGACGAATTGGCACGGCGAGAAGCAGACGTTGAAACGGAGTGTGCGTCGACGCGGTTGCGACCGGGCGTGGACGAGATGTGGTCCGCCTTGCGTCGAGCCGGGCTGAAGATCGCCATCTGTTCGAACCTCGCTCACTCCTACGAGCAGGCCTTGATCGATCAGCTTCCCGATTCACCAGACGCGCTCGTGCTGTCGTTTCGTGCGGGTCTGATGAAGCCCCAGCAAGAGATCTACCGGTTGGTATGCAGGGAGCTACGACTGCAGCCCTCTGAGGTTCTGTTCACCGGCAACGATCTGGAGGCCGACGTTTTTGGCCCCGGCACCATCGATGCGCTGGCCATGCCTATCGAGGAATTCGAGAGCTCCTATTCAGGGCGCGTATCCTTCTTTGCGCCAAGTGAGGTTACCGAACTTTTCGCGCAAATTGCCGCAGCAAAGGCGAGGTAGTTCCGCCCGCCAACTTCGACCCTTCCGTCAGTTCAAACGGCCTGGAGGCAGAATGCGCTTGCTTGTGATCTCCGATCTGCATCTTGAGTTTGGCCCCTTCCAGTTTCCTGCGTCTATGCCGGAGTTCGACGTGGCAGTGTTCGCCGGCGACATAGGGAAGCCAATTGCGGCGGCTGTGGCGTGGATGGTGCAGCAAGGGAAGCTGGGCCCGCTCTCCGGACGTCCGGTCGTTTACGTGCCTGGAAATCACGAATTCTACGGCAGCGAGATGAAGTCGAGCCTCGCCGCTGGCAGAGAAGTAGCCGAGGCAGCGGGGATCGAGCTGCTCGCCCGCCGCACTGTCGTCATCGATGGCGTCCGCTTTATCGGTTGCATACTATGGACCGACTATCGCCTCCTCGGGACGCCTAAGCCGTCGATGGTATTTGCCGGGCAGGAGCTGAACGATCACAGACTCATTCGCTATCGCGAGGACAGCGGTCACTATAGCCGCTTCATGCCCTGGCATGCAGCGGCCGAACACCGGCTCGATCTTGCTTTCATTCGCAG
>NZ_JBYSYT010000019.1:0-6469 GCF_058783685.1 Allobosea sp. FW305-C-101 | reverse complement strand
GGCCCCCACGAGCGCATCGAGCGGGAATTTGAGATAGCGCCTGCCGTTGGCTTCGGGCTCCGGCAGCCGGCCGCCGCAGATATTAACCTGCAGCGCATGCAGGATTAGCTTCGGCATCGGCAGGGTGCGGTCGCGCGCCTCCCGCAACGCGACGAAGCGCTCCTCCGTCATGTCGGTCAGATGCGGGTTCGCGTGCTTCTGCTCGCCCACCGTACTCTCCCATTTAGCGGCGCGACCGCCGGGTTCGTAGTCGTGCCCGGTGAACAGGCGCGTATCGTCCGGCAGGGCCAGGATCGCCTGTATCGACGCCCACAGGGCCCTGGCGCTGCCGCCGGGGAAATCCGCCCGCGCCGTACCGGAATCCGGCATGAAGACCGTGTCGTGCACGAAGGCCGCGTCGCCGATCACATAGGTCACGGAGGCAAGGGTGTGGCCCGGCGAGAACATCACGCGCCCCGTGAGCTCGCCCAGCTTGAAGCTGTCGCCCTCCGCGAAGAGCCGGTCCCATTGCGAGCCGTCGGTCGCCAGTTCCGGCCAGTTGTAGAGGCCCTGCCAGAGCTTCTGGACCTCCGTGACGCGCGCGCCGATGCCTGTCGGGGCGCCGGTCTTCTGCTTGAGATAATGAGCGGCCGAGAAGTGGTCGGCATGAGGATGGGTATCGAGGATCCACTCGACGGTGAGCCCCTCGCGCGCGACATAGGCGAGGATCGCGTCGGCCTGATGCGTGGCGGTCGCCCCGGATTTCTCATCGAACTCGTAGACCGGGTCGATGATCGCGCAGCGCCGCGTCTTCGGATCAGTGACGACATATTGGATGCTGCCGGAGCGCGGCTCGTGGAAGCCTTTCACCTGCGGCGCCCGGGCTGCATTGCGGGCAAGCCACTGCACCGCGCCCGACAGATCGAAGCCATGTGCGCGACCGAAAACCTCGACTTCGCCCGGCTTCATCCGCCCCGCCAGCACCTCGCCCAGCACATGCAGCGTCAGTGAACGCGTGCCGCTGCGGCAATGCGCGTAGACCGGCCCCTTCGCCCCGGACACCGCTTCCTGGAAGGAGCGGATATCGGCTTCTGTAATCGCCGCTGCCGTCACGGGGATGAAGCGATAGGCAAGGTTGGCCTGCTCAAGGGCCGCCTTCTCGGCAGCGCTACTCGGCTGCCCCGGCTCCTCGCCGTCGGGCCGGTTGTTGATGATGGTGGCGAAGCCGGCAGCCGCCAGTGTTGCAAGCGCCTCCTGGCGCGGCTGACTGGCGACCGTCAGCCGGTCGTCGATCTTCACGGCGGTCATGATGAGCAACTTTTAGCATGAAACATTATATAATTATGTAAAATGTGTATTGGTAGGATGCAAGCCCACCTCCGGGTGATCCCGCTGATAGCGTTCCAACGCTTCTTCCGAAGCGGCGCACGGGCATCCGATCAGGCTGCACGTCGAAAGCTTCGAGTTCGGCGGAGCGGTCGGGCCAGGCGCGAGGACAAGCGTTATCGGTTATCCTTGCGTTAGGTTCACGGGCCTTAGCCGCTAGCCGTCGACTCGGATCACTCGAGGAAAACTGCGGCGTTGAATTAAGCCCGGTCGATGGCACCGAGACAGGCTAATTTCTGCTCCATCACGTCAAGGTGCTCACGAAATGAACCATCGACGCGGTCTGGAACAACGCGCCTTCCGAAGGCAGCACAAATTTACCGATAAGTTACTCTAAGTTTGAGTTTCAGATTCAGGTCTTTGAATTGTAGCTTTTGACGGATAATCCCCGAGAAATATTCAGCGCTTGGGTTCGACGTCTTAGACGCACGCTCCCGATCCGGCTGCCCGATTGAGGCGCCGAGGCCTAGCAACTGTCGCATACACGCGCTATCTCAACTCATAGGATCGCTCGGCGCGAGTCGCTGATCGGCAAAGGTGTCGAATGAACACATTTAACATCGAAAAGGCAGCACAGGTCACCGCATACTTCGCTCTCCGCGAAGGAGGCTCCATTGACGTGCTCAAGGTGGCCAAGCTCGTCTATCTCGCGGAACGAGCCTACCTGGATGCATATGAACTGCCTCTCACCGGTGACACGCTGGTCGCCATGCCTCACGGTCCGGTCCTCTCCCAGACCCTTGATCACGTGAACGGCGTCACTCCGGACAATCCGGAATGGAAGCACTACGTCGGAGCTCGAGCTCACTACGCCGTACAGGCCGCCCCCGGCGTTTCCATTGAAACTCTAGACCACCTCTCCATCGCGAACATCGAAGTGCTCGATGAGGTCTGGTCCAAATATGGACATCTGGACGGTTTCGCTCTGCGGGACTTGACCCATGACGAGTGCACCGAGTGGACTGATCCAAATGGCTCATCGCGGCAAATCAGCTATTCTGATCTGTTCCGTGCACTTGGCAAGCCAAACGTCGAAACGCTCGTAGAAGGCGTCGAAATCGCGAACGCGGTCAAATCCGCTTCAACGCGTTTCGGCGCTGGCGGAATGCGGCACTAGTTCACGAGCGACTATGCGGGCCTACCATACGACCTGGACGCCAGAACTCGGCGCGTGCCTCTTAATCCCGTCGGGGCCGAGGCACGATCCCAATAGGATGCACCTCCACGTGGTGATCACCGCAGTCACCCCGGAGGGAAAGGCGTTGGTAGTTCCCATCACCAAATTGACGAACACGAAAGCGGACGACCTCGCCTGCGTGCTTGGCAACGGGGGTGATGGCGAACATGAATTCCTGCACAAGCCAAGCTATGCCTTCTATGAAGAGGCTTCGATTTGGCGCGTTGATCAGCTGACAAACTGCGTTCGCAATCGCACCTTTGTCGCCAAGCAGCCTGCAAGCAGCAAGATGCTATCTCGCCTTCAGCAGGGTGGTCGGATTTCAAAACGGATTCGGCCCATCCATCAGCGGATGCTCTAGCCAAGAGCGCCAGAACGCCTGGCGCGCCTCGATTCAATCTGCCTAGATGCGAGGGAATGGCTTCAGCAGGGCACGCCAGGCCTTACGTCGCGATGGATAAATCGCGCACCAGTGCATCGCCCTGACCGCCGCCGGTTACCGGCCATTGACCCACAAGCTGGGGTAGCCGATGACCAAGCTAGGCGAGGATTGAGTGTCACCTATGCCGCTGGAGTTCACAAAGGACACTCTTGAGCTGGCTTTTGACGATCTTGGTCAAATCGCCCGAGCCCGTGGCCTCATTGCTGAAATCGCGGTTTACTGCGGCGCATGCCTTCTCCTCGCAACCGACATTCGTCAGGTTAACCGAGACGTCGACTCCGTCTTCATGGCCGAAGCGGAATTCCTCGATGAGGCGGCGGACGCGATCGGTCGAAAGAGGAACCTCCCTGACGACTGGCTCAACCAGTCAGTCAAGCATCTGGTTACCTCCCCAGGCAGCCGTCAGCCTCGCTTGAATGTCTTCGGAGAATATCCGCGGGATGATGGCACGCCGGGATTGCGGGTGTTTCTCCCGACGCCTGAGTACATTCTTGCAATGAAATTGATAGCCTCCCGTCGCGAGGACCTTGATGGCGCGCGTCGCGATCGCCACGACATCGTCCAGCTGATGCATGTCACCGGTATCCAAAACGGAGCTGCCCTGATGGAGCTCGTCAAAGGGTTCTTCCCTACCATTCCCGGCATCGACAACCGCGTTCTCGCGAAAATCGACGACGTCGTTCAATACGCCAAGGAGCAGAGTCAGCATGTCAAGCGCCGGCCGACCTGGAACGCTCGCAGAGGTCGTGACCCGGGCGGCATCGGGTGAGCAGGCGCTAACAGTCGCGCTCCACGAGTTCCTCGACGAATTTTATCTCGACAACGATAAAGCGAGTCGCGCACGCCGTATTGAGGGCGAACCAGCCCTTCTCGGACATTCCGAGACCGACGCCTATATCGGCGCTGTTGGCGAGCATTTGGCCCGCCGGTGGAGGCTGGGAGAGCCCCCCAGATGGACGGACCGAAAAGCACGGTTCTTGACTAAGCCCTGGTTTCCCCCCGGTACCGATCAGGAAAAATCATTCCTACTGGCCGAAAGCCCATTGGCGTTCCGGAGAAGGATGCTCTTCGTCTCAGCCGAACCGCTTCGTCGCGCGCGTATGCCCCGGGATGAGCGGTGGTATGCTCTCGAAGAGGCCCGCACAGGCCTGAACCTTCGGCCTGGCGGATCTTCTGAGACACGATAGCAGGTAAGCGCTCGCTGCCCATCAGGCGCTCTATTGCAATCGCGCAGAGCCATCATCGGGTTCAGTGAACGCTCTCGTGCCGCGATCTGCGCCCAACGATTATCGATGCCAGGTTTGCGAACGTGCGAACGCGGCGGCGGTTTATCTCTCAGTTCGGGTATGGTACCCGTTCTCTATAAAGAGATCGGGCTTCATGCCCATTCTCACGGGAGGTTCCGCTGCGGTTCGTTACCACGCCTGTCGCCTCGCAGCTAACCGGCCTTTCGACGGATAAGCTCCGCGAATGGACAAACCGGCGTGCCCTCATCCCAGCTGACGTGCGACCGCGGCAAAAGGGCTCGCCTGCCAAGTTCAGCTGGCAGACAATCCTTGTGCTCCGCATCGCGTCCCGACTGAAGAGCCAGTTCAAACTGGAACTGGAGGCCCATAAAGTCTTCTTCGCCGAGCTCCGGGCTCAGCTTCGCAAAACGTCATTCCTCGCGCTTTGGGGTAAACGCCTTGCGTTGGGCGCTGATGGCGAATGGAGCCTGCTTGACGACGACAATCGTCCCGCGCTCGGCGACGCGCTGCTCTTACATCTGGATCCGCATCTCGCCATCATCCGTGACGGCTTTGCCCTCCCCGATCAGGCTGCAGTCGATGGGCAGTTTGATCTGTTTTCATTGCCAAACCTGCATCGCCGGAAAGGTGCTTCCAGAGGTTTGGGCGAGACACGTTCGGCTCAGAGACGATCGGCATGACCGCCCTCCGCCAATCGACTGCACAAGGCAGAAACCGCCTTCGCGATGATATTTGTTCATGCTATGTTCCAATGCCTGAGAGATTGAGACTGTGACGACGATTGCTGTGCAAGAATGGCTCGAAAGGCTCGGCTATGCCGCCGAGACCTCCGTCCTGCATCGCCGGGACGAGCAAGTTCCTGACGCCCACCCCTACGCGCTCGAAATCAAAACGCTGCTCAGGACAGACGGCGCCATTCGTGCGCAGGCGGTTTTCGATGTTGAAGGCGTGCCCACCGTCGTTTTCGTGGGAAATGATGGGCAACCCCTCTCCTCCAAAGCCCTCGACGAGATTCGCAAGCGCGTCTGGAATCAGAATCTCGCCACTGTCGTGATCGAGATCCGCGGCGACAAGGCGATTGCCGTTCCTGCCCGGAAGCTCAGGCGAGCGGAGCAGACGCTGTTCCTTAGCGAAGCCCGACCTGACGGACCATTTTCCGCACTTGAGGTGGCTTCCGCAAACCTTTCGCGCCGCATGCCAAAGTGGTTCGATATCAGGGCGCGCGTCGATCGCAAGCTGCTGGCGAACCTTGCCGCTACGGTCGAGCAATTGACCGAGAAGGGCTTCGACAATACCCCAGATGAGAGGAAGCGCCGGCGCCTAGCAGAGCTCCTGATGGGACAGCTGCTGTTCGTCTCATATCTTGAGCATCGGGATATAGCCGGCCAGACCTACCGCAGCAGGCGCAGCGTCAAGACGCTTACCGAGCTCGTAACTGCAGCGGACCGGGACGGTGTCTTAGCGCTCATCGACCGGCTCCGGTCCGATTTCAACGGCGACTTTTTGAGCGACGATCGCCACGACCCGTGGACTGTGCTCTCGACAGAAGGCTTCACACTTCTAGATCGCTTCCTGCGGCGCACTGATATGCGAACCGGCCAGGGAGATTTCTGGAACTACGACTTCAGCTACATTCCCGTCGAATTGCTCTCGGGTCTATACGAGTCTTTCCTTTCGCCGGAGCAACAGGCGCAGGACGGCGCGTATTATACCCCGCGCAACCTCGCCATGCTGGCCGTTGACCAGGCATTGTCGACGTCCCCCGATCCTCTTTCCGAGATCATTTTTGATGGGGCGTGCGGATCAGGCATTCTACTGACCACGGCTTATCGTCGCCTGATCGCCCTTTCGGAAGCGCACGTAGGGCGCCAGCTCACTTTTGCCGAGCGGGGGAAGCTTCTTTCCGAGCGAATTTTCGGCGGCGACATCAACCTGATGGCATGTCGTGTCACTGCCTTCAGCCTCTACCTATCTCTGTTGGAAGGACTGGAGCCCGCTGACATTCTGATTGCTCAGGAGAGAGAAGGCGTCAAACTACCATCTCTCGCGCGCACCAATTTGGTCCACGGAAATCCCGCCGACTTTTTCAATCCGGCGCATGCCTTTGCCAACAAGCGCTTCTCGCTGATTATCTCGAACCCACCCTGGAAGGAGCCGGAAGGCGACGCTCTCACAACCGCTGACGCATGGGCCAGCCGGACCGGGATCCCGTTTGCGCGTCGCCAGATCGCCGGCGCG
>NZ_JBYSYT010000018.1:0-20896 GCF_058783685.1 Allobosea sp. FW305-C-101 | reverse complement strand
ATGGAAGAGAAGCTGCGCTTCGCCATCCGCGAAGGCGGTCGTACCGTCGGCGCCGGCGTCGTCGCTAGCATCATCGCCTGATCGACTTCACGTACAGCGATTTGGGAAAGGGCGGTGGCGACACCGCCCTTTTTCTTTGTCGGGAGTGTTCTCGGCTGGTCGGCGAGCGCGTCGGAGCGGCTTGTTCAATAATCTGTGCACAGCTGTGCATGTTCGCGCCATGGCGCACCGACAATCAGCCGGCTATCAGTTCGGCAACGTCGCCGTTTCGAGAGCGACTGCCGGGAGACGCCGATGACGACGGGAAAGCCAAGGCTGAGGATCGGCCTGATCGGCTCGGGCTTCATGGGCAAGGCCCATGTCTTCGGCTTCGCCGCGGCGCAGCGGGTCTTCGACCTGCCTTTCGAGCTTGAACTGCATACGGTCGCCGACCGTGACGAAGCGCTCGCAGCGGCGGCGGCGCGGACGCTCGGCTTCGCCCGTTCCAGCGGCGACTGGCGCAGCCTCATTGCCGATCCCGAGATCGACCTGATCGACATCACCGCGCCGAACGCCTTCCATCGCGAGATGGCGCTCGCGGCCATCGCTGCCGGCAAGCATGTCTATTGCGAGAAGCCGCTGGCGCCGACGGCGGCCGAGGCGCGCGAGATGGCCGATGCGGCGGCTGCAGCGACGATCAAGACACAGGTCGGCTTCAACTATCTCTGCAATCCGATGCTCGGGCTGGCGCGGGAGATGATCCGGGCCGGCGAGATCGGTGAGGTCAGAAGCTATCGCGGCATCCATGCCGAGGACTACATGGCCGATGCGGCGACGCCTTTCGGCTTCCGGCATGAGCCGGCCGGCGGCGGGGCGCTGGCCGATATCGGCAGCCATGCGCTGGCGACGGCCGAATTCCTGCTCGGACCGATCACAAAGGTGATGGGCGATTGCGTCACCGCCATTGCCAGCCGTCCGGATGGCCGGGGCGGGCAGCGCGCGGTCGAGGTCGATGACAGCGGTCGAGCGTTCCTGCGCTTCGCCAATGGCGCCAGCGGCAGCATCGAGGCGAGCTGGATCGCGACCGGTCGGAAGATGCAGCATGATTTCGAGGTCTACGGCACCAAGGGCGCGCTGCTCTTCACGCAGGAGCGTTTGAATGAGCTGCACTTTTACAGCACGGCCGATGCTGCCGGGCGACGCGGCTTCCGCCGGATCGAGGCCGGGCCGGAGCACGAGCCCTATGGGCTGTTCTGCGTGGCGCCGGGCCATCAGCTCGGCTTCAACGACCTGAAGGCGATCGAGGTGGCGCGCTTCATGGACGCGATCGCGGGGCTGGCGCCCGAGCCGTTCGACTTCCGGGCGGGAGAGCGCATCCAGATGCTGGTCGAGACGATCCAGGCCTCGGCGCGGGAAGGGCGCTGGCTCGACATCGCCTGATCCTGCGGATGGCGCAGGGCGCCCGCCTGCCGGGCGGGCTGGTCGCGGGAATGGCGGCTCTCTAGAAACGAGGGCAGGGCCGTCACCCGATCCGCGCCATACGCGGACGCCCCGCAGAGCGGCCCAGGGGAGGTTCGTCTCATGGGTTTCGCGCCGCCGTTTCCGGGTATCCATTCGATCGTCTTCGCGCTGTTCGACGCGCATGAACGGCTCGACCGCGCAGCGATGCGCAAGCAGACGCAGATCAGCCTCGATCTCGACGTGCAGGGCATGGCGGCGCTGGGGCTCGCGACCGAAGTCTCGAAGCTCAGCTTCACCGAGCGCTGCACCGTGATGGAATGGATGGCGGAGGATGTGGCGGGCAGGAAGCCGCTCGCCTTCACGATCTTCGGCTCCTCGGTGGCGGAGCAGGCCGCGCTGGTGAAGGTCGCCGAGCAGAACGGTGCCGACTGGGTGATTCTCCAGCCGCCGATGGTCGGCAGCTTCGGGGCGGCCGAATACATCAATTTCTTCGGGCGCATCGCCGAGACGACCTCACTGCCGGTCGCGATCCAGAACGCGCCGGCCTATATGGGGCGCGGCCTTTCGGCGGAGGATATCCGCGAGCTGACGCGGCGCTATCCGAATATCGGCCTGATCAAGGGCGAGGGCTCGGTCGTCGAGATCGAGCGGCTGATCGCGGTCACCGAGGGCCGCTTGCCGATTCTCAACGGGCGCGGCGGGCTTGAGCTGATCGACAATTTCCGCGCCGGCTGCGCCGGGATGATCCTGGCGCCGGACACGATCGACTACGCTCTGCGCGCCTATGCCCGTTACAAGGCCGGCGACGAGGCGGGGGCGGATGCCGCCTATCGCGAGGTCCTGCCGGCGATCACCTTCATCATGCAGTCGATCGAGACGCTGCTTTGTTACGGCAAGCGCATCTTCGGGGCCCGTGCCGGCATCGCGATCCATGATCGCGGCCCGGCGCTGAGGCCCACCGAATTCGGGCTGAAGCTGGTCGAGCGCTACGCGGCCGAGCTCGGCCCTTACAGCAAATGAGGATGACCCGCGATTTCGACTTGAAATGCATCGCGCCTTGGGGCACATGACGCCCACCTGCAGGGGTATAGCTCAGTTGGTAGAGCGGCGGTCTCCAAAACCGCAGGTCGCGGGTTCGAGCCCTGCTGCCCCTGCCAGTCGTCCCGCTGGCGACTTGAAGCCCGGATGCCCAAGCAGGTTGGCGAGGCATCCATGACCCAGAACATCTACGACGACGAGACCTTCTTCGCGGGCTACAGCCAGCTGCCGCGGTCCGTCCAGGGTCTGGACGGCGCTCCGGAATGGCCCGTGCTGCGCGGAATGCTGCCCGAACTCGCTGGTAAGAGCGCTCTCGATCTCGGCTGCGGCTTCGGTTGGTTCTGCCGTTTCGCGGCGGGCGAGGGCTCTGCGAACGTGCTCGGTGTCGACGTGTCCGAGAAGATGCTGGAGCGGGCGCGGCGCGAGACGCCCGATTCCCGCGTGGCCTATGAGCGTGCCGACCTCGAAACCTACGCACCGCCAGCCGCGGCCTTCGATGCCGCCTATAGCTCGCTTGCCTTCCACTACATCGAGGATCTCGCCGGGTTGTTCGGGCGTGTGCATGCGGCGCTGAAGCCGGGCGGCAGCCTTGTCTGTTCGGTCGAGCATCCGATCATGACCGCGCCGGTTCGGCAGGAATGGCTCGTCGATGCCGATGGCCGCGCGACCTGGCCGGTCAACGGCTATCACGACGAGGGCAGGCGGGTGAGCAACTGGCTGGCCGAAGGCGTGGTCAAGCGCCATCGGACCATCGGCACCTATCTCGACCTGCTGCTCGGTGGGGGCTTTAGGCTGGACCGGCTGGTCGAATGGGCGCCGAGCCCGGAGCAGGTCGCGGCCGAGCCTGGATGGGCAAGGGAGCGTGAGCGGCCGTTCTTCCTGCTGATCGCGGTGAGCCGGGCCTGAGAGGAGGCCGAACCCGAAAGGGTCTTGGCTAAAGGCCGCAAGCGATGTATGAGGCTTGCAACGACGGCGCGCAACCCTCCCCGGGTTCCGCGCCGCGAATGTTTCAGGACGGCCGAATCGGCACCGCAAGAGATCGCGGACCGGCTCGGAACCCGAGGTGGTTCATGGCGAAATCCAATCCCTTCCAGTTCCTGCAGGACGTGCGCTCCGAGGCGACCAAGGTCACCTGGCCGTCGCGCCGCGAGACGCTGATCACCACGGGCCTCGTGCTCGCCATGGTGGTCCTGTCCAGCCTGTTCTTCCTCTTCACCGACACCGTCATCCGCTGGGTGCTCGGCCTCGTCCTCGGCGCCCGTTGAACGGAATTACGAACGTGAGCACCCGCTGGTATATCGTCCACGCCTATTCGAACTTCGAGAACAAGGTCGCCCAGTCGATCCGCGACCAGGCCGCGCAGCGTAACCTCGCCGACAAGTTCGACGAGGTGCTGGTGCCGACCGAGAAGGTCGTCGAGGTTCGCCGCGGCCGCAAGGTCGACACCGAGCGCAAGTTCTTCCCCGGCTATGTCCTGGTGAAGTGCGAGATGACCGACGAGGTCTATCACCTCATCAAGAACACGCCGAAGGTCACCGGCTTCCTGGGCGCCGACAAGGCCAAGCCCATGCCGATCCCCGAGCATGAGGCGATGCGGATCAAGGGCCAGGTCGCCGAGGGCATCGAGCGGCCGAAGCCGACGATCGTTTTCGAGGTCGGCGAGCAGGTCAAGGTCGCGGACGGCCCCTTCGCTTCGTTCAACGGCGTCGTCGAGGATGTCGATCACGCCCGCGCCCGCCTCAAGGTCGCGGTGTCGATCTTCGGCCGCGCCACGCCGGTCGAGCTGGAATACAGCCAGGTCGAGAAGCTCTGAGGCTTTTCGACCCCGTTCCGGAGCTCTCATCCTGAGGAGTCGCCTTAGCGGCGTCTCGAAGGATGATTCAGGAGGCTCCGGAATGATCTGGAACATCCTTCGAGGCGCAAGCTCCGCTTGCTTCTCAAGGTGAGGGCTGTGGTTCGCCATTAACGAATCCACTTCCCTTCGGCGCTGCCTTATGTCATAGGGCGCGCCTCAACCGCGTGGGAGGCGTTCCGGTCGCCAGCCGGACTCAAGGCGCCGCACCACGCACTGCAACCACCCCGGCCCCGATGAAGAGCATCGGCAGGCGGGGTCGTCGTCGTTCCGAATAGGCATCGGAGCGGACGTCAGGAGCAGCCATCATGGCGAAGAAGATCACGGGCTACGTGAAGCTTCAGGTTCCGGCGGGCGCGGCTAATCCGTCGCCGCCGATCGGTCCGGCGCTGGGTCAGCGCGGCCTCAACATCATGGAATTCTGCAAGGCCTTCAACGCGAAGACCCAGCAGATGGAAAAGGGCATGCCGATCCCGGTGATCATCACCGCGTATGCCGATCGTTCCTTCACCTTCGAGATGAAGCAGCCGCCGGTCTCGTACTGGCTGAAGAAGGCTGCTGGCCTGACCGCGGGTTCGAAGACCCCGGGCAAGGGCGGCAACGTCGGCAAGGTCACCACTGCGCAGATCGCCGAGATCGCCGAGAAGAAGATGGCCGATCTCAACTGCGACACCGTCGAATCGGCTTCGGCCATGATCCGTGGCTCGGCCAGGTCCATGGGCCTGGAAGTCGTGGGCTGAGGGAGGCTGACCAATGGCACATGTCGGAAAGCGCGTCGTCAAGGGCCGTGAAGGCATTGACCGCACCAAGCTGTACTCGCTCGACCAGGCTGTCACGTTCATCAAGGAACGCGCCAACGCCAAGTTCGACGAGACTGTCGAGATCGCGATGAATCTCGGCGTCGATCCCCGTCACGCCGACCAGATGGTCCGCGGCGTCTGCAACCTGCCGAACGGTTCGGGCCGCACGCTGCGCGTCGCCGTCTTCGCCCGCGGCGCCAAGGCCGATGAGGCCAAGGCTGCGGGTGCCGACATCGTCGGCGCCGAGGAGCTGGTCGAGTCCGTCCAGAAGGGCGAGATCAACTTCGATCGCTGCATCGCGACCCCGGACATGATGGGTCTCGTCGGCCGTCTCGGTAAGGTTCTCGGCCCGCGCGGCCTGATGCCGAACCCGCGCGTCGGCACCGTCACCATGGACGTGACCGCCGCCGTCGCCGCCTCGAAGGGTGGTTCGGTGGAGTTCCGCGTCGAGAAGGCCGGTATCGTTCACGCCGCCGTCGGCAAGGCCTCGTTCTCGGCCGAGAAGCTCTCGGAGAACATCAAGGCTTTCGTCGACTCGGTCGCCAAGGCGAAGCCCGCCGGCGCCAAGGGCACCTACATCCAGCGCGTCGCCCTGTCGTCGACCATGGGCCCGGGCGTCAAGATCGAGCCGAACACCGTCATCGGTGGCTGACAAGCTTGAGGGAAGGGCGGCTGGCTGACCGGCCGCCCACCCGCTCTTGATTTCGTGAAGTCAAGAGCCTACTTGGCAGAAGCAGGCTAAAGCGTTATGACGCAGCCTGTTTCCATAAGTGAAGGGGCTCCAGCGTGCCTGGCACGAAGGGGTCTGTTTCGCGTTTTTCGGCGGTTTTCCGCTGAAGAATGGGTGATTTGAGCCGGGGAAAGTGATTTCCGAGGCATGGAATCATCCAGTCCTGTCTGAGACTGCAGGTGCCTTCCCGGTTCGTCCGGGAGCATAATTTCGCCAAGAGGCCTGCATAGACGGTGCAAGAGCTTAGTCCCGGATCGCGAGATCCGGAAAAGACGGTTCGAACCATCTCGCCCGATCGCGGCCCCTCGTGGGTTCGGGAGCGGGGACAGGGCACCAAGCGTCGCTTTGCGGGGCGCCGGTGTCAACCGGGGTTTCGGGAAGCGGCATTTGCAACCGGCGGCCAGCCCTCAAGGCTTGTCGCCTACCGGAGAGAGCCCAGTGGATAAAGCGGCAAAGAAAGATGCCGTCGCGTCGCTGAACGATGTGTTTGCGAACACGTCGGTCGTCGTCGTGGCCCACTATGCGGGTTTGACCGTGGCCCAGTTCCAGAAGCTTCGTCGCGAGATGAAGGCGAATGGCGCCACTGTTAAGGTCGCAAAGAACCGCTTGGCCAAGATCGCTCTTGAAGGCACCGACGTCGCGTCCATCAGCAAGCTGCTGACGGGTCCCACCCTGATCGCTTATTCAAACGATCCGGTCGCGGCGCCGAAGGTCGCCACCGCTTTCGCCAAGGAAAACGACAAGCTCGTCATCCTGGGCGGCGCGATGGGCACGACCGCCCTGAACCCCGATGGTGTCAAGGCCCTGGCCACGATGCCCTCGCTCGACGAAATGCGCGCCAAGCTCATCGGCCTTATCCAGGCCCCGGCTACGAAGCTCGCGCAGCTCACGAACGCGCCCGCCGGCAAGCTGGCTCGCGTGGTTCAGGCTTACGCCGACAAGAATGCGGCTTGATAGCCAGCAACCCTTATCGTTCGAACCTCTTAAGACAGGAAGTTAAACATGGCCGATCTCGCCAAGCTCGTCGACGAGCTGTCGTCGCTCACCGTTCTCGAGGCCGCTGACCTCGCCAAGATGCTCGAAGAGAAGTGGGGCGTTTCCGCCGCCGCCGCCGTCGCTGTTGCGGCTGGTCCGGCTGCTGGCGGTGGCGCTGCCGCCGCTGCTGAAGAGCAGACCGAGTTCACCGTTGTCCTGGCTTCGGCCGGCGACAAGAAGATCGAGGTGATCAAGGAAGTCCGCGCCATCACCGGCCTGGGCCTCAAGGAAGCCAAGGACCTGGTCGAAGGCGCTCCGAAGCCGGTCAAGGAGTCGGTTGGCAAGGACGAGGCCGAGAAGCTCAAGAAGCAGCTCGAGGCCGTCGGCGCCAAGGTCGAGCTCAAGTGAGCTTGGGCCGGCTGATGCCGGTCCGACCGTAGTCACTATCGACAGTCCCGGGGCGCTTAACGCCTCCGGGGCTGTTGCGTCGTTTCCGCGCAAGTGCGCGGGAGTTGTTGATGGGGCCTGCTGCAACCGTGCGGTGCGGCTTCAACTGAAATGCAGGTCGGCGCGATGCGGCGCCGAACGGCTCACCCGGCGGCCTGCCGCCTTCGACCGCCCGGACCTCCGGGTGAGCCGTCCGAAGAGATTGCGAGGAACAACATGGTCAATTCGCTCCAGGGTCGCAGGCGCGTCCGCAAGTTCTTCGGCAAACTCAAGGAAGTGGCTGAGATGCCGAACCTCATCGAGGTTCAGAAGGCGTCCTATGACCAGTTCCTGATGGTCGACGAGCCCAAGGGCGGTCGCGCCGACGAGGGCCTCCAGTCCGTCTTCAAGTCCGTCTTCCCGATCGGCGATTTCTCCGGCGCCTCGCTGCTGGAGTTCGTGAAGTACACCTTCGAGCCGCCGAAATACGACGTCGACGAGTGCCGCCAGCGCGGCATGACCTTCTCGGCGCCGCTCAAGGTGACGCTGCGCCTGATCGTGTTCGATATCGATCCCGACACCCAGGCCAAGTCCGTCAAGGACATCAAGGAGCAGGATGTCTACATGGGCGACATGCCGCTCATGACCGACAACGGCACCTTCATCGTCAACGGCACCGAGCGCGTCATCGTCTCGCAGATGCACCGTTCGCCGGGCGTGTTCTTCGATCACGACAAGGGCAAGACCCATTCCTCGGGCAAGCTGCTCTTCGCCGCGCGCATCATCCCCTATCGCGGTTCCTGGCTCGACATCGAGTTCGACGCCAAGGACATCGTCTATGCCCGTATCGACCGGAAGCGTAAGATCCCGGTCACCTCGCTGCTGTTCGCGCTCGGCATGGACGGTGAGGAGATCCTCAACCGCTTCTACAAGCACATCACCTACGCCAAGGACGCCAAGGGCTGGCGCGTTCCCTACGACGCGGAGCGCATGAAGGGCTTCAAGGCCTCCGAGGACCTGATCGACGCCGATACCGGTGAGGTCGTGGTCGAGGCCGGCAAGAAGCTCGTCGCCCGCACCGCTCGCCAGCTGGCCGAGAAGGGCCTGAAGTTCCTGCGCGCGCAGGACGAGGACCTGTACACCCAGTACATCGCCGAGGACCTGGTCAACCCGGCGACGGGCGAGGTCTATGCCGAGGCCGGCGAGGAAATCACCGAGAAGCTCCTGAAGCAGCTCGTCGATGACGGCTTCGACGAGATCCCGGTGCTCGACATCGACCACATCACGGTCGGCCCCTATATCCGCAACACGCTGAACGTCGACAAGAACTCGCGCCGCGAGGAAGCCCTGTTCGACATCTACCGCGTGATGCGTCCGGGCGAGCCGCCGACCCTCGAGACGGCTGAGAACATGTTCCAGTCGCTGTTCTTCGACGCCGAGCGCTACGACCTTTCGGCCGTGGGCCGCGTCAAGATGAACATGCGCCTCGACCTCGACGCCGAGGACACCGTGCGCATCCTGCGCAAGGAAGACATCTTCGCGGTCGTCAAGGCGCTGGTCGACCTGCGCGACGGCAAGGGCGAGATCGACGACATCGACCATCTCGGCAACCGCCGCGTGCGCTCGGTCGGCGAGCTCATGGAGAACCAGTACCGTCTGGGCCTGCTCCGCATGGAGCGCGCCATCAAGGAGCGCATGTCCTCGGTCGATATCGACACGGTCATGCCGCAGGACCTGATCAACGCGAAGCCGGCGGCCGCAGCCGTGCGCGAGTTCTTCGGCTCGTCGCAGCTCTCGCAGTTCATGGACCAGACCAACCCGCTCTCGGAAGTCACCCACAAGCGCCGTCTCTCGGCGCTTGGCCCGGGCGGCCTGACCCGTGAGCGCGCCGGCTTCGAGGTGCGCGACGTGCACCCGACGCACTATGGCCGCATCTGCCCGATCGAGACGCCGGAAGGCCCGAATATCGGCCTGATCAACTCGCTCGCCACCTTCGCGCGGGTGAACAAGTACGGCTTCATCGAGAGCCCGTATCGCCGCATCCGTGACGGCAAGGTCACGAACGAGGTGATCTATCTCTCGGCGATGGAAGAGGCGAAGTACAACGTCGCCCAGGCGAATGCCGCCGTCGATGCCGAAGGCCGCCTGACGGACGACCTGATCGTCTGCCGCCGCGCCGGCGAAGTCATCGTCACCCCGGTCGACAAGGTCGACTTCCAGGACGTGTCGCCGAAGCAGCTCGTCTCCGTCGCCGCGGCGCTGATCCCGTTCCTTGAGAACGACGACGCGAACCGCGCGCTGATGGGCTCGAACATGCAGCGCCAGGCGGTGCCGCTGGTTCGCGCCGACGCGCCCTTCGTCGGCACCGGCATGGAAGCCGTCGTCGCCCGTGACTCGGGTGCTGCGATCGCGGCTCGCCGCGGCGGTATCGTCGACCAGGTCGACGCGACCCGTATCGTCATCCGCGCTTCGGACGAGATGGACCCGACCAAGCCGGGCGTCGACATCTACCGGCTGCAGAAGTTCCAGCGCTCCAACCAGTCGACCTGCATCACGCAGCGTCCGCTGGTCCGCGTCGGCGACATCGTCAAGAAGGGCGACATCGTCGCCGACGGCCCGTCGACGGAGTTCGGCGAGCTGGCGCTCGGCCGGAACGTGCTCGTCGCGTTCATGCCGTGGAACGGCTACAACTTCGAGGACTCGATCCTTCTCTCCGAGAACATCGTGGCCCAGGACGTCTTCACCTCGATCCATATCGAGGAGTTCGAGGTCATGGCCCGCGACACCAAGCTCGGCCCGGAGGAAATCACGCGCGACATTCCGAACGTTTCGGAAGAGGCGCTGAAGAACCTCGACGAAGCCGGCATCGTCTATATCGGCGCTGAAGTGGCGGCGGGCGACATCCTCGTCGGCAAGATCACGCCGAAGGGCGAGAGCCCGATGACCCCGGAAGAGAAGCTGCTGCGCGCCATCTTCGGCGAGAAGGCTTCGGACGTGCGCGACACCTCGTTGCGCGTTCCCCCGGGCGTCCAGGGCACGATCGTCGAGGTCCGCGTGTTCAACCGCCATGGCGTCGACAAGGACGAGCGCGCCCAGGCGATCGAGCGCGAGGAAATCGAGCGTCTCGCCAAGGACCGTGACGACGAGCAGGCGATCCTGGACCGCAACACCTTCGCGCGTCTGGCCGAGATCCTGACCGGCAAGACCGGCCTCGCCGGCCCGAAGGGCTTCAAGAAGGATACGGTCATCACCCGCGAGGTGATGAGCGAATTCCCGCGTTCGCAGTGGTGGCTGTTCGCGACCGCCGAAGACTCGCTGATGACCGAGATCGAGGCGATGCGGAAGCAGTACGACGAGTCGAAGAAGCGCCTTGAGCAGCGCTTCCTCGACAAGGTCGAGAAGCTGCAGCGTGGCGACGAATTGCCTCCGGGCGTGATGAAGATGGTCAAGGTCTTCGTCGCGGTGAAGCGCAAGATCCAGCCGGGCGACAAGATGGCCGGCCGCCACGGCAACAAGGGCGTGGTCTCGCGCATCGTGCCGGTGGAGGACATGCCGTTCCTTGAGGACGGCACCCATGCCGACATCGTGCTGAACCCGCTCGGCGTGCCCTCGCGCATGAACGTCGGACAGATCCTGGAGACCCATCTGGGCTGGGCGGCTGCGGGCCTCGGCAAGCAGATCGGCAAGGCGCTCGATGCCTACAAGAAGTCGAGCGACTTCAAGGCGCTGAAGGCCGAGTTCGATGCCGTCTACGAGGACAACGAGATCATCGCCTCGATGGACGAGGCCGAGCTCGTCGAGATGGGCCAGAACCTGCGTCGCGGCGTTCCCGTCGCGACCCCGGTCTTCAACGGCGCCAAGGAAGCCGATATCGAGCGTCTGCTGGAGCAGGCCGGCCTGCATAGCTCTGGTCAGTCGACCCTCTATGACGGCCGCACGGGTGAGCCTTTCGACCGCAAGGTGACGATGGGCTACATCTACATGCTCAAGCTGCACCACCTGGTCGACGACAAGATCCACGCCCGTTCGATCGGCCCGTACTCGCTCGTCACCCAGCAGCCGCTGGGCGGCAAGGCGCAGTTCGGCGGTCAGCGCTTCGGCGAAATGGAGGTCTGGGCGCTCGAAGCCTACGGTGCCGCCTACACCCTGCAGGAAATGCTGACGGTGAAGTCGGACGACGTCGCGGGCCGCACCAAGGTCTACGAGTCGATCGTGCGCGGCGAGGACAACTTCGAAGCGGGCATTCCGGAGAGCTTCAACGTTCTCGTGAAGGAAATGCGCTCGCTCGGCCTCAATGTCGAGCTGATCAACAACAAGGTGAAGCCGGGCGAGTTGCCGCCGGCCGAAGCGGCCGAATAAGCCGTTAACCAAACCTTGGGTACATGCCGGCGGCGCTGAGGCCGCCGGCCACGGATTTCAGAAGCCGGGCAGGGTGGCCTTCGTCCCCGCCGGCTAGAGGAGACAGGCGATGAAGCAAGAGGTCATGAACCTTTTCGGCCAGCAGCCGGTCCAGCAGGCCTTCGACGCGATCAAGATTTCGATCGCGAGCCCGGAGAAGATCCTGTCCTGGTCCTATGGCGAGATCAAAAAGCCGGAGACCATCAACTACCGCACGTTCAAGCCGGAGCGTGACGGCCTGTTCTGCGCGCGCATCTTCGGGCCGATCAAGGACTACGAGTGCCTGTGCGGCAAGTACAAGCGCATGAAGTTCAAGGGCGTCATCTGCGAAAAGTGCGGCGTGGAAGTCACGCTCGCCCGCGTCCGGCGCGAGCGCATGGGCCATATCGAGCTCGCCGCCCCGGTGGCGCATATCTGGTTCCTGAAGTCGCTGCCCTCGCGCATCGGCCTCCTGATGGATATGCCGCTCAAGGACCTGGAGCGCATCCTCTATTTCGAAAGCTATGTCGTCATCGAGCCGGGCCTGACCCCGCTCAAGGACCGTCAGCTGCTGTCGGAAGAAGAGTACGTCCGGGCTCAGGAAGAGTATGGCGCGGATACCTTCACCGCCATGATCGGCGCGGAAGCCATCCGCGAGATGCTGCGCGCGCTCGACCTCGACCAGATCAACGCCGATCTCAAGCATGAGATCGCGACGACGACGTCGGAGCTGAAGCCCAAGAAGCTGATGAAGCGCCTCAAGATCATCGAGGCCTTCCAGGAGTCGGGCAACAAGCCGGAATGGATGGTGATGACCCAGATCCCGGTCATCCCGCCGGATCTGCGCCCGCTCGTGCCGCTCGACGGCGGCCGCTTCGCGACCTCCGACCTGAACGACCTCTATCGCCGCGTCATCAACCGCAACAACCGCCTGAAGCGCCTGATCGAGCTGCGCGCGCCGGACATCATCATCCGCAACGAGAAGCGGATGCTGCAGGAGTCCGTCGACGCCCTGTTCGACAACGGCCGCCGCGGCCGCGTCATCACGGGTGCCAACAAGCGCCCGCTGAAGTCGCTCGCCGACATGCTGAAGGGCAAGCAGGGCCGCTTCCGCCAGAACCTGCTCGGCAAGCGCGTCGACTATTCGGGCCGCTCGGTCATCGTCGTCGGCCCGGAGATGAAGCTGCACCAGTGCGGCCTGCCGAAGAAGATGGCGCTGGAGCTGTTCAAGCCGTTCATCTATGCGCGCCTCGACGCCAAGGGCTACTCGACCACGGTCAAGCAAGCCAAGAAGCTCGTCGAGAAGGAGAAGCCGGAGGTCTGGGATATCCTGGACGAGGTCATCCGCGAGCATCCGGTGATGCTGAACCGCGCTCCGACGCTGCACCGCCTCGGCATCCAGGCTTTCGAGCCCGTGCTGATCGAGGGCAAGGCGATCCAGCTGCATCCGCTGGTCTGCGCCGCCTTCAACGCGGACTTCGACGGCGACCAGATGGCCGTGCACGTCCCGCTGTCGCTCGAAGCGCAGCTGGAAGCGCGCGTGCTGATGATGTCGACCAACAACATCCTGCACCCGGCGAACGGCATGCCGATCATCGTGCCGTCGCAGGACATCGTGCTCGGCCTGTACTACCTCTCGATCATCTCGGATGGCGAGCCGGGCCAGGGCAAGATCTTCGGCGATTTCGGCGAGCTCGAATACGCGCTGCACGAGAAGGTCGTGACGCTGCATTCGAAGATCAAGTATCGCTGGACCGGCGTCGGCCATGACGGCAAGCCGTACACGAAGATCTACGATACCACGCCGGGCCGCGTGATCCTCTCGACCGCGTTGCCGGAGCACCCGGCCGTGTCCTTCGACGTCGTCAACAAGCTGATGACGAAGAAGGAGATCTCCGGAATGATCGACGCCGTGTATCGCGGCTGCGGTCAGAAGGAATCCGTGATCTTCTGCGACCGCGTCATGGGGCTGGGCTTCAAGCACGCCTTCAAGGCCGGCATCTCCTTCGGCAAGGACGACATGGTCGTGCCGGAGAACAAGTGGGAGATCGTCGACACGACCCGCGCGCTCGCCAAGGATTACGAGCAGCAGTACCAGGACGGCCTGATCACCCAGGGCGAGAAGTACAATAAGGTCGTCGACGCCTGGGCGAAGTGCTCCGACAAGCTCGCCCAGGAGATGATGGCCCGCATCTCGACCGTCCAGAAGGATGAGACCGGCCGCGACAAGCAGATCAACTCGATCTACATGATGTCGCACTCGGGCGCCCGTGGTTCGCCGGCGCAGATGCGCCAGCTCGCCGCCATGCGCGGCCTGATGGCCAAGCCGTCGGGCGAGATCATCGAGTCGCCGATCATCTCGAACTTCAAGGAAGGCCTCGACGTTCTCGAGTACTTCAACTCGACCCACGGCGCCCGCAAGGGTCTCGCCGATACGGCGCTCAAGACGGCCAACTCCGGCTATCTCACCCGCCGTCTCGTCGACGTGGCGCAGGACGCGATCATCTCCGAGACGGATTGCGGCTCGGATAACGGCATCAAGATGCGCGCCATCGTCGATGCCGGCCAGGTCGTGGCTTCGCTCGGCATGCGCATCCTGGGTCGCGCGACAGCCGAGGACATCGTCGACGTCGAAGGCAAGATCGTCGTCGCCAAGGGCGTGGTGATCGAGGAAAGCGACATCGCCAAGATCAACGCCGCCGGCGTCCAGGAGGTGAAGATCCGTTCGGTTCTCACCTGCGAGACCAAGAACGGCGTCTGCGCCACCTGCTACGGTCGCGACCTCGCTCGCGGCACGCCCGTCAACATGGGCGAGGCCGTCGGCGTCATCGCGGCGCAGTCGATCGGCGAGCCGGGCACGCAGCTCACCATGCGTACCTTCCACATCGGCGGCGCGGCCACCATCGCCGACCAGTCCTTCGTCGAGTCGAACTTCGAAGGCACGGTCAAGATGCGCAACCGCAACGTCGCGCGGAACTCGGACGGCGACCTGATCGCCATGGCGCGCAACATCGCCATCGTGATCGTCGGTCCGGACGGCGCCGAGCGCGCGGTCCATCGCGTCCAGTTCGGCTCGAAGCTTCGCGTGGACGAGGGCGACAAGGTCAAGCGCGGCCAGCGCCTGATCGAGTGGGATCCCTATTCCCGCCCGATCCTCGCGGAAGTGGACGGCAAGGTCGGCTACGAGGACCTCGTGGACGGCATGTCGATCACCGAGACGACCGACGAGGCGACCGGCATCTCCAAGCGCGTCGTCATCGACTGGCGCGGCTCGGCCCGTACGGCTGATCTCAAGCCGGCGATGGTGATCTACGGCGCCGACGGGAAGGTCGCGAAGCTCGCCCGCGGTGGCGAAGCCCGCTACATCCTGCCGGTCGACGGCATCATCTCGGTGGAGCCGGGCCATTCGATCAAGGCCGGCGACGTGCTCGCCCGTGTCTCGACCGACTCGGCCAAGACCCGCGACATCACCGGCGGTCTGCCGCGCGTCGCGGAGCTGTTCGAGGCGCGTCGTCCGAAGGATGCGGCGATCATCGCCGAGAAGTCGGGCGTGATCGGCTTCGGCAAGGACTACAAGAACAAGCGTCGCGTCACGCTGACGCCGCATGATGGTTCCGACGGGGTCGAGTACCTGATCCCGAAGGGCAAGCACATCCATCTCCAGGAAGGCGATGTCGTGGAGGTCGGCGACTACATCCTCGACGGCAACCCGGCCCCGCACGACATCCTGGCGATCAAGGGCGTCGAGGAGCTGGCGGCTTATCTGGTCAACGAAATCCAGGAGGTCTATCGCCTCCAGGGCGTGACCATCAACGACAAGCACATCGAGGTCATCGTCCGGCAGATGCTGCAGAAGGTCGAGATCACCGAGTCCGGCGACAGCGACATCCTGACCGGCGACCAGGTCGATCGGATCGAGCTGGAAGAGGTCAACGCGAAGCTGCGCGAAGAGGGCAAGAAGCCGGCATCCGGCGTCCCCGTCCTGCTCGGCATCACCAAGGCCTCGCTGCAGACCCGCTCCTTCATCTCGGCGGCGTCCTTCCAGGAGACCACCCGCGTCCTCACCGAGGCGGCGGTCAACGGCAAGTCGGACATGCTCGAAGGCCTCAAGGAGAACGTCATCGTCGGCTCGCTCATCCCGGCCGGCACCGGCGCCCAGGTCGCCCGCATCAAGCAGGTGGCTACGCGTCGCGACGATCTCATCGTCGGCCAGAAGGCGGATGCGGCGGCCAAGGCCGCCAAGGCCGCCGCTGCGGTGCTCCCGGCTGCCGAATAAGCAGCCCGGCGAAAGCCTATGCTCTCAAACGGCCGCCTTCGGGCGGCCGTTTTCTTTTGGGGCACCGCCTTGCAGCGCAGCCGCGCCTGCTTGACGCGGCCTCGGCGCCAACGCCTAAGGTTCAGCGGGGAGGGCGCCATGAGCTGGGCAGAGAAGCAGAAGGTTCCGGATACGCGCGACCGCGAGCCGTCTTCCGGCTTCGTCGCTGCGGTCGAGGCGATCTACGATGCCGCGCCGGCGCCCGAACGCTGGCCCGCTGCCTTGCAGGTGATCGCCGATTCCTTCGGCGATGTCGGCGCCCATTTGATCTACCAGCGCGAAGATGGCGCCTATGGCACGATCTGCTCGCCCGGACTGGAGGCGGCCCAGCGGGATTACGATGCAGGAGAGTGGTGGCGCCACGATGTCCGCTTCTCGCGCTCGCTCGAATGCGGGGCGATCGCGCGTTCCGACACCATTTCGGATCGCGACATCGCGACGCCCGAGGAAATGAAGGTCCTGCCTTTCTATGCGCAGTTCCTGCGCTCGCACGGACTCGGCTGGTTCGGCGGCGTCGGGATTTCGCCGGACCCGCGGGTCGGGGTCGCCCTGGCTGTCCAGCGTGCGACGGACAAGGAGCCATGGTCCGATGCGGAGCTCGAAACGCTGAGCCGGCTCGGCCGCCATGTCGAGAATGCGCTGCGGCTCGGCATCCGGCTGATCAATGCCGAAGCTTCGCAGCATGCGCTTGCCGATGCGCTGACGCGGCTCGGCGTCGGCGTCTTCCTGCTCGCGGGCGACGGGCGGGTGCTCTTCGCCAATCCTGCCGGGCAGATGCTCGCCGGCGACGGCCTGCTTGTCAGTCAGGGTAGGCTGACGGCGCGCGGCGAGGAGCCGCGCGAAGCATTGCGGGCCCGCATCACTGAAGCGGCCTTCGGTGATGCTATTCTGCTTAATGCGCCGCGACCGGTCATCGTGCAGGACCGGCAGCGCGACGGCTTCCTGGCCGTGCATGTCATTCCAGTGCGGGCGGCGGAGCGTGGCGCCGTCGAGGCGTTGCTCGCCGATGTCGTGGCGATCGCGGTCGTCACCAGCTCGCAGGTGGACGGCCCGGCCGATCCGGCGCTCGTTCGCGACCTGCTTGGCCTGACACTGGCCGAAGCGCGATTGACCGCACTGGTCGGGGTGGGACTGGCCCCACGCGAAGCGGGCGAGCGGCTTGGAATCACCGAGGAGACGGCGCGCACCACCTTGAAGCGGGTTTTCCAGAAGACCGGCGTGACACGGCAGAGTGAGCTCTCGGCGCTTCTGGCTCGAATGGCGGTTCGCTAGGGCAGGGCGCTCTGGCTGCTGTTCCCGGGACGGCTTCGCCCCGGCTGATGATTCTCTCCTGGGGATCGTGCGGAGGCCTCATTCAAGGGAGCTTTACGCTCCGTTTACGACAGCTATGCTGTCGATCGGCGCGCGGCCTGCGATCTTAGCCGGTTCGGAGCCGCCATTCGCCCAGTGGGTGGCGGAAATGCAGGCCTAAACCGGCCTGGAACCGGAATCCGGGGTTGACGCGAATCTCCGCGTGAGTCATAAGCGCGCCACTGTCGACGGCTGTCGGACACGTTTGTCGCTTGCGCTTCGTTCGCAAGCGAGTTTCGCGACCGAAACTCCGTCGGAATTCCAGCGTCGATTGACGACATGGCAGGATGCATGAACGCGGGTTTTCCGTGTTCCTCTGCTGGCGAACGCGCCTGAGGCCCCTGAAAGGGCGCCGATGGCGCGGCTTCGTTTATGTCATGGCTTTGCTCGGCCTGGGAGATTGACCAGGAATTTCCAAACGCTCAGTGGGGCGAGAGGCCAGAATGCCGACAATCAGCCAGCTCATCCGCAAGTCGCGGTCGCCCGTGAAGGCGCGTAACACCGCCCCGGCGCTTGAGAATTGCCCGCAGAAGCGCGGCGTTTGCACGCGCGTCTATACGACGACCCCGAAGAAGCCGAACTCGGCGCTCCGCAAGGTTGCGAAGGTTCGCCTGACCAACGGCTTCGAGGTGATCGGCTACATTCCGGGTGAGGGTCACAACCTCCAGGAGCACTCTGTCGTCATGATCCGTGGCGGCCGCGTGAAGGATCTTCCCGGCGTGCGCTATCACATCCTGCGCGGTGTGCTCGACACGCAGGGCGTCAAGAACCGCAAGCAGCGCCGTTCGAAGTACGGCGCCAAGCGTCCCAAGTAATTTCGGCCCGACCGGCCGGGCGACCCGCCTGAGCCGGTTCGCCGCGTTGAAGATTTACGGAGACTAGACGATGTCCCGCCGCCACAGTGCCGAAAAGCGCGAAGTTATCCCGGACCCGAAGTTCGGTGATATCGTCGTGACCAAGTTCATGAACTCGGTCATGTACGAAGGTAAGAAGTCGACCGCCGAGCGGATCGTCTACGGTGCCTTCGACATCATCGAGGCCAAGACCAAGAGCGAGCCGCTCGGCGTCTTCAAGTCGGCGCTCGAGAACGTCGCTCCGGCGATCGAGGTTCGTTCGCGTCGTGTCGGTGGCGCGACCTATCAGGTTCCGGTCGAAGTCCGCACCGAGCGCCGCCAGGCTCTCGCCATTCGCTGGCTGATCGCCGCCGCTCGCGGCCGCAACGACAAGACCATGGTTGAGCGCCTGTCGGCCGAGCTGATGGACGCCGCCAACAACCGCGGCAACGCGGTCAAGAAGCGCGAAGACACGCACCGGATGGCGGAAGCCAACCGCGCCTTCTCGCACTACCGCTGGTAAGCGGCGCGCTGACCCGAGACATAGAGCACGATCATGGCCCGTTCCCATCCCATCGACCGTTATCGCAACTTCGGCATCATGGCCCACATTGATGCCGGCAAGACGACGACGACCGAGCGCATCCTCTACTATACCGGCAAGTCCCATAAGATCGGCGAAGTCCATGACGGCGCCGCGACCATGGACTGGATGACGCAGGAGCAGGAGCGTGGCATCACGATCACCTCGGCTGCGACGACCTGCTTCTGGCAAGACAACCGCCTGAACATCATCGACACCCCCGGCCACGTCGACTTCACCATCGAAGTCGAGCGTTCGCTGCGTGTGCTCGACGGCGCCGTCTGCGTTCTCGACGGCAACCAGGGCGTCGAGCCCCAGACCGAGACCGTCTGGCGCCAGGCCGACAAGTACGACGTTCCGCGTATCGTGTTCGTCAACAAGATGGACAAGATCGGCGCCGATTTCTATCGCTGCGTCCAGGACATCATCGACCGCGTTGCCGGCAAGCCCGTCTGCCTGCAGATTCCGATCGGTTCGGAAGCCGCTTTCGCCGGCGTGATCGACCTCATCAAGATGAAGGCGATCGTCTGGAACGGCGAGGCGCTCGGCGCTTCGTTCGAGGAGCAGGACATCCCGGCTGACCTCGCCGACAAGGCTGCCGAGTATCGCAACAAGCTCGTCGAGGCCGCCGTCGAGATGGACGACGCCGCGATGGAGGCTTATCTCGAGGGCACCGAGCCGGATGCCGCGACGCTGCGCAAGCTCGTCCGCACGGCCGTGCAGCGCCGCGCGTTCCACCCGGTTCTCTGCGGCTCGGCCTTCAAGAACAAGGGCGTGCAGCCCCTGCTCGACGCCGTCGTCGACTTCCTGCCGTCGCCGGTCGATCGTGGCGCGGTCGAAGGCATCGACTTCAAGACGGAAGAGCCGACCACCCGCAACCCGACCGATGCCGATCCGTTCGCGATGCTCGCGTTCAAGATCATGGACGACCCCTTCGTCGGCACCATCACCTTCTGCCGCATCTATTCGGGCAAGGTCGAAGCTGGCCAGGGCGTCATCAACTCGACCCGTGACAAGAAAGAGCGCGTCGGCCGCATGCTGCTGATGCATGCGAACAACCGCGAGGACATCAAGGAGGCTTATGCCGGCGACATCGTCGCCCTGGCCGGCCTGAAGGACGTCCGCACCGGCGACACGCTCTGCGACCCGACCAACGCGGTCATCCTGGAGCGCATGGAGTTCCCCGAGCCGGTCATCACGATCGCGATCGAGCCGAAGTCCAAGGCCGACCAGGAGAAGCTGGGCCTCGCCCTGTCGAAGCTCGCGAACGAGGATCCGTCCTTCCGCGTGTCGACCGACCAGGAGAGCGGCCAGACCATCCTGAAGGGCATGGGCGAGCTCCATCTCGACATCAAGGTCGACATCCTGAAGCGCACCTACAAGGTCGACGCCAATATCGGCGCGCCGCAGGTTGCGTATCGCGAGACGCTGACCAAGAAGGCCGAGATCGACTACACCCACAAGAAGCAGACCGGCGGTACGGGCCAGTTCGCCCGCGTCAAGCTCGTCATCGAGCCGAACGAGACCGGCAAGGGCTTCGAGTTCGAGTCGAAGGTCGTCGGCGGTTCGGTGCCGAAGGAGTACATCCCCGGCGTCGAGAAGGGCCTGAACTCAGTCATCGGCTCGGGCGTGCTCGCCGGCTTCCCGGTCGTGGACGTCAAGGTCACGCTGATCGACGGCGCCTTCCACGAAGTCGACTCGTCGGCGCTCGCCTTCGAAATCGCCTCGCGTGCGGCTCTTCGTGAAGGTCTGCAGAAGGGCGGCTCCGTGCTGCTCGAGCCGATCATGAAGGTCGAGGTCGTGACCCCGGAAGACTATACCGGCTCGGTCATCGGCGACCTGAACTCGCGTCGTGGCCAGATCCAGGGCCAGGACATGCGCGGCAACGCCGTCGTGATCAACGCGATGGTTCCGCTGGCGAACATGTTCGGCTATGTGAACCAGCTTCGCTCGTTCTCGCAGGGCCGTGCCAACTACACGATGCAGTTCGACCACTATGAGCAGGTGCCGTCGGCGGTGGCCGCCGAGGTCCAGGCCAAGTACGCCTGAACCCCGCACCGAACCGACTGACCATTTGAACAAGATCTGACGGAGGCTACGATGGCCAAAGAGAAGTTTTCGCGGAACAAGCCGCACTGCAACATTGGAACGATTGGTCACGTTGACCATGGCAAGAC
>NZ_JBYSYT010000017.1:0-25230 GCF_058783685.1 Allobosea sp. FW305-C-101 | reverse complement strand
ACATTCGCGATAGCGGCGACTACATGGATTGGTACTGTTGCGGCCCAGTCTCGGTTGTCTCAGATGAAATTCGCCTCGCGTTGGTTGGCGAAGGGTGGCGGCCATCGATCATGGGTGCATGACTGCCCCTTACCGCAAGCGCCCAAGGTCGGCACCCACGTCGTATGAAAGGCCCGCATAGTCTTCGTTAGCTCAATGCCGACTTCTGTGATTGCCGTATCGAGCGGGGGCCAACTGAAGCCCTTCTGCGATCTGGATTTCTTCGATCGGCTCCTCGATATCGTCCTTACCGAGAACTCGAAAAAGTTCGGCATACGAAATCTCGTGCGACGCCCCCGAGGGTCCCTTTGCAATTCCCAACGAGACCTCTGTCTCGTGTATGCGACGCGTGATGTGCTGGACTCGTCGACGGCGCTCGTTTGCATCCGTGTTCGGCTCCTCGCGGATATCCGTCAAGCGATCGCGCAGTCGGCTCAGTTCGCGCTTCAGCTCGACTTCTTCTGTCTCACTTAATTTGCGGGGCTGCGAAGCCGTTTGTTTGTCGGAGTTGCGCGCCGATACCTGTCGAGGGGCCCCCCCCCAGTTCTGTCCTGGAATAACAGGCTTTCGAGCCACAATTGGCCATCCCTAACGTGCGTCTTGGATGATCAAATCAACGGGGATCGCATGCCATCAATTTCAATGGCGCTCTAAGCAGTCGGGCATTCCATCAATCCGCCCGCCGCACGCCGGACAATGATCTCACGGAACCCAACAATGAAAGGCGCCCGACATTGTCGGGCGCCCATCCGAATTGCGGAACTCGACCTGCAATCGCGGCAACACTATGCCTCGATTTTCAGTAACTATATCAGAGACTTACGAGCATCCGGTCGTCGATCCACATGAGGTGCACGAAAGGCAGGTGCCCGAGCGCTTCATCGTGAACGATCCGCAGGAGCCGCAGGCATCGCCGCTATAGCCCTGTTCGATCGCCTCCGCTCGGAAATTCCGGGCCGGGCCAGTGGCGACAGCGAGCGCCGGTTCCGGCGCAGGCTCAGCGCGGCGCTGGCTTTCAGCTGCGAGTTCGCTCTGCACCATCTCGCTCTTGGCGACCTCGATCACGATCGCCTTGGCCGAGGGCATCTCGCCGCGGACGAAGCCGTTCGAGCCGAGCCGTGCCTGGCTGTCTTCGAACAGCGTGCCGTCGTTCTTGCCCTGCCCGACCGTGGTGACCGAGAGGTCCTCCGGCTTGATGTGGGCGAGGTCGTGGCGGCCGAGATAGGAGACGGCGAGCTCGCGGAAAACGTAGTCGAGCACCGAGGTCGCGTTCTTGATGCGCTCGTTGCCCTGCACGAAGCCCGAGGGTTCGAACTTGGTGAAGGTGAAGGCCTCGACATACTCCTCGAGCGGCACGCCGTATTGGAGGCCGAGCGAGATCGCGATGGCGAAATTGTTCATCATCGCCCGGAAGGCGGCGCCCTCCTTGTGCATGTCGATGAAGATTTCGCCGAGGCGGCCGTCCTTGTACTCGCCGGTATGGACGTAGAGCTTGTGGCCACCGATCGGTGCTACGCGGCCGCCGGCAACGTGTGGTGCCACTGGAGCTTCTTAAGGAAGTCCGGAGCTTGATCGAGTGCGGCTTTTCGCTGCCACGCCTGGTTCAAAATTTCTGCGGCGATCGCCAGTTTCTGCTTAGGCAGACGTTTGCCGTATACCCTCAGGACCGTTTCCGGGGTGTCCTGGATCGCATAACCAGCTAGCCACGGATTGTTGGTTTCATTCAGAATGTGAATTGCAACGACATCGCGAACGCAATGGGGGCCATGCGGGAAAATTCCAGCAATCGCGCCCCGTCCCGTAAATGGATTTTGGATTCCAAATCGTTGGATGATCGCAGTCCAGGCCTTATTGAACGTCAGCAAGCTGTAGGTTGGTGTCCGGCATTTCTTTTTGATTGTCCGAACGAAAAAGGTACCTGGATCGGCAGCGTTAGCTAGCAATGTCTTCCTATGAAGGTCAAGATAAATCTGAATAAATTTGTATAGATCGCCCACATCTTCAAGCACATAATGGTACGGGTTTTTGTCAAAGAAAGAGGATTTGTGATTTTTAAATGCCGACAAGGGAATGAATACCTCCCATTTGCGGGAGGTCACGTTGAAGCGGATTTCGCCGCGTTTGAGCTTATAAAGCTCATGAGCTGGCCGGGGCTTCTCTCCGGGAAGGCACACGAGGAGCTCACGGAAATTCTTTTGGCGCAAGCAGAGATGAAGCCCAAAACGAATTATGAGGAACGATCTTACAAGCTCCGCCGCCCCAACTGGATCGCCTGCCGTCTCGCCCATTCGCGTTTGAATCTCTGCGGCAATTTTTAGATACTCATCGTAAGGGTGCTGGGATTCGAGCACCGGCTTTAGTGATTCCGAGCTATCCCGATGTTCGATCGTCTTTTCTGAAATTTGGGTGGCTCGATCCATCAGGTGAGCCCGCGCCTTGTCACATGCCTTTGACCAACTCGCCCGGACGCGCTCGATTTCCTGCGGAGAGATCCATCCTGGTATTGGCGATAGGTGGGCTGCGAGATGGCTGCTTTGCCGCAACCATCCGGTCTTCTTTCTCAAAATGCTGACCGCAAAGTGAATCATATTTACTTCCGTGACGACATAGAAGCCGCCGCGCCGCTGCGATCGCCAAAGCAAGAACCAGTCCCAAACCTTCGGAAACAGCAGGAGCGCCAACGTCAACTTTTCAGCCGGAATGCCCTTGCCTCGGACCGGACCTTCCGACGGAGCGGCGAGTGATCCAAAGATAATTCCTATGTTTATCCGCGCGATATCGATTGATGCGTCAGACCAGGATCCGATCCGACCCATTTCTTCGCGCGCAAATTGTCTCGATTTAAAGGCGATCAAGTCGTCGAGTTCGCCTGCCAATCGCGCAGGGGCGATAAGGCTGGGCTTCATTTTGCTGAACTCCCCGTTGCAAGCGTCGTCAGCTATCGGAGCAGCAGGCCTACCGCGATAACCGGGGAATTTGAGTATGAAATGCTGCTTCGATTTTTCAGAAGCATACAGCGAATAATCAGTCGGCGCGTGAAAGACGTTGCCGCTTATCCATTCAAAAATTCTTTTGCGCTCGGCCTCACTGCGATCATTAAAGTCATCAGGCAGATGCCACGCCACGATGTGGCGTTCGTAGATTTCAAATTGATGGATTCCTATGAAGCGGGCATACGATTTGAACTGGATTTTGTCGACGAAATAATTGCGATCGTACCCGTAGTGCTCTGCGATCCAGTGCAGAATGGGATAGCTCTGGCGCCGCTTCGGAATTTGCCCATTGCGCCAATTTTCGATCGTCTGCGCGTGAAGTTTAAATCCGTGGGCCGTTAGCTTTTTCCAGAGCCGCTCGCAACTGTCGTGGTGATCGATTATTGCTTGCTTCAAAGCCTGTCCGAACGTTGCTTCAGCGTCGCTCGGCCCTGCCTGGTCCGAGAACGCCGCGGACTGATGGTCGCTATTGAGCCCGGTTTCAGCAATTCTCAGCTCCCTCATGTCGGGATTGGGCAAACTGACCCGGTGAAAATCTTTTGTGCCAAGTTCGAACTGTAGGTGCCCTGACAGGGCGAGTTGATAAGGCCAAACTATCTTTGGGCTGCAATCCAGGTAGAATCGATCGTCGCGGTCGTGCACCGCCACGCTGATTGTGGCAGGTACCTCCTCGCGAATAATATTCGATGATGGAGCTGTATGTGAATCTCGAGCTACCTCGGCTATGGCTTCAAGTGCAGGTGAAATCATTCGTTTGCAAAAAACGATAAGACCGTAATCGACATGACTCCGACGAGAAATTTCGCGCCAGCTAATTCCCCGCGCAGTAGCGGGCGCGACTTCCGCTCGTTCGACAAGTTCTAGGAGGAATTTTTCGATATTGACCGCTTCGGTGCCGACAAATTGCTCCAGGATTTCCCGACAAAGATATTCGATTTTGGCCTCGAGAGTGGCTGCCCTAATGGCCTCCATTTTTAGGGTTCCCTCGGGTTTGAATGCATTTCAGCTCGCCGCCGCCAAAGTGTGCGGCGGCTTCAAAAACTGTCTCTCGTGTGGTTAATCCGCGGTTACCGATCGGTGTCCGGAAAGATTGACAGAACAGAGCACAGGCGCAGGGCACGCGAGGCCATCTCGTAAGACGGAGAACGACACGCGTCACTAAATCATACTTTGGCAATGAAAAATGGATCAAACTGCCGATTTTCGCGATCTCCGTGGAGATTCGGGTAGCCGGCTTGGTTCGCAATTATGCGCGTCCGCCCTACCCGATAATCATGTGATCCGTGATCGTGCCCATGTATCCAAAGCTCTGGCTGAAACTCAGCGATGACATTGCTGAGGTCAGAAGCAAATGCGGGCGTCAGCGGGCTACCTTGGTAGCGTTGCTCAATGGAATTCGGGTGAGGCGCGTGGTGCGTAACAACTACGGTCGAACCTTCAAATGGAATCGCCAACTCCTGCCGAATGAAAGCCAGATCCAGCCTATGCTCCGACGCGGCATGCCAAGGCATAAAGCGGCTATAGTGGCCACTTGCCTCTCTATACCGTATCACTCGGTGGTCGTTGAGCGTTTGTCCGGCATAGATCATCGACGGTTTGGGCGTCGCATAGAGCCGGTAGTCAGTCCAGAGCACGCATCCAATGAACCTAACCCCACCTATAACAATGGCGTTACGGGACAGGAGATCGACGCCAGACGCTTCAGCAGCCGCCCTGCCCTTCTCCAAGCTGCTCTTCATTTCTGTGTGGTAGAATTCGTGGTTGCCCGGCACGTAGATCGCGGGGCGACCTTTCAGCGGCCCAGCTCGTTGCACTGCCATCCACCGAATGGCCTCCGATATGGGCTTCCCTATATCTCCTGCGAAAACAGCGACGTCAAAGTCCGGCATTGAGGCGGGAAATTCGAATGGGCCGCACTCAAGATGTATATCAGAAATCACGAGTAGTCGCATTCTAGATCCGGCTATTTGGCATTTGAATGGCTCAGCTGGACGCCTAACCAGCCCGTGGCGGTTCGAACTGTTCAAAGAATCTGACGATATGCGGTGGGGCAAAAATGGAAGGCCGAGAGCCGAACGCCATTTCAAACTCGCCAATGGGGATGGCGGAAGCGCCTGCAGCGATGGGACCGACGACGTCGTCTTCCAAGCGATCGCCAACAAACAGTATTTGCGAGAGCCTCAGGCCAAGCTGCGACGCCACAATCGGATAGATGTCCTTGTGTGGCTTAAGCAGACCGAACTGAAAGGACATAACAATGGTGTCAGGCTCAGCGGGCAGTGCATCCATCATTGGTTTTGCGTAGGGAAAAGCCAAGTTCGAACAGACTGCGATTTTCAATCTGGCCTCTTTCAGAGCGGACCAGATTAAAGCAATTCCAGGGCGCAACCTGATCGAAGCGCATTCCGCTTCAATTTCAGCTTGCCAGTGCGATATCTCAGCTTCTGAAAGGTGAATATCAAATGTTTTTGCTAGCTGTCTAACCGTTGTTAACCGTGTCATGGCCAGCATTGCTGCTGGATGGTAGTAGTTTTCAGGCAAAATCTTGAAAGGATTTCGTCGATCAGTTATTTCGACAGTGGTCCCGAAAGCATCGAAGCAAACCGCGCGGATGGTAGTCATTTGAGAAACCTTATTCCAGCCGGACTCGATCCATAGTTCTTGTTTGGCTTCATCGGCGCCTCGTGCCTTACCCTGCGAGGGCGGCTGCGGCAGTTCTAGCTGCCGATGATACTGTCGGCGAGTGCGCGCTGTCGGTCCCGAGCGAGCTTCTTCATCGGCCAGTTTCCTCTCTCAGCACAGTCTCGAACATCGATTCGTGTAGAGTATACTCCGTGGAGAAATACACTACAATCTAGCTTTTTCTGCTGGATGGGAATCCGAGAGGTCCTCGCGGCCAACATCAAGCGATACCGGCGAGAAGCTGGTTTGTCGCAGGAGGAGCTCGCTCACAGGGCGGGAATTGATAGAACCTATATCAGCTCTATTGAGCGCTGCCGCTACAGCACGAGCATCGACGTGCTCGACAGGGTAGCGCGGGAGTTGGGCGTAGATGCCGCAGCACTTCTCGTCAGGCTGCCAGGAGCATCTGGCGAGTAAACCTACATTTTCTGTCGCGGCGGAGCCTTCACCTCGGGATTGCTTCTGGAATCGATTTCAGAAGGGCAGAGAAAAGAACCTCCCCTATCAGAACGGCTTCCGAAGCACCTTCTACGCGAACGATCATAGTCCTTTGCCTGAGGCCGCGCCTCGGCCAGGGTCCTCTGACGCGACACCTGCTTTGGGTGGTCGATGAAAGCCGAGATGACGGCGGGGCTCGTCAACGACGCGCTCATCATGGCGATCTGGCGTCGCGGCAAGCCGGACGCGTTGCTGCGACAGGGCCCATAGCGAGCTGTCGGGCCGATCCGCGGCTCAGCGCTTCCGGCGTTGCTGTCCCAGGCCCATCCTTTTGGCGAGGGAGGAGCGCGCCTCGGCGTAGGCGGGCGCTACCATCGGATAGTCGTTCGGGAGGTCCCACTTCGCGCGGTACTCCTCCGGAGACATACCGTAGGCAGTCCGAAGATGGCGCTTCAGCGATTTGAATTTCTTCCCGTCCTCGAGACAGGTCAGGAAGTCGGGCGTAATCGACTTTTTGACCGAGACTGCAGGAACTGGCTTCTCAGGCTCAACAGCCGGGCCGGCGCTTCCGTCGAGGCCGAGGATGGCGGCGTGAGTCGACGCAATCAGAACCGGCAGATCCGCGGCCGGAACGCTATTGTTCGCGACGAAGGCGCTGACGATGGATGCAGTCAGTTCGATGAAGTCAGTGTTGTTCTCGGACATTGGTTTTCCTTAGCCGGATTGATACGCGCTCGTGCACAGTCCGCGTAAAGATGTCAAATCTATGCAGCCAGTGGAACTGCCCGACGGGCGCGCAATTTCTCCGCGCAGCGCGCATCAACAATTTGAATCATCTCAGCAATCTTGATTCAATAATTCAATTAGTCACGACACCCCGGATCACATCTCGACATGGCAAGCTTCGAATATTCAAGCGCGCCTACGCTCTATCGAATTGACCGCGAGCACAACATGCAGCGGCTCTATTCGCTATCGACCTCCCCCACCCGCTTCGGTGGCGCGTCCTTGGTTCGGGAATGGGGAAGGATCGGGTCGAATGGGCGGCGGCGAGTTGATCTCTGCGATACGGAGGCGGAGGCCCGGGCACCCAAGAACGAATTTGTTAGGATGAAGCGAGCCCGGGGCTATCGGCCAGGTCGCGGCCCGTGAGCGTCAGGCGTGAACGCCGGCCTTAACTGCTTCGAGATATTCGAGCAGCCGCGGCGCGTGTCCCCCTGCCACTAAATCGTATGCAGTTCTTCCCGACCAGCCTGGAAGCGGCTGGCAACTAAACCGGATAGCCCCTTCCTCACCGGCCATCTCAGCCCACGTCGCCAGAATCATCTCAATCCTGCTCAAGGCAGCGTCGATCTTTTCCGAAGCCTGCTTCGCGGCCCTGGTGCTTTCCTCGAAACCGACCAGCCTAGCCAGTTCGGCGTCAGAAATTCCCAGCCGTTGCGCTAGACGATGGATTTTGGCTTCCAGGAGAGCCGACGCGGCACTTGGTGAGTCTCTATCCTGCATCGCCTCATCCCTCAAAGCTCTTTGTGAACTCCGATATGTGCATCGCCGGCATCCCGATCGCCCTGGGCCCATCGATGTCGGCCGATTGTGTGTCGCCTACGAATAGAATTTCCTGCGCGGCGAAACTGAGCCTTTCGCAAACGAGGTGGAATATTGCCGGGGCAGGCTTTGCCAAGCCCACCTCATAGGAAAGTACCAGAGCATCCGGCGTGCTGGGCAGGCACGCTACGAGTGGAGACCCATAAGGCATTGCTAGATTAGAACAAATTCCAATCTTTACTCCCTCTCCTTGCAGTCTCTTCTAAATATCGGCGATACCGTCGCGCAATTGAACCGAAGCAATTTCGGCCTGCAGATCGCGTTCGAGCTCGCCTAATCGATCCTCGTCGAGCTCGGCCACGAGAGAGTTCGCGACGGATCGAAGGTCCAATGGCTGCGTCAGGACCTGGTTGGCGATAGCGCCTGACGGGAGTTCCCCGAGGAGAACTCGAAACGGTCGACGCCTGTCGGCAATCTCCACCACTGTGCCGAAAGCGTCGAAGCATACAGCCCGGACCCCGCCCCTAACCTGCCCTCGATTCCCCGGCATCGCCAATCGCGGTATCTCCTTCACATGCGTCTATGCATTCTATCCGATCTCCACGCCGAGCAAAGCGCCCCCGTAGCTCTTCCCGATCCTGATGGGGAGTTCGACGTCGCCGTTGTTGCCGGCAACGTACACGGCAGCTGCGCGGCGGCCGTAGAATGGCTAGCGGCGGCGCCGCAGCTGCAGACTAAGCCGGTCATTTTCGTGCCGGGCAATCATGAGTTCTTCGGTTCGATCCTGCAGGATAATCTGGCATCGGGCCTTGAGGCGGCAGGCCGTACTGGCGGGCGCGTTCAACTCCTTCATCGAGCCCATGTGACGATCGGCTCCACGCGCTTTGTCGGCTGTACGTTCTGGACCGACTGTCGACTGCTCGGAACGCCAAAGGCATCCGTGGTGCTGGCGGGCGAGGAATTGGATGATCACACGCTGCCGCTATCGCGAAGCGGGCGGACACATCAGCCGCTTTATGCCCTGGCTCACTGCGGCAGAGCATCGCCAAGACCTCGCGTTCCTGGTCGACGAGCTGGCAAAGCCGCATGCTGGTCCGACAGTCGTGATCACCCATCATCTCCCTTCGCCGGGGTCGATCGCAGCGCGCTTTGCGGGGTCAGCGCTCAACCCAACGTTTGCATCGGATCTTGACTGGCTAATCCGCGAGGCCGCGCCTGCTAGTTGGATTCACGGACATACGCACGAGGCTTGCGATTACCGCTCGTTCAAGACGCGAGTTCTGTGCAATCCGATGGGATACAATCCTGGGAAGGCCAACGGATTTCGGATGGACCTCATCGTAGACGTCGAGGGTTTCTACTCCGGTTAGCTC
Source organism: Allobosea sp. FW305-C-101 (assembly GCF_058783685.1). Classification (NCBI taxonomy): domain Bacteria; kingdom Pseudomonadati; phylum Pseudomonadota; class Alphaproteobacteria; order Hyphomicrobiales; family Alloboseaceae; genus Allobosea; species Allobosea sp. FW305-C-101. The sequence continues at coordinate 16,160 of NZ_JBYSYT010000017.1, read as the reverse complement.
GGGCGCGTCTTGCGAAAGTTGCCGGCCGGCAACTTCTTGAAATCGATGCCGCTGCCTAGTTTTCGCGTTAAGGTTTCGTTTACCCAATACCGCTTGCCAGAATCACCGCGGTGGGGACACTATGCACGGCAACTGAGGCGGTATTCGCCATCTTCCGTGCATACGCGAGTTTGATGTGAACACGATCTCCAGCGCCCAAGAGATGGCTAGCGCGATCCACAAGCTCGTGGGTGCGCACGCTCGCGAGCTCTCGTCCAGGTTACAGGCTCACCGCGTCCAACTCTTCCCGCCGCGAGCTCAGAAGAAACTACGCCGATTCTCGTCGACGGAGGCCGCCAAGCTCATTGGAATCAACGACGGATATCTCCGCAGACTGTCGCTGGATGGGAAGGGTCCGGAGATAGACGTCAACAAGCAAGGCAGACGCTCCTACACCATCGATGACATCCAAGCTCTTCGCGTGCTCCTTGATGCAAACGGAAAGGCAGACCGCAGGTACGTTCCCACGCGATCCGGTCGCGAACACCTGCAAGTGATTGCGGTGGTGAACTTCAAGGGGGGGAGCGGGAAGACCACCACGGCTGCGCATCTCGCCCAATATCACGCCCTCCGAGGTTACCGGGTTCTGGCGGTCGACCTAGATCCCCAGGCGAGCCTTTCCGCATTGCACGGATTTCAGCCCGAATTTGATGTCGGCGACAATCAGACGATCTACGGCGCCATCCGGTACGACGGGCAGCGGCGAGTGCTGAAGGAGATTGTCCAGAAAACCTACTTCACCAATCTGGACCTCGTCCCCGGCAACCTTGAGCTGATGGAGTTTGAGCACGAGACGCCGAAAGCGCTCATCGAGGATGGCCGCGGCAACGGCATGTTCTTCACGCGAATGGACTCGGCTCTAGCCTCCATTGCTGACAACTACGATATCGTCGTTTTCGATTGCCCGCCCCAGCTTGGCTTCCTCACGATCTCGGCGCTGTGCGCCGCGACGGCGGTGCTGGTGACCGTGCACCCGCAGATGCTGGACGTCATGTCGATGTGCCAGTTTCTGATTATGACCTCCGACTTGCTCAGTGTCGTGGCGAACGCCGGCGGCAACATGAGCTACGATTGGATGCGCTACCTCATTACGCGATACGAGCCCGGTGACGGACCACAAAACCAAATGGTCTCGTTTATGCGTTCGATGTTCGGCGACCACGTCCTCAACTACCCAATGTTGAAGAGCACGGCGATCTCAGACGCCGGTATTACCAAGCAAACGCTATACGAGGTTAGTCGCGAGCAATTCACTCGCTCAACCTACGACCGCGCGCTCGAAGCCCTGGACAGTGTGAACGGGGAAATTGAGCATCTGATTTTGCAGGCTTGGGGTCGGCAATAATGGCTCGAAAGCACGACTTTACGAACTTGAACCAGGGCGAGTTGCCGGCCGGCAACTTTTCGCAAGAGGCTGCCCCCATGCCCGCTAGCAGGTTCTCTGCTCTCAGCGGAATGGCCTCGAGGCCGGGAGCTGTCGGTGCCGTAGCACGGGGCTTCGAACAGGTCTTGTCTCAGGCTGTCATCGAGATCGATCCTGCGCTCATTGACGCTTCGCCAATCGCGGATCGACTGGCGAATTCGGACGACGATATTCAGGATCTCGTCGAGTCGATGAGGGAACGAGGCCAGCAGGTTCCTATCCTGGTTCGACCGCATCCGACGAATGAGGGCCGCTATCAGATTGCTTACGGCCGCCGGCGCGTACGGGCAGCGGGTGTCCTCGGCCGCAAGGTGCGCTCCGTCGTCAAGCCTCTCTCTGATGACGAGCTCGTGGTTGCGCAGGGGCAGGAGAATAGCGCGCGGAAGGACTTGTCGTTTATCGAGCGTGCACTCTTTGCGTCGCGCTTGGAGGAGGGCGGGTACGACCGATCGGTGATTATGTCCGCTCTCTCGGTGGATAAGACCGGATTGTCTCGGTTGATCTCATCCGCTGTAAAAATCCCGGCGCGAATTATTGAGGCGATCGGAGCGGCACCCAAGACGGGTCGCGATCGATGGATCGAACTGGCCGCTCAAATTGAGAATGCTCGGAGCCTCACGCCCGTCGATCAGGCCGTCGCGAACCCCAAATTCTCTCAGTTGGCCTCCGATGAACGCTTCAATGCAGTCCTTAAGGCTGTCTCGGCGAAGCAGGAGCGGCGCAAGGCGCCGAGCTCTTGGGCGACATCGGAAGGCACTCGGATCGCCAAAATCAAGGATGACGCCAAGGCCACAACGCTGGTCATCGATAAGAAGATCACGGCCGACTTTGGAGCGTACCTGGTCGAAGCCCTGCCAGAAATCTACGCGTCGTTTAAGCGCCGCGGAGATGCGTAAGCCGCGTTCCCACAATCCCAGGAGATAAGCCGCAAAAGAAAAAGGCCCCCGAAACGGAGTTCCGGAAGCCCTTCTCAGTCATAAGCAAACAGAGAATCGCACTTCCACGAATCGCCGTCAAGAGTCTCGCGAGAGATTGAGCGCCGTTTCGGCGAGCGGATTTCTTTTGCCTAGCGATAGGTGAAGGAAGATGGTTTCCCATATCTCAACGACGCCTTTTGGGCGGCGAACGCTGACGCTTGCGCATGTGGCAAGTCAGGCGCGCGCGAAGGAGCGGCCGCCGGAGAAGGCGGTCCATAAATGGAATCTGTTTCGCGATATCTGCACGGCCAAGGCTCGATTGGGCGTGAACGAACGCGCCCTTGCGGTGCTCGACGCTTTGCTGACCTTCCACCCGGAGACGGTGCTTACGGGCGAGCAACTCGTCGTCTTCCCGTCGAACCAGCAGCTGGCTCTGAGAGCGCATGGCATGTCGCCGGCGACGCTCCGCCGCCACCTGGCGGTGCTCGTCGACGCCGGGCTGATCATCCGTCGCGATAGCCCGAACGGTAAGCGCTACGCTCGGAAGGGCAGGGGAGGGGACATCGAACTCGCCTTTGGCTTCGATCTGTCGCCGCTGGTTGTTCGGTCCGCGGAAATCGAAAGTTCAGCCGAGGACGTCAGGCTCGAGGAGCGGGCTCTGAAGCTCGTGCGAGAGCGCATCACCATCTGCCGGCGGGACATTGCCAAGATGATCGCGATGGCGATGGAGGAAGGAATTCCCGCTCATCCAGCCGGGCAGGGCCCTTCGACCTGGCAGGAGATCCATGCCCTGTATCGATCAATCATTGGCCGGATTCCGCGCACCGCTCCGCGGGAGATGCTGGAGCCGGTTGCCGACGAGCTGTCGATGCTGGCCGATGAAATCCTCAACCTGCTGGAATTTCATACAAAAACTCAGAATCTGAGCGGCAATGAGTCTCATTCTGAGCGCCACAAACAGAATTCAAATCCAGACCTTCCTATTGATCTTGAACCTAGCTTTCCAGAAAGCAGGGGCGTCGAGATCGAGATCGATCCTGAACCGGTGAGGAAACCGGAGCGGCCGTTCCCGCTGGGAATGGTGCTCGATGCCTGCCCGGATATCATCGACTATGCCCGCGGCGGGATTTCCAATTGGCGAGACTTCCTGGCGACGGCGGCGATGGTGCGATCGATGCTCGGCATTAGCCCGAGCGCCTGGCTCGATGCGCAGAATGCGATGGGCGAAACCGAAGCCTCGATTGTGGTTGCGGCAATTCTGCAGCGCGGAGAGGCGATCTCCAGCGCTGGCGGATACCTGCGGGGGCTGACGCGGAAAGCGGAAGCCAACGAGTTCTCGATCGGACCGATGCTGATGGCGTTGATTGGAAGCCGGCGTCGTGAACCGAAACGAGCTTAGCACCCCCGCGGATCGCTGCCATGTGCGGGCGGTTGCCGACAATGATCTGGTACAATGGGCCTGCGATGATGAGGTTTGCACGATGAACTGGAAGCCGCCTGCGCCGATCGATGCCAGTCCGGAAAACCGGGCCCGGGTGAGTGGCCCTGGCTTACGGACGCTGCTCAATGTGGCGCGCGTTTGGGAACTCGATGTTTCCGAGATCCGAGTGCTCCTGGGCTTGCCAACCGCCGCTGAGTTCCAGATTTGGTCTGATGCCGCCCGTGCCGATCAGCCTCTGATCCTCGAAGCCGATGTCCTGCTGCGGATTTCGGCTGTGCTCGGGATTTATCGATCGCTCCGTCTGTTGGAGGGGACCGACGATGAGGGCTTGAAATGGCTCCGAAGCGTCAATCGTGAAATCCCGTTCAGCGGAAGGGCGCCTCTGGAGCTCATGCTGACGAGCTTCGAGCCTGGGTTGATGGATGTCCGTGGCTACTTGCTCGCCAAGGAGCACGGGGGCGGCAGCGCCCCTAACGAGGTCGACCGCAACTTCAAGCCTTATACCGACGCTGATTTGATCTGGATCTGATATCGCCGCGGGTGGGTGACCTCTTGTGTTGCAAGACGGAGCATTCGATATCGGCGTCGTCAGCTCCGCATGAATGATGCGGCCGCGCCGGGCTCTTGATGCTGCTTCAGTTTTTCAAAGGAATAGACGTGTTTCAGATTAAGGCCACGATCAAGGGTTGCAAGGTCAAGGAAGCAGCCGCTTCCGCGATGGAGGCGCTTCGCCGATACCAGGATATTCAGACCCGTCCGGGTGTAACGGCTTGCTCGGTGATGAAGGGCAAGCCGAGCTCGTGAGCGCGGCGACCGTCGAGGGCCTGCGCGCCAAATCCGGAATCTGATCTCGCGAGGAAGGCAAGGTTGTGCAGCCCGAGCTGCTGCCTGACGCGTACGGCTCATCAACGATGTGAATCGTCACCGCGGGATTGATTCATCCTTTGCGTTGGACCGGTGCCTGTCATGAGCGCGAGATGCGCGCATGGACAGCTCCCTCGCCAAAGACACGCCGCGCTTGCAAATGTTGGTGCTGGACCGATCCGATCCGGCGCAAAACATGGCGCGGTTCTATGTGCTCGCGATTGAGCCGACGCTGTTTGGCGATGTCGCACTCGTCCGCGAATGGGGACGCCGGGGCTGTACCGGCCAGCGACGACTGGATCTCTACGGCAATCAGGAAGCTGCGGCTGAGGCGCTGCAGGATTGGCTGCTCAGAAAGACCCGGCGTGGCTACGGTGTGGTGGCGGCTTCACTGGCCAATGCGCGGTCATAGCCGGCAGAGCATTCTGCCTCTCCGTTGTTGGAACGAGCCTCTGTCTTGAGAGCATGATGAGTCGGGCCGGACTCGAACCGGCACCAGCACTGTTATGAATAGCAAGCTCTGACCATTGAGCTACCGGCCCGGTCGGAGCGGGGCGTACTGACGCGATCAGCCAACAAGGAAGGCTGAGAGTTCGCTCCTCATCCGGATCGGAGATGACGCTCGATCTCGGTGACAGGTCGCGCCCGTTCGACTCGCGAGCGGATCGGCGGGGAAGGGGACTGGCTGCGTGGCTGCCTGGTCACATCAGAGGAAAGTCTCGCGATGTGCGAACGATCGCGATTGCATGAGTTGAGGTTGCGTCCGAAGCTGGGCTGAGAGGGAGGCGAAGTTATGCGTGCGCCTGACAGCTCGGAAGCCTCGATGGCTCGGATCAACGGCATCCTCATTCGGAGTGCCATCGTCGTGGCAATTGCTGCGACTCTCGTGTTGCCGCTGATCCGTTAGGTTTCGCAGGCCGCAAACGGACGAATTCAGCCTGAGCTAAAAAATCGACCTCATAGAATGGTCGCTGAGGGCCCTTGGCGCCTGTGCCCGCAGGGGTGGTGAGGTGAGGTAGCCAAAAGCCGCTGGTGGTCACTTATCGGGCGTTTTGGTCTCTGTCAGACAAAAGCGGTGTTGGTGCTCATCGCCGCGAGCACGGTAAGGCTTGAATCTTGCAAGGATTTTCCTTACTGTAAGGAGCTTCCTTACGAGGATCCGGCATGATTACGAGCAAGCTGACAAGCAAGGCGCAGACGACGATCCCGCAACCCATCCGGGCTGCGCTGCAGCTGCGGGAAGGCGACGAAATCGCTTACAGCATTGAAGGCGCGTCCGTCGTGATCCGCAAGGCGCCGGCCTCGGTCGTGGTCGAGGATCCGTTCGGCACGTTTGGCGAATGGGACAGCGAAGCCGATCGGCGGGCTTATGCCGATCTCTGATTTGCGGCAGGGCGACGTTGTCCGGGTGCCGTTCCCCTATACCGACCGCAACACCCGGCAACACCGCCCGGCGCTCGTCGTCAGCAACGGCGCGATCGGGGAGGGAGATGCGCTATTGTGGGTCGTCATGATCACCAGCGCCGAGAACCGACCATGGGTCGGGGATGTGTCGCTAGGACGGTTCTATCAGGAGGCAGGCTTGCCGGCCCCGAGTGTGATCCGCCCCGTCAAGATCGCGACAATCGAGGCAGCCCAGGCTCAGAAGCTTGGTCGTCTCAACCCCTCGCTGATGGCTGAAGTGGCTGACCAGCTCAAGAAGCATCTGGGTGTCTGACGGCCGCTGGCATCCGTGAGCCGGGCAGATCCGGGGTGGCTTCCGGCCTTCGCTGACGATTCGTCAAAGCCCCGCTGCCCCGGAGAGATCGACTTTGAAGCGATCGCGACGATGACCTGCCCAGGCCATTGCTACGTCACGCTCAACAATCTCGGCGGAGCAGGCCAATGCGGCGTTCCAGGCGAGGTGCCTGTCAATTTCAGATGAGTCTGCCGGAGCTCGCGCCAACCGCGTCGACTCAACGGTTCAAAGTGCCAGGCGGGCGGCTTGGCTGAATCGCCGGTCGGCGTCATTGTAATAGCTCGCTGCCTGCTGGACGGAGCGGTGCTGCGACTGCTGCATCGCCGCGGGCAGGGGAACGCCATTGCGGGCCGCTTCGGTGAGATAGCCGGAACGCAGGCCATGCGCCGAAAATATCAGCGGGTCGAGCCCGGCCTCGGCGCAGCGGCGCTTGAGGATCAAGTTGACCGCTTGCGGCGTGAGAGCCCGGTCGGAGAGGCCTTCCCAGCGGTCGATCGCGCGAAACACCGCGCCCTTGCCGATCCCGGCGCGCTCGAGCCAGTCGCGCAGCGCCGCGACCGGCGGTCCGACGATCAGGACACGAGCGTCGTCGTCGGCCTGTGCCGTCTTGGTCCGGCCGAGCGTGATCGCCAGACAGGGCAACAGCGGCGTTTCCGGATCGTTGGGATCGCGCGGCACGGGCGCCTCCTCCGAAATCTGTTCGACGCGCAGACGGGCGATTTCGCTGCGGCGGCGGCCGCCCGAGCCGAAGGCGATCAACAGCAAGGCGCGGTCGCGCGTGTCGCTCAAGCGATCGCTGCGGCAGGTGGCGAGCAAGCGGTCGAGGATGTCGCGGGTGACGGCACGTTGGCTTTTGCGCCGGCGTGGCCGGGCGCTGGCCCGCACCGCCAGGCGTATGGCGGTACGCAGGGCTGGCGCGGCGAAGGGACCCAAAAGGCCTTTCCAGCGATGCAGCGTCGCCCAATGGGCCAAGCGGCGTTTGACCGTCGATGGCGCATGCGGACCCTCGACGCGCAAATGGCCGTCCAGCCGCAAGGCTGTGGCGATCGCGTCGGGCATGCCGTGCCCGGGATCGCTTTCGTGTTGGGCCGGATCCCAGAGATGCTGCGCCACAAATTTCAGCGCCAGCGCTTCCGGCGCCGGCCAGGGCAGGGGTGCAGCCGTTGCCGCGAGCGCCCAGGCCTCGAGATAGGCCAGGTCGGAGGCGAGGGCGCGCAGGGAATTCTCGCCCATGCCCTCCTTCGCCAGATGGCGCAGCGTCGCGACATCGTCGTCGGTCAGGATCTTGGCAAGCTGATCGCGCCGCTCCAGCGGCAGGATCGCGGACAGCGCGTCGAGCTGCAGGGCCCGGCGGGTCTCGGACGGGAGCAAGGCGGTCGTGGTCACGGGGCGCTCCGGCTGTGGCTCGTCATGGCCGTTCTCGTCGAGCTGAGGTCGGCCGACGGCCAACGGCGGCGGTTTGGAGCGCCAGAATCGCCGATTTGCAGGCTGCCGTCCATCACTATCGATAAGAGGTAATTATCGATAGTTAGATACCTGAAGTGATGACTGTCGGAGTGAAACAAATCAATAGCTATTTAGATTGGCTTTGATAATTTCGTGGAGGTGAAATCAATCGTATATGAATTAACGCGTGCCGATCGAAGGGCCCTGGTTTCTGAGTGCGCGGTTGCGGCCGAGTCCGCGGCGATCGCGCTCGCCCGCTGCGACGAGCGCCTGGCGCGCACCACGCCCGATTTGGCCGAGGGGGTGCGCCAGCGCGGCCACGCTTTCGAGGCCCAGGCCCTGATCGGGCTCGCCGGCGGCCTGTGCCCGCTCGAGGACCTCGTTCTGCACGACGCCGCAATGGATGTGCGCAGCCCAACCCACGCTATCACCCGCGCCGCCGCGATTCTCGACGAGCGCCGGCGCCTGGCGCGGCGCGAGCCGGGCGAGATCTTGAGTCCCGGGGCCTTGCGGTTGCGGCTCGGCCTCACGGAAGCGCAGCAACCGGAAGGGCGTGTCGCCGCGCCGGTCGCCATCAACTGGGCCTCGGCGCCCTGGGAGCGGGGATACCGCGATAGAGACGATGATGACGATCCGCTCGACGAGGACGATGCCGGCGTCGACGATGAGTCCGATCACGCCAGCGATCCGGCCTTCGCCGAGATCGACGCCTTACTGGCGCGCACCCGCAAAAAGCTCGACAGCTGGAACGATCTGTCCTCCGACGCCGGCCGCAAGAACCTGAGCTTGCGCGATCCCGGCTATGACGCCGCCGGACGGTGCGAGCGCTGGCTTGCCGTTCTCGAAGAGGGCAGGGGGCTGCCGGCGACGCTCGCCGCCGCGCTCGCGCTCGACGCCTGGCTCGCCCTCGAACCGTCGGAACGGGCCGGCGCGCTCGGCTTCGCGCTGGCCGCGACGGTGTTGCGCCAGCGCGGGTTGGCGCAGGCGCATCTGCCGACCCTCGGGCTCGGTTTGCGACGGGGACGCTTCCGCTGGAGCCCGCACCAGGCGCTCCCTATCCGGGTCGTTGGGTTGCTCGGCGCGCTGACCGAGGCGGCCGCTTTCGCTCAGGCCGATTGCGATCGCTTGGTGCTGGCGCGGGAACTGATGCTGCGGAAGTGTGAAAATCGAAGGGGGAATTCGAAATTGGCCGAGCTGGTCGGACTGTTCGTGGCGTCGCCGCTGGTCACCGTGCAATTGGCCGCGGCGCGATTGCAGGTCACGCCGCAAGCGGTCGAGGCGATGCTGAAAGAACTCGGCGCCAGCCTGCCGCGCGAGCTCACAGGCCGGAAACGCTATCGCGCCTGGGGGATCGTTTAGCGTGTGCCGATCTGCGCGATCAGCATGGGAATCGGGGGCGGCCTCGAGGTCGTCGCACGGTTTCCAGATGGGCGGGCCTTGTGCATCGATCGTCTCGGCAAAGTCGGTCGACCCAAGAAGGCTGATGCCTCGTAGTCTCGGGCTTCTGTTGCTGGCCCCTAGCTAGCGTCTGGAGCGTCCGCATTCTGGCGCTCTGGTTAGTGTGGCGATGCAACCGGCCGCCCTGGCCCTCGGACTATATTCGGACAGTCCGTTTACAGGTTGATCGACAGTGATTTTTACTCTTGGATGAATGCTGACCCGCGCCGGATATGCCGATCGGCTTAACCAATCGCGCCCGGACGGTGGCCGTGCAGGAATTCTTCAACCCGTTCGGTTCGTTGGACCAGCCAATCTCGATAGCTCACCAGCAGTCCAACTGGGTCGGAGGCTTCTGCTGCAATTAGCTCGTCAACGGCCGCCAATGCGCGGTGGAGCGTCAAACCGTCGCCGTGGTCGGTGAGAAGCCGCTCAGCTAGCGCAATATCCTCTCGCAAACGCGCGGCCTCATCCAGCACGCTGCGATGCTCTGCATAAACGAGCCGTCGACCGAAAGCTGAAAGTCTCGGATCATGGAATTCCTCGACGATGCGGGCACGGCAAATCTGGTTAGCCTGATGGAATTCCCGCATCCGGGTCTCATCGGGAGGGAGCGGAAAGCCACCACTATAAAGCTGCTCTTCTGGGTGGAGAGAGGGCTCCCGCGTTCCCCAGCCGGCGACATATGCTCGTATTACGCGGCCGCAAAGCTCCGCATTACTTTTTATTTGACGACCACGTTCTTCAACCAAGTCGATACCTAAGCTGCCGAGCATTACATCGGTTGCCTCCCATAGCGCAGCAACAGCTGGGGCAGCATTGACCGCCAACCGCCGGACCGGGCTACCCTTGCGAGCTACGGCTAAGCGCAGCGCCTCATCATCCAATGCGGCCCAAGCGTTCGTGTCGACCGAAAGATCCAGGCAAAACCGCCCATTCACATTGTCGGGGACCGAGCCGATGCAAGTGACTGCACGGTGGTAGGCCTCATTCCCAAAAAATTCCGTGAGGATGAACGCGTCCTCAGCGGCCACGAATTCTGCGACAGTCGCCTTCTTCGAGAAACGGACAAAGCGATGCCATGCCTCAGGAGAGCGATCACGTACGACGCGAGCAAGTATCAACGCCATTTCCGCGTCGCTCATGGCGTCATGCGCATCGTGGGCGGAAAGTCCGTTGGCCGCCGCTAAGCGCTCCAATCGAAATGTGGGACGGCCATTTTCCCCGAGGGGCACGTTCAGGCAGTGCGGCTGCTGAGCCGCCGCAAGCGCGAGGTTCATTATATCAGCGCGAGAATTCCCGTGGCTACTTGTGAGGTACGCCGGGTGCAGCGACTGGAAAAGTGCGTGTCGCAGCATTTCCTCGTCGAAGCGCATCGAATTGTAGCCAACGATGATCGCCGGTGACCATGCCAACAGATGGTGGCGGACCGAGCATATCAAGTCGTAATGCGACGGCAGATCGCGATCCGTGAGGCGAGCAATCGGTAGGCCGTTCGTCAGGAGGGCGGCCGGGTGCGGAATAGTTTGCGGCTGCAATCGGCAGCGCGTCTCGAAACGGGCCGTTTCATTCAGGTTTTCGTCAGTTCGAATCGCGGCGAACTGAACTATTTGGTCCCAACCAGGTTGGAGGCCGGTCGTCTCAGTGTCATAGAAGACGAAGCCGACCATCTCGCGCCTAATCCCGTGACGCGAGCCGATACCGCAACGCCGCTGTGCTGACCCGCAGCTTCTTAGCCAAGGCTTCGACCTTTTCGTCGTCGTCGAGGTCTAAGGTAGCTGGATCGATCAAGCCCTTGAGTATCTCGGTGGGCATCAACAATTCGGCCGCAAAGGCGTTGGCCTCAATCTCAAGCGGGTCTACGCCAAGCGATGCAAGATCGTCCCGCCACAAGACACGAAATGCCTTGTCAACGTGCACCTCGTTGCGGATGTCACCATCGTGGAGCTCATGGTGCGCCAGTTCGTGCGCCGCTGAGAAACGCTGACGGTTGGGATGGTGTAAAGCGTTGACGCCGATGATGCGGACATTGTCGCGGATGAAGGCCATCCCGGATAGCTCGGCATCCAAGGGCGCATACTGAAGTACGATGTTCCGGAACTTGATGATGCGTTCGACCGGAACCGGAGCACTCTTCACGCCAAACTCCGCAAGGAGGCGCCGAGCTGCTTCGCGTGCTTTCTGGGGCTCTGCTTGCCTCACGATTTTGCCTTTGCCGTCGCTAGAGCGCTGGCGATCATCCCGCTAATTTGTTCCTTTGCTCGGGCGCTAACGTCGTCAGACAGGGCGAGCGCCTGATCTTCAAGCGTTGTTTTTCCGGTTGCGGGCAAGAGGTCGGCGACGCTCGCAAGTCCAAGCGCCGCGGCGATGTTGCAGGCATGGTGCAGTAGCACGCTCTGCCTGCCGGCCTCCATGTTGGCAACTGAGGCCCGGGACACACCCACACGAGCAGCGAGATCGGCTTGAGACATCTTCAGTTGCTCCCGCCGAATCGACACTGCGCGTCCAAAGGCCGGATAGCGGTGATCTGTAGCCATGCACAAGTGTTTCCATCAGTTGGCGTTCACTGTCAATCTCGCAAACATATGTTTGTTAAACAAACATGACGGAGTTTGTATTGACGTCAAACCCGAGCTGAGTCATATCAAGCGGGCACTCGGGATGTGCCCGAGCAAAAGGAGATGCAGATGCCTAACGGCAATGGACAGGGCGGCGGTAAGGGGGGCGGCAAACCGACTTCCTTCGCGTTTTTCTTCAACGGCCAGAAGTACGAAACCGATCAGGCTTCGCTTACCGGCCTACAGATCAAGGCCAAGATTGTCGGCTGGGATCAGACCCACGACCTGGTGCTGGAAGGGCACGGGCACGATCCAGACGAAATCATTTCGGATGACCAGGCGGTTTTGATCGATACCAAGCAGGGCGGTCCGCCTCGCTTTTCGTCGGCCCCTAAGGCGAATTTCGGCTGACATGGCCCCGCTCGAAACTCAGATTCAGCAATTGCGCGAGCGTTTCGGCGAGGTCGAAGTCACGAAGTTGCCCGGCGGCGCAAGTCTCATCAGCGTGCTGAGGGTTGCGCTGCCGGAAGGGTGGACCAAGGCTGCCTCGGTCATCCGTTTCCTGGCCCCGGCAGGTTACCCATTCGCTGCAGTAGACTGCTTCTGGGCGGACGCGGACTTGCGCCTGGCGGGCGGGCAGATGCCGCAGAATACTGCGGAGAACAACATTCCAGAGACCACCCATATGGGTCTGTGGTTCTCCTGGCACTTATTGAACGGGTGGAATCCAAACCGGGACACTCTGTCCAGTTGGATGAACACGATACTCGATCGATTGAGGCGAATTCAGTGAGCGGGCTGCGATTTCCTGCGCCTCTCTACGGCGAGCTCTATGACTCCTTGCTGGCCGATCGCTCTCGGGAGGCTTGCGCGGTGGCCTATGCCCACCATGATCGGGGAGCAGGGTCTTGGGTGGTGGCAGACGCTGCCCTTGTGCCAGAAGATGCCTACGAGCGGCGAGATGCCGTATCCGCCGTGCTGAAGGCCGCATTCGTTGTCGAAATCGCAAATCGCGCTCGCCGCGATGGGCTCAGTATCGTGATGGTTCACACCCACCCGTGGGCGGAGAGCTATCCAGTCTTCTCGGAAGAGGATGATCGCGGCGAGGCGCAACTGGCTTCATACTTCGCCCGACGTGCGGCCGATCTCGAACACCTGGCGCTAGTGGTCGGTCCAGATGGCTGTCGCGCCCGCATACTGGGCGATACGAAAGAGGTTCCTGTATGGGATGTGGGCGCGGACCTGATATTGAGGACCCGATTCCCGCAAGACCACGCCGACATTTCTGCTCACGATCGTCAAGTGCGAGCCTTTGGCGCGCCTGGGCAGCAGCTGCTCCGTAGCCTACGGGTTGGTGTAATTGGTGCAGGCGGAACGGGCTCAGTACTCCTGCAGCAACTGGCTTATTTGGGTGTCCAGGACTTCACGGTCGTGGAGCCGGACACGGTGGAAACCACCAATCTCAATCGCCTTGTGGGCGCGGGGCCCGGCGATGTAGGGCGGCCGAAAGTGGAGGTGGCCGCTCGGACGATCGGCCATATTAATCCGCAGGCACGGGTTAGGCCTCTTGAGCGGGACGTCGTCGATGCCGACGTGCCGCCGCAGTTGGCCGCTCTCGATTTCCTTTTTATCTGCACTGATTCCCACGCGAGCCGGGCAGTAGTAGGCCAGCTGGCCTACCAATACCTGGTGCCGGCTATCGACATGGGCGTGAGCATCACTGTCGGACCCGAAGGTGTGTCTCACATCACCGGTCGAGTGCAGATGCTCGCCCCCGGGCTTCCATGCCTCACCTGCACCGGCGCTCTGGACGGAGAACAGATCCGCCGAGAGATGCTCACGCCCATGCAGCGCGCCGCTGACCCGTATGTACAGGGTGTGCACGAGCCGCAGCCGGCGGTCATCTCTATCAATTCGACCATGTCGTCATTGGCGGTGACCATGTTCTTGGGTGCGGTAACGCCAGTGCGCGCGGGCGCCCGTTTCCAGATGTACGACGGCGTGCGTGGTACGGTACGGCTGACGACAGCCAGAAGGACGGATACCTGTATCGTCTGTTCTGCCTCGGGCGCGATGGCGCGGGCAGGACGTTGGGCACTGCCGGTGAGGCACATCGGGATGTGCCATGGCTGAGCGCGGGGTTCTTTGGTTGGGGCCGCCCGCTGGCGAGCAAGTAGGGCGTGAGTTCAGCAACCGGGGCCTCTGGCTCGTTAAGACTGCGCTCGATGAGCCGCTCCGGAATCCCGCGGACGTTCGGGCTGCGGTCTTTGCTTTGGACGGTGACAACGGCACAGAGACAGCAGCTGCGATTCAGCGGTTGGCGCAACCACTGCTGGACTACGGCTCCGACATCTATCTTGTGTCGCCGGACGATGGCGCACTTGGAACTGCCCAGGCGTACTTAGCAGGATTTCGCCTCCTGCATCGTCTCAAAGTTCGTACGGCGCCAGAGGCGCACGAGATCGCTGAGCGCATTGCGCGACGGCGACTCGGCCCTCGTGCAAAGCCGGCCCTTGAGATCACCATGGCAACGAATGGCCGCCCTCTTGATCGGCGAGACGAACCCCTTTTTCAACGCGCATTCCACTTTTGCGACAGTATCGTGCTCCAGGAGCTAACAGGCGGCCGCTCGGATGCTCGGGTTTTCGCCGTCCACATGACCGTCAGTGGTTCGCGCGCGGGTAAGCAGCCCCAGCCGTTCTTTGCCAAGGTCGACGAGCACGCGAAGATTGCGAAGGAGTTCGCGAACTATCGCGAATTTGCCGATCGGTACGTCCCGTTCGGGCTGCGGCCGAACGTGCAGGACATCGTCGAAGGCGCGGAGCGCAGCCTGTTTGCGGGAGACTTTGTGGACCGCTCGGAATCCCTCTGGGATATGGTGCGCAGGAACGTGGCCGGACAAGCTATCTCTTCCCTCATGGGGGAGACGCTCTCAGGTTGGCGCAATCAAGCTTATGATGCCTCCCCCACCAAGGGATCGGTGGCCCTCGCCATGCACAGTGCTGGCGTGTGCGCCCCGGAGCACATCAAACCCAGCTATGAGGAGCACGCTGCACGAGAGACGGTCGCCGCCACTGGCGGCGTACTTTGGCAGCGGCTGACAAGCCTAAGCGACCAGTCTTATCGCCTCGCCCCGGTGCACGGTGATCTGCATGGCGGCAACGTCGTCGTCCGGAGCGGGCAGGCGATCCTCATCGATCTGGCTTCCGTCGCTGAACGAGGGCCTCTAACCACGGATGTCGCCGCGCTGGAGGTGTGGCTCGCGTTCGAGCTTCCACCGGAAGAAGACGCCAGAGCTTACAAAAACAAAGCGTGGACGGACGAGATCGACCGCCTCTACGCCCCATCCGCGTTTGTCGACGCGCCGGGACCAGGCCCTGCGCACGCTCCCTATTGCTGGATGGTTGCTGCAGTCCGCCAGCTTAGGCAAATAGGGCTCGCGGCGCAGTCCTGCCCGACCGAATATCAGACCGCCGTGGCCGTCCAGCTATTACGCCGCTGTCAATGGAATGACGGGCCGGCCGCGGACCGCTACAGGAGAGCTCACGGTTTCGTCGTCGCTGCGCGATTGGTAGACGACCTTGAAGCTCGGAGGATCTCGTGAGCAAGCCCGCCCGTCATCTGCGCCTGCGTGGAGTTGCGGAGTACCGTGATCAGGGCGAGCTGTTGCTGGAGGCGGCTGGCGACGCTGTGCTAGTCCGCCGCGGCGTTCCTCGATCCCTGCTTGTCGCCTGCCCGGACGGGTGCGGTGAGACACTTGTGGTCAACCTTGATCCGCGTACAGCCAAGGCTTGGAAGTTGGACGAGCGCGGTGATGAGATCACTCTCTACCCCTCGGTCTGGCGAGACGGTGGCTGCGGTAGTCACTTCATCGTCTGGCGCGGGCGGATAATCTGGTGCGATCGTTTCGAGGACGGCAACTTGGAGCCGCCCTATGACGCGACCCTGGAGCACAAGCTCTACGTGGCCCTTGAATTCGGCAAATTCAGAAGCCCGCTGGAGTTGGCTACCCACCTCGACGAGATTCCTTGGGAGGTTTCGCGCGCCGGGCGAAGGTTGGTGCAGAAGGGCCTCGCTGAAGCAGGCACTGGCCCTCAGCGAGATTGGTTCCGGCGGGCGGAGCACTAAGTCAATCTAGTCCGACTTCAAGGCCGACGACCTTGATGGGGTCAGCGGAGTTGCCACCGAATCCCCAAACTATGCGTAAAGCTCGGCGTAGGGTAAGCGGTGTCCCGGTTCCACCTTTGCGGCAGGGGTCTGAGCGCCGATGTTT
The DNA here is from genome assembly GCF_058783685.1 of Allobosea sp. FW305-C-101. Taxonomy (NCBI): domain Bacteria; kingdom Pseudomonadati; phylum Pseudomonadota; class Alphaproteobacteria; order Hyphomicrobiales; family Alloboseaceae; genus Allobosea; species Allobosea sp. FW305-C-101. The sequence goes on along the minus strand of NZ_JBYSYT010000017.1, from coordinate 24 downwards.
GAAGCCCCACAGGGCTTCGACACA
>NZ_JBYSYT010000016.1:0-36267 GCF_058783685.1 Allobosea sp. FW305-C-101 | reverse complement strand
TGGTCGCGGCGTTCAAGACCGGCCGCGAGGCCGCCGGCCAGGCGGGTTACGCCCAGCCGGCCTCGGCGCCGCGTGCGAAGGCGCAGATGCGCGCAGCCGGGCGGCCTGCGCCTGCTTCCGCAGTCTCCTCCGGCGAGCCGGAGCGCCTGCGCCAGCTGGCCGAGGCCGCCTTCGTCCAGTCCCGCGCGCCTGCCCCGCGCAAGGTCGCCAATGGCGGCGGCGGCCGGGCCAGTGATTCCGGATGGGAAGAGTTCTGAGACCAGGCAGTCTCCGAACCATCCTCGAACACGACATGTGCGGCGCCCCAAAAGGGCGCCGCTGGCGTTTCGGGACAAAATTTTTGCTCGCCGACTCTTGTCGTGGCGCTTGATCGGCCTATCTCGGTGACAGGCGCCGGAGCTTTGCTCCATCACGACGCCGCCCTCGCACATTCAATCCGTGACGTTCCTCGGCCGACTCGCTTGAGTCGTTCGATGCCGCGCCGCTTGCTGACAGGTCCCGACGGGGATGTCTGCGACAAGCGGTTTCAGCCGTCACCACCACAGGGAGACGAAAACCATGCAGATCAGCCAGGTTCTTCAGGCTCTCGGCCAGTTCGCCTCCGGCCTTGCGCCGGCCAGCCGTACCGTCCGCCCGCTCGAGATCGATTTCGACACCGCCGGCACGCCCGGCCCCTTCGAACAGGCCGCGATCGGCCAATGGAAGACCGAGGACGGGTCGATCCTGATCGACCTCAGGCCGGACGGCCAGTTCCACAAGGCCAAGCCTGCCGCCGGCGCCAAGCATGTCGGCCGCTATGCGGTCGATCGCTCGAAGCTCTATTTCGAAGGCGAAACCGGCTGGGTCGCCCTCGGGAAGCTGAAGCGCGGCACGCTCAGCATCGGCGAGAAGCGCTTCCGCAAGGCGTAATCGCAATCGCGAGCCGCTCAATAAAGAAGGGCCGCGCTTCCCAAGGGAGGCGCGGCCCTTTTCATAAAGGCACGAGGATCAGTAGCCGACCGTGAAGCGGCGGCGGCTATGGGCCGGCTTCTCCAGCTCGTCGACGAGGGCGATCGCGTAATCCTCAGCCGAGATCGCGCTGTTGCCCTTGGCATCGACCAGAAGCTGATCGGTCCCGAGGCGGAATTGTCCGGTGCGCTCGCCCGGCTGGATCAGGGCGGAAGGGGAGAGGAAGGTCCAGTCGAGGCCCTGTTCCTGCTTCAGCAGATCAAGGAAGGCGCCGCCCTTCCGGGCTTCATCGAGATAAACAGCGGGGAATTCGGGGGTGTCGAAGAGCTTCACGCCCGGCGCGACCTCGAGGCTGCCGGCGCCGCCGACGACGAGATAACGCTTCACGCCCGATTGCTTCACCGCAGCGAGCAGGATCTGCGGGTCGCTGGCGCTGAAATGCACCGCGCTGATCACGGCATCATGACCGGCAACGAGCTTGGCCAGCCCGTCCTTGTCGAAGACATCGCCCTTGACGGCGGTGACGCCGGGCAGCGCAGCGACCTTCTCGGGATTACGGACGATGGCGGTGACGGCATGGCCGCGGGCGGAGAGTTCGGCCAGCAGGCGCGAACCGATGAATCCGCTGGCGCCGATCAATGCGACTTTCATGACAAAGGTTCCTTTGTTTGGTATCTTCTGGATACCTGCACTCCAATGGAACCTATCTGACCCTGCCGCACCGCCTCGTAAAGAAGGCACTTTCACGCGACATGGTCACCTCCGGGAAACCGCCATGCTGAAACGCCCCGACCCTTTCCAGGCCCTGTGCCCGACCCGGCGCGTGCTCGACCGCATCGGCGATACCTGGGCGGTGCTGATCCTGATCGCGCTCGACGACGGCACCTTGCGCTTCAACGAACTCCGGCGGCGGATCGAGAACATCTCGCAGAAGATGCTGTCGCAGACGCTGAAGAGCCTGGAACGCGACGGGCTGGTGCGGCGCGAGGTGTTCGCGACCGTGCCGGTGACCGTCGAGTATTCGCTGACCGGGCTCGGGCGGACGCTGGCGCAGACGGTGAACCAGCTGACGCTCTGGGCCGAGGCCCATATCGGCGAGGTCGAGGCGGCGCAGCAGCGCTATGATCGCGGCGAGGCGTCGGCCTAGCCCGGAGTCGGGAACGCTGGCGTTTCCCCCGATTTCGTGTATATGCCCGGGCAACCGGCCAACCAGCCGGCGGCGCGACCCCTCCGTGATGAGGTGCTCGCGGACTTCGGACCTTGCTGGACGACATCCCGGCCTGGCCCGCCAGATCAACCCGAACACGAGGATCTCCCGATGTCGATCACTGCCGAGCGCAAGACTGCGCTGCTCCAGGAATACGCCACCAAGCCGAACGACACCGGCTCGCCGGAAGTTCAGGTCGCGATCCTGACCGAGCGCATCACCAACCTGACCGGCCACTTCAAGTCGCATGCGAAGGACAACCATTCGCGCCGCGGCCTGCTGAAGCTGGTTTCCCAGCGCCGTTCCCTGCTCGATTACCTCAAGGGCAAGGACCAGGGTCGCTACAAGACGCTGATCGAACGGCTCGGCATCCGCCGCTGATCGAAAGCTGATGGTTTCCGCCCGGTGCGACCTGCTCCGGGCGGCTCCTTTTCGGGCAAGGGCGCCATGGGGTGCCTGCCTGACTATCGCGGCAGCCGCATGGGGCGGCCTTTCCGCGTGACCCGCCGGGCGCCCAAGACGTCCATGGCAGGATCGCCGAGCGCTCGGGCGCATTCCCTCTCACACCCGAGCGTTCCGCCGTCTTGCCCATGGGCCTGAAGGCACCGGACGGGTCGAACCCGACCGAAAGACGAAACACATGTTCGACATCCAAACCGAAGAACTGATCTGGGGCGGCCGCAAGCTCGTCCTCGAGACCGGCAAGGTCGCCCGCCAGGCCGACGGCGCCGTGATGGCCACTTATGGCGAGACCGTCGTGCTCGCGACCGTCGTCTCGGCCAAGGAGCCGAAGCCGGGCTTCGACTTCTTCCCGCTGACCGTCAACTACCAGGAAAAGACCTTCGCGGCCGGCCGCATTCCCGGCGGCTATTTCAAGCGCGAGGGCCGTCCGAGCGAGAAGGAGACGCTGGTCTCCCGCCTGATCGACCGCCCGATCCGCCCGCTCTTCGTCGAAGGCTACAAGAACGACACGCAGGTCGTCGTCACCGTGCTCCAGCATGACCTGGAGAACGATCCCGACATCCTGGCGATGGTCGCGACCTCGGCCGCGCTCACCCTCTCCGGCGTGCCCTTCATGGGCCCGATCGGCGGCGCCCGCGTCGGCTATATCGACGGCGCCTACAAGCTGAACCCGACGATCGAAGAGGCCAAGGAATCGGTTCTCGACCTCGTCGTCGCCGGCACCCAGGACGCCGTCCTGATGGTCGAGTCGGAAGCCAAGGAGCTTCCCGAGGACGTGATGCTCGGCGCCGTGATGTTCGGCCACAAGCATTTCCAGCCGGTGATCGACGCCATCATCCGCCTGGCCGAGAAGGCCGCCAAGGAGCCGCGCGACTATACCCCGGCCGACAACTCCGTGGTTCTGGACGCCGTCCTGAAGCTCGTCGACGCCGATCTGCGCGCCGCCTACAAGATCACCACCAAGGCCGAGCGCTACAAGGCGCTGGACGCTGCCAAGGCCAAGGTCGCCTCGCTGATCTCGGCCGAGCCGGACGGCAAGACCACCTTCACCAAGGAGCAGGTCGGCGGCCAATTCAAGGAAGCCCAGGCCAAGGTCGTGCGCTGGACCATCCTCGACGACGGCACCCGCATCGACGGCCGCGATCTCAAGACGGTCCGCAAGATCGTCGCCGAGGCCGGCATGCTGCCGCGCACCCACGGCTCGGCCCTGTTCACCCGCGGCGAGACGCAGGCGCTGGTCGTGACCACGCTCGGCACCGGTGACGACGAGCAGTTCATCGACTCGCTGGAAGGCACCTACAAGGAAACCTTCCTGCTGCATTACAATTTCCCTCCCTACTCGGTCGGCGAGACCGGCCGCATGGGTTCGCCCGGCCGCCGCGAAATCGGCCATGGCAAGCTCGCCTGGCGCGCCATCCGTCCGATGCTGCCGGCGAAGGCCGAGTTCCCCTACACGATCCGCGTCGTCTCGGAGATCACCGAGTCGAACGGCTCCTCCTCGATGGCCACCGTCTGCGGCACCTCGCTGGCGCTGATGGATGCGGGCGTTCCGCTGAAGTCGCCGGTCGCGGGCATCGCCATGGGCCTCATCCTCGAGGGTGAGCGCTTCGCCGTGCTCTCCGACATCCTCGGCGACGAGGATCATCTCGGCGACATGGACTTCAAGGTGGCCGGTACCGCCGCAGGCATCACCTCGCTGCAGATGGACATCAAGATCGCCGGCATCACCGAGGAGATCATGAAGGTCGCCCTCGACCAGGCCAAGGGCGGTCGCGAGCACATCCTCGGCGAGATGAACAAGGCGCTCTCGACCTCGCGCGCCTCGCTGGGCGAATACGCCCCGCGCATCGAGACGATGAAGATCCCGGTCGACAAGATCCGTGAAGTCATCGGCTCCGGCGGCAAGGTCATCCGCGAGATCGTCGAGAAGACCGGCGCGAAGGTCAACATCGAGGACGACGGCACCATCAAGATCGCCTCCGCCGACGGCAAGTCGATCGAAGCCGCGATCAAGTGGATCAAGTCGATCGTCTCCGAGGCCGAAGTCGGCGTGATCTATGACGGCACCGTCGTCAAGATCATGGAGTTCGGCGCCTTCGTGAACTTCTTCGGCGCCAAGGACGGCCTCGTCCACATCTCCGAGCTCGCTCCCCAGCGCGTCCAGAAGGTCTCGGACGTCGTCAAGGAAGGCGACAAGGTCAAGGTCAAGTTCCTCGGCCAGGACGAGCGCGGCAAGATCCGCCTCTCGATGAAGGTCGTCGACCAGGCCACTGGCGAGGACCTCACCGAGAAGCTCAAGGCCCAGCGCGAGGCCGAAAAGGCCCGCGAGAAGCAGGGCGCGGCCGAGTAATCACTGCCCGCCAGCTTGTGCAAGACAGGACGCCCCGCATCATCCGATGCGGGGCGTTTTTCGTTCTGGCCGACAGGCTTTATCCCGCCATGTGCGGACAATGCCTTTGCTAGTCTTCCGTGAAAGCCGGAGTGCCTGCCGATGAAATCCTTCACCGTTCCCGCCGCTGGCGGATCGCTGCGCTACCATGACCTCGCTGGCGACGGCCCAGCCCTGATCATGATTCACGGCCTCGGCTGCGCCTCGTCCTGCGACTATCCGACCGTCGCGGCTGATCCGGCCTTGCGCGGCAGGCGCATGCTGCTGATCGACCTGCTGGGCTCCGGCTTCAGCGACCGGCCGGAAGTGTTCGGCTATACGATCGAGGACCATGCCCACAGCGTCGTCGCACTGGTGGATGCTTTGGCGCTGCCGCAGGTTGATCTGTTCGGGCACAGCATGGGCGGCACCGTCGCGATTGCCGCTGCCGCGATGCTGGGACCGCGCCTCGGCCGGCTCGTCGTCGGCGAACCCAATCTCGATCCGGGCGGGGGCCAGTTCAGCCGGGGCATCGCAGCGATCCCCGAAGCAGAGTATTGCGCCGGCGGCCAGGATGCGATCGTCCGTGCGGCCCGGGCAGAGGGCAACGATATCTGGGCGGCCTCGCTCGCCCGCAGCGCCGCCTATGCCGTGCAGCGGACCGCGCGCTCTCTCGTCGAAGGCAGCGATCCGACATGGCGGAGCATCCTGACGTCGCTCCCCGTGCCGCGTACGCTGATCATCGGCGAGCTGTCCCTGCCCTATGATGATGCGGCGAGGCTGCCGGAGGCCGGGATCGATATCGCCATCGTGCCATGCGCCGGGCATTCGATCCCCTGGGACAACCCGGCTGGTCTCGCGGCAGCTATCGCGGCTGGCTTGTCTTCGACAGACAGCGCGCAGTGAAGAGATGACGCGCCGCACACAATAGTCTAGACATATGCCGATCCATGGAGACCGGCATGTCCGACCACCGTATCGCCTCGCTCGATGACCTTGCCCGCGCCTATCCCAATCCGATCGCGCCGGCCTCGACCTTCAAGGAGATCGACCACGTCGATGCGAACTATGCGGCGCTGATCGCCGCCTCGCCGTTTTTCGTGCTCGCCACGGTCGGTCCGGAGGGCCTGGATTGTTCGCCGCGCGGGGATCTGCCGGGCTTCGTCACGGTCCGGGACGCGAAAACGCTCTTGATTCCCGACCGAAAAGGCAATAACAGGCTGGATTCATTGAAGAATATTCTGTTCGACGATCGAATCGGAATGCTCTTCATGATCCCCGGTTGCGGCGAGACGCTGCGCGTGAACGGACGCGCGGAGATTTCCTGCGATCCAGAGTTGTGTTCGCAGTTCGAGATGGCCGGGAAGCTGCCGGCGAGCGTCATGACCGTCCATGTCGAGGCCGTCTACTTCCAGTGCTCGCGCGCGGTGGTGCGGGCGGAGCTCTGGAACCCAGAACGGCAGGTCGAGCGGCGCAACCTGCCCTCGCCCGGCACGATGCTGCGCGACATCACGGCACGGAATGCAGAGGTCGCGACCTTCGACGGCAAGGCTTACGACGAGGCGCTGCCGGGCCGGGTCAAGGCGACGTTGTATTGACGGCGAAGGCTCGCCACCGTCATTTCGGGGCTTCGCATAGCGACGCCACTCGCAAGCTTCGGCCAGCTTAAGACCGAGCCTTCAGCGGTACGACAAGAATTGTAATTCGGCTGTGCCCCATCGTGGGTTCCGGGTTCGGCCCATAGGGCCGCCCCGGAACGACAATCGTGGTGCCGTCAGAGCAGCCCTTCGTTCCCCGCCAGCGTCTTCAGGCTGACATCGGGACGGGCGCCGACATGCGAGATGATCTCGGCTGCCGCCAGTGCGCCGAGGCGCAGGCAGTCACGGGTCTCGCGGTTCGAGGTCAGGCCGTAGAGGAATCCGGCGGCGAAAAGATCGCCAGCGCCGGTCGCATCGACCACGCGCTCTACGGGGAAGACCGGCTCCTCGACGATGCCGTCCGGCGTCACCGCCAGCGCGCCCTTCTCGGAGCGGGTGACGACGGCGAGGATGTTCTCCGAACGCAGCCAGGACAGGGCCGTATCGAAATCCGAGGTCTCGTAGAGGCTCTTGAGCTCGTGCTCGTTGGCGAAGACGAGATCGACCATGCGGTTGCGGATCAGGCCGATGAACTCGTCGCGATAGCGGTCGACGCAGAAGGAGTCCGACAGGGTGATGGCGACGCGGCCGCCGGCCTTGTGTGCGATCTCGGAGGCCTTGCGGAAGGCTTCCTTCGCCGCCGGGGGGTCCCAGAGGTAGCCTTCGAGATAGACGATGTCGGCGGCCTCGACGGCCTTGGCGTCGACATCGGCGACCGAGAGGCCCTGGCAGGCGCCGAGATAGGTGTTCATCGTGCGCTCGCCATCGGGCGTGACGATGATGAAGGAGCGCGCGGTCGCCGGGCCTTCCGTCGCATCGGCCGTGCCGAAGGCCACGCCGAGCGAGGTCAGGTCATGGCGATAGAGCTTGCCGAGCTCGTCGCCGCGGACCTTGCCAATGAAGGCGCCCTTGCCGCCGAAGGAAGCGAGGCCAGCAATGGTGTTGGCAGCCGAGCCGCCCGAGATGATCCGGGCCGGGCCCATGGCGGCGTAGAGCGACTCGGCGCGGGCCTCGTCGATCAGCATCATCGCGCCCTTGGTCAGCTTCTGGGCGATGAGGAAATCCTCCTCGGCCGAGGCCAGGACATCGACGATGGCGTTACCGAGGGCGAGGACGTCCGTGCGGGTCTGGGTCATGGCTCTTGCTTGCTCTGTCCGGATGGCGTGGCCCGTCGGCCGATAGGAAGGTGCTGGCCCTGTCGCATCCGTGTGACGCGGGGTCAAGCGGGGCGAATCAGGCAGGATCGCGGCGGGTGGCGGCTTCGTCGAGCACAGCAGCGAGCCGGCGCAGATCCTCGCCCTCCAGCAGGGCGATCTCGCGCGCCAGGCGGTTGGCCAGCAGCGTCGCTTCCGGGTCGAGCCCGGCCGTATCGATGACCACCCGTGGATGCGAGAGGTCGGCGAGGCGGACAAGCTCATCGGCTTCGTCCCAGATCACACCGAGCAGATGGATCGTGCCCTGGATGAGGGTGAAGGTCGGGCGGCCGCGCTTGCCATGCTCAAGCGCCGAGAGATAGGCCGGCGAGACACCGAGGCCCTCCGCCATCTGCGCGAGGCTCATGCCGCGCGCCTCCCGCAGGGCCCGGATGCGCTGGCCGAAGGGCGTCACGGCCCATGCTCCCTGAGGCGGCGCAAGCGGACATAGAGCGCGCCGGAGCCGCCATGGCGCTGCTCGGCCTCCTCGAAACCGAGGACCAGCGCGCGCAAGTCGGGCAGGCGCAGCCAATGCGGCACCATCCGGCGCAGCACGCCGCGCTCGTCACCGAACAGAGCCGGCGCCAGCGCGCCCTTGCCGGTTACCACCAGGGCAATGCGGCATCCCCGCCGCTGCTCGCGGCGCAGGAAGGTGTGGAGGGCGAGATGCGCCTCGTCCTGCCGCATCCCGTGCAAATCGATGGAGGCATCGACGCTCTGCTGGCCGCGGCGCAATTGCGTGCGCAAACGCCGCTCGATCGGCGCCAGCGGCGGCGCTGAGGGTGGGGCGGGTTTGACTGGCGCAGCAGCCGCGACGGCACGCGTTGCAATTTCGGCCGGTGCGGGAGCTGCCGGCTCGGGGACAGGCTCGGGCTCGACCGGCGCCCGGCCGGGCAGCGGCTTCACCGAACGTGCGACCTGGCGCCAGAGCGCGATATCGGCCTCCGTCAGCGTCTTTCCGCGGCGAGACCGCATTTCAGCGCGGCCAGAGCACGGTGAAGGCAACGGGATGGCGGATCAGGCCAGCGCGATGGCCGGCCGCAGCGCCCGAGCCGACGAAGAGGTCCATGCGGGCCGGGCCCAGAATGGCGGAGCCGGTATCCTGCGCGATCATCAGGCGCGCCAGATGCTCGTCGCCGCCAACGCCATCGGGGACCGTGGTATCGATCCAGACCGGCACGCCATAGGGCCAGGCCGTGCGGTCGACCGCGATGCTGCGGAGCGGCGTCAATGGCAGGCCGGCGCCGCCGATCGGCCCGCTCTCGGCCGGCAGGTCGTCGCGGCGGGCGAAGAAGACGAAGGACTTGTTGAGGCGGATCAGGTCGCGGGCGAAGCCGGCATCGGCCTTCAGCCGCGCGATCAGCCGATCCATGGTCATCTGTTCGGGCGGAATGTTCTCGCGCTGGCTGAGCACGCGGCCGAGCGAGGTATAGGGATGGCCGTTGCGGCCGGAATAGGTCAGGCGCGTCACCGAGCCATCCGGCAGGCGGACACGGCCCGAGCCCTGCACCTGCAGCACGAAGCGATCGACGGGATCGCGCAGCCAGAGGATTTCGAGCCCCTGGCCATCGAGCGCGCCGGTCTCGATCGCGGTGCGATCCGGGAAGGGCTCGAAGCCTTTGGCGGTGCGGCGCGCGGCCGAGAACGTCTTGTCGAGGCCCGGCCAGTCATCCTCGGAGAAGCGCGTCACCAGATCCTTCGGCCGGTCGTAGAGCGGCGTCGGGAAGGCATCGGAACGGGTCAGCGAGCCCTCGAACTCGGGCTCGAAATAGCCGGTGGTGAAGCCGGTTTCGCCGCCTTCCGGCCGGATGCGCCAGAAGGAGAAGTTCTGTTCGAAGAAGGTTTTCGCTTGCTCGCGCCCGACAGGGCCCGCCGCGGCGAGCGCCTTGGCCTTGTCGCAGACGGCTGTCAGGCGCTCTGGCAGTGGCACACCCTGGCGCAGGGGCGGATCGGCCATGCAGCCCTGCGCGAAGATGGCGAAGGCCTTGCCGTGATCGTCCTGCGTCCAGCCGGGGATCGCGGAGGGCAACAGGGCCTCGGCGCGGGCGCCTTGGGGCAGCGGGGGCGGCGAGGCCATGGCGGTCACGGATGCAAGGCCCAGGGCTGCGGAGAGCGCCAGTGCGACACCGGCGCCGCCGCGCTTCACGCGGCGGATTCGGTGGCGACGAGCAGCCAGTTGGGGTCGCGGCTGCCGAGCTGGCGCGAGAAGGTCCAGATGTCGTTGACCTCCGAGACCTGCTCGGCGCTGCCATCGACGACCGACCCTTGAGCGTCGCGGGTGACGCTGATCAGCTGCGAGACGAAGGCGATCGTGACCTGCGCGGTCTTGCCCTTGACCTCGACGGCGGCGAGATCGGCCTTGTCGATCGAGACGAAGTTCGACTCGGCCTTCTCACCGCGCTTCTCGCGCTCGGTGATGGCCTGCTCGAAGCCGTCATAGACATCCTTCGCAAGGAGGCCCTTCAGCATCTTGCGGTCGCCGCGGGCAAAAGCGGTGACGATCGCCTCATAGGCGGCCTTGGCGCCGCCGACGAATTCATGCGGGTCGAAGCCGGGCTCCTGCCGGATCACCGCCTCGATGCCGGTGCTCACGGGCGAATCCGGCGCAGCCAGATCCTTCCAGCGCTCGGCTGCCGGCGGCTGGGGCGCGACGGGATCGTTCGCGGCGCCAGGCAGGCGGATGACATTGTCGCTCTTGTCCTGGCCTTGCGGCTGATCCGGCCGCATCGGCGGCGTCTCGCGGCGAGCGAAGGGATCCTTGGGCTGTTCGCTACCCGTCTTCTGGCCAAGCACGGAGCGCAGCTTCCAGGCTACGAACACGGCCAGAGCCAGAAAGATCAGAGTCTGCATGTCGAAGGAATTCTGCATCGAAAGCTGACCCGCGGCTCCCCGTTGTTGCCTGCCCTGTCACCTGCTGGTGCCGGGCGTTCACCGTCATATGGTGAGACTGGCTCGTAACATCCACCCCCCGGCTTGTGAAGGCGACTTCTTGTGCCGGCACGGCGTCCATGATAGCCGACGCGCGCGCCGCTCCATAGCATGGAGCGCCTCCCGAAAGCCGGCACAGGCGCGGGATTTCCCGAGACAGCCTGCCAGAACAAGATGGGACCGATGGCCAACGAACTTCCCAACGGCAATGGCGCCGGCGCCGAAGCGGCTCCGAGCTTGAACGCCCTGATCCAGTACACGAAGGATTTCTCCTTCGAGAACCCCAAGGCGCCGCGCTCGCTCGCCCAGCAGGACGCCCAGCAGGGCCCGCAGATGTCGCTGCAGGTCAATGTCGGCTCGACCGCTCTCGGCGACAACGATTACGAGACCGTGCTGCGCCTCGAGGGCAAGGCCGAGATCAAGGGCGAGACGCTCTTCGCCTTCGACCTGAGCTATGCCGGCGTGTTCCGCCTGCAGAACATCCCGCAGGAGCATGTTCACCCCGTGCTGGTGATCGACTGCGCGCGCCTGCTCTTCCCCTTCGCCCGGCAGATCATCGCCGAGGCCGTGCAGAATGGCGGCTTCCCCCCCTTCTACGTGCCCCCGATCGACTTCGCCCAGCTCTTCCAGCAGCGCATGCAGGAGCTCGAGGGCCAGCAGGGCGCGGCGACCAACTGATCGCTCGCCGGCATCGGCAAAAGACTACGGAAGGGCCCCTCACGGGGCCCTTTCTCGTTTATTGCGGATTATTGTTGCCCTTGCGGAGGACAGGGCCCCTCTCCATGTGCCCGAGGCAACGGCGGACGCCCCGGCAGGGACGCCCGCCTTTTCCGTATCCGATGGAGAACCGATGGACCACCTTATGACGCTTGCCGCCGATCCCACTGTCTGGGCCGCGCTCGGGGCACTGATCGCCATGGAGGTCGTGCTCGGCATCGACAACCTGATCTTCATCTCGATCCTGACCAACAAACTGCCCGAGCATCAGCGCTCGAAGGGCCGCCGGATCGGTATCGGCCTGGCGCTCATCCTGCGCCTCGCCCTGCTCGGCACCGTCGCCATCATCGTCAAGCTGACCGCCCCGATCTTCACGGTCTTCGGACAGGCCTTCTCCTGGCGTGATCTCATCCTGATCGCGGGCGGCCTCTTCCTGGTCTGGAAGGCGACGAAGGAAATCCACCACAAGGTCGACCCCGATCCGGAATCGGTCCTGGCCGAAGGCGGCACGCGCGCCGTGACGCTGAGCTTCGGCGCCGCGATCTTCCAGATCCTGATCCTCGACCTGGTGTTCTCGATCGATTCGATCATCACCGCCGTCGGCATGACCGAGCATGTCCCGGTCATGGTCATCGCGGTCCTCGTCGCGGTGCTGACGATGCTGCTCGCCGCCGACCCGCTGGCGCATTTCATCGACAGGAACCCGACCGTCGTGATGCTGGCGCTGGGCTTCCTGCTGATGATCGGCGGCACGCTGATCGCAGAGGGTTTCGGCGTGCATGTGCCGAAGGGCTATATCTACGCCGCGATGGCCTTCTCGGCCCTGATCGAGGCGCTCAACATGGTATCGCGCCGCCGGGCGCGATAAGCCAGGTCCAAGCGAGAGACGACGCGGATTACTGCGCCGCGTCGTCCGTTATGCCGAGATAGCCCTTCCAGAGCGGCGCCTTGAGCGAGCCGAGAATGAAGGCCTCGTGCGCCTTGAGCGCCTCCTCGCTGAGGCGCGGTGCCAACTGGCGCTGGCGCTGCGGCTTCTCGACCGCCGCCATGGCGACCCCACCGCGGCTGGCCGCCGCCTCGACGCCGAGGCCGAGCGAGGCCTGCTTGCCACCAATCAGCTCGATATAGACCTCGGCCAGGATCTCGGAGTCGAGCAGCGCGCCGTGCTTGGTGCGGCGGCCGTTGTCGATGCCATAGCGCGAGCAGAGCGCATCGAGGCTGTTCGAGGCGCCGGGATGCTTGCGGCGCGCCATCGACAAGGTGTCGACCACGAAAGCCTGCTCGATCGGCGGCAGGCCGAGGCGCTTGAACTCCATGTTGATGAAGCCGACGTCGAAGGCGGCGTTATGGATCACCAGCTTCGCGCCGGCGATGAACTCCGCGAATTCCTGCGCGATCGTGGCGAAGACCGGCTTGTCCGACAGGAACTCTTCCGAGAGGCCATGGACGTTGAACGCCTCGATCGGCATCGAGCGCTCGGGGTTGATATAGACGTGGAAGGTCCGGCCGCTCGGGCAATGATTGAGCAGTTCGACGCAGCCGATCTCGACGATGCGGTCGCCGTTATTGGCTTCGACGCCGGTGGTTTCGGTATCGAGAACGATCTCGCGCATCGCTTCAGGACCTCGCTTCAAGCACCGCGCCCGGGACGGCCGGCGAGCGCCTTCAGGATAGAGCCGACCTGCCGCTCGGCGGCCACGAGGCCGCGCGAGGTGTCCACAAGGAAATGGGCATGGCGGCGCTTCTCCGCATCCGGCATCTGGCGCGACAGGATGGCGTCGAGCTTTTCCGGGGTCATGCCGGCGCGGGCCAGAACGCGCTGGCGCTGGACCTCGGCCGGCGCGGTCACGACGAGCACGGCATCGCAACGAGCCTCTCCGCCGGTTTCGAGCAGGAGTGGTACGTCGATGATCGCGAGCCCCGCGCCTTCGCGCCGGCAGCGGGCAAGGAAGGCTTCCTCCTCCTCGCGCACCAGCGGATGGATGATCGCTTCGAGCCGCCGCAATGCCTCGGGCTTACCAAGCACGGCCGCCCCCAGCTTCGCACGATCGACCACGCCGTCGATCACCGTGCCCGGAAAGGCGGCCTCGATCGGCGCCGCGGCCCGGCCACGATGCAGGCGATGCACGGCCGCATCGGCATCATGCAGGGGCACACCGCGCTGCACGAAGAGCTGCGCGGTCGTCGATTTTCCCATTCCGATCGAGCCCGTCAGGCCCAGCACGAAGGTCATGGCGGCTCCGGCGAATCAGGCCTTCAGGATATCGGCTTCGATGAGGGCACGAAGCGCTGGCGTCACCTGCGGCGTCACGCCGAACCAGCGGGCGAAACCCGGCACGGCCTGATGCAGGAGCATGCCGAGCCCGTCTACGGCCAAGCCCCCACGCCGCTCCGCCTCGGCCAGCAGCGCCGTCTTCAGGGGAACATAGACGATGTCGTCGACGATTGTCCCCGGCCGCAAAGCTGCCAGATCGATCTCCAGCGGCGGCTTGCCCTGCATGCCGAGCGCTGTCGTGTTGACGATGAGATCGGCCTCTCCGACAAGGCTGTCGCGCTTGGCCCAATCGCCGGCCTCAAGCGGATGGCCGAGAGCTGCGACCAGCTCGGCGGCCCGCTCAGGACTGCGATTGACGACGAGGATACGCGCGACGCCACGCGCCTTCAGCCCATAGCAGATGCCGCGCGCCGCACCGCCGGCTCCGAGGACGAGAGCCGTCCCCACCCGATCCTGCCAGCCCGGCACCGTCGCATCGAGATGGGCGAGGAAGCCCGGCACGTCGCTGTTGTCGGCGATGATCCGGTCGCCTTCGCGCCAGAGCGTGTTGACGGCGCCGACCGCCCGGCCGGCATCGCTGACCTGATCAACCAATCCCATCGCCGCTTCCTTGTGCGGCACGGTGACATTGCCACCAGCGAATTCCCCATCGCGCAGACGAGAGACGAAGACCGGCAGATCGGCCGGGGCGACATCGATCCGCTCATAGGAGCCAGGAAGCCGATGCTCGCGCAGCCATTCGCCATGGATCAACGGCGAACGCGAATGGGCGATGGGATGTCCGATGACGAAGCAGCGAGGCGCCATGAGTGAAGTCCGTTAGCGGGCGAGGCAATCGAGATCGCGCAACGCCGTAAGCACCGCCAGCAACGGCAGGCCGAGAATGGTGAAATGGTCGCCTTCGATCCTGTCGAAGAGCTGAGCGCCCGGCCCTTCGACCTGATAGCCGCCGACACTGGACAGAGCAGCCGAACCAATAACGGCCAGATAGCGCGCGATGAAATCGGGCTGGAGAGCGCGCATCGTCAGGCGGGCCGCCTCGAGCTCTTCGGCTAGCGGCGCACCATCGCGTGCGATCACGAAGGCGGAGTGGAGTTCGTGGGTCCGGCCGGCGAGCGCAGCGATCTGCCGTTGCGCCGCCGCCAGATCCGCCGGCTTGTGGAAGGCGACGCCATCGCAGGTCAGCGTCTGGTCGGCGGCGAGGACGAGGCGGCCCGGGCGATCACGCGAGACGGCGAGCGCCTTGGCGCAGGCCAGGGCCGCCGCGACCTGATCGGCCGGCACGCCACGATCGACCAGCGGCTTCTCGACGGCGCGTTCATCGATGTCCGGCTTCACGACCTCGACCGGGATGCCGACGGCCAGGAGCATATCGCGCCGGGTTGCACTGCCGGAGGCGAGGATCAAGGGCTCGGCGGCGAGCCAGAGGCCGGACGAGGCGCTCATGTCGCGATGAACTTCATGCGGTGGTCGCGGAGCAGGTCGAGGATCGAAGCCGCCGTCTCTTCGATGGAGCGCCTTGTCACGTCGATGACCGGCCAGCCCTTCCGGGCGCAGAGACGGCGCGACTGCGTGACCTCGTCGGCCACCGCAGTCGGATCGACATAGGACGTGTCGTCGTCGGCCCGCAGCGAGAGCAGGCGGTTCTGGCGAATCTGGACGATGCGGTCGGCGCTGGCGATCAAGCCGACGATCAGCGGCTTCTTGGCCTTCTCCAGTTCGGGCGGCAGCGGGATGTTCGGAACCAGTGGAATGTTGGCGGTCTTGATGCCGCGATTGGCGAGATAGATGCTCGTCGGTGTCTTCGAGGTGCGACTGATGCCGACCAGGATGACATCGGCATTGTCGAGATCGCCACCCATCTGCCCGTCATCATGCAAGAGCGTGTAGTTCATCGCGTCGATGCGGCGGAAATATTCGGTGTTGAGCACATGCTGCGCGCCGGGCTTCGTCGCCTGGGCCTGGCCGAGATAGGATTGGAACAGCGAGAGCACAGGTTGCAGCACCGAGAGGCAGGGACAGCCGAGCTCGCGGCAGAAATTCTCCAGCTTCTCCTGCCATTCCGGCTCGACCAGCGTGTAGAGCACGACACCGGGCGAGGCCTCGATCTCGGCGAGAACGCGGGCAAGCTGCGCCTCAGAGCGCACCAGCGGATAGACATGCTCGATCGCCGAGACGCTTTCATATTGCGCGGCCGCGGCCCGACTGACCGCGATCAGCGTCTCGCCCGTCGCATCAGAGACCAGATGCAGATGGAAATAATTGCGGACCACGGCATCCCCCGGCCTGAAGCGTCCCTATCCTCTAGCGCGCTTTGGGCCGGACCGGAATCGTCCCGAGGCGAATTGATGCCGGCTCGGTTTTTCCAGACCGGCAGAGTGTCATCACGGGCCCGTTCCCGGAGTGGCCGGGTTTTCCCGGGCCATGGGGAGCAGTGTGGACAAGTGGACATAAAACGGGAGCCAGCCGGCGGCTCTGTATAACCCCCCGGAACCATCAACAGCCCGCCGGCTGTGAATGGTAAAGAAAGTGTTTCACGTGAATCATTTTGGAAGCCGGCAGGGCCACTGCCGATTCCAATTCGTTAATAAAGCCTTAACAGGTGGTCGCAGGCTTTCCCGGCCCGCGACTCGCTGTCCCAGTGGCTGTGGATCAGTTGTGGACGAAATTGCGGCGGGCTATCTCCCTGCCTCCAAGAGTCAAAACAAAAGATTCTCTCTAGGAATCTTATTTGAGAGATAGCGGGATGGATGGCCCGGCAGGCATGACGAAAAGCGATATCCCTGCCCTGATCCGAGTGCTCGGCGGCGAAGCCTTGCCGATCCCCCCGATCTGGCTGATGCGTCAGGCTGGGCGCTATCTGCCGGAGTATCGTGAGCTTCGCGCCAAGGCTGGGAGCTTCCTGTCGCTCTGCTACAATCCGGAATGGGCGGCCGAGGTGACCCTCCAGCCGATCCGGCGCTTCGGCTTCGATGCCGCGATCCTGTTCTCGGATATCCTGGTCGCCCCGCAGGCGCTCGGGCAGAAGCTCTGGTTCGCCGAAGGTGAAGGGCCGCGGCTGGAGCCGGTGGCCGATGCAGCACGTCTGGCCGAGATCGATCGCGAGGCCGATCAGAGCCGGCTCGATCCGATCCTGGAGACGGTGCGGCGGGTGCGGGCTGCCCTGCCCTCTGGAACCGGCTTCATCGGCTTCTGTGGAGCGCCCTGGACGGTTGCGACCTATATGGTTGCCGGCCGCGGCACGCCGGATCAAGGACCGGCGAAGGAATTGTTCGGTCGCGATCCCATGTTGTTCCAGGCGATCATCGATCGGCTTGTCACGTCGTCGGTCGCTTATCTGAATGCGCAGATCGAAGCTGGCGTCGATGCCGTGCAGATTTTTGACAGCTGGGCGGGATCGCTCGGGCCGGATGATTTCAGGCGCTGGTGCATCGAACCGACGCGCCGGATCGTCGAGGGCGTGCGCGCAGTGCATCCGCAGGCGCGGATCATCGGCTTCCCGCGCGGGGCGGGGCGCCTGATCCCTGATTACATCGCCGGGACTGGTGTCGATGCCGTCGGGCTCGAAACCGATATCGACCGGAGCTTTGCCCGCGACGCCATCCAGTCGAAGGTCCCGGTGCAGGGCCATCTCGATCCGCTGGTGCTGCGCGCGGGCGGTCCTGAGCTGGAGCAGGAGGTTGATGCCATCCTGACAGTGTTCGGAGACCGGCCCTTCATCTTCAATCTCGGCCACGGCATTCTGCCGGATACGCCGATCGCGCATGTCGAGCGCTTGCTGAAACGGGTACGGGGCTGAGGGCTCAGACGATGTACGAGTGGATCAAGGCTTTCCATGTCATGGCCGTCATCTCCTGGATGGCCGGCATGCTCTATCTGCCCCGCCTGATGGTCTACCATGCGGAGGCGCAGACCGGCTCGATTCAGTCCGAGACCTTCAAGATCATGGAGCGCCGGCTGCTCAAGGGCATCATCAACCCGGCGATGATCGTCACCTGGGTTCTGGGTCTCTACCTCGCCTGGTACGCTTTCGGTTTCAAGGGCGGCTGGCTGCACGGCAAGCTCCTGCTCGTGTTCCTGCTGTCGGGCATCCATGGCGTGCTGGTGAAGCATGTCCGCAACTTCGCCAATGACCGGAACGTCAAGTCGCCGCGCTATTTCCGCATCCTCAACGAGATCCCGGCCGTGCTGATGGTCGGTATCGTCATTCTCGTCATCGTGAAGCCGTTCTGAGGCCCGTCGCGCTTTCCGCTTGAGCCCGGACCGGATTCCCGCTATCAGGGCGCTACGCTTCTCCAGCGTCCTCCCTTGTTGTCGACTGTTCGTGAGCCGCCTGCCCTTGCAGCAGCTCATGTCGCGCAACCCAAGCGCAGGTCCGGACAGGACCGACTCAGTCGATCAATCCAGTACCGTCCTCTCCCCTGTTTGTCGGCAGGGTGTTCACGATCCGGGTGCCCCATGCGGGAAATCAAGCTTCAAGAGCTCAAGAGCAAGTCGCCGACCGAACTCCTGGCCTTCGCCGAGGAAGTCGAGGTCGAGAACGCCAGCACCATGCGCAAGCAGGAGCTGATGTTCGCCATCCTGAAGCAGCTCGCCGCGCGCGAGACCGAGATCCTGGGCGAGGGCGTCGTCGAGGTCCTGCAGGATGGCTTCGGCTTCCTGCGTTCCTCCGATTCGAACTATCTGCCCGGACCGGACGATATCTACGTCTCACCGTCGCAGATCCGGAAGTTCGGCCTGCGCACCGGCGACACGGTCGAGGGACCGATCCGCGGCCCCAAGGATGGCGAGCGCTATTTCGCCCTGCTCAAGGTCAACTCGATCAATTTCGAGGACCCGGAGAAGATCAAGCACAAGATCCATTTCGACAACCTGACGCCGCTCTATCCGGACGAGCGCCTGAAGCTCGAGGTGTTGGACCCGACGAAGAAGGATTTCTCGCCGCGGGTCATCGATATCGTCGCCCCGATCGGCAAGGGCCAGCGCGCGCTGATCGTCGCGCCGCCGCGCACGGGTAAGACGGTTCTGCTCCAGAACATCGCCCAGTCGATCACCAGCAATCATCCCGAGTGCTATCTGATCGTCCTGCTGATCGACGAGCGTCCGGAAGAAGTCACGGACATGCAGCGCTCGGTGAAGGGCGAGGTCGTGTCCTCGACCTTCGACGAGCCAGCCTCCCGCCACGTCCAGGTCGCCGAGATGGTGATCGAGAAGGCCAAGCGCCTGGTCGAGCATGGCCGCGACGTTGTGATCCTGCTCGACTCCATCACCCGCCTCGGCCGCGCCTACAACACCGTCGTGCCGTCCTCCGGCAAGGTCCTGACCGGTGGTGTCGACGCCAACGCCCTGCAGCGCCCCAAGCGCTTCTTCGGCGCCGCCCGCAATATCGAGGAAGGCGGCTCGCTGACCATCGTCGCGACTGCGCTGATCGATACCGGCTCGCGCATGGACGAGGTGATCTTCGAAGAGTTCAAGGGCACGGGTAACTCGGAAATCGTGCTCGACCGCAAGGTCGCGGACAAGCGCATCTTCCCGGCGATCGATATCCTCAAGTCCGGCACCCGCAAGGAGGAGCTCATCACGCCGCGCTCCGATCTGCAGAAGACCTATGTGCTGCGCCGCATCCTCAACCCGATGGGTCCGCAGGACGCGATCGAGTTCCTCATCGACAAGCTGCGCCAGACCAAGCAGAACTCGGAATTCTTCGACTCGATGAACACCTGACGGTCAGCAAACTTTCTGGCGTTTCGATTCGCCGCCGTACCGATCCCGGTGCGGCGGCGAAATTGTTTCTGGGTGCTCCGAAAGCGCCTTGGACGTCAGGTTGCGGCTCGTCAGTTGCATTCGATTCGGAGACGAGACGAACTGCATGGGGACGGTTTGCCGCCAGACTTGGTCGAGACCTCTGCAATCCTACGCAGACTTGGTCTAGCCGGGTCATACCACGAGAGGGCATGTCGACATCGAGCTAGCGATGATGGCTGCGGGTGCTTCCGTTTCGCTCGATAGAAGCTTAGCGAGACCGACCCTCTTTCAGGTATGGCGCTATCGACACTGGCGCGCGAAGCGCGTTTTCGGGAGATCTCTGGCCTCCAGAGCCCGGGCCGCATTGGGCCAGATCTCGGTCATACCGATAGTACTACCTGAAGCGAAAGGAAGGGTATGACCGGTAGTGCTTCGGTTTTCCGCGGAGTCATACCGTTCGCGCCCTGGCCTGTCGCGCCGCAGCCCGGCCGACTGGCTCACCTTCCGTTCGGACCTTGATGTTAGCGGGAAGCTCGTCCAAGAAGCCGCCTCCCCGGCACGCGGCAGGAATGATGGCTCAGCACGCCCTTACGACGATCGTGGCCCTGTCCTCCGCACCCGGTAAAGCAGGCGTGGCGGTGGTCAGGGTTTCCGGGCCGCGCGTTCGATTCGTTCTCGAAACGTTTGCAGGACTGGTTCCGGAGCCCCGAACCGCAACCTTGCGTCGGCTCGTCGATAACGAAGGCGCGGCCATCGATAGCGCGCTGGTTCTGTTCTTTGCCGCCCCGGCCAGCTTTACCGGCGAGGATGTCGCCGAGTTTCATGTTCATGGCTCGCGGGCGATCCTGGCGCGGCTGCTCGCGGTCCTCACGGCGTTGCCGGATGTGCGGTTGGCCGAGGCCGGCGAGTTCACCCGACGGGCTTTCGAGGCGGGCAAGCTCGACCTTGCCGCCGTCGAAGGCCTGGCGGACCTGATCGATTCGGAAACGGAATGGCAGCGCCAGCAGGCGCTGCGCCAGATGGATGGCGCGCTGGGCACGCTGACCCTAGAATGGCGTGCGACCTTGATCGACGCGATGAGCCTGCTGGCAGCCGAGCTCGACTTTTCCGACGAGGGCGATGTTTCCGGGCCGCTGCAAGAGCAGGCGCTCGATCTCGCTTCGGATGTGCTGGCTTCGCTGAAGAGCGCCCTTGGCAGTTTCGTCATGGGGGAGCGCGTCCGTGAGGGGTTTGTCGTGGTGCTGGCTGGCCCGCCCAATGCGGGCAAGTCGAGCCTGCTCAACGCGCTCGCCCGCCGCGATGTCGCGATCGTCTCGCCGATCGCGGGAACGACGCGCGACACGTTGGAGGTCAGGCTCGACCTGGCGGGAATCCCGGTCATCCTGATCGACACCGCGGGCCTGCGTGACAGCGACGACCCGATCGAGGCGGAAGGTGTCAGACGGGCTCGCGCGCTGGTCGAGCGGGCGGATCTCGTCCTCGGCCTGCGTGGTGTCGATTCGGACCCGTATCGAATCGAGAACGAAGCCAATCTGCTGGCGATCGCCACAAAATCCGACCTGACCGGCCAGGTTCTGCCGGGAGAGCGCGCCATTTCCATCAAGACTGGCGAGGGTCTGGCCGAGTTGCTTGCGGATATCGTCGCGCGACTCCAGGGGCTTTCTTCTGGAGAGCCGGCCCTCCTCACACGGGAACGCCACCGCGTCGCGGTCACCGACGCGATTGCGGCGCTGGAGCGCGCTGTGACGGCGCAGCACGGTCAAGGCGAATTGCTTGCCGAGGATATCCGCATGGCCGTGGTCGCGCTGGAGCGGCTTGTCGGGCGGATCGATGTCGAGGATGTGCTCGATCGGCTTTTTGCGGGATTCTGTATCGGAAAGTGAAGCCTGCGCGGTCCGTGCCGGCAGTTTTCGTTGACCCGCCCGCCCGGCTTCGATAGCGAAACCGCATGTCAACTCAACGGCAGAACTACGACGTCATCGTCGTCGGCGGCGGCCATGCCGGAGCCGAGGCTGCCGCGTCCGCGGCACGCTACGGTGCCCGCACCGCCCTCGTGACGCATAAGCCGGAAACCATCGGCGTGATGTCCTGTAATCCCGCCATCGGTGGGCTCGGCAAGGGGCACCTCGTTCGCGAGATCGACGCGCTCGACGGCATCATGGCGCGGGCGGCCGATCTGGGTGGCATCCAGTTCCGCATGCTCAATCGCCGGAAGGGCCCGGCCGTTCGTGGTCCTCGCGCTCAGGCTGATCGCAAGCTCTATCGGCAGGCGGTACAGGATCTGCTGGCGGTGCAACCCGATCTGGATATCGTGGCGGGTGAGGTTTTCGACCTTGAGGTGGAAGCTGGCCGCGTTACCGGCGTGATCCTTGCCGATGGACGTCGATTCGCTACCGGAACGGTTGTGCTGACGACAGGGACGTTCCTCCGCGGCCTGATCCATATTGGCGAGAGGCGCATTCCGGCCGGGCGTGTGGACGAAGCCCCGTCGATGGGGCTGTCGGCCACGTTGGAGCGCCATGGCTTTCCGCTCGGCCGCCTGAAGACCGGGACGCCGCCGCGCCTCGACGGGCGCAGCATCGATTGGGCGGCGCTTGAGATGCAGCCGGGCGATGAGCCGCCCGAGCCGTTCTCCTCGCTGACAACGGCGATCACCAATCCGCAGATTTCCTGCGGGATCACCCGGACGACGCTGGCAAGCCATGACCTCATTCGGGCCAATCTGCATCGCGCTCCGATGTTCTCTGGCCAGATCGAAGGCCGCGGACCGCGCTATTGCCCGTCGATCGAGGACAAGGTGGGACGCTTCGGTGATCGCGACGGCCATCAGATATTCCTGGAGCCCGAAGGTCTCGACGACGATACGGTCTATCCGAACGGCATCTCGACCTCCCTGCCCGAGGATGTCCAGCTCGACCTGCTGAAGACGATTCCGGGCCTCGAACGAGCGGCGATGCTGCGGCCCGGCTATGCGATCGAGTACGACTTCGTCGATCCGCGCGCCCTGAAGAATACGCTGGAGACGCGCGCGATCGCCGGGGTTTTTCTGGCGGGGCAGATCAACGGCACGACCGGCTATGAAGAGGCAGGCGCTCAGGGTCTGCTCGCTGGCCTGAATGCGGCGCGGATGGCAGGCGGGGCTGAGGCTACCGTATTCGATCGCACGCAATCCTATATCGGCGTGCTCGTCGATGATCTCGTGACGCATGGCGTTACGGAGCCGTATCGAATGTTCACGTCGCGGGCGGAATTCCGTTTGTCCTTGCGCGTCGACAATGCCGACGAACGTTTGACGCCTCTGGGTTTGCAGCTGGGCGTTGTCGGCTCTGCCCGGCAGGCCGCATTCGAGGCCCGCAACAGGGATATCTCTGTCCTGCGGGACAAGTTGAAGGCTCTCTCGCTGACGCCGCAGCAGGCGCAGGCCGTCGGCCTGCAACTCAATCACGACGGTCTGCGTCGCAGTGCTTACCAGATCCTGTCCTATCCGGATGTGGGCTTCGAGCAGCTCGCTTCAGTCTGGCCGGAGCTGAACGACTATGCCGCTCCGGTCGTGGCGCGCGTGACGGCGGATGCCGTCTATGCGGTCTATCTCGATCGGCAGGCGGCGGAGATTCAGGCCTATCGCCGCGATCAATCGCTCAAGGTTCCGGCCGATCTTGACCTCGATGCGATCTCCGGCCTGTCGAACGAACTCAAGCTCAAGCTCGCGGCACAGCGCCCGGCCGACCTCGCTCAGGCAGGGCGGATCGAAGGCATGACGCCGGCGGCTCTGACCTTGCTCGCGGCTCACGCCCGGAAGAGCCGGGCTCCCGTATTATCCACAGGTTCACCGTGACTGTTGATAAAAGCGACCGTCAGCGCGCTTTGAGCTTGACGCCTGTTTCACGTGAAACAGAGGAGCGCCTCGCCCTCCTCGTCACGGAGCTCGGGCGCTGGCAGGCGGCGAAGAATCTCGTCTCCTCAGCGACGCTCGCCGATGTCTGGACGCGCCACATTGCGGATTCCCTCCAGATTTTCGGCCTGGCCGAGGGCCGCCAGCGCTGGCTCGATCTCGGCTCCGGTGGCGGCTTTCCCGGACTTGTGATCGGCATCTGCCTGGCGGAGCAAGGCAAGGGCCAGATCGATCTGGTCGAGAGCAATGCCCGGAAATGCGCCTTCCTGCGTCATGCGGCCCGTGTGACGGGCGCGCCGGTCAAGGTTCATGCCGCTCGTATCGAAGATGTGATCGGCGATTTCACCGGCAAGGTCGACGTGGTGACGGCCCGGGCACTGGCCCCCCTGCCCCAATTGCTCGGCTGGTGCGATGAGCTGTTGAGAAATGGCACACTCGGTCTCTTTCCCAAGGGACAACATCTAGATGCGGAATTGACCGACTCGGCAAGATATTGGAAGATTCAAGCGACAACGGTTTCCTCCGTGACCGACGATGCCGCGCGAATCCTGATGGTACGCTCGGCGGAGAGACGAGCCGATCCATGACTGAGCTCACATCCGTGACGACACCGCGCCGCCCGCGCGTAATTGCGCTCGCGAATCAGAAGGGCGGCGTCGGCAAGACGACAACGGCGATCAATCTCGGCACGGCCCTGGCGGCCATCGGCGAGAAGGTGCTGATCGTCGACCTTGATCCGCAGGGCAATGCCTCGACGGGCCTGGGCGTCGATCGTCGCAGCCGCAAATCCTCGACCTATGACGTGCTCTGTGGCGATGTCGGCCTCGGGCAGGCCTTGCAGCCGACAGCGGTGCCCGGCCTGTCGCTGGCCCCCTCGACGCTCGATCTCCTCGGCGTCGAACTGGAGATCGCATCGGCAAAGGACCGGGCGCATCGCCTGAAGAATGCGATCGACGAGCTGGTCTATGATCAACGCTGTCAGGACCTGACCTATATCCTGATCGATTGCCCGCCTTCGCTCAGCCTGATCACGATCAATGCGATGACGGCAGCGGATGCGGTCCTGGTCCCGCTGCAATGCGAATTCTTCGCCCTGGAGGGCTTGAGCCAGCTGCTCAAGACCGTCGAGCAGGTCAAGGCCGGCCTCAATCCGCGCCTGATCATCCAGGGTGTCGTGCTGACGATGTTCGATCCGCGCAACAACCTGTCGGGCCAGGTCATGGCCGATGTGAGGAGCTTCCTCGGCGACAAGGTCTACGAGACGGTGATCCCCCGCAACGTGCGGATTTCCGAGGCGCCTTCCTATGGCAAGCCGGCGCTGCTCTACGATCTGCGCTGCTCGGGGTCGCAGGCCTATCTGCGGCTCGCTTCGGAAGTGATCAAGCGTGAGCGCGCCCTGCGGGCCGCGGCCTAAGAAAAAACTTAGAGGTTGATGAGGATGGCGATGGCCGAAGAACAGGGGCGTTCCCGCCTTGGCCGCGGTCTGGCGGCACTGATCGGCGATGTCGGTGACGAGATCGGGGCGATCGAGCGGGCTCGCGGCCAGCGTCGTGTGCCGGTCGAATTTCTGCGGCCGAGCGCTCGTAATCCGCGTCGCAACTTCGTCGAGGAGGATCTCGAGGATCTGACCACCTCGATCCGCGAGCGCGGTATCCTGCAGCCGATCATCGTTCGTTCCATTCCCGGAATGATGGACGCCTACGAGATCATCGCGGGCGAGCGTCGCTGGCGTGCGGCCCAGCGGGCCGAATTGCACGACGTTCCGGTGCTCTTGGTCGAAGCCGATGATCGCGAGGCGCTGGAGATCGCCATCGTCGAGAACGTGCAGCGCACGGATCTCAACGCCATCGAGGAAGCGGCGGGCTATGAGCGCCTGATCGCCGAATTCGGCTATACGCAGAATGACTTGGCCCGTGTCATCGGCAAAAGCCGCAGCCATGTCGCCAACACGTTGCGCCTGTCCAAGCTGCCGGAACCGGTGCGCAAGCTGGTCAGCGAAGGTGCGGTGTCCGCCGGCCATGCCCGTGCGCTGCTGTCCGTTTCGGATCCGGAATTCATGGCGCAGAAGATCATCGATGATGGTCTGAGCGTCCGGGATATCGAGCGGATCGTGCAGGAAGAAGCGCGCGGCGAGACCAGGAGCTCCGCGCCGAGCAAGCCGAAGGCCGTGAAGGACCCTGACACGCGGGCTCTGGAAAAGGCACTGGAGGAGGCGCTCGGCCTATCGGTCTCGATCGGGCATCGGGCGAACGGCTCGGGCGAGATCAAGATCGGCTACAAGACGCTCGAGCAGCTCGACGCGCTCTGCCATCGACTGAAGTCCTGACTTACTCTCCGCGGCCGGCGCGCCCGAGCCGTGCGAGCGTCCAGAGGGCCCGGGTCGCGATGGCCCGGCCCATATCGGCGTTCTGGCGCGTCGCCAGCACGGCATTGCCCAGCAGACCGACGGCCTCGCTGAGCTTCGCGCTGGACCAGGCATTCAGCGCCGCTTCCGTCGTCGCGATGCGCGGATAGGGCAGGCGCATCGTCGCGACGACGTCGCGAAGCCCTTTCCCGGCATCAATGGACTGGCGCGCCTTCAGGAGCGTCAGGGCTTGCCGCAACACGGCGCCCAGCATGACGCCGGGGTCGAGCCCCTCGCTGCTGAGCTTGGCCTGGGCGAGGTCGAGGACCGGCAGCTTCCCGGCGAACACCGCATCGACCAGCATGGCCTGCTCGCGCTGGGCGGTGTCGCCAACCACGGCGTCGACATGCTCGACCTGCACGGCCGGGTCAGAGCCGACATAGAGCAAGAGCTTCTCGATCTCGCGGCGCGATGTCTGCCGGTCACCGCCGAGCAGGCCGGTGAGGTGATCGCGCGTGACGCGGTCGATTGATTTGCCGGCAGCCCGGACCATTTCGTCGATGATCGAGCCGAGGTCGCGCGCCGCATCCCCATAGCAGGGTATCGCGAGGGCGGTCTTTGCTTTCTCGCAGGCGGTGCGGATGGGATTGTTGCGCTGGAGGTCGCCGGCCTCGACGATGACAAGCGCATCCTGCGACGGGGTTGCGAGCAAAGGCTCCAGTGCCGCCAGCAGCGGCTTCGAGGTGGGGGAGACCCGGATAGCGCGGCGGCCACCGAAGAGGCCGATCGTGTTGGCCTCGTCGGCGAGCTTGAGCGGATCGGAGGCGATCGCGTCGCCATCCATGCGAATGAGCTGGAAGGCGTCCTGGGGATCATCGACGCTGGCGCGCGCCAAACCCGCCGCCCGCTCGGAGACGAGGCCGGCATCGGGGCCGTAGATCAGGACCAGCCGCCAGGCGGGATCGAGCCGTGCGAGGGTCCGTTCGGCCTCGTGCGCCTTGATCGCAACCATGATGCGTCAGGAGGCGAGGTCGGCGGCGATCTGGCCCCGGACGATGGTGGCGAGGTTCTTTGCCGCGCGGACCTGCGCATCGCGCGCGGCACGCACGGTGGCGAAGCGCTGCGAGGAGCGCTCATAGGGAACGCGGACGGAATTCGTGCCGGAAGCGAGAACCTTGCCGGTGCCGTTCTGGGTCAGCTTCCAGGTCGCTGTCGCGACGAGGACGGCCGAATCGGCGCGGCCATTGGCATAGTCGACGGTGACGACCTCGACCGATTCGGCGATGGCCGCTTCAAGCTTCGAGGTTCTCGGGCCGTCGGCGTCGCCGCTGCCGTCGAGCTCGAAGACCAGCTCGTTGCGGAAATAATGGCCGATCAGGCCCTTCATCTCCGGGATCTCGACGCCGCGCAGTGCCGTCTTGACGCTGCCGCCGACGGTGCTGGTGGTGTAGTCGGAATAGAGCGGCTGGAAGCAGCCGCCGGCGAGGGCGGCGACCGTCAGCGCGGCCGCCAGCAGGACGCGGCGAGGGCGGGCAGCTTCAGACGACGACATTCACGATTCTCCCGGGAACCACGATGATCTTGCGGATCGGGCGCCCTTCGAGAGCCCGCTGAACGGCGTCGTTGGCGCGTACGGCCGCTTCCACCGCCACCGTATCGGCATCCGCGGCCACGGTCACCTCCGCGCGCTTCTTGCCGTTGAGCTGGACCGGCAGCGTGATGCTGTCATCCTTCAGCAGCGCGGGATCGACCTCCGGCCAGGACGCCTCGCCGGCGAGGCCCTTCAGGCCGAGTGCCTGCCAGCATTCCTCGGCCAGATGCGGCATCATCGGCGCCACAAGCTGGGTGACGATCGTGGCAGCCTCAAGGAGCGCGAAGGCGATATCGGCATCGAGTTCGGGCTTCTCGGCAGCGCCGTCGAGTGCCTTACCGATGGCGTTGGTCAGCGTGTAGATATGGGCGACGCAGCGATTGAAGCCGAGGCGCTCGATATCGGCGCCGACGGCGTCGAGCGCGCGATGGCTCGCCTTGCGCAGGGCCAGCGCGGCTTCGCCGATCGCGGCGGGCCTGTCGGCCTTGCCGCCGGTGCGCTCGGCGATCTCGGCGACCAGGCGCCAGAGGCGCTGGACGAAGCGGGCGGCGCCCTGGACGCCCTCGTCGGTCCAGATCACATCGCGATCCGGCGGCGAATCCGAGAGCATGAACCAGCGCGCGGTGTCGGCACCGTAGGAGGCGATGATATCGTCCGGGTCCACGACGTTCTTCTTGGACTTCGACATCTTCTCGATCGCGCCGATCTCGATCGGCGCGCCGGTATCGACATCGAAGCCGCGCCGGTCAGTGCCGGAGACCTCGATGCGGACATTGCCCGGCTCGACCCAGTCGCCATTGGCGGCGCGATAGGTCTCGTGCACGACCATGCCTTGCGTGAACAGGCCGGCGAAGGGCTCATCCAGGCCGGCATGACCGGTCTTCTTCATCGCGCGGGTGAAGAAGCGCGAATAAAGCAGGTGCAGGATCGCGTGCTCGACGCCCCCGATATACTGGTCGACCGGCAGGAAGCGATCGACGGCCTTGCGGTCGGTCGGGCTCTCCGTCCGCCACGGGTCGGTGAAGCGGGCGAAATACCAGGACGAATCGACGAAAGTGTCCATCGTGTCCGTCTCGCGGCGGGCATCCTTGCCGCATTGCGGGCAGGCGACATGCTTCCAGGTCGGATGATGGTCGAGCGGGTTGCCCGGCTTCTCGAAGGAGACGTCGTCCGGCAGCTGAACGGGGAGATCGGCGTCCGGAACCGGCACCGTTCCGCAAGCGGAACAATGGATGACCGGGATCGGGCAACCCCAGTAGCGCTGGCGCGAGATGCCCCAGTCGCGCAGGCGGAAATTGACCTTGCGCTGGCCGACCGGGCGATTGCCACGGGTTTCACCTTCGAGGCGGCGGGCGACCTCCTCCTTGGCTTCCGCGATGGTCAGGCCGTCGAGGAAGCGGGAATTGATCATCCGGCCGTCGCCGTCATAGGCGGTGTCGGTGATGACGAAGCCCGCCGGGTCGGTGCCCTCGGGCGCGACGACCGGGATATTGCCCAGGCCATACTTGTTGACGAAGTCGAGGTCGCGCTGGTCATGCGCCGGGCAGCCGAAGATAGCGCCGGTGCCGTATTCCATCAGGACGAAATTGGCGACATAGACCGGCAGCGTCCAGTTCGGATCGAGCGGGTGGACGGCGCGCAGGCCGGTGTCGAAGCCGAGTTTCTCGGCCTTGTCGATCGCTTCCTGCGCCGTGCCGGTGCGCTTGCACTCGTCGATGAAGGCCTGCAGCGATGGACTTTTCGCGGCGATCGACTTCGCGATCGGATGATCGGGCGCGATGGCGACGAATTTCGCGCCGAACAGCGTGTCGGGGCGTGTCGTGTAGACCTCGACCTCGTCCTGTCCGGCCCCATTCGATTCGAGAGCGAAACGAACCAGCAGGCCTTCCGAGCGGCCGATCCAGTTCTTCTGCATCAGCCGGACCTTCTCGGGCCAGCGGGTCAGGCCTTCCAGGGCGTCATTCAGCTCCTGGCCATATTCGGTGATCTTGAAGAACCACTGGGTCAGTTCGCGGATCTCGACCAATGCGCCCGAGCGCCAGCCACGTCCGTCGATGACCTGTTCGTTGGCCAGCACGGTCTCGTCGACCGGATCCCAGTTGACCTTGGCGGTCTTGCGGTCGACCAGCCCGGCCTTCAGAAAGTCCAGGAACATCTTCTGCTGGTGGCGATAGTAGCTGGGGTCGCATGTCGCGAGCTCGCGGCTCCAGTCGAGCGACAGGCCCATCGACTTGAGCTGCTTGCGCATCGTCGCGATGTTCTCGTAGGTCCATTCGCGCGGATGGACCTTCTTCTGCTTGGCGGCGTTCTCGGCCGGCAGGCCGAAAGCGTCCCAGCCCATCGGATGCAGCACCGAGAAACCCTTGGCGCGCTTGTAGCGCGCGACGACGTCGCCCATCGCGTAGTTGCGGACATGGCCCATATGGATGCGCCCCGACGGATAGGGGAACATCTCGAGGACGTAGTAGCTCGGCCGGGTGTCGTCGTTCCTCGTCTCGAAAAGCTTGCGCTCTTCCCAGACGGTGCGCCATTTCGGCTCGGACTCTTTCGGATTGTAGCGTTCGACGGCCATGTCAGCGGGCAATTCTTGCGGGTTTGCCGGCTCCCGGAGGCAGGCCGGCGCAGGGGCTGAATGCAAAAACCGGATGTCGGAATCTTGCAACCTGCTCTAGGACACCATTGCGCGCACGCGGTCAACGGCGTGCAGGGCATGAGAGGCTGGCAGATGAGCGATACGGTTACGCGTTTGGCGGAGATTCGGGCGGCGATCGGCCGCGCCGAGCGCGATTTCGGGCGTGAAGCTGGCTCGGTCGCGCTGGTCGCGGTCTCGAAGACCAAGCCGGCCGAGCAGATCACCGAGGTGCTCGAAGCCGGGCAGCGCATCTTCGGCGAAAACTATGTGCAGGAAGCCAAGGCGAAATGGCCGGCGCTGAAGGAACGTTTTCCGGATGCCGAACTGCACATGATCGGCCCGCTGCAATCGAACAAGGCGCGCGAGGCGGTCGAGCTCTTCGACGTCATCCAGTCGCTGGATCGGGAGAGCCTAGCGAAGGAATTGGCGCGTGAGATCGCGCGGGCGGGCAAGGCGCCGCGGTTCTTCGTGCAGGTCAATACCGGCGAGGAAGCGCAGAAGGGCGGCGTGCTGCCGGCCGAGACGGATGCCTTCATCGCCCGCTGCCGCGAGGTTCACGGTCTCGCGATCGAGGGGCTGATGTGCATCCCGCCGGCCGACGAGCCGCCCTCGCCGCATTTCGGTTTGCTGGCCAAGATCGCCGCCCGCAACGGGCTCAAGGGCCTGTCGATGGGCATGAGCGCCGATTACGAGGCGGCGATCCAGCTCGGCGCGACCTATGTCCGCGTCGGCAGCGCGATTTTCGGCGCGCGGGGGTAGCGTCAACCAGGCCGTCATCCCGTGCGCGCAGCGGCATTCTATGCCGCAGCGCGCACGGGATGACAGTGCGTTTCAAGCCCGCTTCAAGGGCTCGCCGACATCGATGCGGTTGCCGTCCGGGTCTTCGAAGACGAAGGCGCGCAGGCCGTAATCCTTGTCGCGCAGGCCCTTGACGATGCGCAGGCCGTGCGCGCGGATCACGGCATGCACCGCGTCGATATCCTCGACCATCATGTGGGCGACGTTGAAATCCGCCGCCTTGTGGCCTGGCTGGAGCGTGAGGTGCAGCTCTGCCGCGTCGCGCTTCAGGATCATGAAGCCGACGGGGTCGCCGTTCTCGAAGGTTTTCCGGAAGCCGAGGGCACTGACATAGAAATCGCAGGCGCGGGCCATGTCGGCCACGGGCAGCATCGCGGCGATCCGCCCGAAGCGGAACGAGGAAACCGAATCAGTCATCGCAAATCTCTGGCTGGGATCGTGCCGCGCCGCGAGACGGTGCCCGGGAACGCAGCAGCCTGATCCGAAGATATGATCGAGACGGTGCCCGCGTCTCTCCTAGCTCACCTCACCACGATCCGGCAATGGCGGGCCAGCCGTGGCAGCAGCTTGGCGAAGACATGGCCCTCGACGGCGACGCAGCCGGCCGTCGGCGTGAAGCCGGCGCGGGCGAGGTGCCAGAAGATCGCACTGCCGCGTCCGCGCTGCACCGGGCGGTCGTTCCAGCCGAGCTCGACGATCACATCATAGAGATGATCCTCGCGCTGGAGGCGTTCCTCGGCCTCGCCCGGCGGGCGGTCGATCAGGCGATTGTAGCGGCGGTCCTTCTGGTCGTCGCACCAGGCGTCGCGCGGCCCGATCCGCTTCAGCGGCAAGAGGGTGCGCGGCCGTGAAAGGCGATCGGCCCGGTAGAAAACGCTGCGCAAAGGCAGGTCGAAGCGCGGTGTGCGGCCGTCGCCCTCGCGTTTGACGGTGCCGATGCCGGAGCGGCCGAGCGCGCAGGGGAAGATGGCATTGCCGGCGACGAGGAAGCCTTTGCGGCGATCATGGACCGAGGCAAACACCCGCAGGGCGGTGAGATTGCGCGGTCCGTCATGCGGCGCGGCCGGATTGTTCGAACGGTTTCTCACGGGATTTCCAGGCGGCCTCACTTGCGATGACGACTCAGCAGGCTCATGTTGCCGCAATCCCTGCGTTCGAGCGAACCCCATCCATGTCCGCCGTCCATCATATCCTGCTGGTCGATGACGACCAGACCCTGCGCGACACGCTGTCCGAGCAGCTCTCCCTGTACGAGGAGTTCCGGCTTTCGACGGCCGATACCGCGACGGCGGCCATCAAGGCCGTGCAGGGCGACCGCGTCGATCTCGCCGTCATGGATGTCGGCTTGCCCGACATGGATGGCCGCGAGGCGGTCAAGGTGATGCGCAAGAACGGCTTCAAGAGCCCGGTGGTGATGCTGACGGCGCAGGGCTCCGACGCCGATACGGTGCTCGGGCTCGAGGCCGGCGCCAACGACTATGTGGTCAAGCCGTTCAAGTTCGCCGTGCTGCTGGCGCGCATCCGCGCCCACTTAAGGCAATACGAGGCGAGCGAGGACGCGATTTTTCAGGTCGGGCCATATACCTTCCATCCGGGTTCCAAGCTGCTCGTCAGCGAGAAGGGCTCGAAGACCAAGCTGACCGAGAAGGAGACGGCGATCCTGCGCTTCCTCTATCGCGCCGGCCGCAAGCCGATCGCGCGGGAGGTGCTGCTGCAGGAGGTCTGGGGCTATAACAGCCAGGTGACGACGCACACGCTCGAAACCCATATCTACCGGTTGCGCCAGAAGATCGAGCCGGATCCCGGCAATGCCCGCCTGCTGGTCACCGATGCCGGCGGTTACCGGCTGAATCCCTGACGGATGGCGCTCGACGAGGACATGGCCCTGCTGGCCCGGCAGCCGCTGCTGAGCCTGATGGATCGCGATGCGCTGAGGCTGCTCGCCTTCGCGGCGGAAAGCCGGATCCTGCGCGCCGGCGACGTGCTGTTCCGCGCCGGCGAGCCGTCTGACGGCGCGGTGCTGGTGGTGTCGGGCGCGGTCGCGCTGACGGCGCAGGAGGATGGCAAACCTGCGACCGAGATCGTCGGCCCCGGCGCGATGATCGGCGAGCTCGCCCTGTTCACCTCCGTCCCCCGCCAGGTCACCGCGATCGCGCGCGAGCCGACCCAGGTGATGCGGCTGCCGCGCAGCGTGATGCGGCGCGTGCTCGGCGAATCACCTGATTCGGCCGAGGCCATCGCCGCTGCGATCGGGGCCCGGTTGCAGGACTTCGTCGGCGAGCTCACGGCGGTGCAGGAAGCGCTGGACGCGATCGACCGGACGTAGCGCGGTCACTTAGGACGAGCGCGGATGCCTTGCCGCCCGGATCGCGGCGAAGCGCGGCCAGAGGCTGTTGAGGCACAAGCCGGAGAGCACCAGCCCGGCCGCGAGGAATTTCCAGCCGGGCAGGGGCTCGCCGAGCCAGATCGCCGCGGCGCCCATCCCGAAAATCGGGACCAACAGGGATGTCGGCGCGACGGTGGCGGCGGCATAGCGCGAGAGCAGCCAGCCCCAGACGGCATAGCCGAACATGACATTGCCGACCGCCTGCCAGATCGCGGCGGCCCAGGCGGCTGCCGGAGCTTCGGTGAGGCCCATGCGGATCGCCGGCCAGCCCTCAATCGCCCAAGAGAGTGCAAGGAGCGGAGGGATCGCGAACAGGCTCGTCCAGACGACATAGGCGAGCATATCGACCCTGGGCGTGCTGCGCGCGACGATATTGCCGGCAGCCCAGCACAACGCCGCGCCGAGCACGAGGACGATGCCGAGCGGCGTGGTCGAGCCGTCGGTGTGCCAGAGGATCACGCCAATGCCGATGGCCGCAAGGAGGAGGCCCGCGATCTGGAAGGGCTGCACGCGCTCATGCGTGATCGCGGCCGCCAGCAGAATCGTGAAGAAGGGCCGAGATTGCACGACGAGCGAGGCGAGGCCCGGCGCGATGTAACCCTTGATGGCGAAGAAAAGCAGGCCGAACTGCCCGGCGCCGATAAGCACGCCATAGGAGGCGAGCTTGCTCCAGGGTGCGTCGGGCCGCTTCAGGAAGAAGACCGCCGGCAGGAGCGCGAAGGTAAAGCGCAAAGCTGCGAAGAGCAGCGGTGGGAAATGTTCGACGCCGATATGGATGACGACGAAATTCGTGCCCCAGACCACCATGACGGCCAGTATGAGCAGCCCGTCGCGGAATGAGAGTGTCGTGGGGAGAGCTGGCTGCACGGGACTGGCTTCGCCGGAGAACTTGCGCCGGCCAATACCATGCAGGCCTGTTCGCCGGTTAGGACGGGCCGGCATGGCTGAGCGGCCGCTACGGCATGAAGCGCCGCGCGGGCCCGTCAGAGCTCCAGCGTCACCGTGACCGGGACATGGTCGGAGGGGCGCTCCCAGCCGCGGGCCTCGCGCAGGAAGGTGAGATCGCGCAAAGCCGGCTTCAGCCCGTCCGAGAGCCAGATATGGTCGAGCCGGCGGCCCTTGTTCGAGGCCGCCCAGTCCTGCGCGCGGTAGCTCCACCACGAATAGAGCTTCTCGGGCTCGGGCCGCAGCGTACGGGCCGCGTCGGTCCAGCCGAGCTCGCTGCGCAGCTTCTCCAGCGTCGTCGTCTCGATCGGCGTGTGGCTGACGACGTCGAGGAGCTGCTTGTGGCTCCAGACGTCGTGCTCATAAGGCGCGATGTTGAGGTCGCCGAGCAGGATCGCCGGCCGGTCGGTCGGCTTCTTCGTCACGCCCCAGGCGCCGATCTCGTCGAGGAAGGCGAGCTTATGGGCGAACTTGTCGTTCTTGTCGGGATCGGGGAGGTCGCCGCCGGCCGGGATGTAGAAATTATGGATGGCGATGCCGGCAGCAGGACCGGCGGCCTTGTCGAGCGTCACCGTCATGTGCCGGGCGTCGTTGCGGCCGCACATCGACATCGCCTCCTTCTCGCTGAAGGGCAATTTCGAGACGATGGCGACGCCGTTATAGCCCTTCTGGCCGATGAAGGCCTGATGGACATAGCCGAGCTGGTGGAAGGCCTTGGCCGGGAACTGCTCATCCGGCGTCTTGGTTTCCTGCAGGCAGAGTACGTCGGGGGCGTGGGCGGTCAGGAATTCCCCGACCATGCCGATGCGCAGGCGAACGGAATTGATGTTCCAGCTGGTGACGGTGAGTTGCACGCGAGGATTCCGGCAGGGAGGAGGCCGGAAACTGGGTCGTCAGGCAGCAAAAGGCAAGCCGTTTTCGGCCTCCATGTGCGCTCAGAGCTTGCGCTGGTAGTCGATCACGAAATTCTGCGGATCGGGCCGGCGGCGGGTGTCGAGATTGTAAAGCGAGATCGCGGTCTCGTAACCCTGCGGATCGACCACGACCCATTGACGGAGTTCGTTCGCGACGAGATCGAACTTGAGCGTGATCTTCGAGGTGCCGCCCAGCGTCGAGCGGTCTTCCAGCCGGACCGTGAGCAGGTCGCCGTCGATGCTGGCGCCCTTCAGCGTGCCCTCGCGGGCGAGGTCCATCTTCTCGCGGACGAGGAACTTCAGCGGTGTCTGGCCGATCGAATAGATGTCCTGCGTCGCGAGGCGCTTGTCGCGCACGGCGACCGAGGTGCCGTCCGCGATCACCTCCGTGGTGGTCGGCGGCTCGTATTCGAAGCGCATCTTGCCGGGGCGCTGGATATAGATGCGCCCCTCCAGCCGCCGGCCATTGGCGGCGTGCTGGATGAAATTGCCCTGCAGGGTCTGGAAGCTGTTGAGATAGGTGTTGAGTCGCTCGACGGCCTCTTCCTGGGTCGCAGGCGGCGCCTGCTTGCCCCTGGCGGGAGCAGCGGCTGGCTTGGCCACCTCGGCGGCAGGGACTGATGCGGCAGGGGCGTTCGTCGCTGCGGCCTGGATCGGGGCGGCTTCCGTCGCGGCAGTGCGCGTCTCGCCGAGGCCGGCGGGCCGTGGCGGCGGCAGGACGAGGCGCGGGGCGGGCTTGGCGGCGGCAGGCTTCGGCGGCTGGAGCTGAAGCGGCTGCGCCGCCAGCGGGCCGGCCGCGAGCGCGCATCCGACCAGCGTCGTCACCAGAACCGAAGCCCGGAAGGCCGGGGTCAATCTGTCGAGCAAGGCTGCTCCATTCCTTATGCCGCGGCCGTTCCTGCCGAGGCCTAGAGATCGCTGAGGCGGGAAGCCGGACGATTTCCCGATCTGGTCTTTCCGCCTCAACGTCTGGCCTGCTGCGGAGGTTGCAGCATCGTCATGGCAATTTGAGGACTGGCGCCGGTTGCCGCAAGGGCGCCCGGCGTCGCAAGCCTCATTCGTCGTGCTGATTCTGGCCTTCGACCAGGATCTCGCGTTTCCCGGCGTGGTTAGCGGGTCCGACGATGCCCTCGTTCTCCATGCGCTCCATGATGGATGCGGCGCGGTTGTAGCCGATCTGGAGGCGGCGCTGGATGTAGGAGGTCGAGGCCTTCTTGTCGCGCAGCACGACCGCGACCGCTTGCTCGTAAGGGTCGTCGCTCTCGACCGAACCCATGCCGGTCTT
>NZ_JBYSYT010000015.1:0-57494 GCF_058783685.1 Allobosea sp. FW305-C-101 | reverse complement strand
TGCGGCATGCGGGCGAGATCGGCGATGACCGGCTCGCCGCCGATGGTCTTGCCGAGGCAGAGCGCGAGCTTGTGCTTCGTCGCCTCGAAATCCTGGCTGGCCAGCAATTCGCGCAGGAAGACGGTCTCGCGGCGGGCGTTGGGCAACTCGATGCCGATCGCGTTCTTGCCCTGCACCACAGCAACACGCGCCGACACCGCGCTCATCGAACGCGCGATGTCGTCAGCCAACGAGATCACGCGGGAGGATTTCGTGCCTGGAGCCGGCTCCAGCTCGTAAAGGGTCACAACCGGGCCGGGGCGCACCTGCGAAATCTCGCCGCGCACGCCGAAATCCTCCAGCACGCCTTCAAGCAACGTGGCGTTCTGTTCCAGCGCATCGGTCGAGACCGCGTTGGCCGCGACCTTCTTCGGCTCGGCCAGGTAGGTCAGCGGCGGCAGTTCGAACGTGTCGCGGTCGAGCAGGGAGGGCTGCGCCTCGCGCTGCATGCGCTTGCCGGGCTTCGGCGCGGCGCGCGGCATGGTCACGCGGGGGGCGTTGAGATCCCGCAGGTCCTGCGGCTCGTCGTCGAGATCGAAGGGCGCGTCGTAGTCGTCGGAAGCTCGATTCGGGCCCGTAACAGAACGGGCGCCGGGCAGCGGCTCAGGGTCGAAATCGGGCAGGCTGCGCCGGCTGGCCGGCGCCTCGCCGAACCGCGGCTCGCGGCGGACGCGGCTGCTGTCGCGGGTCGGAACGACGCCGGTATCGACCGCGGGCTCGGGCGGCTGCGGCAGGCGGCGCAGGATCGCGGCGCGCAAGGCCATCGCGCCATGGGCGAGCCAGCCGATCAGGATGACGGCGATGCCGGGCTCGTCGTCACGGCGCTCCTCGCCGTCGGACCAGCTGTCCTCGGCTTCGTCATTGTCTAGGGCCGGGTCCTCATCGGCGACGAAGCCGAATCCGGCAGCCGCGGTGACGGCAAGGATGGCGATGCCGGCATAGAGGAAGCCGACCAGGCTGCCGACCGCGCTGCCGGCGATGCCGGCGATATTGCGCGTGCCGAAGAGCAGGCCATCACCGACGACGCCACCCATGCCGGTGGGCAGGGGCCAGCGCGGGGTTGCCGGCAAGGCGCTGGCGACGGCGGCGGTGGCGGCGACGCCGACGACCCAGAGGCCCAGCTTCAGCGCGCCACGGTCGAAGATGTGGAAGCGGACGAGCCGGAGCGCCCAGATCACCGGCGGGAAGAGCAGGGCGATGACGCCAAGCCCGATGAGCTGCATCAGGAGATCGGCGACCATGGCGCCGGGGCGGCCGAGCCAGTTGCGGACGGCGCCGCTGGTGGCGTTGTTGAGGCTGGGATCGTCGACGGACCAGCTCGCCAGCGCCGTGGCGACGGCGACCATCAGGGCGAGGACGCCCATCCCGGTCAGCTCCGAGGCGCGGCGCGACAGGAACTCGCGCACCGGGTCCGGCAGGCGGTCCATGAGCGATTGGGAGCGGCGGATCGTGCGCATGCGGTTTCGGGTCTTGTCCGGACTGTCGGGCCGCATCATTCCGGCCATCAGCGGAAGGTTAGGAAGACGAGGTTAAGACCCGCTTAACCTTGAGCCGTGCCGGCGCGTTGCTGCCGTCGATTGTCGGGAGCGGGCGGAACCGGGACGCGATGCCGTTGCTTTGATCTCCCGAACCGGAAGGGAGGTATCCATGACAGAATCGAAGCCCGCTCAAGCCCGGATCGCGAGAATCTGGCGCGGCCGCACGACCCGCGCGAAGGCTGACGAGTATGCGGTCTACCTGCGCAGCGAAGGCGTGACGCCGCTGTTGGAGAAGGCGCTGGGCGCGCAGATGTTCCGCGAGGATCGCGAGGCCGAGACCGAGTTCATCACGATCTCCTACTGGGAAAGCGTCGCGGCGATGTCGCGCTTCGCCGGGCCCGATCCGCGCCGGATCCATCATCTGCCGCGCGATGCGGAGTTCCTGATCGAACTGCCCGCTGGTGTGCAGGTTCTGGAGATCGTCGTGAACGAGTCGGGGCCATGAAAAAGGCCCCGGCAGAGCTGCCGGGGCCGAGTTGCCGCTGGGAGCGGCGGGAGGATCAGCTGTGGTAGGCGCGCTCGCCATGCTCGGCGATGTCGAGGCCTTCGCGCTCCTGGTCGGTGGTGACGCGCAGGCCGACGACCAGGTCGACGATCTTGTACAGGATGGCCGAGCCGACGGCGCTGAACACGATGGTGAACAGCACCGCCTTGATCTGGGCCATGACGGCCGGGCCGAACTCATAGGCACCCACGGCGAGCTCGCCGGGCTTGCTGGAATAGTCCGGGATGCCGGCGCCGCCGAGCGTGGTGTTAACGAGGATGCCGGTCGCGATCGCGCCGATGATGCCGCCGACGCAGTGGATGCCGAAGACGTCGAGCGAATCATCGTAGCCGAGCGCGTTCTTCACCGTCGTGCAGAAGACGAAGCAGACGGCACCGGCGACGAGGCCGAGCATGATCGAGCCCATCGGGCCGGCGAAGCCGGCAGCCGGCGTGACCGCGACGAGGCCGGCGACCGCGCCCGAGACCATGCCCAGCATCGACGGCTTGCCCTTGACCGCCCATTCGACGAAGAGCCAGCCCAGAGCCGCCGCAGCGGTCGCGACGAAGGTGTTGAGCATGGCGAGCCCGGCGGTGCCGTTCGCCTCGAGGTTGGAGCCGGCGTTGAAGCCGAACCAGCCGACCCAGAGGAGCGCGGCGCCGATCAGCGTCATGGTCAGCGAGTGCGGCGCCATCAGTTCCTTGCCGAAGCCGACGCGCTTGCCGATCAGGATGCAGCCGACGAGGCCGGCGATGCCCGCATTGATATGGACGACGGTGCCGCCGGCGAAGTCGAGCGCGCCCCACTTGAAGAGCATGCCGGCATCGGCGTTGACGGCGTCGAGCGCCGCCTGAGCGGCTGCCTTGCCGTCCGCACCGGCCTCGGCGAGGGCCTTGGCGGCATTGCCGACCGCGTCAGGCCCGCCCCAGTACCAGACCATGTGGGCCATCGGGAAATAGATGAAGGTGACCCAGAGCACGGTGAAGAGCAGCAGGGCCGAGAACTTCATGCGCTCCGCGAAGGCGCCGACGATCAGCGCCGGCGTGATGCAGGCGAAGGTCATCTGGAAGCAGACATAGACGAATTCGGGGATGTAGACGCCGTTCGAGAAGGTGCCGGCCACGGTGGTGGCGTCGACGCCCCTGAGGAAAGCCTTGGAGAAGCCGCCGACGAAGTCGTTCAGGCCGCCGCCATTGGTGAAGGCGAGCGAGTAGCCATAGGTGACCCAGAGGATGCAGACGACGCTGACGATGGCGAAGACCTGCGTCAGGACCGAGAGCATGTTCTTCGAGCGGACGAGGCCGCCATAGAACAGGGCGAGGCCGGGAACGGTCATGAGCAGGACGAGGATCGTCGAGCTCATCATGAAGGCGACGTCGCCCTTGTTGGGGACGGGTGGGGTGGCGGGAGCCTGGGCCAGCGCAACGCTGGCCGTCAGCGCCGCCAGTGAGAGGCCAGCCAATCCGGCCCGCAGGGAAGTCCTGAAATTCATCGTCGAAAACTCCTGGAGGTCGGGGCTCAGAGGGCGTCGGTGTCGGTCTCGCCGGTGCGGATGCGCACGGCCTTCTCGATCGACGAGACGAAGATCTTGCCGTCGCCGATCTGGCCGGTGCGGGCGGCGGCGGTTATCGTCTCGATCACCCGGTCGACGAGCTCGTCGGAGACCGCGACCTCGATCTTGATCTTCGGCAGGAAGCTCACGGCGTACTCGGCGCCGCGGTAGATTTCCGTATGACCCTTCTGGCGGCCGTAGCCCTTCACCTCGGTCACGGTCAGGCCGTGCACGCCGACGGCGGTGAGTCCGTCGCGCACCTCCTCCAGCTTGAACGGCTTGATGATCGCCATCACGATTTTCATGTGCTGGGTTTCCCCGTCTGCGCCGCCCGGTCGTCAGCCCCGGCGATCTCGTTGCACTCTCGCGCCTGCGGGACCGCAGTTGCGTCGCAACATGCAATTCAAGGGACGTGCCAACCCGCTCCGGGCGGCGCGAAGGCGCATCCGGAGGTGGAATCGTGGTGGTCATAGGGAAATGGCAGGCGCCACTGCCTAAGATTTAGGCAAGAGACTGGATTCTGCGCAGCTGCCTGAAATCCGGTCAGCCGAGATCGGGCCGGGGCCGGACGAGCCCTTCCTGGGCGACCGAGGCGACGAGGCGGCCTTGCCGGTCGAAGACCAGACCGCGCGAGAAGCCGCGCGCGCCCGAAGTCGAGGGGCTGTCCTGCGAATAGAGCAGCCAGTCATCGGCCCGGAAAGGGCGATGGAACCACAACGCGTGATCTAGGCTCGCAGCCTGGATTTTCCGGTCGAAGACGGTCGCGCCATGGGCGATCAGGCTTGAATCGAGCAGCAGCAGGTCGGAAGCGTAAGCGAGCACGCTCTGGTGGAAGGCCGGCTCGTCCGGCAGCGGCTCGATCGCGCGGATCCAGACGTTGAATTTCGGCTCCAGGCTGCCGCCGCCGCGATAGCGTTCGAGCTCGACCGGGCGGATCTCGATCGGCCGCTTGCGCTGGTAGAAGGTCTGGAGCGGGTTGTGCTCGGGCGCGCTGAAGAGCTTCACCATCTCCTCGCGGTCCGGCAGCTCCTCCGGCATCGGCACCTTCGGCATCGGCATCTGGTGCTCGTAGCCGGCCTCCTCGACATGGAAGGAGGCCGACATGGCGAAGATCGCCTCGCCCTTCTGGATGGCCAGGACGCGTCGCGTGGTGAAGGAGCGGCCATCGCGCAGGCGATCGACCTCGTAGACGATCGGCACCTCGGGGTCGCCTGCCAGCAGGAAATAGGCGTGCAGCGAATGCGGCTGCCGGCCCTCGACCGTTTTGCAGGCGGCATAGAGCGATTGCGCGATCACCTGACCGCCGAAGACGCGCGGCCAGCTCGATTTGGGGCTGCGACCGCGGAACAGGTTGCGCTCGAGCTGCTCGAGGTCGAGAATCGCCGTCAGGGAGGCGCTGATCTGGGACATGGTCGGCGGTATCGCGGTCAGGTTGACGGAACGGCCGGCGGCCCGCACAGGGACAGCCGGTTTCGCCTGGCATCAGCACCGAGGCATCCCGTGGCGTCAAGTCGGCGCGGAGAGAAGGACGATATGGCTATCGAGCAGGGCAGCGGCGCCATGCGCATCGTCATCGCGGGCGGCGGCATTGCCGGGCTGGCGCTGGCGCTCGCGCTGAAGCAGGGGCTGGGCGCGGATTTCTCGGTGATCCTGGCCGATCCGGCACTGGCGGCCGCGCCGCGTGCCGACAACCGGGCCTATGCGGTCGCGGCGGGTGGCCGGGCGATGCTGAAGACGCTCGGCATCTGGGATGCGATTGCGCACACGGCCCAGCCGATGCTGGAGATGATCGTCTCGGACAGCCGGACCGAGGACGCCGTCCGCCCGGTCTTCCTGACCTTCGACGGTGAGGTCGAGCCCGGCGAGCCCTTCGCCCATATGGTCGAGAATGCGGCCCTGGTCGCAGCGCTGAAGGCGTCCTGCGAAGCTTCTGGCGTGGATTTGCGCAGCACGGGCGTGCGGCGTTTCACCGCCGATGATGCGGCGGTCGAGATCGTTTTCGCCGACGGCGCGCGCTGCGAGGCGGCGCTGCTGGTCGCGGCCGACGGTGCCCGCTCGAAACTGCGCGAGCAGGCCGGGATCGACTGGGTCGGCTGGGGCTATGGCCAGTCGGGCATCGTCGCGACGATCGGCCATGAGCGTCCGCATGGTGGCCGGGCGGTCGAGCATTTCCTGCCGTCGGGCCCCTTCGCCATCCTGCCGCTGGCCGATGGCGGGATGCTCGGGCACCGCTCCTCGATCGTCTGGACGGAGCGAACGGAGAATGTCGAGCCGCTGCTCTCGCTGGATACCCAGGACATGTTGGCGGAGATCGAGCGACGCTTCGGGCTCGAACTCGGCGAGATCGCGCTCGAAAGCAAGGTGAGCGCGCATCCGCTCGGCTTCGGCGTGGCTCGGCGCTTCGTCGGCGAGCGGCTGGCTTTGTTGGGCGATGCCGCGCATCTGATTCACCCCATCGCCGGACAGGGGCTCAATCTGGGCCTGAAGGACGTTGCGACGCTGGCCGAGGTGATCGTCGATGCGGCGCGGCTCGGGCTCGATCCCGGCTCGGCCGACGTCCTGGAGGATTACGAGAAGGCGCGGCGCTTCGACACGGTGGCGATGGGCGCGGTGACGGACGGGCTGAACCGCCTGTTCTCGAACGACGCGACGCCGCTCAGGCTGGCGCGCGATCTCGGGCTCGGCATCGTCGACCGGTTGCCGGGGCTGAAGCGCTTCTTCATCCGTGAGGCGGCAGGCGTGGCAGGCGCGCCGCCTCGGTTGCTGAGGGGTGAGGCGCTTTAAGGAGTTCCACGTCATGCTCGGGCTTGACCCGAGCATCTCTTGCAGGAAATGGCGCCTCTATCGGCATGAGATTCTTGGGTCGCCGCTGCGGGCCGCCCAAGAATGACACCCTGTCTCAATCCTCCAGCGGGCGCGCCTCTTCCGGCAGCATGATCGGAATGCCGTCGCGGATGGGATAGGCGAGCTTGGCGGCGCGGCTGATCAGCTCCTGCTTGGCGGCGTCGTATTCCAGCGTCGCCTTGGTCAGCGGGCAGACCAGGATTTCCAGAAGCTTGGGGTCGATGCGGGTGGTCGTGTCGGCTTCGCCGGTCATCGGTCTTTCCGTTTAACAAGTGCATCGGACCGAAAAGCGGATACCGCCTTCCGGTCCGATGTCATGACACTGAGCTTAGATCACTTCGCGCGTCGCGCGCTGGGCAATCTAGCGCTTGCGCGGCAGGTCGGCCAGCATGCCGGCCGCCACCATCAGCTTCGGCAAGGTCAGGCCGGAGCTTGCGATCGCATTGACCGTGCTGCGGGTGCGCTCCGCATCCTCGCCGCGCTCGGCGATCCAGCTCTCCAGCGTGCCCTGCCCCTTGGCGGAGGCCGCGACCTCCTGAGTCAGATTGGACTGGGCGTCGTCGAGGGTCTCGATCGCCCGTTCGCGGGCGAGGCGCTCGTAATCGTCCGTCGCCGGCACGGCGGCGGCCGCCGCCTTGAGGCTCGACAGGCCGAACAG
The DNA here is from genome assembly GCF_058783685.1 of Allobosea sp. FW305-C-101. Taxonomy (NCBI): domain Bacteria; kingdom Pseudomonadati; phylum Pseudomonadota; class Alphaproteobacteria; order Hyphomicrobiales; family Alloboseaceae; genus Allobosea; species Allobosea sp. FW305-C-101. The sequence continues at coordinate 50,379 of NZ_JBYSYT010000015.1, read as the reverse complement.
CGCGTCGACGCCGAAATGGATGCGGGCGACCTCGCCGATCTTGCGCTTGCTGCGCTCGGCGATGTCGACGATGTCGGTCGCCTCGGCCAGCGCCGGCAGGCTGGCGATGCGCGTGGCCAGCGCCTCCGGCACACCTTCGGAGGTGAGCACGGCGATGCGCGCCAGCCGTGCCTGCGACGCGGCCTCGGGCAGCAGGGTGCCAAGCTCGCCGGCCAGCTCCTTCACGCCCTTGGCATAGCGCGCGATGGTCTGCTCGATCGTGCCGGGCTTGGCGACGCCGCGCCGCAGGAACCAGCCCATGCGGTTGGTGACGAGCTCCTGCGCGGCGCCATAGAGGCCGAGCTGGGTCTTGCCGGGGATCTTGGCGTCGAGCGCGTCGACCTCGCCGTTGAGGGCGATGAGATCGAAGGAATCGCGTGCGATCGCGTAAGCCGCGGCGATGGCAGGCGCGTCGGAGCGGGTCAGCGCCGCCAGAACCGGGACGAGAGCCGGCCCGCCGCGGTTGACGATCGCGTTGGCGAGCTGCGTCGCGACGATCTCGCGCCGCAGCTTGTGGCTGGCGATCGCGTCCGGATATGCCTCGCGCAGCGCCTTCGGGAAATAGCGGACGAGTTCGCTGGCGAGATAGGGATCGTCAGGCACCGAGGATTCGAGCAGCGCGTCGTGCAGCGAGAGCTTGGCATAGGCCAGGAGCACGGCGAGTTCCGGCCGGGTCAGGCCTTCGCTGCGCTTCTCGCGCTCGGCGAGCTGGGCGTCGCTCGGCAGGTACTCGACCGAGCGGTCGAGTTTTCCGTCCTGCTCCAGCGTCTGCATCAGGAAGCGCAGGCCCGGCGTCGCGGCCGAGCCTTGCGCTTCGGTCAGCGAGAGCGCCAGCGTCTGCAGGTAGTTGTTGCGCAGGACGAGATCGCCGACCTCGTCGGTCATCGCGGCGAGCAGTTCGTTGCGCTTGTCTTCCTTCAGGCGGCCGTCCTTCACCGGGCCGGCGAGCGCGATCTTGATGTTGACCTCGACGTCGGAGGTGTTGACGCCGGCCGAGTTGTCGATCGCGTCGGTGTTGAGCTTGACGCCCCTGCGCGCGGCCTCGATGCGGCCGCGCTGGGTGACGCCGAGATTGGCACCCTCGCCGATGACCCGCGCCCGGAGATCGTTGCCGGTGATGCGGATCGCGTCATTGGCGCGGTCGCCGACCTGCGCGTCGGTCTCGTCGGTGGCGCGGATATAGGTGCCGATGCCGCCGAACCAGAGCAGATCGACGCGGCTTTTGAGGATCGCCGTCATCAGCTCGGGAGGTGAGACCTCCTTCTTGTCGAGGTCCAGCAGCGCGCGCATCTCGGCCGACAGCGGGATGCTCTTGGCCTGGCGCGAGAACACGCCGCCGCCCTTCGAGATCAGGCTCTTGTCGTAATCGGCCCAGGAGGAGCGCGGCAGGGCGAAGAGGCGCTGGCGCTCGGCCAGCGACTTCGCCGTGTCCGGATCGGGATCGAGGAAGATGTCGCGATGGTCGAAGGCCGCGACGAGCTTGATCGCCGGCGAGAGCAGCATGCCGTTGCCGAAGACGTCGCCCGACATGTCGCCGACGCCGGCGACGGTGAAGGGCGTGGTCTGGATGTCGATATCGACTTCGCGGAAATGGCGCTTCACCGCTTCCCAGCCGCCGCGGGCCGTGATGCCCATGCCCTTGTGGTCGTAGCCCTGCGAGCCGCCCGAAGCGAAGGCGTCGCCGAGCCAATGATGCTTCTCCAGCGAGATCGCGTTGGCGGTGTCGGAGAAGGTCGCGGTGCCCTTGTCGGCAGCGACGACGAGATAGGGGTCGTCGCCGTCATGGCGCACCGTGTCCGGCGGCGGCACGATGGTTTCGCCGTTGAGGTTGTCGGTGAGCTCGAGCAGGTTGCGGATGAAGATGCGGTAGCTCTCGGTGCCCTCGGCGAGCCAGGCGGCGCGATCCGAGGCCGGCGGGAGCTGCTTCGGGAAGAAGCCGCCCTTGGCGCCGACCGGCACGATCACCGCGTTCTTGACCTGCTGCGCCTTGACGAGGCCGAGCACCTCGGTGCGGAAATCCTGCGGCCGGTCGGACCAGCGCAGGCCGCCGCGGGCGACCTTGCCGAAGCGCATATGCACGCCCTCGACGCGCGGCGAATAGACGAAGATCTCGTAGAGCGGGCGCGGCAGCGGCAACCCGTCGACCCGGGCGCAGTCGAACTTGAAGGTGATGGTCTGGCGCGGCTGTCCGTCCGGGCCGATCTGGAAGAAGTTTGTGCGCAAGGCGGCATCGACCAGGTTGACGAGGCGGCGCAGGATGCGGTCGTCGTCGAGGCTGGTGACGGCGTCGAGGGCCTGCTCGATCTCGGCATGTTTCTGGGCCATGCGCTGCTCGCGCTCGCCGGCTGGCACGCGCGGGTCGAACTTGGCCGTGAAATAGGCGAGGAGGCTCGACGCTATGTCGGGATGGCGGGTCAGCGCGTCGGCGATATAGCCCTGGGCATAGGGGGCGCCGGCCTGACGCAGATAGCGGCCGAAGGCACGCAGCAAGGCGGCCTCACGCCAGCCGAGGCCGGCGACCAGCACGAGCTGGTCGAACCGGTCGGATTCCGCGAAACCACGGAACTGCGCCATCAATGCCGCTTCGATGGTCGGATCGAGATGCTCGATATCGATCTCGCCGTCGTCGGCGCGCTCCAGCGTCATATCATGGAGCCAGATCCGGACCGCGTCGCCATTGCCTTGCGGCATGACGTTGTAGGTCCGCTCGTTGACGACGCGGAAGCCCATGTTCTCCAGCACCGGGACGCGGGCCGAGAGCGAGATCGGCGCGCCGCGCGAGAAGACCTTGAGGTTGGCGCGCTTGGCGTCGTCGCCCTCGCGCCGGTAGAGATTGACGGCGCGGCCGCGCTCCGGCGTGAGCTGTTGGAGCATCTCGATATCGACGAGTGCGTCGGCGGCCGAGAAGCGCTCGCGATAGGCAGCGCCGAAGGCCTCGGCATAACGTTCGGCCAGCGCGCGGGCGGCGGGGCCGGCCTTCTCCTGGTCGAGCACGTCCTTGAGACCGTCACCCCAGGTGCGGACGATGGCGCTGATGCCGGCTTCCAGCGTCGAGCGCTCGACGCGCGGGGTTTTGCCCTCGTCGCGGCCGATGATGTAGTGGGTGCGCGAGAGCGGCCCCTCGGGATAGGCGGGATAGGCGGCCGAGAGGCGCCCGCCAAAGATCCGCGCCAGGAAATCGCCGACGCGCAGGCGCACCGTGGTGTCGTAGCGGTCCTTCGGGATGAAGACGAGGATCGAGACGAAGCGGTCGAACTCGTCGACGCGGGCGAGCGCGCGGATGCGCGGCCGCTCGGTGAGCTGGAGGATGTCGAGCGCGAACTGCTCCAGCGTCGCGACATCGATCTGGAAGAGCTCGTCGCGCGGATAGGCGTCGAGCACGTTCATCAGCGCTCGGCCGGAATAGCTTGCCGGATCGAAGCCGATATTCTTGGCGACGCGCGCGACCTTGAGGCGCAGATACGGAATCGCGCGGGCCGAGCCGGTATAGGCGTTGGAGGTCAGCAGGCCGACGATGCGCAATTCGCCGTCGAGCCGGCCGTCCGGCGTGAACAGCTTGACGCCGACATAGTCGAGATGGACGCGCCGGTGGACGCGGCTCTTGACGTTGGCCTTGGTGATGATGAGCGCCTGGGGCTTGGCCAGGAAGGAGCGCAGCTCCGGCGTGACCGTGACCAGCTCGCGGCCCTTGCGCAGGACCTTGACCGTGGGATCGCGCAGGATGCCGAGGCCCGAGCCCTCGATCGGATCGGCCGCGACGTCACCGCCCGGGAAGCGATAGGCGCGGATGCCGAGCAGGGTGAAGTTGTCACCGGCGATCCATTCGAGGAATTGCAGCGCCTCGTTGATCTCGTCCTCCGGCAGCGGCGGCGGATTGGCGCGATAGGCCTGGATCACCTCGGTGATGCGGCCGCGCATCGCGGCCCAGTCGTCGACGGCGAGCGCGACATCGGCATAGACGTGGTCGAGCCCGGCGCGCAGCTTCTCGCGGGCTTCCGGCGTATCGATGCGCGGGACGTGGATATGGAGCAGGCTCTCGCGGCGCGTGCCCTCGGGGGCGCGGCCAGCGGCTTCGCCGGCGAGCGAGGTGAACTTGCCCTTGGCGTCGCGGGCGACGGCCAGGATCGGGTGGGCGACGAGGCGCGGCTCATGGCCCTGCTCCTGCAATTCGGCGAGCGTCGAATCGAGCAGGAACGGCTTGTTGTCGTTGACGACCTCGAGGACGGTGAGCTGGTTCTTGCGCTCGCCCTCGCCGTATTCCTCGTCGCGGAAGCGTAGGTTGATCGTGTCGGGCTTGCGCGGCTGGGCGAGCTGCTCGAAGGCGGCAGCGGCGGTGCGGGCGAGCATCTCGGCCGGAAGGGCCTCGAGATCCTCGGCGACGGAGCGACCAAAAAGCAGGCGGGGGAATTCGGCGGGCATCGAACTCTTCAGTCCGGTGGCTGCGGCCTCGATCGCTGCGATTGCGCCCGCAGTCGCGTTCGTCACCCGTTTGCCCATGTCCCAACCCCAGTTGTTTTGCCGCAGCGATGACATAGGCTGCGGAGCCTTTCAACTTGCCGTGCCTGAAAAAGCGGCAAACTGACGCTGCCCCCGACTCGATAGGACACACCATGGCAACAAAGCATGACAAACCCAAGGTGGGAGAAGAGCCGGCGCGTCAGGATTCGCCGCCGGCCGTGATGGCGCTGGACCTGAAACCGGGTTCGCTCTCGGCCGAAAACCAGGCCTATTTCGCGAAATGCCAGGAGAAGCTCGGCTTCGTGCCGAATGTGCTCTCCTCCTATGCCCATGACGACGCCAAGCTCACGGCCTTCGCCGCCTTCTACAACGACCTGATGCTGGCGCCGTCCGGCCTGTCGAAGCTGGAGCGGGAGATGATCGCGGTCGCGGTCTCCAGCGTGAACCGTTGCTATTACTGCCTCACCGCCCATGGCGCGGCCGTGCGTCAGCTTTCCGGCGATCCCGTACTGGGCGAGCTGATGGTGATGAATTACCGGGCGGCGGACTTGGCGGTGCGGCACCGCGCCATGCTGGATTTCTCGGTCAAGCTGACGGAGACGCCGCATCTGATCGGCGAGGACGACCGGGAAGCCCTGCGCAAGGCCGGATTCGGGGAGCGCGATATCTGGGATATCGGCGCCGTCGCCTCCTTCTACAACATGTCGAACCGGATGGCCTCGGCCGTCGATATGCGGCCTAATGCCGAATATCACGGGCAGGCGCGGTAGAATCAGCTGATGCCCGGCATCTCCGGATGCCGGCCGCTGCCTGAAGCGATGCCCCAAAAGAAAAACGGCCGGCGCAATGCCAGCCGCTAGTTGGCCTCGACTCGGTGGCCCGGCTCCGCCCGAACTCCGGGGGGCTGGGGGGCTGACAAACCGGCGATCAGCGAAACCGGGCCGTCGAGGCAACGAGGGGAGTTGAACGTCGCAACTTGGCGCTCGCTTGGCGCGTTCGCGGCGAAAATGGGGCATTCGCTGAGAACGCCGACCCAGAGTGCGAGAGCGGTCTCTTGCCAGCACAGGACCGCGGGCGCATCATCCGGGCATGATTTGGTGAGGCCCCGACCAGGGAGGCGCCATGAGCGAGAGCGAAACGCCACAATCGCAGACCGCGAGCGCGGTTGTGAACTTCCCCGCGCCCGCGCGACAGATTCCCGTGACCTTCGACCGGCGCGAACTCAGCGAGTTGCTCAATCTCTATGGCCGGATGGTCGCGGCCGGCGAATGGCGCGACTACGCCATCGATTTCCTGAAGGACAAGGCGCAGTTCTCGGTGTTCCGGCGCTCGTCGGAGATGCCGCTTTACCGGATCGTCAAGGACCCGGCGCTGGCGCGACGGCAGGGCGCCTATTCGGTCGTCGCGGCGACCGGGCTGATCCTGAAGCGCGGCTCGGAGCTCTCGCGCGTGCTCAAGGTGCTCGACAACAAGCTCAGCGTGGTGAGCTGAGGCGTCACGGACCGGACAGTTGTTCGAGCCCTCATCCTGAGGAGCGCCGAAGGCGCGTCTCGAAGGATGCTTCAGGAGGTTCTGGGGACAGCTGGACCATCCTTCTAGACGCCGCTGACGCAGCTCCTCAGCATGAGGCTGTTAAGGTCAGAATTCCGGCGGCGTGCGGCCGCCCTCGCCCAGCTCCTTCTGCATCAGCATCTGGTCGAGCCAGCGGCCGTGCTTGAAGCCGACCTTTTCGGCGACGCCGATCAGGCGGAAGCCGGCGCGCTCATGCAGGCGGCGCGAGCCGACCGAGGCGCCGGTGCCGTCGCCGATCACTGCGATCATCTGGCGGAAGCCGCGCTCGGTGCAGGCCTGCATCAGGGCGTCGAGCAGCAGGCTGCCGATTCCCAACCCCTGCGCCGTGGGCGCGAGATAGATCGAGTTCTCGACGGTGGCGCGATAGGCCGGGCGCGGCCGATAGGCGCCGGCATAGGCATAGCCGAGGATGGCGCCGCTCCTTTCGGCGACGAGATAGGGATAGCCGCCGGCCAGGATCGCCTCGAAGCGTCGTTGCATCTCGGCCTCGTTTGGCGGCTCCAGCTCCCAGGAGGCGGTGCCGTGCAGCACCGCATGGGCGTAGATCGCGGTGATGGCAGAGATGTCGGCGGGAAGGCCGGGGCGGATCGAAGGCGTCGTCATGCCCAAAGCATGAGCAATGCCCGTGCCAAAAGGAAAGGTCCGCCCAAAGAAAAAGCCCCGGCCGTGGGGCCGGGGCTTCAACTCTTCGATTTTGCATCGGCTTTGTCCGAAAACCGCGTTCCACTTTTCGGGCCGATGCTCTCGCTCCCCGTTCAGGAGCCCGTCGTTCTCACTCGCGGTTGCCGATCAGCGAGAGCAGGAACTGGAACATGTTGATGAAGTTCAGGTAGAGCGACAGCGCGCCGTTCACCGAGAGCTTCGCAGCTTCCTCCGGGCCGAGCTCGGAGTAGAGATACATCTCCTTCAGGCGCTGGGTATCCCAGGCGGTCAGGCCGGCAAAGATGCCGACGCCGACCAGCGAGATGACGAAGCCCAGAGCGCCCGAACCCAGGAAGATGTTCACGATCGAGGCCAGCATCAGGCCGATCAGGCCCATGACCAGGAACGAGCCCATGCCGGAGAGCGACTTCGAGGTGGTGTAGCCATAGAGGCTGAGGCCACCGAAGGCCGCCGCGGTGATGAAGAAGACCTGCACCACCGACGCGCCGGTGTAGCGGATCAGGATCGTCGAAAGCGAGACGCCCATCACCGCCGCGAAGGCGAAGAACATCGTCCGGGCGGACGAGGCCGACATCTTGTCGGCGCGGAACGAGAAAAAGAAGATGAAGGCCAGCGGCGCCAGCGCGACCACCCACATCAGCGGCGTGCCATAGAGCAGCTGGCCGAAGGAGGTCAGGTAGGTGTTGCCGATCTTGGCGGCGGCATTGGCCTGATCGGTCACGGCCATCTTGTTGACGCCGAGCGCGAACAGCGCCGAGATCGCAAGGCCGATCACCATGTTGTTGTAGACGCCGAGCATGAACGAGCGCAGGCCCTGATCCATCTCGACGGCGCTGGTCTGCTGTGCGCGGCCGGCACCCCAGACTGGAGCATTGCGGTCGAAGTTGCTCATTAAGAGAGTTTCCCCTGACGTAGTTTCGGACGACGGAGAGCGCGCAAGCGCCAGCCGTCCTCGCGCACGAAAAGTCGCGATGACGGGAATATGGGCGGCTTTGCCGGTTCTTACAAGAGCCCGCCATGGTTAAGGCCGGACCCGGTATAGAAGTTCGGCGCTGCACATAGGCAGAATTACAGGATCTTAATGTCTATCGAGAGTCGTTCTCAGATAGTCATCATAAATTCCTGAGATGAGAAGCCGGCGCTTTCGTCAGTATTTTTATCGTACCGACGAGCCCGAACAGGACGGTAACCCCGACGGCGGCAGTTGCAGCCAGTATAGCTCCTCTGGGATCACTGACGAACTCGATCCGCATCACTTGCGTGACGATGCCCCAGCCCGCCGCTGTACCCGCAAGAACGCCGAAGACGGCCGCGACGAAGCCGATGGCGGCGTATTCAAGGGCGTACGACGAAAGTATGAAGCGGCGGGTCGCGCCCAGCGTCTTCAGGATCATCGCGTCATAGAGCCGCGCCCGCTGGCCGGCCGCGAGCGCGCCGCCGAGCACGAGCAGGCTCGCCGCGATGGCGAGGCCGGAGGCGCCGCGGATCGCCATGGCGAGCTGGGCGACGATGGTGTTGACCGCTTCGAGCGCGTCCTTGACCCGCACCGCCGTCACCGCCGGGAAGTCGAGCGCGAGGCGTCGCATCAGCACGGCGTCGGTCGCGCCCTTGCCGTCCGGGCTCGCCGCGATGGTGGCGAGATTGGTGTGCGGCGCGCCGGCGAAGGTGTTGGGCGAGAACACCATGACGAAATTGATGCCGAAGGAGCGCCAGTCGACCGTGCGGAAATTGGCGACGCGGGCCGTGATATTGCGGCCGAGCACGTTGACGGTGAGCCTGTCGCCGATCTTCAGGCCGATCCCGGCGGCGTTCTGCGCGTCGAAGGAGACGAGCGGTTCGCCGCGATAATCGGCCGGCCACCATTCGCCGGCCGCGACGCGCGAGCCCTCGGGAAGTGCGGCCGCATAGGTGATGCCGCGATCGCCGTCGAGCACCCAGGCGGATTGCTCGCTCGCCTTGATGTCCTCGGCGCGGGTCTGGTTCACCGAGACGATGCGGCCGCGCATCATCGGCACGCGCTCAGTTCTGGCGCCCGGGCGCTCGGCCGCGAGGAAGGCGTCGAAGCGCTCGGAATCGCGGCTGGGCACGTCGAGGAAGAAGAAGCTCGGCGCCTTGTCGGGCAGGGCTCCGGTGAGCTGCCGGGTCAGGCTGACATCGATGAAGGACAGCGCCGAGAGCAGGGCGACGCCGAGGCCCAGCGAGAGCACGAGCGCCGGCGTCAGCGCGCCCGGCCGGTGGCTGTTGGCGAGCGCCATGCGCAGCGCCGGCCGGCGCGGGCGCGGGATGCGGCGGGCCAGGGCCATCAAGCCGAGCGAGACGGCGCGCAGCAGCAGGAAGACGCCGAACATCACGCCGATATAGATCAGCGCGATCCGGCGATCGTAGGCGAAGCCGATGGCGACGCCGGCAAGGCCGGCGAGCGCCAGCACGCAAAGCACGAGATAGATCGCACGAGGGCGGCGCGGATCGGGCTCGACCTTGTCGCGGAACAGGGCGGAGACGGGGATGTCATGGGCGCGCCCAAGCGGGATGATCGCGAAGACGAATGCCGTCAGCAGCCCGTAGAGCGCGGCGATGGCGAGTTCGCTCGGGGCCAGCGTCGGCTCGAACGGCACGGGCAGGATGCTCTGGACGATCGCGCCGAGACCGAAGGGGGCGGCTGCACCGAGCACGAGGCCGATGGCCGTGCCGATCGCGGCGACGAGCATGACCTCGGTCAGGTGGATCGCGACGACGCGCCCGCCGGTGGCGCCGACCGCCTTCATCGTCGCGAAATCGAGCTTCTTGGCCTCGACGAAGCGACGCACGGCATTAGCGACGCCGACGCCGCCGACCAGCAGGGCGGTGAGGCCGACGAGCGTCAGGAATTGGGTGAAGCGCTCGAGATTGCGCTGGAAGCTCGGCGCCGCATTGGCGCGGGAGCGGATTTCCCAGCCGGCGTCGCGCTGCTGTGCGCCGGCATCGGTGATCAGCTTCTCAAGATCGGCATCGCTCGTTGCGGTCTGCGGCAGCTGGAGGCGGTAGGTCCAGCGAATTAGGCTGCCGGGCTGGATCAGGCCGGTCGCCCTCAGCGCGTCCTGCGACATGAGGAGGCGCGGCCCGAAGCCGACGCCGGCCGCGATCTTGTCAGGCTCGGAGATCAGATTGGCGCGCAGCTGGATTTTGGCGCCGCCGACCGTGACGATGTCGCCGGGCTTGAGGTCGAGCCGGCCGAACAGGACGGAGTCAGCGACCGCACCATAGGCGCCATCGCGCTGGTCGAGCAGGCCGGGCAACGGGGCCTGCGGGTCGGTCTCGACCGTGCCGATGCTCGGATAGGCGGCATCGACCGCCTTGATCTCGACCAAGGCCGCGCCCTTCTCGCCGGCATTGGCCATGCCGCGCATGGTCGCGATGCTGGAGACGGTGCCGCGCGCGGTCAGGAAGGCGAGTTCCGCCGGCGCGGCCTCGCGATGGATCAGGCTGAAGGCGGCGTCGCCGCCGAGGATGCGGCGGCCTTCGCGGGCGAGGCCCTCGGTCAGGCCGCGCGAGGCTGAGGCGACGGCGGCGATGGTCATCACGCCGAGCGCGAGGCAGGCGATGAAGATGCCGAAGCCGCGCAGGCCCGCGCGCAGGTCGCGGATCGCGAGGCGCAGGACGAGCCCGATGCTCGGGGTTCGGTAGGCCGGGCTTTGGGACGGCTTGACGGGTGCGTGCATCGTCAGGCGACCGCCGTCTCGGGCTCGGCCTCGATCACGCCGGAGCGTAGCCGGACCGTGCGTTCGCAAAGCGCCGCGAGCGAAAGGTCGTGGGTGACGAGCACCAGCGTGGCGCCGCGCTCGCGCTTGAGGGCGAAGATCAGGTCGACGATCGAGCGGCCAGTCGATTCGTCGAGATTGCCGGTGGGCTCGTCGGCGACGAGGATGGCCGGGTCCGGCGCCACGGCACGCGCGATGGCGACGCGCTGCTGCTCGCCGCCCGAGAGCTGGGCCGGATAATGGTCCATGCGATGGCCCAGGCCGACATTGCGCAGTTCAGCCTCGGCGCGGGTGAAGGCGTCGGGGTGGCCGGCGAGTTCCAGCGGCAGGGCGACGTTCTCGCGCGCCGTCATGGTCGGGACGAGGTGGAAGGACTGGAAGACGATGCCGATATGCCGGCCGCGGAAGATCGCGAGCCCGTCCTCGTCGAGGGCGCCGAGATCCTGCCCGGCGACCTTGACGAGGCCTGAATCGGGGCGTTCCAGCCCGGCCATGGTCATCAGCAAGGTCGACTTGCCGGAGCCGGAGGGGCCGACGAGGCCGGTCGCCTCGCCGTCGGCCAGCGACACCGAGACGCCCTTGAGGATATGGACGCGGGCGGCGCCACGCCCCAAACTCAGGTGGACATCCTGCAACTCGATTGCCGAAGCGGCCTTCTCGCTCATCACACCATGATCCCGACTTATGTTTCCATCGCCAACCCCGCTCGCACCGAATCGCGCCCCGAGCGGGGCGGAACCACGGCGCGGCGCGGTCTGCGGCCATATGGGCGCGGCTTCACGCTTGTCCAATCGGCTGCGACGTTTTTCGTCGCTCTCACGCTGTTTCTCCTGGGTTCCCTCGTCATGGCCAATGCCCAGCCCTCCAACACCAATCCCGACGCTGCGAAGCCGCTGAAGCTCGTGGCCTTCGGCGATTCGTTGTCGGCGGGCTACAATCTGCCGAGCAGTGCCGCCTTCCCGGCCGTGCTGGAGCAGGCCTTGCGCCAGAAGGGCCTCGCTGTCGAAATCGTGAACGCCGGCGTCTCCGGCGACACGACGCAGGGTGGGCTCGAGCGGCTCGACTGGTCGGTGCCTGAGGGGACCGACGGCGTCATCCTCGAACTCGGCGCCAACGATGCTCTGCGCGGCGTCGACCCGTCCGTGACCCGGAAAAACCTCGAGGCGATCGTCGCCCGCCTGAACGAGCGGAAAATCCCGGTGCTGCTGGCGGGCATGTATGCGCCGCGCAATCTCGGCGAAGATTATGCGAAACGCTTCGATGCGATCTATCCCGAGCTTGCGAAGAAGCATGGGCTGGTGCTTTACCCGTTCTTCTTGGAAGGCATCGCGGGTGACCGCGCCCTGAACCAGGCGGATGGGCTCCATCCCACGGCCGAGGGCGTCGCCGTCATCGTCCGGACCATCCTGCCGACGGTCGAGCGCTTCATCGCCACCTTGCCGCCCAGGTCCTGATCCGCCTGCGGGTTCTCCGCTTGCGTATCCCCGATTCTTGCATTGCCGCCTGCCGGCCCCCGCTTCCGGAGTTGCTTCGCCATGGAATACCGCCGCCTCGGACGTACCGATCTCAAGGTCTCGGTGATCTGCCTGGGAACCATGACCTGGGGAGAGCAGAATACGGAAGCCGAAGGCCATGCCCAGATGGACTATGCCATCGAGCAGGGCGTCAATTTCTTCGACACCGCCGAGCTTTACGCGATCCCGCCGAAGCCGGAGACGCAAGGGTCGACCGAGCGGATCATCGGTAGCTGGTTCAAGGCGCGGAAGAACCGCGACAAGGTCATCCTGGCGTCGAAGGTCTGCGGGCGCGGCGGCAATACCTGGTTCCGCGACGACAAGAGCCCGACGCGGGTGACGCGCAAGCAGATCTTCGAAGCCGTCGACAAGAGCCTGCAGCGGCTGCAGACGGACTATATCGACCTCTACCAGCTGCATTTCCCCGAGCGGCCGATGCCCTGGGGTTCGAATCCGACGCGGTTTGTTAGGGATGCCTATGCGTCGGCGGCCGACGAGACGGGCATTGCCGAGCAGCTCGACGCTTTCGCCGAGGTGATCAAGGCCGGCAAGATCCGCCATCTCGGCCTCTCCAACGAGAGCGCCTGGGGCACGATGCGCTTCGTCGGGGATTCGGAGGCGCGTGGCACGCCGCGGGTGCAGTCGATCCAGAACGCCTACAACCTGCTGAACCGTACCTTCGAGACGGCGTTGGCCGAGGTCGCGCTTCACGAGGATGTCGGGCTGCTCGCCTATTCGCCGCTGGCGCAGGGCTATCTCACCGGCAAGTATCTCGACGGCGCCCGTCCGGCGGGTGCGCGCACGACCCTGTTCGATCGCGGCCAGCGCTACCAGACGGAAGGCGCCGAGGCGGCGATCAAGCGCTATGTCGCGCTCGCCCGCGAATCCGGGCTCGATCCGGCACAGATGGCGCTCGCCTTCGTGAACAGCCGCTCCTTCGTCACCGCCAATATCATCGGCGCGACCACGATGGAGCAGCTCAAGACCGATATCGCCTCGATCGACGTGAAGCTTTCGGCGGAGGTGGAGGCGAAGATCGACGCGATCCATCAACTTGTCGGCAATCCCTGCCCCTGAGCAGGCGCGCGTCATTCTCGGGCGAAGCAAGGCTTCGACCCGAGAATCTCTGCCGGAAGAAGGCGCCTTTCCTTCCAGAGATGCCCGGGTCAAGCCCGGGCATGACGAGCCAGCGGTCGGCGCGCTTCACGCAAAAACAATTCCCCTAAGCCGGCTTCCTGCTCTACCGTCTCGCCAGAGTCACAATCGCTTGGCAGGGATTCGCTCATGCCGAGGCTGTTCATCGCTCTGGAAATCCCCGCCGAGGTCGCGACCGGGCTGACATTGCATCGCGGCGGATTGTCGGGTGCGCGCTGGATCGAGCCGGCCGACTATCACATCACCCTGCGCTTCCTGGGCGATGTCGACCGCCGCATGGCCAACGATATCGACTACATGCTCTCCGACCTCACGGCCTATCCGTTCGAGGTCACGCTCGATGCGCTCGGGAGCTTCGGCGGCGACAAGCCGCGCGCGCTGTTCGCACGGGCGCAACCCAGCAAGGCCCTGACCGATCTCCAGGCCGATCTCGAACGGCAGATGCGGCGGCTCGGCCTGCCGGCGGAGGCGCGCAAATTCGTGCCGCATGTCACGCTGGCGCGCTTGCGGGACACAACCCCTGTCGAGCTCGCGCATTTCCTCAGCCAGCACCCGATCGTCCGTCCGTTCACCTTCGCCGCCCGCCGGGTTGCGCTGATGTCCTCGCGTGATTCGACCGGGGGTGGACCCTATGTGCTGGAGGCGGCCTATCCGCTCGGCCCTTCCTACCCGAATCGCCTGTCACGGGAGATGCGCCGATGACGCGGCCGAAGCGGCTTTCGCCCGAGGCACAGGCCGAAGCGCTGGCGACCCTGACCGGCTGGAAGCTCGTGCAGGGGCGCGAGGCCATCGCCAAGCGTTTCGTCTTCCGCGATTTCAGCGAGGCCTTCGGCTGGATGACCCGCGTCGCGCTATTGGCCGAGGCGATGAACCATCATCCGGAATGGTCGAATGTCTATCGCACCGTGGACATCACGCTCGCGACCCATGACGCGGGCGGCCTGACCGAGCTTGACGTCAAGTTGGCCAAGGCGATCGACGCGCTCGCCAGCTGAAGCGGCTCATCCCTCAGGTTTCCACCCGCAAGCCCTGAGCGCCGCCAGCATATGTGGGGGTGGCGGTGCCTCGACGCGGACCGGATCACGCTTCTTGTAGAGCGGGATCGTGATCGCACGGGCATGGAGCTGGAGGCCCGGTCCGCCTTCGCGCGGGGCATCGCCATAGATCTCGTCGCCGAGCATCGGCCAGCCCGAGGCCTGGCAATGGACGCGCAACTGATGCGTCCGCCCGGTCAGCGGCTCCAGTGACATCCAGGCGAGCGGGCCATGCTTGCTCTCGCCCCGCCCGAGGACGCGATAGCGGGTCTGCGAGGGCAGGCCGGCCGGATCGACCTTCATCCACCAGCCGCGCTCGGGCGAGCGCTTGGCCAAGGGCAAGTCGATCAATCCTTCGTCTTCCGCAGGGCTGCCCTGCACGATCGCCCAATAGGTCTTGTCGATGCGACCGTCACGAAACATCTGGTTGAGCTCGGCCATGGCGCGGGGATGCCGGCCGAGCACGAGGCAGCCGGAGGTATCCTTGTCGAGCCGGTGGGCGGCTTCCGGCTTGCGCGGCAGGCCGAAGCGCAGCGCATCGAGATAATCGGTCAGGACCGGGATGATGCGACGCTTGGCCTGCGGGCCGCGATGCGAAGGCAGTCCGGCGGGCTTGTCGATGACGAGCATCATGGCGTCGCGATAGAGCAGCGGCACCGGCAGTTCGGCGTCGTTATGCCCGTCAGGGTGCGAATTTTCTGGTCGGTCCGGCGTTGCCATGGCATTGCGCTAGCGAAGCCGGCCCGGCGGCGCAACCAAAGATGCCCGCCGAACCGAAGACAGGACGACGATGAGCGAAACCGAACCGAAAAAGCGCGGCTTCTTTTCGAGGCTGTTCGGACGCGACGAGGAACCGGCCAAGCCGGCTCCCGCCCCGGAGGCGGTGACCGAGCGGGGTGTCGAGCCCGTCGAGGAGCTGAAGCCGGAGGTCGAAGAGGCTGCTCCTGCGGCTGTCGAAGCGGATGCGCTGGTCGTCGAGGCGCCGGTTCCGGGGCCCGTCGCGCCGTCCGTTCCGGTCGAAGAGGTCGCGCCTCCGGCCGAGCCGGAGCCGGAACCCGAGGTTGTTGCCGTTGCGCCGTCGGCGCCCGCTTCTGCTCCTGAACCAATTGCCGCCCCGGCGCCGCAGCCGAAGCGGAGCTGGTGGCGGCGCCTGACCGAGGGGCTGTCGCGGACATCCTCGGCGCTGACGACGGGGATCACCGACCTCTTCACCAAGCGCAAGCTCGATGCCGGCACGCTCGAAGACCTGGAAGATATCCTGATCCAGGCCGATCTCGGCCTCGCGACCTCCGCCAAGATCGCGAAAGCGGTTGGCGACGGCCGCTACGACAAGCAGATCGACCCGGCCGAAGTGAAGGCGATCCTGGCGCGCGAGGTCGAGACGATCCTTGTGCCAGTCGCCCAGCCGCTCGCGATCGACGTCACGAAAAAGCCGTTCGTGCTCCTGATGGTCGGGGTCAATGGCTCCGGCAAGACCACGACGATTGGCAAGCTCGCGGCGAAATTCCGCGCTGAGGGCAAATCCGTGATGCTCGCGGCCGGCGATACTTTCCGCGCCGCGGCGATCGAGCAGCTCAGGGTCTGGGGCGAACGCACCGGGGCCGAGGTCGTCTATGGCCAGCAGGGCGCCGATGCGGCGGGCCTTGCCTTCGAGGCGCTGCAGAAAGCCAAGGCGAACAATACCGACGTGCTGCTGGTCGACACGGCCGGCCGGTTGCAGAACAAGCAGGGATTGATGGACGAACTCGCCAAGGTCGTGCGCGTCATTCGCAAGCAGGACCCGAGCGCGCCGCATGCGGCCCTGCTCGTGCTCGACGCGACCGTCGGCCAGAACGCGATTTCGCAGGTCGAAGCCTTCCGCGAGACGGCGGGCGTGACCGGGCTCGTCATGACCAAGCTCGACGGCACGGCGCGCGGCGGCATCCTGGTGGCGCTGGCGGCGCAGTTCGGCCTGCCCGTGCATTTCATCGGCGTCGGCGAGAGCGTCGAGGATCTGGAGCCGTTCTCGGCGCGTGATTTCGCGCGGGCCGTGGCGGGATTGGGAGAGGCGGCGTGAGCGAGACGGTGCAGCAACCGGCCGAGGCGGCAGGCAAGGGCAAGGCGGTCAATCCGCTGCTCAAGCTCGCGCTGGAATTCGGGCCGCTGGCGATCTTCTTCTTCGCCAATTCCTATGGCGACCGGCTGTTCGGCGTGGCCGAGGACCGGCGCATCTTCGTCGCGACCGGCATCTTCATCGCGGCATCGCTGATCGCGCTCGCGCTGTCGCGGGCGCTGTTGGGCTATCTGCCGCGGATGGCGATCGTGAATGCCATCGTCGTTACGGTGTTCGGCGGGCTGACGCTGGCGCTGGACGATGCCTTCTTCATCAAGGTCAAGCCGACCATCGTGAACGCGCTGTTCGGCTCGGTGCTGCTCGGCGGGCTGTTCTTTGGGCGCTCGCTGCTTTCGCTGGTGCTGGAGACGGTGCTGCAGCTCGATGCCGAGGGCTGGCGCAAGCTGACCTTCCGCTGGGGCCTGTTCTTCTTCGTGCTGGCGGCGATCAACGAGGTGGTCTGGCGCACGCAGACCCAGGATTTCTGGGTCGCCTTCAAAGTCTGGGGCGTGATGCCGCTGACCATGGCCTTCGCCTTGGCGCAGACGCCGTTGATCCTGAAGCACGAGATCAAGCCGGCGAAGACGGACGAGTAAGCTCCGGTAACCTCCACGCTGTCATCCCGGGCGGAGCGAAGCGTAGACCCGGGATCCATTCCAGAGCGCTTCCGGTAGAGGTTCAGGCATGGATCCCGGATCGGCGCCGCTGACGCGGCTTGTCCGGGATGCCGGCGGTGGTTTTGAATTACTCTTGCCATTTGGCAATATTATCTCCATTTTATGCCAAATGGAGAGCAATGCCATGACCGGCCTGCTGCGCATCGAGACGGCCCAGCGCGATTTCGTCCCTGATCCGATCACGGATGATGAGGCCGCCGCGATGTTCCGCGCCGCGGTGAACCTGTTCCGGCTCTGGCGGATCACCGACGAGGAAGCGGCGGTGCTGATCGACCTGCCGGTCAGGAGCTATCGGCGCTGGAAAGCCGGCGATATCGGCCGGATCTCGCGCGACGGCAAGGCCCGGCTCTCGAACCTGATGGGCATTCACAAGGCGCTGCGCCTGATCTTCACCGAGCCGCAGCGCGGTTATGACTGGATCAAGCGGCCCAATGCCGATTTCGGCGGCAAATCGGCTGTTGATGTCATGCTCGGCGGCGAATTGACCGACCTGATGCGGGTGCGGCGCCTGCTCGATGCCGAGCGGGGCGCCTGGTGATCGATCCGGCGAGCCTGCCGGTCGCGGAGATCGAATGGCGCGGCGCGGTTCGGATCATCCGCAGCATCTTCCCGCCGATCGATCTGTTCGAGGATATCGCCGACCCCGCCGATTGGCCTTTGCTGATCGCGGCCGAGCAGAAGACCAATCCGCGCCTGATGGAGACGATCGGCAATCTCGATCTGGTGCCGGCGGAGCGGCGCGTCTCAGGGCCGGGCGCGAGCTGGCTGATGGCGCCCTTCACCCATGTCAGCCCGGACCGACCGAGCCGTTTCAGCGATGGCAGTTTTGGCGTGCTCTATGTGGGGGATCGCTTCGAGGTGGCGCTCCTGGAGACGATCCACCACCACGCCCGCTTCATGCTGGCCACCGCTCAGCCGCCGGGCTGGACCTCGCAATTCCGCGAGATCGTGCTGGAGGTCGACGCGGAGCTTCACGATATCAGGCCGCTCGGGGCCGAAGCTGCGCCGGTGCTCGACCCCGCCGACTACACGGCGAGCCAGGCGCTCGGCATCGGCTTGCGGGCGCTCGGTTCGGCCGGCGTCGCCTATCCAAGCGTGCGCTGCCCCGGTGGCGAGTGCGCCGGGCTGTTCTATCCCGATGGCGCGAGGCATCCCGTTCAGGGCCGGCATCTCGACTATCACTGGAACGGCACGCGGGTGGACCTCTACCGGGACCGCAGCGCCGGCGAGGTCTATCGCATCGTCTGAAGCCTATTTCGGCGCGAGGCGGATGGCGCCATCCAGGCGGATCGCAGTGCCGTTCAACATGTCGTTCTCGATGATGCTGCGGGCGAGCGCTGCATATTCCGCCGGGCGGCCGAGGCGCGAAGGGTGTGGTACCGAGACCGCCAGCGAGGCTTTGGCATCGTCGGGCAGGCCGGCGAACATCGGGGTTTCGAACAGGCCAGGCATGATCGTGACGATACGGATGCCGACGCTGGCGAGATCGCGCGCGATCGGCAGGGTCATGCCGACGACGCCGGCCTTGGAGGCGGCATAGGCGGCCTGGCCGATCTGGCCGTCCTCCGCCGCGACCGAGGCCGTGCAGATGATGACGCCGCGGCTGCCATCCTCGGTGATCGGATCGAGCCCGGCGAGTGCGACCGCCGATTTGGCGATGACGCGGAAGGTGCCGTTCAGGTTGATCGCGACAGCCTTCTCGAAGGTGGCGAGGTCATGGGCGACGAGCTCGCCGGTGTCGCGCTTCTTCGAGACGACGCGGCGACCGGGCGCGATGCCGGCGCAGTTGACGATGATGCGGGCGACGCCATGGGCGGCGCGGGCCTTGGCCAGCGCTTCATCGACGGAACCCTCGCTCGTGACGTCGCAGAGGGCGAAGACGCCGCCGATCTCTTTCGCGATCGCCTCGCCGCGCTCGGCGTTGAGGTCGAGCAGTGCGACCTTTACGCCCTGGCCCGCCAGCATGCGCGCGGTCGCCTCGCCGAGGCCGGAGGCGCCGCCGGTGACGATGGCGGCAAAGGAGGAATCGAGTTTCATGGCGCGTTTCCCGTCAATCTTGTTCTGACAGCCGGTTTAGAGGGCGTTTCGCACTGTTCCAAGCGGGTTTTCGGAACCGCCTCTTGTGCAGGATTGCGCCGGGGCCATCTTTCGACATGGCGCGCCGATTATGGTTGCGCGATCATCGGCGTCATCGAACGTCAAGGAGTAAGACAGGGATGAGCGAGGGGTTCAGCGCAAGCTTCAGCCGTGAGGAGATGGAGGCGATCCGCAAGAGCCTGCGCGACGAGGCGAAGTTCGGGTCCGATTTCATGGCCCGGCTCAAGCGTGTCGCGAAGCGTATTCCGTTTGCCGAGGATTTGCTGGCGGCGTGGTTCTGCGCGCGCGATCCGGCGACGCCGCGGCGCGTGCGGATGACGCTGCTCGCCGCGCTCGGCTATTTCGTGCTGCCGATCGATGCCATTCCCGACATCATGCCGCTGCTCGGTTTCACCGACGACGCGGCAGTGATCGCTGCGGCGATCGCAGCCGTTGCCGGCTCGATCACGATCGAACATCGCGAGCGGGCCAGGAAGGCGATGGCGGAGCTGTAAGCGTCCGTCAGAGCGTCAGGACGATCTTGCCCTTGGCCTTGCGGTCGGCAATCAGCGCATAGGCTTCGGTCCAGCGTTCGAGCGGGATCGTGGCGTGGACATGGGCGCGGATATGGCCGCCCGCCGCCCAGTCCAGCAGGCGTTCCATATTGCGGCGATGGCCGGCCGGATCTCGCGCGACGAACTGGCCCCAGAACACGCCGCGCAGGTCGCAACCCTTGAGCAGGAGCAGGTTGAGCGGGATTTTCGGAATCTCGCCGCCGGCAAAGCCGACCACGAGATAGCGTCCTTCCCAGGCCATCGAGCGCAAGGCCGGCTCGGCCAGTTCGCCACCGACCGTGTCGTAGAGCACGTCGACGCCGCGGCCCTCGGTGAGCTTCTTCAGTCCGGCGCGGATATCGTCGCGGGCATAATCGATCTCCTCCTGCGCGCCGTGCTCGCGGGCGAGCGCCAGTTTGTCGGGCGAGGAGGCGCAGGCGATGACATGGGCGCCGAGCAGGGCGCCGATCTCGACCGCCGCGAGTCCCGCCCCGCCGGAGGCGCCGAGGACGGCGAGCGTCTCGCCCGCTTTCAGTCCGGCGCGCTGGATCAGCCCGTGCATGGCGGTGCCATAGGTCACGAAGAGACCGGCCGCTTGCGCATCGTCGAGCCGCTCGGGAATGCGGATCACCTGATCGGCGGAAACCGCGACCTTTTCACGCGCCGCACCGTAACCCAGCCAGGCCGCGACGCGTTCGCCGATCTGCCAGCCGGTGACGCCCTCGCCGATGGCGGCGATGGTGCCCGCGCATTCGGCCGAGGGCGAAAAGGGGAAGGCAGGCTTGGTCTGGTAACGGCCCTGAATGATCAGCGTGTCGAAGAAGTTGAGGGCGGCGGCCTTCACCGTGATGACGACCTCGCCGGGGCCGGGTTCCGGATCGGGCAGGTCGCGGATCGCCAGTTCCTCGGCCGGGCCGTGATGGTCGCAGAGCAGGGCTTTCATCGTTGATCCGCCTTCGTCGTCGCTGGATCTGATTCTGGCATGGCCGGAGACGGCGCGGAACCGCCCCGCCGCCATTCGTATTTTCGCCAGGATCGTGACACTCTATGCCGCCGTCCCCGCGTGAGCGCGCCTGATCAACAGGTGGTAAACGCGGTATTAAGTTTTTTAGTGACTGATGGCGGTCCATGATCAGCTCGTTCCTCCGCACCTCCCGCGCCGCTGCCCTCCGTTCTGCTCTTGCTGCCACCCTCGCGGCGGGCGGCATCGCTGTGCTGTTGCTGCCGACAGGCGCAGCCGCCCAGCAGCGCGCCAAGCCCGCTCCGGCCGCAGCCGCTGCTGCCGCCAGTCCCGGCCAGGGCCAGGCCATGCTGCTGGAGACGGCCGGCAAGTGGCAGGCCTTCTCATCCCAGCAGGGCCGCTCCAAGGTCTGCTACGCCCTGTCCAAGGCCGAGACCCGCATTCCCACCAATCTCAAGGATGTCGAAGGCCTGCTCTTCGTCTCCAGCCGGCCGGGCGAGGGCGTGCGCAACGAGATCAGCTTCGTGATGAATTTCGACCTCAAGGAAGGGGTCGAGCATCAGGCGATCATCGGCAACGAGCGCTTCGCGCTGGTCGCCAAGGGCCAGAACATGTGGCTGAAGAACCCGGCCGAGGAGCCGCGCATGCTCGACGCGCTGCGCCGTGGCTCCGGGCTTGAGATCAAGGGCACGTCGAAGCGCGGCAACCCGACCAGCGACAAGTACTCGCTCGCCGGCATCAGCCAGATCGTCAAGCGGGCCGAGGACGCCTGCAAGTAAGGCGCGGATAGCGATATCGAGGTCGAGCCCGAAGGCTCGTCATGCCCGAGCTTGACCCGGGCATCTCATGCCGGAAGTAGCTCTCTGCGCCTACGTATCCGGAGATTCTCGGGTCTGCGCTTCGCTCCGCCCGAGAATGACGACGGGGCTCGATTTCCGATTTCCGCCGAATTGTGCTAGGGAGCCGCGAAATCCCGCGCCTTCCCTGATGGGCGACGACAGAGCTCCGATGACCGCATCCGTTCCCGCTACCGCCGCTCCGGCGGCTGAACCCGTTTTGCGACGCCTCTCGCTGGTCGGGCGCACACGCGCCGGCCTGCTTGAGGCCCTGGCCGAGATCGGCGTGCCCGAGAAGGAACGGCGCATGCGCGTCGGCCAGCTCTGGAACTGGATCTATCATTACGGCGTGCGCGATTTCGACGCGATGACGACGATCGGCAAGGGGCTGCGCGGAGAGCTCGCCGAACAGTTCTCGCTCGACCTGCCGAGCGTCACGGCCGAGCAGGTCTCGACCGACGGTACCCGCAAATGGCTGATGCGCATGCCCTCGACCGGCCCGCATGATCGCGGCGCCGAGATCGAATGCGTCTATATCCCCGAGGTCGATCGCGGCACGCTCTGCGTCTCCAGCCAGGTCGGCTGCACGCTGACCTGCACCTTCTGCCATACCGGCACGCAGCGCCTGGTGCGCAACCTCACAACCGAGGAGATCGTCGCGCAGGTGATGGTGGCGCGCGACCGGCTCGGCGATTTCCCGAACCGCAAGGCGCCCGACGGCGCCTTCGTGCCGAACGATGGCGGACGCTTCGTCTCGAACATCGTCTTCATGGGCATGGGCGAGCCGCTTTACAATTTCGACGGCGTGCGCGACGCGATCGGCGTGATCACCGACGACCAGGGCCTGTCGCTCGGGCGCCGGCGCATCACCGTTTCGACCTCGGGCGTGGTGCCGCAGATCGGCCCGCTCGGCGAGGAGATGGGCACGATGCTGGCGATCTCGCTGCATGCCGTGCGCGACAACCTGCGCAACGAGCTGGTGCCGCTCAACAAGAAATACCCGATCAAGGACCTGCTCGAGGCCTGCCGGAACTATCCGGGCCTGTCGAACGCGAAGCGCATCACCTTCGAATACGTCATGCTGAAGGGCGTGAACGATTCCGATGCCGAGGCGCGCGAACTCGTCCGCCTGCTCAAGGGCATCCCGGCCAAGATCAACCTGATCCCGTTCAATCCCTGGCCCGGCACGAAATACGAGTGCTCGGACTGGGACCGGATCGAGCGCTTCTCCGAGATCGTCTTCCGCGCCGGCTATGCCTCCCCGGTGCGCACCCCGCGTGGCCGCGACATCCTCGCCGCCTGCGGCCAGCTCAAGAGCGAGACGGAGAAGCTCTCCGCCCGCGCCCGATTGATGCTGGACGAGGCGCAGGCCGACGCTCCCGCGGTTGCGGCGGAGTAAGCCTTGCTGCGCTGGATTCTGCTGATCCCGTTCGCCTGCCTCGTTGCGATGGGCGCGGGCGTGGCCTTCCTCGCCATGGCGAGCGTCGCCTCGCCGGCCGTGGCCATGCTGATCGGCGGCGGCATCGAGCGATTGATCGATATCCTGTTCGGCCTCGCTGAGAGCGGGGTCGATCCGGCGCCGGCCGCTCAGGCCGCCTTCGCCCTGATCGGCAAGCTCGGGATGGCGATCATCGTGGCGCCGGTGGTGCTGGTCGCGGTCGGCAGCGAACTCTTCCGCCTGCGCAGCGGCCTGCTCCAGAGCGGCTTCACCGGTTTGCTGGCCGCGCTGCTGCCGCTCGCGATGCTCCGGCTGTCGCGCGCGCCGAGCACGGCCGAGATCCAGATCATCTCCGGCCTCTTCCTGGTCGGCGCGGCGACGGGCTTCGTCTACTGGCTGATCGCCGGACGCGGCGCTGGTGGCGAGCGCCCGGCGCAGGCTTAACGCCTTTCAATCGCCGATCGCGACGCCTTCACGGCGGCCATCGGCACCGCCCAGGAAGCCTTCCGACGTCTTGACGATGGCCTGCGTGCCCGAGGTCATTTCCAGCAGGCGGACCTCGTGGCCCTTGGCCTCCAGCGCGGCCTTCCAAGCTTCGGCTTCCGTGCCCTTCTCAAGCTCGGTCGGGCCGTTGCGGCTACCGAAATTGCCGAAATCGACGGCCTGTTGCGGGTCCATCTTCCAGTCGAGCAAGGCGACCAGCGTCTTGCCGACATAACCGATGATCTGGCTTCCGCCGGGCGAGCCGACCACGGCGTAGAGCCGGCCGAAGGCATCGAAGACCAGCGTCGGGGCCATCGAGGAGCGCGGGCGCTTGCCGGGCTCGACGCGGTTGGCGACGGGCTTGCCGTCCTCCTCGGGTGCGAAGTTGAAATCGGTCAATTCGTTGTTGAGCAGGAAGCCGCCCTTGGTCATCAGGCGCGAGCCGAAACCGTCCTCGATCGTCGTGGTCATGGCGACGGCGTTGCCGTCGGCGTCGACGACGGAGATATGGCTGGTGCCATTCTCGATGCCGTCGGAGGGGGCGAGGAGCTGCGCCCGCCGATGCGGCGGGTCGCCGGGCTTGGCGCGGCCCATCGAGCGCTCGGGGCTGACCAGCCCGGCGCGCGAGCGGATATAGTCCCGGTCGATCAGGCCGCGTACGGGCACGCTGATAAAGGCGGGATCGGCGAGATAAAGCGCGCGGTCGGCGAAGGCGAGACGGCCGGCCTCGGTAAACCAGTGGGCGGCGTCGGCGCCCGGCCCCATGCGGCGCAGGTCCTGGCCTTCGAGAATGCCGAGCATCTGCTGGAGCGCGACGGCGCCCGAGCTCGGCGGGCCCATGCCGCAGAGGCGCCAGATCCGATAGGGGCCGCAGACGGCCTCGCGCTCCTCGACCTTGTAGGCGGCGAGATCGGCGAGCGTGATGTCGCCGGGATTGGTCGGGTGGCTGGTGACCGTCGCGACGATGTCCTCGGCGATCGCGCCCTTGTAGAAGGCTTCCGTGCCCTGGGATGCGACGGCGCGCAGCGTCGCGGCGAAGGCCGGGTTCTTCAGGACGGTGCCGACCGCCTTTGGCTTGCCATCCGGCTCGTAGAAATAGGCGGCGGCCAGCGCGTTCCTCGGCAGATCCTTCTCGCCTGCGAGCAGGCCGTTGAGGCGCGGCGATATCGCGAAGCCTTCCTCCGCCAGCTTCAGGGCCGGTGCGACGACATCGGGCCAGGGCAGCTTGCCCCAGCGGCGATGGGCGTCTTCCAGCAATTTCAGCGTGCCGGGCACGCCGACCGAGCGGCCGCCGACCACGGCCTCCTTGAACGGCATCGGCTTGCCGTCCTTCATGAAGCGGTCGGGCTTGGCGGCGGCCGGCGCGGTCTCACGGCCGTCGAGCGTCGTCACCTTGCGGCCGGCCTCGTCCCAATGGACGAAGAAGGCGCCGCCGCCGATGCCGGAGCTCTGCGGCTCGACCAGATTGAGGACGAGCTGGATGGCGATGGCGGCGTCGGTGGCGCTGCCGCCGGCACGCAGGATGTCGCGCCCGGCCGTCGCGGCCAGCGGATTGGCGGCTGCGGCCATGAAGCGCTGGGCCGTTCCCAGCGACTTGATCGTCCGCCCGGTCGCGGCCTCGGGAGCCGGCGCTTGCGGTTGGGCGACGGCGATCTGGGTGGCGAGCAGGGCTGCGGGAACCGAGAGAAAGAGAGACAGGCGCATGGGCGAAGCTCCGGTGAGAAGCGCAGGATAGGCTATTCGTCGCGGCCTGACAGCTTGGATGGGCGGGCGCTGGCGGGTAAGGTCCGAATCGCTTGTTCTGACGTTGCCAAAAGGGGTTTTCGGCATGTCGATTGTGACTCATCTCCGCCGGCCGCTCACCTGGCTTGTCCTTGGCATGCTCGGAATCGTGTTGGCCGGTTGCGGTTACAACAACGTGCCGACGCTGGAGGAAAAGGCGAAAGCCGCCTGGTCCGAGGTGCAGAATCAGTATCAGCGCCGGGCCGACCTGATCCCGAATCTCGTCGAGACCGTGAAGGGCTATGCCGCGCAGGAGCGTGAGGTGCTGACCGCCGTGGTCGAGGCCCGCGCCAAGGCGAGCCAGGTCAAGGTCGATGCCTCGACCATCAACGACCCCGCGAAGTTCAAGGAATTCCAGGACGCGCAGAACCAACTTACCGGCGCGCTCGGCCGGCTGCTCGTCACGGTCGAGCGCTATCCGGAGCTGAAGTCCAACCAGAACTTCCTTGCCCTGCAGTCGCAGCTCGAGGGCACCGAGAACCGCGTCGCGGTCGCCCGGCGCGACTACATCCAGGCCGTGCAGGCCTTCAATACCGAGATCCGCACCTTCCCGGGCGTGATCTGGGCGAAGCTGTTCTGGGGCGCCAAGCCGATGGAGACCTTCACGGCGACTGCGGGTGCCGAGCGGCCGCCGGCGGTGAAATTCTGAGGTCGATCGGCTGAATCCGGTGG
The DNA here is from genome assembly GCF_058783685.1 of Allobosea sp. FW305-C-101. NCBI lineage: Bacteria > Pseudomonadati > Pseudomonadota > Alphaproteobacteria > Hyphomicrobiales > Alloboseaceae > Allobosea > Allobosea sp. FW305-C-101. The sequence continues at coordinate 24,636 of NZ_JBYSYT010000015.1, read as the reverse complement.
CAGTGACCAGCCCGTCATGCTCGGGCTTGACCCGAGCATCTCCTGCCAGAGATTCTCGGGTCTGCGCGGAGTTTATCCTTGGGCCGACCAAAGGTCGGACCCGAGGGCTTCGCCCGAGAATGACGCTCTGGCACGCGGCGGTATTGCTGCTCCTGCTGCTTTGGAGCAGCTTTGCGCTCGCGGCCGAACCGACCTACCCGGCCCTGACCGGCCGGGTCGTCGATGGCGCCAACCTGCTCGCGCCCGATATCCGGCAGAAGCTCGAGGACAAGCTCAAGGCGCATGAGGACAAGACCTCCGATCAGGTCGTGGTCGCGACCGTGCCCTCGCTGCAGGACGTCACGATCGAGGATTTCGCCAACGGGCTCTTCCGGCACTGGAAGCTCGGCGAAAAGGCCAAGAACAACGGCGCCCTGCTGATCGTCGCGCCAAAGGAGCGCAAGGTCCGCATCGAGGTCGGCTACGGCCTCGAAGGCGCGCTGACCGATGCGCTCTCCAAGGTCATCATCACCACGGCGATCGCGCCGAAGTTCAAGACCGGCGATTTCGCGGGGGGCATCGAGGCCGGTGTCGATGCCATCCTGACGATCCTCGCGGGCGATGCCGAGGAATGGCAACGCCGCGCCGAGGTGCGTTCGGACGAGAGCACGCTGGGCGAGGATATCGCCGTCATCATCGCGATGATCTTCATCTTCCTGTTCATCGTCGCCTTCCTGCGTGGCCTGAGCCAGCAGGGCGGCGCGCGCCGGCATCGCCTGCGCAACGGGCAATGGGTGACACTGCCGCAGAGCACGGGCTGGAGCACCGGTTCCGGGTCCGGTTCGGGCTGGAGCGGCGGCGGGGGTGGCTGGAGCTCGGGCGGCGGCGGATTTTCCGGTGGCGGCGGCTCCTCCGGCGGTGGCGGAGCTTCGGGAGACTGGTGATGGATGCAGCCGACAGGGACGCGATCGCGGAAGCCGTGCGCCGGGCCGAGAGCCTGACCGCGGGCGAGATCGTCGTGGTGATCGACCGGGCGGCGTCGAGCTATCGGAACGTCCCCGCGATGCTGGCGCTGACGCTGGCGCTGTTCGTGCCCTGGCCGCTGCTGTGGCTGACGGTGATGAGCGCGCCGCGCATCTTCCTGATCCAGCTGATCTGCGCTGCCGGCCTGCTGGCGAGCCTGCTCTGGTATGGCCGCGGCGGACGCTTCGTACCCGGCTTCGTCAAGCGCGGGCGTGCGCATGATGTGGCGCTGCGGGAATTCACGGCGCGCGGGCTGACCCGGACAAAGGGGCGCACCGGCGTGCTGCTCTATATCGCGCTGCAGGAGCGCTATGCCGAAATCCTTGCCGATACCGGCATCGACGGGCTGGTCGAGAAGGATACCTGGCGCGGCATCATCGAGCCGCTGCTGGCCGCCGCGCGCGAAGATCGCCTGACGGAAGGGTTGATCACCGCCGTGAGCTCGGTCGGGACGGTGCTGGCCCAGCACGTGCCGCCGGTGCCCGGCGATGTCGACGAGCTCTCGAACAAGGTGATCCTGCTATAGGCAGCGGCGCTTCCGATTCAGCGCTTCGCCAGTCCCTTGGCGGCGCCGAGGACCGCGCCGGGCATCATGTGGCCGTATTTGTTGGCGCGTTCGGCCTGGACGATCACGACATAGCCATCGGCCTCCGGCGCCTGCGTGGCGGAGAGCGGCGCGGTGACGGTCGCCTCCTTGCCGGTCCAGTCGCCCACACGCACCATGCCGCGCACGACATTGGCGTAGGTGAGCGTCCGGCCCTGGTTTTCGCCGCGCGTGATCGGTACCGCCGCCTGATGCGTGGTCGGCAGCACCCAGATGCCGGCGGTGGTCTCGCTCTCGCTGCCTGTCGGGGCGACCTTGATCTGGAGAGCGCCGTTCTCTTCCTTCAAAGCGATGCGAGCGGCGAATCCGGTGGTCGCGAACTGGTTCACCGCCTTTTCGATTTCGGGGCGTTCAGAGCCGATCGCATGGGCGGCGCCGTTGATCACGACCTGCGGGGTGTAGACCTGCCCGTCGCCGCGGGCCTTGGCATAGAGCTTCTGGCGCTTGGCGAAGGAATCCTTGCCGAGCGTGTCCTTCCAGCCGAGATAGTCCCAATAGGTCACCGGCAGGGTCAGGGCGATGAGCTCGGGGTCCTTGGCGAGCTCGACGACCAACGCATCGGCCGGCGGGCAGGAGGAGCAGCCCTGGCTGGTGAAGAGCTCGATCACCGCCTTGGGCGGCTTCGCCGGCGCCTGCGCGTGCGCGGTCGCCATGCCCAAGGCAAAGGCGGCAACGGTCGCTGCGAGATGGCGCGGGCGAGGAAACATGATCTGGACTCTGCGGACGACTTCTTTTCCTGAGGTTACCAAAGCCTGCAATCGGCTTGCGAGGGAAATCACGTTGCCTTGAAAACGGGCACGGTCGCGCTGGCGTGATCGAAGGCTTCGCGCGCTGCGGCCGAGATCATGTTGGGCCGCCAGCGGCGATGCATCCAGAGCCATTGCTCGGGATATTCGCGCACCCAGCCTTCCACCACGGCCGTCATCATCGCCATCGCGCCCTGCACATCGATCTCGCCATTGGCGTCGCGCGGCAGGTCGAGCGGCGGCGTCAGCTCCAGCCTAAAGCGGTGGTTCGGCAGGCGGATGACGCGCACGCCATGGACCGGGCATTCGAAGCGCTTGGCGAACTTGCCCATGATCGGGTTGGTCAGCGCGGGGCGGCCGAAGAAGGGCACGACGACGCCGCGGGTGAAATGCTGGTCGATTAGCATGCCGAGATGGCCGCCATTTTCCAGCACGCCCTGCATGGCGAAGGCCGCGCCCTGTTTCGCGGCCGCGAGCCCGCCCATCGCGCCGGAGCGAATCTCGTGGACGACGGCGGCGATCGCAGGGTCGTTGGGGGCGCGGAAGACGGCCGTGGTCTCCAAGTCGTAAGCCTGCGCGCAGATCGCCGGCAATTCCCAATTGGCGAGATGGGTCGAGAAGATCAGGCCGGGCTTCTCGTCGTCCTTGAGCGCAATGAAATGCTCGATGCCTTTGACCTCGACGCGCGAGGGCTTGTCGGGGTTGTGGTAGTCGTAGTCGAACAGCGCCTTGAGGTTGGCGTATTCGCCGGCGACGCGGCCGAGATTCTCCCAGGCGCCGCGCGCGATGCGCTTGACCTCGGCCTCGTCCTTCTCGGGGAAGGCGGCGCGGATATTGGCGAGCGCGACGCGGTTGACCGGGATCAGCGGGCTCGCGCTGCGCAGGAGCCAGCCGCCGAGATCGCTGGCGCGCTCGGGGCCGAGCATGCGCAGGAACGCGAACAGCGTCCGGATCACACCGATCATCGCCGCCGCGCCGATGCGCGCGGCGATTGCCTTCAATCGTCTCAAGGTCGGTCCTGCCTGAAACGCCCGTGCCGAGAGCAAGACCGGGCCTAAACGGGCGATCTGGGGCAGGAACGCGTCCGCGTCAAGTCTTTGACGGGAAACAGGTCCCCGTCAGAAGGCGATGACGACCTTGCCGAACACCTTCCGGCCCTCGATCCGGGCGAGGCCCTTCTCGAATTCGGCGAGTGGGAAGACCGAGTCGATCACCGGCTTCATGCCGCCGGCCATCTTCTCCAGCGATTGCGCGATGTTCTCGATGCGGCAGCCGAAGGAGCCGGCGATGCGGTACTGCTGCTGGAAGAGCTGCATCAGGTTGATCGTCGCCGAGGGGCCGGAGGTCGCACCGCAGGTGACGAGCCGGCCGCCGCGCTTCAGGCAGAGCAGCGAGCCGTTCCAGGTGTCGGCGCCAACATGCTCGAACACGACATCGACGCCCTTGCGGCCGGTGAGCTTGCGCACGACGCCCTCGAAGCGGTCCTCGCGGTAGTTGATGACGTGGTCGGCGCCCAGCGCCTTGGCCTTGGCGCCCTTCTCGTCGTCGCCGACGGTCGTGTAGACCGTGCAGCCGATCGCCTTGGCCATCAAGATCGCAGCCGTGCCGATGCCGGAGCCGCCGGCATGGACGAGCACCGATTCGCCGGGCTCCAGCTTCGCGTTGTCGAAGAGCATGTGCTGGACCGTGCCGAATCCGATCGGCGCGCAGGCGGCGTCCTCGAAGGAAACGCCCTTCGGCGCCTTGATGGTGAGGCGCGCCGGGCGGTTCAGCAATTCGCGGGCGAAGCCGTCGATATGGAAGCCCATGATGCCGGCGACGTTCTCGCAGAGATTGTCGCGGCCCTCGCGGCAGGCCTTGCACTGGCCGCAGGTATCGGCGCCATAGGCGGTGACGGTGTCGCCCGGCGCGAAGCCGGTTACGCCCTCGCCGACGCAGACGATTTCGCCGGCGGCCTCGACGCCGGCCGCTTGAGGCATCTTGCGCTTGGCGAAGGCCATGCCGCGGAAGCCCCAGAGGTCGAGATAGTTCAGGCCGACCGCCTTGATGCGGATCTGCACCTCGCCCGGAGCAGGCGGCGGCGGCGGCTCGATCTCTTCCAGGCGCAGGTCGCGGTCGCCGTGGAGCTGGAGGGAACGCATGAAAATCGACCTTTCAGAACAAACGGATCAGCGGTGAATGCCGAGCTGGGCCGTCAAACCGCCATCGATCGGCAGCACGGTGCCGCTGATATACGCGGCGGGCTCGCTCATCAGGAAGGCGGCGAGGCCGGCGACCTCTTCCGGCTTGGCGAAGCGGCCGGCCGGGATCTGCGCTTGCATCTTGTCGCGATAGGCGGCGTAGGGCGCCATCATGTCGGTATCGACGAAGCCCGGCGCGATCACGTTGACGGTGACGCCGCGCTTGCCGGTCTCGACAGCGAGCGTCTTGGCATAGGAGATCAGCGCGCCCTTGGACGCCGCATAGGCGGCATTGCCGGGATTGCCGCGCAAAGCCGCGACCGAGCCGATCGCGACGATGCGGCCGGAACGTGCACGGATCATGGCGCGCATCAGGCTCTTCGCGAGCCGGGTGAAGGCCCAGAAATTGACCTGCATCGCCGCCTCGGCCTTGTCCTGCATCATCATCGCGGCCAGCGAATCATAGGGCTGGCCGGCATTGTGGACGAGGCCGAAATAGCTTTCGCCCTCGCGCGCCTCGCAGAAGGCGTCGAGCGCGTCCTTGTCGGCAAGGTCGAGCGGCAGCGCGGTAATAGCGCGGCCGGGATGGCTCGTGGCGATCTCCTGCGCCAGCGCCTTCGCCTGCTCGGCGGAGGAGCGGAAGGTGAAGTCGACATCGTGGCCGGCGGCGGCGAGCGCGCGCACGATCGCGGCGCCGACGCCCTTGGCGCCGCCGGTGACGAGAATCTTGGTCATGCGGCCTCCGGAGGCGCCGTCAGCACGAGGCAGGTGTTCTGGCCGCCGAAACCGAAGGAATTGGAGATCACCGTCCTGACCTTCGCCTCGCGGGCCGTGTTCGGCACGACATCGAGCGCGATGGCCGGATCGGGGTTCACGTAGTTGATCGTCGGCGGGATCGTGCCGTTGGCGATGGTCATGAAGGAGATCACCGCCTCGACCGCGCCGGCCGCCGTCAAGGTGTGGCCGATCATCGACTTGTTCGAGGAGATCGGCAGGCTCGCCATGCGTTCGCCGAAGACAGCGGCGCAGCTCATCGCCTCCATCTTGTCGTTCTCGGGCGTCGAGGTGCCATGGGCGTTGATGTAGTCGACGTCGTCGGGCGTCAGGCCGGCATCGGCGAGCGCGTCCTGCATGGCGAGGATGGCGGGCTTACCGTCCGGGCTCGAACGCGTCCGGTGGAAGCCGTCGCCACGCTCGCCGCAGCCAGCGACGATGCCCAGGATCGTCGCGCCGCGCGCCAGCGCGTGGTCGTAATCCTCAAGGACCAGGGCGCCCGCGCCTTCGCCCATGACGAAGCCGTCACGGTTCTTCGAGAAGGGCTTGGCGGCGCTTTCCGGCGGATCATTCTGGGTCGAGAGGGCCGAGAGCAGCGAGAACCGGATCAGCGCCTCGGCATGGATCGAGCCGTCGGTGCCGATGCAGAGGGCGGCTTGCGTATCGCCGCGACGGATCGCCTCGACGCCCATCTGGATCGCGGTCGCACCGGAGGAGCAGGCGGTCGAGAGCGAGATCGGCGAGCCCTTGGTGCCGAAACGGTCGGCGATATGGTCGGCGACGCCACCGAAGACGAAGAGCTCGTGCATCGCCCGGAACTTGCCTGTGGCGGCGGCGCGCAGCAGACCGTCATAATCGACCTCGCCGGAGACGGCCTGGGCCATCTCCTGCTTCTGGGGCCATTCCATCTCGACGGGCGGTACCGCCATGAAGAGTTCGCCGGGGAAATCGCCGTCGGTGCCGATGCCGCTCTGGCCGACGGCTTCCTCCGCCGCGAGCGTCGCGAGCTTCTCGGAGAGCTGGGGGGCAGTGAACGGTCCGTCGAACAGGAAATCGACGGTGCCGCCGATGCTGGTCTTCAGGCCCTCGGTCGGGAAACGATCGATGCGGTGGATGCCGGATTTGCCAGATGTCAGGGCCTGCCAGTTGGTCTCCTTGCCCTGGCCGAGCGAGGTGACGACGCCGAGGCCGGTAACGGCGACGAGCGGACGGCCCTTGGCGTCGCGATGCGTGGTCATGGCTTTACCCTCACGCTTGAACGAGATGCGCGGCGCCTTCGCCACGCCAGTGGCCGGCGCCTGTGACGATCGCTTCCTTCGCCTGCCCGGCTGACAGGGCGATTGCCGCGAGTGCCACGGAAACCGGGAAAGCCGCCTCGACGCCATGGCCGACGAGATCGCCGGCCGCGATGCGCTTGGCGGAAGGAGCCGCGGCTGCGATGGCCGCCGCTTCCTCTCCGGTGATGCCGGCGCAGCCGGTCGCGGCGGAGATCGCGAGCGCCTCTGTGGCGACCGGGCCGAAGCCACCGAGCAGCGTGGTCAGGGCCGACTGGACCGTGCCAGCCTCGCGGCGGCTGCGGGCGGCGCCTGTGTGCTTAAGCTTCGCATAGGCCTTGGCGCCACGGGCGGCGGCGCGCTCGGCCGATTCCAGCACGAGGAAGGCACCGGCGCTGCCGGTGATCAGGCCCGGGGCGTGCTCGCGCGCGAAGACCGGCTTGAAATCGTCGCGGTGCAGATAGCCGCCGAGCTCGAAGAGCAGCAGCATGTCGCGGCGCTCGGCATTATAGGCGCCGCCGACGAGCATCAGGTCGGACTGGCCCGAGGCGATGCGGGCATGGGCGGTGCGGATCGCATCGACGCCGGCCTGCTCCTCGCCCATGAAGGTGCGCGACGGGCCGGTGACGCCGTGGACGATGGCGATGTTGCCGGCGAGCAGGTTGGAGAGCTGGGCCAGGAAGAGCGTCGGCCTGAGATCGCCCATCAGGCGCTCGTTGAGGAAGGCGCCGGTGTCGTTGGCGCCGCGCAGGCCTTCGAGAATGGCCGCATCGACGGCATGGTCGCGCTCGCCGCCCCCTGCGGCCACGATGACCTGCAGGGCGCTCTTCGCCTCGGCATCGTCTTTCAGGCCGGCGGAATCGAGGGCAAGCCCCGCGGTGTAGACGCCCAGCCGCTGCCAGGGCTCCATCTGACGCTGGTCGGATTTCTTCGGGATCTGCCTGTCGAGCTCCAGCGCCGCCAGCGGATGGAGCGGATAGGGCTTGAAGCCTTGGGTATCGACGACCGGCGGCCCGCCTGCGGCAAGCGCAGCGGCATGGGTCTCGACGCCTTCGCCGAGGCTGGAGGCGATGCCGATGCCGGTGATGACCACGTCGCGGCGGTTCATGGGGCAGGCTCCGGCTTCAGGCCGATGGCTTCGATGCGGCCTTGCATCAGCGCGCGCATATCGGCGGGGAATGGCATCAGGCGGAAGCGCAGTTCGGCATCGCAGATCGGCTTGCCTTCGCTGGTCAGCTTCACCTTGGTCGCGGCATAGCCGGAACCTTCGATCACCAGCTCGGCGCTGGCTTCCAGTTCGGTGCGGGGCTCGACGAAGGTGCGGAAGCGCGCCTTGTCGACCGTCATCAGGAACGGCATCTGCGAGAGCCCGTTGAGGCCGAGCAGGAGATAGCCCGAGGCCTGCGCCATGGTCTCGGTCAGGAGCACGCCGGGCACCAGCGGGTGGCCGGGGAAGTGGCCCTCAAAGACCGGGCTCTCGGCGGGAACGGTGGAGCGCGTCACGATGCGCTTCTGCGACGGATCGAAGGTCACGACCCTGTCGATCATGTCGAAATATTCGAGGCGCATGCGATCCTTGGCTCTATGGGCGCCAGAACGGCGCAAGGCCGCGACACGGATCGGTCGATCCGCGCAACGGCCCCTATGCTCTATCGGGAGCCGCGCGCCGGCTCAAGTCCGGCGGCGGCGGAAGGCTGTTACGCCTTCTTGGCAGCGACGAGATCGTCGATGCGCTTGCAGAGGTTCTCGAGCACGAAATACTGCTCGGCCGGGGCCTTGCCCTCGTTGACTTCCTGCGTCCACTGCTCAAGCGGCAGCTTGATGCCGAAGGCCTTGTCGATCGCGAAGGCGATGTCGAGGAAGGCCAGGGAATCGATGCCGAGATCTTCGATCGCGTGGCTCTGCGGGGTGATCTTCTCCCGCGGAATATCGCAGGTTTCGGAAATGATGCCGGCGACCGTCTCGAACGTGGCGGACATGCTGCGGGTGCTCCCGTCTGTTGTCGGTGATGGCGGACGACATCCGAGCGCGGGAACTCGCCCTGCGCCTGCCCCTAGTCGCCACCGAGGATGACTGAACCGCCCCCTTACACTGCGGCGGGCGCGAGGACAACCGGGAGGCGCCCCCAATGCGTCATGGCCGGCTTGCGCCGGCCATGAGCTGTCTTGTCGCTACTGTCCGGCTCAGGCGGCGAGGCCGCGCAGCACGTAATGCAGGATGCCGGCATTCTTGAAGTAGTCGATCTCGTCCAGCGTATCGATGCGGCAGAGGATCGGCACCTTCTTCACCGAGCCGTCGGCATAGGTGATCTCGGCTTCCATCATCTGGCGCGGCTTGACGTTGGCCAGACCATGGATGGTGACGCTCTCGTCGCCCTTCAGGTCGAGCGAGGCCCAGCTCGTGCCCTCCTGCAGGGTGAAGGGAACGACGCCCATGCCGACCAGGTTCGAGCGGTGGATGCGCTCGAAGCTCTGGGCGATCACGGCCTTGACGCCGAGGAGGTTCGTGCCCTTCGCCGCCCAGTCGCGCGAGGAGCCGTTGCCGTACTCGACGCCGGCGAAGATCACCAGCGGCACCTTCTCCGCCTGGTACTTCATCGCCGCGTCGTAGATCGGCAGCTCTTCCTTGCTGGGATAGTGGATCGTGTAGCCACCCTCGCGGCCGTTCGGGCCGAGCATGTGGTTGCGGATGCGGATATTGGCGAAAGTGCCCCGCATCATCACCTCATGGTTGCCGCGGCGCGTGCCGTACTGGTTGAAGTCGGCCACCGCGACACCGTGCTCGGTCAGGTAGGAACCAGCCGGAGAGGCCGCCTTGATCGAGCCGGCCGGGGAGATGTGGTCGGTCGTGATCTTGTCGCCGAACAGGCCGAGGATGCGCGCGCCCTTGATGTCGCCGATCGCGGCAGGCTGCTTGCCCATGCCCTGGAAATAGGGCGGGTTCTGCACATAGGTCGATGCGTCGTCCCAGGCATAGGTTTCCGAGGTCGGGGCGTTGACCGCCTGCCAATGCGCGTCGCCCTTGAAGACGTCGGCATATTTCGCCTCGAAGATGGCGCGGGTGACGTTCTGCTGGATGAAGCTCTGGATCTCCTTGTTGGAGGGCCAGATATCCTTCAGGTAGACGTCCTTGCCGTCCGAGCCCTGGCCGATCGGCTGCGTGGTCAGGTCCATCTGGATGGAGCCGGCGAGCGCATAGGCGACGACGAGCGGCGGCGATGCCAGGTAGTTCGCCTGCACGTCCGGCGAGACGCGGCCTTCGAAATTGCGGTTGCCGGAGATGACGGCGCCCGCGATCAGGCCCTTCTCGTTGATCGTCTTCGAGATCGGCGCCGGCAGCGGGCCGGAATTGCCGATGCAGGTCGTGCAGCCGAAGCCGACCAGGTTGAAGCCGAGCTTGTCGAGATCGGTCTGGAGACCGGACTTGGCGAGATATTCGGCGACGACCTGCGAGCCGGGCGCCAGCGAGGTCTTCACCCAGGGCTTGACCTTGAGGCCCTTGGCGACCGCGTTGCGGGCGAGCAGACCCGCCGCCATCAGCACCGAGGGGTTCGAGGTGTTGGTGCAGGAGGTGATCGCCGCGATGACGACGTCGCCATGGCCGAGGTCGAAATCCTCGCCCTCGACCTCGACGCGGCGCGAGAGCTCGGCGCCCTTCTTGTAGTCGGTGTCCATGGCGGCGGCGAAGCCGGCCTTGACGGCGGAGAGGTCGACGCGGCCTTCCGGACGCTTCGGGCCGGCCATCGAGGGCTGGACCGACGAGAGATCGAGCTCGAGCGTGTCGGTGAAGACCGGATCGGGCGTCTCGGGGGTGGCGAAGATGCCCTGCGCCTTGCTGTACGCCTCGACCAGCGCGATGCGGTCGGCCGCGCGGCCGGTGGTGGTCAGATAATCCAGCGTCTCGGTATCGACCGGGAAGAAGCCGCAGGTCGCACCGTATTCCGGACCCATGTTGGCGATGGTCGCGCGGTCGGCCAGCGTCAGGTTGTAGAGGCCGGGGCCGAAGAACTCGACGAACTTGCCGACGACGCCCTTCTTGCGCAGCATCTGGGTGACAGTGAGCACGAGGTCGGTCGCGGTGATGCCTTCCTTGAGCGAGCCGGTCAGCTTGAAGCCGATCACTTCCGGCAGCAGCATCGACTGCGGCTGGCCGAGCATGGCGGCCTCGGCCTCGATGCCGCCGACGCCCCAGCCGAGGACGGCGAGGCCGTTGACCATGGTGGTGTGCGAGTCGGTGCCGACGACCGTGTCGGGATAGGCGACCTCGACCTCGACGCCGTCGATGGTCTCCTTGCGGGTCCAGACGGTCTGGGCGAGGTACTCAAGATTGACCTGGTGGCAGATGCCGGTGCCGGGCGGGACGACGCGGAAATTGTCGAAGGCGCCCTGGCCCCACTTGAGGAACTTGTAGCGCTCGGCATTGCGCTCGTATTCGAGCTCGACGTTCTGGGCGAGCGCCTTGGGCGTGCCGAACTCGTCGACGATGACCGAGTGGTCGATGACGAGATCGACGGGCACGAGCGGGTTGATTTTCTGCGGGTCGCCGCCGAGCGCCTTCACGCCGTCGCGCATCGCGGCGAGGTCGACGACGGCCGGAACGCCGGTGAAGTCCTGCATCAGCACGCGCGCCGGGCGGAAGCCGATCTCCTTGCCGGCGGTGCCCTTGTCGTCGAGCCAGGCGACGAAGCCTTCAATGTCGGCCTTGGTGACGGAGCGTCCGTCCTCGAACTGCAAGAGGTTCTCGAGCAGCACCTTCATCGAGAAGGGCAGCTTCGAGATGCCCGGCAGGCCGTTCTTCTCGGCATCGGGCAGGGAGTAATAGGTGTAGGTCTTGCCGCCGGCGGTGAGCGTCTTGCGGGCTTTGAATGAGTCGAGCGAGGCCATTCGGGCTTGATCCTGATCAAGGGGTTGCGGTCGCGACCGGAGCGCCCTTGCGGACACCGCCGTTCGAAGGCCTAATGCGCATGACGCGCGCGCCGCCTCGGGAGTGCCCGAGCCCCGCGCCGGATCGGCGTGCGGCGTAGCCGCGGGTTCTATAGAGCAATTCCAAGAAGCGCGCTAGATGAACGAAATGAGCTCGGACGTATCTGCGGCAGCGCTGCCTTGAAGCAAGTTCCATTCCTGCCGACGCGCCTCCACGCCGAGAATCTCGCCTGCCGACGCAGCGGCAGGCTGATTTTCGAGGGCTTGAGCTTCACGCTGCAACCGGGCCAGGCGATTGCTCTGACTGGCCGTAACGGCGCTGGCAAGTCGAGCCTGATCGCGATGCTCTGCGGGAGGTTGAGGCCGGACAGCGGCAGCATCCGGCTGGAAGGGACGGAGGACGAGGCCGATCTCGCGGAGATCTCGCATCTCGTTGGCCACCGCGACGGGCTGAAGACGGCGCTGACGGCCCGCGAGAATCTCGTCTTTGCAAGGGATGTGCTGGGCGACGCCGCCTTCACCCCGGACGAAGCGCTGGCCGTCGTCGGGCTCGGCCACGCGGCGGAATTGCCGGCCGGCTATCTGTCGGCGGGGCAGCGGCGGCGCGTCGCGCTGGCGCGGCTTCTGGTGTCACGGCGGCCGTATTGGCTGCTCGACGAGCCGCTCTCGGCACTTGACGCAGCCTCGCAAGCGATGGTTGCCGGATTGATGCGCGATCACTTGGCGCAGGGCGGCGCGATTCTCGCCGCGACCCATGGCCCGCTGGGGATCGAGGGCACGCGCGAAGTCAGGATCGGCCCGTGAGACGCGCCTTCTGGGCCATCCTGAAGCGTGACCTCGCCGTCGCGAGCCGGGCCGGCGGTGGCGGCGAGCTGGCGCTCGTCTTCTTCCTGACGCTCGTCGTGCTCGTACCCTTCGCGCTCGGTCCCGATCTCAACCTGCTGTCGCGGATCGGTCCGGCGATCCTTTGGCTCGGCGCGCTGCTTTCGGTGCTGATCGGGCTCGATCGCCTCTTTCAGAGCGACGAGGAGGATGGTTCGCTCGATCTGATCAGGGCCTCGGCCTTGCCGCTGGAGCTCGCCGTGCTGGCCAAGGGGCTGGTGCATTGGCTCACCACGGGCTTGCCGCTGGCTTTGGTCTCGCCATTGCTCGGCCTGCTGGTGGCATTGCCGGGTGAGGGTGTTTTGCCGCTGGTCGCAACGCTTCTGGTCGGTACGCCGGCCCTGAGCTTTATCGGGGCGGCTGGTGCGGCTTTGGCCGCTAGTCTTCGGCGTGGCGGTCTGATCGTGCCGGTGCTGGTTGCGCCCTTGACGGTGCCGGTGCTGATCTTCGGCGTGTCGGCTGCCAATGCCGCTGTCGGCGGCACCGTGCCCTTCCTGACGCCGTTCCTGATCCTCTGTGCGATTTCGCTGGGCGCGATCGTGGTAGGCACCGTGGCTGCCGCCGCAGCCCTGAGATCGGCCGACTAGGCGGTTCAGTCGCGCTGGGGCGCCTGCGGCGCGAATTCGACCGGGTAGCCGCATTGGGTCGCGAATTTGGCGACGGATACCGCGATATCCTCAAGCGCGACGTTCCGCTCGACGAAAGCGCGGCGGATTTCCTCGGCGGTCGAATTGCGCGCCCTGGAAAACTGGCGATTCGACAAGCGCATGCCGAGCCGCGCGGCGGCCGTGCGCGAGCTGTTGCGACGTGGGCTGGCTGCCGAAGGCTTCGATCTGGCCGGCGAAGGCGTTCAATCCAAGCAGTTCGGCATCGTCGACAAGGGCGGGGCGGAGGCTTCCTCGGACGAGGAAGCCTAGCCGAAGCGTGATTGTCGCATCCCCCAGGCATCCATTGCTTGGAACCCGTCGAGATTGCTAAAGCTGCGCCATGGCGCTCAAGCCCCCGCACCTGACATCGCCGGCATCATGGCCAGCCTGATCGATCTCGCCAATCCGACGCGCTTCATGCGTTTCTCGGCCGTGCTGCTGCCGTGGCTTTCGGTGATCGCGGCGCTGCTGATCGTCGTGGGCTTGTATCTCGCCTGGTTCAAGGCACCTGCCGATTATCAGCAGGGCGAGACCATCCGGATCATGTTCATCCATGTGCCGGCCGCCTGGCTCGCGATGATGTTCTATTCGATGATGGCGCTTTCGGCGCTTGGCACGTTGGTCTGGCGCCATCCGCTCGCCGATGTCGCGCAGAAGGCGGCGGCGCCGATCGGAGCCTGCTTCGCGCTGATCTGCCTCGTCACCGGCGCGCTCTGGGGCAAGCCGATGTGGGGCACCTATTGGGTCTGGGACGCGCGGCTGACATCGATGCTCGTGCTGCTGCTGATCTATCTCGGCCTGATCGCGCTCTGGCGGGTGCTCGACGATCCCTCGCGCGCGGCGCGGGCCGTCGCCATCCTGACGCTGGTCGGCTTCGTCAACGTGCCGATCATCAAGTTCTCGGTCGATTGGTGGAACACTTTGCACCAGCCGGCTTCTGTGCTGCGCATCGGCGGGCCGACGATCCATCCCTCGATGCTCTGGCCGCTCTTGATCCTGGCCGTCGGCTTCACGCTGATGGCGCTATCGCTGCACATGGTTGCGATGCGTGCCGAGATCATGCGCCGGCGCGTGCGGACGCTGACGATCCTCGAAGCCGAGCGGCTCGACCGGCTGGCGGCGCAAGGCGTACCGGCATGAATGGGCTTCTCGACGGAATCGGGCCGCATGCCGGCTTCATCCTGGCATCCTATGGTGCGGCTGCGCTCATCCTCGCCGGGCTGACACTGGCGATCCTGCGCGACCACGCTGCCCAGAAGCGGGCGCTCGACGCGCTGGAGCGCCGTGGCGCCGGCCGCCGTTCGGGCCGGGAGGCGGCATGAGCCAGGTCGAGACCGCGCCGCGGCGGCGTTCGCCGCTGGTCTTCCTCGCGCCATTGATCATGTTCGGCCTGCTCGCCATCGTCTTCGGCATCGGGCTGTTCAGCGGCGACAAGAGCAAGGTGCCCTCCGCGCTGATCGGGCGCGTCGCGCCGGCGATCACGCTCGCGCCGCTGGAAGGGCTGCAGAGGGACGGCAAGCCCGTGCCGGCTTTCGGCAATGCCGATCTCACTGGCGGGAAGGCGACGCTGGTCAATGTCTGGGCGAGCTGGTGCGCGCCCTGCCGGGTCGAGCACCCCGTGCTGATGGGCTTGGCCGAGACCGATGCGGTCAAGCAGGGCAAGGTCGCGCTGGTCGGGATGAACTACAAGGACGAGGCCGAGAATGCGCGCCGCTTCCTCGGTGCGCTCGGCAATCCGTTCTCGGCGGTCGGTGTGGATCCCGCCGGGCGCGGGGCGATCGAATGGGGCGTCTACGGCGTGCCCGAGACCTTCGTCATCGGGCCGGACGGGCACATCCTCGACAAGCATGTCGGCCCGCTCGACCAGAATGCCGCGAGCAAGCTGCTGCAGCGGGCGCTGAAGGCACGGTGACCGGTGCGTCATGCTCGGGCTTGACCCGAGCATCTCATGCCGAAAAGGGCGGTCTATTCTGCGGGAGATTCTCGGGTCTGCGCTTCGCTTCGCCCGAGAATGACGTGCCTGTGCTTGCTCGCCGCTTTTTTAGGCCGCGCGCTTGGAGCCGACGAGGCTGTCGAACAGGCCGCGCCCGTCGGTGCCGCCGACCAGCGAATCGATCAGGTTCTCCGGGTGCGGCATCAGGCCGAGCACGTTGAAACCGGGCGAATAGATGCCGGCGATGTTGTTGAGCGAGCCGTTCGGGTTCGCCGCCGGGGTCACGTTGCCCTCAGCATCAGCATAGCGGAAGGCGACGAGGCCTTCGCCTTCGAGGCGGGCGAGCGTCTCGGCATCGGCGATGTAGTTGCCCTCGCCATGGGCGATGCAGACATCGATCGCCTGACCCTTGGCATAGGCGCTCGTATAGGGCGTGTCGTTACGCTCGACCTTGAGGTGCTGGCGCTTGCAGACGAATTTCAGATGGGCGTTGCGCACGAGGATGCCGGGCAGCAGCCCCGCCTCGCAGGCGATCTGGAAGCCGTTGCAGATGCCCAGCACATAACCGCCGCGGGCGGCATGGGCGCGGGTGGCGTCCATGATATGGGCGCGGCCGGCGATGGCGCCGGTGCGCAGATAGTCGCCATAGGAAAAGCCGCCGGGCAGCACGACGAGATCGGTCCCGGCCGGCAGCTCGCTGTCGCCGTGCCAGATATGGGTGACCTCGGCGCCGGCCTGCTTCAGCGCCTTGGCGACGTCGCCCTCACGGTTGGAGCCGGGAAAGGTGATGACGGCGGCTTTCATCGCTCAGGCTCCGATCTCGACGCGGTAGTTCTCGATCACGGTGTTGGCGAGGAGCTTGTCGCAGGCGGCCTTGAGGGCAGCCTCGGCGGCGGCCTTGTCCGAGCCCGAGAGCTCGATATCGAAGACCTTGCCCTGGCGGACGGAATCGACACCGTCGATGCCGAGCGACTTCAGCGCGCCTTCGATCGCCTTGCCCTGCGGATCGAGCACGCCGTTCTTCAGGGTGACGGTGACGCGGGCTTTCATGGGGTTCTCCGGACGCGGATTGTTACGGGTGCCTTAACGGCGAATCGAAGCGGGCTCAACCGTTTCCCGCCGTTTCACGTGAATCAGCGGCTGCGCCAGGCGGCTTCGGCATCGCGGCGGGCAGCCTCGGCGGTCTCGCTGACGGCGAGTGCAAGCACGAGCCGGTCGGCCTCGCGGCCATAGAAGATCGCGGTGACGGCCTGACGGCCGGCGGTATCGAGCGAGCGGATCGTGACGAGAACGCCCTTGGCATCAGTCGAATCGATGCGGGCGACGTCGGTCGCACTGCGGGCTTCCGGTTTCGCGTCGGGCTTCCTCTTCAGCCTGCGCTGCGCCTTGCGGCGCTCGGCCGCTTTCGCTGCCGCCATCCGGGCGAAGGCCTGCCCGAGGCTCGCCGGGCTTTCGGAAAGAGCCTTTTCCATGTCGCGGGCCTGCTCGCCTTCGAGGGCGATCACGGCAGCGAAGCCCTGACGCGTGCAGCTTTCGCGCGGGCAGAACACCATGGAGCGGGCTTCGAGCCCGTCATTCAGCACCCAGGAGCCGATCGGCAGGGGCTGCCAGCCCTGGGAAGCCGGCAGGTCGGCGATGCCTGCTCCGAAATGATGCGAGCAGGCGCCGAGCAGGAGGCTGCCAACCAGAAGCACGGCCGCGACATGAAAACGGGAGCGCATGCGCTCCCGTTTCGTCGGCGATAATGGCGCCGCGATGGCTTTCAAGGCCAGTTTGCCAATTCTACTGCGGCGGTCGACTGACAGCATTTTTTGCGCTTCCAGTGCTCACGTACAAATGTACGCTCCGCTCCGGTTCTCAAAAATGCCGCCATTCGACACCCCGCAGCGAATTGTCAAACGGCCTTGTCACTGCACCAGGCGCGGGCCGGACGGGCCGGGGTTCTCGTTCTCGCCGAGAATACCGAGGCGGCGGGCGACTTCGGAATAGGCCTCGATCAGGCCGCCCATGTCGCGGCGGAAGCGGTCCTTGTCCATCTTGTCCTTGGACTTGATGTCCCAGAGACGGCAGGAATCCGGGCTGATCTCGTCGGCGACGACGATGCGCATCATCTCGCCTTCCCAGAGGCGGCCGGTCTCCATCTTGAAATCGACGAGGCGGATGCCGGCGCCCAGGAAGAGGCCGGAGAGGAAGTCGTTGACGCGGATGGCGAGCGCCATGATGTCGTCGATCTCCTGCGGCGTCGCCCAGCCGAAGGCGGTGATGTGCTCTTCCGAGACCATCGGGTCGTTCAGCGCGTCGTTCTTGTAGTAGAACTCGATGATCGAGCGCGGCAGCTGCGTGCCTTCCTCGAGGCCGAGGCGGGTGGCGAGCGAGCCGGCGGCGATGTTGCGCACGACGACCTCGAGCGGGATGATCTCGACCTCGCGGATGAGCTGCTCACGCATGTTCAGCCGGCGGATGAAATGCGTGGGTACGCCGATATCGTTGAGATTCGAGAAGATGTGCTCGGAGATGCGGTTGTTGAGCACGCCCTTGCCGTCGATCACTTCATGCTTCTTGGCATTGAAGGCGGTGGCGTCGTCCTTGAAGTGCTGGATCAGCGTACCGGGCTCGGGTCCTTCATAGAGGACCTTCGCCTTGCCTTCGTAAATGCGACGGCGGCGATTCATGGGTATGTACCGTGGCTTGAGGAAATCCAAAGGTCGGCCCTTCTCTGGACGCGATGGTCTCGCGGCGGGATCTGGCCCCTGATCTGTTCTTGTCCAGCGTCGTCGGCCTGTCGGACTCGTCGGGTACGAATCCAGCGGCGGCAGCGGCGCCGGTTGCGTGCGGGAACACCGGCGGTGCTCTCGCGCCTGCTATATGGAGTGTCTACGCCGTAAACGCAACAAATCGCCGTTTGGAGGCTTCCAGACGCTTAAAGACCGCTGAAGACCCTGATCGAGGCTGGCTCTCGCCTCGCGAGCAACCT
Source organism: Allobosea sp. FW305-C-101 (assembly GCF_058783685.1). Classification (NCBI taxonomy): domain Bacteria; kingdom Pseudomonadati; phylum Pseudomonadota; class Alphaproteobacteria; order Hyphomicrobiales; family Alloboseaceae; genus Allobosea; species Allobosea sp. FW305-C-101. Next base: position 6,698 of record NZ_JBYSYT010000015.1, on the reverse strand, counting down.
ATATGGTTGAGCGACATATTCCCCAGACAAGGACATGGACGCCGCATGACGACCTTCGACCAGCGCAAGGACGCCTACGAGAACAAGTTCGCCCATGACGAGGAGCTGCGCTTCAAGGCGACCGCCCGGCGCAACAAGCTGCTCGGGCTCTGGGCTGCCGAGAAGCTCGGCAAGAGCGGCGCCGACGCCGAGGCCTATGCCAAGTCGGTCGTCGTGGCCGATTTCGAGGAGGCCGGCGACGAGGACGTAGTGCGCAAGGTCAAGAACGACTTCGCGCTGGCCAGCGTCACCGTCGCTGATACCGAGATCCGCACCGTGATGACCGAGCTGTTGATCAAGGCGGCCGACGACATCCAGGCCGGGCGCTAAGCTCCCAGGCCGGTTGCATCCCGGCTGACGCAGGACGTCTTTGAAACGGGCGCATGGGCGCCCGTTTGCTTTTCCGGCCTGAGACTGTTCAACCTGCATCGACCGCCGCAACGCCCGAAATGCGGCCAGACACGGATGAACGCATCATGGCCAAGCCCACCGTCCTCGCTTCCCTCGCCGATCGTTTCGCCCGGGGTGACAGCGTCGTTTCGGCCTGGTGCGGTTTGCCGGACCCGTCGATCGCGGCGATCCTGGCGCAAGAGGATTTCGACGCGATCACGCTCGACATGCAGCACGGGCCGATCACGCTTGGCGAGGTCATCCGCGCGATCCCGCTGATCAATGCCGCCGGCAAGCCGGCGATCGCGCGCATTCCGGTCGGCGAGTTCCAGAATGTCTCGAAGCTGTTCGACAGCGGTGTCTCCGGCGTGATCGCGCCGATGATCAACACGATGGAGGATGCCCGTCGCTTCGCGGCCTATGCCAAATATCCGCCGATGGGCGAGCGGAGCTGGGGTAGCTATGGCGGCCTTGGGGCCTCCGGCCTTGACCAGAACAGCTATCTCAAGACCGCCAACAGCTTCTCGATGACCTTCGCGATGATCGAGACACGCGAGGCGATGGCGATCGTCGACGACATTCTGGCGCTGGACGGGATCGACGCGCTGTTCGTCGGGCCGTCCGACCTGTCGATCGCGCTCTCCGGTGGAGCGAAGGTCGATGCCACCGCGCGCGAGGTCGATGAGGCGCTGAAGCATGTCGTCGCGCGGGCGTCGGCGGCCAACAAGCCGGTTGCGCTCTATGCGGCGACGGCAGAGCGCGCCAAGCAGGGCCTCGCCATGGGGGCGCGCATGGTGACGGTGATGAGCGATTCAGGGATGCTGAAGGCGGCCGCGCAGACGGCGCTCCAGATCACGCGGGGCTGAAAGGCCGCTCCGCGCCTTTCGGGCCGGTATCTCAGGCGTTGATGCCCTCGCGGCGTTTCAGCAGGGCATAATCGGCCCAGAGCAACCGCGCCGCGACGCCGCGCCAGGGCCGCCAGGCCTCCGCCATCGCCTGAAGCTCGGCCGGCTTCGGGCGGGCCGTGAGGCCGAAGGCGTGGCGGGCGGCTTCCTGGATGGCGAGATCGCCGGCGGCGAAGCCGTCGCGGTGGCCGAGGCAGAACAGCAGATAGACATCCGCCGTCCAGGGGCCGATGCCCGAGATCGCGGTCATCCGGGCATGGACCTCCTCGGGGGAGGCGTGTTCGAGCGCCTCGAAGGCGAAGCGCCGCTCGACGAGGGCGCTTGCCAGCGCGAGCAGCGTGCGCTGCTTCGGCCGCGACAGGCCGGACAGGCGCATGTCGTCATCCGTCGCGGCGAGCACGCGCTCGGGCGTCAGCGGGACGAAGACGCTGGCGAACCGGTTCCAGACGGCGCGCGCGCTCGCGACCGATAATTGCTGGGAGACGATGATCGCGGCGAGGCCGGGAAAGCCGCCCTCGCGCAGCCGCAAGGGCGGCAGGCCGGTGCGCGCGACGATGGGCTGCCAGTCCGGGTGCAGGGCGATAAGGGCGGCCATGCCTTCCTCGAGATCGGCGTTGGATGTGATTCTCTCGATCATGATCCGGGTATCGATGGCAGAGGCGACGGCTTTCGTCAGCAGGGAGCCGCTTGGCGCGGGCGGATGCAAGGCCTAGAGCAATTCCGTAATTCTCAGAATCGCGGAATTGCTCTAGGCCTTTGTTTTAACGCATTTTCTTCACGCGAACCGGTGTCCACTTCGCTCGAAAATGCTTTAGACAGGAGCAATGCCGCCCTCTCCACCCGTTTTCCGCTTTGCCCCAAGCCCGAACGGGCGCCTCCATCTCGGCCATGCGCTGTCGGCCCTGACCAATGAGGCGCTGGCGCGTCGGTTCGGCGGCCGCTTGCTGCTGCGGATCGAGGATATCGACCTGACCCGCTGCCGGCCGGAATTCGTGGAGGGGATCGAAGAGGATCTTGCCTGGCTCGGTATCCGGTTTGAGCCGGGCCACCGCAGGCAATCGGCGCATTTCGACGATTATGCTGGGGCGTTGGCTGCCTTACGCCAGCGCGGGCTGGTCTATACCTGCTTCTGCTCACGGCAGGAGATTCGCAGCGCTGTGGCCGCGCGGGAAGCCGCGACCGGCCAGCCTTGGCCGGTCGATCCAGATGGCGCGCCGCTTTATCCCGGCCTCTGTAAGGGGCTCGACCCGGATGAAGCAGCGCTGCGTATCGCGACAGGAGAGCCGCATGTGCTGCGGCTCGATATGGCGGCGGCGCTCGCGGTGGCAGGGCGCTCACTGGGTTACACAGTCTTCGACGAGGGGGATATTCGACACTCCGTCCCGGTCGCGCCTGAGCGTTGGGGCGATGTCGTGCTCGCCCGCAAGGATGTGCCGACGAGCTATCACCTTGCCGTCACCGTCGACGATGCCTTGCAGGGCGTGACCCATGTCGTGCGCGGCCGCGACCTTGAGGCGGCGACGGACGTCCATGTCCTCTTGCAGAACCTGCTCGGCCTGCCGACGCCGCTCTATCATTTCCACCACCTGCTGCTCGATGATGACGGGCAGAAGCTGGCCAAGAGCCGAGATTCGCGGAGTTTGGCGGATTTGCGCGCCGACGGGATCAGCGCGGGAGAGATCCGCCGGCAGCTCGGCTTCGCTTGAGGGCTCAGCCGACGCCGAGGAAGGTCAGCCAGGCAGCGGTGGTGAAGAGCGAGAGCAGGGTCGAGAGCGTGATCGCGCTCGACGCATCGGCCACGCCCTGCCGGTAGCGTTCGGCGAAGAGATAGGCGTTGATCCCGCAGGGGCAGGCGGCGAACAGCACGGCGACGCCGGACCAGTGCGCCGGCATCTCGAAGACCCGCGTCGCCAGCCAGTAGACCAGCAGGGGATGCAGCCCGAGCTTCAACCCGCTGAGGACCGCCGGCAAGGCGAGGCCGGATTCGAGGCCGTAGCGGCGCATGGCGATGCCCAGGCTGATCAAAGCGCAAGGCACGGCAGCCCCCGCCAGCAGATCGACCAGCGTCCAGGCCGGTTCGGGAATATACCCGATGAAGGGACGCACCGCCGAACCGAGCAGGATGCCGATGATGATCGGATGGGTGAACAGGCGCTTGATCAGTTGCGGGATCGAGGCCGAGCGGCCTTCGGCCAGCAGCGTCGCGACCGTCATCGTGACCGGAAGATGGATCGCGAGCAGCAGGCCGAGCGGCACGGCGCCGGCATCGCCATAGGCCTTGAGGATCATGGGTACGCCGACGAAGACGGTGTTCGACTGGGCGGCGGCGAAGCCGGAGACGACGAGCTCCGGCCCCTTCCGCGCGAAGAACCTGGCGGCGATGACCATGGCCAGCGCCCAGACCACGGCGAGGCCGGCGAAATAGGCGATCCAGTAGCCCCAGGGCTGGGTGACCGGGATATCGGCCTTCGCGAGCGTGCGGAACAGCAGGCAGGGCACGGCGAGGACGAAGACGAAATCCGACAGGCCCTCGCCGGTTGCCTCGCGCAGGAGCTTGCTCCAGCGGGCGCAGTAACCGAGGCCGATCAGCCCGAAGACGGGCAGGACGACGAGGAGGGAAGCGAGCATGGCTTCGGAACTCGCGCGAAAGAGGAACGCCTGCCTCCGCGGTGTCCGCTTGCGGGCGTGCTGTCAAGCAGCCAAGGCGGGGCGGAGGTTGTAACGCCTTGCCGTCATGCGCTCAGCGCAGTTGCGCGAGCGTCCCGCCAGCCTTCTCGATCAGGCCGCGGATCTCGTCACGCTGGCGCCTGAACTCGGTGAGCGTCGTGCCCTGGAGCTCGCGCCCGCGTGGCACGCGGATCTTCATCGGATTGACGAAATTGCCGTTGACCAGGACCTCGTAGTGCAGATGCGGGCCGGTGGAGAGGCCGGTCGAGCCGAGATAGCCGATAACCTGGCCCTGCCGGACCTTGGCGCCGGGCACGATGCCGTTGGCGAAGTTCGACTGGTGCGAATAGGTGGTGACGTAGCCGTTGGCGTGCTGGATCTCGGTGTGCTTGCCGTAGCCGGAGGACCAGCCGGCCTTGAGCACGGTGCCGTTGCCGGCCGCGAGGATCGGCGTGCCGATCCGGTTCGACCAGTCGACGCCGGTATGCATCTTCGAATAGCGCATGATCGGGTGGTAGCGCATGCCGAAGCCCGAGCGCAGCTCGCCATCGGCGATCGGCTTGCGCAGCAGGAACTTCTTCAGCGACTTGCCCTCGTCGTCGAAATACTCGATCAGCCCGTCATCGGGGGCCTGGTAGCGGAAGACCCGGCGGGTCTCGCCATTGACGGTGAGGCTCGCCGACAGGATCTCGGCGCGCTCGCCCTCGTCCTCCTCGGTGAAGATCACCTCCAGATTGTCGCCGCCATGGACGCGCTGCTGGAAATCGAGATCGTAGGAGAAAATGCGGACGAGCTCGTCGACCAGCGGGCGCGGCAGGTCGTGCCGGGCGCCGGTCTCGTAAAGGCTCTCATAGAGCCGGGCGCCGCCCGAACCCTCGTCGTCATCGTCCCCGTCCTCGGTGTTGCGCCGCTGCGGTTTCTGCGGGCCGGCCGCATCCTGGCGCGGCAGGTCGACCGGCACGAAGGCGCCCTTGTCGTTCATCGCGATGATGCCGTCGGGCTGGCCATTGCTGAGCAGCGAGACGCGCATGATCTGACGGGGATCGCCTGAGCGCGGGCCCGGTGCATAGAGCACCTGCAGGACCTGGCCGTCGGGCAGGGCGGAGGTTCGCACCTTGCCGCCGAAAGCCGCGATCATCGTGCGGACCTGCTCGGGCGCCACGCCGGCGCCGCGCATGACCTGCTCGAAATTCTCGCCGCGCTTGGCCATCAGCAGCTTGTCCTCGACGAGAGGCTCGCGCGAGGCCGGGATCGGGGTCTTCGGGGCGTTGGTGACGTTCTCGGGCACGACGCGGACCTCGATGCCCGAGAAGCGGGTATCGGTCGCCGGCGCATAGGCCAGAATGTCGTTGCCCGGTGCGGCGGTGCCGGTCAGCGTGCGGCTCAGCATCAATTGCGGTGGGATCGGCAAGGCGCGCTGGCGGCCGGAATTGGCCATGTTGGCGCGCTCTTCCTCGATCTGGGCGATCACCTCGGCATCGCTGAGCTGCGGCTTGCCGGAGGGCAAGGTCAGGTCGCCGAGATCGCGCTTGACGATGGTGACGTCGGCATCCGGCATGTCCTGGGCCGGCTCGGCATAGCGCTCCTCGGGCTGCCCGCCCTCGGCGAAGAGGCGCAGCGGGTTGAAGGGCGGAATATTGGAGGCATAGACGCCGGTCGTCAGCGACAGGTTGGACGCCAGGCGGACGAAAGGCCGGACGCGGATGACCTCGCGGTTGCCGGTGCGCTGCGACATCGGCGCGCGCAGGGTGTGGCGCGCCGACATGACCGGCTGATCGGCGACGAGCTTGTCGGCCTTGCGCGCCCCGCCGCCGTCGCCTGCGGCCGAGGCGGAACGAACGGCGACCGTCTCCGGTTGTTCCGGATAGCTGGTATCGCCGCGCATCGCGACGAGGATCGCGGCGCCGAGCAGGGCGGCGCCGCAGGAACCGACAAGCGCGCAAGCGAAGAGCCAACGCAGCGAGACGCCGCGCCGATCCAAAGGCTGCTGGCGGGAATCGCCCGGCTGGATCGGCGGCTCGATCCCGAGATCGACCAGAAGAGCCGCTGCCTCGGGGGCGAGTGGCTCGGCCGGCTGTGCGAACTCGGGATGGGCGTTCATGTCGTGGCGGTTGCTTCTTGCGGGCTGTCTCGAAATCTCGATGGCGACCCCCGCTGCAGCGACGGCGCCTTGAACGCATCCTGACGAAAGCGCGCCAGGACCATGCCCGTGCCGGAAGCCGGAATCAATCCGTTCAGCCGTGGACGATCTCCTGTGCTGGGAGATTGCGGCTGTTTTGGGAAGTCGCGTTCGCAGGAGCGCTCACACATGCGCGCGCGTTTTCCCTATCAAACAACGCTACATGCCGGGAATTGGCGGGCTTCCTCCGCAGAAGGGGCCGACCGCGGATGGGGAATCCAGCCCGGCCCCGGCCATGCCGATCTTCGCCGACGAACTTTTTTGCGGCGCAACAGGGCTGTGAGAGCCAGCCGTCTTCTGCGGTCGAGAGGATGTGAGCCGGCGAGTGGTCAGAAAAGCCGCAAAATGCGCCGTTTCGGCCGGGTTTCGGGGCTTCCGGCAAAAGAAATGCGTTCCGTCAAAAAAACTTCATCGAGCGTGTTGACTTCCAATCCGGGCCTGGCCTATAAACCGCCCATCGAGACGGCGCCGCCGCTGAGCGGCGCCTCTTCTGCGCTTCCTTAGGACGCTGGGGCTTA
>NZ_JBYSYT010000014.1:0-71887 GCF_058783685.1 Allobosea sp. FW305-C-101 | reverse complement strand
GGAAGGTGTCGGCCTGGCCGACCTCGTCGAAGGCCATCACGACGACCGCCGCGCCATATTGCCGGCAGATCCGCGCCTGCTCAAGGAAGGCTTCCTCGCCCTCCTTCATCGAGATCGAGTTGACGATCGGCTTGCCCTGGATCGTCTTCAGACCGGCTTCGATCACCGGGAATTTCGACGAGTCGACCATGATCGGCACGCGCGAGATATCCGGCTCCGAGGCGATCAGGTTGCAGAATTCGGTCATCGCCTTCTCGGAATCGAGCAGGCCCTCGTCCATGTTGATGTCGATGACCTGCGCGCCATTGGCGACCTGGTCACGCGCGACATCGAGCGCGGCGGCATAGTCGCCGGCCGTGATCAGCTTGCGGAACTTGGCCGAGCCGGTGACGTTCGTGCGCTCGCCAACGTTGACGAAGGGGATGGTCTCGTCGAGCGTGAACGGCTCCAGACCGGCCAGCCTGAGATAAGGTTTCGTCTCCGGGATCTGGCGCGGCGCCTTGCCGGCAACGGCCTCGGCGATGGCGCGGATATGGTCCGGCGTCGTGCCGCAGCAGCCGCCGACCATGTTGACGAAGCCGGCATCGGTGAACTCGGCCAGCATCTTGGCGGTCGCCTCGGGGCGTTCGTCATAGAGGCCGAATTCGTTGGGCAGGCCGGCATTCGGATAGGCGCAGACCAGCGTGTCGGCGATGCGCGACATGTCCTTGATATGCGCGCGCATCTCGCGGGCACCAAGCGCGCAGTTGAGGCCGATGGTCAGCGGGGCGGCATGGCGCACCGCGTTCCAGAAAGCCTCGACCGTCTGGCCCGAGAGCGTGCGGCCCGAGAGATCGGTGATCGTGCCGGAGATCATCACCGGCAGGCGAATGCCCTTCTCGCGATAGACCTGCTCGATCGCGACGATCGCGGCCTTGGCGTTGAGCGTGTCGAAGATCGTCTCGATCAGCAGCAATTCCGAGCCGCCATCGATCAGGCCCCTGACCTGCTCGGCATAGGAATCGCGCACCTGATCGAAGCTCACGGCGCGGAAGCCGGGATTGTTGACGTCGGGCGAGATCGAGAGCGTGCGGTTGGTCGGGCCGATCGCCCCGGCGACGAAGCGCCGCCGCCCGTCTTCCTTCTCGGCGATCATCGCCGCCTCGCGGGCGAGCCGCGAGCATTCGACGTTCAGCTCATAGACGATCGCCTCCATGCCGTAATCGGCCTGGGCGATCGAGGTGCCGGAGAAGGTGTTGGTCTCGACGATATCGGCGCCCGCCCGGAAATAGGCGAGATGGATGTCGCGCAGCGCCTCGGGCTGGGTCAGGGCGATGATGTCGTTATTGCCCTTGAGGTCGTGGTTGAAGCCCTTGAAGCGCTCACCGCGAAAATCGGCTTCGGAGAGCTTCAGGTCCTGGATCTGCGTGCCCATCGCGCCGTCGAGGACGAGGATGCGCTCACGCGCGGCCTGGCGCAGGGAGCGCTCGATCTCGGCGCCGTCAACGGGAGCGGGAATGAAGTCGGACATCGTTACGCTTTCCAACCGGAAACGGGTCTGCTTGAAAACTCAGCCCTCATCCTGAGGAGCGCTTCGCAGAAGCGCGTCTCGAAGGATGCTCCAGATGGTTCCGGAGCCTCCTGAAGCATCCTTCGAGACGCCGCTGGCGCGGCTCCTCAGGATGAGGGCTCGTAATTCACTCCGCCGCCGCTGCCTGCGCCGCCGGCTTCTCGGGCTTCAGGCCGACGAGATGGCAGATGGCATAGACGAGGTCGGCCTTGTTCATCGTGTAGAAATGCAGGTCGGTGGCGCCGCGATCGATCAGGTCCAGCACCTGCTCGGCACAGACGGCGGCGGCGACGAGGCGGCGGGTCGCGACATCGTCCTCCAGCCCCTCGAAGCGGTCGGCCAGCCATTGCGGCACGCTGGCGCCGGTCTTGCGGGCGAAATTCGCGGTCTGCTTGAAATTCTGGACCGGGACGATGCCCGGCAGGATCGGGATCTCGATGCCCCTGGCGCGCACCTTGTCGAGATAGCGGAAATAGACGTCGTTATCGAAGAAGAACTGGGTGATCGCCCGCGTCGCGCCGGCATCGACCTTCTTCTTGAGCGCATCGATATCGGCATCGAGCGAGGCGGCTTCCGGATGCTTCTCGGGATAGGCCGAGACCGTGACCTCGAAATCGCCGATCCGCTTCAGGCCGGCGACGAGGTCAGAGGTCTGGTGATAGCCGTCCGGATGCGGCTCATAGGCCGTGCCGAGCCCGCCGGCCGGATCGCCGCGCAGCGCCACGACATGGCGCACGCCGGCATCCCAATAGGAGCGAATGACCTCATCGACCTCGGCCTTGGAGGCCGAGACGCAAGTGAGATGCGCGGCCGGCTTCAGCGCGGTCTCCTCGACCATGCGCTTGACGGTGGCGTGGGTGCGCTCGCGGGTCGAGCCGCCGGCGCCATAGGTCACCGAGACGAAGCTCGGGCCGAGCGGCTCGAGCCGGCGCACGCTGTCCCAGAGCGCGACCTCCATCTCCTCCGTCTTCGGCGGGAAGAATTCGAAGGAGACGCGCGGACGGCGCGAGCCGTGGCGGCTGGGGCGGAAAGCATTCATCACGCAACCTCGAGATTGATCGTGCGGGCCGGCGGATCGGCCTGAACGCGCCGGTCGCGGCCACGCCAGAGCATGACCGGGAGCTGGCCCGAGCCGCCATCGGCAAGGGTGACTTCGCGGGACAAGTCGCAGGACAGGCCGGCCTCGGCGAACCATGCCGCGATCTGCTGGCGGGAGAAGCCGAGCCGGCGATGCGCATGCTCGGTCCGCAGGAATTCCATCTCGTGCGGCGCGAAATCGACGACGATCAGGCGCCCGCCGGGCGCCAGCATCGCGGCGGCCTCGCGTACCGCCCGGCCGGGATCGTCGAGGAAATGCAGCACCTGATGGATCACGACGAGGTCGAAGGAGCCGCGCGCGAAGGGCAATGCATAGATGTCGCCCTGCCGCAGTTCGACGCGCGACAGCCCCGCCTGCTCCAGATTGGCGCGCGCCACCGCCAGCATCGCATGGTTGGCATCGACGCCGACGGCGCGGCCGAATTTCGGCGCGATCCGCTCCAGCATCCGCCCCGTGCCGGTGCCGAGATCGAGCATGGCGCCGGGCGAGCCCTCGCCGACGGCATCCTCGACCGCCGCCTCGACGGCATGGTCGGGCACATGCAGGCCGCGCAACCGGTCCCAGTCGCGCGCGACGCTGGCGAAATAGCTCTGCGCGGCTTCAGCCCGCGTCGCGCGGACGGCGGCAAGCCGCTCGCGATCGGCCGCGAGCACCGGGTCGCTCAGGTCGAGCCAGGCGGCGAGCGACGCGGCGAAGGCCCCACCCGGCCCGGTCTCGTCGAGCCTGAAGAAGGCCCAGGCCCCCTCGCGCGAACGCCGGACCAGCCCGGCTTCGGCCAAGAGCTTGAGATGGCGCGAGATGCGCGGCTGCGACTGGCCGAGGATGTCGGTGAGATCGGAGACCGAAAGCTCACCCTCGGAGAGCAGCGCGAGGATGCGCAGCCGCGTCTCCTCGCCGGCGGCCCTGAGGCCCGCGAGAAGCACATCGGAAGACAATGTCGTCGGCTGCCGCATGCGCTGGCGTCCTCTGTCGACAAGGAAAAAGATATAAAGATATCTTTATATCGAACACGCCGTTCGTGCAAGCGGATTGTCGTGCGGAAAACAGGACGGAGCCATCGGGGAGAAGGCGGCGACGCGCCGCGCTGGCCATGAGGGATTGCGCAGCCTCCCGCGTCAGCGTCCCGCCACTCTCTGCGAGCGAAAGAACTCCCTGGCCGCCTGGTAGACCCGTCGGGCCTCATGCTTCCATGACCGGCCGCCGCCGATCCTCCTCCGCAACATCCGCTTCCGACCCATAGCGGACCCGATCGGCTTCGCAGTGCCAGCCATCAAAGAATGTAAAGCGGCAAACCCTTGACGCCCGTGTCAAACATCAACCCTTCAGTCACAACATAGTCGCAGTCCCGAAGCGAGATTTCGATCCTAGACCCACTATCGAATGTTAACACAAGAGACTTGCCATCAGTGAACGTTGCCGATGAAACGATCTTCGCAATACAACCGCAGAGTTGGTTTCGGAAGTCGCGGTGTTCGACCGATGCCTGGCCCTCGTCGCTGTACACCGAGATCGTTGTAAAGATGGTCAGCAATGGCCCGTCGAAGGCAAGCTGCCAGTAATCTTGAACGAAGGTTACCGCGCCGAGTTGTCTCCCCAGCAGCGCTTGAATCGCGCATTCGAATCTGTCTGCCATGCTGCAACCTAATGCTTCCGGAGGGAGGGTGCCACAGCGCTAGCTCTACGCCCGCTTTCGACCCTTTACGGTCATTTATGGGCCGGAGGCATCGGCTCCTGCTTCGCGATCTCGCGCACAACGTCCAGCCAAAGCATCATCGCCCGCCTGTCGCCGCGCTGACGCGCAAGGTCAGCGATCCGTTGAGCCGCTTCGAGCACCGAAGTACCCGCTTCCCTTATCAGCGTAGCCGCCTCGCGTTTCACCAAGCGATGCCGCTCTAAACGGCCCTCGGCGAATGCGGCCACGAAGCCGAGCAAATCGAGGAACCGGAACATCGCTAGACGCAAGCTGGAGACTATGACCATCTGATCCTTTCGGGATCCATGCTGTAAGCTCCGCTCCCGCATCATAGCGGACGCTCTTGCGAACGTCGCAACCGCGATGCCATGCTTCCTGACCAGGCGACTTCGGGAGTGAAGCGAGGATGCACAGCGGCTCATGCCTGTGTGGCGCGGTCACCCTGACGGTGGCAAATCGTCTGCCAAGTCCCAACTTCTGCCATTGCCGCATGTGCCGGAAGCACTCAGGCCATTACTTCGCGTCCACCGACGTGCCCAGGACTGCCTTGACGATTGTCGGCGAGGAGAAACTGGCGTGGTTTCAATCCTCGGAGAACGTCCGGCGCGGCTTCTGCTCGACATGCGGCTCGTCCCTCTTCTGGGATCGGCCGGATCGGGATTGGATCGCCGTGGCAATGGGCGCTTTCGACGGGCCGACAGAGACCGCTGCAGATTTGCATATCTACGTCGCCGACAAGGGTGACTACTACGAGATCGCAGACGGCCTGCCGCAATACGGCACCGTTCCACCGCGCGCTTGAGGCGCTGGGAGCGAACGGCCGTTTTCAACCCGTTGCACACACCCGCTTGCGAGCGAGATGGGACTTGTCGCGTTGCTGTCTTTTGACATTGCGATGCGAACAGGTTGGATGATAGGGCCGCCAACTCGGCGCACTCCCGAGACCTTTACGTGCACGACTTCCAAACTGATCTCGACGCGATTTCAAGAATCGACGCCGTGCCAACTATTCTTGATGTCGTCTGCCAGACGACGGGAATGGGTTTCGCGGCCGTCGCCCGCGTGACTGAAACGCGCTGGGTCGCATGTGGCGTCCGAGACCTCATCGAGTTCGGTTTGGAACCCGGCGGCGAGCTGAAGGTCGAAACGACGATCTGCAATGAGATACGCGATCATCGTGAGGTCGTCGTCATCGATCATGTTGCGGAGGATCCGACCTACCGCAACCATCACACGCCGGCGATGTATGGCCTGCAAAGCTATATCTCGATGCCGATCATTCTACCGAGCGGAGAATTCTTCGGGACTCTGTGCGCGATCGATACGAAGCCCCGTAAGCTCGATACGCCTGCCACGCTCGGCATGTTCAAGCTCTTCGCCGAATTGATCGCGTTCCACTTGGATGCTCATCGGCAGCTGAAGGACAGCCGCGATCTGCTCGATATCGAAGAGCACAAGAGCGAATTGCGGGAACAGTTCATCGCTGTCCTCGGGCATGACCTTCGCAATCCGCTCGCGTCCTTTACGGCTGGCACTCGCCTGCTCGGCAAGGAGCCGCAGACGCCGAAAGCACAGGGCATTTTGCTGCACCTTCTCAACACGACCATGCGCATGAGCCTGCTCGTCGAGAACATGCTCGATTTCGCCCGCGGCAGGTTGGGTGGCGGCATCACGATCGACACGGCGGAAGAGCGTTCCGCCGCCGACACGATTGATCAGGTCATCAATGAGGCCCGAACCTCATCGCCCGACAGGGTGATTACCTTCGAGAATGCCTTGTCGGTCCCGATACGAGCCGACCATGCCCGCATCGCACAGATGTTCGGAAACCTTCTCGGCAACGCGATTTCGCATGGGGCTACCGACAAGCCGGTCCGCGTTGAAGCGGCCGTGATCGAAGGCGAGTTCCGGTTGTCCGTGAAGAACGCCGGCAGGAAGATACCGGAGGAACTGCTGGCAAAGCTGTTCCAGCCCTACTTCCGTGGCAGTCAGACCCGGCGCGAGGGCCTCGGGCTTGGGCTCTACATTGCCTCCGAAATAGCCAAGGCACATCGCGGGCGGATCGAGGTCTCCTCAAGCGAGGATGAGACGAAGTTTACGTTCTCAATGCCGTTGATCAGCTAGAACAAGCTCGACCCCATGGCTGATCTGGCCGGGCGTATAGGGCTTCGGCAGAAATCGCGCGAAGGGCGGCAACTGCCCGGGCAACGGGCGCGCTCTTCCCGAGACGATGAGGATGCCGATGGGCGGCCACCGGTCTCTCACCATGGCCGCAAGCGCCAGACCATCCATCGATCCCGGCATCTCGATATCGGTGAAAATCAACACGATATCGTCGCGCTGCTGAAGGTGCTCCAACGCCTTGTCGGCACACGCGGCTTCCAGAACGCGGTAGCCCGCCTCCTGAAAAATATCGACTGCGTCCATTCGGATGAAATCATCGTCTTCGACAACGAGAACGAGCTGTTGCACAAGCTGACTTTCGGCAGGCGAGACGCCCAGAGACTGAACGGAACTATGCGAGGTTCTGTTCCAATCAATTAACAGCGCTGCCTTACCGCTCAGCGCGACAGCTGGAAATTTCACTTCGCCTCGCGATATCGACAAAGCGCTTTTTCGACCAGTTCGTTCTCGTCGTTAGCGATCATAGCGAATGAAGCTACAATGTAGACAAGACGTGTACGTTCCCGCTCGTGTTCCTCTTCATCGATACCCAGCTTCAGGATTTGCCAAGCTGTCTCCAGTGCCGCTTGGGCCCGCGCAAGATCGACAGGGCCTGTCAGCGATGAGAATGGCATAACTCTCCTCCGCGCCGCGCGTCCCTCGGACGCACCGCGCTCACGCGGCGTCCAGGCGAGCAGTCCCAGATGCCCGCCCGCGGAGCCGGGGCGGCAAGGTCATCACTGTTCGACATCATCGACTCGACATCGGCACGCAGCCGTCGGCTGCGAACGCCGCAAGGCTCCGCGCATCCCCCGGATGCCCAGGTCCGAAACCCGGCAGGCTATGCCTGAACGGGGCTTTCGGCGCATCATGTCACGTCAAGAAGCATCGCGCCGGACACACAGCGAAACGCCGATCCGGTCGTCATTTTCAGGCGCGCGCTCGCCAGCACCCCGCCGCGCGCGGCAGGCGAGCCTTACGGCAAACAGAATGGTCTCAGAGCACTTTCAGATCGCCCGCGGCCGTCTTGCCGCGCTCGGTCTTCAACTCGAACGAAACCTTCTGCCCCTCCGTCAGCGTCATCATGCCGGCTTCCTTCACGGCCGTGATGTGCACGAACACATCCTTGCCGCCTTCCGCCGGTTGAATGAAGCCGAACCCCTTCTCAGTGTTGAACCATTTCACGGTTCCGGTCGCCATCGCCACATCCCTCGAAGCCAAAGCGTCTCTCACCGGCGCGGAACGCATGGCTCCTATGCCGGCAAGGGAAGGATTGACCGAAAACTGATCCTTGTCGAGATGAAAGGACAGGCAGGCGCAGCCTGAACCTTTCAAGATTTTGTCAACGCGATCCGTGTCTTGGCGCCACTGCGAGAAGAGCCGCCCAGATCGGGTTTCACTTTTCCGAACGTAGCGACCTAGCGTCCCCGCTCGTCAGGATTGTCGTGTTCTTTTCACTTCAACCGCAGGCCGATGGTTTTGGTCTCTCCTGCCGCGCGCATCATCTTGGCGACATCGTTCCGTTCCCGCAGCCGCCGGACAAAATCCTCACCATCGACTACCGGGCTGAAGTCTCGCCGGCTGCATCGAGCCGGAAAAAGGAGGCTCCGCCCGGCGCGATCCTTGCAGACCCTCTGGTGCCGGAAGCCGCCAGCCGATACAGGCCTCGCCATGTCCCAAACCGCCGTTCCCGCCATGCCGCAGCAGCACCGCTTCTACGAAGACCTTCTCGCCCTGCCGCTGGGCACGCTGATGATCAGCTTCGGCATCGTCCTCTACGCCAAGGCGACGCTCTTGACCGGCGGCGCGGCCGGCCTCGCGCTCCTCCTGCAATTCGGCACGGGCGCGGATTTCAGCCTGCTCTTCTTCGTCATCAACCTGCCGTTCTACTGGCTCGCCTTCCGGCGGATGGGCCTGCCCTTCAGCTTGCGCACCTTCGCCGCCGTCGGCCTGATCTCGGTCTTCGTCTGGGCGACGCCGGGCTGGTTCCGCATCGAGGCAGTCGCGCCGCTCTATGCCGCCATCGCCGGCGGCGTCGCGATGGGGCTCGGCCTGCTCGCGCTGGCGCGCCACCGCACCGCGATCGGCGGCGTCAACATCCTCGCGCTCTACCTGCAGGAGCGCCATGGCCTGCGCGCCGGCTGGGTCCAGCTCGGCATCGACGCGGCGATCTTCGCCGCCGCCCTCTTCGTGCTGCCGCCCGACAAGGTCGCGCTCTCGCTCGTCGGCACGCTCGTGCTCAACGCCATACTCGGCATGAACCACAAGCCCGGCCGCTACATGGCGGTGTCCTGACGAAAGGCCCGTTTGCGCAGCGGAACGGTTGCGCCCTGCCCGCCAGCATGCGAGCAAGCCCGGAGGACAAGACGGGACGCCAACGGCGAGACGAGACATGGCCCAGCCCCTGACCATCGAAGACCTGCGCCTTCTGGCCAAGCGCCGCGTGCCGCGCATGTTCTACGACTACGCCGATTCCGGCGCCTGGACCGAGGGCACCTACCGCGCCAACGCGACCGACTTCGCCAAGGTCAAGCTGCGCCAGCGCGTCGCCGTCGACATGACCAACCGCTCGCTCGCCTCCGAGATGATCGGCCAGCCGGTTTCCATGCCGGTCGCGCTCGCCCCCACCGGCCTCACCGGCATGCAGCACGCCGATGGCGAGATCCTCGCCGCCAAGGCCGCCGCCAAGGCCGGCGTGCCCTTCACGCTCTCGACCATGAGCATCTGCTCGATCGAGGATGTCGCGAACCACACCCAGGCGCCGTTCTGGTTCCAGCTCTATGTGATGAAGGACCGCGACTTCATTTCCCGCCTGATCCAGCGCGCCAAGAAGGCCGGCTGCTCGGCCCTTGTCCTGACGCTCGACCTGCAGATCCTCGGCCAGCGCCACAAGGACATCCGCAACGGCCTCTCCGCGCCGCCGAAGCCGACCATCGCCAACCTGATCAACCTCGCCTTCAAGCCACGCTGGTGCCTGAAGATGCTGGACACGCCGCGTCGGCAGTTCGGCAATATCGTCGGCCATGTCACCGGCGTCGCCGACATGTCCTCGCTCTCCTCCTGGACCGCCAGCCAGTTCGACCCGCAGCTGAACTGGGACGACGTCCAGTGGATCAAGGAGCAATGGGGCGGCAAGCTGATCCTCAAGGGCATTCTCGATCCGGAAGATGCCGAGATGGCGGCCAAGAGCGGCGCTGATGCGCTGATCGTCTCGAACCATGGCGGCCGCCAGCTCGACGGCGCGCTCTCCTCGATCGAGGCCCTGCCCGGCATCGTCGAGCAGGTCGGCAACCGCATCGAAGTGCTGTTCGACGGTGGCATCCGCTCGGGCCAGGACGTGCTGAAGGCGATCGCGCTCGGCGCGCACGGCACCTTCATCGGCCGCGCCTTCCTCTACGGGCTCGGCGCCATGGGCGAGCGGGGCGTCACCGCCGCGCTCGACATCATCCGCAAGGAGCTCGACACCACGATGGCGCTCTGCGGCCTGCGCGACATCAAGGATGTCGACGAGCGCATCCTCGTCGGCGGCCGCGCCGGGGCGATCAAGCGGCTGGCCTCGTAGTCGCTGGCCATCATCCGACGACGACGCTCGCCGTCAGGCTCAGACAAGCAACATCGGAACGCCGTAATCCATAAGGCGGCGATCCGATGTCACCAGGGTCAACTCGCGGGCGATAGCCTGGGCCACGATCATCCTGTCGAACGGGTCGCCATGGTGACGCGGAAGTCTGGCAGCCGCGAGCGTGTCATCAAGCTCGATGGGCAGCCAGGCGACGCCGAGAGCCTGGACCTGCGCCCAGGCATCGTCTGCGAAGGCCAGTTTTCGCAGGCTCCGCTTGATTTCGAGCTCCCACACCGATGCGACGCTGACGAAGACCTCCTCGGCTTCATCGATCGTCAGCCTCATACGGTCGGATAGGCGCTCCCGATCGACGCCGACCCACCACAGCACGGTCTGACTATCGAGCAACAGCCTCATGCGCCGCTCGGCTCGTCGGAAGCCTCCTGATAGACTTCGAATAGCTCGGTAAGGTCATTCTCAGGCTTCCACCAGTCGGGATCGATCTCGACAAAAAGCCCGGCCAGCTGACCAGATTGGCGCCGTGGGCGCTGGGCCTGCGGAGGATCGACCTGCACTAGCTTCACGGCCGGCACGCCGTTGCGCGCGATGACGACCTCCTCGCCGCGCAAGGCCTGTTCGATCAATCGCGAGAGACCGGTCTTGGCCTCGTGCACGTTCACGATGGTCATCGCCTTCTCCATATTAGCTAAGCTTAGCTAATATGGAGAAGGCGGATTTGAAAGGCAACGTCCCGCCAAAGCGATCCCCCGCCGGGACAAGCCCGGCGGGAGTTTTCATAACATCAGGCGCGATACCAGGACGCCAGGTTCCAGGTGTCGACATCCCAGCCCGAATGGTCATGCGAGAGGGTGTTCGACGCGGCGACGACCTTCTTGCGCGACAGGATCGGCAGGATGACGTTGGCCTCGCAGAATATCTCGTTGACCTTGATCAGGAGCGCAGCGCGCTTGGCCGGATCGAGCTCCTTCTGGGCGGCCTTGTAGGCCTCGTCGGCAGCCGGGTCGGTGTAGCGCGAGACGTTGCGGCCCAGCCACTTGTTCTCCTTGTTGGCGACTTCCCACGAGGTGAACTGATTGAGGAAGCGCTCCGGATCAGGCTGCGGCTGCGTCGTGGTGTACATCTCGATGTCCACGTAGAGCTTGGTGTAGGTGTCCGGATTGGCAACGTCCGACGAGAAGAACACCGAAGCGGTCACCGACTTCAACTCGATATCGATGCCGGCGCGCTGGCAGGCCTGCTTGATGATCGCCTGCACCTTCTGGCGCGGAGCGTTGATCGAGGTCTGGAAGACGTATTTGAGCTTCTTGCCGTCCTTCTCGCGGATGCCGTCCGAGCCCTTCTTCCAGCCGGCATCGTCGAGAATCTTGTTCGCCTTCTCGATGTTGAACTCGTACTTGAGCTTCTCCGACTTGAACTGCTTGGGCTCGTTCACGAAGCTCGCCGTGGCAGCGCCGGCGCGGCCATAGATGAACTTCTGGATCGAGTCGCGGTCGATCAGCAGGTTGATCGCCTGGCGCACAGCCGGGTCCGACAGGGTCGGGTGCTTGGTCTTGACGCTCGAACGCTCGCCATCGACCTCGGTCCACGGATCGGTCGTGTTCAGGGTGACGAACTCGATGTCGCCGGCAGCCGCAGCGCTGATCTTGCCGCGCCCGCCCATCTCCATGCGCTTCAGGACTTCGTCCTCGACCAGCGTATCCCAGGCATAGTCGTATTCGCCGGTCTGCAGCACGGCGCGGGCCGCCGAAACCGCATCACCACCGCCCTTGATCTCGAACGTATCGAAATGCGGACGATTGGCGACGTGATAGCTCTCGTTGCGAGCGCCGGAGAGGATGTCGCCCGGCTTGAAGTCGACGAACTTGTAGGGGCCGGTGCCGACGGGCTTCAGGTTCGCCGGGGCCTCGCGGGACTTGGCGCCCTTGTACTCGCCGAAATGATGCTTCGGGATGATCATGCCGGCGACGCCGACGAAGGGGTCGGCCCAGAACGGCGTCGGCTTGGCGAAGATCACCTTGACGGTGAAATCGTCGATCTTCTCGACCTTGATGTCCTTGTAGGCGCCGGTGGTGTAGGCGGCCGTCGCCGGGTCGGCGGCATATTCCCAGGTGAAGACGACGTCATCGGCCGTGAACGGCTTGCCGTCATGCCACTTCACGTCCTTCTTCAGCTTCCAGGTGACGGTCGTGCCGTCCTCGGACAGGCCGCCATTGGCCTTGGTCGGGACTTCGGCCGCGAGCTGCGGGATCAGGTTGCCTTCCTTGTCCCAGCCGGCGAGCGGCTCGTAGAACACGCGCGAGGCGATCTGGTCCTTGGTGCCCGAAGCGAAATGCGGGTTCAGCAGCGTCGGAGCCTGCCAGAGCAGCATCTTCAGCGGGCCGCCGCCGCCGGCCTTGGTCGGCTTGTATTCGAGCGTGGCATTGGCCATCGCGACATCGTTCCAGGCGAGAATCTGGGTCGCGATCGGCGCAGTGATGCCGAGCGCCGCCATTCTCTGGATGAAGGAGCGCCGCGACAGGCCGCCCTTCTTCACGTCCTGCACCATACCCTGGATATACTGGCTAGTCATAATCAACCTTCACGTCATGGCAGCAAGAACACGATCAATAACTTGACCAGTTCCAGATCGGATTTATCAGTTCCAAGGCGTAGAATTGCTTTGGACGCGACTCTGCTCCTAGGAGCCGCTGCCTTAATCATAACTTAAGTCGTCAGACGGGAACCGCATGGCGGACCTGCTTGCCACTCGTAGCCCCGGCTAAATTACGCTGATTCACAAGGGAAAAACGCTGCGAACCCTGTGAGCAGGAGTCATGTCATAGCGTCGCAGCGGCTCGTCCGGCGCCGGAGACGGCGGTTGCCGGCAGCCGGCCGGCTTCCGTAACATGGCCGCGCCGGGGGCCTCGGCTGGAGCGACCGCATGACCGCAGAGGACAAGCCGCGCCTTCTATCGGGCGGCAACCCACAGATTCCGAAGGGCGACGGCGACGCGCCGGTACAGGCCTATATCGCCGCCATGCCCGGCTGGAAAAGCGCGGTCGGCCGGCACATCGACGACCTGATCGCGAAGGCCGTCCCCGATGTGACGAAGGCCGTGAAGTGGAACTCGCCGCTCTACGGCACCGGCAACCAGACCTGGTTCATCGGCGTCCACTGCTTCACGCGCTACGTGAAGGTCTCGTTCTTCAAGGGCGCGCTGCTCGATCCGATGCCACCCGGCACCTCCAGGCAGAAGGAGGTGCGCTATCTCGACATCCACGAGAACGACGCCCTCGACGAAGCCCAGTTCTCGGACTGGGTCAGGCAGGCGAGCCGGCTGCCCGGCGAGCGGATGTAGCCTGCCATCGCCGTCCGGGCTCAGCGATCAGGATAGGTCCTTCAGCCCGCCGGGCGTCTCGATCCTTGCCCGATAGCGCAGCTCCGGCGCATGGCTGACGACAGGCCCCCGCTCCGTCCCAAGCTCCAGCAACAGCACCGCGATCGCCTGCGCCTCCGGATGCTCCAGCGAGAACCCGCGCAACCGCGCGCCGAGATCGGCGATCGTCGCCATCGAGCGAGCCTTGCCGCGCCGGTCGATGATCGAGGGAGCCGCCCCGCCCCAGGGCAGTGAACCGTCATCGGGAATGGCGAAATCGAAGGCAGGAGCATCCATCGGCAAGCCGACCCTGCGGCCGAAGATCGCCTCCCGGCCGTTCAGGACATCGTCGATCCGATCAGCTCGCGCGACCCAGCCGCGCAAGCGACGGCCGGCATCCCAATCCCGGCGGAGCTGCTTCTTGTCGTCGAGTCCGAACCAGCGGGCGCGTCCGGGATGTACGCCGTCGGGATCGAGCGCGACGATCTCCAGATAGGTCGTGCCGCCGAGCTGCAGCAGGTGGTTATGGGTTCCCATGTAGCCGTGCCGCTGGCCGAAGGGCACATCGAGATCGAGGCAGCCCCGAACATGTGCGACGCCCTCCGCAAGCGTCGGCGCGATGACGGTGAGATGGTCGAGGATCAGCATGCTATCAGTTGAGGCCGACGCGCGCTTGCAGTCCAGCGCCTGCGATCGCGAACCGCTTCGACACGCCTCAGCGCATCTTAAAGCAACACATGAAAAAGCCCCGCGGAACCTTGCGGCACCGCGGGGCTTTTCGATTCAGATATCAAGCACTCAGCGCGAGAACTTCTTGTACTGGATGCGCTTCGGAATGGTCGAGTCGATGCCGAGGCGGCGCTTCTTGTCCTCCTCGTAATCGGCGAAATTGCCCTCGAACCACTCGACATGGCTGTCGCCCTCGAAGGCGAGGATATGGGTCGCGATGCGGTCGAGGAACCAGCGATCGTGGCTGATGATCACGGCGCAGCCGGCGTAATCCTCCAGCGCCTCTTCCAGCGCGCGCAGCGTATCGACGTCGAGGTCGTTGGTCGGCTCGTCGAGCAGCAGCAGGTTGGCGCCGGACTTCAGCATCTTGGCGAGGTGGACGCGGTTGCGCTCACCGCCCGAGAGCGAACCGACCTTCTTCTGCTGGTCGCCGCCCTTGAAGTTGAAGGCCGAGCAATAGGCGCGGGAATTAATCTCGCGCTTGCCGAGATAGAGGATGTCGTTGCCGCCGGAGATTTCCTCCCAGACGTTCTTCTTGTCGTCGAGCGAGTCGCGGCTCTGATCGACATAGCCGAGCTGGACGCTCTCGCCGACCTTGATCGTGCCGGCATCCGGCTTCTCGACGCCGGTGATCATCTTGAACAGTGTCGTCTTGCCGGCGCCGTTGGGGCCGATCACGCCGACGATGCCGCCCGGCGGCAGCTTGAAGGAAAGGCCGTCGATCAGCAGCTTGTCCTGGAAGCCCTTCGACAGGTCCTCGAAATCGACGACGTTGTTGCCCAGCCGCTCGGCGATCGGGATGATGATCTGGGCGGTGTCCGGCCCCTTGTTGTTGGCCTTCTGCACAAGCTCGTCATAGCGCTGGATGCGGGCCTTGCTCTTGGCCTGGCGGGCCTTCGGCGAAGCGGCCATCCATTCGGCTTCGCGCTCCAGCGTCTTCTGGCGCGACGCGTCCTCGCGGCCTTCCTGGGCGAGGCGCTTCTGCTTCTGCACCGACCAGGCCGAGTAGTTGCCCTCATAGGGGATGCCCTGGCCGCGATCGAGCTCGAGGATCCAGCTGGTGACGTTGTCGAGGAAGTAGCGATCGTGGGTGACGATCAGGATCGCGCCCGGATAGGTCCGCAGATGCCCTTCGAGCCAGGCGGTGGTCTCGGCGTCGAGATGGTTGGTCGGCTCGTCGAGCAGCAGCAGTTCCGGCTGCTCCAGCAGAAGCTTGCACATCGCGACGCGGCGGCGCTCGCCGCCCGAGAGCTTGTCGACGGCCCAGTCATCCGGCGGGCAGCGCAGCGCGTCCATCGCCTGGTCGACCTTCGAATCGAGATCCCACAGCCCCTTGGCCTCGATCTCGTCCTGGAGATTGGTCATCTCGTCGGCGGTCTCGTCCGAATAGTTCATGGCGAGCTCGTTGTAGCGGTCGAGAATCGCCTTTTGCGGGGCGACGCCGAGCATGACGTTCTCGCGGACGGTCAGGCTCTCTTCGAGCTTCGGCTCCTGCGGCAGGTAGCCGACGCGGGCGCCTTCCGCGACCCAGGCCTCGCCGGTCCATTCCTTGTCGAACCCGGCCATGATCTTCAGCAAGGTCGACTTACCGGCGCCGTTGACGCCGAGGACGCCGATCTTGGCATCCGGGTAGAAGGACAGGTGAATGTCCTTCAGCACCTGCTTGCCGCCCGGATAGGTCTTGGACAGGCCGCGCATATGATAGATGAACTGGCGGGACATGGGGCGAGCGGGCTCCGCTTTCGAACGCTTGCGACAGGGATGTCGGGAAATCTGGCCGCTATGTAGCGACCGGGCGCGTCGCCCGCAACCGCCTGCCGGTGGAGCAGGTGCCTTTCACAAAAGCGGTAGAGCGATCCGGGCGCCCTTCCCCCGGCACGGCTTTTGCCGGAAGCTCATCCGGCCTGAACGCTGCCGGAGCCCGCCGATGAGCCTGCCCGCCGTCCTGTTGCGTCTGCTTGCTGGCCTCGCTTTTGCGCTGCTGGCAACGATTCCCGCCGGCGCCCAGTCGAACGAGCCCGGCTGCCGGCCGGAGATGGCGAGCCTCGGTCTGCCGATCCACCGGGTCCAACTGGCGAAGGACGAGGCCAGGCTCACCTTCGTCGGCCACGCCACCTTCCTGATCGAGACGCCGGGCGGCGTGAAGATGGCGACCGACTACAACGACTATGTCCGTCCGTCGGTGACGCCCGACATCGCCACGATGAACAAGGCGCATTCCACGCATAACTCGCGCAATCCCGACCCGGCCATCAAGCATGTCCTGCCCGGCTGGGACCTGTCCGGCCGCGGCGCCGCGCAGCACGATCTCATCTTCGGCGATGTCCGCGTCCGCAACGTGCCGACCAATATCCGCACCTATGAGGGCGGCACGGACTATGACGGCAACTCGATCTTCATCTTCGAGATCGGCGAGCTCTGCATCGCCCATCTCGGCCATCTGCATCACCCGCTGGAACCCGGCCATCTGCGCGCGCTCGGCCGGGTCGACATCGTGCTATTCCCGGTCGATGGTAGCTATACGCTCGACCAGACCGGCATGCTCGACGTGCTGAAGTCGATCCAGGCGCGGGTGATGATCCCCATGCATTTCTTCGGCGGCGGCACGCTGAACCGCTTCCTCGCCCGCACGCAGGACATCTGGCCGGTCGAGCGCCGCGAGCAGGCGACGATCACGCTGGGCAAGGCGACGCTGCCGGCCAAGCCCACCATGATCGTCCTGCCCGGGCATTAGCATCTTGCCGTCATTCTCGGGCTTGCCCCGAGAATCTCAGCCCGGAAGAAACTCCTGCGCCTCCACGTTATGAGGTGCTCGGGTCAAGCCCGAGCATGACGACCTGCCTCAGGTGTTCACGCCGCCGTCGATGGCGAAGCCGGCGCCGGTGATGAAGCGCGCCTCCTCGCTGGCGAGATAGGCGACGAGCCCGGCGATGTCCTCCGGCTGGCCGTAGCGCGGGATCGCCATGCGCGCCCGCTGGGCATCGGCACCGGGACCGCCGGCCGGGTTCATGTCGGTATCGGTCGAGCCGGGATGGACGATATTGACGGTGATGCCGCGCGGGCCGAGATCGCGCGCCAGCCCCTTGGTGAAGCCGATCAGCGCCGCCTTGCTCATCGCATAGAGCGTGACGCCGGGCTCGACGACGCGGTCGGCCAGGCAGGAGCCGGTCGAGATGATCCGCCCGCCCTCGCCCAGATACGCCGCAGCCGCCTGCGAGGCCAGTACCACCGCGCGAACGTTGACTGAAAGCGTCGCGTCGATATCCGCAAGGCTCCAGTCCGCGACCGGGCCGCCGCGATAGATGCCGGCGTTGTTGACGAGGATATCGAGGCCACCGAGCGCCTTGGCGGCGTCATCGACGGCGCGCGTCAAGGCCGCAGGGTCGGCGCTGTCGGCGGCGATGGCGAAGCCTTTGCGGCCGAGCGCCTCGATCTCCGTCACGACGGCGGCCGCCTTGTCGGCGGAACGCTCATAGGTCAGCGCGACATCGGCTCCCTCGGCAGCGAGCCTGCGGGCGATGGCGGCGCCGATTCCGCGGCTGCCGCCGGTGACGAGCGCGCGCTTTCCGGCGAGGCGTGACATGGCAAACTCCATTTATGTGATGATCGATACATAATACATGCTGCGCTTGCCCGAGACCGTCAAGAGAAATATATAATGACCGTCACAGAATATTTTCGAGGAGACGGATTCATGGCCGAGCGCGGCCGCCCACGCAGTTTCGACCGGCAGGCTGCGCTGGAACGCGCCATGGACGTCTTCTGGGAGCGTGGCTACCAGGCGGCCTCGATGAGCGACCTCACCGAGGCGATGGGCATCAATTCGCCAAGCCTCTACGCCGCCTTCGGCAGCAAGGAGGCGCTCTACCGCGAGGCCATCCACCATTTCGCCGCGACCGAGAGCGACGACATCCTCGCGCCGCTCCAGAACGCGCCCACCGCGCGGGCCGCGCTCGAAGGCTATCTCATGGCGAGCGCGAAAACCTTCACCCGGCCCGGCCGGCCGCCCGGCTGCATGGTCGTGCTCTCGGCGGTGAATGCCGTCGGCGTGGGCGACGAAACCAGCCGCCTCCTGCGCGAGATGCGGGCCGGCAGCATCGGCATGATCGAGGAGCGGCTGCGGCAGGCGATCGTCGAGGGGGAATTGCCGGCATCGCTCGATCTGCCGGGGATCGCGAGCTACTACGTCACCGTGCAGCAGGGCATGTCGATCCAGGCGCGAGACGGCGCCTCGCGCCCGATGCTGGAGACGATCGCGCAGGGCGCCATGGCCGCATGGGACAGTCTCACCCGGCCACGCGCCGCCGCCTGAAGGCCCGCGTTAACGCCTCGCTGAGACTGATTTCAGGCTTTCCTTGCCGTTGCGGCAGATCGCGGCATCCTGTCGGCAACCGGGAGACTGCCCCCATGCGCCGCTTCGCCGCCTTCGCCTGCCTGCTCGCGACCGCCACCTTGCTGCCCGTCCAGGCCGAGGCGGCGCGGTTCCGCATGGGCGGACGCAGCTCGGCCAGCCCGGCCAAGGTGAGCCGCAGCATCGTGATCGTGCCCGGCATCACGGCCGGAGCCAGCCGCGCACAGGCCGCGACCGGCCAGCCCGAGCGCGTGCCCTTCCCGACGGCAACCGCCGAGCGCGAGGCGCCCTTGCCGCTGCGCCTCTCGTCCAATAGCGAAACCAAGAAGCGCTGGTGCCAGACCGATATCGTGGTCGGCGGCTTCTGCATGATGAACTGAGCAAGCCGTCGCTCAGGCGCGGCTGACGCGCCCTTCCAGCGGGTAGGCCGGGTCGCTGTAGCCCGGCGTCGAGGGATGCCCCGCCGGCACGAGCCGGTCGATCAGCGCCTCGTCCTCCGCGTCGAAGCCGGCATCGAGCGCCGCGAGATAGGCTTCCCACTGCTCGAAGGTGCGCGGCCCGGCGATCGCCGCCGTGACGAAGGCGTTGTTCAGCACCCAGCGCACCGCGAACTGGATCGGCGTCAGACCTTTCCGTGCGGCATGGTCCTTGATCGTCTGCGCGATGATCAGGCTCTCTTCGCGCCATTCCGCCTGCATCATCCGCCGGTCGCCGCGTCCGGCGCGCGTGCCTTCCGCCGGTGCCTGACCCGGCGCGTATTTCGCCGTGAGAACGCCGCGCGCCAAGGGCGAGTAGGAAGCGACGCCCAAGCCGAAATAGCCGCAGGCCGGCAGGTGCTCGACCTCGGGCATGCGGTTCATCGCGTTATAATAGGGCTGGCTGACGACGGGGCGGTCGATACCGAGTTCGTCGCAGAGCCGGCAGATCTCGGCGAGGCGCCAGGCGCGGTAATTCGAGACGCCGAAATGTCTGATCTTGCCCTGGCGGACGAGATCGGCGATCGCGTGCACGGTTTCCTCCAGCGGCGTCGTGTGATCCTCCTTGTGGAGGTAGTAGATGTCGATCGTCTCGGTGCCGAGCCGGCGCAGGCTGTCCTCGCAGGCGCGCAGGACCCAGCGCCGCGACAGCCCGCCATTCATAGGCCCCTTGCCCATGACGTTGGCGACCTTGGTCGCCAGCACCCAGTCATAGCGATGCGCGGCGATGGCGCGGCCCGTGACCTCCTCGGACTGGCCCTCGTTATAGACATCGGCGGTATCGATGAAATTGATCCGGCTTCGCGCGCACTGTCGATGATCCGGCGCGAGGTCGCCTCGTCCGCCGGACCGCCGAACATCATCGTGCCCAGGCAGAGCGGCGAGACCTTGAGGCCGGAGCGGCCGAGACGGCGATAATCCATGGCAGATATCCTCGAACGGGGTGGCCAAACCTGCCGCAGCGCCGCGCCATATGCCAGCGCCCGGCGCGCAGGCACGCCCTGCATCACGTGGCCGACCGGCAAGGAAATGCTTAATCTTTCGTGACAGGGTGGTGCGTCGTCATAGGGACGCCCGATGAATCTCGCCCAGCTCGTCAAGAGCCAGACCCTCGCCACCTTGCTGCAAGCGCTCGACGCAGGCGGCGAGCTGACGGCTGGCCGGACGGTGCAGGCGCGGCTGGCTTCGCTCGAACCCGATGGCACCGCGACCGCGATGATCGGCGACAGCAAGGTCGCGCTCGTCCTCGCCGGCCCTCAAGCCAGGCAGGCAGCCCTGCAACCGGGCGCCACGCTGCTGCTGCGCCTCGACCCGCCCGAGCAACCCGGCGGAGACCTGCGCGCCACGCTGGTCGAAGTGCGCCCGCCATCGGCAGCGGCAACCGGGCAAGCCCAGCCGCAACCAGCCGCAGCACCTCAACCCGCACAGCCGAACGCGCCTCTGGCTTCGACAGCGGCTCCAGCCCGGCCGCTCCCGGCGGCCGCCCCCGCTCCTGCGCCACAGCCGGCCACCTCACCGGGATCGGTGGTCGCGCAGGCCGCGCATCCGCCCTCACCGGTCGCGGTGCAGCAAGCTTTCCTCCAGCAAGCCCTGCAGGCGCTGGGCCTGCCGGCGGCGCAGACGGCCGCCACACCTGCGATCGGGGCAGGCATCACCCCCGCCGCCAACGCCACCCCACCGGCAGGCGCGTCTCCTGCTGCTCCCGTGATCACGGCGGCAACCGCGCGCGCCGTCGCTGGGCCGCTTCTCGGCCCGATGCTGCAACAGCAGGCAGGCCTTGCCCCGCTCTTTGCCAATCTGCGGGCGCTGGCGCAGGGAACGATCTCGCTGGCCCTGCCCAAGACGCTACCGCCCGCGATCCAGCAGGTTCTGGCACAGGCTATTCCCGCCGAACGGCAGGCCCCGACGGCGGCACGGCTGAAGGAAGCCTTCCAGACCTCCGGGCTCTTCCTCGACGCGCGGCAAGCCGCAGCACTACCCGCGCCCCGGCAAGGCGATCTCAAGGCCGGCCTCCAGGCCCTGCGCGAGACCTTGCTGCCGATCATCGACGCCTTGTCGCCGGACCCGAAGGCGAGCCGTCATGAGCATGGCAGCGAGCAGACAGCGGAGCTGCAGGCCGGCTCCACCGACCAATCCACCCGCCTCGCCCCGCCGCGCCGCGACGGCCCGCTCACGCCGCAGCCAGCCGTCGAGCCCTCGCTGGCGCCGGGCGAGAAGCCGCTCGCCATCGCCGAGACCCTGCTCGACCAGACCGAGGCCGCGCTCGACCGGATCAAGCTGACGCAATACGCCTCGCTACCGCTGGAGCCCGCCCGGCAGGACGGCACGCAACCGGCGCAGCGCTGGCTCGCCGAGATCCCGCTCGCCTTCCAGCAGGGCATCTCGATGCTGCCGCTCCAGGTCGAGCGCGATCCGCCACGCCGCGACGCGCAAGGGGTGAGCCCGCCGGTCTGGCGCATCCGCTTCGCGCTCGATGTCGAGCCGATGGGGCCGCTCCAGGGCGTCGTCACCTTGCAGGGCCGCGATGTCGGTGTCTCGATCTGGGCCGAGCGCGAGGAGACCAGTCAGCTCCTGCGCGGCGCCGCGCCCGGCCTCGAAGGCGCCCTGCTCGATGCCGATTTCGCCAGCGGCGCCATCGATATCCATACCGGCCAGCCGCGCGTGATGCAGCCGACGGCCGGCCAGTTCCTGGACCGCCTGTCATGAGCGCCCCCCAGCCGCCCCGCATCGCCGTCGCGCTCGAATATGACGGGCACGGCGCACCGCGCGTCACCGCCAAGGGCCGCGGCGAGCTGGCCGAGCGCATCGTCGAGACCGGCAAGGAGCATAACGTCGCCGTCGAGCAGAACGCGATCCTCGCGCAGGCGCTCTCGGCGGTCGAGCTCGACGACCAGATCCCGGAAGAGCTCTATCGCGCCACCGCGCAGGTCATCGCCTTCGTCCTCTCCCTGCGCGGTGAGTTGCGCCGGCCGAACCGGGACGGCCATCGGTCTTGAGCACGATCGTCGTCAGGCGCCTCGGCCCGGCCGCTTATGCGGATCTGGGACCGGTTTTCGCGGAACTCGCGCGCCATGCACTGGAGCCCAATCCGCATATGGCTCCGGCCGCAATCTCGGCCGCGACGACGCTCGTGCCGGAGGAGGAGATCGTCGTCCTCTGTGCCTGGCTCAGCGAAGCGCTCGATTTCGAACAGCTCGTCGGCGTCTGGGCTTTCCGTCGCGTCAAGGACTGGCGCAGCGGCTTTTCCGCCGCCCTCGCCTCACCGCTCGTGCCGCTCTACGAGGTCTCCTCCCTGCCGGTGCTCGACCGCGACCACGCGGCGGAGGCGGCACGCGCCCTGATGCGCTATCTCCTCGGATCGCGCGATCTGCCGCACCGGCTGTTGCTGCCGCTGCTGCCGCTCGACGGTCCCTGCTACGCCGTGCTCGCCGAAGCCTGCCGCCAGACCGGCAGCACGATCTCGACCTATGAGCGCTGGGTCCGGCCGGTGATGATCCCGCGTCCGGACGATAATTTCGAAGTCTATCTCAGGCGCACGCTCGGCTCTTCCTACAAGAAGCGGATGCAGCAGTTCCGGGCTGTGGGGAAACAAGGCGCCCTCACCTTCCGGCGCAATCGCGGCCGTGGTGCGCTGGAAGCGCTCGACGCCTTCCTCACGCTCGAAGCCTCCGGCTGGAAGGGCGAAGCCGGCACCGCCATCGCCTGCCTGCCGGCCGACACCGCCTATATCCGCCGCCTGGCCGAACTCTATGCCGCCGACGACACCTTGCTGATCGACACCCTGCTGCATGACGGCCGCGTCATCGCCATGGGGCTGCTGATCGAGAGTGGCAACCGCCGGCATTTCCTCAAGATCGCCTATGACGAGACTCAAGGCCGCCATTCCCCCGGTCGGACCCTGGCGATCGCCATGCTGCAGGCCGATTTCAACGGCACGCCGCCCGCCTTCTTCGACAGCGGCGCCGGCGAAGGCGTCGATGCCGGCACCTATGTCTGGGGCGAGCGCCGCGAGATGGCCAATGCGATCATTCGCGTCGGCCCGGGTCGCCTCGGCGCGGCCGAGATCGCGGCCTTCAGCCGGATGTGGCTCAGGCGCCTCCGGGATGCCGCCCGAGCCCGATCCGCCCGAGCAGCCAACGGCCGACCTCCGGCTTGAAGTGCAGCGTGTCGAGCCAGTAACGCGACGAGGCCTTGCCGGGATCGAAATCTTCGAACGGATGGTCCGAGACGAAGTCATGGAACGGCAGGCCACGCCGCGCCGCGAGCGCTGCGACATCCCGTCGCCAGGACATCAGCTCGGCAGCCCTTCCCCCATCCGCAATAAGCTGCCGCTGGGCCGCGCTCATCGGCGACAGGACGATCGTGACGCCCCGCCCCTGCAACAGGTCGAGCGCCTTTTCGAGATGGCTTAGGGCTTCCGGCTGGTAGAGCATCGCCGCGATATTCTGCGCGCGGGTGATCTTGCCCACCAGCGCGGCGTCGAAATCCGGCGTCGCCTTGTAGCCGTCACCATGCCAGAGGCCGGGCTCCATCCGCTGGGGTCGCGGCCCGCGCAGGTTGTCGATCGCCTTCGGGTTGAGCACCACCGAGACCAGCGCCTCGCGGCGCCCGGATGCCGTCGCAAGCTTCCGATCGATCGGCGGCGGCGGCGGCCAGGCCGTGAACATGAAATAGTCGAGCTCGATCACCACCCGCTTGACGCTGCCGACATCGATGGCCAGCGCCGCCAATGTCGGCAGCTCCCGTGCCATCAGCGCGGAGAAGCCGGCATTGTAGACTTGGCCTGCCTCTGCCGAGGCATCGCGCGGATCGATACCGCGATAGACCACAGAAGAGCCGATCAACAATGTCTGCGGTTTGAGCCTGGCGATCTGGAGCGGCTTGATCAGGCGCATCTCGACATCGAGCAGGCGGCTCGCGCCGACGCCGTCGCGTGTCCAGGGCGGGGTGTCGCGAAACACCCAGTAGGGATCGCGCCAGAGCGTCAGCACGGTCAGAAGTCCGACCGCCAGCATGATCGTCGCCGCGAAGCAGGCGGCAAAGCTGCGTGGTTCGGCAGAACGGGACAAGGCGGCGGCAAGGCGCATGGCGCTGCGCTACCAGATCAGCCCGGTGCTGGCGAGGCCGGCTTGACCGTCCGTCCGGCCCGCCGATACAGCAAGCCACCCGCAGGAGAAAGCCGATGAGCGCGACCGCCCGGATTGGAATCGTCACGGTCTCCGACCGCGCCTCGGCCGGCATCTACGCGGATGAGGGCGGGCCGGCCATCGATGCCTATTTCAGGAAGGTCCTTACCTCGCCCTGGGAGGCCGTCGCGCGGGTCATCCCCGACGATCGCGCCGTGATTGCCGAGACGCTGCGCGATCTCGCCGACAAGGAGGGCTGCTGCCTGATCGTCACGACGGGAGGCACCGGCCCGGCCCCTCGCGACGTCACGCCGGAGGCCACCGAGGACGTCGTCGAGAAGCCGATGCCGGGCTTCGGCGAATTGATGCGCCAGGTCAGCTTCGCCAAGGTGCCGACCGCAATCCTCTCGCGCCAGACGGCGGGCATCCGCGGCAAGTCGCTGATCGTCAACCTGCCCGGCCGCCCCCGCGCCATCGCCGAATGCCTGGACGCGGTGATGCCGGCGATACCCTATTGCATCGACCTGATCGAAGGGCCCTGGCTCGACACCGATCCGGCGGTGATCGCGGCGTTCCGGCCGAAGAAGTAAATAGACCGGCCTTCAGAGCGAAGAGGCTAAGCCCGCCGCCAGCTCCCGGCCGATCGCCTGCACGAGCTGCGGCGAGAGAGGGTCCGTCCCGGACGGAAAGCCGCCAAGCAGCGCGCCGTCGCGGCCGATCAGATATTTGTGGAAGTTCCAGCGCGGTGTGTCCGCCGGCTTCTCCGAAGCGGCCCAGCGATAGAACGGATGCGCCTCCGGCCCGCGCACGACGGACTTCTCGACGAAGGCATAGGTCGCGCCATGGCTCTGCCGCGCGGCCTCGGCGATGGCAGCGCCTTCAAGTGGCTCCTGTCCGCCGAAATCATTGCTCGGCACGGCGACGAGCATCAGCCCCCGCGCCTGATAGCGCTGCCAGAGCTGTTCCAGCGTCGCCATCTGCCCGGCATAGCCGCAGCGCGTCGCCGTGTTGACGACGAGGATCGGCCGGCCGCGATAATCGGCAAGTGGCATCCGTCCACCGCCCGGCTTGTCGAAGCCGAAGGCATGGGCGCCCATCAGAGCCTGGGCCGCAACTGAGCGAGGCACGAGACCGGCAGCAGCCGCTCCGGCGATCCCGGCGACAATCTGACGGCGCGACGGCAGCATGGTTTCTCTCCGGTTCGACAGCCGAACGGGCGGCATCATGCCCCAAAGCAAAAAGCCCCGCAGCCGGCCGGCGCGGGGCTTCGCTTCACGATGGCGAGACCGATAGGTCTCCGCAGGCAACTTTCAGCAGGCGAGAACCTTCTTCACTCGCACTTCAAGGTCGCGCAGCTCGTAGGGCTTCACGACGTAATGATCGGCGCCGTTGCTGGTCGCCTCGTCCATCTTGTCGACCGAGCGTTCCGAGGTCGCCATGATGATCTTGATCTGGTTCAGCTCCGGCACCGAGCGGATGGCGCGCAAGAGGTCGATGCCGCTCATGCCGTCCATGTTCCAGTCGAGCAGCAGCAGGTCGTAGCGCTTGGTCTGCATCTTCATCAGGGCCTCGCGGGCGTTCTCCGCCTCGTCGATGTCCTGAAACTCGATCTGCTTGAGGAAATAGGTCGCCAGGCCGCGCATGCTCTTCTGGTCGTCGACCACCAGGATGCGGTATTCGCTTCTGGCCTTTGACATCACTTTGCTCCTTACGCGGTGCGTAGATTCGGCCGCTCGCCGACCAGCTGCCCGACTGCTCCACCGATCTGGGTGAGCGGGACGACCCTGTCGGCGGCTCCGATCTCGAAAGCCGCTTTCGGCATTCCGTTTACCACGCAGGTCTCCCCGCTTTGGATTAACGTCTCGGCGCCGGCTTTGCGCATGGCTAACAAACCGTCAGCACCGTCACGCCCCATGCCGGTGAGCAGGATGCCGACCGCATGGCTGCCGACGCTGCGCGCCACGGAATGGAACATCACGTCGACGGAAGGCGAATGGCCGCTGACCAGCGGCCCTTCGCGCAGCACGCAGACGAACTCGCCGCGGCGCTCCTCGATCTCGAGATGGCGCGGGCCGCCCGGTGCCACCACGGCCATGCCGGGCCGCAGCCTGTCGCCGTCGGCGGCTTCGCGGACGTCGAGGCCGGTCGCGGTCGCAAGCCGGGCCGCGAACTTCGCCGTATAGCCCGGCGGCATGTGCTGCACGACGACGATCGGCAGCCTGAGATGGGCGAGGTCCCGCATCACCGTCTGCACGGCCGGCACGCCGCCGGTCGAGGCGCCGATCGCGATCAGCGAGGTCTTGCCGCTGCGCGCCGGCTCCCGTGGCGGGGCCACTGCCGGACGGGCCGGTGCAGCGGCGGCCATCTGCGTCATCTGCCTTGCGGCGGCGAGCATCTTGCGGCTGGCCGCGGCGCGCTGCAAAGCCGCGACGAGATGCTTCATGAAGCCGTCGAGCGTATGGGTCGTCCCATCGGGCTTCTCGATGAAGTCGATCGCGCCCAGTTCCAGCGCTTGGATGGTGTTGTCGGCGCCCGGCCCGCCGAAGGCCGAGACGATCAGCACCGGCAGCGGGTCCTGCTTGAGGACGCGCGCCAGAAGCTTTAAGCCGTGCCGGCCCGGCAATTCGAGGTCGAGCGTCACGACATCGGGCCTGAGCTCCTGGATGGCGTCCCAGCCCTCCTCGGCGCTGCCGGCGATGCCGATCACCTCGAAGCCCGGCGCAGAATTGATGATCTGCGTCATCAGCTTCTGCATCAGCACGGAATCGTCGACGACGAGGACCTTGACCGGAGCGGCGGAAGACGTCGCGACAACCATCACCAGACCTCCACTTCACCGGCCACCGGCTGCGTCTTGAGCCGGTTGAGATAGGCGATTTCCTGCTCGTGGCTGCTGTCGCGCGCGGTGGGCTGGACATGCTGCACCCAGGCCCGGCCCGTCGAGGGCTGGTAATGGATACGCCGCGAACGCGTGCCGCCGACATCCCGCGACACCACCGGGATGCCCTCGACCTTCAGGAATTCGTTGACGAAAGCGATATTGCCGTCGCCGATCGCAAGCATCGTGGCGCCCGAGAGCACGCGCGCCCCGCCGAAGACCTTCGCCTCGAAATTGCTCCTCTTGGCGCCGCGCTTCAACAGGTCATTGATCAGCACTTCCATGGCGGTGTCGCCATAGCGCTCGCCGGCGCTCGAATCCGAGCCGCCATTGTTCTTCGGCAGCAGGAAATGGTTGAGGCCGCCGACCCCGGCGACGGGATCGCGCATGCAGACCGAGACGCAGGAGCCGAGGACGGTGGCGACGATCTCGTCCTTGGCGGAGGTAATCTCGTGCTCGCCCGGCGCCACAGTGATGATCGTCGCCTGGAAACGCGGGTCGAAATAGCGGCGGGAGGACCGGGAGACGCTCATGCAGTCCTCTCGTAGATGGTGCGGCCGATCAGGCGCAGGTTCGGATGCGGTTGCGGCAGCGATTCCGAATGCCCGAGATAGAGGAAGCCGCCGGGCGCCAGCAGCGCCACGAAACGGTCGAGGATCGAGGCCTTGGTCTGCGTATCGAAATAGATGAAGACGTTGCGGCAGAAGATCACATCGAACGGGCCGCTCATCGGCCATTTCTCGATCAGGTTGAGCCGCTTGAAGGAGATCATGCGGCGCAGGTCCTCGGCGATGCGAGCCTCGCCCCGCCCTGCCCCACCTTCGAGCTTGAGCATCGGCTTCACATCGGACGGCAGGCGTTCGAACAGCTCCGCCGGATAGAGGCCGGCCTCGGCCCGCGTCAGGATATCGGTGTCGATATCGGTCGCCAGGATCTTGAAGTCGAGGTCGCTGCGCGGCCCTACTACGTCACGACAGGAGGCGGCGATCGAATAGGGCTCCTCGCCGGAGGAGCAGGCCGCCGACCAGATCCGGATGCGGCCGCGCCGGCCGGAACGCTCCTGCAGCAGGCGCGGCATCACGTCCTTGCGCAGATGGTCGAAATGGTGGCGCTCGCGGAAGAAGGCGGTGTGGTTGGTGGTCACCGCGTTGATGAGTTCGGGCAATTCGCCCGCCGCCTGCGGCGTCTTGAGGAAGGCGCAGTATTCCGCGACCGAGTTCAGGCCGAGCGCCTTGACGCGCCGTGCCAGGCGGCCGCGCGTCATCGCCTCCTTGTGCTCGCGGATGACGATGCCGGCCTGCTCATAGACCAGCGTCGCGATGAACTTCATATCATCGCGGGTCAGGGTCACGTCGGCCATCGCGGGCTGGGCCAGCGCAAAGGGATTGGACGAGGCAGGTCTGTTCATCTCTCAAATCCCCATCCGGCCGCCAGCGGCGACGCGGCGATGCTGTGTCTGTTGCACGGTCCGCGGCGGCACCTGTGCCGTAACGGGCGCGACGTTGCGCCGGGCCGAAGCCGGAACGCCGTGCAAGGTGTGGTGGCCGCCGAGTGCCTCGATATGGGCGTGCAGCGCGGCCGCCTGGTCGGCGAGCTCGGCCGCGGCCTCGGCGCTGCGTTCGGCGAGATCGCTGTTCTGCCTGATGCCCTTGTCCATCTTGGCGACGCTGCGGCCCATCTCGCCCGCCCCCCCGGCCTGCTCGGCCGTCGCGGTGGCGATCTCGGAAACCGTCGCGGAAACCTTGCCCGCCGCGGCGACGATGCGCTCCAGTGCCGTGCCGGTCTCGCGGACGAAGCCGACGCCCTCCGCGACCTGCCCGTTCGACGAGGCGATCAGCCCCTTGATGTCCTTGGCCGCCTGCGCCGAGCGCTGCGCCAGCGAGCGCACTTCGGACGCAACCACGGCAAAGCCTTTGCCGGCATCGCCCGCACGCGCCGCCTCGACCGCCGCGTTGAGCGCCAGAAGGTTGGTCTGGAAGGCGATTTCGTCGATCACGCCGACAATCTCGGAAATCTTCAGCGACGAGCTTTCGATGCGCTCGATCGCGCCGATCGCCCGCGTGACGACGCCCTGTCCCTGCTGCGCGACGCTCATCGTCTCGCCGGCGAGTTCGCCGGCCTCGCGGGTGCGGATGCTGCTGCGCCCGACCGAGGCGGTCACCTGTTCGGCAGCGGCCGAAGCCTCTCCGAGATCGGTTGCAGCCCGTCCGGCGCCGGCTGCAAGCTCCGTGGTCGCGGCATCGACCTCGGCCGCGGCCTGCGAAACCCGGCCGGCGGTCGCGCGGATCGTCTCGAATGTCGCCCCGAACCGTTCGAGCGTCTCGTTGAGGCTGTCCTGAAGCTGGCCGAGGCTGCCCTGGTGGGTCACCGGGACGCGTCGGTTCAGATCGCCCTCCGCCATCCCGGAGACGGCATCGGCCATCTGGTCGAACGTGCCCTCGAGCAGCGCGTTGATCCGGTTCAGACCCTTGACCGCATGGCCGAGCGGCAGCGGCTGCCCTTCCGACGACAAACGGCGGGAAAAGTCCCCGGCCTCGGCCGCCTCGACGAGTGTCACGATTTCACCGGCAAGCTTGAGGTCGCCGGTCATCTCGCGCCATTCCACGGCGGTGCCGAAGCTGCGGCCGTCGGCACGCATCATGGCGGTCAGGGTCAGGCAGATCGTGCGGCGGCCGAGCGTCAGGCGCACCGGCTGGCCGCTGAGCGGTTGATGCTCACCCTGCACGCGCTCCATGACACGGCCCAGCATGTCTTTGGCGGAACAGCCCGGAAAGGCGGCGCGGAAATCCTCCTGCGCCTCGCCGAAGAAGCGCAGCAGCGCCTTGCTGACATAGACGACGCGGCCGGCAGGGTCACAGAGCATGATGCTGGCGCGGCCATGGTCGAGCGCGGCGCGCAGGCGCTCGGCTTCCTGGCCCTGCTCATGGATCGATGCGAGCGCGCGCGACAGATCGGCCCCCTCGCCTGATCCGGACAGGTTGGGAAATGTGACGTCGCCGCCCTCGGCCAGACGGGCCGCAGCGGCGGCGCTCCGCGCGAGCGGGCGTGCCGAGCCCCAGGCCGCGAGCCCGCCGAACAGCGCGACGGTCGCGACCGCGGCTGCGCCCAGGGCGGGCGCGCCGGCGAAGGCGGCATAGGATGCCAGGCTGCCGGCAAGCGCCGCCGAACCGGCGGCGAGCAGCGGCTGGCTGACCGAGAGACGTGAGAAGGGGCCGAGCGCGCTGCCCATGGGGTTCGATCGTTTCTTGTTCTCGCCCGCTTCTTGAACGCTACGCTCGGGCTGGTCTCAAAAGGTCAGGCGGCCCGGCTGGTCTTGATCAGGGCCTCGGCGCCGCCGTCGCGGATCACGGCCGCGAGGTCGAGCAGCGCGACGATATCGGTGTCGAGCAGGACCAGGCCTTCGATCAGGCCATGCTCGTCGCGCTCGAGGTCCGGCGCCGGACGCACCGCGGTGACCGGCACGTCGACGATATCGGAGACCGAGTCGACCAGCAGGCCAGCGGTCTTGTCCTCGACATCGACGACGACGATGACATGGGTCGCGGTCGCCTCGGTGGCGCCGAGCCCGATCGCGGTGCGCAGGTCGTAGACCGCGAGGATGACGCCGCGCAGGTTGAGCACGCCGCGCACATGCGGGGCCGCATGCGGCAGCGGCGTCGTCGCCTGCCAGCCCTTGATCTCGCGGACCATGCCGACATCGATGCCGAAGGTGCGATCGCCCACCTTGAAGGTCACGATCCGGCGCGCGGCCGATTCAGGCTGCGCCGACGAGAAGTGCTTTTCGCCGAGTTGGAGCGTCATGGTCATCCAGCCATCTTGAGGTCAGATTGAGGGGGGCGGCTGCCGGACGCGGCGAGCCGTAGCATCGAGTCGATATCCAGGATCAGGGCGACGAGGCCGTCGCCGAGGATCGTCGCCGCCGAGGCGCCGTTGACCGCGCCGTAATTCGCCTCGAGGCTCTTCACGACGACCTGCTGCTGGCCGACGATCTCGTCGACGGCGATGCCAACGTTGTTGCCGCGCTCGTTCTCGGCGATGATCACGATGTTCTCGTTGGTCGTGCCCATCGAGCCCATCACGTCGCCCAGCCGATAAAGCGGAGTGACCTCACCGCGCCAGCGCAGGACTTCCTGGCCGAAGGGCAGGCGCTCGATCGGGGTCGAAGCCAGGTGCTGGGTCTCGATCACCGAAGCGATCGGGATGACATAGCGGTCGTCGCCGC
This sequence comes from Allobosea sp. FW305-C-101, assembly GCF_058783685.1. NCBI lineage: Bacteria > Pseudomonadati > Pseudomonadota > Alphaproteobacteria > Hyphomicrobiales > Alloboseaceae > Allobosea > Allobosea sp. FW305-C-101. The sequence continues at coordinate 40,663 of NZ_JBYSYT010000014.1, read as the reverse complement.
AGCGGATCACCATGCCTTCAAGCACGGCGAGCGTCAGCGGCAGGGCGAGCGTGAACTTGCAGCCCCGGCCCGGCTCGGAGTCGACCGAGATGCGCCCACCGAGCGATTCGACGTTGCGGCGCACGACGTCCATGCCGACACCGCGCCCCGAGACGTCGCTGACGACCTCGGCAGTCGACAGGCCGGCGGCGAAGATGAGCTGATCGATCTCTTCCGGCGCGAGCTTCTCGTCGGCGCCGACAAGGCCACGCGAGCGCGCCTTGGCGAGCAGCCGGTCGCGGCCGATGCCGCGCCCGTCATCGGTGACGGATATGACGATGCGGCCGGCGCGATGCTCGGCGACCAGCTTGATCGTTCCCTCGCGCGGCTTGCCGGCTTCGATGCGATCGTCCGGCGTCTCCAGCCCATGATCCATCGAGTTGCGGATCATGTGGGTCAGCGGATCGGCGAGTTCCTCGATGATCGTCTTGTCGACCTCGGTGTTCTCGCCTTCGAGCACCAGGCGCACTTCCTTGCCGAGCGTCTGGGCCAGTTCCCGGACAAGGCGCGGCATGCGCTGGAACACGGCTTTCACCGGCTGCGCGCGGACCGCCATGACGTGGTCCTGCAATTCGCGGGTCTGGCGCGACAGCGTCAGCATGCCCTCGGCGGTCTTGGCGTGGACGTCATAGGGCAGCGAGCGGACGCATTCGACCAGCATGGACTGCGTGATGACGATCTCGCCGACGAGGTTCATTAGCTTGTCGATGCGGTCGAGATCGACGCGAACGCTGACGGCCTGACGCTGGCGCGCCGAATTGTCGGGGGCGGCCGGAGCACGCGGCGCCGCGCGGGCGACGGCGGGCGCCTCCGCGGCGACAACCGGAGCGGCTACGGCGACCGGGGCCGGCGCAGGCTGGATATCGGGCTCGTTTGCTGCTTCCGGCGCGGCGCCGAGCTTGGCGAGGATCGCGGAGAGGTCGGCAGCAACCGCGCTGGAGACTTCCGACTGGGCGGCCGGAGCCTCAGCGACCTGCGGAGCCTCAGTCACGGCCGGCTCCGGGAAGCTGATCTCGAATTCCTCGTTCGCGAGACTGAAATCGAAGCGGCCGTGCAGGTCCTCGACCGTGAGTTCGGTGCGCAGGTCCACGTCGAAGCGCATCCAGCAATCGCTGACGTCGATGCTTTCGAGCGGCGGCACCTGACTCAGGTCGCAGCGGATCGAAACGATGTCGTCGGCCGGCAGGGAGCCCAGCACGACGCGTGGTTCGATCACGCGGCGGAACAGGTCCGGCTCCGGCATGATGCGCAGATGCACGTCACGACCGGGCTTGCCGGTGGCGCGCGCAGGGGCGGCGACGGGCTCGTCGTCCCAGCCGTCATCGGAGGCTGCCGCCGGAGCTGACGTCTTCGCCTCGACCATGGCGAGCAGGTTGCCGAGCGCGGCGATGCCGATGGGCGCATCGTTGTTGGCGGCGGGGGCGGCCGGTTCCGGAGCGGGCGCGGCAGGAGCCGGCGGCACGGCGACGGGCGCCTGCGGTTCCTTGCCGACCTGCTCGAGCGCGGCCAGCAGGTCCGGACGCTCGGTCGCGGGCTCGTCGTTGCGGGCGGCCGAGACCAGATCGGCGACGGCATCGGCGCAGCGCAGGAACAGCGCGAACGGCGCGTCCTCGATGGCGACGCGGCCTGACCTCAGATGGTCGAGCGAAGCCTCGAAGACATGCGCGAAGCCGACCAGCTCCGTGCAGCCGAAGGCACCCGCGCCACCCTTGATCGAGTGAATGGCACGGAAAGCGGCATTGACGTCCTCAGGGTCGGTGGAACCCTCGTCGAGAGCCTGGAGCTTCAGCTCCAGCGCGCCGAGGAGTTCCTCGCATTCCTGGAAGAAGGTCTGCTTGAGTTCTGCCAACGGATCCATCGGCCGACCTTCAGTTCTGGTAGCGCGCGACGAGGCCGAGCAGCGTGTTGGGTTCGAAAGGCTTGACCATCCAGGCGCTGGCGCCGGCACGGCGACCCTCGGCCTTGATCTCGGCGCCGTTCTCCGTGGTCAGCACGATGATCGGCGTGTTCTGCCCGGCGGGACGCGAGCGGCAGGCGCGCGTGAACTCGATGCCGTCCATGATCGGCATGTTGAGGTCGGTGATCACCAGATCGGGGCGGAACTGGTCGAACTTGGTCAGTCCGTCCTCGCCGTTCTCGGCCTCCGCCACTTCATGGCCGGCATTGCGGAGCGTCAGGCTGAGCAGGCTGAGCAGGGTCTTGGTATCGTCGATCGCCAGGATTTTCATACCTGATCACTCCAGAACGAGAGCGCTGTGAGCGGCGTCGAAGCCGATCGCCCGCAAGGATTCGCGGCATTCCTCGGAAGCCGCCTTGAGCGTGACCGAAAGCCCCCGCGCGGCGGCGCTGGTGGCTGCGGAGTGGAGAAGCTGGATCCAGAGACTGGGCAGCGGCCCGGCCTCGGCGCATTCGACAGCGATGCTTTCCCGCTGTTCCAGCGCCACCAAGAGCTGGTTGCGGAACGTCGCGGCCTCGGTGCGGCCGAGGAAAGGGGGAAGCGAGACGGTGATGACCATGAAGAGCGACCCAGGATTGCGTCAGGAGCATCGCGTCAAACTGGTAAAAACTTCGCTAAATATGTTCAGCCGCATCAATACTCTTGGCATTTTCGCGGCAGCTGCGGCCTACCTGGGGTTGTCGCCGGCTACGGCAGCGTTGTGGCAAGGCCTGATCGGTTACGCCAGAAAGGCGCCGCAGCGCCGATACGACATGGCGGGCAAGAGATTCGGTGCGATAGCCGGACTTTCTTGGCGGCGCGCACGAGCGAAGTCCTGGCGCCGGGGCGGCCCGGTTTCGTTGGGAAAAACCTTGGGGCAACCGTCAGAAAATGGCGTTGCTGATCGCGCGCGGCACCAGCGTGATCTTGCCTTCAGCCTCACGGTATTTTCGGGGCATGTTGATGACGCCCGAGAGATGAAGCCAGAGATTGTTCGGCGAGATCGGCTTCGTGACGATCTCATGCGCGCCGAGCTTCGCCGCCTGGACGACCGAACGCCGGTCCGGCCGCTCCATCATCACCAGCACGGGCGCCTTGGCGAAGGGCGAGGTCTTGAAGGAGCGGATCGCAGCCAGGCATTTGACGCTGTTCCCCTCCGGCATGTCCCAGTCGAGGATGACGATGTTCGGCTGCTTCTGGATGAAGGTCGAGGCAGCTGAGGACAGGTCTGACGCCTCGAAGATGCGGTTGAGCTGCGCCTGGTACAGCATGGTGCGCACGATCCGGCGGTAATGCGGGCTCGGATCGATAAGCAGCACCGAAAGGTTGGGAAAGGAAGGCGCTAAATGCATGGCGCTGGCTCGGGAACTCGCTTACTCAACTCGACAAATTGCATACGGCCGGCGGCTAGACCTTGAGCCCGAAGCGGAAGCCACCCCAGTGCCGCCCCTTGACCATGATCGGCGCCGACAGGTCTTCCATCACCAGGAACTGCCCGCCACCCATGTCGCGCCGGTAGCTCTGCAGCAGGAACGGCTTGCGGTTGCGCGCGGCGGCAAGCCCGGTCCGGTCGTCGAAGATGCGACGGTTGCGGCAATTGGCGTTGTTCCAGACGGGATCGCCGCCCTGGGGCTGCGCGTACTTGCGGTTATGCGTCGGCAGGAAGCCGTTGCGGTCCACTGCAGCGCAGAACACGATCCGCCCGTTCAAGGTCAGGAGCTCTTCCTGCAAGGGCGGCAGCAACCGGTCGGTGAGCGCCACAAAGCGCGTCATGTGCTGGACGGGGTCCGAGCCCGGGATCGGTCGATAAGCTTCGTCGAACAGGTCGGCCAATGTGAGCTCGCCGCGCTCGATCGCTGCCTCGAACATCTCGCCGATCGTGCCGGCCGTCTCCATCACCGTCGCGATCAGCTCCGACTGGGCCGTGCGCACGCCGGATGCCGCGATCGAACCGAGGATACCCTCGCTGATCGCGACCAGCGCCTCGGTGCGCTGGCCGGCCTGCTGGAGATTGTCCGTGGAGGCATCGACGCCGGCGACAAGCGCGGCGAGATCGTGCCCGGCCTTGGCGCAGGCTTCCGCATTCTCCCGCGTCGGGCGTGACACCGCCTCGATCTCGCCGATCAGTTCGACGACCGAGCGGCCGAAGCTGTCGAACTCACCGATCTGCTGCGAGATCGTCTGGCTGCCCGCCTGGGCGCGCTGTGCCGTCTGTGCATTCTCCTGGCTGCGGCGCGCGACCGCGTCGACGGCCTTCACGAGCAGGTCGAGCTGGGCAGCGCTCGCCGCCGTCGCCTCGCGGGTCTGTTCCGCCAGCGCCTTCACGGCGGCGGCGATGACGGCGAAGCCCTTGCCGGCCTCGCCGCTGCGCGCCGCCTCGACGCCGGCATTGATCGACAGGAGCTGGATCTCGCGGGTGATCGACTGGATCGCGTCGCTCGACGCCCGCGCCTTGTGCGCGTCGCCGACGGCCTGCGCCAGGATCTGCGACATCGACTGCGCTTCCTGCGACAGGGTCGCGATATCCGCCTGCGCGGCGTTGAGCCCGAGCCGGACCGATGTCGTCACGCGTTCGAGCCCGGTGCGGACGCCGGAAGCCGCCGCCTGCGCGTCCTCGGCCGCTTGCCGGATCGCGTTGTTCGCCTGCGACACCTGTTCGACGGCGCCGACCACGCGGCGCAGGCCCGCCGTCTGCTTGTCGAATTGCTGCGTCACATCGCCGACACGCCCGGAGATATCGGTGATCTCGGCGCTGAGCTTGCCGAATCGGGCGGCGATCTCGCGCACCGCGCGCTCGGCACCTGTCCCTGCGGGCTCGTCACCGGGGGCCGGCGCAACCGCGCGAACGGGCAGATCGAGCTTGCGAGCCAGTGCATGCATGGCGGGACGCCCCTTCAACCCGGGAGGATTTCTCTCGGAACCGTAGAGAAACGCGGTAAATCGCCGGTTAAGAGCCCGTTCCGGTGGTTTACCACTTTCGGCGTGCACGCCGGGATTGTGATATTGCCGCTGGGTCAACGGCTGTGCACGTCCATGCTATAGCTGGGAGCGATCGACGGCGGACCCGCAATGGGACACGCGCGTTGAGCCAGAAGCCAACTCGCCCGAATGCTTTCCGGAGGATTCCCATGACCGCAGTTTCCGCCGTGTCCCGCCGTGGCCTGATCGGCCTGGGCGCCGCCGCGCTCGTTGTCGCCGCCGCGCCGCGAGTTTGGGCGCAGGCCGCAGCCCCAGCAGCGCCGACCGGCCCGTTCTCGCTGCCGAAGCGCGCCTATGAGGCCAATGCGCTGGAGCCGCATATTGACGCGGCGACGATGGACATCCACTACAACCGCCACCACGCGGCCTATGTCGCGGCGCTGAACAATGCCGCCAAGGACAACGGCGTCATCGCCAAGGCCTCGGTCGCCGAGCTCATCGCCGATCTCGGCCAGCTCCCGGAGAGCATCCGTACCCTGGTCCGCAACAATGGCGGTGGCCATGCCAACCACAGCATGTTCTGGGAGATCATGGCGCCGGGCGCCGGCGGCGCGCCGACCGGCGAGGTCGCAGAGGCGATCACCCGCGATCTCGGCGGCTTCGACAAGTTCAAGGCCGATTTCGAGGCGGCAGGCCTGCGCGTCTTCGGTTCGGGCTGGGTCTTCGTCACCGTCGACAAGGCCGGCAAGCTCGCTTTGCTCGGCAAGCCGAACCAGGACAGCCCGATCATGGACAAGCAGATGGTCCTGCTCGGCAACGACGTCTGGGAGCACGCCTATTACCTGAAGTACCAGAACCGCCGCGTCGACTACCTCAAGGGCTGGTGGAACGTGGTCGACTGGAAGAAGGTCAACGAGCGCTACGCCGCCGCCAAGGCCGGCAAGCTGGCGCTTTGATGACACGCGTCATTCTCAGGCGAAGCAAGGCTTCGACCCGAGAATCTCTCGCAGGATAGGGCGCCCCCCTCCAGAGATGCTCGGGTCAAGCCCGAGCATGACGGCGCGTTGCGCTAATGCCCGACCTTGGCGCCCTTCGTTCCCTCGCTGAGGCGCGGCAGGAACCAGGCGAGCAGGCCCATCAACGGGATGAACGAGCAGATCTTGTAGACCGCCTCGATGCCGAGATGGTCGGCGAACTCGCCGAGCAGCGCCGCTGCCAGCCCGCCGAGCCCGAAAGACAGCCCGTAGAAGAAGCCGCCGACCAACCCGACGCGGCCGGGCAAAAGCTCCAGTGCGTAGATCAGGATCGCGGCGAAAGCGCTCGACATGATCAGGTTGATCACGATCGTCAGCACGCCGGTCCAGAACAGGTCGGCATAGGGCAGGATCAGCGTGAAGGGCAGCGCGCCCAGGATCGAGAACCAGATGATCTTGTTGCGGCCGATCCGGTCGCCCAGCATGCCGCCACCGAGTGCGCCCACCGCCGAGGAGGCAAGGAACAGGAACAGCATCACCTGCGAGTTCTGGATCGAGATGCCGAACTTGCCCATCAGATAGAAGGTGTAGAACGACGAGAAGCTCGCCGAATAGGCGTTCTTCGAGAACAGCAGGATGATCAGGATGGTGATCGCGAAGGCGACCGAACGCTTGCCCGGACGGGCCGGCGCCGCGCTCGCCGCCGCGGCCTTCGGCGGCCGCGCCCTGTCGAGCCGCGCATAGCTCGCCGCCGTCCAGACCATCAGCATCATCGCGATGAGCGCCGCGACCGAGAACCAGGCAAGGCTGCCCTGCCCGCGCGGCACGATGATGAAGGCGGCCAGCAACGGCCCGAGCGCACCGCCCGTCTGCCCGCCAACCTGGAAGATGCCTTGCGCCAGACCATGCTGCCCGCCGGATGCGTTACGCGCCATGCGCGTCGCCTCGGGATGGAAGATCGAGGAGCCGATGCCGACGCAGGCCGCCGAGAGCAGCAGGAACCCGTAGCTGCCGGCATAGGCCAGCCCGATCAGCCCCGACAGCGTGAAGCCCATCCCGACCACCATCGAGTACGGCATCGGGTGCTTGTCAGTATAGAGCCCGACCGCAGGCTGCAGCAGCGAGGCCGAGACCTGGAAGGTCAGCGTGATCAGGCCGATCTGGCCGAAATCGAGCCGGTAGGCTTCCTTGATGATCGGGTAAATCGCCGGGATCAGCGACTGGATCATGTCGTTGAGCAGATGCGTCACGCTGAGCGCGATCAGCACCGGCATCATGGCCCGTTGCGGCAGGGAGGCGGTCGGCGCGCTGGCGGTCATCTGGGCTAAGTCCCGCGGCATCTCCGGCAGGCCGATTCCTGCCTCGTAACGCGGTCGAAGGCTCTAGAGGATCACCGGCACGGGCACAATTTCGTAAGCCGGCGCCACGGCATTGCGTTCACTGCATGGGCCGATGGCGGGCGCCCCGGACGAAGCGCCCGCATTGCGGGCTCACGCCACCTTGTCGAGCGGATAGAGCGGCCGGCGGACGCGGCGATAGGGCAGCTTGCTGAGATCGGGCGTGCAGAGCGCCCCGCTGTCGCAGACGGTGACCTTGCCGGCAATCGGCTCGAAGGCGGCGCGGAAATGCTGCATCGACTTCAGCCCGACGACGCGCTTCGCCGCCGGGTCGATGCCGAAGGCTCGGAACTGCTGCAGGTCGTTCATCTGCGCGCGGATCGTCGTGACGAGGATCTCGATATCGCCGACGCGCAGCACGGCGCAGGGCCCCCAGCTCGCCTGCAACCCGCCCATCATCGGGCCGTCGCCGGTATAATCGCCGTCGCTGACGCTGACGAGCGTTCCGGTGAGTTCAAGCGGCCCGCCGCCGATCTCGGGATCGACCTTGCCGCCGAGCCTGACCGAGACGGTCGAACCCGGCTTGCCCTTGCGCAATTCGGCCGCGACCTCAGGATCGACCATCGGCCCGAAACAGGCGTCCTTGAGATCGGCATCGATCATGCCCTTGAGCAGGCCGGTCGCATCACCATAGCCTCCGCCGCCTGGATTGTCGGCGTAGTCGGCGATGATCAGCGGGCCCTTCGTCGCGACATAGGTCTTGGCTTCCGCCACCGCATCCTCGACCGAGAGGAAGGGCGTCACCACGTCGAAGCGGCGCTGCCACATGTCCTCGACCAGCGCCTCGGCGAAGGCCTGGTGCTTCTCGCGCTCGCCCTCGCAGGTAACGAGCACGGTCGGGCCGACCTCATGGATATCGGCATTGCCGAAACCGCCATTGACGCTCACGGCGAAGACGCCGGCCTCCTTCTCATAGGCCTTGGCCTTGGCGATGCGCTCGACCATCGGGCCGATATCGGTGCGCCCGCCATTGACCTCTTCCAGCATCGGCCGCTCGGCCCGCAGCGTCACCGGTTTGATCTCACCCTTCATCGTGCGCTGCATGATGCCTGCCGCGAGCTTGCCGGTCTCGCGCACATCGACATGCGGATAGGTCTTGTAGGAGACGACGATATTGGCGAGCTCTGTCATCTTGCGGGTGACATTGGCATGGGGATCGAGCGTGATGCCGATCGGCACGTCCGGCCCGAGCACGGCGCGGACGCGCTCCAGCAACTCACCCTCCCCGTCCTCGCAGAACTCCGTGACCATGGCGCCGTGCAGGCCGAGCAGCACGCCGTCGATCTTGCCGGCATGAGCTTTCGCGGCTTCGACGATGACGCCGGCGATCCGATCGAAGGCATCCCGCGTTACCGGGCCGGAGGGCTGGGCCGCGGCGCTGATCGCATGGATGACGTTCCACCCCGCGGGGCGGCCGATATCGAGGAAGCCGGCGATGGGCGTGTTGGCCTCGGCCCGCGCAGCGATGGCGTCCTCGCCGAGCTTGATGCCGCGATCGGTGAAGGCGGCATAGTCGGCCGGGCAGCGGCTGAAGGTATTGCTCTCATGCGAGAACTCGGCGGTCAGGACGGTGAAGCTCATGGCGTTCCTCTGGCTGCTTTCGCGAGTTGTTTGGGGGAGTTCAGCCGTCCCGCAGCGGGCGGCGGATATCGAGCGCCTCGATCAGCGCATCGCCGAACAGATTGATGGCGATGACGGCGGTGGCGATGACGAGGCCGGGGAAGATGATGATCCAGGGCGCGATGAAGATCTGCGCGGTGCCGGAGCTCATCATCGCCCCCCAGCTCGGGACGGGCGGCTGCGCGCCCAGCCCGAAGAAGCCAAGCGTCGCTTCCAGCACGATCGCATCGCCCGTTGCCAGCATGCCGGCGACGATGACCGGCGTCATCGCATTGGGCAGAAGATGCAGGAAGAGCACGCGGGCCGGCCGGGCACCGGCCGTCACCGCCGCATCGACGAAGAGCTCGCCCTTCAGCGCCATCACTTGCGCCCGGGTCAGGCGGGTGAACTGCGCGAGATAGGCAATCGCGATGGCGATCGCCGTCGAGTGCAGACCCGGCCCCAGGATCGCGATCAGGATCAACGCCAGCAGGATTTCCGGGAAGGACCAGGTCAGGTCGACGAAGACGGTGACGATCTTGTCGAAGATGCCGCCGAAATAGCCGGCGGCGGCGCCGAGCGTCGCGCCCATCAGCACCGAGAGCGCGATCGAGAGCACGCTGACACTGAGCGAGGTCCGAGCGCCCTGGATGATCCGCGAAAGCAGGTCGCGCCCGAACTCGTCGGTGCCAAGCCAATGCGCAGCGGAGGGCGGCGTGTTGGCCATCGAGAGCTTCTGCGCGGCGTAGTCGTAAGGCGCGATCCAGGGCGCGAAGATCGCGCAGAGCACGAGCGCGAGCAGGAACAGCGCGCAGATGGTGCCGCGCGGCGAACGAGCCAGCCGGCCGACGAGAGAGGAGCGGCTCATCGGGCGCCCATCGCTTCACGCAACCGCGGATCGAGCGCCGCCTGGGCGAGGTCGCCGATCAGCGTGCCCAACATCACCGCGATCGCCAGCATCAGCAGGCAGCCCTGCACCAGCGGGTAGTCGCGCTGGCCGAGCCCTGTGATCAGCAGCGAACCGAGCCCCGGCCGGGCGAAGACATACTCGACCGTAACCGCGCCACCCAGAATCCAGCCGATGCGCAGGCCCAGAATGGTCATCACCGGCAGCATCGCCTGCTGCAGGATATGGCGGAGCTGGATACGCCAGAACGGCACGCCCTTGGCTTGCAGCACCCTTACGAAATCCCGCTGCGAGATTTCGACCATGGCGGCGCGGGTGACGCGGGCGATCAGCGCCGTGCCGCCGATGCCGATGGTCAGCGCCGGCAGCACCAGCGCGTCCCATGTCCGGGCGCCCGAGACCGGGAACCATTCGAACTGCACGGCGAACATCAGGATCATCAGTAGCGCCAGCCAGAAGCTCGGCAGCGTCGATCCCAGCAGGATGAAGCCCATCACCGCCCGGTCGAACAGGCTGTCGCGGAAGGAGGCCGCGAGCACGCCCGTGACGATCCCGACCACCGTCGAGAAGATCAGCGCCGTGCCGCCGAGCGCGAGGCTATGCGGCATGTTCTCGGCGATGAGCTGGGAGACCGGCTGGCGCATCACGATGGCATCGCCGAAATCGCCGGTGACGACCTTGGCAAGCCAGCGCCCGTACTGGACCAGCAGCGGCTGGTCCAGCCCGTAGCGCGCGATCATCTGCGCCCGCTGCTCGGGCGAGGAGCCGACCTGGATCAGATGCTCCAAGGGGTCGCCCGGCACGAGATGGATGATCATGAAGATCACCAGCGAGACGGCGAGGAAGACCGGCACCAGCATGGCGAGGCGCCGGATCGCGAAGCGCAGCAAGGATCGATCTCCCGCGTGAGTTCGTCCCGGCTCAGTTGGCCGGGGCGATGTCGATCATCGACTGGCTGGAGAAGCCGATGCCGCGAATCTTCTCCGGCATCACGACGCGCTTGCCATAGGCCAAGCTCTGCACCGGCTGGTAGATCGGCGCGAACGGATACTGCGACAGCACATACTCGTGGTACTTCGTGAAGTTCGCGACGCGCTCGTCCCAGGTCTTCGACTTGTTCATGGCGATGTCGTTGAGCTTCTCCGCCTCGGGATCGTTGAACATCGAGACATTGGGGTAGCCCGCGCGCTTGGCCGCGAAGAACCAGTCGACGATATCGGCATTGGTCCACTGATAGGCGCGCACCGCAAGCTGGTGCTCGGTCTTCTTGCGATACTGCGCATTGATCGAGCCGGCATCGATGATGCTGATATCGGCCTGCACGCCGACGGCCTTGAGCTGCGCCTGGACGATCTCGGCGAGGCGCTTGAACTCGGTGCCGTTCTGGGCCCAGAGCTTCACCTCGAGGCGCTTGCCGTCCTTCACGCGGATGCCGTCGGCACCGGGCTTCCAGCCGGCCGCGTCGAACACCTTCTTCGAGCGCTCGGGATCGTAGGAGATCTTGTACTTGGGATCGACCTGCGACTCCTTGAGCGAGGAAATCAGGAAGGTATCGGCGGTCTCGCCGTTGCCGCCATAGAGGCTGGTCAGGATTTCCTTCTGGTTCACGGCGAAGGCCGTCGCCTCGCGCACCTTGATGTCGGTGAACGGCTCGACGCTGGTGTTGATCGGCATGTAGACCACCTCGTTGCCGGGGATGGTCACGAGCTTCACCGCCTTGTCGGCCTGGATGCGCGGCAGGAAGTCGGTGGGCACGTTGACGAGCACGTCGGCGCCGCCGGTCTTGAGTTCGAGATAGGCGGTCGATTCCTCGCCGATCTCGCGGAAGGTCAGCTTCTTGAACTTGGCCGGCCCCTGGTTCTTCGACAGGGCGGAGGCCGACTTGTAGTCGTCATTGCGCACCAGCACGGTCTGCTGGCCGACCGTGAACTGCTGCATCTTGTAGGGGCCGGTGCCGATCGCCTCGGTCACGCCGAACTTGTCGCCGAGCGCTTCATAGGATTTCGGCTCCGGCACGCACATGAACGAGCTGGCGAGGTTGAACAGCAGGTTCGGGTCGGGATGCTTCATGTGGAAGCGCACGGTCAGGTCGTCGACGACCTCGACCTTCTCGATCGCCTCGACGGTGAAGGCGTTCTCGGTGCCCTTGAACTGCGGCACCCACCATTCGATCGTCTTGGCGTTGAACGGCTCGCCATTGTGGAACTTCACGCCGGGCTTGAGCTTGAACGTCCAGAGCTTGCCGTCCGGGCTCGATTCCCACGAGGTCGCGAGTTGGCCGTGGAAGCTTTGGTCGGCATCCTGCACCACCAGCCGGTCGTAGATCAGCGTCGTCGCCGTGTTGAGCTTCGTCGCCTTGATCGGGTTGTAGGTCGGCGCGCCGACAAGGCGCGCGGTCATCACGAACGTGGCTTCCTGCGCCAGCGCCGTGGTGGCGGCAAGCGCCGACAGGCCCAGCGCCAGGAGGCTCCCCTTCATCATCGTCTTCATCCCGTTTCCCCTTTTGTTTCGAGATGCTGCGAAAGGCTTTGGATCGCGGCCGTCAGCCGAGCGGGCCGGAACTGTCCCCGACATGGCCGGTGAAGCGGCCGTAAAGCTCGGCCATCCGGTTCAGCCGCGCCTCGACCTGCGGGCCGAGCTCGACGAAGACCGCGTTGATCAGGAGGTTGCTGAGGCTCGCCATCTGGGCGGTCGAATCCCAGAACAGGTTGAACTCGGTCGAGACGACCAGCATCTCGTCGACGAGCCCCTGCCCCCAGTCGCAGAAGGAATCGGTGATGAGCGTGGTCTTGATGCCCGCCGCCTTCGCCTGTTCGGCCAGCACCTTGGCCATGCGCGAATAGCGCCGCGCCTCGAAGATCACGAGGCAGCGCTCCTTCTCTCCCGACAGCAGCAGGTCCGAGAAATTCCCGGCGGCGAGATCGGCGAGATGCACGCCGTCGCGCAGATATTGCAGTTGGTTGGCGAGGTACTGCGCGAGCCCGCGCTCGGTCTGGAAACCCGTGACGTAAACCGACGAGGCCGTCGCCAGCCGGCGGGCGACGCGCCTCCACTCCTCGCTCTGGGCAAGTTCGTAGATGCGCACGAGCCCGGCGATCTCCAGCTGGAGGCTGCGCGCCAATTGATCGTCGCCGGCGAGGCTGCGCTGCTGGAAATCGCGCAGGCGGTCGCTGATCAGCCAGGGCCTGTCGCCGATCTCCTCGGCGAGATTGGCCTTGAGGTCCTTCAGGCTCTTGTAGCCGAGCGTCCGGCAGAAGCGCCCCACCGTCGGCTCGCTGAGCGAGACCTTCTCGGCCAGGCTCGCAGCCGTCTCGAAAGGCAGGCTCGCCATCTGCGCCAGCATATAGCTCGCCAGCGCCTTGTCGGCCCTGGAGCCGTTGGCAAGGCAAGCCTGCAATCTCTGGCGAAGCGTCTGCGACATCGGCACTCCCGCGCTTCGGGAGATCAAGAAATTTTTCTTTCAAACTGTCAAACGATTTTTATTTTCTTGCAAAACTGGTTCAATTGGGGCTCGGTTCGGCTATGCCCGATCTCGGGCCAAAGGGGATGGATTCGACTGGCGATGGCGACCGCGACAGGACAGGCCGATGTAATCGTGCTCGGCGCTGGCATCGTCGGCGTCAGCGTGGCGCTGCACCTGCAGGAGCGTGGACGGCGCGTGCTGCTCGTCGATCGCGGCGAGCCCGGCGCCGAGACCAGCCACGGCAATGCCGGGCTGATCGAGCGGTCCTCCGTCGTGCCCTATGCCTTCCCGCGCGATCTCGCGACGCTCGCCAGCCTGGCCTCCAACCGCTCGATCGCCGTGCGCTACCGACCGGCCGCGCTGCTGCGGATGGCGCCATGGCTCGCGCGCTACTGGTGGAACTCGGCCCCGAACCGGCTCGACAAACTGGGCCGCGCCATCCTGCCCTTGATCGAGCGCTGCATCGAGGAGCACCAGCGCTGGACTCAGGCTGCCGGCACCGAGGCGCTGATGCGCAGCGAAGGCTGGATCGAGTTTTATCGCACACAGCGAGGCCTCGACCTCGCGACCCAGGGGGCAGCCGAACTCGCCGCCTATGGCCTCACCTATGACCTGCTCGACGAGGAGGCTCTACGCCGGCTTGAACCCGGTTTGCTCACCGGCAGCGTCTCCGGCGCCGTGCATTGGCGCGACCCCGTTACGGTCAGTGATCCCGGCGCGGTGACGCGCGCCTACGCCGCGCTCTTCGTCGCTCGCGGCGGCCTGCTGAAACCGGCCGACGCTGCCAGCTTGCAGCAAGACAACGGGACGTGGCGGCTGTCCGCCGATGGCGGGAACTGGCAGGCTTCCGAGGCCGTCGTCGCGCTCGGCCCGTGGTCGAACGATCTCGTCGAGCGTTTCGGCTATCGCTTCCCGATCGGCTTCAAGCGCGGCTACCACATGCATTACGAGAGCGCCGCCGAGACGGCGCCGCAGCATCCGCTCTGCGATGCCCAGGCCGGTTTCGTGCTGACCGCGATGCAGCGCGGCGTCCGCCTGACCACGGGGATCGAGCTGGCCGGCCGCGACGAGCCCTCCGATTCCTGGCAGCTCGATCAGGCCGAGCGCATCGCGCGGCAGATCGTGCCGCTGGGCCGCCGCCTCGATGCCGAGCCCTGGCGCGGTGCCCGCCCCTGCCTGCCCGACATGCTGCCGATCATCGGCGCGGCTCCCCACCATCGCGGCCTGTGGTTCGCCTTCGGCCACGCCCATCACGGCTTCACGCTGGGGCCCGCGACCGGCCGCCTGCTCGCCGAGATGATGACCGGCGCGCCGACGCTCTGCGACCCTGCGCCCTTCGCGGCCGAGCGCTTCCTGCCTCAGGCCCGTGTCGCCTGAACCGGCGGGCGCCACCGTACTCGTCCACAGCCTTCATTCGAGGCGTTTCCGCAACGGAGACGCAATAACTCCTCGCTAACGATGATCTGCGAACGATTTGGCTCATGCAGCAGCCCGAAGCGACCGGGCGTGCCGCGACGATGGATTGAGCGATGAAGAGCCTGACGATACGCCGCCGCATCCTGATCAGCTTCGCTGCGATTCTCGCGGTGATGTCCGCCATGGCCGGAGCCAGCTATCTCTGGTTCCTCCAGACCGAGCGGGAAGTGATCGAGGTCGAGACCAAGACCGTTCCTGCTCTCTATTACAGCGCGCAGCTGATGGTGGTCTGGGCGGATAGCAACCAGTTCGCCCGCGAGCTAGGGCGGGCGGACAACACGGCAGAGCTGAGCCAGGCCGCCGATGCGATCCTTGCCAACCGGGCAAGGCTGCGCGAGCTGCTCAAATCCTATGAGCGCACGGTCGACTCGGAGACGGACCGGCGCAACCACGCGGCTGCCTCGCAACTCATCGAACAATTCGCGGCGGCGGAGGATGCGATCCTGGCGGCCAGCAAGCAGGCAGCAGCCTTCGACCAATCCGCCGCCGTCAAGCGCGATCTCGAACCGATCGGCGTAAAGGTCCGCAGCACACTCCGCGGGATGGTCGATTTCAACAAGGCCGAAGCCGACGAATCGACCCGCCAGATCGTCACGATCGTCCGCGCCGCCGAGCTTGGCCTGATCGTCTGCTTCGCGATCGCCGTCGTCCTTGCGGTCCTCTGCGGCTACCTGCTGTTCCGGGCGATCACGGTGCCTCTCGGCAAGCTGCTCGGCATCGTCGATCACATGCGGCAGGGCGATTTCAGTGAGCGGCTGACGCTGGAGCGGCGCGACGAGTTCAGCACGCTCGCCGATGGCGTCAACGGCATGGCCGACGATCTCGCCGGGCTGATCGGCCAGGTCCAGAAGTCGAGCATCCAGGTCAACACCTCGATCACCGAGGTCGCCGCGACCTCGAAGGAGCAGCAGGCGACCGCCAACGAGATCGCCGCCACCACGACCGAGATCGGCGCCACCGCCAAGGAGATCTCGGCCACCTCCAACGAGCTCGCCCATACGATGGACGAGGTCTCCGCCGTCGCCGAGCAGACCGCGACGCTCGCCAATGGCGGGCAGGCCGGGCTCGCGCGCATGGAAAGCACGATGCGGCAGGTGATGGAGGCCGCCGGCGCCATCAACGCGAAGCTCGCGATCCTCAGCGAGAAGGCCGGCAACATCAACCAGGTCGTCACCACCATCACCAAGGTCGCCGACCAGACCAACCTGCTCTCGCTCAACGCCGCGATCGAGGCGGAGAAGGCCGGGCAATATGGCCGCGGCTTCGCCGTGGTCGCGACCGAGATCCGACGCCTCGCCGACCAGACGGCGGTCTCGACCTACGATATCGAGCAGATGGTCAAGGACATCCAGTCGGCCGTCGCTGCCGGCGTGATGGGCATGGACAAGTTCTCCGAGGAGGTCCGCCGCGGCATGCAGGAGGTCCAGCAGGTCGGCGGCCAGCTTTCGGAGATCATCGAGCAGGTCCAGGGTCTGGTGCCACGCTTCGAAGGCGCGAACGAAGGCATGCAGGCACAGGCGACCGGCGCCGGCCAGATCAGCGAGGCGCTCTCCCAGCTCAGCGAGGCTGCGCAGCAGACGGTTGAGTCCCTGCAGCAATCGACTCTGGCCATCGACGAGCTCAACCAGGTGTCGAGCGGGCTGCGCAACTCGATCTCGCGCTTCAAGCTGCGCGCCTAGAGCATTTTCAAGCGAAGTGGACACCGGTTCGCGTGAAGAAAATGCAACAAAACAAAGGCTTGGGGCATTCTTGCGGTTCGAAGAAACGCGAAATGCGCCAACAAGAAGGGCGGAACGGAACCGCGCTATGCTGTTTCTGATGTTCCAGCTAGGGCAGGATCGCTACGTGCTCGATACCGGGCAGGTCGAGGCCGTGCTGCCGCTGCTCGCGACCAAGCAACTCCCCGGCGCACCCAAGGGCGTCGCCGGCGCGATCAATTATCGCGGCCGGGCCGTGCCCGTGATCGATCTCGCCTTGCTGGCGCTCGGGCGCCCGGCCGAGCCGCGCCTGAGCACCCGCATCATTCTGCTGCGCTATCCATCCGGCCCCGGCAGTGACGATCTCCTCGGCCTGCTGGTCGAGCAGGCTGTCGAGACCATCGAGCGCGATGCGGCCGATTTCACCACATCGGGCGTCGAGGCCGGCATGCCGCCCTATCTCGGCCCGGTCGCGAGCGACGAGCGCGGGCTGATCCAGTGGGTCCGGGGCGAAGCCCTGCTCACGCCCGAAATCCGCGACATCCTGTTCCGTCAGCAAGCGACGGAGCCGTGATGGACGAGACCGCTCCGATCCGGGATTTCGAGAAGCTGCTCAGGGAAACCATCGGCCTGAGCATGGAGACTGTCGGCGCCTCCGTGATCCGCCATGCCCTGAAGCGGCGGATGACCGCCTGCGCGATCTCCGATCTCCACGCCTACTGGGCTTTCGTCACGTCGAGCCCGGCCGAACGGCAAGAGCTGGTCGATGCCGTCATCGTCCCCGAGACCTGGTTCTTCCGCGATCGCGAGGCCTTCGGCGCGATGGTCCGGCATCTGCGCGAGAACCGGGCCGGCAGTCGACCGCTGAAGTTGCTCAGCCTGCCCTGCTCGACCGGCGAGGAGCCCTATTCCATCGCCATGGCCCTGCTTGATGCGGGTTTTCCGGATGGCAGCTTCCAGATCGACGCGATCGATGTCAGCAGCCGCAACCTCGTCCATGCCGAGCGTGCGATCTACGGCAAGAACTCCTTCCGCGGCGCCGATATCGCCTTTCGCGACCGCTATTTCGAGGTTGCGGAGGGCGGCTTCAGGCCGCACGGCATCGTCCGCCGGCACGTCCGCTTCCGCCTCGGTAACGTCCTCGCCGCGGCGACGCAAGCCGGGCAGGAAACCTACGATGTCGCCTTCTGCCGCAACCTGCTGATCTATTTCGACCGCGAGACGCAGGGAACGGCCCTGACCCGGCTCCGGCAGATGCTGGCCGATGACGGCCTGCTGCTGGTCGGCCCGGCGGAATCCGGCCTGCCGGTCCTGTGCGGCTTCGCTTCGGTGCGCTTCCCGCGTGCCTTCGCCTTCGTCAAGGCAGCAGCCGCACGCGTGAAGCCGGCCGAGCCGCCAGTCGCGCGAAAGCCGAGGCCAGCTGCCGTGAAAGCAGCCCCCTTGCCGCAGGCGCCCAAACCCGCGCCTCGCCCCTTTGCGCAGAAGGCCGCTTCCGTCCAGCCATCCGCCCCCTCGCCCGACCAGGCAGCTGCCAGCCTGACCGAGATCGAGCGCGCGGCCGATGCCGGGCGCCTGACCGAAGTGAGCGCAGCGGCCGAACGCCATATCGCCGAGTTCGGTCCGTCGCCCGATGCGTTCTACTGGCTGGGACTGGCTCATGACGCAGCCGATGCGGTCGAGGACGCCATGCGCAATTACCGCAAGGCGCTCTACCTCGCGCCTGACCACCAGCGAGCCCTTGCCCAGCTCCGGCTGCTCCAGCAGCGGCAAGGCGACCATGGCGCCGCCAAGGCCCTCGCTGACCGGCTCGACCGGCTGGCCAAGCGGAGCGGCACCTGATGTCTGCCGAAAACGCCCCGATGACGACCGAAGGCATCGACGAGTGCTGGCGCGAGATCGGCGTCAGCGGCGACCGTTCCTGTACGGAACTGGACGAGCATCTGCACTGCCGCAACTGCCCGACCCATGCGCAGATCGCCCGCAAGCTGCTCGACCGCCCCCTGCCGCCGGGTTATCGCGACGAGTGGACACGGCATTTTGCCGGGCGCGACGAGAAGGCCCCCGAAGGCGAGGAGATCGACAGCGTCCTGATCTTCCGCATCGGCGAGGAATGGCTCGGCCTGCCGGCCGCGATCTGCCGCGAGATCGCCGAGCCGCGCCCGGTCCATTCCCTGCCCCATCGCCGCAGCGAAGCCGTGCGCGGCATCGTCAACGTTCGCGGCGAATTGCTGATCTGTGTTTCGCTACAGGCCCTGCTCGGCATCAGCGGTGCAGCCACATCCCGTGGCACCGATCGCATCGCCGTCTTCCCGCGCCTCATCGTCACCGGCGAGGACGCAAGGCATGTCGCCTTCGAGGTCGACGAGGTCCATGGCCTCCACGCCTATCGCGCCCATGAACGTGGCGCCGTGCCGGCGACGGTCGGCCGCTCGGCGGCGAGCGTCGTCGCGACGGTGATTCCGTGGGAGGGCCGCGCGGTCGGCTGCCTCGATGCAGGCCGCCTGCTCGACCTGATCGACCGGAGCATCGCATGAGCGGCGAGGACCTCAGCGACCTCTCCATGCTCGAGCTGTTCCGGGCCGAGCTTGCGGCGCAGTCGCAAGCCTTCACGGCCGGCCTGCTCGCCCTCGAGCGCGACCCGACCGCCGCCGTTCATCTCGAAGCCTGCATGCGCGCGGCCCATTCCTTGAAGGGCGCCGCCCGCATCATCGATCTCACGCCGGCCGTGCAGGTCGCGCATGAGATGGAGGAGTGCCTCGTCGGCGCCCAGCACGGCAAGCTCCGGCTCAACCAACGGCATATCGACGCGCTGCTCGCCGGGCTGGACCTCCTTGCTGCGATCGCTGCCGGCGCGGACGAGCCTGAGGCGCAAACAAGAAGCAAGATCGAGACCTTCACCCAGGTCTTGCGGCAGGCCACCGACGAAACGGAGGCGCATGTGCCGAGCGCCTCTCGTGACGATGCTGCCGCCTCAGGCAACGCCCTTGCCACCGAACCGCCAACTCCCGCGGCGCTTGTCCTTGCCGACGCCCCCGCCCTGACAGCGGATGGCGCGGCCGGCGAGCGCATGGTCCGGGTCACCGCCGACAGCCTGAACCGCCTGCTCGGCCTCGCCGGTGAATCGCTGATGTCGGCGCGCCGGCTGCGGCCGTTCAATGACGGCTTGCTGCGGCTGCGGCGCGTCCAGGCCGAACTCGCCAAGAGCTTCGAGGATCTGCGGGCAGCGTTGCCGGCGGAGGCCGACAGCCGCGCCGCGCAGGCCCTGGCAACCGCACAGCTGAAGCTGGCCGAGGGCCAGGCGCTCCTCGTCCAGCGCCTCGACGAGATGGACACGGTCGACCGGCGCGCCACCGATCTCGCCAACCGGCTCTATGACGAGACGCTGGCGAGCCGGATGCGGCCCTTCGAGGACGGTGTCCGGCATTTCCAGCGCAATGTCCGCGATATCGGCCGGGCGCTCGGCAAGACGGTGCGCCTCGACATCGTCGGCGGTGCCACCAGCATCGACCGCGACATTCTCGACCAGCTCGACGCGCCCCTCGGCCATCTCCTGCGCAACGCCGTCGATCACGGCATCGAGGCGCCGGAGCAGCGCCGCGCCGCCGGCAAGCCGGCCGAGGGGCTGGTGCGGCTGGAAGCCCGGCACAATGCCGGCCTGCTCCAGATCATCGTCTCGGATGACGGCGGCGGCATTGATATCGAGGCGCTCCGGCAGGCAACGCTCGCGCGCGGCCTGACCACGGCCGAGACGGTCTGGGACCTCAGCGAGGAGGAACTGCTCGAATTCCTCTTCCTGCCCGGCTTCTCGATGAAGGCGACGGTCAGCGACATCTCCGGCCGTGGAGTCGGCCTCGATGCGGTGCAGGCCATGGTCCGGCAGGTGCGCGGCCAGGTCACCATCGCCTCAGAGCCCGGCATCGGCACCCGTTTCCAGCTCCAGCTCCCACTGACGCTGTCGGTGATCCGCGCGCTCCTGGTCGAGATCGACGGCGAGCCCTACGCCTTGCCGCTCACCGCGATCGCCCGCGCCTTGCGGCTCCCGCGCGACAAGATCGAATTGCTCGAAGGCCGCCCGCATTTCCGCCATGGCGAACAGCAGGTCGGGCTCGTCACCGCCCATGAGATTCTCGGTCGAGGCGAGGCGGCAGCGGACGGGGCGGAGCTGGCGACGGTCGTCGTCGGCGAAGGCGACAATCTCTATGCGCTGGTCGTCGACCATTTCCTCGGCGAGCGCGAGCTCGTCGTCCGGCCGCTCGATCCGCGTCTCGCCAAGGTCAAGGATGTCAGCGCCGCCGCCCTGATGGATGACGGCTCGCCGGTCCTGATCCTCGATGTCGAGGACCTGATCCGCTCGATGGAGAAGCTGGTCTCGGGCGGGCGCCTCAGGACGCTGGAGCGCAGCGTGGCGCGCGCGGGCCAGAAGCGCCGCAAGCGCATCCTCGTCGTCGACGATTCGCTGACGGTGCGCGAACTGGAGCGGAAGTTGCTCGACCATCGCGGCTTCGAGGTCGAGGTCGCCGTCGACGGCATGGACGGCTGGAACGCTGTCCGTTCCGACACCTTCGACCTTGTCGTCACCGATGTCGACATGCCCCGCATGGACGGCATCGAGCTCGTGACCCTGATCAAGCGCGATCCCGGCCTGCGCAACCTGCCGGTGATGATCGTCTCCTACAAGGACCGCGAGGAGGATCGCCGCCGCGGCCTCGATGTCGGCGCGGATTACTATTTGACCAAGGGGAGCTTCCACGACGAAACTTTGATCCATGCGGTCGTCGACCTGATCGGCGAGCCATGAATCAGAGCATGCGCTGTGGGGGCGTTTCATGAAAATCGGGCTGGTCAACGACCTGCCGATGGCGGTCGAATTGTTGCGACGCGTCATCGTTTCCACGGCGGAGCACGAGGTCGCCTGGATCGCCATGAACGGCCGCGAAGCGGTCGAGGCCTGCCGGCGCGACCGGCCGGACCTGATCCTGATGGATCTCAACATGCCGGAGATGGATGGCGTCGAGGCCACGCGCCGGATCATGGCCGAGACGCCCTGCCCGATCCTGCTGGTCACCGCCAGCGTCGATGCCAATGTCTCCGGCGTCTACGAGGCGATGGGCCATGGCGCGCTCGACGCGGTCGATATCCCCAGCGTCGGCCTGACCGGGCACTCCTCGGCGCAGACCGCGGCGCTCCTCGCGCGCATCACGACGATCGGCCGGCTCTCGCGCAGCCTGCCCCCGGCGCCCCGCAGCCAGCGCCGGCCGCCCGCTCCCGCCTCTCCCTCGCAACGTCTCGTCGCCATCGGCGCCTCCGCGGGCGGCCCGGCGGCCGTCGCGACCCTGCTGGGCGGGCTGCCTCCCGAATTCCCCGCAGCGATCATCCTCGTGCAGCATCTCGACGAGCAGTTCGTGCCGGGCTTCGCCAGCTGGCTCAGCCAGCATTGCCGCTTGCCTGTCCGGCCGGCCCGCGAAGGCGACCGGCCGGAACGTGGCGCCGTGCTGATCGCGGCGAGCGCCGACCACCTCGTCTTCAGGGCAAGCGGAGAGCTCGGCTACCGGGTCGAGCCGCGCGACTATCCCTACCGCCCATCGGTGGACGTCTTCTTCGAGAGCGTCGCGGAACGTTGGCAGGGAGACCCGGTCGGCGTCCTGCTCACCGGTATGGGCCGCGACGGCGCTCGTGGACTGAAACTCCTGCGCGACAGGCAGTGTTTGACGATCGCGCAAGACAAGGCCACAAGCGCGGTTTACGGGATGCCCAAGGCTGCCGCTGCGATCGGCGCGGCCGCGGAGATTCTGCCGCTGGCCGCGATCGCCCCTCGCCTGAACGAGGCGTGCGCTCCGTCGTCCTGATGAAGGTTGCCCTATGACAGGCGAAACGAAATCTTCCCTGCCTGATGTCCCGCCGCCGGCCGACAGCTACCTGTCCATGGTCCTGCTGGTCGACGACCAGGTCATGGTCTGCGAGGCGGTGCGGCGCGCGCTGGCGCATCACGGCGATGTCGATTTCCACTACTGCACCGACCCGCTGGAGGCGATCACCGTCGCCCAGCGCGTGAAGCCGACCGTCATCCTGCAGGACCTCGTGATGCCCGGCGTCGACGGGCTCGACCTCGTCCGGCAATACCGCAAGCACCCGGCGCTGCACGCCGTGCCCGTCATCGTGCTCTCGACCAAGGAAGACCCGGCGACCAAGAGCGAGGCCTTCCACGCCGGCGCCAACGACTACCTCGTCAAGCTGCCCGACAAGATCGAGCTGATCGCCCGCGTGCGCTACCACACCCGCGCCTATCTCGATCATCTCCAGCGTGACGAGGCCTATCGCGCCTTGCGCGAGAGCCAGCGCGAGTTGATGCGCGCCAATCTGGAACTCGAACGCCTGACCCGGATCGACGGCCTGACCGGCCTCGGCAACCGGCGCTATTTCGACGAGTACCTCGCCGCCGAATGGAAGCGCTGCCAGCGCACCCAGAGCCCGCTCTCGGTGCTGATGATCGATGTCGATCATTTCAAGCGCTACAACGACGCCTATGGCCATCTTGCCGGCGACGACGTGCTGAAGCAGATCGCACGCGTCATCCAGGACGGCTCCACCCGCTCGACCGACCTGGCCGCGCGCTTCGGCGGGGAAGAGTTCGTGGTCATCCTCACCGGCGTGCCGCAGGAAGGGGCGATCCACGTTGCCGACCGTCTGGTGCAGGGCGTGCGCGACCTCAATATCGCGCATGGGGCGGACCGCGTAACGATCAGCGTCGGAGTCGCCACGGCCTGGCCGGATGCCGAAAGCGAACCGGCACGGCTGGTCAATGCCGCCGACCTTGCCCTGTTCCGCGCCAAGAACGAGGGCCGCAACCGCCTCGTCTCGGCGGAGCTGCCGCCGAACCGCTGACGGTCCCGGGTCCGGCCGATGGCAAGCATAGGCAATATCTATTTGCCTGCGCCGCCCCTCCCCTGAAATCCTGAGCTGGACGGTTCGCCCGCTATCGCGGCGCGGACCCGTCGCTTCATCGCCCCGCAGCAGCTCCCGCCCGGCCCGGCGGAGAGGAGACCGTCATGCCCAGCCTCGACACGGCCCGTATCGACATCGAGCGGTTCTGGACCACGATCGAGCGCTCGGCCGAGATCGGCCCGGGCCGGCCGGGCGGGCTCTCCCGTCTCGCGCTGTCCGATACCGACAAGGAGGTCCGCGACACCTTCGTCGGCTGGTGCCGCGAGGCCGGCCTCACCGTCCGCGTCGACGGCATCGGCAACATCTTCGCCCGCCGCGCCGGCACCGATGACAGCCTGCCGCCGGTGGTGATGGGCAGCCATCTCGATACCCAGATCAATGGCGGCCGCTTCGACGGCATTGCCGGCGTGCTCGGCGGCCTCGAAGTCTGCCGCACGCTCGATGCGCTCGGACACCGCACGCGCCGGCCGATCGAGATCGTCAACTGGACCAACGAGGAAGGCGCGCGCTTCTCGCCGCCGATGGTCGGCTCCGGCTGCTTCGTCGGCGCCTATACGCTCGACTTCGCGCAAGGACGCACCGACGAGGAAGGCCGCACGATCGGGCAGGAGCTGGAGCGGATCGGCTATCGCGGCGAGATGGAGGCCACGCCCCACGCCTTCGACGCCTATGTCGAATTCCATATCGAGCAGGGTTACTACCTCGACCGCGACGGCATGCAGGTCGGCGTCGTCACCGGCGGCTTCCCCAGCACCGGCATGCTCGTCGAATTCAAGGGCGAGACTGCCCATACCGGCCCCTGGCCGATGGAGCGCCGCCGCAATGCCCTCCTGGCCGGCGCCCGCCTGTTGGTCGAGACCGACGAGATCGGCTGGGCCTATGCCGCCGGCGGTGGCAAGGCGACGGCCGCGCGCCTCGCCGCCTGGCCGAACAAGCCGGGCATCCTGTCAGACTGGGCGCAGGCCGTCTGCGACGTCCGCCATCCCGATCCGGAAACATCCGAGGTCATGGCCGAGCGCGTCCGCCGCGCCGTCGGCGAATCCGCCGCCCGCGCCGGCTGCACCGCCGAGATCCTCGATGTCTGGAAATGGGGCGGCAGGATCTTCGCGCAGGAATTGATCGACAGCGTCCGCCAGACCTCGCTGGCATTGGGCTACCGCACGCAGGACATCCTCAGCCAGGCCGGGCACGACGCCTATTTCGTCGCGCGCCATGCGCCCACGACGATGATCTTCGCGCCCTGCAAGGGCGGCATCACCCATAACAACGCCGAGCTCTGCACGAAGGAAGACCTCGAACCCGGCCTCAACGTGCTGCTTCACACCGTCATGGCGCGGGCGGATCGCTGAGCAGAATCGCGGCGGCCTCGGTCGCCGGCTCCTCCTCGGTCGCGCTGAGCCGCTGCTCGAACAGCCGCAGGAAGGCCTCTTCCGCGGCGCTGAGCTGCATCGCCGGGTTGGAGATGAAATAGAGATCGGCCCCAAGCAGATCCTCGGGCCGCGCCAGATTCCAGAGCGAGCGGCTCTCCAGCGCCTCGGCCACCGAGGCCAGAGGCAGGATACCGATGCCGAGCCCGGCTGCGATCATCCTTGTGACCTCCTCCAGATTGGGGCTGGAGCCGACGACCCGGCTGCCGAGCCCCGCCCCTTCCCGGACCGAGACCATCGGCTCCAAGGCGCCGTCCTGCCCACAGGCGAGCGCGACGAAGGGCTCGTCGCGCAACTCCGCGAGCGGCACGTCCGAGAGCCCGAAGAGTGGGTGCCCACGCCCGCACAGGATGCCGAATTCCTCGCGCAGCAGCGGCCGGCAGTCGAGCCCGGCCAGGGGCTTGGCGAGCAGGCAGAAGCCGAAGGGGCTGAGCTTCTGCGAGACTGCGCGGACGATGTCCTGGCTGTTGGCGACGTCGATCCGCACGCTGACGCCGGGATGCTTGCGGTTGAGCTGCGTCAGCGTCCGGTCGAGCGGAGGCAGCACGACATGGGTGACGACGAGCAGGCGCACCAGCCCGGTCAGGTCGTCATGATCCTCCGAGAGCCGGTCGCCGATGCGTGCCACGCTGCGGTATATGTCGACGCATTCCTTGTAGAGCAATTCGCCGCGCTTGGTCAGGACGAAGCGGCGGCTGTCGCGCTGGATCAGCTGTCCGCCCAGCGTTTCCTCCAGCCTTTGCAGGGCGGCGCTGACCGTCGGCTGGCGCACGAGCAAACGGTCGGCCGCCCGCGTGATGCTGCGTTCCTCGACGATGACGAGGAAGGTGTGCAGCAGGTTCCAGTTGAGATGGTGCAGCTTCGGCTTCGTTCCGCTCAAGCGCGTATCTCTCTTTCCTTGGTGGTCCCTGCCCCTTATGCAAACCCGCTGCCGTGGCAAGCCTATGCTTAGCATAGGAACTGTCTATTGGACCCGGTTTCGCGGCTTCCCTAGGTTCGGCAGAACGCGACATCCTCCAGCGCAAGGGCGACCATGACAGCGACCGGATCATCGGCCGAAGCCTCGATTGCTCAGCGCGCCGCGCTCTTCCGCGAGATCGAGACCGCGACGCTCGGCCATATCCTGACCGAGGGTTTCATGGTCCCGGCGATCCAGTGCGTCATCGAGGGGCCGCGCGTCTGCGGGCCGGCCCTCACCGTCAGCGTCCCGCCCGACGATGGCGCGGTGCTCTCCTGCGCGCTGACGCAGGCGAAGCCCGGCGACATCCTCGTCATCGACCGCCAGGGCGACGAGCGCCATGCCTGCTGGGGCGCGGTGATGACCGCCGCCGCTCAAGCCGCGGGCATCGTCGGCATCGTCATCGACGGCTTCGTCACCGATGTCGCCGCGATCCGGGCCTCCGGCCTGCCGGTCTGGTGCCGCGGCCGCTCGCCGCTGACGACGAAACTCCTCGGCAAGGGCGGCACGATCGGCGAGACGATCCAGTGCGGCGGCGCGACGGTGCGCCCCGGGGACCTCGTCCTCGCCGACGAGAACGGCGTCTGCATCATCGATCCCGCTAAAGCGGAAGCTCTCGCCCGGACCTGCGCCGCCATGCAGGCGGCCGAGCCCGGCATCATCGAGCGCGTCCTTAAGGGCGAACGCATCGACGAGATCAACGGCGCGCGGGCGCTCTACGAAAAGCTGCGGGCCTTATAGGCCGGTCGCGGCACCGCCCACAGAGGCGGGTCTCGATCGGATCATCATCCAGAAAACACAGGGGAACAGACCGATGAAAATCTTGGGAACGAACGCGCTGGCAGGCGCGCTCTTGGCCGCCTCCTTTGCACTAGCGCCGGCGCCAGCCATGGCCGGCAAGGCCGACGATACGCTCAACGCCGCCTTCGCACTCGAGCCGGAAGCGCTCGACACCTACAAGATCGCTGGCCGCGAGGGCCTGATCCTCGCCCGGCACATCTATGATGGCCTGCTCTACAAGGACCTCGATACCGGCGAGATCAAGCCGGCGCTCGCCAAGGCCTGGCGCTTCGTCGATCCCACGACGATGGAATTCGACCTGCGCGAGGGCGTGACCTTCCATAACGGCGCCAAATTCACCGCCGACGACGTGGTCTATACCCTTACGACCGTGCTCGACCCGGCTTACGGCACGCGCTTCCGCATCGCCGTGGACTGGATCGACAAGGTCGAGAAGGTCTCGGAGTTCCAGGTCCGCATCAAGATGGCCAAGCCCTTCGCCGGCGCCGTCGAGATGCTCGCCGATGCGCTGCCGATCTACCCGGCCACCTATTTCAAGGAGGTCGGCTCGGCCGGCATGGCGGCCAAGCCCGTCGGCACCGGCCCCTACAAGCTTACGGAGATGACGCCGGGCATCCGCTACGCCTTCGAGCGCTTCGACGGCCACTATGCCGGCAGCCCCAAGGGCAAGCCCGCGATCGGCAAGATCGTCGTGCGCACCATCCCCGAGCTCAACACCCAGTTCGCCGAACTGATGGCCGGCAAGCTCGACTGGACCTGGCGCATACCGCCGGACCAGGCCGCGCGCCTAGCCAGCCGCGTGCAGATCGTCAACGGCCCGATCATGCGCATCTCCTATGTCGGCATGACCGTCACCGGCAAAGGCAAGGACTACCCGACCAAGAACCTGAAGGTCCGGCAGGCGATCAACCACGCCGTCAACCGCGAGGCCATCGTCAAGGCCTTCGCCGGCGGCACCTCGCAGGTCCTCAACGCCGCCTGCAACCCCAAGCAGTTCGGCTGCGCCCAGGACGTGACGAAATACGCCTATGACCCGGCCAAGGCCAAGGCGCTGCTGACCGAGGCCGGCTTCGCCAACGGGGTCGACATCGAGATGGTCTTCGCCGCCATGCCGCGCCCGGTCGCCGAGGCGATCGCCAGCGATCTCGGCAAGGTCGGCATCCGCGTCACCCTCAACGAGCAGCAATATGCCGCCGGCGTGCAGAAATGGCGCGCGGGCGAATTGCCCACCTTCTTCACCAACTGGGGCAGCTACGGCACCGGCGACGTCGCCTTCATCATCTCCAACTTCTTCGGCGGCGGCGCCGACGATCTCGTCCAGGACAAGGACGTGATCGAGCTGGTCAACGCGGCCGACACCTCGCAGGACCGGGCGCTGCGCGAGGCGAACTACGCCAAGGCGCTGAAGAAGATCGCCGATCAGGCCTATTGGCTGCCGATGTACGACTTCAACATCAATTACGGCCTGTCGCAGCAGCTCACCTTCAAGCCCCATCCGGACGAGTTCGCCCGCTGGTGGCTGTCGAGCTGGAAGTAACGGCTTCACTCCTATCGCCGCGTCGCTTCCAGTCCCTGACTGGTAGCGGCGCCATCCCTGCCAGGCAGGCCGACCCGCTATCCCCGGAGCCGTCATGCTGCCCTTTCTCGCGCGCCGCCTGATCGTCGCCGCCCTCGTGGCGCTTGCCGTCTCGGCCGTCGCCTTCGGATTGATGTTCGTCTCCGGCGACCCCGCCGTCGTCCTCGCCGGGCAGGCAGGCAGGGCGCAGGATGTCGAACTGATCCGGCAGGCCTATGGCCTCGACCGGCCGATCCCGCTGCAGTTCCTGAGCTGGATCGGCAAGGCCTTCGCCGGCAATTTCGGCACGAGCCTCTATTTCAACCTGCCGGTGGCGCCGATCATCGCGGAGCGGCTCTCGGTCACGCTCGTCCTCGGCTCTCTCGCCTTCCTGCTCGCGCTCGTCGTCGCCGTCCCGCTCGGCATCCTCGCCTCGCTCAAGCCCGGCGGCACGCTCGACCGCATCGCGCTGATGCTCGCCGTGCTCGGCCAGGCGATCCCGAGCTTCTGGCTCGGCCTGATCCTGATCGTGATCTTCGGCGTCTGGTACGGGCTCGTGCCGATCTCCGGCACGGAAAGCTGGCAGGGCTACATCCTGCCCGTCGTGGTGCTAAGCTACTACGCCATGCCCGCTTTGATGCGCCTCACCCGCGCCGGCATGATCGACGTGCTCACCGCCGATTATATCCGCACCGCCCGCGCCAAGGGCGCCTCGCAGCCACGCGTCTTGCTGGTCCATGCCCTGCGCAACGCGGTGCTGCCACTGGTCTCGCTCGCGGCCGTGCAGTTCGGCCTGATGCTCTCCGGCTCGATCGTCATCGAGAGCGTCTTCGCCATCAACGGGCTCGGCCGCCTCGCCTGGGAATCGCTGCTGCGCAGCGACCTGCCGGTCGTGCAGGCGATCATCCTGATCCTCTCGCTGATCTACGTGACGCTCACGACAGTGGCCGACCTGATCAATGCCTGGCTCGATCCCCGCCTGAGGAGCGCCTGATGTCGATCGCCGACAGCCCCGCCGTCCGCCGGCGCAAGCTCTTCAAGGGCCTGAGCGCCAGCAGCGCCATCCGCATCGGCGGCGGCCTGCTCGCCATCATCGTCTTCGTCGCGATCTTCGCGCCCTGGCTCTCGAGCCATGATCCGATCGCGCAGGATCTCGGCAAGCGCATGATCCCGCCCTTCTGGTATCCGGGCTCGGACCCGGCACACTGGCTCGGCACCGACCATCTCGGCCGCGACTACCTTGCCCGCCTGCTCTATGGCGCGCGCGTTTCGCTCCTGATCGGGCTCGGCGTCACGCTCTGCGCCGGGTTCATCGGCACGATGCTCGGCCTCGCCGCCGGCTATTTCGGCGGCCGCGTCGATATGGCGATCAGCTTCATCGTGACGACGCGGCTCTCGCTCCCGATCGTGCTGGTGGCGCTCGCCGCCGTGGCCTTGGGCGGTGCCTCGCTGAAGACACTCGCGATCGTGCTCAGCCTCCTGCTCTGGGACCGTTTCGCGGTGGTCGTGCGCGCCGCAGCGCAGAGCCTGCGCAGCCGCGAATTCGTGCAGGCGACCCAGTCCTTCGGCGCCTCGCATCTCTACATCATGCTGCACGGCATCCTGCCGAACCTGCGCAACACGTTGATCGTGGTCGCAACGCTGGAGATCGCCAACGTCATCCTGCTCGAAGCCGCGCTCTCCTTCCTCGGTCTCGGCGCCCAGCCGCCGACGCCCTCTTGGGGCCTGATGATCGCGGAAGGGCGCGAGCACATCCTGTTCGATCCCTGGCTGATCGCCTTGCCGGGCGCCGGGCTCTGCCTGCTGATCCTGGCGGTCAACCTGCTCGGCGACGGCGTCCGCGACGCGCTCGACGAACGGCGCTGAGTTCGCTCAGCCCAGCGCCTTCACCATATTGCGGGCGATGACGATCTGCTGGATCTGCGAGGTGCCCTCGTAGATCCGGAACAGGCGCGCATCCCGGTAGAAGCGCTCGATGCCGTGATCGGCGATATAGCCGGCCCCGCCATGGATCTGCACGGCCCTGTCGACGACGCGGCCGACCATCTCGCTGGCGAAGAGCTTGCAGCAGGCGGCATCCGTCGCGACGTCTTCGCCGCGATCCTTGGCCCGCGCCGTCTCCAAGACCATGCAGCGCGCCGCATAGGCCTCCGTCCGGCTGTCGGCGAGCATCGCCTGCACGAGCTGGAACTCGGCGATCGGCTGGCCGAACTGCTTGCGCTCGACCGCATAACGCAGGCTGTCATCGATCACGCGCTCGGCCATCGCGACGCAGACCGCCGAGATATGGAGGCGCCCGCGATCGAGCACCTTCATCGCCGTGCGGAAGCCCTGCCCCTCGCGCCCGCCGAGCAGCGCGTCAGTCGGCACGCGGCAATCCTCGAAGATCACGTCCGATGTATGCGAGCCGCTCTGGCCCATCTTCCTGTCGACCGGCCCGAGCGAGAGCCCCGGCGTGCCCGCCTCGACGAGGAAAGCCGAAACGCCCTTCGCACCGGGCTGCGACGGGTCGGTCCGCGCGAACACCGTGAACAACCCGGCATGCGGGGCATTGGTGATGAAGCGCTTGGTGCCGTTGAGGACATAGCCGCCCTCGACCTTTCGCGCCGAGGTCTTCAACGAAGCGGCATCGGAGCCCGCTTCCGGCTCTGTCAGGGCAAAGGAGCTGATCAATTCGCCCGAGGCCAGGCGCGGCAGGTAGCGCTGCTTCTGTTCCTCCGTGCCGTCCATGATCAGCCCCTGCGAGCCGATGCCGTTATTGGTCCCGATCAGCGAGCGGAAGGCCGGCGAGGTCTTGCCCAACTCGAAGGCGACCCGGACCTCCTCCTCCATCGTCAGGCCGAGACCGCCGAACTCTTCCGGGATCGACAGGCCGAACAGACCCATCTCCGCGATTTCCCGGCGAATCTCCGCGGGAATGCGATCCTCCTGCGCGACTTGATGCTCCAGGGGCCGCAGGCGCTCACGGACGAAGCGCGCCACGCTCTCCAGTAGCCCCTGCATCGTCTCGCTGTCCAAGGCCATCGCCGTCTCCCTCGCTTGCCCTCGCCCGGCGCCTCGGGCTTCCTTGACAAGGCGAGGCAGTTAAATACCTTCCAGCCGGTAAGTAAATATCGAAAGCGCGAGGCGGCAGGCGATGGGCGCGGCACTGGAAGGCATCAAGGTTCTTGATCTCACCCGCGTCCTCGCCGGCCCCTGGGCGACCATGACGCTGGGCGATCTCGGCGCCGAAATCTGGAAGATCGAGCAGCCCGGCGCGGGCGACGACACGCGCGGCTGGATGCCACCCTCGGTCGAGGGCATCTCGACCTATTATCTCGGCGCCAACCGCAACAAGAAGAGCCTCGCCGTCGATATGGGCACGACTGAGGGCCGCGAGATCATCGTCGAACTCGCCCGCAAGGCCGATATCCTCGTCGAGAATTTCCGGCCGGCCTCGCTGCGCAAGTTCAGGCTGACCTATGAGGACCTCAAGGCGATCAACCCGCGCCTGATCGTCTGCTCGATCTCCGGCTATGGCCGCGGCCACGCGCAGGAGGAGCGGCCCGGCTACGACTTCATCATCCAGGCCGAATCCGGCTTCATGGCGATCACCGGCGAACGCGATGGCGAGCCGATGCGGCTGGGCGTCGCCTTCATCGACCTCGTCACCGGCATGAATGCCGTCCAGGCCGTGCTCGCCGCGCTCTACATGCGCGAGCGCAGCGGCGAGGGGCAATGGCTCGATATCGGCCTCAACGACAGCGCCCTGTTCTTCCTGGCGAATATCGCCTCGGGCCATCTCAATACCGGCAAGGAGCCCGGCCGTTACGGCAATGCCCATCCCAGCATCGTGCCCTACCAGATCTTCGCCTGCATCGGCGGCCGGATCGCCATCGCCGTCGGCAATGACGAGCAGTTCCGCCGCTTCTGCCGGGCGCTCGGCCTGACGCATCTTCCGGACGATCCGCGCTATGCGACCAACCGCAAGCGCACCGAGCATCGCGAAACCCTGCTCCCCCTGCTCGAACAGCATTTCGCGGGCCTGAACCTGAGCGAAGTGCTCGCCGACCTGCGCGCAGCCGGCGTGCCCGCCGGCGATGTCCGCAGCGTCGGGCAGGCCCTGAGCAGCGACATCGCCGAATTGCGCCAGAGCGTCGTCTCGGTGCCCTCACCGACGATCGGTACCTTCCGCTCGGTGCGCAGCCCCTTGCGGATGTCCGCGAGCCCGTCGCGCGAGCCGACGCCGCCGCCTGCGGTCGGCGAGCATACCGATGCGGTCCTCGCCGAGCATCTCGGCCTTGAGCCCGGGCAGATCGAGCGCCTGCGCGCTGCCGGCGCGATCGGCTGACGAGCCATGGCGGCGCCCAACAACACCGACACGAAACCGAAGCGTCAGGGTCGCCCGCCGACCATCGAGAACGCGCGCGACCGCATCCTCGACGACGCCGCCCGGCTTTTCGCCCGCGACGGCTATGACGGGACCTCGCTTAGCGAGCTCGCGGCCTCCGTCGGCGTCACCAAGGCGGCGATCTACCACTACTTCCCCAACAAGCAGGAGATCTACGAGGCGATCATCGTGCGCACGCTGGAAGGCTTGCGCCGCCATGTCTCGCAGGCGACGGCCGGCGCCTCCGGCCCGGAAGAGGCGCTCTCCCGCTTCATGACCGCCCATGCCGATTTCTTCGAGGATCACTATGACGGCTTCCTCACCATGCTCGTCGGCTATGGCGGCATGGAGAACATCGTGATGATCGCGGAGGCGCAGAAGCTGCGCGACGAGCACGAGCAGACCCTGAGGCAAATCATCGCCGACGGCGTCGCCAAGGGCGCCTTCCGCCCGCTCGATATCGACATCACCAGCCGCGCCGTGCTCTCGATGCTCAACTGGATGGTGCGCTGGTTCAAGCCGGGCAAAGGCCGCCGTGCCGCGTCCTTCGCGCAGGATTATTGCGACCTGATGCTCGGCGGCTTGCGCGGCTGATTTCAGGTCACCGCAGAAAACACCTTGGCCAGTCCGGCAACGCCGCGCCGGATCACATCGACCTCATGCGCCGCATAGCCGATGACGAAACCGGTCTCGGCCGGGCGCTCGGTCCCCGAGGCATAAAGCGGCCCGATCGGATAGAGGCCGATTCCGGCTTCGCGGGCCGCTTCGACGATCGCCGCCTCGCGCTCCGCTGGGACGCCGTTCAGCCAGGCGACGACATGCAGGCCGGTATCCGCGCCGGTCACGGTCAGGCGCGTCCCGCATTCATCGGCGAGAGCCTGCAGCAGCGCCGCCCGGCGCTCCGCGTTGCGCCGGCGGATGCTGCGGATATGACGCTCGTAGCCGCCGCTCGACAGGAACTCCGCCAGCGCCTCCTGCTCCAGCAAGGGCGTATGCCGATCGGTCAGGCGCTTGGCCTCCGCGAAGACAGGGCTGAGATCAGGCGGCACGACGAGATAGCCAAGCCGCAGCGTCGGCGAGAGCGTCTTCGAGACGGTGCCGAGATAGATCACCTTGTCGGGAGCGGAGGCCTGCAAGGGCGGGATCGGCGCTACACCATGCCGATACTCGCCGTCATAATCATCCTCGACGATGACGGCCCCGGCTTCGTCCGCCCAGTCCAGCAAGGCGCGTCGCCGCGCCGCCGAAAGCACGCTGCCGAGCGGATACTGATGCGACGGCGTGACATAAGCCAATCGCGCCGCAAGCAGCCCCTCCGTTCGGATGCCCTCCCGATCCACGACGGCAGGCACGCCCACCCCGCCGGAAGCCGCGAAAGCATGCCGCGCCAGCACATAGCCGGGATCTTCCATGACGAAGCTGTCGCCGGGATCGAGCAGCAATCGGGCGCAGAGATCGAGCCCCTGCTGCGAGCCGTTGACGACGATGATCTGCTCCGGCGCGCAACTGATCCCACGGGCGCGCCACAAATAGCTCTGCAAGGCCTCGCGAAGCGGAGCCGAACCCTGCGGATCGCTGTAGCGCAAACGCTCGGCCCGGCGCAGGCTCGCCCGGTTGAGCGCGCGGCGCCAGGCCAGCATCGGAAAATCCGCCCCGTTCAGATCGCCATAGCGGAGATCGGCGACGCGGTAGGTCTGGAACCGGGCCGGCGCGGGCAAGGCAAGCAGGCGCTCGGCAAAATCGGACAGGACCCGCACGCTCGCCGGAGCATCGGCCTTGGGTATTGGAGCAGCCGCAAGCCCGCGCGCCACGACGGCACGCGCGCCGGGGCGATTGAGCAGATAGCCCTCCGCGATCAACTGCGCATAAGCGGCCGTGACCGTGGTGCGCGACGCGCCCCATTCGGCAGCAAGCGCCCGGCTCGACGGCAGGCGGTCGCCCGGCCGGTATTCCCCATCATGAATGCGCTGCTTGATCGCGGCGATGATCCGGCGGGTGACGCCCTGCTCTTCCAACTGGACCACAGAAAACCTTCAGAACTGGATATTCCTGAAGGTCCAGATTGCAGGCATGACGGCGGCGGCACAAGGAGTTCCCGCATGTACACCCCACCGGCCTTTCGCGACGAGGACAGGACGAGCCTGCTGGCGACGATCTGCGCCGCGCGCCTCGCAACCTTCATCACCGCGACCGCAGAAGGCCCGCTGGCGACGCCGCTGCCGCTGTTCATCGATGAGAACGAGGGCGAGCACGGCGTGCTCTACGGCCATCTCGCCAGGGCGAACCCGCAATGGCGCGTGCCTGCCGTCGGCAACGGCCTCGCCATCTTCGCGGGACCGGACGCCTATGTGACGCCGAGCTGGTATGCGGTGAAGCAGGAGACCGGCAAAGTCGTGCCGACCTGGAATTACGTGACCGTCCACGCCTCCGGTCCGGTCGAGTTCTTCGACGACGCGACCCGCCTGCTCGATGTCGTCACCCGCCTGACCAACCTGCACGAGGGCGAGCGCACCGCGCCCTGGGCGGTCTCGGATGCGCCGCCGGAGTTCGTCCAGGCGCAATTGCGCGGCATCGTCGGCCTGCGAATGCCGATCGCGACGCTCGAAGGCAAACGCAAGCTCAGCCAGAACCGCAGCGCGGCCGACCGCACCGGCGTCGCCGCCGGCCTCGCCGAAAGCGAACGGCCGACGGAGCGCCATGTCGCGACCCTGATCCCGGTCTGAGTGGCGGGTCGCGCCGGAGTTACGACGCCCGCTTGGCGACGATGGTCAGTTCGCCGTCATTGTCGAGCGAGGCCAGCACCACGTCACGGGAGGTAAAGCCCTTCGTGGCCAACGCCGATTTCAGCTTGGGCTCGCCCTCGATTGCGGATTGGACCCGCTGGAGCTGCCCGGCCGGCTGCGCCTTCGACTGTTGCGTGACCTGCTCCTGCGCGGCAGCCGGCAATGCATCCATATCGACGACGCTGACCGTCTTGATCGTGGCGGCCTTCTCCTCCGAGGGCGCGGATTGGGCCGGCGGCTCCGGCGTGGCCGGCGCTTGCGCCATGGCGCCGCCCGAGACGAGCAGCGCGGTTCCGATGGCAATCATGGCCTTTCGCATGGAGAGTTCTCCTCTGTATTGGCGATGAAAGGCCCATCGGACAGCCTAAATGCGGTCTCAGGCTGGAGCCGGTCTGGTCATTTCGCGGTGATGTTGTGGCGAAGCCTGCCACAACTTCCACGGCCTCAGGCCGGCCGCAGCTGCGCGAAAACCTCCTGCGCCTCAAGCGGCCGCGTCGCCGGGAAGGCCCGCGCCAGCAGGTCGAGCGCCTCCTGCAGGCGGGGCGGATCGACATCGCCGTCGCGCACGCCCTGCCGTTCGGTATGGTTCATCTCGATGGCGAGCGTGCCCTTGAGGCGGCGCAGGTTGATCGCGCGGTCGAGCTGGGGCCGCATCTCCATCACGGCATCGATCCCGGCTTCCGGATCGGCGCGCAGATCGGCGAAGCCCTTCGCCACCGCCTCAACCAGCACGCGCGCCAGGCCTGCATCGGCGAGCAAGGCAGGCGATGCCAGCAGGGAATTGCCGTAGAAGGACGGCAGCCAGTCGCGGTACTCGATGAAGCCGACCTTGTCCTCGATCGAGAGGCCTTCCTCGGCGAGCGAGGCCTTGATCGTGTTGACGAAGCCGAAGACGCCCTCGCAATCGCGCGTCTCGACCATCCGCCGCACCATCAGACCGAGCGAGTCCTCCGAGAAGATCAGCTTGACGCGGGAGGCATCGATCCCGGCCGCCACCACGAGCGCCGGAAACATCTGCAACGCCGCGTCATAGGTATGGCCGAGCACCGTGCGCCCTTCCAGGTCGCGCGGCGTCGCGATGCCCTCGCCTGTCCGGACGGCGATGGTCAGCGGCGTCTGGTTGAAGGCGGCATAGATCGCCTTCGGCCCGGTCTCCGGCGGCAGTCCGCCGAGCGCGAGCGCGAGCGCGTTGAGGTCGCCATAGGCGGCGTCATAGCCGCCGCCGAGCAGTTCGGGGATGACGGCGGAAGCGCCCTTGCCGGCATGCCAGTCGATCGAGATGCCGGCATCGGCAAGGTAGCCGCGGCGTTCCGCGAGGGCGAAGCCGGCATGAGGGCCGGCGAAGGGGCCGTTCAGGAGGATGCGCAGGCGTTTCAAGCGACGGCTCCTTGGGTCTGGCGGGTGCGGGCAAGCTCTGCAGCCGGCGGCAGGAAGCGGGCGGTGAACAGGCGTTCGGTCGCGGGGACGCGCGGCAGGTTCTGCGCGCTGGCATGGCGGCGGACGCTCTCGGTGAAGCGCACCGCGTCGATCATGCCGAGGCCGAGCCGCTCACCATCGGGATGGGCGAGTTCGACGGCGAGCGTGGTTCTCCAGCGGATGCGCTCGACCTCCCGGTCGGCCTCGGGCGCGAAGCTCAGCACGGCGTCGAGCGCGGCCTCCTCGTCGGCGAGGGCCTCGACGACGCCGCGATTGATGGCGGCGACCAGGCGCGCCAGCGCCTCCGGCTCCTCGGCGATGACGCGCGGCGAGGCCATGAAGCCGCTGCCATAGAAGAACGGGGCGTAATGGTCATAGCGCAGCCAGCGCAGTTGCGTCGCCGCGTCCTTGCCCTGTGCCGCCAATGCAGCGGTGATGGTGCTGACATAGCCGAACAGGCCATGCGGCCCGCGTTCCATGTCGAGCCGCGCCACCAGTTCCGCCATCGCCCCGTCGGCGGTCTCGACCTTGACGGCATCCGGATCGAGCCCGGTCGCCTCGGCGAAGGCCCGGAAGGTGCGCAGGCCCACATCGGAGGCATGCCCGATCATATGCTTGCCCTTGAGATCGGCCGGCGTCGTGATCGGGCTGCCAGCGGGCACCGCGACCGCCGCCGCCGAAGCGTTGAACAAGGCATAACAGCAGGTCGGCGCGCGCTCCGGCTCGGCCGCCGCGACCTCGATCAGCGAATTCAGGTCGCCGTAGGCAAGGTCGAAATCGCGCGCGACCAGTCCGGGCGCCGCGTTGTAAGCGCCGGTGCCCGGCGTGAACTCCAGTTCGATCCCGGCTTCAGCGACATAGCCGCACCGGATCGCCAGCAGCAGCCAGGCCTGCGGCCCGCTGAAATTGGCGTTGAGAAGCATCTTGAAGCGTTTCATCGCGAATGGCCCTTGCACGGGGAAAAAGTGGTCGCAGGGCGCGCTTCCATCGATGCGCACGCGCCCCGCGACCCAGTGGGAGGCCCCGTCACTCTTCCTTGAGCGTGTCGCGCGCCTGCCGCAGGCTCGGCAGCAGCACGACCATGAGCAGCACGGCCGCCGTCAGCAGCAATCCCAGGCTCAGCGGCCGCTCCCAGAACACGGAGAGGCTGCCGCGCGACAGGAGCATCGCGCGCCGGAGGTTTTCCTCCATCAGCGGCCCGAGGATGACGCCGAGCAGGAGCGGCGCCGGCTCGAATTCCAGCTTGATCAGGACATAGCCGAGGATGCCGAAGGCGATCGTCAGATAGACGTCGAAGACGGAGCTGTTGATCGAGTAGACGCCGATGCAGCAGAACAGAATGATCGAGGTGTAGAGCAGCCGATAGGGAACCTGCAGCAGCTTCACCCAGAGCCCGACCAGCGGCAGGTTGAGGATCACCAGCATCAGGTTGCCGATCCACATGCTCGCGATCATGCCCCAGAACAATTCGGCATGCTTGACCATGACCTGCGGGCCGGGCGTGATGCCCTGGATCGCCATCGCGCCCGCCATCACCGCCATCACCGCGTTGGACGGCACGCCCAGCGTCAGCAACGGGATGAAGGAGGTCTGCGCGCCCGCGTTGTTCGCGGCCTCGGGCGCCGCGACGCCCTCGATCGCGCCCTCGCCGAAGCGCTCCGGCGTCTTCGATATTTTCTTCTCGATCGCATAAGCCGAGAACGAGGCGAGCAGCGCGCCGCTGCC
Organism: Allobosea sp. FW305-C-101; assembly: GCF_058783685.1. Classification (NCBI taxonomy): domain Bacteria; kingdom Pseudomonadati; phylum Pseudomonadota; class Alphaproteobacteria; order Hyphomicrobiales; family Alloboseaceae; genus Allobosea; species Allobosea sp. FW305-C-101. The sequence continues at coordinate 2,280 of NZ_JBYSYT010000014.1, read as the reverse complement.
CGGCAGGATGCCCAGCGCCGAGCCGATCAGCGATCCCCGCAGGATCGCTGGCGTCGCCGCCCTCATCTCCTCCCGGTTCGGCATCAGCTCGCGGAAGGGGATCGCCTGCGGCCGGATGATCTCCTTCTCGAGATTGTAGATGATCTCCGAAAGCCCGAAGAGGCCGACCGCGAGGCAGACGAAATTGATGCCCTCCGCCAGCGCCGGCACGTCGAAACTCATCCTGGGCAGCGGGCTGTTCGGATCGGTGCCGACGAGGCCGAGCAGGATGCCGACCAGGATCATCATCACCGCCTTGAGCAGCGACCCGCTGGCGAGCACGATCGCGGCGACGAGGCCGAGCACCATCAGCGCGAAATAGTCCGAAGGCCCGAACTGGAGCGCCACCTTCGACAGAGCTGGACCGAACATCGCGACCAGCAAGGTCGAGACCGTGCCGGCGAAGAAGGAGCCGATCGCGGCGATGGCGAGCGCCGCGCCGGCCCTGCCCTTGAGCGCCATCTTGTAACCGTCGAGCGCCGTCACAAGCGACGAGGCCTCGCCTGGTACGCGCGCCAGGATCGCGGTGGTCGAGCCGCCATATTGCGCGCCGTAATAGATGCCCGCCAGCATGATCAGCGCCGAGACCGGCGCGACATGGAAGGTGGCGGGCAGCAGCATCGCCATCGTCGCGACCGGGCCGATGCCGGGCAGGACGCCGATCAGCGTGCCGACGAAGACGCCGAGCAGGCAGAAGCCGAGATTGGTCGCGGACGCGGCGACGGAGAAGCCGAGAGCGAGATTGCCGAGCAGATCCATGGCGCGCTCACCTCGGCAGGATGGGGATCGCCAAGCCCAACAGCTTGACGAAGATCAGGGCGGAAGCCGCTGCAAGGCAGACCGCGAGCACGACGTTCTCCCGGAAGCGGGTGATTGGGCTCGCGAAGCCGCAGACGATGATCAGGATCACGATGGCCGCGAGAATCCCGAGCCGGTCGATCGTCAGCCCGAACAGCGCGATGCCGGCGGAGATGACGGCCAGCGGCCTGAACTGGAAGTCCGGCAACGGCTTGCCGGATTTCAGCATGGCAGTGGCGATCATCGCGACGCCACCGGCGATGATCAGCCAGGAGACGATGGCCGGCAGGTAGCCGGGGCCCATCTGGCGCAGCACGCCGCGTTCGAGGTCCCAGGAGGCGGCGAGGCCGAGCAGTCCGAGCGCCGTGACCAGCAGCCCGGAGGCGAGCTCGGCCCGCCCCGGCCGGACGGGGGAGAGGCTGGGCTCGCTCATTGTCCCGCCGCCCCGGCGGCGATGATCATCGGCCGCCACACGTCGATCTGGTCGGCGACGAAGGCGGAGAACTCGGCCGAGGTCATCGGGTCGTAGTAGTTGCCGATCTTCGAGAATTGGTCGGTGGTAGCCTGGCGCGTGCAGATATCGGCGAGCGCGGCGCTCATCTTCTCCGCGATGGCCGGCGGCAGGTTGGCGGGCGCGCTGATGCCGTGCCAGTTCTTCACCGAGACATCGTAGCCCAGCTCCTTGAAGGTCGGGATGTTCGGCACGGCCGGCAGGCGCTTGTCGGAAGTGACGCCCAGCCCGAAGAGCTCGCCCGCCGCGATCTGCGGCACGCTGGTGACGATGCCTTCGAACTGCAGGCCGATGATGCCGGCCGTGAGGTCGATCCTGAGCGGCCCGGCGCCGCGATAGGGCACATGGAGGATGTCGATCCCCGCCGCGCGGCAGAAGGTGTTGCCGGTGATATGGCCGATCGAGCCGACGCCGCTGGAGCCGAAGCTGAGCTGGCCGGGATTGGCCTTGGCCTTGGCGATCAGTTCGGCCGCCGTCTTCACGCCGACATTGGCATGGGCCACCAGCCCGCCATAGGTCGCGCCGAGATAGCAGACATGGGTGAAGTCCTTGACGACGTTGTAGGGGATCTTCTTGAACATCGTCGGCGCGATGGTGAAGGGCGCGTTGTTGGAGAGCAGGAAGGTGTAGCCGTCCGGCTGCTCGCGCCGCAGGATGTCGCCCGCGACCGTTCCGCCGGCGCCAGGGCGGTTGTCGACGATGAACTGCTGTCCGAAATGCTCGGACAAGGCTGGCGTGATCGCTCGGGCGACGAAGTCGCTGGAGCCGCCGGGCGGGAAGGAGATCAGAATCCGCACCGGCTTCGTGGGCCAGGCGGGCTGCGCCTGGACCACGGCCGGGCATGCGAGCGCGGAGGCCGCCGCGAGCTTGCCGAAATGCCTGCGTGTAAGGGTTGTGACCATGACCGTTCGTCCTCTGAGCAGGCCCCTGAC
>NZ_JBYSYT010000013.1:0-76303 GCF_058783685.1 Allobosea sp. FW305-C-101 | reverse complement strand
GCGACGCTCTCACAACCGCTGACGCATGGGCCAGCCGGACCGGGATCCCGTTTGCGCGTCGCCAGATCGCCGGCGCGTATGCGCTGAGAGCTGCCGAGTTCCTCACGGACGATGGTCGCGTCTGCCTTATCCTCCCTATCGGTCAATTCCTCGGCGGCTCCAGCGAGAGCTTCGTTGCTCATGCCTTGAGGCTCTACAAGCCGTCGCGGCTAATCAATTTTGGCGATCTTCAAGCCCTGCTCTTTCCCACCGCGGAGAATACCTGCCACGTGTTTTCCGCCGCTCGTCGGTCCGGGCGGATCGCCTATGACGAGACCTTTGAGTACTGGGTGCCCAAAGCGGACATCAGCCTGGCTCTCGGGCGGCTCAGCATGCAGTCCGCCGATCGCCATCAGGTTCAGACGCGGTCGATTATCGAGGACCCGCAACTTCTCGTCACACTCATGTGGGGCGATGCGAACGACTTGGCGATTTGGACCAGACTGTCGTTGCGCGGAACGTTTGCCGATTTCTGGAAGGGCCCCCGCGAGGCGCGCCGTTGGGTCAACCGGAAAGGCATTCATCTTCGTGACAAGAGCCGAGAGACGGTCAGCGCCGAACCACTCACGCGCTTGCGCCATGTTCCTATCGAAGCATTGAGGGCTGGCTCCCCGGTTTTGCATCCGGACCTGCTTACAAAGTGGCCGGAGGAGCAGCGCACCGTTGTCGGTCTGACGGATGAGGTCCTGGAGGTCTTTGATGGGCCTCGGGTCATTTTCCCGGACGGTTTCTCAAAAGGGGAGCCGAACGTCCGCGCCGTCTATTATGACGGCCCCGCCTCATTTACGCACAGCATCGGCGTCATTTCCGGAAAGAAGGACGACGCGGACCTGCTTAAATTTGCCGCCGTCTATCTCAGATCAAGCCTGGCCCGCTATTTCCTCATGATGCGTGGCTGGAAGATGCTTTGCGAACGCAATGGCGTGCATCTGGCCGATGTCGAAACCTTTCCTTTTTTCCTGCCGAAGAATGCCCCCGATTCGGATGTCGCGAACGCTGCTCTGCAGGCTGTGGTCAGACACGTTGCTACCATCTCAGCTTTGCCCGACACACAGCAGGCACCAAGGTATGCCGAGCTTCACGAGCAACTAGATAGCGAAATTTTTCGGTATTTCGGTCTGACGCCCGAAGAACAAACCCTGGTTCGTGAAACAGTCGAAGTCCTGCTGCCATCCGTTCGTCCGCGGAGCTTCAAGAGTCTCGACACCGTGGCGCAGTCCGCGGCCAAGCAAGATGACTTCACCATCTATGCTCGTGCTCTTGCAGAATCACTGACAGCATGGCGAACTCGCACGAAGGGACGCGGCCGTTTCAAAGTTGATGTGGTCGCGAGCGATCCGCATCGCCACGGTCCATCTGGGATAGTTCGCATCATATACGCGGCAGAACGAACTGAGGCGCCTGCTTTCGAAGCAGTTGTAGACGGCAACGCTGTCATCCAGACTTTGGGTGCGTTGCGTGATGCTGGCCTGCGGGTCATTCCGACGGGAGAAGCGCTAAACCTGGTGCCCGACGTGCATCTGTGGCTGAACTCGGCCCTCTATCTCGTGCGCCCACTGACGCGACGCAGTTGGACCGTGAGACAGGCGCTGCGCGATGCTGAGCAGATCGTTCGCATGGTGCAGTTCTCGACTACTTCTTCCGACAAGTTCGCGGTACCGGCGTGACGATGTCTTCTGCTTGGCTTTCGGCCTTCCCCATTCAGCCCGCAACCGAGGCCGTCGAAGCGCTCTGCGATGCATGGCGCGATCTGGCCCATCAGCCGCGCAAGGAATTTCACCCCAAATCCAGAGAGCCCGCGCTGACAAAGCGGCTGAGGATGTACGTCGAGACGCATACAGCGCGGAAGCGCGGTCTCCTCGGCATGTGGGCCGCTGAGGACAATTTCGGGGTCATCGACCCTGACACTGCCGAAATCATTGAGGAGCGCCGAACCGACATCGTCTACGGTTGGAACGATAGCTCCCGGGAATTGAAGCTGGTGTTCGAGTTCAAGCGGATCGGCCGGCAAAAGAGCCATCGCGATCACTACCTCGGCCAGAGCGGGCTTGGGCGCTTTGTGACCGGCATCTACAGTCGTCATCAGGCTGTAGCAGCGATGGTCGGCATTTTGCTCGATCCCCAACCCGAAGTCGTTCCGCCGATCCGAAAAGCCTTAGGCAATCCCGCCCTCGCAACGTCGTTGAAGTTGCGGCCTACAAAAGCGGGATCTCCATTCGACCAGCCTTCAATCCTTTTTTCCGGCGCTGATTTTGACACCGAACACGATCGCGATCCCTCGTTAGCCCCGACGCATGGACACATTCGTGTCGCGCATTTTTTCTTCGAGTTCGGATACGAACTGCCCAAAAAGGAAAAGGCAAAGAAAGCGCCCAAATCAAAGTCGGACGCCTAAGTCGTCAAAAGTGAGCGTTCTCTCGGCACTTCGCGTTCGGCGGCATGTGATTTGATCACGGTGTGGCTTCTAGCAAATATACCTATTCTCGCTCGCGATCGCCTCTCCTACTATCTTTGAAGAAGAACGGGGAGCCGGCTGCGGGAAACGAATGAAAACCGATATTCTATTGCGTACAGCCCCGCCCGATCTCCCATCGGCACTACGACAGATTGTCGACTACCGGAAAAGCGGCCTAAGTCTCAACCATATCGTCGGCTGCCCGCTTGATTGCGGATATTGCGTCCGACATCTCTTCGCGAACTTTGAAATGAAGAAACCGCATCTCGTCCTCGACGACGATGCGGCAGTGCGCGAACTGGTCGAGCATTGGGCCTTCCGGAGAGACGTCACCCCAATTCAATTGCTCAACCGCGCCACCGATCCCTTCCTTCCCGGCGTGAAGGATCATCTTTTTCGTGCCCTGGAGATTCTTGACGGCAAGGGATTGCGAAACCCGGTGCTGGTCATCACGCGATGGCGTGTGGAGCCCGAGGATATTCAGCGTCTCGAACGCCTTTCGAACATCAAGCTAACCATCCTGGTGACATGGTCTGGGATTGACGACACAAGGTTGGAACCCGTTGAGAGCAGCATCGCCGAAGCCTCGCTCCGTGCTCTGCGAGCAACCGCCAGCCGCACCAAGGCCATCCTCTATTGGCGTCCGCTGATTGCTGGAATCAACGACACAGATGCGCATCTGGCCCGAGCTCGTGAACTGTCCGATCAGGCGTCGGCGACCGTTTTCAGCGGCCTCTTCCATAGAGAGGAGATCCGCTCATATCTCCGATCGGTTGGTCTAGAGGACGCCTACCCGGAAGTGGCGCGCCGCAAGATCCTGCCCCGCGACCTCGAGGCGCGGATACTGGCGGCCTTCGCAGGGAGACCGCTATTTCGGAAGACGTCATGCGGCATCGCATTCGCTCACCGATCCGCAGACTACAACGGCCATTTTGGATTGAAGGATGTCTGCGATATTTGCCCCGGTGAGCAGGTCGAGCGATGCGCTACCGTCCACGCGAAGCCTACGGCCGAGCGAGTCCAAGAACTTGCCCGGGAATGCGGTTTGTCGCTCGACCAAGTCAGGGTCGATGAGCGCCGGATCGAGGTCCGGAATAGCACCGAGCAGCAGCGCTATTTCATTCAGCATGCGTTGAACTATCAAGTTCACGACTCGGCATTGCCTCACCTTCCCCGGAGGCACGGGCGCGCGGAGGTCGGCTGGTCATGAAGTGGGACGACGCGTTCTGGATCGTGGACGTCGAAGGAAACGGAGCAAATCCACCCGAGATCGTCGAACTGGCCATGGCGGAAGTCAAGGCCATGGTCCCCACCGGCAACCGCCGGCATTGGCTGCTCCATCCGAACGAACCGATCTCGCCAACGGTCACCCGCATCCATGGGATCACGAACGAAGATGTAGCGGATGCGCCGATCTTCGACGAGATCGCCGACGACGTCCTCATATGGATCGAAGACGCAGTCATCGTCGGCCATAATGTGAAAGTCGATCTGGAGGCATTGAAGCGAGTGCTTCCGCATTGGAAGCCTCGAGCAGCGATCGACACCTTGAAACTGGCGAAGGCGATTAGGCCGGGGTTGCAGTCCTATGGTCTCTCCAACCTCTCGGAAGCGCTCGGCATCACCCTCCAAGTCGAAGGGGATTTCCGAACCGGAGCGCATTCGGCGCCTTACGATGTGGCACTGACGGTGGCCTTGTTTCGTGAGTTGCTCTCCAACGTCCCCGAGGCGATGCGGTCCGCAGTCCTTGCCGACGCCGATATCGTCGAGCGGCAGAAGGACCTGCTGCTGTGAAATTCGCTCACACAACGATCGCCGTAGCTGGCACTCACTCCACCGGCAAATCATCCTTCCTGAAGGAAGTCGAAGCTCGGCTCACCGCGCATGGCCTTCGGGTCGGCAGGGTTGTCGATACGGCGTCGCGAGCCCGGGACGCCGGCTTCCCGATCCTGCGCGAGCACGTTTACGAAGGCACTCTCTGGATCATGGCTGAGGGGCTTCGGCAGGAAATGGAAGCCGCCCTCAGGTTCGACGTCGTCTTGGTCGATCGTCCACCGCTCGATGCCTTGGGCTATTTCCTGGCGGCGCTTGAAGCCACTGGCCGCGAGCCCGATGAGGTTCGTCGAGAGGAATTGAAACTGATCGCCCTCGCCCACCAATCCCGGTACCACTGGTTCGCGGCGACCATCCTCGACGAGAGCGTTCCAATCGGTCCGAACCGGGACGATGACGATGCTTTCCGGAGGCTCGCTGGCGAGACGATTGGAAAGCTGGTCCGAGCAAACATCGCGCGCTCTCCATGGCTGACAATGACCAACGCGGCGTCGCTGGTAAATGAGGCGGTCGAGCTCACTTTGCAGCGCCATCAGCTTCAGCGACCGCTATCGGCATCTCTCCGCGCTCTCGAACCGAAATGAGACTCTTTCACAAGGCGAAGGCGAAGCGCGCCAATTCATCGTCACTGATGGGCGTCAAACGCAGATCAAAGATCTGGCGCAGGCTTAATACGAGCGATTGCGCCCATAGCGCGTTCAACACAAGTCCGCCGTGGTCATCGGCCAATACTGCATTGCTCGGCTCATCCCCTATGGTGTTGGTGACACGCAGTTTTCCGCCGACGACAACCACTTTATGCTCCGGAGCGCCGTCGGGACCGCGCCTGCCCCAGAGATTCTGGAACCAGGCTCCCAAATCAAAAAAGCCGATGCGATCGTCGTTGCCGACCAACTCGCGCAATCGCGCGTTGAACTTATCAAAAGCGGTCTGAATGTTGGCGACGGCTATGGCAGAGCGATATCTATCGAACGTTCCAGGTTCATTCGCCTCATTGTCCACGCCAACCAACAAGATGCGAGTATCAGAATGCGTGGCACGGATCAGTTTGAGGGCGGCAGTAATTTGTTCCAAGCAGTATGCCGCCGTAGCACGTACCCTTGAGGCGTTAGGGTCGCGCGCCTGGTCATCCAGGACCGCGGACCAATCATTGTTGCCAATACGGATCACGATGACACCGTTGCGCCAGCGTTCCGGGTCGCGGCCCATCAGCGCTACCAGCTGCGGCGCCTGACCAAAACGGTGTAGGGGACCACCCATCAGATTGCCGCACGTGGCGCCGGAACTCGCAAAATTGTAGAGGTAGTCCTCTTTCATCGGCGCTCGACCGGAAGGCAGCCCGATCAACCTGCGAAACCAGGCCACTTGATTGGACCGCCCCCATTCCACCCATGGTCCAGGATTCAGTTCGTTCCCGCGCAAGCGGGCCAATACTTCGGTCCATTGGAAGGTGCGGGCGCGAAAGGCACCACCGCGGCTGGTGGATCCCAATGGGAAGCTCTTGCTGTCTTGATAGGAGTGGCTGCTGGAATCGCCCAGAACGGCCAGCGCGATCGTAGTTCGCGGTGAATTGTCTGCCGGCGGGTCATCGCCCCCGAAGGCCAGCATGGTCAGGCAGACCCCTGCAAGCCCAGCGACCAGAGCAGACGCGCGCGCCCACCCGGCTTGGTTTCCAGCTTGAAGCAGGTGCCGCCTCTGAATCGCCGCTCGAAACTTCGCCATCGGACACTCCAGCGAATATCATCACATTGTCCTCAAACCCGCCCACCTTCTGCTTGCCGATATCCTGGCCGCCAACCAGAGCGTCGCGCCAACGAAGCGTTTGTTCCTTGCATAGGGTTCAGACAATGATTGCTCCGACACGGAGCATTGAAATGAAAGTTGCGTTTCTAAATCCCCCTGAACTCGGCGTGGCCTTAAAGGGGCACTACATTTTCACTGATGATGGTCGCAGGTTCGGACCCATGACAGCTGCGCAAGCGGTTGCATACTCCAAAGAGCCAATAGACGTGGTGGTTCCTCATTGGACCGAACCTGAATCGGACGCGACCGACGAGTTCGAGGACGCGCTGGTAACCCTCCCCCCTTCCCGTTGGTGAAGCCCGCGAATTCTCGTTCTGTTGGAATCCGCGGGAGCAGTCACTGGATGCCTGCGATCGCCGAACCAATTTGCTTGTTCGTTCGACCAGCTGTTTCTCGGCTCGCTACACATTATCTCGGCAGTCCATGCTAAACCCGCAGCGCCGAAAGGAGGGCTTTTCACTCGCATGTTCAACACCGATGAACTTCTTTCCGCGTTGGACGAGCTCGGCGAAGCCGCCGTTGCCGCCGGCGAACGGCTCGACGTCGCGATTTACGGTGGCGCAGCACTGATGCTGGCGAGCAATTTCAGATTCTCGACTGAAGATGTCGATATCGCTGAAATTGGAATACCTCAGCCGGAGTGGCTCGATGACGCTGTTTTACGAATTGCGCGGTCTCGAAACTGGTCGGAAGATTGGCTCAACGACGCTGTCACGTTCCATCTGAGCAGCCGCGCGACCAACCGCGATCATGAAATCTTCGGATCGTTCCCCAGGGCGTCCTTTGGCGATGTCGGTCTCACTGTCAGCATTCCCACGGCCGACTATATGCTGGCGCTCAAGCTCAAGGCCATGCGGGTCAATGACCCTGCCAAAGGCGCGACCGAAATCAAAGATATTCGAGCCCTGCTCCAGGTGACCGGCATTAGCACCGTCGATCGTGCAATTCACTGTCTCGCAAAATTCTTCCCCAAATCCGCCGCGGCATCGGAGAAGCAGCGTTTCCTGCTACGGAATCTATTCCCCGAACTGGCCGGCGGGAACGAGAGTCAAAAGAGCAATCGCAATGCGCCCCGATACCCTTTACGAAGTGGCAGCCGAAGAGATCCTGGGCGGGACGACTTTGGGAGATAATCTCCTCCAGGAATTCTTGGACGAGTTTTACCTGTCCTCCTCCGCCCAAGACCGACAACAGATGCTCGAGCAGGAGCCTCCGCTGCAGGCTTCGCCCCGACGCAACGCTCTCTATGGCGCGATCGCAGAATACCTGTCCCGTCAGTATAGGCTCGGACCCGGGCCGACCTGGTGCTACGCGCCCGAACGGTTTCTCGATGAGCCGTGGCACACCTGTGACCGCCCGACTCCGGGCTTGATTGAGTTTTTGACCTTCTCGAGCCCAGCGGAATTTCGTCATCGCAATATCTTCACGGAGGCCCGCCCATTGCGTCGAGCCACGACGCCAAATCGGTGATTGGGCCATTGCCATCGGCGGCCGCGAAAGGCGCGGCGACCTGATAGGCCTAGAAACTCTGAGGACGTCTTCTTGCCGCGCCTATGGATCTTATCTGATCTTCACTTCGAAACGGTTCCCTACCCGGAGGCGTTCGACCCACCCCGGCCTGGTTTCGATGTTCTTGTGGCGGCCGGAGACATCTGGGAAGCCGACACGCTTCGCGCGTTCCGCTTCCTTCGAGCGTTGGCCGGATCGAAGCCGATCGTATTCGTCATGGGCAATCACGAACATTGGAATGGCGAGATCAACGAGAATCTCGCGACGGCGAAATTGCTTGCCGCCCAGTCAGGAATTTCTCTGCTCGAAGAAAGCTCGGCTGACATTGCAGGATGTCGTTTCGTCGGTGCCACTCTCTGGTCCGATTACACCCTCGCGGGCGATCCAAGCTCCCGCGCCGAAACGGGCGAACAGGTGGACGTCCAGCACGCCGGCGGCAGTCATCTCATCACAGTCGGAGATGCCCGCCGACTTCATGCGCGGTCGCGTTCCAGGCTCGGAGAGCTTCTATCTCAGCCAGTCTCGCTGCCCATGGTGGTTGTCACGCACCACGCACCTCACCCAGACTGCGTAGCCGGGCCCGACCGTGGGACCTGGGTCGCCGGCAACTCGGCGTCAGATCTTTCGGATTTGACCGACCAAGGCAAAGCAGCGCTTTGGATCCACGGCCACGTGCATCGCTCAGTCAATATTCGAAGGCCGAACGGCACTCGGATTATCTGTAATCCCGCCGGTCCGCTATTCTGCAACACAGCATTTGACGAAAGCCTCGTCGTTCTCGCCTGACTCCGCCCTCGATAAGGAAAGTCGACGGCGCAAGGCGCCCTCCCCTTGAACTCGGACATTGATTAGGATGCAACCGTGTTTGCCGGGAGCGGAACGAACCGTCACGTCGAAGCGAGCGAAGAAATGACTTTCTCTTCCCTGAATGATCCCGTCGACATCGCGCGCGCAGAAGCCGCACTCGACGCAGCCTGGCATCAGATTAGGGCGTCGCTGAAAGACGATGTCGACTGCGGCACCGAGCGGCTGCGGCTCGCCGACATCGTCGTGGGTCTCATCCCAATCGCTGAGGATGAGGCGGATCTAGCGCGGCGCGCTATCGAACGGTATTTCAAATCTCGGTCGTCGGGCTGATGAGAATGGCCGTGAAGGGATAGCGCCGCAACGCGCTCCGGGCGGGCACTTCCTCTCGCCGCCGCCGCGAAGCCGAAGGCGCCAAGTCGGCCCCTCCTCACACTACCGGCCGTCACGCGGCCTGCCCCCAGCGGGATCGTTCGGTCGCGACTATTCCGCGCGCGATCACTAGGCCCACGCGACGAAGCACGGCCAAGCCAGCGCATTGTTACAGATTGTAACGGGCAGGAACCCCCGCTCGTCGCCCGCGTCTTTCCTTGGAGCAGGAAGCTCCGCCACCGCAACGGGCCCAAGGAGTAGACCATGCACCGCCCCGCCCCAGAGATGCAGGCCTGCATCGACGAATGCTTGCAGTGTTATCAAACCTGCCTCGGCATGAGCACAAGCCACTGCCTCAAGCTCGGCGGAGCGCACGCCGCCCCCGAGCACGTCCAGCTGATGCTCGCATGCGCTGAGATCTGTCGCGCCAGCGCCCAGGTCATGATCATCGGCTCCTCGCATCATAAGCATCTCTGCGCAGAATGCGCCGACATCTGCGAAGACTGCGCCAACGAGTGCGAGCGGGTTGGAGACATGGACGATTGCGTCCAGGCCTGCCGCAGTTGTGCAGCAAGCTGCCAAAAGATGGCGGCGTAGCCGTTCCGACCCTCGAACCCTTGGAGAATTCAGATGATGCGCCTCGTTCTGACCGCTGGCCTCGCGGCCTCAATGATAACCACGGCACTCGCTCAGCCAGTTCCCAAGCCCCAGATGGGCGACAGCATGCCCATGAAGATGATGATGCCGGAGGCCTCCGACTCCGCTTCAACCAAGGAATACAAGGCGAGCATGATGCGGATGATGCAGGCGATGCCGTCGAAATTTACCGGCGATGCCGATGTGGATTTCATGACGCAGATGAAAGCTCACCATCAAGGCGCGATCGATATGGCTAAGGTTGCCCTCGCCAACGGCAAGGACCCGACCGTCAAGAAACTCGCCACCGAAATCGTCAGCGCCCAGGAAAAGGAAATCAAGACGATCGACGAATGGCTGAAAGCGAAGGGCAAATAGCGCCGCTTCTGAAAGTTTTTCGGCGTATCGACCCGCATGAGCTTTCCGAAAGGAGGCCAACATGGAGCATGGCACTGGCCACAAAGGCCAGAACCATTATGGCCGGCTAGCGATTGAACTGACGCTGGATTTCATCGTGATGTACCTCGTTATGTACACGATGATCGCGGCACTCACGCATTTCCATTTCAATCTCAATAACGTCTACATGACCATGATGATGGTGGCGCCGATGACGATCATCATGCTCGTCTCCATGCGCTCCATGTTCCCGTCGTCGCGGCTGAACATCATCATCTTCGGCGGCGCCATTGCCGTCTTTTTCGTTGGCTTCATAGCCATGAGAACCCAAGCCGGCATTGGGAACGCCGAGTTCCTGCGCGCAATGATCCCACATCATTCCGGCGCGATCCTGATGTGCGAGAAAGCCAGCATCACTGATCCGGAGATCGTCGCGCTCTGTCAGGAAATCACCAAGTCGCAGAGAGCGGAAATCGCGCAAATGGAAGCGATCCTTGCTCGCCAGAGATGAAACACTTCACATCTCAAGTCGGCATCCCCATTTCAATCCTAGATCCTCAAGCCCCGACCGGGTTGCCCTCGGGGCAATCCGGAGGAGGATATGATGAGGATGTCCCGCAAAATCGCCCTGTCGGCGACCTTCTTGCTTCTCCTGGCTCAGCTTGAATCCGCGGCAGCCCACCGTGCCAACCTGGCCTTGGGCGTTAAAGAGATCACCAGCGCGATCAGCGGCAAGGTCTGCGCGACAGCAGGAGGAGCGCACTTTACCTTCGCTAATGATGGACGCTTCTCGTATGATGGCCTCTGGCAAAGCAGCGGAAGCTTCACGCTTGGCGATAACGCCATAGTGGTGACCTTCGACAGTGGCCTTCAGCGCACCTTTGAAATCTCCAGGCGAGACGGCGCGCTTTACATGGAACAAACGCGTGTCGTCTGCACTGCGAAGCGATAACGCGCGAACGTTCAACCGGGCGACCAAAGCGCCCGGCCTCCCATTCGATCCCGGACCAGATCAGACCTGTTGCAGCCCTCGGTAGCGTGCAAACACGTGCTGTTTGCCTGCCGAAAAGATCGCGATCTCGTAGGACTGCGGCGCTTGACCAGGGACCTCCATGCCGGGCGAGCCGACGGGCATGCCGGGAACCGCGATGCCGATCGCCTTCGGGCGCTCGATGAGCAGGCGCTTCACCGCCTCGGCCGGGACATGCCCTTCAATGACATAACCGCCAATCTCAGCCGTGTGGCACGACATGAGGGCCTCCGGAACGCCAAGCCTGGTCTTAAGCGGCAGCACGTCATCGACCTGGACCACATCGACCGGAAAACCAGCGGCCTTGATATGCTCGACCCAGCTGCTGCAGCAACCGCAGTTCGGATCGCGTGTCACGGTCATCTTCGGGAGCAGCTCAGAGGCCAGCGACGGGCGCCACAAGGCCAAGGCAGCGACGACTTGCGTGGATCCGATCAGCAGCGCGCGGCGGGACTGATACAGCTCGGACGTCATGATTATCTCCTATGCCTCTCTAACTTGGATGCGAGAGCGCCTGATCGTGCGAAGCAGGAGCTCGACGTCATCCGCCTGGAAAACCTGCAGCCGGATCGCGCAACGCCGTCGCCGCTGCAGCAATACCGATAACCGGCCAGCGAGCTGGCTTGGAATCGGACAGTCGCCTGGATATAGCGAGATCGGTTCCCGCGATGAGCAGGAGCGCTCCGACCGCGGCGAGCAGCCGCGGCGCTCCCGACGAAGCCAAGCGCGAGCACGTCTCCCCCTCTCGGTTTGAAGATTCGTGGCGATCATGCTGCCGAGTGAGCTCCTGTTTACCGCCACCGTGAACCAGCTTTCGCGAGCGTCTCGGTCGCGCGCCACCGAATATGCGAGCCCGGATTGCAATCACTCGCGCGACGATGAGCCTCGCAATCCGCGCTCATGCTAGAACGAATTCGTTTTGGAGGCATAACCGTGTGCCTGAACCCGCCATGAGTGAGCTGTTTCCCGCAACCTCCATGCCCGATCGCAACTGGTGGACGGAGCTTTGGCCTGATCCGGAAGCTGTGCTGCGACAACTGGGCGTGCAGCCGGACATGACCGTCCTCGATCTGTGCTGTGGCGATGGGTATTTCACCGCTCCGCTTGCTAAGCTCGTCAGCGGGCGTCTTTACGCTCTCGACCTCGACCCTGCGATGATCGACCGGGCCAAGACGGAAGTCGCACGACAGGGAGCTACCGTGCGGCAATGGATCTGTGCGGACGCGCGGGATGTCGGAAAGCTGCTTCCCGAACCGGTCAATTACGTTCTCATAGCCAACACATTCCATGGCGTGCCCGATCAGAGCGGGCTTGCTCGCGCCGTTCGCTCCGTCCTCCGGCCGCACGGCCTGTTCGGCATCGTGAATTGGCACCAGTTGCCGCGAGAACAGACGACTGTGCTTGGTCATCCGCGTGGGCCGAAAACGGAGATGCGTATGTCGCCCGAAGCAATTAGCGCAATCGTGGAGCCGGTAGGGTTCCGAACCGCTCAAATCATCATGCTACCGCCATATCATTACGGGTCCGTTCTGGAGGCGGAACCCTGACAATGCAAGCGGCCATGAGCGGCATTAGGCGCGTCGCTCTACCGCCCACTCTGGCGAGGAAGAGCGAGTCAAGTATGAGGCGCCACCAATCTCTCAGTGGCCTGGACTTCCGACAAACTCGCGGCGACGGGCCGAGCGGATCCTAGTGATGCTTCGTGACGTGACCATCTTGCTCGGCTGACGATGCCTCGCGGTAACCACGCAAGGTATCATATCGCGCGACCTGCTCTGGGGTGAGCAGGTCTGCCGTTTCGATATGGGCCTCCAGATGGATCGCGCGTAGCGTGCCTTGCTTCGCGCCGATCTGCGCAGTTAGCTCGTTCAGCACGATCCGATCGATCGTGCGCTGAGCGAAAGCCGCATCGAGCTTACGCTCCAACTCCAGGATCTCGGCTCCGACCACCTTCGCCCGCTCGCTCATCAGTGCCTTCGACGCTTCCAGGCCTTTGCGTTGCTCTGGCGTAAGCTGAAGATCGCCTGCCAACTCGATCGCGTGGAGCGGACCCGGATAGCGGTTGAGTTCCGCAGGCTTCGCCAGGCCCATGCCGCGACCATGAACGAAGTCCTCGATTTCCTTCGGCGAGAGTGCCTTGATCTCGCGTGTTTGCTGACCTGCGTAGGGGCTCACGGGTTGTGCCGAGCCGGCACCTATCCATCCCGACACAACCAGGCCAAGCAGATGGGCAATGATGGTTGTCTTGATCATCGAAACGGTCTCCTCGGCCATTCCGATACCTGCCTTGTGCGCTCCGCGGCATGATTTCGATCATGTCAGCTCGATCGCGCCCTTTCGCCTTCGGACAACCCGCTCGGCTTCCAGATGCGCCAGCGTTCGGTAAAGAACCTCTGGGGCCAGCCCGATCGTGGCGGCGACCTCCTTCAGCAGCCCATGGATGGTAATGGTTCTGCCATCGGGGCCGACCCGCGCGCCCAGATAGGCAAGCACGCGTTCGCGCGCCGAATGGATATCTCGAAGGGTCAAGTTGGACCTGAGGTCCATGACCTGTCGCGCGAGATCGGCCGTCAGGTTCAGCCGCAACGTCGCATCGTTCTGCAACAGATTGAGCGCTTCCGTTTTTGGGAAGCATGCGACCGAGCTCTCGGTCACGGCCTGCGCATCGCAGTGGTACGTCTCGGCAAAGAGCGAAGCCTCGGCGAAGCGCTCGCCCGGTCCGGCGACAAAGAGAATGGTCTCACGTCCGCTGGCCCCGAAGCGCACCAAGCGAATTCGCCCCGTTCGGACCGCGAAGAATCCTCGCGTTGTGTCGCCGGCCGCAAACAGAGTCTCGCCCGGTCCAAGTTCGCGAACGACCGTTTTCAATCCCACAAGGCCAGCTTCGACCGACTGCATCCCTCTCCCTTTCTCGCAACAGCATCATCGCTAATCCGGGCGGCCTTCTCGGCCTGCTGCCGATCCTGATCGGCATGAAGAAGCTCTACGACCAGACGAAGGGCGGTGGCGATGAAGACGAAGCCAAGCCTGCGAGCGGCACGGCAACGTCGCGGCTGTCGCCGCCGTAACCATCGCCAACGGCGGCGACAACATTGGCATCTACAAACCGGTCTTTGCCACTAACTCGGTTTTCGAGATCTCGATCATCGTGGCCGTCTTTATGGCGATGGTCGCCGTCTGGCTCGCCGTCTCGCACTGGATGGTCGTCCACCCCGCGATCGGCATCCCTATCCGTCGATACGGCCACAAGCTTGTCCCCTTCGTGCTGATCGCGATCCGCGTGCTTGTCCTCTACGAGGCCGGCTCGTTCGCCCTGATCGGCCGGGGGAAGGCAAATTAGCGCCCTTTCGATCGGCCAGCCTCCCAGCGCCGGCGGCCCATCACCCTGCTGCTGCTCCGTCTTCAGCTTGAGCAGTTCACGCTCGGATTGCCTCCGATCGTTGAAACGGCACGGTTGCCAGCAAGGCCGCTCCCGACTAGTTTCGATTTTCGATATCGAGAATCGATTATGAGGCTTTCGTGAGGTCTTCGCGAAATGGAGCATCAGGACCTGCTGAGCGGATTGATCCGGCTTCACGTGCTGCATCATGCGGTGGAGGACGAGGTCTACGGGCAGTGGATGATCGAGGAGTTGGCCCGGCATGGCTATCGGCTCAGCGCCGGGACGCTCTACCCGATGCTCCGATCCTTGGAGAAGAAGGGCTATCTCGTGTCGGAGGAGCGCCGGTCCGGTCGCTCCGCCCGACGGATCTATCGCGCGACGCCGCTGGGCCGCGAGGCATTGGAGATCGCGCGCGGCAAGGTGCGCGAGCTGATCGGCGAGATGATGGAGCATCGCCAAGCCTAGCGCGGAATGCCGATGCGTCGGGGCGCATGGATGCAACCCGCGGCGGTGGAGGATCCCATGAGCATGGGTGAAGAAAGCCTGGCAATCGCCAAACCTGATCGGGGATCGCTCCTCGAGGTGTTTGGCGTCTTCCTAAAACTCGGCCTGACCTCATTCGGTGGCCCGATCGCCCATCTCGGCTACTTCCGGGACGAATTGGTGGTGCGGCGCAAATGGCTCGACGAAGCCGCTTATGCCGACCTGGTCGCACTCTGCCAGTTCTTACCGGGCCCCGCCTCCAGCCAGGTCGGATTTTCGCTCGGCGTTCTGCGCGGCGGTGGGCTCCTCGGCGGCCTCGCCGCATGGTTCGCCTTTACCACGCCTTCGGCGGTCATCCTCTTTGCCTTCGCGCTCGGCGCAGCCGCCTTCACCGGGCCCGTTGCCGAGGGCTTTCTGCACGGTCTGAAGCTCGTCGCAGTCGCAGTCGTCGCCCAAGCCATCTGGGGTATGGCCAAGAGTCTCACGCCAGATCGCGAACGCGCGGCCATCGCGCTCGCGGCCATTGTGCTCGCGGTCTTCGTCAGCGGATCGTTTGGCCAGATCGCCGCCATCGTCCTGGGCGCAATCGTCGGCCTCCGCCTCTGCCGTGGAGATGGTCCGGCACTTTCCGGCCGTCTGAGCTTTCCCGTCTCACGTCGACGCGGGACATTCGCGCTCGCTCTGTTCGGCGCCCTCTTCCTGATCCCGCCCTTGATACTCGGAGCGACGAGCCATCAAGGCATTGCCCTTTTCGACGCCTTCTATCGGTCGGGCGCTCTCGTTTTTGGTGGCGGCCATGTGGTCCTGCCACTGCTTCAGGCCGAGGTGGTGACGCCTGGATGGGTCGGTAATGAAGCCTTCCTTGCTGGCTACGGCCTGGCACAGGCTGTTCCAGGACCACTCTTTACGTTTGCCGCCTATCTCGGAACGGTGATGGGCCCGGCTCCCAATGGCTTCGCCGGAGCTGCGATCGCGCTCGTCGCTGTTTTTCTACCAGGCATATTGCTGGTCTACGGCATGCTGCCATTCTGGGATGCGCTTCGTCTGCGGCCCGCCGCCCAGGCCGCGATGCGCGGCGCAAACGCGGCGGTTGTCGGCATTCTCGGCGCCGCGCTCTACAGTCCGGTCTGGACGAGCGCGGTTCTTACGCCACGCGATTTCGTGGTCGCACTTGCGGGCTTCCTCCTCCTCACCATCTGGAAGGCGTCACCTTGGATCGTGGTCGTTTTGATGGCTGGGGCTGGAACGCTATTGCATCTGATCTGAAGACAACGATCCACTTCAGAGCTGCCGATGTCCCGTGATCCGTCATCGAGCCGTCCGCGCCTGATCTGAGCCTCGCTGATTGGGTGAAGGATGAGAGTTGCTTGATCGTCGGGGATTGAGGGCTTGGAGCCAGCACATTGCGGAGGAAGCCAATGACTACGGTCAGCGTGCGTTACATCGTCGACGATGTGGATGCAGCAATTGCGTTCTATAGCAACCACCTCGGCTTCTCGGTTGCTGCGCATCCCGCGCCGAGTTTTGCGATTTTGGCTAAGGGTGCTCTGCGTCTTCTGGTCAATGGATCAGGCGGGCCTGGTGGTGCTGCCCAACCCATGCCCGATGGACGCAGACCGGAACCGGGTGGCTGGAACCGGATCCAGATCGAGGTTACCGACTTGGAGGCCAAAGTTGCCGCCCTGCGTCAAGCCGGAGCGCATTTCCGCAACGACATCGTCAAGGGTATGGGCGGCAAGCAGATCCTGCTTGAGGATCCTGCCGGCAATCCGATCGAACTCTTCGAAGCGCCGACGTAATAGAGATCCACATCATCGCGGCCTCCTTGATCAGGCGTATCCTGGCAGGGCGTCAGTTGGATGAGGGCAATCTCCCCCTGTGTTGCGCTTTCCTACCTAGCGCCACGCGCTTTCATTCTTTTGCTCGTAGTCGCGGAAGGCTTTGACCAAACCGGCGAGCACTTCAGCCGAAGTTTCGAACATCGCCTTGAGCTGAGGCTCGTCCACCTTTTCGACGTCCTCGCGTAGGTGGTCGATGGTCTCCTGAAAACGAGCCTGCATATTTTGCGTGTGATGACGGGGATCACGGTCTGCTTCACTGGTCATGTGAATCTCCCTCGCTCCGGGTTGACGATCCGCTCGGGTGGTCAATCCTCCCTGAGCGGACTTTTAGTCAAACGATCGACCTATGATATCGGTTCCCGATATCGATTTTCGATTTCGTGAACTGCGCTCGCGCAGGCGCGGCTTAGAGCTGGCGCGGCGAGGTCACGTGGATGACCGTCTTCATCCTATGGATCAGATAGTGCCTACCTAGCCCTCACCGGAAAAAGACGTATTTCACGAGCGCGGCGATCGCCAGCACCAGGACGGCGATACCCAGGAGGCCTACCAGGGCCATGCCCCAGCCCATGCCGCTCATCATGTCGTGCATGCGTGGTCCCTCCATTATTCAACGGCAGCGAGTTGCGCTGCCTCGACTCCGGATACGACCTTCTCAGGGGTATTCGACGGCAATCGCCAGCCCTTCACCAGGCCGTAGATCGCCGGGATCACCAGTAGTGTCAGCACCGTCGAGGAGACCATGCCGCCGATCATCGGCACGGCGATGCGCTGCATCACCTCCGATCCGGTGCCGGTGTTCCAGAGGATCGGCAGCAGGCCCGCCATGATCGCGACCACGGTCATGATTTTCGGCCGAACGCGCTCGACGGCACCGAGCATGATCGCCTCGTGCAGATCGGCGCGTGTGAACACTCGCCTCTCTGATGCGCATCGTGCCCGCACCTCGCTGAGCGCGTGATCGAGATAGATCAGCATGATCACGCCGGTCTCAGCGGCTACGCCGGCGAGAGCGATGAAGCCGACGGCCACGGCCACCGACATGTTGAAGCCGAGCCACCATAGCAGCCAGACGCCGCCGACCAGCGCGAAGGGCAGCGAAAGCATGACGATGAAGGTCTCGGTCAGCCTGCGGAAATTCAGATAGAGCAGCAGGAAGATGATCGCGAGCGTCACCGGCACAACCAGTTTGAGGCGTGCCTCGGCCCGCTCGAGATATTCGAACTGGCCACTCCAGGCGATGCGGTAGCCTGCCGGCAGCGTGACGCTTTGCGTGATCGCACTCTGGGCATCGCGGACATAGCCTCCGAGGTCGCGCCCGACGGTGTCCACGAAGATGTAGACCGCAAGCTCGCCGTTCTCGGTCCGAATCGAGGTTGCACCGCGCTTGCGCTTAACGCTCGCGACCTCGCCGAGTGGCACGCTGGCCCCGGACGGGGTCGAGACCTGGACCTCGCGCGCGATCGCCTGCGGATCGGAGCGCAGGTCACGGGGATAGCGGATGGTCACGCCATAGCGTTCGCGGCCCTCGACAGTCGTCGTCACCGTCTCACCACCCATGGCCATCACGATCGCATTCTGCACGTCGCCGACGGAGAGCCCGTAGCGCCCCAGAGCGATCCGGTCCGGCACGATGTCGAGGAAGTAGCCACCGATGACACGCTCCGCATAGGCGCTACTTGTCCCCGGGACCGCCTTGAGGACGGTCTCGATCTGTCGAGATACCGCCTCCATCTGTGCCAGGTCGGTGCCGAAGACTTTGACCCCGATCGGTGTGCGGATGCCGGTTGCCAGCATGTCGATGCGGGCCCGGATCGGTTGCGTCCAGGCATTAGAGACGCCGGGGAACTGGAGCGCCTTGTCCATCTCCCCCTTGAGACTGTCGAGCGTGACGCCCTGACGCCACTCGGTCTTGGGCCTCAGGTTGATGATGGTCTCGAACATCTCGGTCGGCGCCGGGTCGGTAGCGGTCTGGGCGCGTCCGGCCTTGCCGTAGACCGAGGCGACCTCCGGGAAGGAGCGGATGATCCGGTTCTGGGTCTGGAGCAGTTCAGCCGCCTTGGTGACGGAGATGCCCGGCAGGGTGGTCGGCATGTACATCAGCGTGCCCTCGTCGAGCGTCGGCATGAACTCGGAGCCGAGTTGTCGCATCGGCCAGAGGCTGAGACCCAGCACCGCGACCGCCAGAATGATCGTCACGGTCTTGGCCCTGAGGACGCCGCGGATGAGAGGACGGTAGATTGCAATCAGGACCCGGTTGATCGGGTTCTTATGCTCCGGAATGATCCGACCGCGCACGAAGACGACCATTAGCGCCGGCACCAGCGTCACCGACAGCAGCGCCGCTGCCGCCATGGCGAAGGTCTTTGTGAAGGCAAGCGGCCCGAACAGGCGGCCTTCTTCCGCTTCCAGCGTGAAGATCGGCAGGAACGAGACCGTGATGACGAGGAGACTGAAGAACAGGGCCGGTCCGACCTCGCTCGCGGCCTCGATCAAGATCTCGACGCGTGGCTTGTCCGGCGCGGCCCGTTCGAGGTGCTTGTGGGCGTTCTCGATCATGACGATCGCAGCGTCGATCATCGCGCCGACCGCGATGGCGATGCCGCCGAGGCTCATGATGTTGGATCCGAGGCCGAGCACCTTCATTGCCGCGAACGCCATCAGGATGCCGATGGGCAGCATGATGATCGCAACCAGGGCGCTGCGCAGATGCAGCAGGAAGACGATGCAGACCAGGGCGACGATGATGCTTTCTTCGATCAGCGTGCCCTTCAATGTCTCGATCGCCCGCTCAATCAGCCCAGAGCGATCGTAGACCGGTACGATCTCAGCCCCGCCCGGTAGGCTCGCCGCGACCTCGGCAAGTCGCGCCTTGGCATGCTCGATCACGGCGAGCGCGTTGGCGCCGAAACGTTGAAGGATGATGCCGCTTGCGACCTCACCCTCGCCATTGAGCTCGGTGATGCCTCGCCGCTCGTCCGGCCCGATCTCGACCCGCGCGACATCGGAGAGGCGAAGCGCCGCGCCTCGATCGCTCTTGAGGACGATGTTCTCGATGTCGGCGATGGATTTCAGATAGCCGCGGCCGCGCACCATGAACTCGAACTCGCTGAGCTCGACCGTGCGGCCGCCGACATCCAGATTGCTGCTGCGCACGGCCTCGCGCAGCGTAGCCAATGAGACACCTTGAGCGCGCAAACGCACGGGATCGACGACGATCGCGTATTGCTTGACGAAGCCGCCGACGCTGGCGACCTCTGCCACGCCCTCGGCACGCGACGCAGCAAAACGGATCTTCCAATCCTGCAGGGAGCGCAATTCGGCCAGGGTCATGTCCTTGGCCATGACGGCGTATTGATAAACCCAGCCGACGCCGGTTGCGTCCGGCCCGAGCGTCGGCGTCACGCCCGAGGGCAGACGGCGTGCCGCGGTATTGAGATATTCGAGCACGCGCGAGCGCGCCCAATAGGGGTCGGTGCCATCCTCGAAGATCACATAGACGAAGGAGACGCCGAAAAAGGAGAAGCCGCGCACGACGCGCGCCTTCGGCACGGTCAGCATCGAGGTCGTCAGCGGATAGGTGACCTGATCCTCGATGACCTGTGGCGCCTGGCCGGGATATTCGGTGTAGACGATGACCTGGACGTCTGAGAGATCGGGAATGGCGTCGAGCGGCAAGGTCTTGAGGGCATAGACGCCTGCTGCGACGGCAAAGGCGGCGGCAACGAGGACGAGGATCAGGTTGCGCGCCGACCAGGCGATCAGGCGGGCAATCATGGCTTGGCCTCCGGCTCCGCGAAGCCGCTTAGGGCGGCCTTGAGGTTGCTCTCGGCGTCGATCAGGAAGTTGGCCGAGACGACGACGCGGTCGCCCTCGGCAACGCCCTCGGTGATCGCGACCATGCCGTCGCCGCGGCGGCCGAGCTTGACCTCGCGTGGCTCGAAACGGCCTTCGCCGCGATCGAGGATAACGACGCGGCGCGTGCCACTATCGATCACGGCGCTGTCGGGAACGGCGAGTTCCGGAGCTGCATCGCCGGAACCGATCTCGACGTCGGCATACATGTTCGGCAACAGGATGCCGTCGCGGTTGGCAAGCTCGATGCGGACCTTTGCCGTCCGCGTCGCCTCGGCGATCTCCGGGTAGATCAGACTGACGCGCCCCTCGAAGGAATTTCCCGGGCGACCGCGCAGCCGCACCGTGGCTGGTGCGCCGATGCTGACGGCAGCCAGTTGGCGTTCCGGAACATCGGCCAGAACCCAGATCGTCGAGATGTCGGCAAGCCGAAATAGACTGCCGCCGGCGGCCATCTTCATCCCATCACTGACCGAGCGTTCCAGCACGATGCCGTCACGCGGTGCCGACCAGTTGATCGTGAGCGGCACCTTTCGGCTGCGCTCGATCTCGGCGATGACCTCCGGGGGAACGCCGAGATTTTCGAGGCGCTGCCTCGCGCCGCCTTCGGGCACGCCCCGAGCAGCGGCGTTGAGCTCGGTGACGAACTGGGCGCCAGCCGTGCTGATTTCAGGCGAATAGATGCGCGCGAGCCGCGTACCCTTGGCAACGCGATCGCCGGTCGTGACCGGCGCGACCTCCTGGACGAAAGCATCCGCGCGTATCGCCACGACGGAAATGCGTCGCTCGTCGAGCTGCACCACACCCGGAACGCGAATGGTCTGGGCAATGCTCTGGCGACGGACCAGTTCAGAGCGCACACCACTACGCTGGATGCGCCCGGGTGAGAGTTTGATGACCCCGTCCTCGTTCCCCTCGCCTTCGTAGACGGGGAGATAGTCCATCCCCATCGAGTCCTTCTTCGGCACCGGCGACGTATCCGGGAGACCCATGGGGTTGCGGTAGTAAAGGATGCGCTTCGTGTCGGCCTGGGCCCTCCGCTCCTCACCCGGAGGCTTTTCCTCGAAGCTGATGTCCTGGCTAGCGAGGACGGCCGTGAAGGGCCTGCCGTCCTCGGTCTGGCGCGGCACTGCCGAATAGACCGGTTTGTGGTCAGGGTCCTGATAGTAGATCACCAGATCGCCGCCAACGGGCTCGTTTGCCGCGAGTGAGCCTTCGATGCCGAGCCAATTCCGCAGGCCAGGCACCACAATGCCGCGATGACCAGCCCAATAGCCCGCACCTCCCGCCGCCAGAATGGCGGCGAGAGCGAGGCCTGTGAGGGCGAGACGTTTCATGGCAGGGCCTTGAGGATCAGCTTGTTTTCGAGCGTACCCGTTTCGCCCTGGACCTTGGCGCCAAGCGACAACCGCCAACCGCCTTCCATGACCAAATTGGTCTTGAAGCTGTAGGTCCCTGCTTCTGGAGCGGGAAGCGCTTCGATCGGAGAGGCCATCGTGGCCATACCCTCCGGCTCCATGTCGATGCGCTTGACGAAGATGACGGCATCCGGCACCGGCTTGCCTGATCGCTTGTCGATCAGCCTGACGGTGATGACGACACCGTTGCCCTGCTTGAACTCATTCTGGGTCAGGCGGAATTCGTAATCCTTGACCTCCGCCAAAGCTGGCACTGCAATGGCGACGAGCGGAAACGCGGCGATGAGCGCGCGCGAAGTGCGGGTGAAAATCATTGTCGAGATCCTGAGACGGTAAGACTGCCGCGCCTGCGCGCGCAGCTCCCAACGTGGCGTTTGCCACGGCGCACCGACCGCTCGGATTTACCGTGCGGTCGCGACCGGCGTATGAGCGCCGGCTATGTCTCAGGTTCGTGGAGGTCGGGCGGGTGGTTCGCTCGGCTGTGAAAGGCGTGCGGCCTCATTACCCGCAAGCCCGAGCATTACGACAACCGGTTGAACAACCAGGTCAAACGCCGTTGGTTCGCTCGCGAAGCTCTTGGCCAGGCAGAAGCTCACAGCCGGGCAGTTCGTCGTGCAATCCGGTTGCTTGTCTTTCGGATTGGGGCAGCACGGCATCTCAGGCGACATTGCCGCCATCGTCTCGCTGTCCATGCGGGCATAGCCGGCCTTCGCCGGCGCCACCAGGGCAGCCAACATCGTGGCCGTGACGAACAGCCCCAAGACCAACACATGCGTGAGAAGTCGAAACTTCATAGCACCAGTTCTGACATACCGTCAGATATCGGAAAAGGGCTAGAACTGCGGCTGTTTGACCGGGAGCAAGCAAAATCGCTGCTTCGTGATCTCACCTTTGGCCAGTCATCATACGGCACAGGATGTCGTCGCGGCGATAGAAATGATGCCAAAGCGCTCCAGCGACATGGATCAGCGCTAAGGTCAGCAGCGCCCAGCTTAGCCATCGATGGACGGGCGCCCCGCGAAAGCTGAGATACATCGCAACCGTACCCGTAAATGGCAAAAGCAGCAGAAGGCCGTACAGGGCAACATGAACACCCGTCGCAGCCCGTCGTTCGAGTGGCGACAACCCTTCGAGCGAGGGGCGACCGTAGATGTAGCGCAGCGCGATCTGCAGCAGCGCAAGTCCCATAATCAGCCAGCCCATCCAGGCATGGACTTGATGCAAAAACAGATCGAACGGGGCAGGCTTGGTGAATCCATGTGCCATATGGGTGCGCTGGATTGCCCAGGATGTCGGAACCTGGGCGATACACAACAGCGGCACGCTCCAGTGGATCCAGCGCTGATAGGCACCAAACGACTTGCCCGAGCTGACCTTGGGAACAAGAACGCTTTGCAACAAGCTCACGATTCAGGCCCGTTCGTTTTGAATGGCGCGTGTGGGTCGGGCATAAGCGGGAGGCAACCGTCCTGTGACAGGCGCTGGACGGGCTCAACGCAGTCCGATCAAGCCGTTGAAGGACTGCTTTTATTCCAGAGAGACGGTGCGTAACCGCAGCGCATTGGCAATCACGCTGACGGAGGATAAGGCCATCGCCGCCGCCGCAATGATCGGCGACAACAGCAATCCGAATATCGGATAGAGCACGCCGGCGGCGATCGGGACGCCCGCCGCATTGTAGATGAAAGCGAAGAACAGGTTCTGCCGGATATTGCTCATCGTCGCCCGGCTGAGCTGAAGCGCGCGCACGATGCCCTCCAGATCGCCCTTGAGCAGGGTTACGCCGGCACTTTCGATCGCGACGTCCGTGCCCGTGCCCATCGCGATCCCGACATCCGCCGCCGCCAGCGCTGGCGCGTCGTTCACGCCGTCGCCGGCCATCGCGACCACCCTGCCCTGCGAACGAAACTTGCTAACGACCGCACTCTTGTCCTCGGGCAGGACCTCGGCCTCTACCTCCTCGATGCCGAGCCGGCGCGCGACCGCCTGCGCCGTCGTCTTGTTGTCGCCGGTCAGCATCACGACGCGAATGCCGGCGCCCTTGAGCGACTTGATCGCCTTCGGTGTGGTCTGCTTGACGGGATCAGAGATCATCAGCAGTCCGGCGACGCGGCCATCGATCGCCACGAAAATCACTGTGCCGCCCTCGGCGCGCAACGATTCCGCCTCGGCTGCCTGAGCGGCAGTGTCGATACCGGCTTCAGTCATGATCCGGTGGCTGCCAATCACGAGCGAGCGACCTTCAACCGTCCCCGTCACCCCCTTGCCCACAGGGCTGTCGAAATCCTGCGCCTCGGCCAGGGCGAGGCCGCGCTCCTTCGCCGCATCGACGATCGCGGCAGCGAGCGGATGCTCGCTCGCCCGCTCCAGCGAAGCGGCAAGCCGCAGCAGCTCGTTCTCATCGAACGCGCCGACCGGCTTCAGCCCGGTCAGCCGCGGCTTGCCTTCGGTCAGCGTGCCGGTCTTGTCGACGACAAGGGTATCGACCTTCTCGAAGCGCTCCAGAGCTTCGGCATTCTTGATCAGAACGCCGAGATGAGCACCGCGCCCGACCCCGACCATAATCGACATCGGCGTCGCCAGGCCGAGCGCGCAAGGGCAGGCAATGATCAGCACGGCGACGGCGGCGACGAGCCCATGCGCAAAGCGCGGCTCCGGCCCGAATGCCATCCAGGCGCCGAAAGCGACGATGGCGATAACGATGACGAGCGGAACGAACCATCCAGAGACCTGGTCCGCCAGGCGCTGAATCGGCGCCCGCGAGCGCTGAGCCTCCGCCACCATCGAGACGATGCGGGCCAGCATGGTGTCGCTGCCGACCTTGCCCGCGCGCATGATGAATCCGCCGGTGGTGTTGAGCGTGCCGCCGATCAGAGCCGCACCGGTCTCCTTGGTGACCGGCATCGATTCGCCTGTGACCATGGATTCATCGATCGAACTGCGGCCTTCGATCAGTTCGCCATCGACCGGCACCGTCTCGCCCGGACGAACCCGCAAGCGGTCCCCGACATGGACGGCGTCGAGTTTGATATCCTCGTCCTCGCCATCGTCCCGTACCCGCCGCGCCGTCTTCGGAACAAGGTCGAGCAAGGCTCGGATCGCGCCGCCGGTCTGCTCGCGAGCCCGCAATTCAAGGACCTGTCCGAGCAGCACCAGAACGGTGATCACGGCGGCCGCTTCGAAATAGACCGCGACCGCGCCTTCGGCCGAACGAAGGGTATCGGGAAAGAGGGTCGGAGCAACGGTCGCGACAACGCTATAGGACCAGGCGACACCCGTGCCCATCGCGATCAGCGTGAACATGTTCAGGCTGCGATTGACAAGCGAGGCCCAGGCCCGCTGGAAGAACGGCCAGCCGGCCCAGAGCACGACGGGCGTCGCCAAGATCAGCTGCAGCCAATTCGAGCTCTGCTGGCTAAGAAGCATGTGCAAGTCGACGAGATGCCCGCCCATCTCCAGCACGAACACCGGGACGGCGAGCGCGAGGCCCACCCAGAACCGGCGGGTCATGTCGACGAGCTCGGCGCTGGGCCCCTCTTGAAGCGTCGCGATCTCCGGTTCGAGCGCCATGCCGCAGATCGGGCAATTTCCCGGCGCGGCCTGGCGGATCTGGGGATGCATCGGGCAGGTGTAGATCGTGCCCTCGGGCGCCGGCTTGGCGGCAGGCGTCTCGACCTTCTCACCAACATAGGCGGCCGGATCGGCCTCGAACTTGTGCTGGCAGCCGGCGGAGCAGAAGAAATAGGTCTGCCCCGCATGGGCGGCGCGATGCTTGGCCGTAGCCGGATCGACGGCCATCCCGCAGACCGGGTCCTTCGCACTCTCCCCTGCGCCATGAGAATGGCCGTGGTGCGAGTGGTCATCGTGCTGATGACCGGCGTGACGCTGATGATCTGCCATGGCTCGCCGCCTAACCTCTCGCCCCTTGCCTTGCCAATTCATCAGCGGCCGGGGGGTTCACGCCGGCCGCCCGCGATCAGCCGACGCGATCCGCGCTGGGCGTGTATCCGGCACCCGTCACGATCGACCTGACGGCGGCGAAGTCGGCCGCGCCGACGACGCTGACGAGCTTCGAAGCCGGGTCGGCGGTGACCGCGGTTCCGGGCAATTGATCCTCGATCGCCTTCTTGATCGTGCCGGCACAATGGCCGCAAGTCATGTCCTCGACGCGAAAGCTGATTGCGCCTTCAGGAGCGGTTGTCGCGTTGGCGGCGGTACCTGAATGTTGCTGGCAGGAGCACATCGCTGCAATGTCCCATAGTTGAGGATTGCAGCAGCTTGCGCCTTCCTACTGTGGGAAGGTCAAGCACTTTTCGCCCCTCGCCCTCAATGCAGGATCTGGCTCAGGAACAGCTTCGTGCGCTCGTGCTGCGGATTCTTGAAGAAGGCGTTTGGCTCGTTCATCTCGACGATCTGGCCGGCATCCATGAAGATGACACGATCGGCGACCTGGCGGGCGAAGCCCATCTCGTGGGTGACGACGAGCATGGTCATGCCCTCGTCGGCCAGCGAGACCATGGTGTCGAGCACCTCCTTGACCATCTCGGGGTCGAGCGCCGAGGTCGGCTCGTCGAACAGCATGATCTTCGGGCTCATGCAGAGCGAACGCGCTATCGCGACACGCTGCTGCTGGCCGCCCGAGAGCTGGCCCGGATATTTCAGCGCCTGCTCGGGGATCTTCACCCGCGTCAGGTAATGCATGCCGATCTCCTCGGCATCCTTCTTGGGCATCTTGCGCACCCAGATCGGGGCGAGCGTCAGGTTTTCCAGGATCGTCAGATGCGGGAACAGGTTGAAATGCTGGAAGACCATGCCGACGTCGCGGCGAATCTCGTCGATCTTCTTGAGATCGTTGGTGAGCTCCGTGCCGTCGACGATGATCTGGCCCTTCTGGTGCTCTTCCAGGCGGTTGATGCAGCGGATCATGGTGGATTTGCCCGAACCGGACGGGCCGCAGATGACCAGCTTCTCGCCGCGGGACACCTTCAAGTTGATGTCGCGCAGCACGTGGAACTCGCCGTACCACTTGTTCACGCCGATCATCTCGACGGCAGTCGCGGTGTTGAGCGATGTCGATTTCAGCGCCGCGGGACGGGCGCTGGTCATCCTGCTTTCGGTCATAGCCAAGTTCATGGTGGCGCCTCCTAATGGGCAGCGGGACCGCGCCGCTCCAGGAAATCGGCAAAGCGGGCGAATGAGAAGGACAGGGCGAAGAAGATCGCGCCGATGAAGAGGAAGGTTTCGGCGGCCGGCGACGGCCAAGCCGGGTCGGCCAGAGCGGCCTTGCCCGAACTGATCAGATCGAAGAGCCCAACCACGAGCACGAGACTGGTGTTCTTGATCATCACGATGATGGTGTTGGCCAGCGCCGGGATCACCACCCTGATCGCCTGCGGCAAGATCACGAGATATTGCGTCCGCCAGAACGGCAAGCCGAGTGCCGCGGCCGCTTCATATTGCCCCTTCGAGATGGCCTGCAGCCCACCGCGGATGACTTCAGCGAGATAGGCCGCCGCGAAGACCGTCAGGGCGACGAGCGCACGTACGAACTTATCGGGCAACAGCGCCTCCGGCAGGAAGAGCGGCAGCATGATCGAGGCGACGAAGAGGATCGAGAGCAGCGGCAGGCCGCGCACAGACTCGATCGTGACCACCGCCCCGATCCTGACGGCCGGCATGGCGGAGCGGCGCGCCAGAGCCAACAGGATACCGACCGGAAAGGCGATCCCGATCGCAACGACGGTGAGAATCAACGTCACCGGCAGGCCACCCCAGGACGAGGTCGGGACCTCGTCGAGTCCGAGACCGCCGCCCATCAGCCAAACGATCAGCGCGAGCGCTGCAGCCCACAGCCAGACCAGCCGCGGTGTCCAGCTCGCGGGCCGAACTGACCAGCCGAGCAGCACCAGGATCAGCACGCAGACCAGAGCGGGCCGCCATCGCTCGTCGACCGGATAGATGCCGAACAGCAGCTGGCCTGATTTGGCGTAGATGAAACTCCAGCAGGCGCCTGACGCCGCACGGCAGGCAGCGGGATCCGGGTTGAACAGGACCGCATCAAACACAAGCCAGCGCAGCATCGGTGGCACCGCGATCGCGAGCATGACGCTGAAAACCAACGTCAGGATGGCATTCAGCGGCGAGCCAAACAGGAGCCAGGCGAGCCGGCGCAGAGGGGCCAGAAGCGGTGGGGACCAGGCTTGCGACGGCACGGGAGCCTCGGAAAGCGGAAGCGAAATCGTCTTCACGGGTTTCAGCGCTCCACGATCGCGATGCGGCGGTTGTACCAGTTGGCCGCGCTCGACAGGGTCAGGTTGAGGGCGAGATAGACACCCAGGATGATGAAGACACCTTCGATCGAATGGCTGGACTTGCTGATGATCGTGTTCATCACCGCAAGGAAATCCGGATAACCGACCGCGATCGCCAGTGTCGAATTCTTGACCACGTTGATGTACTGGCTGTTGAGCGGCGGCACGATCACCCGCAGCATTTGCGGGATCACAATCAGCCGCAGAATCTGGGTCCGGGACAGGCCGACCGACCGGCCGGCATCCCATTGGCCCCGCCCGACCGACAACACGCCGCCGCGCACGATCTCGGCGATGAAGCCGGTCGTATAGATCGTGAGGCCGATCAGGATTGTGCTGAGTTCCGGCGTCAACTCCAGCCCGCCCCGGAAATTCGAGCCCGCGAACTCCGGCCAGTCGGTCGAGAAGTTTACATCGGCCATCCAAAGGCCGAGCAAAAGCACGGCAACCGCGGCCCAGCTCAGGACGGAGCGAAATTTGCGCAGGGCACCTACGGTCCGAGCAGCGAGGACCACCAAGCCGGCTATGGCGATCAGCACTATGCCTGCGGTTGTTATGCTGATGTGAACGCTCGGGACCATGACGCCGCGCATCGAGGCGAAGACGCCCGGAACCGGATTGAGCGCCTCAGTGACCGGCGGGAGGACTTTCCACCAGAGCGAATAAAGGAAAATCAGCAGGACAATTGGTGGCGAATTGCGCGCGATCTCGACCCAGATGCGGCACATGCCCGAGGCGAGCGGATTGCTGCTTAGCCGGGTGACGCCGACGATCAGGCCCAGCACCGACGAGAACACGATGACGAGCGCCGAAATGAAGATGGTGTTCGCTAGGCCGACGACGATGGCCCAGTAATATGGATCACGCGACTTATACGAGAGGATCGCCTCTGAGATCACGATCCGGGACGGCATCGTCAGGAAATCGAACCCGATCGGAATGCCGCGCGTCTGCAGGTTCGTGAAGGTGGTAGTAACGAGCAGGATCGCTGCGCCGACGACAACCGCCACCAGCGCGCATTGAATGACGATCGATCTCGTCCTGGCATCGCGAAGCATGCCGTCTCCCCTTCTTTTTGAATGCCCCATGGAACAGGGGGAGCGTTCGTTCCGCTCCCCCGGACTTCGCCTAATCCCAGGGGTAAGGGTAGTTCAGCCCACCATCTTTCCAGAGTGCATTCAGGCCGCGGTCGACCTTAAGAGGGCTATTCTTCCCGAGATTGTTGTCCCAAATCTCGGCGTAATTCCCCATCTGCTTGACGACGTTGTAGACCCACTTGTCATCGAGCCCGAGCGGCTTGCCGAAGCCTGGCTCCTGACCAAGCACCCGCTTGATCTCGCTCGATCCCGATTTCAACTTCTCGTCGATGTTCTTCGCTGTAATGCCGTTCAACTCCGCCCAGAACAGGGCGTTCATCGTCCAGCGCACGATGTCAAAGAGCTGATCATCTCCGCGCGCTACGGCGACTCCATTCGGCTCGGCCGCGTGGCCGACCTTGATGATGTCGTAATCGTCCGGGTTTTTCGCGACCGAAGCCCGTTGCCCAGCCGCGGCCGTTCCGTCGGTGACATAGGAGTCACAGCGACCACCGAAGAAGGCATCGCGAGCCTGGATCGTCGAGTCGAAATAGACTTTCTTCATCGTGATGTTGAATTCTTCTTCGGTCTCCTCGATCGCCTTTTCGGTCAGGCTGCCGCCGCCCTGCAGGCAGACCGTCTTGCCCTCGAGCATCTTAGGCTCGGTGATTTTATCGGCCTTGCGGACCAGCAGTCCGTCCGTGTCATAGAGATTGATCCAGACGAAGCGAACCACCGTGTCGCGGCTGTAGGTGATGGTCGAGGTGCGGGACAGGACGTCGATCTCGCCGGTCTGCAGCGCCGGGAAACGCTGACCGGCGTTCAGCGGGACATAGCGGATCTTGTCCTTGTCGCCGAGAATGGCCGCCGCGAAGGTCCGGCAGATGTCGGAATCGAAGCCGCGATAGTAGCCGTTCTCGTCAGGCCGCGAGAGGCCGGGCACGCCCTGGCTTGCCCCGCAGCTCACATAGCCGCGCTGCTTGATCTTGTTCACGACGCTCTGTGCGCCGGCATCACTGATGCCCGCCGTCAAACTAGCGGCGGCAAGCGCCGTGCCGAGAAGCACTTTCAATCTTGTCATGGTTATCTCCATTCCCCTGTTTTGGTTCTTGGTGGTCATTCAGCTGCCTTGCAGCCTGCCATCGAAGAAGCTGCAGCAGGCTCGGCTAAGGCCTGCTCCAGATCAGTGATCAGGTCATCGAGCCCTTCCAGCCCGATCGACAATCGCCAGACCGGTCCGGATGGCAGCCAGTCCAAACTGGTCCGACCTTTTCGCGGATCATTGACAGCGATCAGCGAATGAACGCCGCCCCAGCTCGCGCCGAGCTTGAACAGGCGCATCCGCCGGAGGATTTCGGCCTGGAAGGGCGCAAGCTCCGGTCTGAGCACCACGGAGAACACGGCGGCCGCGCCGGAAAAGTCTCTTTTCCAGACCGCATGCCCGGGATGGTCCGGCATAGCCGGGTGCAAGATGCGAGCGACCTCCGAGCGTTGCGACAGCCAGCTCACGATCTTGGCCGCGCTTGCAGCGGCATGGCGCATGCGGACCGGCATGGTCATCAGACCGCGCTCGCACAGCGCGCAATCTTCAGGTGAAACGCCGTAGCCAAGGAAGCGCGCGGTATCCTTCAGGCGCCGGAACAGAACTTCGTCGCGCACGGCGAGCGAGCCCATGAGCAGGTCGCCATGACCACCGGCATGCTTCGACAGCGCCTGCATGCTGATGTCGACGCCGTGAGCCAGCGGCTTGAACAGCAGATGAGACGCCCAGGTGTTGTCGGCGGCGACCAACGCGCCAGTCTTGTGGGCCGCCACGACGATCGCCGGCACGTCCTGAATCTCGAATGTTCCGGACCCCGGCGATTCCACCCAGACCAGCCGCGTCCGTTCGTCGAGAAGGGCTGCAATCCCAGCATCGAGCCGTGGGTCGTAGGATTGCGCCACGATGCCGAGCGGCCCCAGGAAGCGAATTATCATATCCCGCGCCGGCCCATAGAGCGTCTCGGGCATCAGGATGCGGTCACCGCTCCGGCACACCGCCATTGTCGCCAGCGTCATCGCCGCCATGCCCGACGGCACCACGACCGCCCTCGCCGCCCCTTCAAGCTGGGCAATATGGTCCTCGAGAAGCCGGCTCGTCGGCGTCCCATAAAGCCCATAGCTGAAACCGTCATAGACGCGCTCGGCTCGCTTTTCGAACGCCTCGAGATCGTCGAAAACAATCGTCGAAGCGCGCTCAACCGGCATTGCCACTGCTTGGAACGGCTGGCGTGAACGCTCGGGTGGATGGATGTGCGAGGTGTCGTCGGATTTCGTCATGGCTTGACGCTAGCTCGCGCCGACATTGCCATCTATGGCCGGATCGATAGAGTCAATCCATTCTTGATATGGCTGGCCCATGAACCTGCGCGATATCGACGTATTCCATGCGATCATGACCAGCGGCGGCGCCGGATCGGCGGCTGCCTTGCTCAGCACGTCGCAGCCGGCCATCAGCCGTTCGCTTGCCAAGCTCGAAGCCGAACTCGGATTCAGCCTGTTCGATCGGATCCGCGGCCGCTTGGTCCCGACCCGCGAAGCCCTGCTCTTCCATGCCGAAGTGAAGGCGAACCTGGTCGGCCTCGATCGTCTCAAGCTGCGGGCTGCTCAGATCAAGGAGGTCGGCGCCGGGACCATTCGGGTCGCCAGCCTGTCGGCTCTCGGGCATGGCCTCGTCCCGCGAGCGATCACGACATTCTCGCGCAAGCATCCGCAGGTGCGGATCAGCTATCAGGTCCGCACGTCCAACGTCGTTCGCGATCTGGTGGCTTCAGGCAGCTTCGACATTGGACTGGCAGCCGACGAGATCGACACTGATGGTGTCCTGCACAGCGTGTTCACCACGCCTCGCGCCGTCTGCGTCATCCCCCAAGGACATCCTCTGGCAAGCCGGGACGTTATCACGCCGGCAGACCTGAACGATGAGGGCTTCCTAGCGCTCGCGCCGGAGGACACCGTGCGGCTTACGATGGACAAGATCTTTTCCGAATACGGTGTCCAGCCTCGCATTCTGGTGGAGACGCCCTATGGCGTTACGATCGCCATCCTGGCTTCTCAAGGTCTCGGCATAGGCCTCGTCAATCCGTTCATCATCGCCGACAAGATGATCCAGGGGATTGTCGTCCGCCCCTTCGAGCCGGCTGTGCACTTCCGCGCCTTGCTCTTGAAGCCGCCCGGCAGCGCGAACTCCCGCCTCGTCTCAGCCTTTGTCGCCGAGCTTTATGCCGTCCGAAACGCCTTCGCTCTCGGGGATGAAGCTCCGTGATAGGCTCTAAGATCAGACGATGTCGCGCGCGACGGTCCTGACGATGCTTGAGAGCTTCCGGGATCGACAGTGCCACCTCTTGGGCGCTCGCTATAGCCAGGAGATCGACGATGGGCGTCCCACCGATGTCGCTCTCTAACGGGTCATGCGTTGGGCTGCTGGGTTCCGAGCGGCCCGAGGAAGGGAGCAGGTGATGGCGTCGATACCCTCGCATGCTGCCGACTAGGTCGGTCGACCGCAGTTTCAACCAAACCACCTTGATCAACCGTCGTTCGAAACGCTCGATAGCGCCGAATACATGGAAGATGCTCGCCAGCGGCCGAGCCAGGGATGCGCAGCGCCCCTCAGCTCGCCAGCCGATCGCGACGAAGCGGGATTTGAGAGGCGTCGATCGCCACCGGAACGGTACGAACCTGACCCATGGCTCTGGTGACCTCGCTGAAGCGGGCTTTCGCATCCGACCAGTTCTGCATGAAATCGAACAGTTCCCGCAGCGCCGGCGATATTTCCCGATAGGCGGCAAGAGCGGCAACAAGCGCGCCGAGCGACAACTGCCCTCTGACGACGAGGTAACCGCCGATCGTGAAGAAAAAAAATGGCGTCAGATTGGACGTGTAATTGTACAGGCCCTTGATCCTGCCTTTCAGATCGCTGATCTCGACCCGGATCGTTTCCAGGCTCGCCGTCGTTCGCATCTGATGGCGCAGGATTGATAAGTCACGCCGAGCGGCTGTCGAATGTGAGCCATGGGAGGCGGAAGCTGAGCCGTCTGCTATCATGAGACCGCCTAGCTTGCGGGTCGAACGGACCCTGTCCCGCACCTTCGCGTTGAGCCGCTTCTGCAAGCCGGGCAAAAGCGTGAGCTGCAGGGGCAACATCAGCAGTGCCGCCAGAGCCAATGCCGGGTTTTGCATCAATAGGAATAGGATGCTGGTCAGCAGGGCCCCACCCTGAATGACGGGAACAACGGCAAGGCTCCCGCCGAAATACCCGATCGGTTCGACTTCCTGCACTACTACCGCAGAAAGATGCGCCCGCTGTTCCGAAGTCGCGCCCGCGCGCGCGCGGCGCAAGACGCCGAGCCGAAGCCTGCGAACCAGCCGTTCACTCACACGGCCACGGATGCGCATGGCCGCGTATTTGATCAGGCCGTTCAAGGTCAGAGTGCCGAGATAGCCTGCGCACAGCGCAAACAGAAGCGACATGCGGTCCAGCGACAGGCCAAACAGCACCATGTCGACGTGACCACTATCGCTCGCATCGGCGAGAGCATGATTGATAATATGCTTGGGTATCTCAAGCAGAAGCCACGCCGTCGGAAGCGTCATAATCGAAATGATCACGAGCTTCGCCTGCGGTCTTGCAGTCGCACGGATGACATAAGCCTCAAGCGACCACGCTCGATCACTGGCCGTCGGGCGCTCTGGAGCGCGCGAGGTCGCGGCCGCAAACCGGGCGCGCCGGCGGCGCCTCGCACTGTAGCGCCGGTACCCAAGCCGCAGGCCAATCCAGAGTGTCCACACCGGCGCAACGACAAACAGCAGCGCCGCCGCAATATTGATCAGCCAATGGCCGTGCGGATAATCGAGGCCCATGATCCGGTGACCGAGATCATGGATAAACTGGAACGTCGCGTTCACGTCTGCTGAACTCAATCTTCGGTAGCGACGCCGCCCATATCGGCGCCATCTGCCTTGCCTTCAGATAGGATTGCGGGCCTCAGCTCGGTGGAGCTCGAAGCGTGCGATAGAGATCGTTCACCCCATCGCTGAAGTCGGCATCGAGGTTGCGCGTGCAGTAGCTCCGCAGGAACTCGGCCTGCTTAAGCAAGGGATAGGCGTCCGGCGCGAGGTCAAGATCCTCGTCCTTTCCAGGTGGTGCCCGCAACAGCAGGCCGCTCATGTAACCTTGCGCCCAAGCAAAGAAATTCTTTTCGATTTCCGGTTTGCCGTTAGTTTCCCGCAAGAAATACTGGCAGCTTGAGGCGCCTATTCCGACGATCTTGACCGACTGGGCTTCCGCCTGTCCAACGAACAGCATCCCAGCAGCCACAGCACAAAGCGCCCGAAACGCGCCCATTTGTGATGATTTCAGGCAGTTCCCGATCATGCGATGGCCTTTCGCCGTATGCATTGAACTTGTCAGCTACGACATCATTCCGGGCCATCCCGGCTTTGAGGCGGATTTTCAGCGGAGCAGTGTCCTCTCATGCAGACGATTTTGATGCGCCGGCCGAAGCAGTTCGCTTCATAGACCTCACTCTGACCAATGGGATTGAGGCGCGTGACCTTGCCCGTAGGGCAAGACACTTTGATCAGCGCGCGCTGCAGATCACCGTCGGCCGCTCGCGCGTGAAGCGCCACCAGCGCAATAGGGATCCCCAGCAAGACCAATCGCATGGCCCGCCTTTCAGCTTGTCTCGTTCTCTGCATGGGTCGGGGGCGAGGCTTCTGACGGCTCGCGAGGATCCTTCCGTCAGACAATACATCTGCTGACGTAACCAGCGTCGCCGGAGTTCGGCGACAGACAGCCGGTTTGTCCGAAACAACGTTCTGTGCGGCAAGGCGAATTCACGCCTTGCCGCACATAGGGATTACTTGGACTTCTGCAGCTTGGTCACCGTGAGCTGGCCGTTGACGCGGTCGGCGTCGAATTTGATCTTGTCACCGGCCTTCAGGCCTTTCAGCATCCCGGCATCTCCGGCTTTGAACACCATGGTCATGCCATCCATGTCGAGATTCTTGATCGGGCCGTGATTGATCGTGAGCTTCCCTTGAGCATCATCGACCTTTGTGACGGTGCCGCTGACCGATTGGGCGACTGCGGGCAGCGCGACGATCAGGAAAGCGAGGGTGGCAGCGGTCTTCAGCATGGGATGATCCTTTCGCTGATATCACTCAGTTGACGATGATCTTGCCGGTCATGCCCGCTTCGCGGTGACCGGGGATCAGGCAGGAGAAATCGAATTCGCCAGGCTTGGTGAACGCCCAGACGATCTCGCCGGTCTTCTTCGGCGCCAGCCGCTTGGCGTTCGGATCGTCGTGCTCCATGTCGGGGTTCTTCTGCATCTCAATGGCGTGCTTGAGGTTCTCCTCAAGCGTGGCCAGAACGAGCTCATGATCCAGCTCGCCGTTGTTGCGAAGCTGAAAGCGGACCTGCTCGCCGCGGCGGATCTCGATCCGGTCGGGGATGAAGGTCATCTTGCCGTCCTTCTCGCTCATCACAACCTGGACGGGCCGGGCCGGCTTCTTGGGATCACCCGGCTTGCCATAGGCCGTCTCGGCGCCATGGCCATGACCTGCCGCACCGGGTCCCGCCAAGGCGGCGCCGGCCGACATCAGAAGGGCGATCGCGGCTAATTTGAACGTTGCTGTCTTCATGTATCTCTCCAGAGGTGGTTTAGGTTGTCGCCAAGTCAGTGATTGGAATGCGGGTTCTTCGCGGCCGGCAGCAACTTGCCGTCAGGTCCGAGGCTCGGCTTCCGCGGATCCTTGACGCGCCACTCGGTGGCCTCGACGCCGCTGTCCAACGACGTTCCTCGCGGCGCCTCCGCAAGCTTCTGGCCCTTATATTCGAAAGCGACCGTGCCTTCGGGATGCTTGAACCAACCGGGGTCCTTGTAATCGTTCGTCGCCAGCCCCTCGCGGACCTTCACGACCGAAAACATGCCGCCCATCTCGACAGGGCCGAACTGGGCGAAGCCGGTCATCATTGGCAAGGTGTTGTCGGGCAGCGGCATTTCCATGCCGCCCATCTCGCCCATACCGTTCGAGCCCATCGGCATGTAGCCCGGCGCGATCTTGGCGATGCGCTTAGCCAGGTCTTTCTTGTTCACGCCGATATAGGTCTTCACCGAATGCCCCATGGCATTCATGGTGTGATGCGACTTGTGGCAGTGGATCGCCCAGTCGCCCGGCTCGTCCGCGACGAAGTCGAAGGCGCGCATCTGCCCGACGGCGCAATCGATCGAGACCTCGTCCCAGGCCGCTGCGGGGTCGACCCAGCCGCCATCCGTGCAGGAGACCTTGAACTCGTAGCCGTGCATGTGGATCGGGTGGTTGGTCATGGTCAGGTTGCCGAAGCGGACCCTGACCTTGTCGTTCTTGCCGACGACGAGGGGGTCGATGCCGGGAAACACCCGGCTGTTCCAGCACCACAGATTAAAGTCGAGCATGGTGTTGACTTTCGGCACATACGAGCCGGCCTCGATGTCGAACGCGTTGAGCAGGAAGACGAAATCGCGATCGACGCGGCGGAATGCCGGGTCCTTCGGATGGACGACGAAGAAGCCCATCATGCCCATCGCCATCTGGACCATCTCATCCGAATGGGGATGGTACATGTAGGTGCCGGAGCGCCGCAGCTGGAACTCGTAGACGAAGGTTTTGCCTGGCGGGATATGCGGCTGCGTCAGCCCGCCGACGCCGTCCATACCGTTGGGCAGACGCTGGCCGTGCCAGTGGACGGCTGTGTTCTCCGGCAGCTTGTTTGTGACGTAGATGCGGACCTTGTCGCCCTCGACGGCTTCGATGGTCGGGCCCGGCGACTGGCCGTTATAGCCCCAGAGATTGGCCTTCATACCCGGCGCGAGCTCGCGCACCACGGGCTCGGCGACGAGATGGAACTCCTTCCAGTCGCCGTTCATTCGCCAGGGCAGCGACCAGCCGTTCAGGGTTGCGACCGGCTGGTAGTCCGGCCCCGTGGTCGGCACGAGCGGCGCCTGCGTCGTCGCCTCCTTCATGGTCGGGGCCTCGGGAACAGCGGCGAAGGCGGTGCGCCCCGAGACGGCGGTCGCCCCAGCCAGAACGAGTCCGGACGAACCGATGAAGCCTCTGCGAGATAGGGATGTCATGTCGGGAAACTCCTTCAGTGCCCGCCGCCGGCGTCGCCGCCGCTCGCCGCCGCGACGGTGGCCGGGCCGCCTCCCCCGCTGCCACCGCCGATCAGGGCATGCTTGAAGTCGGTATGGGCGATCCAGAAGTCGCGCCGAGCATTGATCGCAGCGACATTCGAGAGGATGCGGTTGCGGGCATCGGTGATGAGATCCGTCACGTCGGTGAGCATGCCGCTGTACTGCAGCAGCGACTGGTCCAGAATGATCTTGCGCAATGGCAGCACGTTGTTCTGGTATTGCCGGGTGATGTCGTAATTGGCGCGGTAGGTGGTGTAGGCCTCGCGAGCCTCGGAGCGGATATTGACCGCTTTCTCCGCCAGCTTGTTGGCGGCCTGCATATAGGTCTGCTCGGCCAGCGCGACCTTGGACTGGCCAAAATCATAGATCGGGATGTCGATCTCCAGCTCCAGCGTCCGGCTGCGGCTGGATTCGCGCTCGACATGACCATGGTCGTTGACGCTGCGGCTGCGGTCGTAGGTGCGGCGGCCGAGCAGGTCGATATCGTTGACGAAGCGGGTCGCCTGGCTGAGGCCTAGCGACTTGGCGAGCGTGTCGAGCTCGGCCCGTGCGATCCGCAGGTCGACGCGCTTGCGCAACGCTTCGGCCTCGATCGCCTTGACCGATTGCAGGCGCGGCAAGGGCGGCAGACTGCCGACCCGGAACTTCAGATCATCGCCCCAGAGCCCGAGCTGGCGGACGAGGCGCTCACGTTCCTGGCGCTGCAACTGGCGGGCCTGGGCAAGCTGCACGGACAACTCGGCTTCGAAGG
The DNA here is from genome assembly GCF_058783685.1 of Allobosea sp. FW305-C-101. Lineage (NCBI taxonomy): Bacteria > Pseudomonadati > Pseudomonadota > Alphaproteobacteria > Hyphomicrobiales > Alloboseaceae > Allobosea > Allobosea sp. FW305-C-101. The sequence continues at coordinate 38,090 of NZ_JBYSYT010000013.1, read as the reverse complement.
CGAACTCGCGGGCTTGGTCGATCTTGTTGACACCGCCGCTCTCGCCGAGCCGCTTGAACAGTTCGGAAGCCGCATCAGCCGAAGCCTTGGCCTCCTGATAGAAGGCGACCTGAGCATTAGCTGCGGCCGAACGGTAATACTGGCGGCGTGTATCAGCCGCGAGCTTCAGCACCGCCTCGGCCGTGCGAAACTGTGCCGTCTGAAAACGCTCGCGTGCGATCTCCGCCCGAGCAGGCAATGTCACGAGCGCCAGCAGGCTGCCGACGATCTGCCGCTCGATCTCGACCTCGAAGCGGCCGGAAAGCTTGGAGATGCCAAGCCGCGGATTGGGCGGCAGGCTGGCTGCGACCATCTGAGCCTCAGCCATGCCGAGTTCGTTGAAGGCAGCCTGTAGGCCGCGATTGTTGAGCAGAGCGATTTGCACCGCGGTATCCGCCGTTAGTGGCTTGCGCAGCAGCTGGTCGACGCGCGCCTTCGCTGTCAGTGCCGTTTGGTCATCGGCGACCTTCACGACATCCTTGCCGATATCGGCGTAAGTGGCAGACTGGATCGTGCCCATGCCGCCATCGGCGGAGAAGCTCGCGCAGCCTCCCAGCAGAGCCGCCGCTCCGGCGAGCAGCCCAAACCGGAACAGACGACGGGCATTCGATATCGCTGGAGCGGTCAAGACTGTCCTTCCCCGGGTAAAATCGATCTCTGTAATGGATACGGACATGGCAGCCGACGTCATGACTTCGGACCGACTTCACGATTGAGTTCGCGCCAATCCTTCGGATCAACCGGACGGAAAGTGGCGGCGCCGGTGGTCACGCTGCGGTATTGGACAGCGGGGACGCGGACGTTCGGATCAGCCGGCCTGGCAAGATGGTCCGGAACGGATGTCAGCGAACAGGCGCTTAACGCCAGCCCTATACCTGCCAGGAACGGCACCTTCACGAACGTCACGATTCGGCTCCCCGTGTTTCGACAACATTGGGGTAGCAGCGCTCTGCCGCTGGCGTCCGTTACAAATTGTATCAAAGCAACGCGGGCGGCACCGCGATAAGCGCGCTATTGTGCAGTCGCCGCAAGGACAGAAGCGGCACGATACAGTCAGGCTTGTTCTGGGAAGCCGCGCGAAAGATGGATCAGGATCCAATCAAAACCATTGCCGAAGATCACGGTCATATCCTCGTGGTAGACGATGATCCGCAGATCAGGCTTCTGGTCTCACGTTTCCTCCAGCGCCAGGGCTATCAGGTCACCGGGGCGCCGGACGGGCGTGTCATGATGGATGTCGTAGCCCGCACCACCATCGATCTGATCGTGCTCGACCTGATGCTGCCGGGTCGATCGGGTGTCGAGCTCTGCCGCGACGTCCGCATGACGTCCCAGGTTCCGATCGTGATGCTAACCGCCCGCAGCGAGGAGACCGACCGGATTATCGGTCTCGAGGGCGGTGCTGATGATTATGTGACCAAGCCGTTCAGCCCGCGCGAATTGCTGGCGCGGATTCGAGCCGTCTTGCGCCGCACTCGCTCGCGCAACGCCGCTGAAACCCGGCGTTCCGAGATCGTCACGTTCGATGGCTGGTCGATGGATCTCCGTCGCAGAGAGCTGCAATCACCTTCGGGGACGCTGATCGATCTCTCAACCGGTGAGTTCGACCTTCTCGTCGCTTTTGTGGAACACGCCAACCGCGTGCTGTCGCGAGAGTCCTTGATGCAGTTCGCCAAGGCCCGAAGCAGCGGCGACCCGTTCGATCGCACCATCGACGTCCAAATCAGCCGGCTTCGGCGCAAGCTCGAAGCCGTCACCAATGGCAGCCAACTGATCAAAACCGTCCGTGGTTCCGGCTATGTATTCGCGTCGGATGTCCGCATTCGGGAAGGACAATCCGCTTGAGGAAATACATCGAGCGCCTTTGGCCTGATACGGTCGCTAGCCGCGCCATCATGATCCTGGTGGCCGCACTCCTGGCGTTTCATTTGCTCGGCTTCTGGGCTTATCGCGTCGGCTTCGAAAGCCTTGCCATGGCGGCACGCGACCGCGGCCTCGCCGAGCACATTGTTTCGGTCAAGCGAGCAATCGCGAGCACGCTTGATGCGCCGGAGCGCGATCGTGTGGCCCACGACTTGTCGAGCGCAAGCCTTGAGGTTCACTGGAGCAATGTCAGCCTGGTGCTCGGCAACGCGCCAGCGACGGAACGGGCCCAGATCATGGAAGCGCGCCTCAAGGAATTGGCGCCTGAACTCGCCGCGGAGTCGTTCCGGGTCGGCTTCGCGGATGACGGTGCGTTGGGAAGTGGAAATGCCGATGCCTACCGGCACATGATGCTGGTCTCGGTGCGCCTGACCGACGGCTCCTGGGTGAATTTCTCGTCCTCCGCCCTCGGGGCCACCCAGCACCTTGAGTGGAGCGTGATCGCTGTCACGATCTGCTTCGGCGTCGGCATCGTCGTCGTCGCCTTGCTTCTGCTACGCTGGGCGACGCGGCCGCTGCGGGACCTTGCCGTTGCAGCCGAGCGCTTCAGCCTTGACCAAACGCCGCAGCCGCTTCCTGAAAACGGACCCATCGAGGTGCGCCGTGCGGCGCGGGCCTTCAATACCATGCGCGAGCGCATACAGCGCCTCGTCACCGAGCGCATGCAGGCGATGGCAGCGGTATCACATGATCTACGCACGCCGATCACACGATTGCGGCTCCGTTCGGAACTCCTCGACGACGACGCGACCCGCGATCTGATCGACGCCGATCTCGGGGAGATGGAGGCGATGATCGACTCGACGCTGGAATATCTGCGTGGCGGCGTCTCCAGCGAAGTGATCCGGCCGATCGACCTCGCTTCGGTCATTGAGACAATCGTCGACGAGCATATCGATCAGGGGCATCGGGTCTCGTTGACGGGGCTCGCCTCCGCTCCGGTGTTGGGACGCGTCCTGTCCCTCAAACGCGCCTTCTCTAACATCATAAGCAATGCCATTAAATACGGCGAGACGGCCAGCGTTACGATTTCGGAGATCGATCAGCACCTCGTTATTACTGTCGAAGACGAAGGCCCAGGCATTCCACAAGCCGATATGGAGCGGGTGTTTCATCCTTTCGTCCGGCTTGAGGAATCCCGCGGACGCGAGACTGGCGGCACGGGCTTGGGCCTCACCATCGCAGCATCAGTGATCCAGACTCATGGAGGGAACATCAGTTTGGCCAACCGCGCGTCTGGCGGCTTATGCGTAACGATCACCTTGTCGAAAGCAGATCAACTCAAAGCCCGCCCGTCCAATTTCGCTTTTGGACAATCAACCGGTGGTGCTGATCCTGAAAGGCAGATCGCATAAGCAGCTGCAATAGAGCCGCTGCTCCGCATTTCGAATGCTGAGATTGAGATTCCGCTATAGTGGCGAATGCCAATAACTGCAACGGCGATGGAATACGCAAGAGTCAGGCGTCCGCATTCGAAGTCGCATCGGCAGCTAGCCTCTATCGTAACGTCCGGACGAATTTTTCCGCCATTCATGACTTGCCAGCGACACACCAAGACATGCGTTGGCTAGGCCCAGCAGCATCAGGGCCATGTAGGTCCAGCTCGTGCCTCCTTTCTCGATCAACAGGGCGCCTATCGTCGGCGCCAATGCCTGGGCGATGAGGCTTGGCCTCGCGAGTCTTCCAACGAGAGGCGCATAACGCTGAGGTCCGAACTGAGCGAGGGGCAGCGTGCCTTTCGCGATGGAGAAGACTCCGTTCCCTGCGCCGTAGAGGATCAGCGCCAAGGCAATCGGGGCCGTCCCGAACGCTAGCATCGCAAGCCCGAAAGCAATCAGCCCGAGGGCTGCGCTCATCGTCCACATCGGATGATGGCGACCTCCGCCTGCCATTTCGACGATGCGGCCACCAACCTGAGCTGGGCCGACTAGGGCCCCGAGTGCCACCGCTGCGGCCAAGCCGATCCCCTGCGCCTGGAGCAGCGTCAACAGGTGGACACCAACGATCGCAGTAATGGCCCCTCCAATGATCATGATCCCGGAAAGAACCCGGAAAGCGCCGCGCTCCGCTGGCAGCAACTCGACCGTCGGACCGCGGCCTCCGACCTTCGCCTTCGTAAGCTCCGGTGGAACCTTCGGAAGGATTATCAGGACGATCGGAAGGGAAACCAAGAGCTGGATGGCGGCGTAGGCGAAGCAGGTGCCTCGCCATCCCAGATGAGCGACGAGGTAGGCCGACAACGGCCAGCACACGGTACTGGCGAAACCGCCCCATAGGGTCAGCAACGTGATCGCCGACCGCGCGGTGCCGCCGTAAAGACGTCCGAGTGTTGAGAAGGCTGCATCGTACAGACCTGCGGCCATTCCCGTTCCGAGAACGATCCATCCAAGCACGAAGACGGGCAGGTTGGGGGCCATGCCCAGGATGAATTGCCCGGCGGCGAGGAGGATGGCCGCCGTCGCCAGAACCGGTCGCCCTCCGGTCTCTCCGATGGCTCGGCCCACATAGGGCGCGACGACCCCGGCTGCGAGCAATCCGATCGAAAGGGCGCCGACGATCCACGACAGCGGCCACCCGGTATCGGCGGCGATGGGAGCGGCAAGGACGGCCGGGAGATAATAGGAGGAACCCCAGGCGAGGATCTGCACCACGCCCAGGGCCGAGATGACGGTCAGGCGACCGCGATCGATCACGCTGCTCTGCCGCAGCAGGAGGACGTCGTCTGCGCGGGCTCGGGTGCCTTGGCGGGGCCGCAGCCGCATCCAGCTTTGCCGTCGGCCTTCGCTGCGGCGTCATCGGCACAACAGGCGTTCGCGTCGAGCGATGCGGGACCTCCGCAGCACCCTCCATCTCCCGCCGGCGCCGCTGTGCATACGCCCGTCTCCGGCAAGAGGAGCCTGACATTGTCGGCCTCCGCCAGATCGCCCGCGATCGCCGCCACGACCGACCGAACCTGCTCGAAGCCCGTCAGCATCAGGAAGGTGGGTGCACGCCCGTAGCTCTTGATTCCGACGGTGTAGAAGCCTGGCTCGGGGTGCGAGAGCTCGCGGTGCCCGTGCGGCGGAACGGATCCGCAGGAATGGAGATTCGGGTCGATCATGGGCCCAAGCGCCCGGGCACTTTCCAGCCAGGGATCGAACTCGACGCGCAGTTCACGGGTCAGCGATAGGTCAGGCCGTTGCCCCGTGCAGGCGACGACACGATCGGCCGGTCCAATGCTTCGGCCAACACCGCCGACCTCTCCATTTACGACGACGCCGTCGTCGTCCTTACGAAGACCCGTGATGGCGAAACCGGAGACCAGTTCGACACGACCTTCCTCGACGAGGCGGCGCAGACGCCGCCCGAGGTCTCCCCGTGCCGCAAGCTGATCGCTCGCGCCGCCGCCATAGACGCGGGAGAGATTCCGGCCGCGCGTGACCCAGATCGCCTTGGTCGCGCCGTCCTGCGCCGAGAGTTCATCGAGATCGAGCAGCACGTTCGCGGCCGAATGTCCGGCACCGACCACAATCGTCGTTCGGCCGACATAGTTGGCCCGGTCGCGGCCGAGGACGTCGGGAATGCCGTAGGCGATCCGATCGGCCAATGCTTCCTCGCCTTCCGTGGGCACGCCGCTGGCGCTTACCGGGTTCGGAGTCCTCCACGTTCCGGAAGCGTCAATCACGACGCGAGCCTGAACGCGGCTTGTTCGGCCGTTCCCGCCGACGATAGTGAGCTGCAACGGACGCTGCCCGCGATCCTTGCTAACGACCTTGTCGATGCCATGACGGCCGATCGCCGTGACACGGCTTCCGTATTCGATGATTGAGACCAGTTCGGGCGTCCCGGCCAGGGGCGCCAGGTATCTCTCAACGAGTTCGTTCCCGGTCGGATAGCTCGCGGCATCCGGCTCCGGCCAGCCAACGGCTTGCAGCAAGGTCCGGCTAGCTGGGTCGACATTGAATTCCCAGGGAGAGAACAGTCGCACATGGCCCCAGTCGCGGATATTGGCGCCAACGGTCTCACCGGCCTCCAAGACCTTCACCGAGATACCTCGAGTCACGAGGTTCGCTGCGGCCGCGAGTCCGATCGGCCCGGCCCCGATGACGACGACGGGAAGTTCCTTCATCTGTCTCTCCTCCATTCTGCTAGAAAGATGGAATTATATAGCAAATGAAAAGCCGCTCAGGCGGCCTTTCCGGAAGCCTCCGAACAGCTTTCCTCGATGCAACATTCATCGGCGAGGAAGCCGAGGAGCGCATCCATTGCGGGATAGACCGCGCGGCAGATCAGGGTGGTGGCCTGTCGCTCCTGCGTGACGAGACCGTTCCGGATCAGCCGCTGAAGGTGGTGGGACAGGGTCGAAGCCGGGATCCCCAAGCGTTCCTGCACCTGATTGACAGGAAGGCCGCCGTGACCCGCGCGGACCAGTGTACGATAGAGCTGGAGGCGTGTCGGGTTACCGAGCGCTTCGAGCTGCTTGGCTGCTTCTTCGACGTTCATGGAAATAAGTAGGCATGGACAGGATCGCGCCGTCAAGTACTATTTCCATCCACGTCGAATTATTCCGCAGCCTGAACTTTCCGCACACTGTCGCCGCGCTCGTACCAGCCCTTCGAGCGGTTCACGATCCAGACCACAGTCAGCATGACCGGCACCTCGATCAAAACGCCGACGACGGTCGCGAGGGCTGCGCCAGAGTTGAAGCCGAACAGGCTGATCGCGGCCGCCACAGCGAGTTCGAAGAAGTTCGAGGCGCCGATCAGCGCGGACGGACCCGCGACGCAATGCTGTTCGCCGGCGATCCGGTTCAGGAGATAGGCCAACCCGGCATTCAGATAAACCTGAATCAGGATCGGCACTGCCAGAAGCGCGATCACCATCGGCTGGGCGATGATCTGCTCGCCTTGGAAGCCGAAAAGCAGCACGAGTGTGGTTAGCAGGGCGACCAGGGAAACCGGCCCCAGGCGACCCAACAGCCTATCGAGCCCGGCCTGGCCGCCAACCGCCAGCATGCGGCTGCGGAGGATCTGGGCGACGATCACGGGAATGACGATGTAAAGAACGACCGAAAGGACCAGCGTGCCCCAAGGCACGGTGATCGCCGACAGGCCGAGCAGCAGCCCGACAATCGGCGCGAAGGCGACCACCATGATGGCGTCGTTAAGCGCGACCTGGCTCAGGGTGAAGTGCGGCTCGCCCTTCGTCAGGTTCGACCAGACGAAGACCATCGCCGTGCAGGGCGCCGCTGCCAGGATGATGAGCCCGGCGATGTAGCTGTTGATCTGGTCGGCGGGGAGCCATGGGCGGAACAGCCAGGCGATAAAAAACCAGCCGAGCGCCGCCATCGAGAACGGCTTCACCGCCCAGTTGATGAAGAGAGTGACGCCGATCCCGCGCCAGTGCCTGCCAACCTGTCCGAGCGCCGCAAAGTCGATCCGCAGCAGCATCGGGATGACCATCAGCCAGATCAGCACGGCAACCGGAAGATTGACCTTGGCGATCTCGGCCGAGCCGATGGCCTGGAACACGCCCGGCATGACATGGCCAAGCGCGATGCCGACGACGATGCACAGCGCGACCCACACTGTGAGGTAGCGTTCGAAGTTGGACATGATGACCTCAGTCGAGAGCGGCGGGGCGACCGGAGGCATCGACGACGAACTCGCCATCCTCCTTGCGAAACTCGCCGCGCTGCGGCGGTAGCAGAGGCAGCACGGCCTCAGATGGTCGACACAGCTTCACGCCCTTGGGCGACACCACCAGCGGGCGGTTGATCAGGATGGGATGGGCCTCGTTGACAACGTCCATCAAGCCACGTCCGGTCGGCGACCGCTCGCCCCTTCGAGGCCGCCGATCCGTCGGAGCTGCTGTGCCAGCGCCATCTCGTCGAGGCTCGCGACGGGCAGCGACAGGAGAACGCCGATCCGGTTCCTGAGATAGCGGAGTGCCGTCACGAAAGCCCGCTCGCGCTCGATCTCGCTACCCTGGATGTTGGATGGGTCCTCGATGCCCCAATGCGCCGTGATCGGCTGGCCGGGCCAATGCGGGCAGGCCTCGCCAGCGGCCTGGTCGCAGACGGTGATCACGAAATCCATCACGGGTGCGCCGGATTGCGCGAAGACATCCCAGGTCTTCGAAGACAGCCCTTCGGTCGGGATGCCTTCGGCTTCGAGCACCTTGAGCGCCATCGGTTTCGGCCCAGAGCCGCCTTCGCTGCCAGCGGAGAAAGCTCGGAAGCGCCCTTCTCCCAGATGGTTCAGCAGCGCCTCCGCCATGATCGAGCGGGCGGAATTGTGGGTGCAGAGGAACAGCACGTTGTGGACGCGATCAGGCATCGGTCGTGACCTTCGGTGGGCAGCAGGGAGTGAGGTCGGCCATAAGCGGCGCGCAGATCTCCGGGCGCCCGCCGCAACAATCCTTGAGGAGAAACGCGATAGCCGATCGAAGAGCATCGAGATCGGCTCGATAGACTATCGAGCGGCTGAAGCGCTCCGAGCGGACGAGCCCCGCCCGGCTGAGGATGCTCAGGTGGGACGACATCGTGTTGTGGGGAACTTCGAGGCGGCGAGCGACCTCACCGGCAGGCAGCCCTTCCGGCTCCACAGCCACCAACAACCGGAAGACGTCGAGTCGAGTGCTCTGCGCCAGCGCGGCAAGGGCGAGGATAACTTGCTCATTTTCCATATGTCGAGACTTATCGACATATTTCATTCTCAGCAAGTGAATTGTCAGCTTCCAATCAAGCTATCGAGGCAAGCTTTGGAAAGGGATGCCTCAAATTCGGGAACTGAAGCGCAGGGGTTCCCGCCTCATTCGAAGTGCCGGTGCAATCGACAGAAAAGCGGCACGTTGCTTCAACCGTCGCAGCCATTGCCGCAGCAAGACGCCAATTGTCCGTCGGCCCGCGCCACCTGAATCGGCGGGCACGGCACGTCCCCGTAGGAGCAAAATACGCAGCAGTCACCCGTCTTTGGTCTAAGCAGGTTCCCGCAGCCCTTGCATTCGTAGAAGAACTGGCAGGCGTCAGTCGGCATGCGCTCGGAGGCCTGGTGCGCGCAGTTGGGGCAGGTGATGACTGAAATGAGTTGCGTCATGAGGATCGCATCAGCCTGAGCAAGGGAAGTTCAATAGAATTCCAACTGATCGCCACCACGACGACCAGGGTAGCGAGGAGAAGAAGTGCGAGGGCCGCCCAATTCCGTGGACGCGTCGCGCAAGCCGTTCCAGCATCGCAAGTCGCGCGGCGGCCCCGCCACCACATGAACCAGGCGACTGCCACCCATGCGCCGCTCGCCACGAGAAGCGGCATTCGCCAGGTGGCTAACGCCTCCAATGAGCCGAAGACCCCTGCCCCGGCGCCCATTGCGGCGAACGTCAGTGGCACGACACAACAGGACGAAGCCGCAATCGCTCCCAGGCCCGCAGCGATTCCGATGGCGCCGAGCACGCCGGCGTTCGCCCATACCGGTGCTGCAGGATCCATGACAGGCGCCGCAATCTCCGATTTGCCGAATGCCATAGCGTTCCTCACACGATGGCGATATCGTGCACCCTGTAGCCACTACAGGCTCAAGCGGAAAATGCGACCGGTGATGCGAAGCCTGACGATTGGCAAACTGGCGGAGCTGGCAGGCGTCCATCTGGAGACGATCCGCTATTACGAGCGCATTGGCCTGATGCCTGAGCCAGGGCGTACTCCCGGCGGATATCGGAGCTATGGCGACGGGCACGTACAGCGTTTGTCGTTCATTCGTCGCGCGCGCGAACTCGGTTTTGGCATCGAAAAGATCAAGACGCTTTTTGCGCTAGCGGAGCCGGGGCAGGTATCCTGCGCCGAAGTCCGCGCCTTGACGGTGGCCCATCTGAATGATGTCAGAGCCAAAATCTCGGACCTCCGGCGGCTCGAAAAAATTCTCTCCCAAACGGCCGATCAATGTTCCGGGGCGAAAACGCCGATCTGTCCCGTCCTCGATATGCTTCAGGATGGTTAGCCATAGCGGCGCAAAGCCCCTCGTCACCACCGACAAGGACATGCCAGCCAAGTCGCTGAAACGACCCGGCTGGCATGCATCCATTCAGATCATCCGCTTGATCTCGGCATAACCGCCGTTGGTTTTCAGCGTGATCGTCACGTCCATGGAGCCGCGGTTGCGCCAGAACCAACCGTGGCCTCCATCGCCCTCGGCGGTCAGAACGCCTTCGTCGCTGGCGACGCCGCGGCCCTGCTTGTAGCTCTTCTCCTTGCCGCCGCCCGCTGGGGTGCCGTGCATGTCGTAGTTCACGACACCACCCTCGGCCGTCCACGAGAAGTTCACCCTGGCGCCTGCCTTCATCGTCAGCTTGTACTCGACGCCTTCGCTGGGTTTCAGGGTGATGACAGTCTCGTCCTTGCGTCCGGCAACCTGAGCGACAACCATCCGTTCGCTCGCATGGGCAGGCGAGACGAACAGGGCGGCCAGCGCACTGCCAAACAGGCTGGAACGCTGATCCGGGGCGGGACGGGTGGTTTGCTCGATGGAGCCCGTCGAATCCTTCTGGCGATCGCGCTGGGCTTCTTCGGCGAGCTGGGTCTTGATCTCGCCCATCTCGGTCAGCTTGAGCATGCGGCCCACCCCGGTCGGGTCGATGGCATACTCGGACGGAAGCACGATGGTGACGAGGATGCCAGCCGCGGCGACGAAAGCGATGGCGGTGGACCGCAGGAGCTGAGCCGAAGTCGGCAGTTCCGCGCGGGTCGGAATATCGGTGTTGTACATGGGAGCGAACCTCAAGCTTGCGAGATGAAATAGCCGGTGAGCTGGTAGCCGATCAGCACGAACCCGGCGGTGAGCATGACGGTGTTGGCGGCGTAGGCATGGCGCCAAAAGCTGTTCGTGCGGCGCCAGAAGCCCATTGCAATTAGGATCATTGCCAGGGCGGTGAGCTGCCCGATCTCGACGCCGACATTGAAGGCGAGGAGGTTCGGGACGAGGCCGTCCGGGGAGATGTTGTATTCGAGGATCTTGGTCGACAGGCCAAAGCCGTGGAACAGGCCGAAGATTAGCGTCGCGGCCTTGGTGTTCGGCTGGAAGCCCAGCCATCTCTGGAAGGCGCCCATATTGTCGAGTGCCTTGTAAACGACCGAAAGGCCGATGATCGCGTCGATGATGTAGCTGTTGATCCCGACGTTGAAATAGACCCCGAGCAGCATGGTCGTCGAATGACCGATGGCGAACAGGCTGACATAGATCGCGATGTGCTTCAGCCGGTAAAGGAAGAAGATCACCCCGAACAGAAACAGGATATGGTCGTACCCCGTCACCATGTGCTTTGCGCCGAGGTAGACGAAGGGGATGATGTTCACCCCCGTGATCTCCTGGATGTAGCCCTTGTCGCCTTCAGCGACAGCGTGGGCGAGTGCTGCGTTCAGGCCGATCAGCCCGAACATCGCAGCAAGCAGGACTATGAGCAGAGCGCGCAGCTTGCGACGCCCCGCTAGTGAGGATCGTTTCATGTGATTTCCGAGATTTGTCGTGAGGGAACGCCGCCTTCGGCGGCGCGCTTTCAAGCGACAGTGGATCTCGGAGGCCGATCGAGCCCTTGGCGAACGCCTAGTTTGCCGTCTTGCGGCTCGTGCCTGGCCACGATTTCGACGGAGCGCGGCATTCCGAGGCGAGGCTGGGTGACGAGGTTCGCTGTCTCGTGAACATGGTCAGAGGTGTTGTGACCGTGGACATGTCCCGGGACGCGCTCGTCCGGCTCGCCCTCATCATGTGAATGCCCGTGCGCCACGATCGTTGCGGCCAGCTCTGCATGACGCTGAGCTTCGGCCTGAGCCATTGCATAGACGTTGTGGCCCGCCTGGACGTGGACCGCGGACAGCAACATCGCGAACACCGCCAGGAAGGCGGCCGCGAGGCTCGATCTGATTCTGATGCTGCGACGCGGCATACGAATAGCTAGGGACACCATTCTTAACGAAAGTTTGACGTGATGGGCTGGAGGCGCCGAATCGCGCTTTGACTCATCCTATCCAGGGGGATACCATCAGCCATGTCCGATAGCCATCTTCACGAGAGCCATCCCGAGATAGCCAAACGCCTGAAGCGCGCCGAGGGCCATCTGCGCAAGGTCATCGAAATGATCGAAGCCGGCCGGCCGTGCTTGGAGCTCGCCCAGCAACTCCAGGCGGTCGAAAAGGCGATCGGACAGGCCAAGAAGAACCTGATCCAAGACCATCTCGATCACTGCCTTGAAGACGTCGTCGGTCCTCTTGCGCGCGAACAGCGGCGCTCAATCGACGAGTTCAAGGAGATCGCCAAATACCTATGAGAGCGTGATGCCGTCCTTCGCCGAACTGCTGCAGCAGAGTTCCGCCCACGCCTGGCTGTTCGTCCCGAGCGCGATCCTGCTCGGGGCACTGCATGGTCTAGAGCCTGGTCATTCCAAGACGATGATGGCCGCCTTCATCGTCGCAGTGCGCGGAACGGTGATGCAAGCCGTGCTTCTCGGCTTGGCGGCGACGGTCTCCCACACGATCGTGGTGTGGGGCATCGCAATCGGCGGCATGTACCTCTGGCAGGGCGTCGCGCCGGAAACTTTTGAACCCTACCTGCAAATCGTCTCTGCAGTGATCATTGTGGCGATGGCTGTCTGGATGCTCTGGCGCACCTGGAACGATCAGCGGCTCGCCAAACTCGATTCCGGACATAGTCATGGCGGCCACGGTGGGCACAGCCATGGTGGACATCGCCACGACGGGCATTCACACAGCGCCGCCAAGGCGGTCGCGCACCATGGGCACGGCGCGGACATGCGCCGCATCGACATCGGTCATGGTGTAATTACCGTCGAAGTGTTCGAGGACGGCGTCCCGCCGCGTTGGCGCGTTCGCACCGAGCGAGGTCACGCTTGGGCGGTCAAGGACATCAGCATCGTCACCGAGCGACCGGACGGTTCGCGTCAGACTTTCACGTTCGAGAAGCGCTCCGACTTCCTCGAATCCGTACAGGAGATCCCCGAACCGCATGAATTCATGGCAAGGGTCAGCCTCGGCCACGGCGACCACACCCATGACTACGATCTGTCCTTCGTCGAGGATCACGCGCACGGACATGACCACATGCACGAGGAGCTGCGCGGACTCGACGTGGCGACCGACGGCTACCAGGACGCCCACGAGCTCGCGCATGCCAACGATATCCGGCGCCGCTTCGCTGATCGCAACGTCACGACCTGGCAGATCGTCCTGTTCGGCCTGACTGGCGGCCTCATCCCCTGCCCCGCCGCGATCACCGTGCTGCTGCTCTGCCTCCAGCTCAAAGAATTCACCCTCGGCTTCACGCTGGTGCTGTGTTTCTCCATCGGCCTCGCAATTACGCTCGTCACCGTCGGTGCCGCCGCAGCGTTGAGCGTCCGACATGCGACGAAGCGCTGGTCCTGGTTCTCGACCGTCGCCAGGCGCGCTCCCTATTTCTCCGGGCTCCTGCTGATCGGCGTCGGCCTCTATGTCGGGATCCACGGCTGGATGGGGCTTTCGGGTCAGTCATTACGTTCGCCTCAGGCTGCCCTGATTTCGCCGCTCGGCGGCTGACTAGAACTGCATCGGACGATCATGCTCGACGTTCTCGCCAATCGAACCTATCGCCGCCTCTTCCTCGCGCAGATCATCGCGCTGCTTGGGACAGGCCTTCTGACCGTCGCGCTGGGACTACTCGCTTTCGAGCTTGCCGGGGACAAGGCGGGCGCCGTTCTTGGAACCGCATTGGCGATCAAGATGGTGGCTTACGTCACTGTCGCGCCCGTCGTCGGTGCCTACGCGGCGCAACTGCCGCGGCGCGCCTTCCTGATTGCGATGGACCTCGTACGGGCGGCGATCGCGCTTTGGCTGCCCTTCGTTTCCGAGATCTGGCAGATCTACGTCCTGATTTTCCTGCTGCAATCGGCTTCGGCTGCCTTCACGCCAACCTTCCAGGCAACGATCCCCGACGTGCTTCCGGAGGAGGCCGACTATACCCGGGCTCTCTCGCTTTCACGGCTGGCCTACGATCTCGAAAGCCTCGTCAGCCCCGCGCTCGCTGCGCTATTGCTGAGCTTGATCAGCTTTCACTGGTTGTTCTCAGGCACCGTTGTCGGCTTTCTCTGCTCCGCAGCCCTCGTGCTGTCGGTGTCGCTACCCGCATCGCCCGCCACCCATCGGCAGGGAGGGATCTACGACAAGACGACGCGCGGAATGCGAATCTATCTGGCGACGCCGCGCCTGCGCGGTCTACTCGCGCTGAACATGGCGGCGGCAGCCGGTGGCGCGCTGGTTATCGTCAATACCGTCGTCATCGTTAAGGGCTGGCTCGGACTGGGAGATGGGCAGGTTGCCCTGGCGCTGGCCTGCTTTGGGGGCGGTTCCATGCTTGCGGCGCTCGTGCTGCCGCGCATTCTCGACAAGCTTCCCGACCGACGCGTGATGCTGGCTGCGGCGTTCTGGCTCGGCCTTGTCCTGACGTTCTTCGGCGCGTCGCTGTTTGCCGCTTCCGGGGCCGATGTCGCGAATGCCACCTCGTTTGCAGGAGGCCGGGTCTGGTCGTTGCTCCTGTTGACCTGGCTACTGCTCGGCATCGGTTATTCGGCCGTGCAGACACCATCGGGCAGGCTGCTGCGACGTTCCGCCCAGGCAGCTGACCGTCCGGCCGTGTTTGCTGCGCAATTCGCGCTATCGCATGCCTGCTGGCTCGTGACCTATCCGCTCGCTGGCTGGCTCGGGGCCACGCTTCCGCTCGCCGTCACCGCCTTGGCCTTCGCCGCCCTCACCTTTGCCGCACTCGTCGTTGCCACGCAGGTTTGGCCCGCAGCCGATGCCGAGACCCAGGTTCACAGCCATGACGATCTGCCGCCGGATCATCCGCACTTGGTCGAGGCCGATGGCCATCGTCATGACCACGCCTTCGTGATCGATGATTTGCACGCCCGCTGGCCCTCGAGGGCCGATTGATGGGCTTGGACGGGTCGGCTGATCTCACTTTACAGATCACCTATGACATGCGGCGGTCAGTGGCGAAAATATCGATAGGCCGCCCAGACAGCCAAGCCCGCGCAAAATAGCCAAATGCCGATGATCACGGCGGCAGCCGATCGGCCGCCGGCGGCATGCCCTCGGTTCGATGCCGCAAGCCTCTGCTCCCGCATGACGTCTGGCGGGATCAACCGCACGAGCAGCAAAATTCCTCCGGGGACGATCACGAGATCATCCAGGTATCCCAGGACAGGAATGAAGTCGGGATGAGATCGATCGGCGAGAGAGCGTAGGCAACAATAGCGATCTCCAGCCACCGCACCGGCCAAGGCGTCCGCGGATCCCGCGATGCCAAGTAGACTGCATTGATATCGCGTTTGAGATCCTTGGCTCGCTTCCTGAGCCGGTCAATGATTCCGGGCATCACACTTCGCCGGCCAGGGTCAAATTATTCCTCTTCCGGTGATCTGAAGCGGCGCTGACTGTTCGTCAAGTCGGCTATGCGTGGTGACGCATTTTCGCAATGACGTCTTCAATGTGCAGCCGGAAGCGCCGTTCGATTGCCCTACTAAGCTGGACGCACCAGGCAGACGGGCGGGCAACAACATTCCAGGCGAGCATGCTGGAAATCACCGCCACCAGGGCACTGCCGACCATATCAAACGGGAAATGAACGCCCACAAAGATGCGTCCCCAAGCGATCACAAGACCGAGGAAGACCGTCGCGAGACCCAATCGACGAGCCGAGCCGTAGCCGACAAGGAGGCTGGCGGCGACCGACCAGATCACCGTCAAATGATCGCTCGGAAACGATGGGTCTGATTGGTGAGGTATCAATTGCTGTCCAAGGCCGAGCATGAACGGCCTCGGATGGGGCCAGAACAGACCCAAGCCTTGATTGAATGCCAAGCCGATCCACGCCGCGATGGCACCAACAAGAAGCGCATGACGCATCCGACTGCTGCCGACGATCCAAGCGATCACCATGACCGCCGGCAACAGCCAGAACAGATATTCCGCCGCAGCGATCCCGATGAGGCGCGCAGCGGACGAAACGGACGGGCCCGCGTTCAGCACGAAAAACAGGTTCTGATTAAGAGTTTCAAGCATTGGCTCAGCCCTGTTCCACGTCTCGCCGGGGTGCGGTCACAATCCGAATTTGTACGACAAGCCAGCCATGATCCGATCGTCAGTCGAGCGGCCTCGGCCGAGGCCGGCAGGGACGAGTGCCTTTGTCTTTCCGTAATCCGCGTGAGTATATTCGACCCGGGCAATCAGATTGTCGGTGAGCGCACGCTCTACGCCAACTCCCGCGAGCCAGCCGGTTTGTGTCTTGCTCTTGGCCGTCAAACCAGAGCTGACCTTCTGATCGCGAAACGCAAGGCCGCCGGTGCCATAGACCAGCCAACGGTCGAAGGCGTAGCCTGCGCGAGCCCGGACCGAGCCGTCGTAGCGTTCGCGAAAGTTGGTTGCGCCGGCGAGACGGTTCGACTTCGAGCCGGGCGAGAGAACCGCGGCGTCCGCCTCCAGGCCATAAACGATCGGCCCGAGTTGCACGTTATAGCCCGCGTAACCACCGAACGCCGCGCCCGAACGCGTGTTGTTGCGCCCTCCAGCGGCCGTTGTGGCAGAAGATCGCGCTCTATCGTAGGCCCCGCCAAGACCGACGTATAGACCGGTCCAATTGTATGGCGCTGGGCCATACACAGTCGGCGCCGCGGGGGCCATTTTGCGGCTTGGCAGGTCAGCGGCATTGGCCGCGGTTAATGCAGCAACAGAAGCCGCTACCGCGATGGGGAAAGCCTTGATCGGCATGAATTGGCAAGCTCCAGCATGGTCGGATTGACCGATCCAAGCTCTAGGCCTCTCGGAACCGCCGCCACTTGTCTCCAACATTGATTATTCCCAATGCGCCTTCTTCGTTCGGACGCCATTTCGCCAAACAATCCGCTTCTTCGATTATGGGCTGACTGCGGCATCTAGAGGCTCTTGATGCCGTTTAGGTTAGCAATTGGGCTCCGCACAGCGTTTGCGAACCTTAGGACGAAGCCAAATGCCGCAAACCACCTGACATGGCCCGTCCACCTGATGGGCCACCTGCCCTGTCACGAGCTCTTCTGCTGACCTTGGAGATCTTGGCGAAAATCGGCACGGGCGTTGTTCAACGCGTGGTCGCTGATTGGCTAACGGTATAGGGCTGTCCAAGTCGCCTCAAGCTACCGCCTGCCAAAACTGTTCCACGGTTCAACCCAAACCGGACCGCTACATACCCAGGAGCAGACAATGAAATTCCGCAAGATTCTTCCCGCCATCATGGCCACGACCATCGCATTCGGATCGCTTGGTGCGGCCGGCGCGGCCTTCGCCAAGGAGAACAAGGATCAAGCCACCAACGAAGCGCAGGTGATGCAGAACGCCAAGATCACCATGCAGCAGGCGATTGTCACTGCCGAACAGGCGGTCGGTGGCAAGGCCGTCGGTTCGGGTATCGACGACGAAAACGGCGTGGTGACCTTCGAGGTCGAGGTCATGAAGGACGGCGCCCAGCACAAGGTGCTGATCGATACGCAGACGGAGAAAATCACCAAAGAAGCGTTGGCCAGCGCTGACGACGAAGGTGACGGCGACAACGACTGAATTCGGCTGGTCGAGCGGCGACACGATCACCGAATAAGCGGGGCGACGCAGGAGGGCGGCCGGTGCACAGCACCGGCCGTTTCTGCGTCCGGAGGGATTCCGACGAATTCGTATAGGTCCCGCCAGCTTGCGGCGATGCCGCATCCGCGAAGTTGAAGCGGTCTACCGGACGTCGGTGCCTTCTGAAGACGCCAACGACAAAGATCCCCGCAACGCAAGGAGCTGGATCATGCCAGCAATACCAGACGATCGTTCGACGACAATGCTCAACAAGGTTCCCGAGATTACAGTCTACTTCTGGATCATAAAGATTCTGGCCACCACGGTCGGCGAGACCGCGGCCGATTTGCTCTCCGCCAAGCTTGGCTTGGGCCTCTCCGTCACTTCGTGGATCATGACAGGCGCGTTCGTCGCAGCGCTCGCCGTGCAATTGCGGGCCAGCCGTTACATTCCCACGCCCTACTGGCTCACAGTCGTCCTGATCAGCGTCGTCGGCACCCTGATTTCCGACAATCTCGTCGACGGCATGGGGGTCAGCCTCATCACGACTTCGGTCGCATTCGGGGCGATCCTCGCGGCGGTCTTCGCCCTCTGGTATCGGAGCGAGCGGACACTTTCCGTGCACACGATCGTTTCGAGGCGACGCGAGCTATTCTACTGGGCCGCGATCCTCTTCACCTTCGCGCTCGGCACGTCGGCCGGTGATCTCATCGCTGAGCGTTTCGATCTTGGCTACGGGCCGGCCGCAATCATCTTCGCCGCGATGATCGCCGTGACCTATTGCCTCTTCCGCTTTGCCCGGGCCAACGCGATCCTCGCCTTCTGGGTGGCTTACATCCTGACGCGCCCTCTCGGTGCATCGGTGGGTGATTTCCTTGCCAAGCCCGTCATTTCTGGCGGCTTGGGTTGGGGCACGGTCAACACGAGCCTGCTGTTCCTCGGCGCGATCCTCGCGCTGGTCGCATTCCTGACCGTCAGTAAGGCTGATCGCATCGAAGAAGCGCCAGCCGCAGTCTGATGCCCCCTCGGGTTGGAGCCGGTGCCACTCCAGCCCTGGAGCTCATTCGAGCACCATCGATCATCGGCCCACAAACAGGAGAAACCAATGACACATTCTTTGATCAAGGCTGCTTTCCTGACTGTTGCCGTCGGCATCGCTGCAACAACAGCCGCGCGCGCCGATTGTGAAAGCGATCTGAAACAGCTCGAGCATGCTTTCACCACGCCCAACCTCGCCGCTCCCGCAAAGACCGCGCTCGACGAGGCAAAGGTAAAGGCGGTGGCCGCGCTCAGGAAGGATGACGACAAGACCTGCCATTCAGCCGTCGCCGAAGGCCTCAACAGGGCGAATCTCAAGATGAATTGAAGCTCGCGCCTCTTGCTGTTTGTGACTCTACCCACGGTAGATCCTGCGGCCGCCCCGCACGACGGGTCGGCCGGAATCATCGACCACGCCGCCGAAGAAAGGCGGCGTGGTTCGGTTTTTGTCGCGGCCTATCCAACAATCGCTCTCCCGAAGACTCAGATCGCAGACGCGATTAATCGCGACAGCAGATGAAATACGCAGCCTCGAGCGCAGAGCCCGTGTATCGCCTATCGGGTGATGGACCAGCCTCGCCGCTGCAGGCAGATCATCCTGAGCTGCAGGTCCTACCCGCCGCTCGCGATTTTCAAAGCAATCGCCAGCTCCGACCGGGCCGCGAATCCATCTTAAATCCGACAAATCTGTATAGCGCGCGCCACCTGGCCCCATGGTGCCTTCGTCGATCATGGGTGCAGTGAAAAATTCTAGTGGAGCGCGAGATGAGGTCCCAGGCACAGCGAAGTTATCGGGCGCCGAACATCGCGGCATTCCGCCCCTCGATGACGCAGTCTCCCAAGCGAACGCTTGGCGCGATCGTTGCTGAAGCGGAACGTCGCGCGGACGGGATCGCAATCGCGGTTTTCACCTCGATGCAGCAAGGGCGAGACATCCTCTCAATCAAGCTTCGGTCGGCCAGCGGTATCCACACCGTCAACGTCGACGTCCTGACTCACGCCATTTCGATCGAGCCGCCGCTGTCGTCAATCAGTTCTGCGGACTGGAGTAAAACGCCATGACCAATGCGACGACGATTTCAATTAAACATCTCAAGCTGGCGCTCGGTTGGGACGAAATCCTGCATGACGTCTCGATTTCCGCCAAAGCAGGCGAGATTTACGGCCTACTCGGACCGAACGGGGCTGGGAAGACCACGACCATCGCAGCCGCCTTAGGCATGATCCCGGCGGATGGCGGTGTTATCCGAGTGCTCGGTCTGGATCCCGTCAGCGAAGGCATGGAGCTTCGACGCCGCGTCGGCGTGCTGCCTGATCCGAGTGGATTCTACGATTGGATGACAGCCTCGAACTATCTGTCCTTCTACGCTGGTCTCTATGGGGTCCGTCGCAGCCTGACCGATATCCAGCAGCGCCTGGCACAGGTCGGGCTTGACCCCAAACTCGGTCAACCGATCGGCCATTTCTCGCGCGGAATGCGACAGCGGCTCGGCTTGGCCCGGGCGCTGATTGCAGACCCGGAAGTTCTGGTGCTCGACGAGCCGACCAACGGCCTCGACCCGAGGGGGCGACGGGAAATCCACGATATCCTCATGGGTCTGACGCGCGACCGCGGTGTCAGCATCCTACTGTGCACACACCTGCTCGATGACGTCGAAAGGCTGTGCTCGCGCATCGGTATCATCGTTGCCGGACGCACGGTCGCGGAAGGCGCGATTGCCGAACTTGAAAGGACACGCCCCGGCCATCGACAATTCCGCCTGCGTCTCGAAGGGGTCTCACCGAAGGCTGGCAGCCGTGAAGGCCACGTGATTGTGCTTGCGCAGGAAGGAGAATGGACGGTCGTGGCCGTCGATCCATCCGTTCCACCCGCGGCCGCCTGGAGCGAGATACTCGCGGCGGGATGGCGCGTGACGGAAATTTCACGCGACGGAGGCGGGCTCGAGGATCTCTATCTCGATCTAACCGACAGGAGGGCGGCATGACCACAACTCACGAAATCCAGATCGGCGCCACCCGACGAGCAGCGGACATCACGAGAACCAAGGACGCTATCTGGCTGATTGCACGCAAGGAGGCAGGCGAGATCATCTTGAACCGAAGAGGTCGGGCCTGGCTGCTCGCGATGGTCAGCGTCCTCTCGGGCTTCTCGCTGCTGCTTGTCGGCAGCACAGAGCTCAGTCTGCTCGACAACGCCCAAGTCGTCTATGACATGTCGGGCATCGTCGTCGCTCTCGGGGCACTCCTGGCGATCGTCGTCGGTGCGGACGCCTTCGCCGGCGAGCGCGAGCGAGGAACGCTCCTTCCCTTGATGCTGTGCCCGGTTTCGCGGTCCGGCATTCTCGCCGGGAAGCTCTTCGGACAGCTAGCGGCCTGGGGCGTGATGTTCGCGCTGGCCCTGCCCTATCTCTGGGCAGTCGGAAGCACAGGACAGAACCTGTTCGATTCCATCCTCGGCCTCGCATTGTTCGGCACGCCTGTCGTGCTCTCGTTTGGTCTTTTTGCGATGGGCGTCGGTGTGCGCCTGCGCAGCGTGAGAACAAGCTTGATGACCATGCTGATCGCATTGCTGCTCGGAGCGAGCCCTCTGCTGCTGGGGCCCAGCCTGCGTCAATCGACTCTCGGGCGGCTGTTCGATGCGATCAATCCGTTCTCGCACGCCGTGAACGCTCTCGATGCCATGATCATCGATTCTACCGGGCTCATGACGCAGCTCGTGCACTTTGGTGTCGTCTTGACATGGCTTGTCATCGCTATCGCCTTCGCCACGCGATCGACCGATCACCTGGCGAGCTAAAGGAGGTTTCCATGATCAAAAGATTCAAATGCGCCTTCGCCGGGCTTCTGGCCGGGTCGCTGCTCATCGCGGCGAGCGCCCCGGGGCTGGCAGCAGACGCCGGCCCGCTCAGCATCTCCATCTCGCCGGCGGCCTCGAATCCCGTCTCGCCGCAGATGGGAGATCGATTGGCATTCGAGACCGTCATCCGGAACGGCGGCGGGAAGCCGGTCGAGGGTCTGATTGCCTGGATCAGCCTCGTGCAGGTCGATCAGGGCAAGGAGCAACCCATCGATCTAGAAGATTGGTCTGCGCACAAGGCGATTAGCCGCACATCGCTGGCTCCGGGCGAAGCGGTTCAAACGCGTTGGCCCATGCGCCTGATCCAATCTGGTCATTATCGCGTCGTCGTGAGCGCCGTCAGCCGCGATGGCACTTCGCTGACGCCAAGCCCCTTTGCCGATTTCACAGTGCGACAGAAGCCTGTGGTTGAATCGTCCCGTGTGTTGCCGGTGGCAGTCGGCCTCCCGCTCCTTCTTGGGATCAGCCTCGTCGGCTGGCGGCGGAGAGGCCGCAGCGCCGACTAGCAAAATCCGTCGTTCAATCTGCCCGTTCAGTGATCGAGCCTCAACGATCGCCAACTCCTATCGCCGGAGGATGGAGCTACCCCCGATGAACAAAAGCCTTGAATCCGGTACTGCTCTGACAAAGCGCTCCGTCGTCACGAAGATACTGCACGCTCTGCTGCTGACCGCCGTGATATTTCAATTGGCGGTCAGCCTTTTCATGGAAGGACCTCGCACGGGTCGGTCGCCAGACGCCCTTTTCATCCTGCATCAGTACGGAGGCTACTTTGCAGCCGCCGTGCTGCTGGCCTTCTGGGTCTGGGGGATCGTCCGCCGCGGCGAAACGCAATTGGGATCGCTGTTTCCGTGGTTCTCGCGGCAGAGAATGGCTGCAATCGCGACCGACTGTCGTCTACACATCGTCGAACTGCGCCGACTGCGCTTGCCGGCTGCCGATGACCGACCGCTTGCAAGCGCCGTACACGGATTGGGCCTGTCAATCGTCACGCTGATGGCACTCACAGGCGTCCTATGGGCGACGGGGTGGCTTTCCCCCGCATCAGCAGAATTGTTGATTGCAACGCACAAAGCGAGTGCGAACCTGATGTGGGCTTACCTGGTCGCGCATGCGGGTCTCGCCATCTTGCATGAATTTCTCGGCGAGCGCGTCCTTCCTAAAATGTTTGGTAGGAACAGCTGAGTTCGCTTTGAGTATGGACAACGGGGTGCTGACGGCCATGAAGATCCTTGTCATTGAAGACGACAAGACGACATCAGCTTACATCCGCAACGGCATGGCCGAACTCGGCCATGTGGTCGACATTGCGGAAAATGGCCGCGACGGGTTGTTCTTGGCCGCCGGAGAACCCTATGACGTCATGATCGTCGACCGCATGCTTCCAGGCCTCGACGGGCTGGGAATTATCAAAACCATCCGGGCGGCCGGCGTTCGCACGCCCGTGCTATTTCTCACAGCGCTATCGGGCATCGATGATCGCGTCGATGGCTTTCAGGCGGGGGGCGACGACTATCTCGTTAAGCCTTTCGCCTTCGCCGAGCTGGTCGCACGAATTCAGGCGCTCGCCCGACGTCCTCCAATGAACGATCTTCAAACGGCCCTGAAGGTCGCCGATCTGGAAATGGATCTCCTCAAGCGCAAGGTCTCGCGCGCCGGGAAGGAAATAGACCTGCAGCCGCGCGAATTTCGTCTGCTCGAATTCCTGATGCAGAACGCCGGTCGATTGGTAACCCGGACGATGCTGCTGGAGCATGTCTGGGAATACCATTTCGATCCGCGGACGAACATCGTGGAGACACATGTCAGCCGACTCCGCTCCAAGGTAGACCGAGACTTCGATAAGGAATTGATCGAAACGGTTCGCGGCTCAGGATATTTGATCCGTGACCCTGCCTAGGCTCCTGCGGACTACCAACTTCCGTTTCGCGCTGTTTTACGCCCTCGTTTTCATGGGTTCAGTCGGCATCCTTGGGGGGATGGTCTATCTCACCGTCCGTACAGCCTTGGAAGAACAGTTGGCGCAGCGGATCGATGCCGAGATCGAGACGCTTGCGCGGGATTACCGAACACAGGGCCTGCAACATCTGATTGAGACAGTCACGGCTCGGACGAGTGCGCGGGAGCGCGACGCGCTCGAATATTCTGTCGTCACGCCTGACAATGCCGTTTTGGCCGGACGCGCTCTGCCCATGCCGGCTGCTGATGGCTGGGCGACCATCACTCTTTCCGAGAAAGCCAAGACCTCGGAGGAGGAGACGGCGTCCCTCTATGCTCGGACGGTGACCTTAGACGACGGCGTTCGTCTCTCCGTGGCGAACGATATCGACTGGATCGATGATGTGCAGGAAGCAATCTTATCGACCTTCGCATGGGCGCTGCTTGCAACCTTGATACTGGCGCTCGCCAGCGGCCTATGGCTGAGCGCGCGCTTCCTGCGCGGTATGGATGCGATGACGAGGACAGCTGCCTCGATCGTCGCCGGCGACCTGAAAAGCCGCGTCCCCATTTCGTCCCGCAACGATGATCTCGATCAGCTCGGCCGCGCCTTCAATAGCATGCTCGATCGCCTTGATGTGCTGATGGACAGCCTCAAGCAGGTCTCGAACGACATTGCCCACGACCTGCGTACCCCTCTGTCGCGATTGAAGCAGAACCTGGACGAGACCGCGCGCGGCGCTGCGACCAAAGACGAGATGCGCACCGGCATCCTGAATGCGACGCTTCAGGTGGACGAGATACTGGCGACGTTCTCTGCGCTCCTGCGGATTGCCCAGATCGAGGCCGGGACGCGGCGCGCAGGATTCGCCCCGGTCGACCTCTCCGAACTCACGATGCTGCTCGCCAGCGACTACATGGCCGTCGCCGAGGATCGTGGACAGGTGATCAGAACCGTCGTCGAAACCTCAGTCTGGATCGAGGGCGACCGCGATCTGCTCACGCAGCTCATCGTCAATCTTCTCGAGAATGCATTACGCCATTCGCCCGACGGCGCCGAGGTCACTGTCGCCCTTCAAAAGTCTCCCGATGGGGTAACGCTCTGGGTAGCCGATAATGGCGGGGGCGTACCGGAAACCGAACGCGAACGGATATTCCGAAGATTCTATCGGTTGGAGCAAAGCCGCACCTCGCCT
This sequence comes from Allobosea sp. FW305-C-101, assembly GCF_058783685.1. Lineage (NCBI taxonomy): Bacteria > Pseudomonadati > Pseudomonadota > Alphaproteobacteria > Hyphomicrobiales > Alloboseaceae > Allobosea > Allobosea sp. FW305-C-101. The sequence goes on along the minus strand of NZ_JBYSYT010000013.1, from coordinate 13,495 downwards.
GGCAGCGGCCTGGGATTGAGCCTGGTCGCCGCGATCGCAGAACTGCACGGGGCCGACCTCGCCGCACTGGACAATCGGCCCGGCTTGCGCGTTGAAATCCGGTTTCCGTCGAGGACAGACGGATGATGACGTTGTTCGATAGCTACATCCAGTCGCTGCTCGCCTTCGCCGGCCAGAACATCGGGCTCGTCGCCCTGATCGTCTTCTTCGCAGCGCTTTCGGAAGCGATCGTTTTGATTGGCGCTGTCATTCCCGGAACGGCGATCATCCTAGCAGCGGCCGCGATCGTGGGCGCCAGCCGATCGCCGATATGGCCGATATTGCTCGCCGCCACCGTAGGAGCAATCGCAGGCGATGGTATCTCTTACTGGATGGGCCACCGTTACAAGCATCGGATCCCACAAATCTGGCCGTTCCGTCGGTATCCGCGCCTACTCGACCAGGGTGATGCCTATTTCGCGAGCCATGGGGGCAAAAGCGTCTTCATCGCCCGATTTTTGCCGGGCGTCCGAGCGGTGGTGCCCATATCTGCGGGCGTCTCCGGCATGAGCGTTCCGCGCTTCTATGCTGCCAATATTCTCTCAGCCCTCATCTGGGCTCCTGCACATGTCCTTCCAGCGACGGCCCTTGGCGCATCGGCTGCGGTCCTTGGTCAGGCCAGCGGGCGTCTCCTTGTGATGCTGGCGATTGCGGGGCTCGCGATTGCCGGAGTGATTTCGTTGGGCTGGTTCTGCTGGTCCAAAATGCTGCCCTGGATCAGCGCCCGCCAGGAGCACATCCTGGAATGGGCGAGAACTCATGAAAATTCGGTCAGTCGGCTCGTTCTGCGCGTACTTGATCCCGCAAGGCCCGACGATAGAGCTGTCGCGCTGCTGGTCGGCGCATTCGCCGTCGCCTTCCTGGGGTTCATCAACTTGCTCGAGGAGGTCGCAGTGCGAGGCGAACTTGCACGCGCCGATCTCGCGATGAGTAATTTTGTCCAAAGTCTGCGAACCGACGTCGGCGACCGGATCATGATCGTAATCACGGGCTTCGGTGACGGCATCGTCATTGGCGCTTTGACGATTGTCGCACTGGCCTGGCTGGCGTGGCGACGCAGTTGGCGCTTGGCTGGCGGACTCGCGATCTTGCTGGTGGCAACAGCCGCGTTCGTTCCCGCTCTCAAATCGACGATTCAGATCGCTCGTCCTTTGGCGATGTACAGCGGGGCTGAGGCTTACAGCTTTCCGAGCGGACACGCGACATTCGCCGCAACGTTTTTCGGATTTGCGGGTTGGCTCACGCTCAGAGGATTGCCGCTACGCTGGCGCTGGCTGCCGCTTGCGGTATCCGCCGTCATCATCGGGCTCATCGTTTCGTCGCGCGTGTATCTTGCCGCTCATTGGCCTTCCGACGTCGCAGCCGGAACCATCTTCGGCATTGGCACCACGCTGATCGTCGCGCTCATCTTCCGCAAGGATGATTTGGCACAGGCACGACCAGCGTGGCTTGGGCTAACGCTCTGCGCCGCGCTTCTTATGATCGGAAGTATCCATATCTACCGGACGTACCCCGCGGCCGAAGTCCGCTACGTGCGCCATGAACCGAGCGTCGCGGCAACCAAAGCGGAATGGGCAGATGCGCGATGGGCAACGCTCCCTCGACACCGCATCGATCTCGAAGGCGACTTCAAGGAACCGATCGTATTGCAGTGGGCGGGGCCTCCCCCCGAGCTCGAGGCAGCTTTAGCAAAGCTGGGATGGACATCGCCCAGACCATGGTCAGCGGCAACTCTCGCTTCGATGTTTTCTTCCACCCCCTCCTTCGCAGAATTGCCGGTCCTGCCGCGCCTCAATAACGGTCAAGCGGCCGTCGTGACGATGATGAAGGTATCTACCGACGGCGCCACCCGTCAGATTCTTCGAGCTTGGGCGACACCGTTGTCGATCACTGATTTGAACTCGGCCTCGGTCCTGATCATATCCATCGTAAGGGAGACGCTTTGGCAGCCCCTGGATCTCGTCGCACTGCCTCGACCGGAGGCGGCATCATCTGGTGCGGCGGAGCTATTTGACCACATGAGCGGACTCATTGGCATGCGGCCCTCCAGAAACGGATTACTCGCCCTGGCCGGCGGCAAATAGCTGACGACTTCGCTTCGGCGCTCCGATATCGGCGAGGAGCGACGTCCAGGAACCGACGTAAACGCGCCGCTCGGGAAAATTGAACCGGGCACATTTAGATATCCGATCAGGACGGTTACGCCACGGCCTTCCGACCCTTCACTCGCCCAGAGGGGACGATAGCGCTATCCGACATGGCCAACCCGCAACTGCGATTATCCTTTTGCAGCGTCCGGCGACTTGTTCTCTTCCTGCGCGGCGAAGACGTTATGCGCATAGGCATCCAGGATCGCTTCCGACCGGGACAGGCGCTCGACCGCCTCCTCGGCTCGAAGCGCTTTGTAAAAATCGAGCTTTTGGATCTTGGCGATCCAGGCCTTGAACTTGGTCAACTCCTGCTCATTCTCCTCCAGTTCTGCGAAGGTGAAGTGCTCGACGCGGGTCTCCTCCGCGATCTCCTCCTCGAAGGCGATGCACTTCTCGATGAACTCCTTGTACTCGTCGTCGCGGTCGGCGTTGAACCGGGCGACGATCTTCTCCTGCTGCTTCTGGTCAAGGCCGACCGTAGCGAGCAGCAGCGCCTCTCCCTCCGCCTCCGCGATTTCGTTCTCCAGAACCTTCAGGCGGCGCAGGTGGTCGTCCGTCTTCGGCAGCAGGCAAACTCCACCCTGGAGATAGATCGCTCCGAGGCCTTTGAGCTTGCGCCAGATCGAGACGCGCTTGCGCGCGGGTTCCGCCGGGACCTTGTAGGTCAGCAGCAACCATTCCAACGGGGCCATCGCACTCCTTGTATGTTACAGTCGTTACATCTATAACGCAGCGATAGCCGCGCACTTGTCGATCCAATGTGACATTCAGATTGCGAGTTGACCAGCCCGTCGCCGCCTATGGAAAGCCGCATCGAGTTCGCGCGAAAGGACACGGGCATGATGACATGGGCCACTGCCGCTCCGGCGGTCTCCGCCGCCTTCCTCGGCTCCCTGGTTGAAGTCGTTGAAGCCTTCACCATCGTACTCGCCGTCGGCACCGTGAGAGGGTGGCGGCCGGCACTAACCGGGACCGCGGCCGGCCTCGGTCTCCTGGCCATCCTGGTGCTGGCGCTCGGCCCGATGCTCGACAAGGTGCCGCTGCAGGCGCTCCAACTGGTCATCGGAGTGCTTTTGCTGCTCTTCGGTCTGCGCTGGCTAAGGAAGGCGATCCTGCGAGCCGCCGGTGTTATCGCACTGCACGACGAGACGATCGCCTTTGCCAACGAGACCGCCGAGTTGAAGGCTGCCATCAATCACGAGAACAGCCGTCTTGATTGGATCGCCGGGCTCGCCGCCTTCAAAGCCGTCGTTCTGGAGGGCATCGAGGTCGTGTTCATCGTCATTGCGGTCGGCGCTGGACGCGGCCTGCTATGGCCCGCGAGTCTCGGCGCATTGGCCGCCTGCCTCCTTGTCCTGGCTATCGGCTTCATCGTTCACAAGCCCCTTGCCCGCGTGCCCGAAAACACGCTGAAATTTGGTGTAGGCGTGATGCTCTCAGCCTTTGGTGTCTATTGGACCGGAGAGGGTCTTGGCGTCTCATGGCCGGGGCATGACATCGCCATCCTCGTTCTCGCTCTCGGCTTCCTGGCGGTTGGTCTCGGCCTTACCTCGCTCGTTCACCATCGCCAGCGAGAGTTCATTTGATGTATGTCTTTCGGCTCATCTTGCGCGAGCTGTTCGGCATGTTCGTCGATGACGAATTCCTCGCTTTATCGATCTTGGGCGTGATCGCGACGGCGGCTGTCGCTTACACATTCGAGGCCTCCTCAAGTGCAACCGGACTTATCCTCGTGATCGGCTGCGTCGGCGTACTCACCTCAAGTGTACTCAAGGCCTCCCGAAAACGCTAAACAGCTGTCGAGTACCGGGTTCGACCATCCTGCACCGCTCCGCAGGCCGCTGTTCACCAGTTGGCCATGACGAGCGAGGCGGCGGCCGCCGGGATCGGCGTGGCGCTCGTTCCGGCTTTTTCGTCTAGCGGGAACTAGCGGACGGCAGCCTGACAACCGTGATCGGCGTCGCTCCCATGCAGGGAAACGGCGCCTATCACATCGTACCCCCCCATCGACCGCCAGCATGATCCCGGCATCCAGCACTCAGCCTTCCATCATCAGGCCACGCGCATAGGGGTCGGCCGGGTCGACGTAGAACTGGTGGACGCCCATCAGAAACGACTTCGTGCCGATGGTCGGCAGAACGGCAGGGCCGGCGAGCAGCTGACGCGGCTTGGCGCTGGCCCTGAATTCGGTGCCGACGATGCTTTCCTGGATGAAGGGCTGACCGGCGTCGTAGTCACCCTGGGCGAACCGCAGCGCGATATGGGCGCTGGTTCCGGTGCCGGACGGCGTGCGTCCCATGCGGCCGGGCTTGTAGACATTGGCGACGCGATATCGGTTTTCCGCCGTCTTCTTGACGAAGGTGAAGAGCTCGATCCGGCTCGGGGCGCCGAGATGGACATCCTCGGCCAGCGTCCTGGCATCGAGAACATCCCAGAGCTCAAGCGCCGTCGCGATGATCCCCCGCTCCGACGCAGGTTCTACCGAGAGGCCGACGGCGGCGGCATCGACGAAGCCGAAATAATTGCCGCCGAAGGCGATATCGACGGCGACCTCGCCGTGCTCCGGCAAGGACACGGTCTCGCGGCCGACGACATAAGACGGTATGTTCTCGAACCGGACCTCCGAGACGATGCCGCCGGCGACATCGGCCTCGACATGCAGGGGGCCGTTGACGGTATCGATCGAGAAGCGCGTGACCGGCTCGGTGACCTCGACGCGGCCGGTTTCGATCGCGGCGGCAGCAGCGCAGAAGGTGCTGTCGCCACAGCCGTCGAACAGCCCGTTAGCATGGAGGAACAGCAGGCCGAAGGCGGAGTCGGACGAGACCGGCTCGGTCAGGATCGCGCCAAGCATGTTGCGATGGCCGCGAGGCTCGCGGATGAGCCCTTCATGGACCCAACTCAGGTTCGCCAGGTAGTAATCGGCCTTTTCCCGCATTGTGCCGCCGCGGATGGGCGGGTAGCCGGCCACGACGGTGCGGCTGGCCTGCCCGTGGTGATGATCGATCGTCGTCAACTGATGTCTGGCGTACATGATGGCAACTCCGTTGGATGACGGGGTGAAAGCGGGCAGCCGGCAGGCTTCGCGCCAAGCTGGGGCGCGGCGGCGATTCAGCGGAGGTAGCGAATGGTCGGGCGTTAGCGTCGTTTCACGCGCGGACGTCGTCGTTTGAACAGGTCCTTGACCCAGGTCGACGCCGCGGCTTTCGCAATCTCGTTGGGGTAGCGCTCGACGAATTCGCTGGCGAGGTGGAAGAGGCAGTCGCCGCGCGCCGACAAGCCCGGAACGCGCTGGCACACGACCAGCCCGGCGGACCGGAACCGGATTTCCTGCGGCGTGGTCCAGGGCCGCGACGGATCGTGCAGGAGGCCCGCGATATCGCCCGTGCGGACCGTCTCGCCCAGTTGTGCCCGAGGCTCGAAGACGCCGTCCGATAGGGCATAGAGATAGTCGCGTTCCGGGATCACGTCGTAGACCGGAACGACATCGGGCCTTGCCTCGGCCGCCGGATCCGCCGGCAGGACGCCGCTCCAGCGCAGCACGTTGACCACACCGTCATAGGTGAGATTGACGAGCCTGACGTCGAGGCCGGCGCCTCCGCCGATCTCCGTCCCGATGCGGGTCGCGCCGGCGCGCTTGGCGGCCCCCGACGAGTTGCGCTCCTCATAGCCGTGCGAGACGAGCACCGCGGGCGCGCCGAATGCGATCGCGATGGCAAGCCGGCGCGACCGCTCGACGGGATCGGGATGATCCATGAGCGTCGCGCAGGGTTGGTAGCGCAGCGAGCGCCCGCCGCTGTGCAGATCGAGGACGATGTCGGATTCCGCCATGAGATGGCGCTCGATGTAGTTCGCGATCATCGATGTCGGCGACCCACGGACGTCGCCCGGATAGATCCGGTTCAGGTTGTAGCCGTCGATCGGCGAGTTTCGCTTGCCCTCCCGCGCTGCCGGGGCGTTGGCGGTCGGCATGATGATGACGCGGCCGGTGACGTCGGCCGGCATCAGCGTCCGCGCCAGCCGGCCCAGCGCGACCTGACCCTCAAACTCGTCGCCATGGGAGCCGGCGAGCAACAGCACGGTCGGCCCTTCGCCATTGGCGATCACCACGATAGGCAGGGCGATGAAGCCGTAGGCCGAGAGGTCCGTGGAATAGGGCACACGGACATAGCCGTTCACCTTGCCCTCGGCCGGTATCGGGTCGGCCAGGCTGAGAATGATCGGCTCGCCGCTAACCGCAGTGTCGTGCGGCGCGAAGCTCTCATGCAGGGGACTCGGATCGTTCATAACCTCACCCAAGGTGAACTGTCCGATCGCGCCAGAGGGAAATCTATCATCAGCCGGCTTCCCCTCTGCTGAAGGCGGCGGCGTGGACCGCGGCTTGGCTGCCGGCTGCGTTCATGCGCCGATCGAACTTCATCGCCGTGACGATCATGGTACGCGCGTTCGTGATGCCGCCGATCTCGGAGATTTCGAGCAGGACGGCTTCGAGGTCCTCGAGATGGGGCACCTCGACCTCGCAGAGAATGTCGCATTCGCCGTTCACCGCCTGACACAGCTTGATCTCGGGAAAGCGCTTGAGTTGTTCCACGATCGAGGTCTGCTTCTGCTTGACGATGATCAGCATGAGCAGGCTTGCGACATAGGTCTCGAACGGATCGCGGCTGAGGACCGCCGAATAGCCGCGGATAAGGCCATTGCGCTCCATGCGCGTGATGCGTTCGTGGACGGTCGTGCGCGCCACGCCCAGCTTCTTGGCGAGCGTCGTCGTCGAGTCGCGCGCATTGCTCTGCAGCAACGCGAGCAGCCGGCGGTCGATCTTGTCTGAGAGCTCACCCGTCATGCTGTAAATCATCCCGCGTCAACGGGGATGAGGTCAATGGGTGCCGCAATTTCCAACACCGGCATATTGTCGTTTCATGGCGTCATTTCGCCGGATAACGCAAATTTATAGTCGTTATGTCGCTTGTTTATCCCTCATTCACGTGGATGCTGAGTGCGGATGTCGTCGCCCGAGATCGACCTTTCCGGTCTGGCGCGCATCGCAAAAGGACAGCATCATGGCTGAAATTCGCTTTGCGAGCCGGGCGGCATCGATCGGTAAGCGCCCCCCCCCCCCGTCGTCGCTCTGGATGCGATCAAGCTCGGCGGCGGGAACGCCTTTCCCGACCTGCTTCCCGACGTGAGCGTCGAGGCTGCCGACGCCGCGACGCTGTTTCGGACGGAAGCGCTCCAATACGGGCCGCTCTACGGGCTGCCCGAATTGCGCCAAGAGGTCGTCCGCTTCCTGAAGGAAGACGGCGTCACGGCGAAGGTCGACAGCATCCTGATCCTGAACGGCGCCAAACAGGCGCTCGACCTCCTGCTGCGAACCCTGGTCGACAAGGGCGATGCGGTTGTCGTCAGCCGCCCGACTTATCTGTCGGCGCTGTCGATCATCCGCAATCACGAAGCCTCGATAATCGAGATCGACCGCGACGAAGGCGGGATGAAGGTCGACGAACTGGATGCCAAGCTGCGTCGTTTGCGGGCGGAAGGCGGCAAGCTGCCGAAGCTCCTGTTCGAGGTTCCCGATTTCCACAACCCGACCGGGATCACCCTGAGTGAGGAGCGCCGGCGGACGCTCGTCCGCCTAGCCGAAGAGTTCGACTTCTTCATCTTGGAAGACGATCCTTACCGACGCCTGCGCTTTTCTGGTGAGGCCGTCGCGCCGATCAAGTCTTTCGACACCAACGGACGCGTTATCGGCGCAGGCACCTTCTCGAAAATCCTGGCTCCCGGCATCCGTGTCGGCTGGGCCAATGGCGATCCGGCGATCATCGGCAGGATGGCGGCCCTGAAGAGCGAGGGCGGCTGCTGCCCGCTGACGCAGCGCATCGTCCTCGATCTGCTGCGATCGGGACGCATCGCGCACCACATCGCCGAGCTGACGCCGGTCATGAAGCGGCATCGCGACGCGATGACCGACGCCTTCCGCGTCCATCTTCCCGAGGCCCGTTTCCGTGCTCCCGACGGCGGCTATTTCCTCTGGGTCGAGCTGCCCGACGGCATCGATGCCAACGCAGTGACGCTGGAGGCCGAGCGCGACGGCGTCATCGTCTTCCCTGGGCAGTTGTCGTTCGCCTCGGCGCCGCCGGCGAACTTCATCCGGCTCGCCTTCAGCTATTGCGGTCCTGACGAGATCGAACGGGGCGTGCGCAAGCTCTGTGCCGTCGTCCGCCGCCAGCAGATGGAAGTGAGTGCACAACCTGGCCAGGCGGAAGGCCTGAGCCTTGCGGGCCGGCATTACGACTGATGCCGTCACTATGGCTTATTAGCCGTCAAAGTGACGCGAATAAGATCAAAACCGCCAAAATCACGGTAGAAAACGACATTACGGGCGATGAATATTGCTGCAGATAAGACGTGCAACAACAAAGAGGGGATCATCATATGCCTAGGCTTACCATGATCAAGTCGCCGTCGCGTCGTTCCGTCCTGCTCGGCGCCGCTGCGGCCATTGCGGCCCCGAGCTATATTCGTCCGGGCTGGGCGCGGGGGAAGCGCATTGTCGTCGTCAACTCCGGCGGCGCCATGGGCGATGCCAAGCGCCGGGCTCTCTACGACCCCTTCACGAAAGCGACCGGGATCGAGGTCGTGACCTCGGCCGGTCCGGACCTCGCCAAGATGAAGGCGCAGGTCGACCGCAAGGACGTCGAATGGGACGTCACCGACCTCGCGGACGCCTGGGTGCCGGCTGGCGTCCGGCTCGGCCTGCTGGAGCGCGTCGACACGTCGATCGTCAACTTCGACGGCTGCATTCCGCAGGCGAAACACGACTACGCCGTGGGCGGAACGATCTATACCGGCGGCATCGCCTTCCCGACCAACCGTCTCGACGGCAAGGTCGCCAGGACCTGGCCGGAATTCTGGGACGTCAAAGGCGTGCCCGGCCGCCGTGGCCTGCGCAACCGCGTGACGGATACCCTCGAGATTGCGCTGATGGGCGACGGTGTGCCCGCTTCTCAGGTCTATCCATGCGATGTCGAGCGGGCCTTCAAGGCGCTCGACAAGATCAAGCCGCACGTCTCGCACTGGATTCCGCAGACGGCCCAGACCGTCTCGCTGATCCAGGGCAACGAGACCGATTTCACCTTCACCTACACGACGCGCGTGAAGGACCTTCAGGCCGCGAAGGTGCCGATCGATTTCTCCTTCCGCCAGAATATTCTCGGCATCGGCTGGATCGGCGTGCTCAAGGGCACGAAGAACCGCGACGCCGCGATGCGCTTTCTTGCCTTCACCATGGACAGAGATCGCCAGGTCGAGCTCGCCAACCTGTCGGGCGACGCGCCGACCTTCGCCGACGCGCTGGCGAAGGTCGATCCGGCCGTGAAGAAGTGGCTTCCCGACATCACCTCGCCGGACAACCTTTTCGTCAATGCCGGCTGGTGGGACAGCCGCATCGACGAACTGAACCTGCGCTTCAAGGAATGGCTGCTGACCTGAAGCCGTCGGCCTGCGCCCGACCCGGACAGGGCAATCGTGCCTCCGGGTCGAGCTAGCCTCATCCGGCCGCGGATATCGTCGCGTCCGCGCCGCGCAAGGGAGCGGCTGGCTCTGGCTGATAGCGCCAAGCTCGCCCGCCGATCCAGCGATCATTGCAAGAACTCGTCCCGGCCTGCTCGCTTGGGACGCGCTCTAAGATTGCGACGACACGACACCAATCGTCCGGCAATCTGAAGACGCGCCATTCATCCCAAGGAGAGGCCAGTCATGCGAGCCGAGTCGAGGGAGCAATGGCGCATCGCCGCGTTCGCGATGCCTGCGGCGATCTTCATGACGCTGGTCTTCGCGCTGCCGCTGGGCGCCGTCTTCCTGCAGAGCGTCCAGACGCCGAACGGAGCGTCTTTCAGCGCCGAGGCCTATGCCAAGATCTTCACCACGCCGCTGTTCCTGCGCGTCGCCTGGACGACCTTCGAGATCAGCGTCGGTGCGACGATCTTCTCGCTGCTGCTGGCGTACCCGATCGCCTATTTCCTGTCGCGTCAGCCGCCGCGCCGGCGCGCGCTGTTTATGATCCTTGTGCTGGTGCCGTTCTGGACGAGCTCGCTGGTCAAGAGCTTCTCCTTCATGGTGCTGCTCGGACAGTCCGGGATCGTCAACCAACTGCTTGGCTCCATCGGCATTCCCCCGGTCAAAATGCTGTTCAACCGCTTCGGCGTCATGGCCGGCATGAGCCATTTCCTGATCCCGTTCATGGTCTTCCCGATCCTGACCAGCCTTCTCAATCAGCCCCCGGAACTGGCGCGGGCAGCTGCCATCATGGGGGCCGGCAAGGTACGCATCTTCCGCAAGGTTACGCTGCCGCTCAGTCTGCCGGGCGTCATGGCCGGCGCGCTGTTGGTGTTCATCCTGAGCCTGGGCTTCTACGTCATTCCGGCGCTGCTCGGCGGGCGGCAGGACATGATGTTCGCCAATCTCGTCGATTTCTATGCGCGGGAGGTGCTGAACTGGCAGATGGCGTCGGCCGTGGCCGTACTGCTCATCGCCGCCGCGGTGCTGGCGTCTGTCCTGCTCTCCAAGGTCCGCGGTGGCGGCTCGGTCCTCTCGTCGGAGGGGCACTGATGACCCTGCGTTCTCCCTGGCGCGTCGCGCTCAATTGCGCCGTGACATTGATCCTGCTCTTCCTTCTGCTGCCGAGCCTCGTGACGGTGCTGATTTCGTTCGGCGAGACCAATCAGATCGTCTTTCCGCCGCAGGGCTTCTCGCTCAACCTGTTCCGCCGGTTCTTCAGCGAGGAAGGCTGGGTCAGCTCAACCTGGCTCAGCCTGCGGGTGGCGATCTGGTCGACGCTGATCGCGCTCGCGCTCGGCATCCCGGCGGCCTACGCGCTGACGCGGGGGCGTTTTCCTGGTCGGCAGATGCTCGCCATCTTCCTGCTGAGCCCGATCATGGTGCCGCATGTCGTCGTGGCCCTCGCGCTCTACATCTACTTCGCCGAGATCGGCCTGACGCATGGCGAGCTCCGCCTGGCCCTGTCGCACGGGATCGCGACGCTGCCCTTCGTCATCGTCACGGCAAGCGCCGGACTGAAGCATATCGATCCGGCGATCGAGCGTGCCGCGACCGTGATGGGTGCGGGCAAGCTGACCGTGCTTGCCCGCGTCACGTTGCCCCTGCTGACGCCATCAATCGTCGCCAGCGCGCTCTTCGCCTTCCTGATCTCGTTCGACGAGGTGGTGATCTCATGGTTCGTCGCCCGGGCCGGAGACACCACGCTCCCCGTCAAGATGTTCTCATCGATTCAGTTCGAGGTCTCGCCCGTGCTGGCAGCCATCTCGACCATGCTGACTGGCCTGTCGGTCATCATCTGCGTCGTCGTCGCAATCGTTCAGAAGGATGCAAGCCGTGGCTGAGGCTGTCCAAGCAAAAAATCTCCGGACGATGGTGCGTCTGCGCGGCGTGCGGAAGGACTATGGAACCGTCGTCGCGCTCCAAGACACCGATCTCGACGTCCCGACAGGAGAATTCCTGACCCTGCTCGGCCCGTCAGGCTCCGGCAAGACGACGCTGCTGAACATGATCGCCGGGATGGCCTCGCCGTCGCAGGGCGACATCTTCATCAACGGACGCGACGTCACGCGGCTTCCCGCCGAGAAGCGCGGGATCGGCATGGTTTTCCAGAACTACGCGCTGATGCCGCATATGACGGTGTTCGAGAACATCGCCTTCCCGCTGCAAATCCGCAAAGTTCCGAAGGCCGAGATCAGGAGGCGCGTCACCGAAGTTCTCGAACTCGTCCGCCTCCCGCATGTCGCCGATCGCAAGCCCAAGGAGCTGTCCGGCGGCCAGCAGCAGCGGATCTCGATCGCCCGCTGCATCGTCTACAAGCCCGACCTGATCTTGATGGACGAGCCGCTCGGCGCGCTCGACAAGAAGCTCAGGGAGCAGATGCAACTCGAGATCAAGCGCATCCACTCAGAGCTCGGCATCACGATGCTCTACGTGACCCACGACCAGGAAGAGGCGCTCAACATGTCCGACCGGATCATGTTGATGAACGGCGGTCAGGTCGAGCAGCTCGGTACGCCGCACGCGCTGCATTTCGAGCCGAGAACGCAGTTCGCCGCCGATTTCATCGGCGCCTCGACCCTGCTCGACGCCGAAATCGTCGACGCCGGAGCAGCTCCGCTGTTGCGCCTCGCAGATGGGACGAACTGCCGGGTAAGGCTGGACCGTGCCGTGAGCGCTGGAACTGCGGGCAAGCTCCTGTTGCGGCCGGAAGCGCTTCGTCTGGTCCAGGGCGGCAACGTTCCTGCCGGCCACAACGTGCTGCACGGCCGCGTCGCCAATACCCTGGTGACAGGCGCGACCTCGAAGCACTTCGTCACGGTCGAGGGCGGCGCCGTGATCGCGGTTCAGGAACTCACCAATCAAAACACGGCTCGGTTCGATCCTTCGCAGCGTGTTAGCATTGTCTGGCCCGCCGACGTCGGGCGCTTTCTAGAAAGCTAGGCGAGACTTGGCCCGCCCGGCATTTAAAGGCTGCTCGCTCGCGGCAATATTCAGCGGGATGGTCCCTCGTTAATCACGCCATAGCTATTGCCGAGGGCTTGCGCGACGCCGTTATACGGATCGCTCGGATTTCTGGCGCCACGATGGGAACTGCCAAGCCGCAGGCCATCTTCTCCGGGATCAACATGATCCCGACCCAGGCGCCGGAGGTCGCTATAATCGGCACAAATGTAAATCGCTGGCCGATCCAGCGCGTTTACGGGGCGCGCTTCACGTCGCAGGCCTGACATTGCGGTCCCTCTCGCGTGCCGAAAGAAAATCTCGTGAAGAAGAGTGAAGATAAGTCCGTCAGCAGTTGTGCTGCATAGTTCGTTGTAGGCTTTGGACCCGACGGCGGCATTCCACAAACGATTAAGTCGTATTCACTCATCGTTTGCTCAGACCACAACAACGCAAAAAGGATCGAACCACGGATTCTCGCGATCGCCGTGCAGATTCGGGTAGCCGGCCTGATTGGCCAGTACACGCGTCCGGCCGACTTTATAATCGTGGGATCCGTGATCATGACCATGGATCCAGAATTCTGGCTGGTAATCCTCGATCAGGGCACTCAGATCCGAGACGAAGGCCGGCGACAGCGCGCTGCCTTGGTGCCTTGGCTGAACCGATCGAGGGTGTGGCGCGTGGTGCGTGACCACAACGGTCGGCCCCTCGTACGCCTTAGCAAGCTCACTGCGAATGAAAGCAAGATCGAGCCGGTGTTCGGCCGCTGCATGCCAGGGCATGAAGCGGCTATAGTGACCGCTGTC
>NZ_JBYSYT010000012.1:0-77397 GCF_058783685.1 Allobosea sp. FW305-C-101 | reverse complement strand
GAGCCAGATCGACGATCTGCTGCCTTGGGCCTATGCGCCTCAGCCGCTCAAGGCCGTGGCCTGAGAACAGCGCTTACCGAGAACCTTGATGGCGCCCGCCGCGATCGCCACGACATCGCTAAACTGATGCATGTAAACGGCCTCCGAACTGGGGCTGCGTTGATGGATCTGGTGAAAGACTTCTTCCCTACCATCCCCGGCATCGACAACCGCGTTCTCGCGAAAATCGAAGACGTCATTCAATACGCCAAGGAGCAGAGTCAGCATGTCAATCGCCGGCCGACCTGGAACGCTCGCAGAGGTCGTGAGCCGGGCGGCCTCGGGCGAGCAAGCGCTAACAGTCGCGCTCCACGAATTCCTCGACGAGTTTTATCTCGACAGCGATCAAGCGAGTCGAGCACGCCGTATTGAGGACGAACCAGCCCTTCTCGGACATTCCGAGACAGACGCCTATATTGGCGCTGTTGGCGAGCATTTGGCGCGCCGGTGGCGGCTGGGAGAGCCGCCCAGATGGACGGATCGAAAAGCACGGTTCTTGACTAAGCCCTGGTTTCCGCCCGGTACCGATCAGGAAAAATCATTCCTATTGGCCGAAAGCCCATTAGCATTCCGGAGAAGAATGCTCTTCGTCTCGGCCGAACCACTTCGCCGCGCGCGCATGCCCCGGGATGAGCGTTGGTATGCTCTCGAAGAGTCCCGCACAGGCCTGAATCTTCGGCCAAGCGGATCTTCTGAGACACGTTAGCAGCTGAACATTCGCTGCCCGTCAACACCATCTATTGCAATTGCGCGGGGCAATCTTCGGGCTCGGTGAACGCTCTCGCTCGGCGACCTGCAACCAGGCGATTATCGACGCCAGAATTGCAAACGTGTAAGGGGCCGGCGGTTTATCTCTCGGTCCGGGTATGATACCCGTTCTCTATAAAGAGATCGGGTATCATGCCCATTCTCAGGGAGGCCCCACTGCGGTTCGTTACCACACCTATCGCCTCGCAGCTAACCGGCCTTTCGACGGATAAACTCCGCGAATGGACAAACCGGCGTGCCCTCATCCCAGCTGACGTGAGGCCGCGGCAAAAGGGCTCGCCTGCCAAGTTCAGCTGGCAGACGATCCTCGTGCTCCGCATCGCGTCCCGCCTGAAGAGCCAGTTCAAACTGGAATTGGAGGCTCACAAGGTTTTCTTCGCCGAGTTCCGGGCTCAGCTTCGCAAAACGTCATTCCTCGCGCTGTGGGGTAAACGTCTTGCGTTGGGAGCTGATGGCGAATGGAGTCTGGTTGACGAAGACAATCGCACTGCTCCTGACGACGTACTGCTCCTGCATCTGGATCCGCATCTCGCGATCATCCGTGACGGGTTCGCCCTCCCCGACCAAGCGACGGCCGATGGGCAGTTTGATCTGTTTTCATTACCAAACCTGCATCGCCGAAAAGGCAACTCCAAAACTTCGGGCGAGACACGTTCGGCTCAGAGACGGTCAGCATGACCGCTTTCCACCAATCGGCTGGACAAGGCGAAATTGCCTTCGCGAGACCGTTTGTTCATGTTATGTTCCAAGGCCTGAGAGATTGAGACTGTGACGACAATTGCTATGCAGGAATGGCTCGAAAGGCTCGGCTATGCCGCCGAGAGCGCCGTCCTGCATCGAAGGGACGAGCAAGTTCCTGAAACCCACCCCTATGCGCTCGAAATCAAAACCCTGCTCCGGATAGACGGCGCCATTCGTGCGCAGGCGGTTTTCGATGTTGAAGGTGTGCCGACCGTCGTTTTCGTGGGAAGTGATGGCCAACCCCTCTCTTCCAAAGCCCTCGACGAAATTCGTAAGCGCATCTGGAATCAGAATCTCGCCACGGTCGTGATCGAGATTCGCGGCGACAAGGCTATCGCCGTTCCTGCCCGGAAGCTCAGGCGAGCGGAGCAGACGCTTTCGCTTAGCGAAGCCCGACCTGACGGACCATTTTCCGCACTCGAAGTGGCTTCTGCAAACCTATCGCGTCGCATGCCAAAATGGTTCGACATCAGGGCGCGCGTCGACCGCAAGCTGCTGTCGAACCTTGCCACTACGGTCGAGCAATTGACCGAAAAGGGCTTCGACAATACCCCAGATGAAAAGAAGCGTCGGCGCCTAGCAGAGCTCCTGATGGGACAGCTGCTGTTCGTCTCATATCTCGAGCATCGGGATATAACCGGCCAGACCTACCGCAACAGGCGCAGCGTCAGGACGCTCACCGAGCTGGTAACTGCAGCTGACCGGGGCGGTGTCCTAGCGCTCATCGACCGGCTCCGGGCCGATTTCAACGGCGACTTTTTGAGCGACGATCGCCACGACCCGTGGACTGCGCTCGCGGCAGAAGGCTTCGCACTTCTGGATCGCTTCCTGCGGCGCACTGATATGCGAACCGGCCAGGGAGATTTCTGGAACTACGATTTCAGCTACATCCCCGTCGAATTGCTCTCGGGTCTATACGAGTCTTTCCTTTCGCCGGAGCAACAGGAGCAGGACGGCGCGTATTATACCCCGCGCAACCTCGCCATGCTGGCCGTTGACCAGGCATTGTCGACGTCCACCGATCCCCTTTCCGAGATCATTTTTGATGGGGCGTGCGGATCAGGCATTCTACTCACCACGGCCTATCGTCGCCTGATCGCCCTTTCGGAAGCGCACGAAGGGCGTCAGCTCACTTTTGCCGAGCGGGGTAAGCTTCTTTCCGAGCGAATTTTCGGCGGCGACATCAACCTGATGGCATGTCGTGTGACGGCCTTCAGCCTCTACCTATCTTTGTTAGAAGGACTGGAGCCCGCTGACATTCTGATTGCCCAGGAGAGAGAAGGCGTCAAACTGCCATCTCTGGCGCGGACCAATTTGGTCCACGGAGATCGCGCCGACTTTTTCAATCCGGCGCATGCCTTTGCCGACAAGCGCTTCTCGCTGATTATCTCGAACCCGCCCTGGAAGGAGCCGGAGGGCGACGCTCTCACGACAGCTGACGAATGGGCCAGCCGGACTGGGATCCCGTTTGCGCGTCGCCAGATCGCCGGCGCGTATGCGCTGAGAGCTGCCGAGTTCCTCACAGACGAGGGTCGCGTCTGTCTTATCCTCCCCATCGGTCAATTCCTTGGTGGCTCCAGCGAGAGCTTCGTTGCTCATGCCTTGAGGCTCTACAAGCCGTCGCGGCTGATCAATTTTGGCGATCTTCAAGCCCTGCTCTTCCCCACGGCGGAGAATACCTGCCACGTGTTTTCCGCCGCTCGTCGATCCGGACGGATCGCCTATGACGAGACCTTTGAATATTGGGTTCCCAAAGCGGACATCAGCCTGGCTCTCGGGCGGCTCAGCATGCAGTCCGCCGATCGCCATCAGGTCCAGACGCGGTCGATTATCGAGGATCCGCAGCTTCTCGTCACACTCATGTGGGGCGATGCGAACGACCTCGCGATTTGGACCAGACTATCGTTGCGCGGAACGTTTGCCGATTTCTGGAAAGGCCCCCGCGAGGCGCGCCGTTGGGTCAACCGGAAAGGCATTCATCTTCGTGACAAGAGCCGAGAGGCGGTCAGCACCGGACCACTCACGCGTATGCGCCATATTCCCATCGAAGCATTGAGGGCTGGCTCCCCGGTGTTGCACCCGGATCTGCTTACGAAGTGGCCGGAGGAACAGCTCACCGTTGTCGGTCTGACGGATGAGGTGTTGGAGGTCTTTGATGGGCCTCGGGTCATTTTCCCGGACGGCTTCTCAAAGGAGGAGCCGAACGTCCGCGCCGTCTATTATGGCGGTCCCGCCTCATTCACGCACAGCATAGGCGTCATTTCGGGAAAGAAGGACGACGCGGACCTGCTTAAATTTGCAGCCGTCTATCTCAGATCGAGCTTGGCCCGCTATTTCCTCATGATGCGTGGCTGGAAGATGCTTTGCGAACGCAATGGCGTGCATCTGGCCGATGTCGAAACCTTCCCTTTTTTCCTGCCCAAGAATGCCCCCGATCCGGATGTCGCGAACGCCGCGCTGCAGGCCGTGGTCAAACACGTCGCCACAATCTCAGCTTTGCCCGACACACAGCAGGCACCAAGGTACGCCGAGCTTCACGAGCAACTCGACAACGAAATTTTCCGTTATTTCGGCCTGACGCCCGAAGAACAAACCCTGGTTCGTGAAACAGTCGAAGTCCTTCTGCCGTCCGTTCGGCCGCGTAGCTTCAAGAGTCTCGACACCGTGGCGCAGTCTGCAGCCAAGCAAGATGACTTCACCATCTATGCTCGTGCTCTTGCAGAATCACTGACGGCGTGGCGAACTCGCACGAAAGGACGCGGCCGTTTCAAGGTTGATGTGGTCGCGAGCGACCCACATCGTCACGGTCCATCTGGGATAGTTCGCATCATCTACACGGCGGAACAAACTGAGGCGCCTGCTTATGACGCAGTTGTAGACGGCAACGTCGTCATCCAGACTTTGGCCGCGTTGCGAGACGCCGGCCTACGGGTCATTCCTACGGGAGAAACGCTGAACCTGATGCCAGATGTGCATCTGTGGGTGAACTCGGCTCTTTATCTCGTGCGACCGCTGACGCGACGCAGTTGGACCGTGAGGCAAGCGCTGCGCGATGCTGAACACATCGTTCGCATGGTTCAATTCTCGACTACTTCCGACAAGTTCGCGGTACCGGCGTGACGATGTCTTCTGCTTGGCTTTCGGCCTTCCCAATTCAGCCCGCAACCGAGGCCGTCGAGGCACTCTGCGATGCATGGCGCGATCTGGCCCAACAGCCGCGGAAGGAATTTCACCCGAAATCCAAAGAGCCCGCACTGACAAAGCGGCTGAGAATGTACGTCGAGACGCATACCGCCCGAAAGCGGGGCCTCCTTGGCATGTGGGCCGCTGAGGACAATTTCGGGGTCATCGATCCTGACACTGCCGAAATCATTGAGGAGCGCCGAACCGACATCGTCTACGGATGGAACGATAGCTCCCGGGAATTGAAGCTGGTGTTCGAGTTCAAGCGTATCGGCCGCCAAAAGAGTCATCGCGATCATTACCTCGGCCAAAGCGGGCTTGGGCGCTTTGTGACCGGCATCTACAGCCGCCATCAGGCCGTTGCAGCCATGGTCGGCATTTTGCTCGATCCCAAACCTGACGTTGTTCCGCCGATCCGAAAAGCATTAGGCAATCCCGTCCTCGCAACGGCGTTGAAGTTGCGACCTACAAAAGCGGGGTTTTCATTCGACCAGCCTTCAACCCTTTTTTCCGGCGCCGATTTTGACACCGAACACGATCGCGATCCATCGTTAGCCCCGACGCATGGACACATTCGTGTCGCGCATTTTTTCTTCGAGTTCGGATACGAGCTGCCCAAGAAGGAAAAGGCAAAGAAGGCGCCCAAGTCAATGTCGGAAGACTAATTCGTCACAAGTAGCGTTCTCCCAGCGCTGCACGTTCGACCGGATGTGATTTGATCACGGTGTGGCTCTAGAAAATATACCTATCCTCGCTCGCGATCTCCTCTCCTGCGATCTTTGACGAAGAACGGGGAGCCGTCTTCGGCTAGGTCTCAATCATATCGTCAGCCGCCCGCTTGATTGCGGATATTGCCTGCGACATCTCTTCGCGAACCTCGAAATGAAGAAACCGCATCTCGTCCTCGACGACGATGCGGCAGTGCGGGAACTGCCCGGGACGTTCCAAGCACTCTGTAACGGCACCAAGGCCTTCATCGACTCGTTTTTGTTCGCCTTTGCGCGAAGCGAGGAGACGCGCTTCTGCTCCTGGACACGGCCGGCACGCGGCTATCGTGCCCACTTCCTGAAGGAGGCTGCCCGACCGAGCAGGGATCCAGAACTTGATAGCCGCTACCATGTTTGGTGGATTATTGGGATGGCCGTCGCCACGTAAATGCGCGCGCTGCTGCGGCTTTAATAGTCGTACCAGCAAGGCGGCCGGTATCCAGTCGCTCTCCCGATTGAGGCGGCAAGTCGCAGGGTGGCGCCGGCGAATGCCACCTTTGCGCACGAGCCTCCCCATTTTAAGTGCTCCTCGGCTTCTCGCCGCTCGGACTAAATTATCGGAGGTCGGCTCAAAGCCTTGGGGAGGAGTAATAATGGCCCGAAAGGAAGATATTCACCTTCTTTGTGCGTCTAATGCCCGGTATATGATCCCGCTCACGGTGATGTTGACGTCGGTCGTGTGCAATTACACATCAGATCGACCGTTACATATCCATGTTCTGACCTCTGATATCGAGGCTGCTGGGCAGCTTGAACTCGAGCGGGTGATTGGCGAGAAGGCGCGCGACAAATTCGAGATCGTCTTCCATTGGTCTCCCGTCGATCTCTCTTCTTTCGAGGCATTTTTCTCTCAAGGGGACCTGAAATACATCTCGCCGGACGCCTATTCGCGACTGCTCGCCCCTCACGTCCTGCCTGCCGACTGCGAGCAGGTTATCTATCTCGACTGCGATCTCGTCGTCCTGGCAGATCTCGCTTTGCTCAGTGACGCGGCGAGTCCGCAATTCGCGATTTCGGCCGTATCTAACGTCTGGTATCCCTATGTATCGTCGAAGTTGGATGCGCCGCCGACATTGGACGTGTCG
The DNA here is from genome assembly GCF_058783685.1 of Allobosea sp. FW305-C-101. Lineage (NCBI taxonomy): Bacteria > Pseudomonadati > Pseudomonadota > Alphaproteobacteria > Hyphomicrobiales > Alloboseaceae > Allobosea > Allobosea sp. FW305-C-101. Next base: position 70,814 of record NZ_JBYSYT010000012.1, on the reverse strand, counting down.
TCGACGTCGGAAACAGACGCCGTAGTGTTCAACTACGCCGAGCTCGGCATACCGCCATCAAACCGCTACTTTCAAAGCGGCGTGCTTGTTATCAACCTGAAACGTTGGCGAGAACGCAACGTGTCAGAGCGAGTGTTTCATTACCTCGCCGAGCATAAGGACCGCGTCCAATTTCTCGATCAGGGTGCGCTCAACGCAGTCCTCTTCGATGACTGGTTCCGCCTCGATCAGCGCTGGAACCAAGTGTCCACCTCCTTGCTTCCGGAGCGATGGATCGCACCAGCGTATAGTCGCGCCGAATGGGTCGCTTCCAAGAATAACCCGTTCATCGTGCATTATGACGGAAAACACAAACCGTGGAATCCTGACTACAAGCGACCACGATCATCATTTTTCGTGCGATACCTGAAGATGACGCCGTATTCTCGCCGAGTCGATATTTCACCTTTTGCGAAGCTCGAAAGCGTCATCGGTTACCGAGCCTTTTATGCGCTGTGGAGTCTCAAGAGGGCCGCAGTCGGCCTGCTGCAGACGGCTTTACGACCTGCATGAGAAATCTGCGTTCGGCCAGCGCCCGGCTCCCTTGCAGGGCCGAGGCCGGAATGCCGCGCGAGTTGTGGGATGGGGTGGGCTTTGGAGGTAGTCAGGCCGGCGAGTGCCGCGGCTTCCCTGGGCAGCCCTGATGCGCAGCACAAGTGTCGGGCACACAGCGGTAAAGTCCGCTGAAGACGCGGATCGGCGAGGCAACCGGCTGTGCATGTCAATGGAGGTGAGATGAACCGCAGTGCATCGGCACGATCGGCAGGGCACGCAGGCTCTGCCGCCCTGCGGGCTTGGTGAGCATGACCGCGGCCTGGGTAAGGCAGGGCGTCACGGCGCATTGCCGTGCTGCAATCGGCCCCGTGCTGTCCTTCGGCAATCAGGTGCTGTCGAGCGCCTGCAATTTTCTGACGACCGTTCTGCTCGCCCGCGCGCTCGGTCTCGAGGCTTTCGGCCTCTACACGATGGTCTGGCTACCGCTGCATTTCGCCATGAATCTCCAGCTCGGCCTGATCGTCAGCCCGATGATGAGCATCGCGGGGAAGGAGGGCGGAGCGGAGGCCGACGCCTACTACGCTGTGGTCGGGGTTCATCAGCTCGTCTTTGTCGCCATCGCCGTGGCCGGGATCTTTGGTGCCCTGACCCTCATGGCAGGCGCGTCGCAGCCGCTGCACGATGTCGCCCTGCCGGCCACGGTCGCCGGAGCGTGCTATCTAACCCAGGACTTCCTGCGGCGCCGCCTCTTCGCCCGCCGCCGCCCGGCTCGCGTCCTGCTGCTCGATATCGTCAACTTCGGCTTTCGGCTCGGCATCCTCCTCGCGCTCTGGCATGCGAATCTGATCAACGTCACGAATGCACTGTGGGTCGTCGCGGCCGCAGCCGCGGCTTCCATCGTCTGCGGTCTGGGCATGGCGGGGCCGTTCCGCTGGAGGTCGGAGGTCTTCGCAGCCGTTACCCGCCGGCAGTGGCGATCCGGCCGTTGGCTCGTTCTCACCGGATCGGCACAATGGGTGCAGGGTTACAGCGGCCTGATCGTGACGGCCGGGCTGTTCGGTCCGCGGATCCTCGGAGCCTTGCGCGTGGCCCAGAGCCTGCTCGCAGTCATGAGCGTCGCGCGCGAGGCGCTGGAGAATATCCTGCCGCCACTGGCGGGGAAGGCCCTGGCCGAGCACGGTCTGCCGGGCCTTCGGCATGTGCTCGGCCGGGCGCTGCTCTTCGCGGCGCTGATCGGAACTGCGGCGGTATCCGGCCTGGCAATGTTCGGTCAGTGGCTGCTGCATCGGCTTTACGGCGCCGAGATACTGGAATTCAGCTGGGTGATTATCTGGTCCTCGCTCGTCTTCCCGATAGCGCTGGTGAACGTCGTTCTGGGCTGCGCGTTTCGGGCGCTCGAGCAGACGCGGTCGGTCTTTCTCGCCGCGCTGGTCGGAGGCTGCTTCAACCTTGTCGCGGTCTATCCGGCGGCCGTGACCTTCGGCGTCGCCGGGCTGATCGCGGTCTCCCTCCTGTCGCAATTGATCGTTCTGGCCATCCTGGCGGCTCTGGTCGCAAGGATATCGGGATTATGGGTCGGCGCATCACCGGAGCACGATTCTGTCGCAGAGAGCGGCGCCACGGCCACATCGTCGCCATGAAGCCAAAGAGTGCACAATGTCGGGGCGGCCGATCTTATGCGGGGAGCAGTTGCAACGATGAAGGACGCGTCGGGTGCCGTCAGAACCCGTAGGCTGAGGCGAGCCTTTGCTGCGACGGTAGGGTCCGCGGCTTTGGCTTTCGCCACTTTGGCTCTGTGGAGCAGCGATGCACCGATAGATCATTCTCCTCCGACAACGATCGCACTGGGAATTCTGGGCGATTCCAGCAGCCATTCCTACCAAGACAGCCTGAGTTTTCCGCCCGGCTCAGCCGACCGCGGTGGAACGATTCGTTCCCATACTTTTCAGTGGACTGAAGTTTTAGCACGCCTGCGCAGCAATGAGTTGAACCTTGGTCCATGGGTGCGGTGGGGGCAGTCCAGACGTGTGGCTTGGTTGCGTAGCCTCATTGGGCTGCAAGCGGGCCGGACACCGAAGAAAGAAGATTATCTCTATAATTTCGCCAATTCCGGCGCAACATGCAACGATCTCATGGGCGCTTTGCAGCGGCTCGGTCAGGCGCGGCATCTGGTCAAACTGATGGACCGCGATCCCGGGCGTTGGCGCAGCAGCGTCGTCGTGATCCGCATCGTCAACAATGATTGGGAGGCGGTGTTGGATGAGCAGGTGCGCGATCCGAAGGCGCCCGCAGTGCGCGCTGTTGCAACTCATTGCGTCGAACAGATCGCTGCCGCCATCGGCCTGATTCATGCGGCCCACCCGCTCACTCGAATCTTGCTGGTTGGTGCGGGCAACGAGGCAGATGCCCCCTCGGCATTCGACAAATACCGCTCACCTGTCGCCGTCACCAACATTCAGGCTGCCCTTGACAGCTTCAACGCTGAGCTCCGCGAACTGGCCAAGAGCGACGTCCGCATCGCCTTCTTCGACCTTGGTGCCTGGTTTCAGAGTCTATGGGGTACGCGGACGGCGCACGGTGCTCCGGCATACAGGACGATCTCCGTAGGTAAGACGCTACGGGTAACCAACACGATGGGTGACGAGCCGAACAACGCGGTGTTGGGTGACGATCACGCCGGCCTCGTATTGAATGCGCTCTGGGCGCAGTCGCTAGTCATGTTCTTGCGAGAGAGTTTCGATCTGCCGCTGACGCCGATCAGCGATGAGGAAGTCGTGCGCGCCGTCACACAATTAGCGACCGAAAATATTGTGACCGACCCTCAACGGCCCAAAAAACAGGCTGACTAGGTATTTCAAAGCCAAGTTTGGCGAGCCCCATCGCCGCCATGCGCGCATAGATTTCGCTGTCAGATGCACCAGCCTTTGATACGCCGGAAAGGGATACGCTCCATGCCTCCATATATCAAGAATCCCGAGGTCGATAAGCTGATCGCGAACTGTTCGGCCTTACCAAGACCTCCAAGGTAGAGGCCATTAAAACCGCCCTCAGACACGAAATTGCCCATCGAAAGGGCCGTCTGCCGATGCGCGATCGGCTTGCCGAGTCCCTCGCCATGGCACGAGCGGCAGGGCCGTTTGCGCCCGGCGATCACAAGCGCGAAACCGCTGAGATGTGGGGCGAAGGCTCATGCTGTTCGTCGACGCATTCGTAAACGAAACGCTTTGGCTGAATGGCCGCACGTTCGCCCCAATGACAGCTGCGCAAGCGGCTGCGTACTCCAAAGAGCCAAAAGACGTGACGGCTCCGACTTGGGCCGAACCTCAATCGCACGCGACCGACGAACTCGAGGATGTGCAGATAGCCCTGCCCTCTCCAAGGTGGTGTAGCTCGCGAATTCTCGTTCTTTTGGGTTTCGCGGGCTAGGCACTCCATGCCTATGATAGCCGAACCATTTTGCTTGCTCGACCAGCCGTTCCTCGGCTCGCCGCATATTATCCTTGCAGTTCATGCTAAACCTGCAGCGCCGAAAGGAGGGCTTATTCACCCGCATGTTCAACACCGATGAACTTCTTTCCGCGTTGGATGAGCTCGGCGAAGCCGCCGTTGCCGCCGGCGAACGCCTCGACGTCGCGGTTTACGGTGGCGCAGCACTGATGCTGGCGAGCAATTTCAGATTCTCGACTGAAGATGTCGATATCGCTGAAATTGGAATACCTCAGCCGGAATGGCTTGATGACGCGGTGTTACGAATTGCGCGATCTCGAAGCTGGTCGGAAGATTGGCTCAACAACGCCGTCACCTTCCATCTGAGCAGTCTCGCCACCAAGCGGGATCATGAGATTTTTGGATCGTTCCCTAGGGCGTCCATTGGCGATGTCGGTCTCACCGTCAGCATTCCTACGGCCGACTATATGCTGGCGCTCAAGCTCAAGGCCATGCGGGTCAATGACCCAGCCAAAGGCCCGACCGAGGTTCAGGATATTCGAGCCCTGCTTCAGGTGACCGGCATCAGCACCGTCGATGGCGCAATTCACTGTCTCGCAAAATTCTTCCCCAGATCCGCAGCGGCATCGGAGAAGCAGCGTTTCCTGCTGCGGAATCTATTCCCCGAGCTTGCCGGCGGGAACAAGAGTCAAAAGAGCAATCGCAATGCGCCCCGATACCCTTTACGAAGTGGCAGCCGAAGAGACCCTGGGCGGGACGACTTTGGGAGATAATCTCCTCCAGGAATTCTTGGACGAGTTTTACCTGTCCTCGTCCGCCCAAGACCGGAAAAAGATGCTTGAGCAGGAACCTCCGCTGCAGGCTTCGGCCCGACGCAACGCCCTCTATGGCGCGGTCGCAGAATACCTTTCCCGGCAGTATAGGCTCGGATCAGGGCCAGCTTGGTGCTACGCGCCCGAACGGTTTCTCAATGAGCCGTGGCACACCTGTGACCGCCCTACTCCGGGCCTGATTGAGTTTTTGACGTTCTCGAGCCCAGCGGAATTTCGTCACCGCAATATCTTCACAGAGGCCCGCCCCTTGCGTCGAGCCACGACGCCAAATCGGTGATGGGGCCATTGCCATCGGCGGCAGGCCTAAAAGTTCTGAGGACGTCTTCTTGCCGCGCCTATGGATCTTGTCTGACCTTCACTTCGAAACGATTCCCTACCCGGAGGCGTTCGACCCGGCCCGGCCCGATTTCGATGTTCTTGTGGCAGCCGGCGACATCTGGGAAGCCGACGCGCTTCGCGCGTTCCGCTTCCTTCGAGCGTTGGCCGGATCGAAACCGGTCGTGTTCGTCATGGGCAACCACGAACATTGGAATGGCGAGATCAACGAGAATCTCGCCAGGGCGAAATTGCTTGCCGCCCAATCAGGAATCTCTCTTCTCGAAGAAAGCTCGGCTGACGTTGCAGGATGTCGTTTCGTCGGCGCCACCCTCTGGTCCGATTACACCCTTGCGGGCGATCCTAGCTGCCGCGCCGAAACGGGCGAACAGGTGGACGTCCAGCACGCCGGCGGCAGTCATCTCATTACAGTCGGTGATGCCCGCCGGCTACATGCGCGGTCGCGTTCCAGGCTCGGAGAGCTTCTATCTCAGCCAGGCTCGCTGCCCATGGTCGTTGTCACCCACCACGCCCCTCACCCAGTCTGCATAGCCGAGCCCGACCGTGGGACCTGGGCTGCTGGCAACTCAGCGTCAGATCTCTCGGATTTGACCGATCGAGGCAAAGCAGCGCTTTGGATCCACGGTCATGTGCATCGCTCAGTCAATATTCAAAGGCCCAACGGCACTCGCATTATCTGCAATCCCGCCGGCCCGCTGTTCTGCAACACAGCATTTGACGAGGGCCTCGTCGTTCTTGTCTAATCCGGCTCTCCATAGGGGAAGCCGTGGCGTAGGGCGCCTTCCCCTTGAACCCGGTCATTGATTAGGATTCAACGTGTTTGCCGGGATTGCATCCGACCGTCACATTGAACCGAGCCCAGAAATGACTTTCTCTTCTTTGAATGATCCGGTCGACATCGCGCGAGCAGAAGCCGCACTCGACGCGGCCTGGCATCAGATCAAAGCGTCGCTGAAAGAGGATGTCGACTTTGACTCGGAGCGGCTGCGGCTCGCCGACATCGTCGTGAGCCTCATCCCAATCGCTGAGGACGAGGCAGATCTAGCGCGACGCGCTATGGAGCGATATTTCAAAGCTCGGCCGTCGGGCTGATGCGAATGGCCTTAAAGGGATAACTCGGCAACACGCTCCTAGGCGGCACTTCCTCGCCCGCCGCCGCCGCGAAACCGAAGGTGCCTGGCAAGTTCGTCCGCAGTTTATCGCTCGTCAGCGCGGCCTACGGGCTGATCCCAGCGAAAACATCGTTCGGTCGCGACTACCCCGCACGACCACCGCGCCGCACGGCGAAAGCACGGCCAAGCCAGCGGATTGTTACAGATTGTAACGGGTAGGAACCCCCGCTCGCCGCACGCGTCTTTCCTTGGAGCAGGAAGCTCGCCGCTCCCGCAACGGGTTCAAGGAGTAGACCATGCACCGCGCCGCCCCAGAGATGCAGTCCTGCATCGACGAATGCCTGCAGTGTTATCAAACCTGCCTCGGCATGAGCACGAACCACTGCCTCAAGCTCGGTGGAGCGCACGCCGCCCCCGAGCACATCCAGCTGATGCTCGCTTGCGCCGAAATCTGTCGCGCCAGCGCCCAAGTTATGATCATCGGCTCCCCCCACCACAAGCATCTCTGCGCCGAATGCGCCGACATTTGCGAAGACTGCGCCAATGAATGTGAGCGGATCGGCGACATGGACGATTGCGTCCAGGCCTGCCGCAGTTGCGCAGACAGCTGCCAAAAGATGGCGGCGTAGTCGGTCCTGCCCTCGAATCTATGGAGAATTCAGATGATGCGCTTCGTTCTGACCGCTGGCCTCGCGGCCTCCATGATGACTGCGGCATTCGCCCAACCAGCTCCTAAGCCCCAAATGGGCGACAGCATGCCCATGAAAATGATGATGCCGGAGGCCTCCGATTCCGCATCAACCAAGGAATACAAGGCGAGCATGATGCGGATGATGCAGGCGATGCCGTCGAAGTTTACCGGCGATGCCGACGTGGATTTTATGATGCAGATGAAAGCCCATCATCAAGGCGCGATCGATATGGCCAAGGTTGTCCTCGCGAATGGCAAGGACCCGACCGTTAAGAAGCTCGCCACCGAAATCGTCAGCGCGCAGGAAAAGGAGATCAAGACGATCGACGAATGGCTGAAAACGAAGGGCAAATAGTGCCACTTCTGGAAGTTTTGGCTCGTATCGAGGTCCGCTTGAGCTTTCCAAAAGGAGGCCATCATGGAGCATGGCGTTGGCCAAAAAGGCCAGAACCATTATGGCCGCCTAGCGATCGAACTGACGCTGGATTTCATCGTGATGTACCTCGTCATGTACACGATGATCGCAGCGCTTGCGCATTTCCATTTCAATCTCAACAACGTCTACATGACCATGATGATGGTGGCGCCGATGACCATCATCATGCTCGTCTCCATGCGTTCAATGTTCCCCTCGTCGCGGCTGAACATCATTATCGGCGGCGCCGCCATTGCCGTCTTTGTCCTTGGCTTCATAGCCATGCGAACCCAAGCCGGCATTGGGAACGCCGAGTTCCTGCGCGCAATGATCCCGCATCATTCCGGCGCTATCCTGATGTGCGAGAAAGCCAACATCACTGATCCGGAGATCGTCGCACTCTGTCAAGAAATCACCAAGTCGCAGAAGGCGGAAATCGCGCAAATGGAGACAATCCTCGCCCGGCAGAGGTGAAACTCTTCACATCCGAAGCTGACATCCCCATTTCAAGCTTAGATTCTCAGCCCCGAGTGGGTTTGCCATCGGGGCAAGCCAGGGGAGGCTGTGATGAGGTTGTCTCGCCAAATCGCTCTATCGGCGGCCTGTTTGCTGCTCTTGGCGCAGCTTGAACCCGCGATCGCCCATCGTGCGAACCTGGCCCTGGGCCTGCGAGAGATCACAAGCGCTATCAACGGCAAGGTCTGTGCGACAGCAGGAGGGGCGCACTTCACCTTCGAAAATGATGGGCGCTTCTCGTATGATGGCCTTTGGCAGAGCAGCGGAAACTTCACGCTTGGCGATAGCGCGGTAGTGGTGACCTTCGACAGCGGCCTTCAGCGCACTTTTGAAATCTCCAAGCGAGACGGCGCGCTTTACATGGAACAGACCCGCGTCGTCTGCACTGCGAAGCAATAACACGAACCTTCAGCCGGGCGAGCAAACCGCCCGGCTCCCATACAATCTTGGGCTAGATCAGACCTGCTGGAGCCCTCGATAGCGCGCAAACACGTGCTGCTTGCCGGCCGAAAAGATGGCGATCTCGTAGGACTGCGGCGCTTGACCAGGCACCTCCATGCCGGGCGAACCGACCGGCATGCCGGGAACCGCGATGCCGATCGCCTTCGGGCGCTCGACGAGCAGCCGCTTTACCGCCTCGGCTGGTACGTGCCCTTCAATGACGTAACCGCCAATCTCGGCCGTGTGGCACGACATCAGCGCCTCCGGCACGCCAAGCTTGACCTTGAGTGGCAGTACGTCATCGAGCTCGACCACATCGACCGGAAAACCCGCAGCCTTGATATGCTTGACCCAGTTGCCGCAACAACCGCAATTCGGATCGCGGGCCACGGTCATCTTCGGCAGAGTTTCGGTCGCCGGCCCCGTTCCGGCCAGCGCCACGGTCGTGAAGGCTTGCGCTGCTCCGACCATCAGCCCGCGGCGGGTTGGTAACATATCGATCTGCATGTTCATTCTCCTTCAATCTCGACCCCGCCTTCACCGAAAGAAGACGTATTTGACCAGGGCAGCGATCGCCAACAGCAGCACGGCAACGCCGAGCCAGTGGAAAGCCCCCATGCTCCAGCCCATTCCGTTCATCATGTCGTGCATGTCAGTCACTCCACCTTATTCAACGACGGCAGCGTGCCGCTGCACCGACGTAGGCTGGACCGCTACGACGTTGGTTTCCTCGGTCGGCGGAAGCCGCCAGCCTTTGACCAGGCCGTAGATCGCCGGGATCACGAGCAGTGTGAGGACAGTCGATGAGACCATGCCGCCGATCATCGGCACCGCGATGCGCTGCATCACCTCCGAGCCGGTGCCGGTGTTCCAGAGGATCGGCAGCAGTCCTGCCATGATCGCGACCACTGTCATGATCTTCGGTCGCACGCGCTCGACCGCGCCCAGCATGATCGCTTCGTGCAGATCGGCCCGGGTAAATGCCCTGCCTTGCTGCGCACGGCACTGCCGAATCTCGACCAGCGCATGATCGAGATAGATCAGCATGATCACGCCGGTCTCGGCCGCGACACCGGCGAGTGCGACAAACCCGACAGCGACCGCGACCGACATGTTGAATCCAAGCCACCAGAGCAGCCAGACGCCGCCGACCAGCGCGAAGGGCAATGAGAGCATGACGATGAAGGTCTCGGTCAGCCTGCGGAAATTCAGGTAGAGCAGCAGAAAGATGATCGCGAGCGTCACCGGCACGACCAGCTTGAGGCGGGCCTCGGCCCGTTCGAGATATTCGAACTGACCGCTCCAGGCGACGCGGTAGCCTGCTGGCAGTGTGACGCTTTGCGTGATCGCGTTCTGGGCATCGCGGACATAGCCACCGAGGTCGCGCCCGACGGTGTCTACGAAGATGTAGACCGCGAGCTCGCCGTTCTCTGTGCGGATCGACGTCGCGCCGCGCTTGCGCTCCACATTTGCGACCTCGCCGAGCGGCACGCTGGCACCTGATGGGGTCGAGACCTGGACCTCGCGCGCGATTGCCTGCGGATCGGAGCGCAGGTCACGGGGATAGCGAATGGTCACGCCATAGCGCTCGCGGCCCTCGACCGTCGTCGTCACCGTCTCACCACCCATGGCCATCACGACTGCGTTCTGGACGTCGCCAACGGAAAGCCCATAGCGTCCCAGTGCGATCCGGTCCGGCACGATGTCGAGGAAGTAGCCGCCGATAACGCGCTCGGCATAGGCGCTGCTCGTTCCCGGCACCGCTTTGAGGACGGTCTCGATCTGTCGCGAGATCGCCTCCATCTGCGCCAAGTCGGTGCCGAACACTTTGACCCCGATCGGCGTGCGGATGCCGGTCGCAAGCATGTCGATGCGGGCCCGGATCGGTTGGGTCCAGGCATTGGAGACGCCCGGAAACTGGAGCGCCTTGTCCATCTCCGCCTTGAGGCTGTCGAGTGTGACGCCCTGGCGCCACTCCGCCTTCGGCTTCAGGTTGATGATGGTTTCAAACATCTCGGTCGGCGCCGGGTCCGTTGCGGTCTGGGCCCGCCCAGCCTTGCCGTAGACCGAGGCGACCTCCGGGAAGGAGCGGATGATGCGGTTCTGGGTCTGGAGCAGCTCGGCCGCCTTGGTGACGGAGATGCCGGGCAAGGTCGTCGGCATGTACATCAGCGTACCCTCATCGAGCGTCGGCATGAACTCCGAGCCGAGCTGACGCATCGGCCACAGGCTGAGGCCCAGCACCGCAACCGCCAGAATGATTGTCACAGTCTTGGCTTTGAGCACGCCGCGGATGAGCGGACGGTAGAGCGCGATCAGGAACCGATTGATCGGATTCCTGGCCTCCGGAATGATCCGACCCCTGACGAAAATCACCATCAGCGCCGGCACCAAGGTCACCGACAGCAAGGCCGCAGCTGCCATTGCGAAGGTCTTGGTGTAGGCGAGCGGACCGAACAGCCGGCCCTCCTCCGCTTCTAGCGTGAAGATTGGCAGGAACGAGACGGTGATGACCAGCAGGCTGAAGAACAGCGCCGGCCCGACCTCGCTTGCCGCCTCGATCAGGATCTCGATGCGCGGCTTGTCCGGTTGTGCCCGTTCGAGATGCTTGTGGGCATTCTCGATCATGACGATGGCGGCGTCGATCATGGCTCCGACCGCGATGGCGATGCCGCCCAGGCTCATAATGTTGGAACCAAGCCCAAGCGCCTTCATCGCCGCAAAGGCCATCAAGATGCCTACCGGCAGCATAATGATCGCCACTAGGGCGCTGCGTAGGTGCAGCAGGAAGACGACGCAGACCAGGGCGACGATGATGCTCTCTTCGATCAGCGTGCCCTTCAGCGTCTCGATCGCTCGCTCGATCAGCCCGGAACGATCGTAGACCGGCACAATCTCGGTTCCGCCCGGCAGGCTGGGTGCAATCTCGGCCAACCGGGCCTTGGCGCGCTCGATCACGGCGAGTGCATTTGCGCCGAAGCGCTGCAGGACGATGCCGCTTGCGACCTCGCCCTCACCGTTGAGTTCGGTGATACCGCGCCGCTCATCCGGACCGAGTTCGACGCGGGCCACATCGGAAAGGCGCAGCGGCACGCCCCGATCGCTTTTCAGGACGATGTTCTCGATATCGGCGTTCGATTTGAGATAACCGCGGCCGCGGACCATGAATTCGAACTCGCTGAGCTCGACTGTGCGGCCGCCCACATCCAGGTTGCTGCCGCGGACGGCCTCGCGCAGCGCAGCCAGCGAGACGCCCTGGGCCCGCAGCCGCACCGGATCGACCACGATCGCATATTGCTTGACGAAGCCACCGACGCTGGCAACCTCGGCCACGCCCTCCGCGCGCGAAGCCGCAAAGCGGATCTTCCAATCCTGCAAAGAGCGCAATTCGGCCAGGGTCATGTCCTTCGCCATGACGGCGTACTGATAGACCCAGCCGACACCGGTCGCGTCCGGCCCGAGCGTCGGCGTCACGCCCGAGGGCAGACGGCGCGCAGCGGTGTTGAGGTATTCCAGAACGCGCGAGCGCGCCCAATAGGGATCGGTGCCGTCCTCGAAGATCACATAGACAAAGGAGACACCGAAGAAGGAGAAGCCGCGCACGACGCGCGCCTTTGGTACCGTCAGCATCGATGTCGTCAGCGGATAGGTGACCTGGTCTTCGATCACCTGCGGCGCCTGACCGGGATATTCGGTGTAGACGATGACCTGGACGTCGGAGAGGTCGGGGATGGCATCGAGCGGCAAGGTTTTCAGCGCGTAGACGCCGCCAGCGACGGCGAAGGCCGTGGCGACCAACACCAGGATCAGGTTGCGCGCCGACCAGGCAATCAGGCGGGCGATCATGGTTTCGCCTCCGTCGTGGAGAAGCCGCTCAAGGCCGCCTTGAGGTTGCTCTCGGCATCGATCAGGAAATTGGCTGAGACGACGACGCGGTCGCCCTCGGAAACACCGACGCTGATCGCGACCCTGCCGTCGCCGCGTCGGCCGAGCTTGACCTCGCGCGGCTCGAACCGGCCTTCGCCGCGATCCAGAATCACAATGCGTCGCGTGCCACTATCGATGACGGCACTCTGGGGAACCGCCAGCTCTGCGCTTGCATCTCCCGCGCCGATCTCGACATCGGCGTACATGTTCGGCAGCAAGACGCCATCGGGGTTGGCGAGCTCGATGCGGACCTTGGCCGTGCGCGTCGCCTCGGCGATCTGCGGATAGATCACGCTGACACGGCCTTCGAACGCCATGTCGGGGCGGCCGCGCAGGCGCACCGTCGCCGGCGCACCGATACGAAGGTCGAACAGCTCGCGCTCCGGCACATCGGCCAGGACCCAGATCGTCGAAATGTCGGCGAGCCGGAACAGGCTGGTTCCGGCCGCCATCTTCATGCCGTCGCTGACGCTTCGCTCCAGCACGATGCCGTCGCGCGGTGCTGACCAGTTGATCGTCGGCGGCACCTTCCGGCTACGCTCGATCTCGGCAATGATTTCGGGCGGAACCCCGAGGTTTTCGAGACGCTGTCTTGCGCCGCCCTCGGGCACGCCGCGTGCGGCGGCATTGAGCTCGGTGACGAACTGCGCGCCCGCCGTGCTGATGTCAGGCGAGTAGATGCGCGCGAGCCGAGTACCCTTGGCAACGCGATCGCCGGTCGTCACCGGCGCGACCTCCTGGACGAACGCATCCGCGCGGATCGCCACGACGGAAACGCGTCGCTCGTCGAGCTGCACCACACCCGGAACTCGAATGGTCTGTGCGATGCTCTGGCGACGGACCGGTTCGGATCGCACGCCACTACGCTGGATGCGCCCGGGCGAGAGCTTGATGATCCCGTCCTCGCTCGCCTCACCCTCAAAAACGGGGAGATAGTCCATCCCCATCGAATCTTTCTTGGGCACCGGCGAGGTGTCCGGCAGCCCCATGGGATTGCGGTAGTAAAGAATGCGGCCCTTCTCCGCTTGGACCGCCTGCTCCTTGCCCTCAGGCTTCTCCTCGAAGCTGATGTCCTCGTTGGCCCGCACGGCCCTGAACGGCCTGCCATCGACCGTCTGAGCCGGCTCGGTCGAATAGACCGGCTTTCGATCTGGATCCTGATAGTAGATCACGGGCCCAACTCCAGCAGTCTCGTTTGCCGCGAGCGACCCCTCGATACCGAGCCAATTCTTCAGAGCAGGCAGCGCGATGCCGCGATGACCGGCCCAATAGCCTGCACCTCCCACCGCCAGAATGGCGGCGAGAGCGAGGCCTGTGAGGGCGAGGCGTTTCATGGCAGCGCCTTGAGGATCAGCTTGTTTTCGAGCGTACCGGTCTCACCCTGGACCTTGGCACCGAGCGACAAGCGCCAACCACCTTCCATGACCAAATTGGTCTTGAAGCTGTAGGTTCCTGCTTCCGGCGCAGGGAGCGCTTCGATCGGAGAGGCCATCGTGGCCATGCCCTCCGGCTCCATGTCTATGCGCTTGGCGAAGATGACGGCATCCGGCACCGGCTTGCCGGAGCGCTTATCGATCAGCCTGACGGTGATGACGACACCATTGCCCTGCTTGAATTCACTCTGGGTGAGACGGAATTCATAATCCTTGATCTCCGCCAGAGCCGGTAACGCAACGGCCATGAGCGGAAGCGCGGCGATGAGCGCGCGCGAAGTGCGGGTGATAAACACTGTCGAGATCCTGAGACGGTGAGGCTGCTGCGCTCACGTGTGCAGCTCCAACGTGGCGTTAGCCACGGCGCACCGACCACCCGGGTTCACCGTGCGGTCGCAACCGGCGCATGAGCGCCGGCTATGTCTCAGGTTCGTGGAGGTCGGGCGGGTGGCTCGCTCGGCTGTGACAGGCGCGCGGCCTCATTGCCCGCAAGCCCGAGCATTACGACAACAGGCTGAACAACCAGGTCATATGCCGTGGGTTCGCTCGCGAAGCTCTTAGCCAGGCAGAAGCTCAAGGCCGGGCAGTTCGTGGTGCAATCCGGTTGCTTGTCTTTCGGATTGGGGCAGCACGGCATCTCAGGCGACATGGTCGCCATCGTCTCGCTGTCCATGCGGGCATAACCGGCCTTTGCCGGCGCCACCAGGGCGACCAACATCGTGGCCGTGACGAACAGCCCCAGGACCAACACATTCGTGAGAAGTCGAAACTTCATGGCACCTGTTCTGACATACCGTCAGATATCGCAAAAGGGCGAGAACTGCGGCTGTTTGACCGGGAGCAAGCAAAATCGCTGCTTCGTGATCTCACCTTTGGCTAGTTAGCATACGGCGCAGGATGTCGTCTCGACGATAGAAATGGTGCCACAGCGCACCGGCAACATGGAACAGCGCCAGTACAAGCAGCGCCCAGCTGAGCCATCGATGAACGGGCGCGGCGCGGAAGCTAAGATACATCGCAACCGTACCCGTAAACGGCAGAAGCAGCAAAACGCCATACAGGGCAACATGAACGCCCGTCGCGGCCCATCGTTCGGGTGGCGACAACCCTTCAAGGGAAGGGCGGCCATAGAGATAGCGCAGCGCGATCTGGATCAGCGCCAATCCCATGACCAGCCAACCCATCCAGGCATGGACCTGGTGCAAAAACAGATCGAGCGGGGCAGGCTTCGTGAAGCCATGTGCCATATGGGTGCGTTGGATTGCCCAGGATGTGGGGACCTGGGCAATGCACAACAACGGCACGAGCCAGTGGATCCAGCGTTGGTAGACACCGAAAGACTTGGTCGGGCTGAGTTTGGGAACAAGGACGCTTTGCAACAAGCTCACGATTGAGGCCCGTTCGGTTGAATGGCGCGGTGTAGGTCGGGCATCAGCGGGAGGCAACCGTCGTCCTGTGCCAGGTGCCGGACGGGATCAACGCAGTCCCATTAAGCCGTTGAAGGACTGCTCTTATTCCAGAGAGACGGTGCGTAACCGCAGGGCGTTTGCAATCACGCTGACCGAGGACAAAGCCATCGCCGCCGCCGCAATGATCGGCGACAACAGCAATCCGAATATCGGATAGAGCACGCCTGCGGCGATCGGAACGCCCGCCGCGTTGTAGATGAACGCGAAGAACAGGTTCTGCCGGATATTGCTCATCGTCGCTCGGCTGAGCTGAAGCGCGCGCACGATGCCCTCCAGATCACCCTTGAGCAGGGTCACGCCCGCGCTTTCGATCGCGACGTCGGTGCCCGTGCCCATCGCGATCCCGACATCCGCCGCCGCCAGCGCAGGCGCGTCATTCACGCCGTCGCCGGCCATCGCGACCACCCTGCCTTGCGAACGAAACTTGCTGACGACTACGCTCTTGTCCTCGGGCAGGACCTCGGCCTCGACCTCGTCGATACCGAGCCGGCGCGCGACCGCTTGTGCCGTCGTCTTATTGTCGCCGGTCAGCATGACCACCCGAATGCCGGCGCTTTTCAGCGACTTGATCGCTCTCGGGGTGGTCTGCTTGACCGGATCAGAGATTGTCAGCAGTCCGGCGACGCGGCCATCGATCGCCACGAAGATCACTGTGCCGCCCTCGGCGCGCAGCGTTTCCGCCTCGGCTGCCTGAGCCGCGGTGTCGATACCAGCCTCAGTCATGATCCGGTGGCTGCCAATCACCAGCGCGCGACCTTCGACGGTCCCCGTTACCCCCTTACCGACCGGGCTGTCGAAATCCTGCGCCTCGGCCAGGGCGAGGCCGCGTTCCTTGGCGGCATCGACAATCGCGGCGGCGAGCGGATGCTCGCTCGCCCGCTCGAGCGAAGCGGCGAGCCGCAGCAGCTCGCTCTCCGCGATTGCGCCAACCGGCTTCAACCCGGTCAGCCGCGGCTTGCCTTCAGTCAATGTGCCGGTCTTGTCGACGACGAGGGTATCGACCTTCTCGAAGCGCTCCAGCGCCTCGGCATTCTTGATCAGCACACCGAGATGGGCGCCACGCCCGACCCCAACCATGATCGACATCGGCGTCGCCAAACCGAGCGCGCAGGGACAGGCGATGATCAGCACGGCGACGGCGGCGACCAGCCCATGCGCGAAGCGCGGCTCCGGCCCGAACGCCATCCAGGCGGCGAAAGCGACGATGGCAGTGACGATGACGAGCGGAACGAACCAGCCGGACACCTGGTCCGCCAGGCGCTGGATCGGTGCCCGCGAGCGCTGGGCCTCCGCCACCATCGAGACGATCCGGGCCAGCATGGTGTCGCTGCCGACCTTGCCGGCGCGCATGATGAAGCCGCCGGTGGTGTTGAGCGTGCCGCCGATCAGGGTTGCGCCGCCCTCCTTGGTGACCGGCATCGATTCACCCGTGACCATGGATTCGTCGATCGAGCTGCGGCCTTCGATCAGTTCGCCATCGACCGGAACCGTCTCGCCCGGGCGGACCCGCAGGCGGTCCCCGACATGGACCGCGTCCAGTTTGATATCCTCGTCCTCGCCGTCGTCGCGCACCCGCCGGGCCGTCTTCGGCACGAGGTCGAGCAAGGCCCGGATCGCGCCGCCCGTCTGCTCGCGGGCCCGCAATTCGAGGACCTGGCCCAACAACACCAGAACGGTGATCACGGCCGCCGCCTCGAAATAGACTGCGACCGCGCCTTCCGCGGAGCGGAGCGTTTCCGGGAACAGGTTCGGAGCGACGGTGGCGACGACGCTGTAGGCCCAGGCGACACCGGTGCCCATCGCGATCAGCGTGAACATGTTCAGGCTGCGGTTGACGAGCGAGGCCCAGGCCCGCTGGAAGAACGGCCAGCCAGCCCAGAGCACGGCCGGCGTCGCTAAGATCAGCTGCAGCCAGTTCGAGCTCTGCTGGCTGAGCAGCATGTGTAGATCGACGAGATGCCCGCCCATCTCCAGCACGAACACCGGCAGGGCGAGCGCGAGGCCCACCCAGAACCGGCGGGTCATGTCGACGAGCTCGGCGCTGGGCCCTTCCTGGAGCGTCGCGATCTCCGGTTCGAGCGCCATGCCGCAGATCGGGCAATTGCCCGGGCCGGGCTGGCGGATCTGGGGATGCATCGGGCAGGTGTAGATCGCGCCCTCGGGCGCCGCCTTTGCGGCAGGCGCCTCGGCCTTCTCGCCGGCATAGGCAGCCGGATCGGCCTCGAACTTGTTCTGGCAGCCGGCGGAACAGAAGAAATAGGTCTGCCCCGCATGCGCGGCGCGATGCTTTGCCGTGGCGGGATCGACGGTCATTCCGCAGACCGGGTCCTTCACACTCTCCCCTGCGCCATGAGAATCGCCGTGGTGGTGGTGTGAATGGTCATCGTGCCGATGACCGCCGTGGTGCTGGTGATCTGCCATGGCTCGCCGCTTTGCTTTCCTGCCCCTTTGCCTTGCCAATGCGTGAGCAGCCGGCGGGTTCGCGCCGGCCGCCCGCGATCAGCCGATGCGATCCGCGCCGGGCGTGTATCCGGCGCCCGCCACGATCGACCTGACGGCGGAGAAATCGGCCGCGCCGACGACGCTGACGAGCTTCGAAGCCGGGTCCGCGGTGACCGCGGTTCCGGGCAATTGATCCTCGATCGCCTTCTTGATCGTGCCGGCGCAATGGCCGCAGGTCATGTCCTCGACGCGAAAGCTGATCGCGCCCTCAGGCGCGCTGGTCGCCTTGGCGGCGGTATCCGAATGTTGCTGGCAGGAGCACATCGCTGCAATGTCCCATGGTTGACGATTACAGCACCCTACGGCTTCCCATAATGGGAAGGTCAAGGGCATGTTGCATTCGCGTTCGAGTGCTTTCTGAGAGCGCCAAACGCGGGGCTGGTGAGCGCGAGTATCTTGTCCAAGGGGACAATAGCTGCGCGAGCGGCAGATGTTAGATTGCTTCGCAAAGCTCACCAGTTCCAGCATCGGACGACTTATGAGCCAAGCCATTCATCCAGCAGCCGCTTCGACTCACTTGCCGGCATTCCTCATCGGCCCCGGTCAAATGGACTGGCTCATAATTGCGATGGGCATATTTTTGGTCATCTTCACCCTGGCTACGGGTATTCTATATTTGCGCCTCCACGCCCTGCCGGACCGCATTGCTCATAATAAGGTTCAACTGCAGATCGTATGTGTGCTGGGGTTGCTGGCCATGTTCACGCACATGAATATTTTTTGGATTGCAGGCCTACTTCTGGCGTTAGTGGATATTCCGGACTTCATCAGCCCCATCAAACGCATCGTCCGGGCAACGGAACAGATTGCAGACCCGTCAGAAAATGTCCCCAAATGACGCGACTATAGCGAGCCGCCACCGGCGATCGCCTGGTAATGAGTGCTTGCCCCATCTCCTATCTCGGAAAGGGTCGAACCGCTTCAGTCGAGCTCAGCCTGCCCTACGTTCGCGACTCCCTCAATGCAGGATTTGCGAGAGGAAGAGCTTGGTGCGCTCGTGCTGCGGGTTCTTGAAGAACTCGTTCGGCGTGTTCATCTCGACGATCTGGCCGGCATCCATGAAGATCACGCGGTCGGCGACCTGGCGGGCGAAGCCCATCTCGTGGGTGACGCAGAGCATGGTCATGCCCTCTTCGGCCAGCGAGACCATGGTGTCGAGCACTTCCTTGACCATTTCCGGATCGAGCGCCGAGGTTGGCTCGTCGAACAGCATGATCTTCGGGCTCATGCAGAGCGAGCGAGCGATCGCCACACGCTGCTGCTGGCCGCCCGAGAGCTGGCCCGGATATTTGTGAGCCTGCTCGGGGATCTTGACGCGCTTGAGATAGTGCATGCCGATCTCCTCGGCATCCTTCTTGGGCATCTTGCGCACCCAGATCGGCGCCAGCGTCAGGTTCTCGAGGATCGTCAGATGCGGGAACAGGTTGAAGTGCTGGAAGACCATGCCGACGTCGCGGCGGATCTCGTCGATCTTCTTGAGATCGTTAGTGAGCTCCGTGCCATCAACGATGATCTGGCCCTTCTGATGCTCTTCCAGGCGGTTGATGCAGCGGATCATCGTCGACTTGCCCGAACCGGACGGGCCACAGATGACCAGCTTCTCGCCGCGACCGACCTTCAGGTTGATGTCGCGCAGGACGTGGAACTCGCCGTACCACTTGTTGACGCCGATCATCTCGACGGCGGTCGCGGTGTTCAGTGAGGTCTGCTTCAGCGCCGCGGGGCGGGAGCCGATCCCAATTTCGGCCAGGGCCAAGGTCATGGTGACGTCTCCTAATGAGCAACGGGACCGCGCCGTTCCAGGAAATCGGCAAAGCGCGCGAATGAGAAGGACAGGGCGAAGAAGATCGCGCCGATGAACAGGAAGGTTTCCGCGGCCGGCGACGGCCAGGCCGGATCGGCCAGAGCGGCCTTGCCCGAGCTGATCAGGTCGAAGAGCCCGACCACGAGCACGAGGCTGGTGTTCTTGATCATCACGATGATGGTGTTAGCCAGCGCCGGGATCACCACCCTGATCGCCTGCGGCAGGATGACGAGATACTGCGTGCGCCAGAACGGCAAGCCGAGCGCGGCCGCGGCCTCGTATTGGCCCTTCGAGACCGCCTGCAGCCCGCCGCGGATGACTTCGGCGAGATAGGCCGCCGCGAAGATCGTCAGGGCGACAAGCGCACGCACGAACTTGTCGGGCAGCAGCGCCTCCGGCAGGAAGAGCGGCAACATGATCGAGGCGACGAAGAGGATCGAGAGCAGCGGCAGGCCGCGGATCGACTCGATCGCGACCACCGCCCCGATCCTGACGACAGGCATGGCAGAGCGGCGCGCGAGCGCCAGCAGGATGCCGACCGGAAAGGCGATTCCAATCGCGACAACGGTCAGGATCAGCGTCACCGGCAGGCCGCCCCAGGCCGAGGTCGGAACCTCTTCGAGCCCGAGGCCGCCGCCCATCAGCCAGACGATCAGCGCAAGCGCTGCCATCCAAAAGCCTACCAGGCGCGGCGTCCAGCTCGCCGGCCGAACTGACCAGCCGAGCAAGGCCACAATCAGCAAGCAGACCAGAGCCGGCCGCCAGCGTTCCTCGACCGGGTAGATGCCAAACAGCAGCTGGCCCGATTTGGCGTAGATGAAGCTCCAGCAGGCGCCGGACGCGGCGCGACAGGCCGCCGGATCGGGATTGAACAGCACGGCGTCGAGCACCATCCAGCGCAGCATCGGCGGCAGGGCAACAGTGAGCATTGCGCCGAAAGCCAGCGTCAGAACAGCATTCAGCGGCGAGCCAAACAGGAGCCCGGCGGTCCTGCGTAGCGAGGCCAGGAGCGGGGCTGACCAGGCCTGCACCGACGCCGGTGTCTCGGAGAGAGGGAGTGAAATCGTCTTCACGGATCAGCGTTCCACGATCGCGATGCGGCGGTTGTACCAGTTGGCCGCGCTCGACAGGGTCAGGTTCAAGGCGAGATAGACGCCCAGGATGATGAAGACGCCTTCGATCGAATGGCTGGACTTGCTGATGATGGTATTCATCACCGCAAGGAAATCCGGGTAGCCGACAGCGATCGCCAGCGTCGAATTCTTGACGACGTTGATGTACTGGCTGTTGAGCGGCGGCACGATCACCCGCAGCATTTGGGGGATCACAATCAGCCGCAGAATCTGGGTCCGGGACAGGCCCACCGAACGGCCGGCATCCCATTGCCCCCGCCCGACCGACAAGACGCCGCCGCGCACAATCTCGGCGATGAAGCCGGTCGTATAGATCGTGAGGCCGATCAGGATTGTGCTGAGTTCCGGCGTTAACTCCAGTCCGCCCCGGAAATTCGAGCCCGCGAACACCGGCCAATCGGTCGAGAAGCCGACATCGGCTATCCAGAGGCCGACCAAAAGCACGGCAACCGCAGTCCAGCTCAGGACGGAGCGAAATTTGCGCAGGCTACCGGCGACCCGAGCAGCGAGGGCCACCGCGCCGGCAACGAGGATCAGGACCACGCCTGCAGTTGCTATGTTGATGTGAACGCTCGGGACCATGACGCCGCGCATCGAGACGAAGACGCCCGGAACCGGATTGAGCGCCTCGGTGACCGGCGGGAGGACCTTCCACCAGAGCGAATAAAGGAAAATCAGCAAGACTATCGGCGGCGAATTGCGCGCGATTTCGACCCAGATGCGGCACATGCCCGAGGCAAGCGGATTGCTGCTTAGCCGGGTGACGCCGACGATCAGCCCCAGCGCCGACGAGAAGACAATGACGAGCGCGGAGATGAAGATCGTGTTCGCCAGGCCGACGACGATCGCCCAGTAATACGGATCACGCGACTTGTAAGAGAGGATTGCCTCGGAGATCACGATCCGGGACGGCATCGTCAGGAAGTCGAACCCGATTGGAATGCCGCGCGCCTGCAGATTCGCGAAGGTCGTAGTAACGAGCAGGATCGCTGCGCCGAAGACGCCCGCCACCAGCGCGCATTGAATGACGATCGATCTCGTCCTGGCATCGCTGAGCATGCCGCTTTCCCCTTCTTTTTGAATGCGCCATGGAACAGGGGGAGCGCTCGTTCCGCTCCCCCCAGACTTCGCCTAATCCCAGGGGTAAGGGTAGTTCAGCCCGCCATCCTTCCAGAGCGCGTTCAGGCCGCGGTCGACCTTAAGAGGACTATTCTTCCCGAGATTGTTGTCCCAGATCTCGGCGTAATTCCCCATCTGCTTGACGACGTTGTAGACCCACTTGTCATCCAGCCCGAGCGGCTTACCGAAGCCTGGCTCTTGACCAAGCACCCGCTTGATCTCGCTCGATCCCGATTTCAGCTTCTCGTCGATGTTCTTGGCGGTAATACCATGGAGCTCGGCCCAAAGCAGAGCATTGATCGTCCATCGGGTGATGTCGAAGAGATGATCGTCCCCGCGCGCGACCGCGACGCCGTTTGGCTCGGCTGCATGGCCCACCTTGATGATGTCATAGTCGTCCGGGTTCTTGGCCACTGAGGCCCGCTGGCCGGCGGCCGCCGTGCCATCGGTCACATAGGTATCGCAGCGGCCGCCGAAGAAGGCGTCGCGCGCCTGAATTGTCGAGTCGAAGTAGACCTTCTTCATCGTGATCCCGTGCTCTTCCTCGGTCTCCTCGATCGCCTTCTCGGTCAGGCTGCCGCCGCCCTGGAGGCACACCGTCTTTCCGGCGAGCTGCTTGGGATCCGTGATCTTGTCGGCCTTGCGCACAAGCAGGCCATCGGTGTCGTAGAGGGTGATCCAGACAAAGCGGACCACGGTGTCGCGCGAGAGGGTGATGGTCGAAGTCCGCGACAAAACGTCGATCTCGCCGGTCTGCAGCGCCGGGAAGCGCTGGCCGGCATTGAGCGGCACGAAGCGGATCTTGTCCTTGTCGCCGAGGATGGCCGCCGCGAAGGTCCGGCAGATGTCGGAATCGAAGCCGCGATAGTAGCCGTTCTCGTCAGGCCGCGAGAGGCCGGGCACACCCTGACTCGCCCCACAGCTCACATAGCCGCGCTGCTTGATCTTGTTCACGACGCTCTGCGCGCCGGCTCCGCTGATAGTTGCGGTCAGTCCGGCGGCGGCAAGAGCCGCGCCGAGCAGCACTTTCAATCTTGTCATGGTTATCTCCATTCCCCTGTTTTGGTTCTTTGCAGTCATTCAGCTGCCTTGCGGCCTGCCGTCGCAGAAGCTGCAGCAGGCACGGCTAAGGCCTGCTCCAGATCAGTGATCAGGTCATCGAGCGCTTCCAGCCCGATCGACAATCGCCAGACGGGTCCGGATGGCAGCCAGTCAAGGCTGGTCCGACCTTTCCGCGGGTCGTTGACGGCAACCAGCGAATGCACGCCGCCCCAGCTCGCACCGAGCTTGAACAACCGCATTCGCCGGAGGATTTCGGACTGGAAGGGCGCAAGCTCCGGTCGGAGAACCACAGAGAACACGGCGGCCGCACCGGAAAAATCTCTTTTCCAGACCGCATGCCCGGGGTGGTCCAGCATCGCCGGGTGCAAGATGCGAGCGACCTCGGGGCGCTGCGACAGCCAGCTCACGATTTTGGCCGCGCTTGCGGCGGCATGGCGCATGCGGACCGGCATGGTCATCAAGCCGCGCTCGCACAGCGCGCAATCCTCCGGTGAGACGCCGTAGCCGAGGAAACGCGCGGTATCCTTCAGGCGCCGGAACAGAACTTCGTCGCGCACGGCGAGCGAGCCCATGAGCAGATCACCATGACCGCCGGCATGTTTCGACAGCGCCTGCATGCTGATGTCGACGCCGTGAGCTAGCGGCTTGAACAGCAGATGAGACGCCCAGGTGTTGTCGGCGGCGACCAGTGCGCCCACCGCGTGGGCCGCCGCGACGATCGCAGGCACGTCCTGAACCTCGAATGTCCCCGACCCCGGCGATTCCACCCAGACCAACCGCGTCCGGTCGTCGAGAAGTTCTGCAATTTCGGCATCGAGCCGTGGGTCGTAGGATTGCGCCCCGATGCCGAGTGGCCCCAGGAAGCGAGTGATCATGTCCCGAGCCGGCCCATAGAGTGTCTCAGGCATCAGGATCCGGTCGCCGCTCCGGCACACCGCCATTGTCGCCAGCGTTATCGCCGCCATGCCCGACGGCACAACGAGCGCCCTCGCCGCCCCTTCGAGCTGGGCAATGTGGTCCTCGAGGAGCCGGCTTGTCGGCGTCCCGTACAGCCCATAGCTAAACCCGTCATAGACGCGCTCGGCCCGCTTCTCGAATGCATCGAGATCGTCGAAAACGATCGTTGAAGCGCGCTCAACCGGCATTGCCACTGCCTGAAATGGCTGGCGCGAACGCTCGGGCGGATGAATGTGCGAGGTGTCGTCGGATTTCGTCATGGGCTGACGCTAGCGCGCGCTAACATTGCCATCTATGGCCGCATCGATAGAGTCGATCCATTTCTGATATGGCTATCTCATGAACCTGCGCGACATCGACGTCTTTCATGCGATCATGATCAGCGGCGGCGCCGGAGCGGCGGCTGCCTTGCTCAGCACGTCGCAGCCGGCCATCAGCCGCTCCCTTGCCAAGCTCGAGGCCGAACTCGGCTTCAGCCTCTTCGACCGCATCCGGGGTCGCCTGGTACCGACCCGGGAAGCCCTGCTCTTCCATGCCGAAGTGAAGGCCAATCTGGTCGGGCTCGACCGCCTCAAGCTGCGTGCAGCTCAGATCAAGGAAGTCGGCGCCGGGACAATCCGCGTCGCCAGCCTGTCGGCCCTGGGACATGGTCTGGTGCCACGGGCGATCACGGCATTCTCGCGCAAGCATCCGCAGGTGCGGATCAGCTATCAAGTCCGCACGTCCAACGTCGTTCGCGATCTGGTGGCTTCAGGCAGCTTCGACATTGGTCTGGCAGCCGACGAGATCGACACTGATGGTGTCTTGCACAGTGTGTTCACCACGCCTCGCGCCGTCTGCGTCATCCCGCAGGGACACCCTCTGGCAAACCGGGATGTCATCACACCTGCGGACCTGGACGAGGAGGGCTTCCTGGCGCTCGCACCGGAGGACACCGTGCGGCTCGCCATGGACAAAATCTTTGCGGAACACGGCGTCCAGCCCCGCATTCTGGTGGAAACGCCCTATGGCGTGACCATCGCCATCCTGGCTTCCCAAGGCCTCGGCATAGGTCTGGTCAATCCGTTCATCATCGCAGACAAGATGATCCAGGGCATTGTCGTCCGCCCCTTCGAGCCGGCAGTGCATTTCAGGGCGCTCCTCCTCAGACCGCCCGGCAGCGCGAACTCCCGCCTCGTCTCGGCGTTCATCGCCGAGCTCTATGCCATCCGGAACGCCTTTGCGGTTTCGGAGGAGAGCGCGAGATAGCTTCTCGCGAACGCCAACGCCGTGGCCCCGACGAGCACTACACTCGATCTCACTCCGATTGAGCCTGGCTAGCGCATTACCGTGCGGTGGCATGGACGCCCGCAGCTCAAGGCCTGATGTCGGACCCCGGCGCCAAGGTGCCTCGATTGCGCTTGCCAAGCCGATCGACGAAATGGCCGTTGAATAATATAGGGGGGTACCCTATTTAGGGAGATATAGGAGACCCGCATGTCGCACACCACCCGCGAGAAAACGAAGCTGTTGAACCGGGTGCGCCGCATACGCGGCCAGATGGAAGCCGTTGAGCGCGCGCTTGAAGACGAGAAGGGCTGCGCGGAGGTGCTGCAACTGATCGCGGGCGTTCGGGGGGCCATCAACGGCCTGATGGCCGAGGTCGTCGAAGATCACATTCTGCTGCACGTGGCGGATCACGCGCTAGCGCAGACCGAACGCAATGAAGGCGCGGCCGAACTCATCGACGTCGTACGCGCATATCTCAAATAGGATCGGAGGCTGCCGTCATGACAGTCCAAAATACCCATAGCCGGACGCTCGCGGATGCTGCGGAGGCACGCACGATTGCACCGGCCACCGAGGCGCATCCGCGTGACCATGACGATCATGATCATGACCACGAGCACGGGCATGATCACGACCATCCCTTCGAATGGTCCGAGGCCGTTCGCATCGCGCTCGTCGCTGTCGCGGCGGCGGCCGTGTGGCTCCGCATATGGGAGCCATTCGCAGCAATCAGCATAATCGGCGTCATCGGCCTTGTGATCGGCGGCTGGCCCATCCTCAAGGAAGCCGTCGAGAACGTCGTCGAACGACGAATGACCATGGAACTGTCGATGACGATCGCGATCGTTGCGGCCGCAGCCATCGGCGAATTCTTCACGGCGCTGGTCATCACCCTGTTTGTGCTGGTCGCCGAGGTCCTGGAGGGCCTGACCGTCGGCCGCGGTCGCAAAGCGATCCGCGACCTCTTGGAATTCCTGCCGCGCGAGGTCTCGGTGCGCCGTGCCGGTTCGATCCAGTCGATCTCCGCCGAAGAGCTGTCGGTCGGCGACGCCATCATGGTCGCTCCAGGCGGGCGCATTCCTGTCGACGGCGCCGTATTGTCCGGCCATTCATTTGTCGACGAATCTCGTATCACGGGCGAATCCATGCCGGTCGAGAAGACGGCGGGTGCCCACGTCTTCGCCGGCTCCATCAACCAGTCCGGCGCGCTTGAGGTCGCCGCGGAACGGATCGGTCGCGACACGAGCTACGGCAAGATCATCGAGGCGGTCGAACGGGCCGAGAAATCCCGCGCGCCGGTCCAACGTCTGGCCGACCGCATGGCGGGCTATCTCGTCTATTTTGCGCTCGGCGCCGCCATCCTGACCTTCCTGATCACCCGCGACATCTATTCCACGATCTCGGTGATCATCGTTGCCGGCGCCTGCGGTATCGCCGCGGGCACACCACTTGCCATCCTTGGAGGCATCGGCCGGTCCGCGCGCCTTGGCGCTATCGTCAAGGGCGGTGTCCACCTCGAGACCCTGGGTCAGGTCGACACGGTCGTGCTGGACAAGACGGGGACGCTCACCTTCGGCCGCCCGGAGGTCCAAGAGGTTTTCCCCGTCGCCGGCGTGAGCGCTGATGAACTGCTCGATGCCGCAGCTACGGCCGAATTGCGCTCTGAGCATCCGCTGGGCAAGGCGATCGTCGCCCATGCCCGCAAGCAGGGTCGCGACGCGATCGAGCCCTTGAGCTTTGCCTACACGCCGGGGCGCGGCATCACCGCGAAAACTGCTGGCGCCACGATCCTTGTCGGCAGCCAAGCCTGGATGACCGACAACGGGATCAGCGTGCCAGCGGGAGTTTCCGGCCAAATCGGCTTGGCTGGCTCGGAAGTCTTTGTCGCCCGTGACGGGCGCTTGCTGGGCTCCATCGCAGTCGCAGATACCGTGCGGCCCGAGGCAAAGCGAGCGGTGGAAGCCTTGCACCGCATGGGTATCCGAACGGTGCTGCTCACGGGCGATGCGCGTCGCGTCGCGGACGCTGTCGGTGCGGCGCTCGGCATCAAGGAGGTCGAAGCGCAACTGCTGCCGGAAGACAAGCTGGCACGCGTCCGGGCCCTCGTCGCGGATAATCGCAAGGTCGCCATGGTCGGCGATGGCGTCAACGATGCCCCCGCGCTTGCCGAAGCCAATGTCGGCGTTGCGATGGGTTCAGGTGCCGATGTCGCGCAGGAGAGCGCTGATGTGGTGCTGCTAGGCAATGACCTCGAGCGCTTCGTTGAGACGGTCGCCGTGGCCCGGCGCACCCGCGGTATCATCTGGCAGAATTTTGCCGGCACGATCGGTGTCGATACGCTTGGTATCGCACTGGCAGCGTTCGGTTTCTTGAACCCACTGCTGGCAGCCGGCATCCATGTCGTGTCGGAGCTGGTGTTCATCCTTAATTCGGCCCGCCTCCTGCCAACGCCGGAGAAGACTGTCTCTGCGACGCCGGATCTGAAGCCGGAATCTGCGCAGGTGTGACCTTGGCTATAGCGTCACCATGTCTCGATATCTGCAAATTCGATCGCAAGGCGGATCTGTGCGTCGGATGTTTGCGCACGACGGAAGAGATCCGCCGATGGCGCAAGCTTACTGACCACAAGCGTCGCCAGATTCTGGCAGAGCGACGGCGACGCGAAGCCAAGGTGGCCACGCGGCGTGCAATCATCGAGTAGGTGCCGCTCCGCGACTCCTCAGCCCGCTCTGCGCTCACGACGAAGCGGGATTTGAGAAGCATCGGTCGCCATCGGAATCGTACGCACCTGCACCATGGCTCGGGTGACCTCGCTGAAGCGGGCTTTCGCGTCCGACCAATTCTGCATGAAATCGAACAGCTCCCGCAAAGCGGGCGAGATTTCCCGATAAGCGGCAAGAGCGGCAACGAGCGCGCCGAGCGACAACTGGCCTCTCACAACGAGGTAGCCACCGATCGTGAAGAAAAAAAACGGCGTCAGATTAGAGGTGTAATTGTACAAACCCTTGATCCTGCCTTTCAGATCGTTGATCTCGACCCGGATCGTTTCGAGGGCCGCGGTCATTCGCATCTGATGGCGCAGGCGTGATACATCTGCCCGGCTGCCTGCCGCATGTGAGCCATGGGGATTGGAAATTGATCCGTCGGCCACCATGAGACCACCGAGCTTCCGTGTTGAACGGACCCTGTCACGCACCTTCGCATTCAGCCGCTTTTGCAAGCCTGGTAGAATCGTGAGCTGCAGCGGCAACATCAGCAGTGCCGCCAGAGCCAGTGCCGGATTCTGCATCAGCAGGAACAGAATGCTGGTCAGCAGGGCCCCGCCCTGAATGACCGGGACAACGGCGAGGCTCCCGCCGAAATACCCGATCGGTTCGACTTCCTGGACTACTACCGCCGAAAGATGCGCCCGCTGTTCGGCGCTCGTGCCCGCCCGTGCGCGGCGCAGGACACCGAGCCGAAGCCTGCGGACTAGGCGCTCACTCACCCGGCCACGGATGCGCATGGCAACGTATTTGATCAGGCCGTTCAAGGTCAGGGTGCCGAGGTAGCCCGCGCAGAGCGCAAACAGGAGCGCCATGCGGTCCAGTGGTAGGCCAAGCAGCGTCATGTCGACGTGCCCACTATCACTCGCGCCGGCGAGAGCATGATTGACACGAGTTTCACCTGCGGTCTTGCCGTTGCTCGGATAATGTAAGATTCCAGCGACCGCGTGGGCTCGCTGGCGGCGGGACGTTCTGGGGCGCGCGAGGTCGCCGCAACAAGCCGGGCGCGCCGGTGGCGTTTCGCCTTATAGCTCCGGTAGGCAAGTCGCAGCCCAATCGAGAGCGTCCATACCGGCGCAACGACGAACAACAGCGTTGCTGCGACATTGATCAGCCAGTGGCCGTGCGGATAATCGAGACCCATGATCCGGTGGCCGAGATCGTGGATAAACTGGAACGTCGCGGACACGTCTGTTGAACTCAATCTTCGGTAACGACGCCGCCGATGTCGGCGCCATTTGCCTTAGCTTCAGGGTAAAATCGCGGGCTCAGCTCGAGGGAGCTCGAAGCGTGCGGTAGAGATCGTTCACCCCATCGTTGAAATCGGCGTCGGGGTTACGCGTGCAGAAGCTCCGCAGGAACTCGGCCTGCTTGAGCAACGGATAGACGTCCGGCTCAAGATCGAGATCCTCATCCCTTCCCGGAGGCGCCCGCAGCAGCAAGCCGCTCATGTAGCCCTGTGCCCAGGCGAAAAAATTTCTTTCCACCTCCGGCTTGCCATTGCTCTCCTGGAGGAAAAACTGGCAGCTTGCGGCGCCGATTCCGACGATCTTGACTGACTGCGCTTCCGCCTGCCCGATGAAGAGCGTCACGACAGCCACCCCACAAAGCGCCAAAAGCGGGTGCATTCGCGCTGACCTCAGGCATTTCCCGATCATGATGCCTCTTCGCCGAGGCAGTGAAATTGTCCGCGGGGCGTTCATTTCGGATCATCCCGGCTGCGAGATGGAGCCGACGCGGAGCAGCGCCCGCTCATGCAGACGATCTCGATGCGCCTACCGAAGCAGTTCGCTTCATAAACTTCACTTTTTCCAATGGGACTGAGGCGTGTGATCTTGGCAGTGGGGCAGGATGCTCCGTTCAGAGCACGCTGCAGGTCACCGTCGTCCGCTCGCGCCTGAAGAGCGACAAGCGCAAAAGAAATCATCAGCAAGACCAATCGCATGGCTCGCCTTTCAACTTGTCTCATTCTCTGAATGATGGGGGCGTAGCGTCTGACGGCTCGCCCTGGTGCTCTCGTCAGACAATGCACCTGCTGTCCCAACGAGGATCGCCGGAGTTCGGCGACAGGATGCCGGTTTGGCTGAAACAGTAATTGGGAACGACGCGATGCGCGGCAAGGCGATTTCACGCCTTGCCGCGCATCGGAATCACTTGGCCTTCTGGAGCTTGGTCACCGTGAGCTGACCGTTGACGCGGTCGGCGTCGAACTTGATCTTGTCACCGGCTTTCAGTCCTTTCAGCATCCCGGCATCTCCGGCTTTGAACACCATGGTCATGCTATCCATGTCGAGATTCTTGATCGGGCCGTGATTGATGGTGAGTTTGCCCTGAGCATCATCGACCTTGGTGACGGTGCCGTTGACGGATTGCGCTACGGCCGGCAGCGCAACGATCAGGAAAGCGAGGGTTGCAGCAGTCTTCAGCATGGGAGGATCCTTTCGCTGATATCACTCAGTTGACGATGACCTTGCCGGTCATGCCCGCTTCGCGGTGACCGGGGATCAGGCACGAGAAGTCGAACTCGCCAGGCTTGGTGAACGCCCAGACGATCTCGCCGGTCTTCTTCGGCGCCAGCCGCTTGGCGTTCGGATCGTCGTGCTCCATGTCGGGGTTCTTCTGCATCTCGACGGCGTGCTTGAGGTTCTCCTCGAGCGTGGCCAAAACGAGCTCATGATCCAGCTCGCCGTTGTTGCGGAGCTGAAAGCGGACCTGCTCGCCGCGCCGGATCTCGATCCGGTCGGGGATGAAGGTCATCTTGCCGTCCTTCTCGCTCATGACAACCTGGACGGGCCGGGCCGGCTTCTTGGGATCACCCGGCTTGCCATAGGCCGTCTCGGTGCCATGGCCATGCCCCGCCGCGCCGGGGCCCGCCAAGGCGGCGCCGGCCGACATCAGAAGGGCAATCGCGGCCAATTTGAACGTCACTGTCTTCATGTATCTCTCCAGGGGTGAGTTTAGTTTGTCGCCAATTCAGTGATTGGAATGCGGGTTCTTGGTGGCAGGCAGCGGCTTGCCATCAGGTCCGAGGCTCGGTTTCCGCGGATCCTTGACACGCCATTCGGTAGCCTCGACGCCGCTATCCAACGACGTTCCTCGCGGCGCATCCGCAAGCTTCTGGCCCTTGTGTTCGAAAGCGACCGTACCTTCCGGGTGCTTGAACCACCCCGGATCCTTGTAGTCGTTCTTCGCTAGGCCCTCGCGGACCTTCACGACCGAGAACATGCCTCCCATCTCGACCGGACCGAACTGGGCGAAACCCGTCATCATCGGCAGGGTGTTATCGGGCAGCGGCATTTCCATGCCACCCATCTCGCCCATGCCGTTCGAGCCCATCGGCATGTAGCCCGGCGCGATCTTGGCGATGCGCTTCGCCAAATCCTTCTTGTTCACGCCGATATAGGTTTTCACCGAATGCCCCATGGCATTCATCGTGTGGTGCGATTTGTGGCAGTGGATCGCCCAGTCACCTGGCTCGTCGGCGACGAAATCGAAGGCGCGCATCTGGCCGACGGCACAGTCGATCGAGACCTCGTCCCAGGCCGCAGCAGGGTCGACCCAGCCACCATCAGTGCACGACACCTTGAATTCGTAACCATGCATATGGATCGGGTGGTTGGTCATGGTCAGGTTGCCGAAGCGGATCCGGACCTTGTCGTTCTTGCCGACGACGAGGGGATCGATGCCGGGAAACACGCGGCTATTCCAGCACCACAGGTTGAAATCGGTCATGGTGTTGACCTTCGGCACATAAGAGCCAGCCTCGATGTCGAAGGCGTTGAGCAGGAATACGAAGTCGCGGTCGACCCGGCGGAAGGCCGGATCCTTCGGATG
Organism: Allobosea sp. FW305-C-101; assembly: GCF_058783685.1. Taxonomy (NCBI): domain Bacteria; kingdom Pseudomonadati; phylum Pseudomonadota; class Alphaproteobacteria; order Hyphomicrobiales; family Alloboseaceae; genus Allobosea; species Allobosea sp. FW305-C-101. The sequence goes on along the minus strand of NZ_JBYSYT010000012.1, from coordinate 39,215 downwards.
GACGACGAAGAAGCCCATCATGCCCATCGCCATCTGGACCATCTCGTCCGAATGCGGGTGGTACATGAAGGTGCCCGAGCGTCGGAGAAGGAACTCGTAGACGAAGGTCTTGCCCGGCGGGATATGCGGCTGCGTCAGCCCGCCGACGCCGTCCATGCCATTGGGCAGACGCTGGCCGTGCCAGTGGACGGCCGTGTTCTCCGGCAGCTTATTGGTGACGTAGATGCGGACCTTGTCGCCCTCGACCGCTTCGATGGTCGGCCCCGGCGACTGGCCGTTATAACCCCAGAGGTTGGCCTTCATGCCGGGCGCGAGTTCGCGCACCACCGGCTCGGCCACGAGATGGAATTCCTTCCAGTCGCCGTTCATCCGCCAGGGCAGCGACCAGCCGTTCAAGGTTGCAACTGGCTGGTAATCCGGCCCCGTGGTCGGAACGAGCGGCGCTTGCGTCGTCGCTTCCGTCATGGTCGGGGCTTCGGGCACGGCCGCGAAGGCGCTACGGCCCGAGACGGCGGCGGCGCCGGCCAGCACAAGCCCGGACGAGCCGATGAAACCTCTGCGGGATAGGGGTGTCATGTTTGGAAGCTCCTTCAGTGCCCGCCGCCGGCGTCGCCGCCGCTCGCCGCTGCCACGGTTGCCGCGCCCCCGCCCCCGCCCCCGCTGCCGCCGCCTATCAGCGCGTGCTTGAAATCGGTATGGGCGATCCAGAAATCGCGGCGGGCATTGATTGCGGCGACATTCGAGAGGATGCGGCTGCGGGCATCCGCGATCAGGTCGGTGACGTCGGTGAGCATGCCGCTGTACTGCAGCAGCGACTGCTCCTGGATGATCTTGCGCAACGGCAGGACGTTATTCTGGTACTGGCGCGTGATGTCGTAATTGGCGCGGTAGGCGGTATAGGCTTCCCGCGCCTCCGAGCGGATGTTGACCGCCTTCTCCGCCAGCTTGTTTGCAGCCTGCATATAGGTCTGCTCGGCGAGAGCGACCTTCGACTGGCCGAAATCGTAGATCGGGATGTCGATCTCGAGTTCCAGCGTCCGGCTGCGGCTGGTCTCGCGCTCGACATGGCCATCTTCCGTGATGACACGCCCGCGATCGTAGGTCCGGCGTCCCAGCAGATCGACATCGTTGACGAAGCGCGTCGCCTGGGTAAGCCCCAGCGACTTCGCCAGCGTGTCGAGCTCGCTACGTGCGATCCGGAGATCGACGCGCTTACGCAAAGCCTCAGCCTCGATCGCCTTCACGGATTGCAGTTGCGGTAGCGGGGGCAAGCTCCCGACCCGGAATTTCAGATCATCGCCCCAAAGTCCGAGCTGGCGCACCAGTCGCTCGCGCTCCTGGCGCTGCAACTGTCGCGCTTGGGCGAGCTGAACGGTCAGCTCGGCCTCGAAGGCGAATTCGCGTGCCTGGTCGATCTTGTTGACGCCGCCGGTCTCGCCGAGCCGCTTGAACAGTTCGGAGGCCGCGTCGGCCGAGCTTTTCGCCTCCTGGTAGAAGGTGACCTGGGCATTGGCGGCGGCAGCGCGGTAATACTGACGACGGGTATCGGCCGCCAGCTTTAGCACCGCCTCAACGGTGCGCATTTGCGCAGTCTGGAAGCGATCGCGGGCGATCTCCGCCCTTGCCGGCAGGGTCGCGAGCGCCAGCAGGCTAGCGGCGATCTGGCGCTCGATCTCAAGCTCGAAGGTGCCCGAGCGTTTCGAGATGCCGAACCGCGGATTGGGCGGCAAGCTGGCTGCCACCATCTGGGCCTCAGCCATGCCGAGCTCGTTGAAGGCAGCCTGCAGGCCGCGATTGTTGAGAAGCGCGACCTGGACTGCGGTACCCGCCGTCAATGGCTTGCGCAGCAGCTGATCGACGCGCGCCTTAGCCGTGAGCGCAGCCTGGTCGTCGCCGACCTTCACGACATCCTTGGCGATATCAGCGTAAGTGGCAGACTGGATCGTGCCCATGCCGCCATCGGCGGAAAAGCTCGCGCAGCCGCCCAGCAGGGCCGCCGCTCCTGCGAGCAGCCCGAAGCGGAACAGACGAGGGGCATTCGATATCGCTGAAGCGGTCAAGACGGCCCTTCTCCGAGTAAATTCAATCGCTGAAATGGATCCTGCAGGCGACGTCATGACTTGGGGCCGACATTGCGGTTGAGCTCATGCCAATCCTTAGGATCAGCCGGGCGGAATGTGGCTGCGCCCGCGGTCACGCTGCTGTAGGGGGCGGCAGGGACACGGACATTCGGATCAGCTGGCCTGGCAAGGTGGTCTGGAACGGGTGTCAGCGAACAGGCGCCTAATGCCAGTCCTATGCCTGCCAGCAACGGCACCTTCACGAACGTCACGATTCGGCTCCCCATGTTTCGACGACATGGGGGTAGCAGCGCTTTGCCGCTGGCGTCCGTTACAAATTGTATCAAAGCAACGCGGGCGGCACCGCGATAAGCGCGCTATTGTGAAATCGCCGCAAGGTGAGAAGCGGCAGCACAGGACAAGCCTGTTCTGGGAAGCCGAGCGAAAGATGGATCAAGATCCAATCAAGACCGTTGCCGAAGATCACGGGCATATCCTCGTGGTAGACGATGATCCGCAGATCAGACTTCTGGTCTCACGTTTCCTCCAGCGCCATGGTTATCAGGTCACCGGAGCACCGGACGGGCGCGTGATGATGGATGTCGTTGCCCGCATCACCATCGATCTGATCGTGCTCGACCTCATGCTGCCAGGTCGATCCGGTGTCGAGCTCTGCCGTGATGTCCGCATGACGTCCCAGGTTCCCATCGTCATGCTGACTGCCCGCAGTGAGGAGAGCGATCGTATTGTCGGCCTCGAGGGCGGGGCGGATGACTATGTGACCAAGCCATTCAGCCCGCGCGAATTGCTGGCGCGGATTCGAGCCGTCTTGCGCCGCACTCGCTCACGCAACGCCACTGAAATCCGACGTTCCGAGATCGTCATGTTCGATGGCTGGTCGATGGACCTTCGTCGCAGAGAGCTGCAATCCCCTGCGGGGACGCTGGTCGATCTCTCAACCGGTGAATTCGACCTTCTCGTCGCCTTTGTGGAGCACGCCAACCGCGTGCTGTCGCGAGAAGCCTTGATGCAATTTGCCAAGGCGCGAAGCAGCGGTGACCCGTTCGATCGCACCATCGACGTCCAAATCAGCAGGCTTCGGCGCAAGCTCGAAGCGGTGACGAATGGCAGCCAGCTCATCAAAACCGTCCGTGGTGCCGGCTATATACTCGCTTCGGAGGTCCGCATACGGGAAGGACAATCCGCGTGAGAAAGCACATCGAACGGCTTTGGCCTGATACGGTCGCCAGCCGCGCCATCCTGATCCTGGTGGCCGCACTCCTAGCTTTTCATTTGCTCGGCTTCTGGGCTTATCGCGTCGGCTTCGAGAGCTTGGCAATGGCGGCACGCGACCGCGGCCTCGCCGAGCACATTGTTTCGGTCAAGCGAGCAATCGCAAGCACTCTTGATGCGCCGGAGCGCGATCGCGTCGCCCACGATCTGTCGAGTGCCAGCCTTGAGGTTCACTGGAGCAAAGTCAGCCTGGTGCTCGGCAACGCGCCAGCGACGGAACGGGCCCAGCTCATGGAGGCGCGCCTCAAGGAGCTGGCGCCCGAACTTGCCGCGGAGTCATTCCGTGTCGGCTTCGCGGATGACGGTGCATTGGGAAGTGGAAATGCCGATGCCTATCGGCACATGATGCTGGTCTCTGTGCGTCTGACCGATGGCTCCTGGGTGAATTTCTCGTCCTCCGCCCTCGGGTCCACCCAACACATCGAGTGGAGCGTGGTCGCTGTCATGATCTGCTTCGGCGTCGGCATCGTCGTCGTCGCCCTGCTTCTGCTGCGCTGGGCGACGCGGCCGCTACGCGATCTCGCCATCGCGGCCGAGCGCTTCAGCCTTGACCAGACACCTCAGTTGCTTCCCGAGAACGGCCCGATCGAGGTGCGCCGGGCGGCGCGAGCCTTCAACACCATGCGCGAGCGCATCCAGCGTCTCGTCACGGAGCGCATGCAGGCGATGGCAGCGGTCTCGCATGATCTACGAACGCCCATCACACGACTGCGGCTCCGTTCGGAATTCCTCGACGACGAAGCGACCCGCGATTTGATCGACGCCGACCTCGGGGAGATGGAGGCGATGATCGACTCGACGCTGGAATATCTGCGTGGCGGCGTCTCCAGCGAAGTGGTCCGGCCGATCGACCTCGCCTCGGTCATTGAGACGATCGTCGATGAGCATATCGATCAGGGGCATCGGGTCTCGTTGACGGGGGTCGCCTCCGCTCCGGTGTTGGGACGCGTCCTGTCCCTCAAACGGGCCTTCTCCAACATTATCAGCAATGCCATCAAATATGGCGAGACGGCCAGCGTTACGATTTCAGAGATCGATCACCACCTCATTATTTCCGTCGAAGACGAAGGCCCGGGCATTCCACCGGTAGATATGGAGCGGGTGTTTCAGCCTTTCGTCCGTCTCGAGGAATCCCGCGGACGTGAGACTGGCGGCACGGGCTTGGGGCTCACCATCGCAGCATCCGTGATCCAGACTCATGGCGGGCACATCAGTTTGGCGAACCGCGCGAACGGCGGCCTATGCGTAACGATCACTTTGTCCAAAGCGCATCAAATCAAAGCCCGACCGCCAAATTCTCTTCCCGGAGAGTCGGTCGGTGGCATCGCTCCTGAAAGGCAGATCGCTTGACCTAGCTGCATGGAGCCGAGGGCAGCGCGTGCTGGACCAGTTGGAATGCTGAGGTCTGCCCTCAACCTGCTCTATCGAATCAATGCCCGCTCAATTTGCGACAGTCATTTCACCTTGTGTGTCAGTGGCCGTCCACCAGTCTGGCCAGCCGGGCATCTCGTATTTCTATATTTCTGGAAACACGAATTGACTCGATGCGAGGCTCGCGCCAAACTCCCTTCATGCTCACGACCCAGAACGCCGCCGCTCAACTCGAAGCCCTCGGCAATCCGACGCGGCTTTCGCTCTACCGTCTTCTCGTAAGAGCCGGACACGAGGGGTTGTCCGTCGGCCAGTGCCAACAACGACTTGAGGTCGCCGCCTCAACGCTTTCCCATCACGTGAAAGCGCTCGTCATCGTCGGGCTAATCAGCCAGGAGCGTGACGGGACGAGTCTCATCTGCCGCGCGAACTACGACCGGATGAATGCGCTCGTCGAATTTCTCGTCGCCGAATGCTGCGTCGACAGCCAGTGCAGCTCTAACCAGAGCGCCGCGTGAGTTGCCAGGCCTTCTATTTCAATATTTCTAGAATAACGGCAGGAGAGAAAGATGGCAGTGAAAATTGTCGCTATCATCGGAGCAGGTCCGGTGGGTCTCGCAGCAGCTGCTCATACGCTGGAGCGCGGCTTGTCTCCCGTCGTCCTTGAGCGAGGACCGACGGCCGGACACGCTATTCGGCAATGGGCCCATGTTCCGATGTTCTCGCCCTGGGCCTTCAACATCGACAAGGCGGCGGAACGTCTCCTCGAGGCGACGGGTTGGACGCGCCCCGACCCGGATAGTTACCCGACGGGCGGTGACCTTGTTTCGCATTACGTCGCCCCCCTGGCCGAACGGCTGCGGGATCGGATCAAGCTCAATGCCGAGGTGATCTCGATCTCACGGGCAGGATTCGACAAGGTGAAGACGGATGGCCGCGAGGCAGCACCGCTGCTTGTGCGCTATCGCGACGGCGATACGCTCGCGAGCCTGGCCGTCGATGCCGTCATCGATACGTCCGGGACCTGGTTTTCGCCGAACCCGGCTGGGGTTGGCGGCTTGCCGGCGATCGGCGAGATCGAAGCGACCGAGAATATCGCTTACGGGATGCCGAACATCTCCGGAGCAGCCCGATCGCGCTATGCCGGGAAGCAGGTCGCTGTGCTGGGCGGAGGCCATTCGGCCATCGGCACCCTCATCGCGCTATCCGAGCTTCAGGCCGAGCATCCCGCGACCAAGATCGCCTGGCTCTATCGGGGGCCGATCCTGGCGAAGGCATTTGGTGGCGGTGCCGCCGACCAGCTCTCCGCCCGCGGCGAACTCGGTCTCCAGATGGCGAATCTCGTCAAGCAGGGCCGCATCAGGACCCATACCGGCTTTCGGCTGGAACAGATCGAACGTGATGCTTCCGGTCTGCGCCTGATCTCAAGCGACGAAAGCAAGCAGGCCATCACCGTCGACGAACTCATCGTCGCGACCGGGTTCCGCCCGGAACTGGCTCTGCTGCGCGAGTTGCGCGTCGAGCTCGATCCCGCGCTCGAATGCCCGCCAAGCCTGGCGCCGCTGATCGACCCCAACGTCCACTCCTGCGGCACGGTGCCTCCGCACGGTGCCGCTGCGCTCGCCCATCCGGAATCGGGCTTCTACATCGCCGGCATGAAGTCCTATGGCCGAGCGCCGACCTTCCTGCTCACGACGGGGCATGAACAAGTCCGCTCGATCGTGGCTGAACTCGCCGGCGATCACGCTGCGGCCCGGCGCGTCGAGCTCGTCTTGCCCGAGACCGGTGTTTGCAGCGCGACGCCCGGCGGGCCTTCGGCTTCGACATCGAGCTGCTGTGGAGGCCCCGCTCCTGCGGCCGTCGATGCCTGCTGCGCCGATGACGCGGTTGCCAAGCAATCCGGGAAGGCGGGATGCGGATGCTCGTCCAGCTCCCGCGAAACCACCCGTGAGACGGCCGAAGCCTGATGTCCAGTCTGTCGCTGCCTATACCCGCTCCCACCGGAGGGCGCGGTCTCGCGTTGATCACGGCGCTCGGCGTCACGCAGGTCGCTGGTTATGGCGGCCTGTACTACGCCTTCGCCGTACTGGCTCCGAAGATGACCGAGAGCTTCGGCTGGTCCCCGGAGTGGACATATGGCGGGTTCGCTGCCGGGCTGCTGATCGGCGGACTGGTTGCGCCCGTCGCTGGGCGATTGATTGATCATTACGGCACCCGGCTGATGATGACCTTGGGGTCGGTGCTTGCCGGCCTCTCGCTTTTCGGCTTGGCGGAGGCGCGCGGTCCGGCTGGATATTTCGCGGCCATGATCGCCCTGGAGATCGTTTCGACCCTCGTCCTCTATGATGCAGCGTTCACGGCGCTGACGCAGGCACGCGGCCCAGGCGCAAGGCGCGCGATCAGCCAACTCACCTTGATCGGAGGCTTCGCATCGACGCTGTTCTGGCCGCTGACGACTGCCCTGCTCAACTCCTTTGACTGGCGCGACATCTACCGAATCTACGCGGTCGTCCAGATCGCTCTATGCGCGCCGCTGCATCAGTTGCTGCTGCCGGGGCCGGTCCATCGCGCAGCGAGTTCCGCGCCCAGGGCCGATGACGCAGATGCCTCGCAGGTCAGGTATCTTGAAGGGAACGCTCGACGGAGCGCCTTCGCCCTGCTGGCATTGGCATTCTCGCTTCAGGGCTTCGTCATGTCGGCAATGTCAGTGCACATGCTGGCTTTGCTTCAGGGACTTGGGCTGAGCGCAGCCGTCGCTGTCGGCATTGGTGCAATGGTTGGCCCCTCGCAAGTTGCTGGGCGGTTGGTCGAGATGCTCTTCGGCACGTCGGTCGATCCGGTAACGACGGCCTGGACCTCCGCCGCATTGATGCCGGTCGGATTCGTTCTGCTGACAATCGGCGGACCCGCGGCCGGGCTCGCGGGTCTGTTCGCGATTTTCTATGGCATCAGCATGGGCCTGAGTTCAATCGTGCGCGGGACAGTTCCGCTGAAGCTCTTCGGTCCCGCCGGCTATGGGGCGATGCTGGGTAAGCTCTCCGCACCCGGGCTCGTTGTTAAGGCTGCCGCGCCGCTCCTCTTCGCCATGCTGCTCGAACGTGCCGGATTGATGCCGAGCACGCTGCTCCTGGTCGCCCTGTCCGGGCTGGCAGCGGCTGCAATGTACGCTCTGGCGCGCAAGCTGCGCTGAACTCCGTTCCGAGAATCAAGGAAAACCTCATGCCATTGCGTGAACCATCCGATTTTCCTTGCTTGCGGCCCCAGGCCCGGTTCGTCATGACGCTGCCTGCTGAGAAGCCGCCCGGTCTGCTCGGTCATCCGGCGTCGAATCAGGCATAAATCAGGCTTCCGGCAAAGAGGTTCACAATCACCGGCCAATGGTTGGCGATCTCGCCGACCGGAACGGTGGCCCCGGGAACGGCAGAGCGGTTGCACCTGTGCCCGGCAAACCGACGTGGCGGCGCGCTTCACGACGGGCGCGCGGCGCGCCGTGGAGCGACTGAAATCTAAGGCGCGCCGCGCCGATTTGCCAGGTGCTGCTCTCTCGAAACGCCGCGCTCGTACCAACCCTTCGACCGGTTCACGATCCAGACCACGGTCAGCATCACCGGGACCTCGATGAGGACGCCGACGACCGTGGCGAGGGCGGCTCCGGAGTTGAAGCCGAACAGGCTGATCGCCGCGGCTACCGCGAGCTCGAAGAAGTTCGAGGCGCCGACCAGGGCGGACGGTCCCGCGACGCAATGCTGCTCGCCGGCGATCCGGTTCAGGAGATAAGCCAGCCCGGCGTTCAGATAGACCTGGATCAGGATCGGAACCGCCAGCAGCCCGATCACCATCGGCTGGGCGAGGATCTGCTCTCCCTGGAACCCGAACAGCAGCACGAGGGTGGCGAGCAATGCGACCAGCGAGACCGGTCCGAGCCGTCCGAGAAGGCGATCGAGGGCGGCCTGACCGCCATTTGCCAGCACCCGGCCACGTACGACCTGGGCGACGATCACTGGGACCACGATGTAGAGCACGACCGAGAGGACCAGCGTTCCCCACGGCACGGTGATCGCCGACAGGCCGAGCAGCAGCCCGACGATCGGTGCGAAGGCGATGACCATGATCGCGTCGTTGAGTGCGACTTGGCTGAGCGTGAAATGGGGCTCGCCTTTCGTCAGGTTCGACCAGACGAAGACCATCGCGGTGCACGGCGCCGCGGCAAGGATGATGAGGCCGGCGATATAGCTGTCGATCTGGTCGGCGGGCAGCCACGGCCGGAACAGCCAGGCGATGAAGATCCAGCCCAGCGCGGCCATCGAGAAGGGCTTCACCGCCCAGTTGATGAAGAGGGTCACGCCGATCCCGCGCCAGTGCCGGCCGACCTGCCCCAGCGCGGCGAAGTCGATCTTCAGCAGCATCGGAATGATCATGAGCCAGATCAGCACGGCGACCGGCAGGTTGACCTTGGCGATCTCGGCGCCGCCGATGGCCTGGAACACGCCGGGCATGACATGGCCGAGCGCGACGCCGACGACGATGCACAGCGCGACCCAGAGGGTGAGGTAGCGTTCGAAGGTGGACATGGCGACCTCAGGCGTGAGCGGCGGGCCGGCTGGCGGCATCGACGACGAGTTCGCCGTCCTCCTTGCGGAACTCGCCGCGCTGAGGAGGCAGGAGGGGCAGCACCGCCTCGGACGGACGACACAGCTTCACGCCCTCGGGCGAAACGACGAGCGGGCGATTCATCAGGACGGGGTGCGCTTCGATCGCGTCGAGCAGGACATCGTCGGAAAGGCTCGGGTCGCCAAGACCGAGTTCGGCGAAGGGCGTGCCCTTCTCGCGCAGGATGTCCCGGACGGCCAGCCCGGCGCGATCGAGGAGCTGCCTCAGCAGCGCGCGTGTTGGCGGCGTCTTCAGGTAATCGACGATATGCGGCTCGACCCCTGCACTGCGGATCAGGCCCAGCGTATTCCGGGACGTTCCGCAGGCCGGGTTGTGGTAGATGACGACGTCCATCACGCCACCTCCGGGCGGCTGCCGCTCGCGCCCTCGAGGCCGCCGATCCGCCTGACCTGCTGCGCCAGAGCCATCTCGTCGAGGCTCGCGACGGGCAGCGACAGGAGGACGTTGATCCGGTTCCTGAGATAGCGGAGGCCCGTCACGAAGGCCCGCTCGCGCTCGATCTCGCTGCCCTGGATATTGGACGGGTCTTCGATGCCCCAATGCGCCGTGATCGGCTGGCCCGGCCAATGCGGGCAGGCCTCGCCCGCCGCCTGATCGCAGACGGTAATCACGAGATCCATGACGGGCGCGCCGGGCTTCGCGAAGATATCCCAGGTCTTCGACGAGAGGCCCTCGGTCGGGATGCCTTCGGCGTCCAGCACCTTGAGCGCCATCGGCTTCGGCCCGGGGCCACCTTCGCTGCCGGCGGAGAAGGCCCGGAAGCGCCCCTCGCCCAGATGGTTGAGCAAAGCCTCGGCCATGATCGACCGAGCGGAATTGTGGGTGCAGAGGAACAGCACGTTGTGGACGCGATCAGGCATCGGTCGTGACCTTCGGGGGGCAGCAGGGCGTGAACTCGGCCAGGAGCGGCGTGCAGATCTCCGGGCGGCCGCCGCAGCAATCATTGAGAAGGAAGGCGATGGTTGATCGAAGCGCGTCGAGATCGGCCCGGTAGACGATCGAGCGGCTGAAGCGCTCCGAGCACACGAGCCCGGCCCGGCTGAGAATGCTGAGATGGGACGACATCGTGTTGTGAGGAACCTCGAGGCGGCGCGCGACCTCGCCGGCGGGCAGCCCTTCCGGCTCCGCGGTCACCAGCAAGCGGAAGACATCGAGGCGGGTGCTCTGAGCCAGGGCCGCCAGGGCAAGAATCACTTCTTCATTTTCCATATGTCGAGACTTATCGACATATTTGACTTTTATCAAGTGAATTATCTCCGGCGGCAACTCCGCTATGACCGGTTGAAGGTGTATTGCGAGGAGTTACGTCGCGCTGCAGCGGAGGGTAATTCCCCGCTGCAGGACAAGGTGGATCTAACTTTTGTCGGTCGCGCCTTTGTCGCGATGACCGTGCTGGTCGAGATCGCCAGGCTTGTGGCCAGGATGGTCGTGGTGCTTCCCAGGGACTTCCTTTTGTCCCGCCTTGTCTCGATGGCCATGCTGATCGAGGTCACCGGGCTTGTGGCCGGGATGGTCGTGATGCTGACCAGGCTTCTCTTGAGGCATCGTTTCAACTCCGTGTGAACCGCATCCACGCTAACGCGGTGCTCACAGGAACTGCCCAGCGAGACGTTTGATCCTTCCCCAATAGAAAATCGCCAATCGAACGCAAATCCCGACGGGGCGAAGCAGATGAAATCTCAGGCCATTGCGTTGGTCGCGCGACGTCTAACGGCAAAAATGATCCCGGCGTCGAGCCGGCGCCGGTCGATCGCGCCGCCGGCCCTCAAGTATATTCTAGGGGTCGACATGCTCGGGCATTGCCTTGAGTTCATCCTTCGACCACTTCGAGACGGCATGTACATCGCCATCTTCGTCGCGCATGAATTCAACTTGGTCTAACGGTAGGGCGACCGGTTTTGCCCCAATGCCGAGAAAGCCGCCAACATCGACCACGATCTGCGCTGTCGGCCCTGATCCGTGAAGGTGAGAAACCGATCCGATCGTCTCATCCTCAAGGCCGTAGACCGTTGCGCCGTCGAGAATATCCGCTGTCAGCTCAGTCGGGGAGAGCCGCGTATGTCTGGAATGGTCCATTGTCGCCTCCTTTGTTGGCATAGGCAAAACGAGAATGCCCGGCCAACGTTCCGTCCGTTGCCTATTGGAGCGCCACGTGGCCCTCGGCACGACAAGCTTAGGTCTGGGATCCGATCCTCCCACCTTGCTTCCATCGGGAAAGAACCAACGCCAGGGAAGCGATGGCACCTAAAGGAGCGACAGCGCGCCCATCGTGACCGCCGCGATAGCCATGATGCCGGTAGCTGCCCAGCCGACCACCGTCATCCAAGTCGGAATCGCACCCTTGCCCATGATCTCGGGGCGAGCTGCGATGATCATCATGATCGCCATCACCGGCACCGCAACTACACCATTTACCACCGCGCTCCAGAAGAGCGCTTTGATCGGATCGATCGGCGTAAAGTCGAGCGCAACTCCCGCGAGGGTCGCGATGCTCAAAGTTGCGTAGAACGCCTTAGCCTCTTTCGGGCGTCGAGCTAGCCCAACGGGCCATTTCATGACCTCGCCGAGCGCATAAGCAGCCGATCCTCCTAACACGGGGACGGCGAGAAGGCCGGTTCCAATGATCCCGAGAGCGAAAATGGAAAATGCAAACTGACCGGCGACAGGCTTCAGGGCCTCAGCAGCCTGGGCCGAGCTTTGAACGTCAGTTACGCCATTGGCATGGAGCGTTGCAGCCGCCGTAACTACAATCGCCAGCGCCACAAGGTTGGAGAATGCCATTCCAACCACCGTGTCAGTTCTTATCCTCGCAAGTGCCTTGGGTGCCTGCTTCGGCGCCTCAACGAGGGCTGTTCTCGTCGGCTTCTCACCCAGATCCTCGACTTCCTGCGCTGCCTGCCAGAAGAACAGATAGGGGCTTATGGTAGTGCCCAAAATCGCCACGACGACGGTCCAGAACTGAGGATCTGGGCTGAAAGTTGGGATGACGAGGCCGCTCAGCGCTTCTGACCACGGCACATTGACGGCCAGCGCAGTTCCAAAATAGGCGAACAGCGAAATTGTCAGCCACTTCAAGACAGAGACATATCGTTTATATTTCATGAACACTTGCATTAATACGCAAATAACCCCGAATATAATCACGTAAATCATACTTTTTCCGCCGATTATCAATTTAACGACGTCGCCCATCGCACCCAAATCTGCTCCGATATTGATGATATTTGCGAAAAACAAGAGAAAGACGATCGTTTGCATGACCCAGGCAGGAAAGTTTTTGCTTATGACACCAGCAAGTCCCAGCCCGCTGGCCCGGCCAATCCGACCCGCGATCTCCTGAATGACGGCCATCAAAGGCAGTGTCAGCAACAACGTCCAGGTGATCGAAAACCCGAATTGCGCCCCTGCCTGCGAATAGGTGGCAATCCCGCTCGGATCGTCGTCAGACGCGCCGGTTATTAATCCGGGCCCAAGGACCTTTAAAAGGCGGGGTTTCGACGGCTCCACGACGGGGCTGCTATTCTGCTCTGCAGTAGCCATGTCAGTGCTGCCTGTAAAAGATCGTCGCCACGGCGGCGGCTGCCAGGACCGGCCCGAGCAAAATCAATATCGGCTGCGAAGGGAAAAGATGCTGAATTAGCAGCGACGCTTTGGTCGCACCTAGCGCGATTGCTGCGAGGATCAAGCCCGATTTGATCGCTCCTGATGCCATCATGGCCACCGCCTGCAATGCCGCAGGTTCTTAACGCGAAGTCTTTACGCCAGTTCCGTCCATGCAATTGTTTTACGGCGGTCGCTCTGCTGGACGCACTGCCCGCCGCCGCCTTCGCCGGAACACGGCCATGCAAAGAGCGAGGAGATAATAGGGGTGCCGAAGCAAGCTGCTCGGGCTGCGGCGTCCGTATCGAGGGATGCCGCCCATAACCAACGAGGAAGCATGGCCAAGCAAATCCTACAATACAAGCGCTAAGTCCACACGCGAAGCGACCGTTCCAGTCGGTCAGCCGCGGTCGTGACCAGGAACGCGATGATCATGTAGATTATGACGGCGATCACGAATGCTTCGAGATAGTAGAAGTTCAGCGCGGCCGTGAGCTGCGACTGGGCAAAAATGTCGACCACTTCGATAGCGAAGCCAAGCGACAGCGCCTTCATGATAACCATGATGGAATTGGTCAGGTCCGGAATCGCCGCGATCACGACCTGAGGGAACATGACTCGGCGAAATAGCTGGCCATTGGTGTATCCAAGTGAGCGAGCCGCATCCGCTTGGCCATTATCAAAAGAGTTGAGGGCTCCCTTAATCACCTCTGCCTGGAAGGCAGCGATGCAAGCAGTCACTCCGATGACAAGCAGGACCCAGTTGGGAGTGAGGTGCCCGTTGAAATTGATCCCGAGCAGCGATGCCAGGAATTGGATCGTTGGCGGAAGGCCGTAATAACCAAGGAAGATGACGATTACGAGCGGGATGCCCTTGAAGGCGACCTTGTATGCAAAAATGAGTTCGCGAAGGATCGGGATATTCCGGTATTCGGCGAGGGCAAACAGGCTGCCGATGATCGTCGAGAACCCGAACGTCACCAGCGCCATGAAGAGCGTAAACGGCACGGCGCTGAGGATTTCTCGAATGTCTTCGAGGAGAATGTCAGCTTCAAACATGTCGGTCGTCCCTGCTCTCAGAGGCTAGGCATGGCCACGCGCTTGGCGGGACCGACTGCTGGCACGTACATGGGCGAGCGGCGCTCGAAGTACCGTACGATCACCCAGATAATCAGGCACATGATCGAGTAGATGACCGCGAGGACCAGATAGGTCTCGAACTGATACTGGTTGTATGCGCGCTCCATGATGAGATGCGCGGTGGCCATCACGTCTGCCGCGCCGATGTACATCACGAGGGCGACGTTGTGGGTCAGGTAGATGAGCGCGTTGCCGTAACCAGGTAGTGCGATGTGCACCGCTTGGGGGCCGACGACACGCATCATTTTCTGTCTGAAGGTGTACCCAAGGCTGTCCGCAGCGTCGTGCTGGCCACGATCGACTGCGAGAAACGCCGGGCGCATCACCTCGGACAAGTAGCCGCCATGATAGAAGCTCAACCCCAGCATCGCCGCAACGGTGGGGGTGAAGAAGTCAGCCATCCCAAAAATGGCGACAAGGAGCGGCAGGCCGTAGAATGCCACGAACAGCTGCAGCACCACAGGAACACTGCGCGCATAGGAGACGTAGAGCGCTGCAAGCGAACTTAGGATCGGGATCCGGACGACACGTAATGTCGTCGTTATGAGGGCCAAGCAGAAGCCGGCCACCAGCGCCACGAAAGTGATAACGAGCGTCAGCGGCAGAGCCGTCATCAACTCGGGGATCATCGTCTTAAGATCCACGTTCACTTCCCTTTCAAAACTGGCGCTCGTAACCGGCTTCTGTGTGCGAATGCTATAAAAGGCGTTACTTCATGTATCGGACGATCTCTTCGCCGAACCACTTCTTCGAAAGCTTATCCATCGTCCCGTCTTCTTTGAGCTCCTTCAGGGCCTTGTTCACGTCCTCAGCGAGGGTTTTGTTTTTGTCGGCCTTATGGATCAGCATGTAGGTGTTTGCGCTGAAGACCGGCTCGGATGCCTTGATGTCGAGCTTTTGCTCCTCGATGACAGTCTGTTCACCGAGGTTCGAGGGCAGGATCAGCGCGTCGAACTTGCCATTCTGGACCTCCTTGAGCCGATCCGGGTACGGGATACCGGCGCTGGACGTGGTGATTTCCAGCTTGTGAGTAGGGTTCTCCTGCATCCAGCTGACGACGAACCGATAGGTGCCACCTCCGGCGGTGAGCGGAACGATCCGCTTGCCTACGAGATCCTTCATCGCCGAGATGTCGCTATCCTTGCGGCTGTAGATCTTCAGCAAGCTCGCTCCCATCGGGTTCTCAGGGATGACGAACTGCTTCGCGCGTGCGTCTGACCTGTAATATCCGCCGCAAGCGATGTCGTACTTGCCAGTGGCCAGGCCAGTTTCCTGGGCGATGTCCGCGACGCCCTCCATTTCAAACTTGTACTGAGGGAGCTTCGCGTTGATGGCGCGCAGCAGGTCGGGCTCATATCCCTGCGGCTCAACGCCAATCGCCCCCCACGCGAGCGGCTTGGATTCCGCTGAAGTTGCGATCTTGACCACGCGCGGTGCGCCACCAGCAGCCTGGGCAAATGCGCCGGTTGCGGATGCGAGCAGGACCATGGCGCTGCCGGCTACGACCGCGAACCCGCGGCGAGAAATTGAATTCGTCGCAGACATCTTCAAAAACTCCTTTTCTCAGTGGAAGGCGAGTTCGGTTTGCAGGAATTGAGCAAGGCGTGGGTTGGCGGGGGCGTCAAAAATCTCGGCCGGGCTACCGTCAGCTGCAACGACGCCCTGATCCATGAAGACGATCCGGTTCGAGATATTTTTCGCGAACTGCATCTCGTGTGTAACGAGCAGTGACGTGATGCCGGACGAGGTCACATCCTTGATGACCTTCAGCACTTCGCTGACGAGTTCGGGGTCGAGCGACGATGTCGGCTCATCGAACAGCATGACGTCGGGCCGCACCGCGAGTGCCCGGGCAATGCCTGTTCGCTGCAACTGGCCGCCTGACAGCTGAGAGGGATAGCTATCCCGTTTCGCAGAGAGACCAACGCGATCCAACTCGCGAAGGGCGATCTCACGTGCCTCGTCCTGCGACTTCCGCTGCACCACGACCAGCGGATCCATCACGTTCTGGAGGACGGTCATATTCTTGAAGACGTTGAACTGTTGAAAGACCATGGCGGTACGCAGCCGGATAGCCTGGATGGCCTTCTTGTCGGCCTGAGCGTAGTCCATGTGAAGCTGATCAAACGCGATTGTCCCGGATGAGGGCTTCACGAGGTAGTTGATGCATTTGAGCAGGGTGGTCTTGCCTGTGCCGCTCGGGCCGATGATGGAGACCACGTCGCCGCGATTGACCGAGAGATCAACGCCGTTGAGAACCTGCGTATTTCCATAGGACAGCTTGATATTCTTGAGTTCAAGCATGCGGGCTGGTGTCCTTTCCAGGGTGCAACATCAAAGGGCGCTTGTCGGGGCAGCCGGAGAAAATGGGAGTCGACGGCCGGTTCTGTCACGCCGCTGCATGCGGTGCTCCTACGGTTGCGTCGGCATCAGTCCATTCGTCTCCAAGAAGTTCTGGCGTGTCGAACGCTGTGAGAGCTGCGTAGTGGCGCTCTCGATCGGCCACGAAGAGGCTGCGAACAATCCCCCTAGCCAGCCGATCAGCTCCTTCGCTGATTGCGGGAATGTCCCCCGAGAGCTTGCCGTGGCTTAACGTCGCCGGGAAATTGAAGCAGTGAATCTGGTGCAGCGCGGGGCAGGAACCGGGCACCTTTTCCAGGAATTCGAAGCTGCCGCCGAGGTCGGGTGAATTTTCGAGCTCGGGATTGGGCATGTCTTCGGGCGCCGCGAACCGATCGCGCCAGAGCCTGATGTAACGGGCCACGGCCGAAAGCTCTGGACGCGCCAGGAGATCGACCTGAAATCCCGTGCCGAAGATGATGAAGTCCACATCGTATGCCCCCTTCGGCGTTGTCAGAACGACGTGATCACCATTCTCCTCAAGCTTCAGAATTGGGCTGCCGAGGTGGAAGTGAGCGTTAGCGTGCTGGGACACGCGCAGTGTGCTCGGTCTGGGCGGTGGCGTCTGCGCACGGATGGTGTGATCCAGGAAGCGCCACTTCCACTCGTCGGGCAGGCCCGCAAAGCCATGAATAACGCCCTGGCTGCCGATACCAGTAAACTTGTTGACCCGAGGGATGTCATTGCGACGGATGAAAAGGTCCAGCCGGGCACACCCTGTTTCCAGCGCCACCGCAGCGTTGTCCATCGAAGACGCGCCAGCGCCGATAACCGCCACGCGCTTGTTTTGCAGCGCTTCAAAGTTGATTTCGTCCGCGGTGTGCGCCCAGAACTTTCGATCAATGGCGTCCGCTATCGATGGGACAAAGGGGCCGCCGAGCCCGTCGCGTCCGTTTGCTAGCACGACGTGCCGGGCAAATACCGTCTCGACCCCGTCATTGCGAGCGACCTTCAGTGCCAAGAGGCCATCGGGACGTGGATCGATGGCCTGAACTTCGACCTCGTTCTCGACGGGCAGGCTCAGAACCTTCCGATACCAGATTAGATAATCCATCCACACCAAACGCGGTGCGCGGTCGAGCTTTTCCCAGGCTTCACACCCGAACCGAGCCTCAAAGTAGGCTCGGAACGTCAGCGCCGGGAGGCCCATCGCCGGGCCGGTCAACTGCTTCGGAGACCGCAGTGTGCGCATGCGGGCGTAGGTTGCCCATGGCCCCTCTAAACCTGACGGCGCTCGATCCAGCACCTGCTGATTGTCGACCCCAAGCCGCTTTAGCATGCCGGACGCTACGAGCCCTGCCATGCCCGCGCCGACGATGACGACATCTCGAACGCGCTTATCGTCGACGTACTGCGGCGGAACCCAACTCTTCGCGGGCAATTCCAACCAAGCCAGATCCTGCGTAAGTCGCGCTTCCAGAGCTTGGAGGTTGACGTCGGGTGCCGTCACAGCCGGCGTCTCCAACCATCTTGCCCTCGGACAGCGATCTTGTCGGAGAGGCCGCCGTCCAATCCCGCCAGCGAACGGGAGACATGAGTCAACGGCGCCAAGCCCGCGTCTTCGCGGGCAGACCATACCTGAACGGCCGATCCAATGGCATGCATATGCCGGATGCTAAATGCGCTTTGATGCAAATCAAATATGAAGGTGTGATGAATGGAGAGCTCAATCGAACTTTTTTGAATACAAGACCTCCCTTGATGCGTCAGTCACATGATGACACGCTGACCGGATCAAGGAGGCGCCTGCTGTGACACTGATCGAAGAGATCGTGGATGCTTGTCCTGGTTCGAATCTGGCCGAAGCCCTTTCGCACCGTGCTGAGATCCTGCGGTTGAGCCAATCAATCCACGACGCCGTGCTGTTCGCTCGATCGCCGGGCGCCATAAGCCACGGACTGCGCGCCGCCCTCGCTGCCCGGATGGCCCGCCAGTACGAGGTGCCAAAGCTCGCTGAGCATTATGAGGAGCTGATCCAACAGAGCCGCGATAACGACGAACTGCACGACGTAGCAACAGACGCTCAGACCGCTGCAATCGTTGCGCACTCCGACCTGCTGACATTGCGCCCTCGCGACGCGACGCGAGCTGATATCGAGAAGCTGAAAGCATCGGGCATGGGCGAGCCAGATATCGTTCGTCTCGCTGAATTGGCAGCATTCGTGAGCTATCAAGCCAGGGTGATCAAAGGCCTGCAGGCGCTGAAGGGGGCAAAATGACCCGCGTCGTCGAAAACTTCACCACGCAGGTCCCTGTTTGGTCACCGTATATAAGGCCGGTAGAGTTAGCATCTGCGACGCCCGAGCAGTTGGCCGCAATGCAGGTCACCCCATCCAACAAGGGGGTATCGCCCTATGTGCTGACCCTCGCGCATGATCCGGAGTCGCTGGCTGTTCGATCGCCTCTCTTCAACCAGATCATGTATGGAAAGGACGGGTTGAGCTCAGCAGAGCGTGAGTTAGGCGCAGTCGGCGCTTCCGTCGTGAACCGCTGCATTTATTGCGCCGCGGTTCACGCTTCGCGCTTCAACAACCTGTCCAAGCGCCTCGATGTCATCGACGAGATTTTCGATCGAGAGCGCCAGGCCAAGCTCGAACCGCGGGACCAGGCCATCTTCGACTTTTCCGCACAGTTGTCTGAGACCCCGCCCGCGATCCCAGAAGCCGCGGTAGCGAATCTGGCAAATGCAGGCCTGAACACTTTGGAGGCCGTCGATCTCGTTCATTCGAGCGCGCTCTTCGGATGGGCCAATCGTCTCATGCACACCTTAGGTGAGCCAACCGAGCGAGAGCCGTCACAGCGGTAATTGGTATCCCAGGGGCGCGAAATGCAGCTCCAACGCGCTCAACAACGCGAGAAATGCATCTGGCCGCTCGATCTAACGGAGTTATTCAATGCGGGTGGGCATTCTCGGTGCAGGTGGCATCGCCTTTGGAACGGCGGCTTACCTCCATCTCAACGGACATGAGCCGATTCTCTGGTCTCCTTCGGGGCGCGGCACGGCCGAGCTCGCAGCCGGGGCATCTCTGAAAGCGTCGGGTGCTCTCGACCTGAGTTTTCGGCCTCGGATTGCTTCGAGCGCTCAGGAGGTGATCGCCGGCTCCGATGTGGCGATAATCGCCATGCCCGGGAATGCCCATCGCATGGCGATAGAAGCGATCGCCGGCAACCTGCGCGATGGCCAACCGACAATCATCAGCTCCCATCTTTCGTTCGGAGCACTTTATCTGTCCCGGCTGCTTTCGGAGCGAGGTATAAAGGCCCCGATCATTGCTTGGGGCACAACGCTGACGACTGGGCGCAAACAAGGGCCCGCTGAGGTTGGGGTGAACTCCGTTCGGTCCAAGATCGACCTCGCAACGGTTCCCGAGAGTGACATCGAGGTCGGGCACACGCTTTGCACAGCGCTGTTCGGCGATCGCTTTGTCCGGCGCGACGGATTGCTGGCCATCTCACTCAGCAATCTCAATCCACAAAATCACCTGGCCATCTCGCTTTTCAATCTCACACGAATGGAGCGCGGGGAACGATGGGGCCAGGCTGAAAACGTCACCGCGTCTGTGGGTCGGGTCATGGAGGAACTAGATGCCGAACGACTAGCGATCGCAGCGGAGTTCGGCGTCTCGGTGCGGTCGATCAAGGAGCACTACTCCTTCTCTTACCAGCTCCCCATCGCCAGCATCGCGGAAATGAACCAGGAGCTTCACAAGCGCGGGAAAGGCGGCTTTGGACCTACGACAACGGAGAGCCGCTACGTCCTCGAGGACGCTCCCTACGGCCTGTGGCCAACGATACTGCTGGGCAGACTTGTGGGGCGTCCAGCTAGCCTTCACGAAGCGGGTTTGGCGCTGCTATCGGCGGCATACGGCCGTCCGCTTGCCGGCGACAATGACCTATTGCCCTTGCTGGATATCCAGGACCTTTCACGCGACCGACTTCAAGAGCTTGCTCTTATCGGGGCGTGAGCCAGATCGGTTAGGCGCATGATCAGCGATCGGAAGAATATGCCGGCCGCGCAAGGTCTGCCACGAGTTGCTGCCTTGCCTCCGCCGGGTGCCTAACGAAACCCGGGATGGTCTCCCGGCCAATCTCATCGAACTTGTCGATCAGGCCCGAAACCAGCGCAGCCAACGGACGACCGTAAGGTGTCACGATTGCCCAGAAGAAAGAGATTTTAACGTCGAGTGGCCTGATGACGACCCCTTCGACAGGCATTCCATATGCGATGATGGGCTCGATGAGCGCCACTCCCAGACCTGCCCGGGCTGACATAATGGCTGCGTTCGACGTGTTGGTGTCCAACACCGCCGCGGGAGTGACGCCGTTAGCCTCCAAGGCAAGATCGACCCGCCGACGCCATCTGAACGGGTTGGCGAGCGTAATCAGCCGTCGGCCGGCCAATGCGGATAATGGCACGCAGTCCAGCTCCGCGAGAGGATCGTCCGATGCGATCGCGGCGACGCAAGGGGCTTCACCGATCCAATGGATTTCCAACGCCGGGTGATCCACCGGCAAGCTCGTGATGCCGATCTCTGACACTTGCGTAGCGATGTCCTGAACGACTTGCTCGGCAATCGCGGTGCGAATGTGGATCTGGTCAGGAAGGTTATCGAGCCCGAGGCGACGCAAAGCAGCCGGAAGCATTCCGACTGAAAAAGACGCGATGGACGCGATGGAGAGCGATCTCGGCTTGTCGACCGCGATCGCGTCCGCACGCTCTCGCAGTTGTCGGAGCCAAGCTAGCACTGGCTCGACTTCTTGATAGAATCGGAGGCCCTGTTCCGTGGTTGTTACGCGCGGTCCGCTTCGATGAAGCAGGCTGAAGCCAAGCGAGTTTTCGAGATCTTGAATGAGGCGTGTCAGAGCGGGCTGTGACCGTCCTAGAAGGCGCGCTGCACCAGTGATGCTCCCAGCGGACATGACCGCCGCAAACGCTTCAAGCTGACGTAGATCCATTGCAACTCCCCGATCATAGGCATGATATGGGCGCTATGATGCGGGTCAAGCATGACGTATCCACTCCAGCCCTAGCGCTTCCTTGGCGCTCGTCCACAAGAATGGTTCTCTCATCCGCGAAGCTTGATACAACCGGTCCAGATGCCGATTGCGGCGACGATCAATATCGCTACCCTGAATAGTAAGTTTACAATCGCTCTTCGGGACAAGGTACAGCTCCACAATCGCGAATTGGTGGCTGGTGCACGCAGGGCGCATCCAGCCACCATATCGAACATATCCGCGCTATTTCGCCTTCTGCACCTCCCGACGAACCATGTCGTAGAGCTGCTGTGGGCCGAAGTCGGTCAGCGGTTGACCGTTCACAAAGAACGTCGGAGTGCGTGTCACTTCCAGAGATTTGCTGTCGCGGGTGTCGCTTTCCAGGGCAGCTTGGATTTCAGCGCGTGTCCAGTCCCGCTTGGCCTGCTCGATATCCAAGCCCGCGTCTTTCGCGCGCGCCCATGCCTTCTCCAACACCGGGCCGGAGTGATCGGCCCACTCGGGCTGAAACTCCAGGAGCGCCTCGAGGACAGGCACGAACTTGTCCTGAAGGCGAGCCGCTTCGAGGATTTTTACGGCGGCGTCGGAGCCGTCGTGAAATGCCGCGTAGCGCATAACGAGGCGAACATCGTTGGGGAACAATCCCATGATCTGCTTCAAAGCCGGATAGAAGGCTCGACACGCCTCACACGATGGATCGAAGAATTCCACGATTGTGACGGGCGCGTTCGGTGAACCAAGGACCGGGGAATGGCTCCGCACCAGTGCCTCGGCACGGGCCGCGGCAATCTCGCGGGCTCTCCGCGCTTGTTGAGCGTTGTAAGCCACACTCCCGCCCACGAAGAACGAGAGCGCCAGCGCGCCAGTTGCAAGGACAAGGCCGCGACGGTTCATGATTGTGCCTTCGACTTTGAAGCAAGCAGGGCGAGCACGATTGCCAAAAATGCCGCCAGCGAGAGGTATGGGAGCGGCAGAACTCCGAGGATGGTCATCTCTGCGCTCGCGCAGGACGGGCCTTGCGAGCACGGCTGGATGCCTTCTGGGATCAGGCCAGCGTAGAGCAGGCTGTGGAACAGAGCTATCGCCGCACCGAGAGCGGCCAGCGGCAATGCATATCGCCACACCGTCGTGTCCGCACGAAAGCTGGCGAAAGCGAGTAGGATGGCGAGCGGGAACATGAAAGCCCGCTGTTGCCAACAAAGGCTGCAGGGAGCCTGGCCCATCACCTCGCCGATGAAGAGCGCGCCTAAGCTCGCGACTAGCGCGACGAGCCATGCCAGATACAGAAACGACCACCGCCCTTCCTGGTCGGGTAACATGCTGGGATTTGTCATCAAATGGAGGCCTTTCAACCGATAAGTGCGAGGATTGGGAAGGTTTCGAGTAGCCAGAACGCCATGGTTGAGAGGCGCCCGGTCATCATGGCGAGCCCCATGGCGACCATCGTTAGGCCCGTGAAAATCTGGAGACCTCGACCGAAGCTGCGCAGCCGCCGCAGGCGCGCAGTGATGCCGCCGGCGAGCAGTGCGGTGAGGAGAAAGGGGATGGCCAGGCCGAGCGAATAGATTGCCAACAGAGTCACGCCCGCCGCGGGCGTCGCGGAGGTCGCACTCACGGTGAGGATTGCGCCGAGAATCGGCCCGATGCAGGGCGTCCAACCGAAACCGAATGCGAGCCCGAGAACGTAAGCGCTTTGCGGCCGCCCACCTGATACTTGCGGACTCAGTCGGAATTCCCGCTCCATCCAGGGAACTTGCACAACCCCGGTGCTGAAAATGCCAAAGACCACGATGATCGCGCCGCCGACGAGGCCGGCCTCATAGCGATAGGAGAGCAGAAGGCGGCTTACCGCAGAGGCTCCCGCGCCTAGGATGACGAAAACCGTCGAAAATCCGAGCACGAACCAGAAGCTCATGGCAAAGGCACTTGTCCGCGCTCTCCGGCTGTCGGAGTCGGCCGACAAGCTTCCCGCGACATACGACAGGTACCCAGGGACCAACGGCAGCACGCAAGGGGACAGAAACGAGACGGCGCCGGCAGCAAGAGCGGCTAGAATGCTGATGTTTGCGATTTCCATCAGGGCTTCCATCCTTCGTTCCCGCCTTTTGCGATCAGCCCGATGATCTCCTGCCTCGTCGCCGTCGCATCCCAAGATCTGGGGCCGAACCAGCGGCCGAGCTCCCGACCATTGCGATCGAGAAGGATGGATGTAGGCAGCCCGGAAACCGAAAATTCTTTGACGGCTCGGCCTGCGGGATCAAGAAAGACCGGCAAGTCCACGATGCCCAGATTACGGAGCAAAGGTTCTACGACTTCAGCGCCGTCACGATCGACAGACAGTGCGACGACGCCAAGGCTCGGCTCTTTCCACTCGCGGTTTAGGCGCGCGAGAGCTGGAAGCTCCTCGCGGCATGACAAGCACCACGTCGCCCAGATGCTCAAAAGAACCGGCCGGCCCTGGAAGCTTTTCAGGTCGGCATATTCCCCACCAAGTCGATTGAACCCGAGTGCCCCAGCGGTTCCCGGTCGCGGAGCCTTCTCAGCTACTAAGAGTGACGCAGCCAAAATCGCGACTGCCGCAGTTGCGACAGCCGTGAGGATAGCGAACCGGGACTTGAGAATTTTGCCGAGCACTCCGCGGCGCTCCTGGGCTGATCGGGATCATGAGCTGCCCCAATCCACGGCGCTGTCTGTGCGCGTGAGGTTCAGCTACGATTTCGGATCCGCTGAACGCGGTCCTAGCAAAGCCTCTCGCGAGACCCGCTTGATCAACCTTGGGATGGAGGGCCAGTCGCGCGCGGCGGTGCGGTCGAGGGTGGCAAAACGAACCGAACGAAAGGCGGCGCAAAAACCACCCTGGCAGGCCCGGGACGATCCGAAACCAAGACTGCGGCCGCAGGCGGGATCGAGGACGCCAAGGCGATGGGTTTCGCCCAGAAACAGCAACTGTTCAGGCCTTCGATATGCGCGGCGCGATCACCCTTGGTGGCCGGCGTCGTCCCGCAAATTTCTGACAGCGGAGTGTCTCGTTGAACGATGCCGAGGCGGTTGTTCGTCGCCGACGCGCTAACCAGCAGCTGAAGCAGCAGCACGAGACCGCCAACGACAGCCAAGAGGCTGCGTCCGATCGTTCGAGCTGATCTGGTTGCCATCATGGTTCCGAATTATCGCGAGTTGAGCATCCGAGGCAATTTGGGAGGCCGAGGCTCGCGCTTTCTTGAAGGTGTCGTCCGGAGGGGATCATCGACCCGTCGAGCTTTCGGTGATCCGCTCGTCGATCTCCCGCATCATCTCACGCTTATCCCATTCCCGCATTCCAGCCCACCGCGCGACCTCGACGCCGCTTGGATCGAGCAACAGCGTCATCGGAAGTCCCGTGACCCGGAGGGCAGACATGCTCCGGGCCTCGCGATCGAGGTAGATTCCAAGCGATCGAATATTCGCGCGCAGATAAAAGTCTTTGACGAGCTGCGGACCTTTCCGGTCGACTGAAAGGGCGACAACCTCAAAGCGAGTGTCGCCTTTCAAAGCCTGAAGCCTATCGAGCGAAGGCATCTCTTTCACGCAAGGTGGGCACCAGGTCGCCCAGACATTCAAGAGCACGTACTTGCCCCGGAAATCGGCCAGCGATCGCGGCTGGCCGTTGACGTCCTCAAAGGTCACTGCCGGGCGGAATTCTGCCTGCCCCCCAAGTCGCCAAGCCAGCCCGAGATATGCTGCCGGGGCCACGATGCCTAATATGACGACGGAAGCGCCGAGCCACCGGCGCCTGCTGATCACCTCAACACCATGCGAATTTTGGCGAGCGCCGAGCTATCTTCCTCGTGGTAGTCGATCATTGTTCGAAAGCTGCCGTCCGCGTTCATAAGATAAACGGACGCGGTGTGATCCATGGTGTAGCTGCCATCGGTCGGGACCTTTTTGGCATAGGCCTTGTACGCCTTCAGAGCAGCCGCCACCTGCTCACGGGTCCCGCTCAAGCCGACGACCCGCGGGTCGAAGGACTCCAAATAGAGCGCCATCTGCTCCGGCGTGTCGCGTTCAGGATCCACCGTGATGAACAGGATCTGGAGCTTGTCCGCCGCTTGTCCGATCTGCTTCGTTAGGTTTCCCAACTGAACCAACGTGGTTGGGCAGACCTCTGGGCAATGCGTGAAGCCGAAAAAGACGGCCATCGGTTTGCCGACAAAGTCCTTGTTGGTGACAGACTTCCCTCGGTGATCGGTCAGCGAAAATGGCCCTCCGATGTCCACGGGCGCGGAGATGTTGGATTGGCTCTCCGCGGTAACCCTGGATCCGTCAACCCGCCACCAGCCCAGCAAAATCGCCGCGCAGGTGAAGCTGATCAGGATAACGGCAGCCCACGCTCCGTACCGTATCCACTTTAGAAATGGCATGGCTGAAACATTTGATCGTGGCGCTGATAGCGACGAAAGGCATGGCCTGCCGCTCGTCGGTTCCCACTATGACCGATGGCAAGAGTTGGGGAATCAGCGCCCAAGCCGGACTTCGGAAGGCCGCTTGCGGGGGGCACAATCATCAAGGTGGTCTCCTCATAGTGAAGGGGCCGCTAGGCCGGTTCAACTCACGTTATGAGGGCTGGTGGTGCTCTTGATCCTTGTCGAAGAAGTGCCCGGACTGGCAATGCAACCGTAGCGTCGACGGCGGGCGGAGGTGGGTGAACGAACTGAGGCAAGCTGTTTTCGTGGGCAACAGCTAGCTTGCCGGTAAGCAGCAAAGCCCTATCGCCTGGCGCGTACCGGTCGGACTTCCCATTCTGCAAAGATTGGTGGTGGTCCGAAACGCGGGCCGGCGCCTGCGAACCAGAATCGCGCGGCAGGGCTTTGGCAGACCTCGCGACGGTTAATTCGAGTGAGTAGCTGGCCTGAACGGGCTGCATCAAACACGTCAGCACCAGCGCGCACGCGAGCGCAACTGCCCATAGGCACCGCCAACAGTATGCGCTCGAAATGCTTCTCACGATGCCCTGTTAAGCCGGCCACTGCGCTCAGGCAATGCGACGAGATGTTCACCCAACCGCAAGGTCGACCAGCAATTTGATATTGAGGACGATGATGATGGCGGCCACCACCGCTGCGGTCACCGTCAACCAGCGTGGGGCGACGAGCTCGCCCATTTTTGTCCGCGACGCAGTGAACATGACGAGTGGAACGATCGCGAAAGGCAGCTGCAGACCCAGGACGACCTGACTTAGGATCAGAAGCTTCGCCGTCTCTCCAGCCCCATAGATCCAGGTGACGAGGAGGGCGGGAACGATGGCCACGAGCCGGGTCGCCAACCGTCGTAGCCACGAGGGAAGCTTGATATCGAGGAAGCCTTCCATGACGATCTGGCCCGCCATCGTCGCGGTGACCGTCGAGTTGAGCCCGCAGCAGAGAAGGGCAATCGCGAAAAGGGTCGGTGCGATTGAAGCTCCGAGGAGCGGCGCGAGCAACTCGTGCGCTCTGCCGAGCTCCGCGACCTCGGTCTGCCCTGTCTTATGAAAGCTTGCAGCAGCCAGTACGAGGATGGACGCATTGACGATGAGCGCAAACATCAGCGCGATCGTTGAGTCGAGAGTTGCCCACTTTAACGCGTCTCGTTTCTCAGGGATCGTGCTCCCGTACGCCCGCGTCTGCACGATGCCGGAGTGCAGATAGAGATTATGCGGCATCACCGTGGCACCGATGATTCCCAAGGCCAGGTAGAGCATCTGGGGATTGCGGACGATCTCGATCGTCGGTGCAAAACCTTTAATGACCTCACCCCAGTTCGGATCCGCCAGAGCAATCTGGATGCCGAAACAGAGCGCAATTACGCCAAGTAGCGTGATGATAAAGGCTTCGACCCAACGGAAGCCCATATTCTGCAGCCAAAGGATAACGATCACGTCGAGAGCGGTGACCAAGACGCCGATTTCCATGGGCATGCCGAACAGCAAATTCAGCGCGATTGCCGTCCCGATGACTTCAGCCAGGTCGGTTGCGCAGATGGCCAGCTCCGCAAAGGCCCACAGCGGCCAGGAGATCGCCTTTGGAAATGCGTCCCTGCACGCTTGCGCGAGATCCCGGCCGGTCGCGATGGCCAAGCGGGCGCAAAGGGCCTGCAGAATAATCGCCATGATGTTGGAAATGAGAGCGACGACCAGCAGCGCGTAGCCGAACTGCGCTCCCCCAGCGAGTGAAGTCGCCCAATTGCCGGGGTCCATATAGCCTACTGCAACGAGATAGCCGGGGCCTACGAAGGCAAGGAATCTGCGCCAGGGCGTCGCACCAGGATTTACTGTGATGCTCCGAAACACTTCGAGCATGGACGGCTCGCCGCGCTGCCTGCGCCAGCCAGTTTCAACGATCTCACTGCCCTTCATCGGAAGGTCTTTCTGTAAATGCATTTCATTTGCAATAAGAGAACTTGCTGAAGCCTGTCAAGGCCCGGGGATACCCGTTGAATGTTTGAGCGATCCGAAGCCCGACGAAATTCCTTCGGCGGGCGATTTCGTCCGCAACCAGAGTCTGAAATTTTTCGCTTGAACCTGAAGTCGCTAGAGGTTGTAGAGAAGCTGCTTCCGAAATTCGGGCACCAGGAGTCATCCCTATGGCGGCCAGCAAGGACAGCAAGCTTCAGCCTTTGAGCTGGAAGATCAGCGGGATGGATTGCGCCAGCTGCGTTGCCAAGGTGCGCGGGGCCGTCGAAAAAATGCCAGGCGTGTCCGAATTCAGGCTCTCGCTGATGTCGGAAACGATGAAGCTGAAGCTAGACGAGACGCGTACGTCTCGCCAGGCGGTCGAGCAGCGCGTGAAAAGCCTAGGCTTTGGCGCAATAGCTATGGTCGAGAGCAAGCGCCACGCGAATGACGCCGTCGGCCAAACCCACGACCACGACCACGACAAAGCTGAACCGTCGAAGCACACTCTGTCCTGGAAGGTCGCGGGCATGGACTGCGCAAGCTGCGCAGCGAAGATTCGCGGCGCCGTGGAGCGCCTCCCCGGCGTCAGCAATGTCAAAGTCTCGGTGATATCCGAGACTTTGACCCTAGCACTGGATGCCGGAAGAACCGCCCCTGACGCGATCGAGAAGCGCGTGAAGGGCCTCGGCTACACGACTACCGCGCTTGCAGCACTGGCATCACCGGCGCCGGCGGCAAAAGAAGACAGTTGTGGCTGCGGGCATGATCATGGACACGCGGGTCACACTCACGATCACCATGATCACGATCATGCCAAACATGATCACGGCGAAAATTCATGTTCGGGCCATGCCCATGGCCACTCGCACGCTCATGGCCATGGGCACAACCATGGTCATGAGCACGGGCACAACCATGATCAGGCTGGCCATAAGCATGATCACGGCGACCACAATCACGATCGTTCAGGCCACAAGCACGCCGCTCATTCACACAGTGCCAAAGTCTCGGGCTCCACATCTGCGGTGAGTGACCACGGCCACGGCCTGCCCGGCCATGTCCATGAGGCCACGCCCGACGGTGCGAGCTGGTACCAGACCGGCAAGGGCCGGCTCGTCATCGCGACCGGCCTGTTCCTCGGCGCCGCTTATGCGGCTGGCCTGATCTGGCCGGGTATCGGCCACTGGGCCTTCTTCCTGGCTTGCATTGTCGGCGTCGCGCCGGTGGCGAAGCGCGCCTTCGCGGCGGCCCGCGCCGGCATCCCCTTCACCATCGAGATGCTGATGACGATCGCCGCCATCGGCGCACTCTTCATCGGCGCCGCCGAGGAAGCGGCGCTGGTCGTCTTCCTCTTCGCGGTCGGCGAAGTGCTCGAAGGCGTCGCGGCCGACCGCGCCCGCGCCTCGATCCGCGCGCTCGGCGATCTCGTGCCCAAGACGGCCATCGTCGAGGAGAACGGCGCGACCCGGCAGGTCGATGCCGCAAGCCTTCGCATCGGCCAGACCGTGCTGGTCCGCCCCGGCGACCGCATCCCGGCCGATGGCGAGATCACCGACGGCATCTCCGGCATTGACGAGAGCCCGGTCACCGGCGAGTCGATGCCCAAGACCAAGGGTGTCGGCGAGCCGGTCTATGCAGGCTCGGTCAATCGCGAGGCGGCGCTGCGCGTACGCGTCGACAAGGCGGCGCAGGACAACACCATCGCCCGCATCATCCGCCTGGTCGAGGAGGCGCAGGAGGCGCGCGCCCCGACCGAGCGCTTCATCGACCGCTTCTCGCGTTGGTACATGCCGGCGATCGTCGGGCTTGCCGTGCTGGTCGCGCTGGTGCCCCCGCTCCTGCTCGGCGCCGAGTGGTCGGTCTGGATTTACCGCGCGCTGGCGCTGCTATTGATCGGCTGCCCCTGCGCGCTCGTCATCTCGGTGCCCGCCTCCATTGCAGCCGCATTGTCTACTGGCGCCCGTCAGGGTCTACTGATGAAGGGCGGGGTTGTCATTGAAGCGGCCGCCAAGACGGGCATCGTCGCTTTCGACAAGACCGGTACGTTGACCGCTGGTACTCCGCGCGTGACTGAAGTGATCGCACTCGGAGAGGATGAACGCCGCGTCCTCGAACTCGCGGCATCCGTGGAAACCGGATCTAACCACCCTCTAGCTGAGGCGATCCTGGAGCGTTCCCGGTCTCACGCCATCACGGTTCGACCGGCGCAAAATGCTTCAGCTATCGCTGGGCAGGGCGTCACAGGATCGTTGGATGGTATATCGGTTTTTGTGGGCGCGCCCCGGCATGCAATTGCCCGGGCGACGTTCGACGCCGAGGCCAAGGCAAATGTTGAGCGGCTTGAATCCGATGGCAAGACCGTCGCCGCCGTCATTGCTGACGGCAAACTGGTGGGGCTAATCGCGCTACGTGATGAACCCCGCGATGATGCTGCCCTGGCTGTGGCCGAGCTAAAGGCGATGGGAATTCGATCGCTTATGTTGACGGGCGACAACGCTCGAACCGGCGCCGCCATCGCAGATGGACTTGGCATGGAGCACAAAGCCGAGCTGATGCCCGACGATAAGGTCACCGCCATCAAATCACTCGCGAGCGAGACCGCTGTGATGATGGTCGGTGACGGCATAAATGACGCCCCGGCCCTCGCTGCAGCCAATGTCGGGGTGGCGATGGGCTCTGGTACGGATGTTGCTCTGGAGACGGCGGACGGAGCCGTTCTCAAAAGCCGGGTTCGAGATGTCGCTGCAATGATCCGCCTGGCGCGGGCGACGATGGGCAATATCCGGACAAATATCGCCATCGCCCTGGCTCTGAAGGGCGTGTTCCTCGTGACCAGCGTCTTGGGCTACACCGGCTTGTGGGTTGCCATCCTTGCCGATACCGGCGCGACCGTGATCGTGACAGCGAACGCTCTGCGGTTGTTGCGCTTCAACGCCAGCCGCGTGTCATAAGAATGTCGCCCCTCGAGGTAGCCAGTTACGGGACCGCGATAGGCTACGTTGCGGGTTTCCTCGCTCTGACGTTCGCACTGGCAAGGTCGTCAGATCAGCCGGTCTGGCTATTTGAAAAGGGATCGCGTCGACAAACCCTGCCGGGGTTGCTGTTCAGGCTGTCCTTCGCAGGAGCGGTGCTGTGGCCGCTCGGTACGACGGTTTTCGGCAGCGCATTTTCGGCCGATCCGTTGTCGGGACTATTGAGCGGAAAAGCGCCTGACGTGATTGGGTTTGCCTTGGTGCTTGCCGGAGCCTGCCTTGCCCTCTTTGCACAAGGCTACATGGGTAACTCATGGCGGATTGGGGCGGCCGAAGATCACGTTGGGCGTATTGTTGACGGTGGCCCGTTCGCTATCTCGCGGAATCCGGTTTTTGTCGGCCAAGCGCTCCTATTCGGCGGCCTTTTCATAGCCAAGCCGAGCCTCGTTCAAGCCGGCCTCACGGCGTCCGCGTTCTATGCGATCGCGCTTCAGGTGCGCATCGAGGAAGGCGTTTTGCTGGAGGCGTTAGGCGAATCCTATCGCGCCTATTCCGCGCGCGTAGGCCGATGGGTTGGCTACCAGTCTCATCAATCCGGGAACACCTGATGTCACAGGCTCGGATAACCAGTCGCGTGCTTGCCTGGGCAGGCGTCGCACTAGCTGCCGATCAGATCACCAAGTGGCTGATCCTCACCAAGGTCATGGTGCCACCGCGCATCATCGAACTGACACCGTTTCTGAATCTCCGTCTCGGTTTCAACTATGGGGTCAGCTTCGGCTTGGGCAGCGAATGGCTCGACGCCTGGCCCGGCGCGCTAGGCCTCTTCAAGTTTGTCGTCGCTATAGGATTGCTGGTCTGGGCTGCGAGGAGTGAGGCAAGCCTGGAACAGACAGGGTTGTCTCTGATCGCGGGCGGGGCTCTCGGCAACGCCACGGATCGCTGGCGACAAGGTGCCGTCACAGATTTCATCGACCTTCACTGGGTAGGCTACCACTGGCCGACCTTCAACGGCGCCGACATCGCCATCAGCATCGGCGTTTCTTTGATAGTGGCCGTCAGCCTGACGCCGCTGATTTCGCGATCGGCTCCGTCCAACACAGGATTGGAGGATGGCTCCCAATGATCGGTGCCGGCTTCAGGAAATTTATCGATGCTCTCGGACGAGCCGACCAAGTCGCCTCTCCGAGTTATAAAGCGGTTGGCAGGACAGTCGGCCTTGCTCTGATAGGTGTCGGGCCATTCCTACTGCTGGGCATGACCCATACCGAACCGGTCGCACGAGCCAATGGCGTCTCGGTAATACATCCTTGGTCGAGCGGGACCGCCTTGGTCGGGGACGACCTGCCAGTGTTCGCAACCTTTGAAAATAACGCCCCGACGCTGGATCGACTTGTCGCCGTCGAAACGACTGCAGCCTCTGGCGCCGTGTTTGAGAAGATCGTCGGGCGCTCAGCGAGCACGAAAATGGACGAGCTTGGAGAGATCGATCTGGCTCCATCGGCAAAGACAAGCCTCAAGCCTGACTATCAGCAGATTCGCCTCGTCGGATTGAGGCAGAAGGTAGAGCCAGGTACGACTCTGCCCGTCGAATTCATTTTTGCTCGGGCTGGTCGGCTAAAAGCCGACATTCGGATCGAGAGCCCGGGTCAGCCGCCTCACAATGACCACTCCTAGCCTCGTTGGCTGGGACCGGGGGACTGCCCGGAAGGGTGCCCCTTCGTCACAACTCCTCCAGGTTCCGTTTCCGACCGGCTAGCTGCAAATCGATTGAGAGGGCCTCATGGGCGCAGGACATTCTCACGGCGGAGCGCAAGCCACCGGCGCGGGTAAGCATAAGTCGCGTCTCGCGCTTGCTCTCGGTCTCACGACAACCTTTATGGTTGCGGAGGTTGTCGGAGGCCTCTGGACCGGCAGTCTGGCCCTGTTGGCGGACGCCGCGCACATGCTCACCGATGCGGGCGGTTTGGCGCTGGCCCTGATTGCCATTCGATTTGCTGAGCGCGCGGCCACGCCAAGGCAGACGTTCGGGTATGTCCGCCTCGAAATTTTATCGGCGCTCGCGAACGCGGTCGTGCTGTTACTGCTGACCGTCTACATTCTATTCGAGGCCTATGAGCGCTTCAAAAACCCGCCGGAGATCCTTGGTGGTCCCATGCTGGTGGTTGCGGTCGTCGGCCTGTTCGTAAATCTACTGAGCCTAAAACTGCTCGCCGGCGGTTCGTCCGAAAGCCTGAATGTCAAAGGCGCCTACTACGAGGTGCTCGGCGATATGCTGGGCTCGCTAGGTGTCATTGTCGCTGCTGCAGTGGTGATGTTTACAGGGTGGAAGCTGGCCGATCCGATCATCGGCGCGGCGATTGGACTCTTCATCGTTCCACGCACCTGGATGCTCCTGAAACAAGCGGTCCACATCCTGATGGAGGGGACACCGCCTGAAGTCGACGTCGGAGCGATCGAAGCTCGTTTGTCGTCACTTCCGAATGTCACCGCGGTCCATGATCTCCATGTCTGGACTCTCACATCCGGTCTCGATGCGATGAGCTGCCACGTCATCACGTCGGATATGTCGCAGGCGAAGAGCACCTTGCAGACCGCCAGCGTGGTCATGCGCGAGGAGTTTGGAATCTCGCACACGACCATTCAGATTGAGGACGAGGATATTAGGCAGTCCTCTGGACACGACACTCGGATCTGAGCTTCGCGGTCAGCTTAGTCGAAGATCCTACCGAGGAACCCCCGTCGGCCGTGACCGCCGCCGTGCCCCCCTCCATGGCCGCTGCCACCATGACTGTCGTAGCCACTTTGATGACCGCCTTGAGGCGCATAGCCCTGGTAGGCTGGTTGAGCGGGTGCGGACCCCCAAGGTGTCGGCGCGCCCGGCTGAGGTATGAAGCTTGGCTGGGATTGGTCCTGAACGGAACTTGGCTCGCGCAAACTGCGCTCAATAATTTTGTCCAGTTCGCCGCGGTCGAGCCAGACACCGCGGCACTTGGGGCAGTAATCGATTTCGATGCCCTGTCGATCGCTCATAACGAGATCGACGCGGCACACCGGGCACGGCAATCCTTCATGTGGCTTGGAAGCGGTATCATTCATTGCAGGCGCTCCTAACGAACACTGGGCGCACAGGATACAAGCTACAGTCACTAGAGGTTCAAGGCGGCATTCTGAGGCGGAATGACGCAACTCCCCGCGTCATAGTTTGCCTGGCGTCGAATGCACGTTCGGATCCTCGACATGTCTCCGGTCTTCCGTCTGTTGCATGCGAACAAAAGATACAGCGTAAAAGACGCCCGCCAAGACAATCAAAGCCAACGCTAAGGCTCTGTTCCGAGATTTCATTTCAGTATTCCTTGATCCGATCCGATGCATCCATTTATGTACTGGAAAAGCGTCGCGAGCTGTCGAAGAGAGGCTGGCCCCTCTCCGCTCTCCTGATCACGATTGTGATTGATCGCGAAGGTGGCGGACATGCAGTTCTGACCGTCGTGACCGATCGCGGCGAATTCGTTCTCGACAACCAGATCGAAAGAATACTCCCTTGGTCGCGCTCCGGCTTGACCTTCATCAAGCGCCAGTCCCCGACCAACCAGAATGATTGGCAGGACTTGGGGCGCATTCTCGGCCGTCCGGATGTAGTGACCGCTAGTATCACCCCATCTCGCTAGGGGCTCGGCGGCCCCCTTCATACGAGGATCGCGATCTCGGCTTCCGGGTTGTTCCGCTCCATGAAGCCAACAAGGGCGATATTTATGGGCGGCGGACACAGCTCAAATGTCTCCGCCCGCCGATGGCAGCATCGCGTCAGGGAGGTCGCAGCGCGGGCTCTGGGATTCGGCCGGCTCTCTCCAATCCGCCGCGAACGTCGCGCTTGGGTGCCCGAGAATCTGGCGGGAACTTTTCACTTCGCAAACTCCTACGTTCCCGCAGGTGTCGCACCTATAGTGACATGAGGTTCAAGTCCCATTCTGACAAAGGTTCAATCGCGCGGCATTTTGCCCCTTGAACCTCTAGTGGCATCAGCTTGTAGGCTCCCCCACTATTAACGCCTCAGAAGCCATAGCCGATCATCCTCACGCAATGTCTCAACGCTCCTCGACCTTGGTCAAAATAGCGACGGCCATCGGCCTTTTGGCGCTGCTTGCCGGCTGCGTCGTCGGCGAAGGCGATGACGCGCGCCATTTGCAGCCCCTGCCTGTGAAGCTGGTCTCGCAAATGTCGGCTAAAGGCATGTCGCAGGCCGATCCGATCTTCATCCGCATCTTCAAAAGGGAGAGCGAACTGGAGGTCTGGAAGCGGGATCGGAGCGGCCGGTTTGCCCTCCTCAAGACCTATCCGATGTGTCGCTGGTCGGGGCAACTTGGTCCCAAAACGCGCGAAGGCGATCGGCAAGCGCCAGAGGGAATTTATACGGTCACTCCTGACCTGATGAACCCCCGGTCACAGTTCTACCTATCGTTCAATCTGGGTTATCCGAACGCGTTGGAGCGGTCGCAGGGGTTCACGGGTTCAGCGCTCATGGTCCATGGGGCCTGCACGTCCGCGGGCTGTTTCGCTATGACCGATGATGGCGTGACGGAGGTATTCGGGTTGGCTCGCGAGGCATTTGCCGGCGGCCAGAAGAGCTTCCAGGTGCAGGCGCTACCCTTCCGGATGACCCCGGAAAACATGGCAGCTCATCGCAATAGCCCGCACATCGCATTTTGGCGCAATCTGAAGGAAGGGTCTGATCACTTCGAGGCGACAAAGCAACCTCCGAAGGTCGCGGCATGCGAAAGGCGATATGTTTTCGACGCAGCGGGCGATAGCTCACGGTTGATCGCAGGTGCGCCCTGCCCAGCTTACGAAGTCGAGCCGGCAATTCAGTCTCTCGTCTCAGAAAGACGCGCGAGCGATGAGAGGCGGTTCAGCGCGCTTACCAGCGTAAGCTCAGCATCGCCGATCCTCGCTTACGCGGATGGCGGAATGCATCCCAGTTTCCGCAAAATGTTGAAGGAAATGGGCCCTGAGCGCCTGCAAAGCCTTGTGGCTGGCCGCGTCGAGATAAGCCGACCAGATGCCGCCCTGCTCGATCCCTATGGAGCGACCGGATCTTCGCCCGAAGCAACGGGCACGATCAGCGTTCGTTGACCCAGCTTAGTCAAATCTCGCAGAGTTTTGGAATATGTCAGCACATCAAACTGAACGAGCTGGGGCCGCCGCCAAGCTCCGCAGACGCAATCTGATTGTACTGCTGGGCCTCATCGCCTTTGTCGCATTCGCGTTTGTGTTGAGTTTCCGACACGTGACACGCGAGATGGGAGGCGGCGGCGTCCAACGCTCGGACACAACCAAGTAGACAACGCTCTTCGGGATACCCCAATAGCTCGATAGTCCGATTGGAGGGCGAGCCTTATGTTGAACAGCATCCTCTTGTTTCTGGTGCAGCTCGTGATCGTCGGTCCGATCACATCGCAGATCGATGCCCGGCTGAAACAAGCCCAGGCCCCTGCCGCATTGGTCGCCTCCGCTAATTCGTGTGTCAATGCGGCTTTGCCCGATCTAGTGAAGAGGATTGCTTCGCAACCGTCGCAGGGCATTTCCCTGGCTGCGGAAATTTGGCTTCAGGGGGGTGGCTTCGAAGGAGCAATTCTCAAGGCCGCTCCGGAGTGTGCACCGCTGTTGCAAGCTGCGAAGCCATTCTACAAGGGCGGCAATTCCGCGACCTAATTAAAGATGGGACGCAGGATCTTCTGGCGAGGGACCGTTTTTCCAAACCTCAGTATGTGCTCTTTGACATGACCTCCATGGCAAAGCTCACAATTCATTCTGGTGCAGGTGAGATTTAGATTTCACTCCCTTGTTCCCCTTCGTACAGCATCCTCCTTATCTAACCTGATCTAGAAAAATTCGACTACATTCTTCACCGCCTCGCTTTTGCCTCGGTCGGAAGCGGGGGGCCGACTTCAGATCCTGTTCACTATGCCATCGCATTTGCGAATTGGTATGCGTTACGAGCACCGCACGTGCTGCGCCGGATGGACGGTAGGCACACTGGCCTGGCACACTGCTTTAAATGATCTTCGCGCTCATTCACTAAGCAACATCGCGCACACCGCCAGGAATGCGGCGCTTTGACTCATCCTATCCAGGGGGATACCATCCGCTATGTCCGATAGCCATCTTCACGAGAGCCATCCCGAGATCGCCAAACGCCTGAAGCGGGCTGAGGGCCATCTGCGCAAGGTCATCGAAATGATCGAAGCCGGCCGGCCGTGCTTGGAGCTCGCCCAGCAACTCCAGGCGGTCGAAAAGGCGATCGGGCAGGCCAAGAAGAACCTCATCCAAGACCATCTCGATCACTGCCTTGAAGACGTCGTCGGCCCTCTCGCACGCGAACAGCGCCGCTCGATCGACGAGTTCAAGGAGATAGCCAAATACCTATGAGAACGTGATCCCAGGCGGCCCCGACTTCGCCGCTCCGCGGCTGATTAGAACTGCATCGGACGATCATGCTCGACGTTCTCGCCAACCGAACCTATCGGCACCTCTTCCTCGCCCAGATCATCGCGCTGCTTGGGACCGGCCTTCTGACCGTCGCGCTGGGACTACTCGCTTTCGCGCTTGCGGGTGAAAAGGCGGGCGCGGTTCTCGGCACCGCGCTGGCGGTCAAGATGATCGCCTATGTAACGGTCGCGCCCGTGGTCGGTGCCTTCGCCGCACAACTGCCGCGACGCGCCTTCTTCCTGATCGCGATGGATCTGGTGCGGGCGGCGATCGCTCTGCTACTGCCCTTCGTTTCCGAGGTCTGGCAGATCTATGTCCTGATCTTCCTCCTGCAATCGGCCTCGGCGGCCTTCACGCCAACCTTCCAGGCGACGATCCCCGACGTGCTACCGGAGGAAGCCGACTATACGCGGGCCCTCTCGCTCTCGCGCCTGGCCTACGATCTCGAGAGCCTGGTCAGCCCGGCTCTCGCGGCACTACTGCTGAGCCTGATCAGCTTCCACTGGCTATTCTCAGGCACAGTTGTCGGCTTTCTCTGCTCCGCAACCCTCGTGCTGTCGGTGTCACTACCCGCATCGCCCGCCGCCCATCGGCAGGGAGGCGTCTACGACAAGACGACGCGTGGGATGCGCATTTATCTGGCGACGCCGCGCCTGCGGGGTCTACTGGCTCTGAACATGGCGGCGGCAGCCGGCGGCGCGCTTGTGATCGTCAACACCGTCGTTATCGTGAAGGGCTGGCTCGAGCTGGGAGATGGGCAGGTTGCCCTGGTGCTGGCCTGCTTTGGAGGCGGTTCCATGCTTGCGGCGCTCGTCCTGCCGCGCATTCTCGACAAGCTTCCCGACCGGCGCGTGATGCTGGCCGCGGCGTTCTGGCTCGGCCTCGTCCTGGCGTTCTTCAGCGCGTCGCTGTTTGCCGCTTCCGGCACCGGTACCACGAACACCACCTTGCCCGCGGGAAGCCAGGTCTGGCCTTTGCTCCTGTCGACCTGGCTGCTGCTCGGTATCGGCTACTCAGCCGTGCAGACACCATCGG
Organism: Allobosea sp. FW305-C-101; assembly: GCF_058783685.1. Lineage (NCBI taxonomy): Bacteria > Pseudomonadati > Pseudomonadota > Alphaproteobacteria > Hyphomicrobiales > Alloboseaceae > Allobosea > Allobosea sp. FW305-C-101. The sequence continues at coordinate 780 of NZ_JBYSYT010000012.1, read as the reverse complement.
GCAGGTTGCTGCGGCGTTCCGCCCAGGCAGCCGACCGTCCGGCCGTTTTTGCCGCGCAATTCGCGCTATCGCATGCCTGCTGGCTGGTGACCTATCCGCTCGCTGGATGGCTCGGTGCTACGCTTCCGCTCGCCGTCACCGCCTTGGCCTTCTCCGCCCTCACCTTTGCCGCACTCGTCGTTGCCGCACAGGTCTGGCCCGCGGCCGACGCCGAGACCCAGGTTCACAGCCATGACGATCTGCCGCCGGATCATCCTCACTTGGTCGAGGCCGATGGCCATCGTCATGACCACGCCTTCGTGATCGATGACCTGCACATCCGCTGGCCCTCGAGGGCCAATTGATGGGCTGGGACGGATAGGCTGATCTCGCTTCACAGATCACCTGTGACGTGCGTTGATCGATTGATCAGACCTCAACGACGCAAAGAGGGTCGAACCGTCGATTCTCTCGATCGCCGTGCAGATTTGGGTAACCGGCCTGGTTGGCCAAAACGCGCGTGCGTCCCACCCTGTAGTCGTGCGATCCGTGATCATGACCATGGATCCAGAGGTCTGGCTGGTAGTCCTCGATCAGGGCACTCAGATCCGAGACGAAGGCTGGCGACAGCGCGCTGCCCTGATGTCTTGGCTGGACCGATTGCGGGTGTGGCGCGTGGTGCGTGACCACAACGGTCGGCCCCTCGTGCGCCTTCGCAAGCTCGCTGCGAATGAAAGCAAGATCGAGCCGGTGTTCGGCCGCTGCATGCCAGGGCATGAAGCGGCTATAGTGACCGCTGTC
>NZ_JBYSYT010000011.1:0-92568 GCF_058783685.1 Allobosea sp. FW305-C-101 | reverse complement strand
CTGGCGGTCATAGCCGGAGCCGGTATCCTCATCGATCGTCAGGGACTGCCAGCGGGCGTCGTTGCCGAAGGCGGCGCGCAGCTCGGCTGACGAGAGATAGTTGAAATAGCGGCCGAGGCCGTCGCGCCCCTCGGCCTCGCCAGCCTTGAAGCTGGCATAGAGGACGCCGCCTGGACGCAGGGCACGGTGTATCCGGTCGATGATGCCGGGCAGGGCCGGGCGCGGGGCATGCAGCAGGCAGGCATGCGCCCAGATACCGTCATAGGCCGCGATGTCCTGCAGATCCTCGAAGAGCAGGACGCCGACCGGGCGGCCGAGGCGCTGTTCGGCTTGCGCCGCCAGTTCCGGTGAGCCGTCCGTCGGCACGACATCGAAGCCACGCCGCAGCATCTCCTCGCTATCCTGGCCGCCGCCGCAGCCGAGTTCGAGAATCCGCGCGCCGGGCCTGAGCCCGGCGACGAAGGGATCGATGCGGCGGTGCTCGGCCAGCCGGTCGCGGCCGGCATAGGCGCTGGCTTCCTCGGCATAGAAGCCGAGAGTCTGGTCGTCCTTGCTCGACATGATCGGCGTCAGTTGCTGCCGGAGCGGATCGCGACGGTGGCGACGCCGGCCCCGATCAGGAGCGTGCCGCCGGCCTTGTTGAACAGCCCGATCGCGCGGGGATTGCTGACCACGGCCCGTGCCCGCGAGGCGATCAGCGCGTAGCCCATGGCATTGGCGAAGGCGAGCGTGATGAAGGTCGCCTCGAAGATCAGCATCTGAGTCCAGAAGTCGCCCCTGGTGTCCAGGAACTGGGGCAGGAAGGCGACGAAGAAGGTGATGCTCTTCGGGTTGAGCGCCGTCACCAGCCAGGCATGGCCGAGCATCTTCCAGCCGGGAGCGGCATCCTCGCGCGGCTTGGCGTCGAGCGTGCCGCCGGCCCGGAAGAGCTTGATGCCGAGCCAGACCAGATAGGCCGCGCCGATCCACTTCAGCGTGGTGAAAACCAAAGCGGAGGTGGCGAGCAGGGCGCCGACACCGAGCATCGAGAGCGTCATCGCCGTGAAATCGCCGAGCGCGACGCCGACGGCGATCGGGAAGGCGGTGCGCCAGCCCTGGCCGAGCGCATAGGAGATGACGAGGAGGATGGTCGGTCCGGGAATGACCAGAAGGACGGCGGTGGCGGCGGTGAAGGCGATCCAGGCTTCGAAGGTCATGATGGTGGTGGCTCCGCTAAAGACCAGAGCCATCACCAGAAGCGGGGGTTTGTAAAGAGCCGAATTGAAGCCGTGTCAGACCGGCTCAGCGCGTGCCCTTGAGGAAGTCGCAGAGGCCCTTTTTCACAGCCTCTTCAGGCGCGATCTGGCCGGGCTGGACGGTGAAGGCGATGTCGATGCGGGTGCCGGTCGGCTGCTTGCGGGTCGTCACCTTCAGGATCTGCGGGCGGCCCGAGCCGGTGACCTCCTGCATGGCGGTGATCGTGCCGTTCGCCTTGTCGGTGCGGATATCGCCGAAATCGCGATCGGCCTCGATCGCCCGGAGGATCGCAGGCAGCACGGCGGCCGGAGCCTTCTTCGAGAGGTCCCAGGTCTTGTAGGTGATCTGCGACACCATCGGGACGCCCGACGAGGTGAAATTGGTGGCGCAGGGCTGGGCCTGAGCCGTGCCGACGGCGGCGAAAGAGGCGGATGCGGCAATGACGAAAGGAATGAAAGAACGAATGGACATCTGAACGCTCGCTGGGAGTGACGGATGTCGCTGGTTAGCGAGGCTGCGGAGGCCTGTCACCGTAACCCAGGGGCACGCGCGGCTCCGGATCGGCCGCGACGACGAGCACCCACCAGACGCGGTAGCTGGTGCGCGGGTCCTTGGAGAGCGCGATGCCGTAGCGGGTCGCTTCCTTCATGCGCAGGTTCGCGTCATGGCCCGGCGACTTGCGCCAGCCGTCGAAGGCTTCCTCGACCGAGAAATAGCCGCCGCCGAGATTCTCGGCCGCCCGCGCGCTGTCGACACCGGCGGCGTGGATGCGAGCGGTGAAGTCGCCGCCTGCATCATGCGACAGGGCGTTCTTCGCCACCATGGCATCGGCCTGGCGCTGCGCCATCGCCATCAGGCGCGGGTCCGGCCGGACCGGGCCGAGACCCTGGCTCGCGCGATAGGCGTTGAGGATGCGCCCGGCTTGGGCGGGGTCGAGCGAGACGGCCGCGACCTTCTCGACCATGCGCGGATCGAGCGGGCCCTCGCGACGCGGGTCGCCGGCGCAGGCGGCCAGCAGAACGGAGAGGGCCAGCAGGATCGAGGCAGGTTTCAGTGTCATGGGCCGGCACGTTTGCGAATCGGGCCGCAGCGATGCCGCCCGATCAGGGCCTTTCTGGGGCCGCGCGATTTCCGTGATTTAGCTGCGTGCGCCGCCGATCACGCGGCAGAACGCCTTGCGCACATAATCCTCCGGCGCGACCTGTCCGGCCTGGACGACGAAGACCGCATCGACGCGGGTGCCCTTGCCGTTCTTGCGGGCAGTGATGCGCAGGGTCTGCGGACGCCCGGAGCCGGTGGTTTCCTGAATGGCGACGACGGCGCTGGTCGCCTTGTCGATGCGCATATCGGCGAAGCCTTCGGCCGAAACCGCGGCGCCGAGATCGCTGAGCACGGCTGCAGGCTGGCGGTTGGGGATGAGGTCCCAGGTGCGGTAGCTCAGCCCGGTCATCATCGGCACGCCATCGACCTTGAAGTTGCTGGCGCAGGGCTGGGCCATCGCCGGGGCAAGGCTGGCAAGCACGAGGCCGGCAGCGAGGGGCAAGCTGCGAAGGGCGGAAAAGCGCATCGTCGGTCCCTTGATGATGAATCGAACCGTCCAGCAATGCGTGGAAGAGGGCGGCCGTGCAACCCGAGCGCCATTTTCAGCGCCTGCCTGTCCCCAAAACTTGACTTTCGCCACAGTCTTCCGCTTTAAGACCGCATCCGTTTCGCCGACATCGCCGAAACCACATCCGCCGACCGGGCCGCGCAAGCCGCTTCCATGAGCCCGGAGGTCAACGCCCGACAGCGCGATTGCGCCCTCGGGCGCGAAACCGCTTGGCGATGAGGCTCTGGCGCTGAAGGCTTCCTGAGGCAAGCAGGCAGGTCCGCATGTTCGGCACGCTGAGCGACAGGCTCTCCGGCATCCTCTCGGGGCTGACCCGCAGGGGTTCGCTGACCGAGGAGGACGTCAACGCGGCGCTCCGCGAGGTGCGGCGCGCGCTGCTCGAGGCCGATGTCGCACTCGAGGTCGTCCGCAGCTTCACCGACAAGGTGCGCGAGCGCGCCGTCGGCGCCGAGGTGCTGAAGTCGGTCACGCCCGGCCAGCAGGTCATCAAGATCGTCAACGACGTCCTGATCGAGACGCTGGGCGGCGAGGGCGAGGGCATCAATTTCGATGCCGTGCCGCCGGTTCCGGTCCTGATGGTCGGCCTTCAGGGCTCGGGCAAGACGACTTCGACCGCGAAGATCGCCAAGCGCCTGACCGAGCGCCACAAGAAGAAGGTGCTGATGGCGTCGCTGGATACGCGACGCCCGGCCGCCATGGAACAGCTCGCCATCCTCGGTCAGCAGGTCGGCGTGCAGACGCTGCCGATCGTTGCCGGCCAGTCGGCGGTGCAGATCGCCAAGCGCGCTGTCGAGGCCGCCCGCCTCGGCGGCTACGACGTCGTGATGCTCGACACCGCCGGCCGCGTGACGCTCGACGACACGCTGATGGCCGAGGTCGCCGAGGTCAAGGCCGCGACGAACCCGCATGAAGTGCTGCTCGTCGCCGACGCGCTGACCGGTCAGGACGCCGTCAACACGGCCCGCGCCTTCGATGCCCGCGTCGGCCTCACCGGCATCGTGCTGACCCGCATGGACGGCGATTCGCGCGGTGGTGCGGCGCTCTCGATGCGCGCCGTCACCGGCAAGCCGATCAAGCTCGTCGGCATCGGCGAGAAGGTCGACGAGCTCGACGAATTCCATCCCTCGCGCGTCGCCAACCGCATCCTCGGCATGGGCGACATCGTCTCGCTCGTCGAGAAGGCGGCGCAGACGATCGATGCCGAGCAGGCGCAGGCCACCGCTCAGCGCATGGCCAAGGGCCAGTTCGATCTCTCCGACATGCGCGCACAGCTCCAGCAGATGGAAAAGATGGGTGGCATCGGCGGCGTGATGGGCATGCTGCCCGGCATGAAGCAGGCGCAGTCCCAGCTCGCCAATGCCGGCGTCGGCGACAAGATGTTCAAGAGCATGATCGCCGCGATCGACTCGATGACGGCGGCCGAGCGCAAGAATCCCGACCTGCTCAAGAACAGCCGCAAGAAGCGTATCGCTGCCGGCTCCGGTACTACGGCCGAGCAGATCAACAAGCTGCTCAAGATGCATCGCGGCATGGCCGACGCCATGAAGATGATGGCCAAGCAGAAGGGCGGCATGCTCGGCAAGCTCGGTTCGATGTTCGGGCTCGGCGGCGGCCTGCCGGCCGGCATGCCCGATCCCTCGAAGATGGACCCGGCCCAGCTCGCGGAATTGCAGAAGCAGCTCGGCGCGGGCGGCGGCCTGCCCTCGATGCCCCCGGGTGGCTTCCCCGGCCTGCCGAAGGGCGTGACCCCGCCGGCCGGGATGATGCCGAAGCTGCCGGGCCTGGGCGGCAGCGGCTTGCCCGGCCTGGGTAACCCGTTCGGGGGCAAGAAGAAGTGATTCCCGTTCTGGAAACAGAGCGGTTGCGGCTGCGCGGCTGGACGGCCGCCGATTTCGACGTGCTCGTCGATTTCTATGCCGACGAGAACCTGACCCGCTATGTCGGCGGGACCAGCGACCGCTGGGACGGATGGCGCCGCTTTTCCAGCATGGCCGGCCATTGGGCGCTGCGCGGCCACGGCCTCTGGGCGCTGGAGGCGAAGGACGACCGCAGGCTCGTCGGCTGGTGCGGCCTGCTCTCGCCGGAAGGCTGGCCCGAGCCGGAGATCGGCTGGAGCCTGTTCGCAGGCGAGCATGGTTGCGGCTATGCGACCGAGGCTGCGCTGCGCGCCCGTGACTATGCCTATCGTGACTTGGGATGGACGACGCTGATGAGCCTGGTCCACCCCGACAACCGACCCTCGATCCGCGTCGCCGAACGTCTCGGCGCGCGCTTCGAGAAACCCTTCGTGATCCGTGGCACCGAGGTCGGCATCTACCGGCATCCGGCGGCTACGCCTGCGAAACACTGAACCTGAAACCAAACCTGACCGGAGAAGACCCATGTCCCTCAAGATTCGCCTGACCCGCGGCGGCGCCAAGAAGCGCCCCTACTACCGCATCGTCGTCGCCGACTCGCGCTCGCCGCGCGATGGCCGCTTCATCGAGAAGATCGGCTCCTATGATCCGATGAAGGCCAAGGACGCCGCCGACCGCGTCGTGCTCGACATCGAGAAGGTCCAGGCCTGGCTCGCCAAGGGCGCCCAGCCGACCGACCGCGTGCTGCGCTTCCTCGACGCCGCCGGCCTCGTCAAGCGCGCTGCCCGCAACAACCCGAACAAGGCTGTTCCCGGCGAGAAGGCCAAGGAGCGCGCCGAGAAGAAGGCCGAGAAGGCCGCTGCTCCGGCCGCTGAAGAAGCCGCCGAGGCGTGAGCCTGATCGTCCGCACGTCGGTCTCGGGCGAGGTACAGCCTCGGCCCGAGGGTTTTCTCAAGGAGATGTCCGGCTCGAGGCCGGGCATGGCGTGCTGACATGAGCGACCTCATCCTGCTCGGTATCGTCGGCGCGCCGCATGGCGTGCGCGGCGAGGTCAGGATCAAGACCTTCACCGGCGATCCCCTCGGGATCGCCGGTTACGGCCCGCTGACCGACGGCAAGGGCCGCAGCTTCGAGATCACCGATATCCGCCCGGCCAAGGAAGTGGTCGTCGCCCGGCTCAAGGACGTGACGACGCGCGAGCAGGCCGAGGCGCTGAACGGGACCGAACTCTTCGTCGCCCGCGACAAGCTCTCGGCGGATGCCGATGAAGACGAGTTCCTGCATGCCGACCTGATCGGCTGCAGTGTCGTCGGGCCTGATGGAGCGGTGCTCGGCACCGTCACCATGGTCGAGAATTACGGGGCCGGCGACCTGCTCGACATCAAGACGCCGGACGGCCGCTTCGTCCTGATGCCCTTCACCAAGGCCTTCGCGCCGCGCATCGACATCGCCGCGCGCCGGATCGAGGCCGAGCCCCCCTTGGGATTGTTCGAGCCCGACGATGACAAGCAATAGGCCGGCCCGCGCGCTGATCTTCGACATGGACGGCACCATCGTCGACAACATGCGCTTCCATGACGATGCCTGGGAGAGCTGGCACGTCAGCAACAAGCTGCCCTTCGACCGCGAGACCTTTTCGGCCCGCACCGCCGGCATGGCGCTGGGCGAGATCGTCGGGCCTTACTTCCCGGACGCCACCGCCGACGAGATCGCTGCGATGGGCGATGCCAAGGAAGCGCTTTATCGCGAGGCCTATCGCCCGCATGTCGCGGCGACCGCCGGCCTGCTCGATCTGATGGCACGCGCCGATGCGGCTGGCGTGCCGATGGCGGTCGGCACCGCCGCGCCGCCTGACAATATCGAGGTGGTGCTCGATGCGCTGGACCTGCGCCGGCGCTTCTCGACGATCGTCTCGCCGAGCCAGGGTTTTCGCGGCAAACCGCATCCCGACATGTTCCTGGCCGCAGCCGAGCGCATGAAGGTCGATCCGGCCGATTGCATCGTCTTCGAGGATGCACCGCTCGGCGTCGAGGCGGCCCGCCGCGCCGGCATGCGGGCCGTGGCTTTGCTCACCCTGCTCGGTCCCGAAGGTTTCGCAGCTTACGACAACCTGATCGCCTCGGTTCCGGATTTCACGGCGCTGGACGGGTTGCCTGCGCTGCGCTTTGCTTGAAGGCATGTCCTTCCGCGCCTCGATCCTGACGCTCTATCCGGAGATGTTTCCGGGGCCGCTCGGCATCTCGCTGGCCGGCGAGGGGCTGCGCAAGGGGCTGTGGTCGCTCGATACCCATCAGATTCGTGAGCACGGCATCGGCCGCCATCGCAGTGTCGACGACAATCCGGCCGGCGGCGGCGCCGGCATGGTGCTGCGCTGCGACGTGCTGGCGGCGGCGATCGATGCCGCTGTGCCGGCTGACGATGCACGCCCGCGCCTGCTGATGTCGCCGCGCGGGCGGCCGCTCAAGCAGGAACAGGTCCGCGACTGGGCTGAAGGGCCCGGCCTCGTCATCGTCTGCGGGCGCTTCGAGGGCGTCGATGAGCGGGTGATCGAAGGGCGCAACCTGATCGAGGTCTCGATCGGCGACTACATCCTCTCGGGCGGCGAGATGGCGGCGTTGACCCTGCTCGACGCTTGCGTGCGATTGATCCCCGGCGTGATGGGCAAGGTCGCTTCGGGCGAGGACGAAAGCTTCGAGAACGGCTTGCTCGAATACCCGCATTATACCCGCCCGCGCGAATGGGAGGGCCGTGGCCTGCCGGACGCGCTGCTCTCCGGCGACCACGCCCGCATCGCGAAATGGCGGCGGGTGGAGGCGGAGCGGATCACGCGGGAGCGACGGCCGGATTTGTTGAAGGCGCGCGGCGAGGACTGAGACCTGCCGTCATTCTCGGGCGGAGCGCAGCGCAGACCCGAGAATCTCTTCGCCGGAGGAGGTGCCTTTTCCTGCACGAGATGCTCGGGTCAAGCCCGAGCATGACGGCTGTTCTTTATGGGTAAGCCGTCACCGGCAGCTTCTCGGCCAGCCAGCCGCCCGGCCCAAGCACCCCTCCACGCACGCCCGCGAGATCGCGCCAGCCGCGCCCGGCGAGCTTCTGCGCGACGGCGACCGCCTGCGCGCCTGTCCGGTCGATCAGGACGATGCGCTTGCCGGGATGGTCGAGGCGCAAGCCCGCGATCCTGACCTCGAAGGCCGGTGCATCGACATCCAGTGCGAGAGCGCCCTGCGGCAGGCCGGTATCGGCCCATTCCTGCGCGCCGCGGATATCGACGAGCAGGATGCGCTTCGCCTGCGCCGCCTCATGGGCCTCGCGCGGTGAAAGCGTCGTTGCCGATTGCCCGAAAACGAAAGAGGCCGGGAGCATGAAGCTCCCGGCCAGAACGATCCGGCGCGTGGCGGCGCCCTTGGTCATCGTGCTCAGCGCAGCTCGGCGCAGAAGCGCTGGATGCGGCGGCAGGCCTCTTCCAGCTTCTCGTCCGAGGTGGCGTAGGAGATGCGGAAGTTCGGGCCGAGGCCGAAGGACGAGCCGTGGACGGCCGCGACGGCTTCCGTCTCCAGCAGGCCCATGACGAGGTCTTCGTCGGTCTCGATCTTCTTGCCGTTCGGCAGGGTCTTGCCGATCAGGGCCGAGCAGTCGGGATAGACGTAGAAGGCGCCTTCCGGCACCGGGCACTTCAGGCCGCGGGTCTGGTTCAGCATGGAGACGACGAGGTCGCGGCGACGCTCGAACGCCTTCTTGAAGACCGGGATATGCTCCTGCGTGCCATCGAGCGCCTCGACCGCGGCCCATTGCGAGATCGCCGAGGTGCCCGAGGTCTGCTGGCCCTGCACGAGGTCCATGGCGTTGATGAGCTGCTGCGGGCCGGCGGCGTAGCCGATGCGCCAGCCGGTCATGGCATAGGACTTCGAGACGCCGTTCATGGTCAGCGTGCGCTCGTAGAGGGCGGGCTCGACCTGCGCCGGGGTGACGAACTGGAAATCGCCATAGACGAGGTGCTCGTACATGTCGTCGGTGAGGATCCAGACATGCGGATGGCGCATCAGCACATCCGTGAGCTTCTTCATCTCGGCATGGCTGTAGGCGGCGCCGGAGGGGTTCGACGGCGAGTTCAGGATCACCCACTTGGTCTTCGGGGTGATGGCCTTCTCGAGATCCTCGGGCTGCAGCTTGAAGTCGTTCTTGAGATAGGTCTCGGCGAAGGTCGGGGTGCCCCCGCAGAGCGCGACCATCTCGGGATAGGAAACCCAGTAGGGCGAGACGCAGATGACCTCGTCGCCGGGGTTCAGCGTGGCGAGCAGGGCGTTGTAGATGACGTGCTTGCCGCCGGTCGAGACGATGGTCTGGCTCGCCTTGTAGTCGAGGCCGTTCTCGCGCTTGAACTTGCGGGCCACGGCCTCGCGCAGCTGCGGGATGCCGGAGACCGGGGTGTACTTGGTCTCGCCGCGCTGGATCGCGGAGATCGCCGCTGCCTTGATATTGTCCGGTGTGTCGAAATCGGGCTCGCCGACGGAGAGCGAGATCACGTCCTTGCCCTGGGCTTTCAGGTCGCGGGCCTTCTGCGTGATCGTGATGGTCGCGGACGGCTTCACGCGCTTCAGGGCATCGGCAAGAAAGGCCATGGGACTGATCTCCGGAGGAGGCGGACGGATGAGCGCCGGAAAGGGCGCGCGCGTGGTTTATGACTCGCGGGCCATGATCGCAAGCGCAACTGATTGATGTCTGGCAGAAACGTCATGAATTGTGAGCGGTTTGCCCCTGCGGCCCGGACATGCGAAGGCCGGTTCATGACGAACGCTGCCGGCCCCATCGCTGTCTATGTCGATGCCGACGCCTGCCCGGTGAAGGACGAGATCTATCGCGTCGCCGGCCGGCATCGCCTGCATGTCTTCGTCGTCGCCAACAGCTTCCTCAACGTGCCGCGCGAGCCCTGGATCGAGCGCGTGACGGTGCCCGGCAATTTCGACGCCGCCGATGACTGGATTGCCGAACGGGTCGGGCGCGGGTCCATCGTGATCACGGCTGACATCCCGTTGGCGGATCGCTGCATCAAGGCCGGTGCCGACGTGATCGGGCCGACCGGCAAGCCCTTCACCGAGGCCTCGATCGGCATGGCGCTGGCGACGCGCGACATGATGGAGGACCTGCGCGCGATGGGCACCGTGCAGGGCGGGCCGAAGCCGTTCTCGCAGAAGGACCGCTCGGCCTTCCTTCAGGCGCTCGATCTTGCGATCCAGCGGCTGAAGCGGGCAGGGCTCAGTGGGTAGCTCCTGCCTTACCCGACAGGCTCGTCCGAACCGTAACGGTCCGCGTCTGCCGCAGGTCGGTCGAGGCTGACTGCGCCTTAGGTGCTGCTGGACGCATGGCGCCTTTGCCCGTAAATCTCGCCGCAAAGCAGGCTCGCCAATTCAGGCGGGCGCCCGGGAGGAAGTCCATGTCGTTGACCCGCCGTTCCACGCTCGGCCTGATGGCCGGCGCCGTCTTCGCTCCGTCGATCGTCCGCGCGCAGAGCTTCCCGAGCAAGGTCATCACCCTGGTCGTGCCGTATCCGGCGGGAGGGCCGACCGACGCCATCGCGCGCTTCGTGGCGCAGGATCTCTCGGCCGCCTTCGGGCATAATGTCGTGGTCGACAACCGGGCCGGCGCCTCGGGCGCCGTCGGCACCCGCGCCGTCGCCCATGCGGCGCCCGACGGCTACACCATCGTGTTCGGCAACAACCAGACGCATGGCAACAACATGTTCCTGCTGAAGGAGCCGGGCTACGACGCGGTCAAGGATTTCGCGCCGCTCGCCGGCGTCGGCGCCTTCGAGCACGCCTTCGTCGTGCGCAACGGCCTGCCCGTGAAGAACATCCAGGAGCTGATCGCGCTCGCCAAGGCCGATCCGGGCAAGCTCAATTACGGCTCGACCGGCGTCGGCTCCGGCTCGCATCTCGCCATGGAGCTGTTCATGCAGCGCACCGGCATCAAGATGACGCATGTGCCCTTCCGGGGCGCCGCGCCGCTGGTGCAGGAGATCATCGGCGACCGCATCGACATCGCCAACTCGACCCTGCCGAGCGTGCTGGAGCAGATCAATGCCGGCACGCTGCGCGCGCTCGCCATCGCCAGCCCCGAGCGCAACCCGCGCGCCAAGGACATCCCGACGCTGCGCGAGCAGGGCGTGAGCAATGCCGACGCCGATTCCTGGGCGGCCTTCTTCGCCCCGGTGAAGACGCCCGACGACGTGCTCGACAAGCTGTCGAAGGCGGTCATCGCGTCGCTCAACAAGCCCGAGACCCGCGAGGCGATCTTGAAGCTCGGCTTCACGCTCAAGGTGCGCGATCCCGCGGCGTTCAAGCCCTATCACGCCCAGGAAATCGCGACCTGGAAGCAGATCATTGCTGATGCCGGCGTGAAGCCGGAATAGGGATCGGAAACTACTGATATTCCTTCAGCCCTCATCCTGAGGAGCCGCGTAGCGGCGTCTCGAAGGATGCTCCAGATGGTTCCGGAGCCTGCTGGAACATCCTTCGAGACGCAGCCTTCTGCTGCTCCTCAGGATGAGGGCTGAGGTTATCCGATCGTCTCACTTCGTCGTGAGCTGGCCGCAACGGCTTGGTGATCGGCGGCGTTCCCCTCTATCTCCGGTCAGGAGCCGGATGGAGCGAGGAGAGCGTGATGCTGCGATTGGGTCTGGTGGGTTTGCTCGGAACGGTGCTGGCGCTCGCGAGCCCGGCGCTGCCGGCATCCGCCCAGAAGCGCTATCCCTCCAGCGCCGGCGAGCTTTCGGTCGAGACCGTGGCGAGCGGGCTGGAAAACCCGTGGGGCCTCGCGTTCCTGCCGGATGGGCGCATGCTGGTCACCGAGCGGCCGGGCCGGCTGCGGCTGGTCGAGAAAGACGGCAAGCTCTCGCGGCCGATCAACGGGGTGCCGAGCGTTGCGGCGCGCGGGCAGGGTGGCTTGCTCGGCATCGCGCTCGATCCCGGTTTCGCGCAGAACCGCCTCGTCTATCTCTCCTTTTCCGAGCCGCGCTCCGGCGGCAGCGGCACCAGCGTCGTGCGCGGGCGCCTCAACGAGCAGGGAACGGCGCTGACGGCCGTCGAGGTGATCTTCCGGCAATTGCCGGCGATCAATTCCAACCTGCATTTCGGTTCGCGGCTTGTCTTCGACCGGACGGGGGCGCTTTTCGTCACGGTCGGTGACCGCTACAGCCAGCGCGATCAGGCGCAGAACCCCGCCAACCATCTCGGCAAGGTCATCCGCATCCGACCGGATGGCGCGACGCCGGCCGACAATCCGAAGAAGGATGGCTGGGCGCCGGAGATCTGGTCGATCGGCCATCGCAACGTGCAGGGCGCGGCGCTGCATCCCGATACCGGGCAGCTCTGGACCGCCGAGCACGCGGCGCGCGGCGGCGACGAGGTCAACACGCCCAAGGCCGGGCTGAACTATGGCTGGCCGGTCATCACCTATGGCGTCGATTATTCCGGCGCGAAGATCGGCGAGGGCACGGCGAAGCCCGGCATGGAGCAGCCGCTGTTCTACTGGGACCCGTCGATCGCGCCGTCCGGGGCCGCCTTCCATACCGGCGCGGCCTGGCCGGCCTGGAAGAACTCGCTCTTCGTCGGGGCGCTGGCCGGGCAGATGCTGGTCAGGCTCTCGACGCAAGGCGAGAAAGTGACTGGGGAGGAGCGCTTGCTGACCGATATCGGCGCGCGCATCCGCGACGTCGTGCAGGGGCCGGACGGCTTTCTCTACCTGCTCAGCGACGATGCCGACGGGAAGATTCTGCGGGTGAGGCCGGCCAAGTGAGCCGGGCTCGTCGTGCTCGGGCTTGACCCGAGCATCTCGGGACGAGGAGGGGCTCCATCCTGCCAGAGATTCTCGGGTCAAGCCCGAGAATGACGCCCTACGAGGCCTTACGGCCCACAATCCCATTCGCGCTCGATGACGAAGACCTTGCGAGTCGCGAGGCTGCCATTGGGGTCGTAGAGGTCGCCGAAATAATATTCGGTGCCGGCGGCGTCATGGGCGCTGCGCTCGACCTGGAGCGACCAGCCGTAGCCGACCTGCTTGCCGCCCTGCCAATTGCGATGGACGGCGCTTGCCGAAGGGCCGGAGAGGATGCGCGCGTTGTCGTCGCTCGGGCTGCAGGTTGGGCCGGCGAGGGCAGCCGTGGGGGCGAGCACGAGGCCGCAGAGAAGCAATGCCGTCTTTTGCAAGGCAGTAGTCCTGTCGAAGGGAAAGTGAAGCGCGGCGCTCAGGCCTTTGCGTGGAAGATGAAGAAGGCGCCGGCCGCGATCAGGGCGAAGCCGACCGCATGGCTCCAGGTCAGCGATTCCTTGAGCCAGAACACCGAGAAGCCGGCGAAGACGGTGAGCGTGATCACCTCCTGCATCGTCTTGAGCTCGGCGGCGGAATAGACTGCGGAGCCGATGCGATTGGCCGGCACGGCCAGCATGTATTCGGGCAGCGCGATCATCCAGCTCGCGAGGATGGCGAGCCAGATCGCCGTGCTCTTGTAGCTGAGATGCCCGTACCAGGCGAAGGTCATGAAGATGTTCGAGCCGAACAGCATCACGATCGGCAGGAGATGGGCCATGGAAAGCGAGGGCATGCCGGTAGCCTTCTTCGCGATGGTTCAAGGCGCTCGGGCGTTCAGCCGAAGCGCAGCTTCATGGTGATGATGGCCAGCACGAGCAGCAGGGTCAGCGTATTGGCGGCGATGACCGGCCAGGACAGGATCTGGACGCCGTAGACCAGCCAGAGCACCGTCCCGCAAGCGAGCAGAAGTTGCGTCCACAGCGAGATCGCGCGGGTGTCGCGGGTGCGCAAGGTACGCCAGGTCTGGGGCAGCCAGCACAGGCTGGTCAGCGCGGCGGCGACGAAACCGAGGAGTTCGACGGAGAGGGGCACGGGAGTATTCCGGAAGGACGCCGCTCCCATAGCGGGATTCGGGACTGCCTCGCCAGATGGGCATGGTTAACTTCCGTTAACGGCAACGCCCTAGTTTTGCGTGAATTCTGCGATTCGGTGGAGACCATGCGCGCAACCACATTGGCCTTGCCACTCATCCTTCTCGCTTCGGCCGCCTCGGCGCAGAGCGGGTTCCAGTCCTGCCTTGCGGGCTTGCGTTCAGAGGCTGCCGCCAAGGGCGTCTCGGGCGCGACCTTCGACCGGGCCATGGCCGGCGTCGAGCCGGACATGAAAGTCATCGAAGCCATGAACAACCAGCCGGAGTTCAAGACACCGATCTGGGACTATCTCGGCACGTTGGTCGACGAGGAGAAGGTGGCGGAAGGGCGTGCGATGATGCGCCAGCATGCCTCGACCTTCGCGGCAGCCGAGCAGCGCTTCGGCGTCGATCGCCACACCATCGCCGCCGTCTGGGGCGTGGAGAGCGATTTCGGCAAGGCGCGGGGCAAGATGCCGTTGGTGCAGGCGCTTTCGACCGGCGCCTGCCTGGCGCCGCGCCGCAATGCCTTCTTCAAGGGCGAATTGATCGCGACGCTGCAGATCATCCAGCGCGGCGACGTGCGGCCCGAGCGGCTGTTCGGCTCCTGGGCCGGCGCCTTCGGCCACACCCAGTTCATCCCCTCGACCTATCTCCGGCTCGCGGTCGACGGCGATGGCGACGGCCGGCGCGACCTCGTCGATTCGATTCCCGATGCGCTGCACTCCACCGCGAATTTCATGGACAAGGCCGGCTGGGTCACCGGCGCGACCTGGGGCTACGAGGTGCGCGTTCCCGGCGGCTATTCCGGCCCGACCGGACGCAACCCGAAGCAACCGGTGTCGAGCTGGGCTTCGCGCGGTATCGTCAAATATGACGGCTCGGCGCTGACGGGCTCGGGCAATGCCGGCCTGCTGATGCCGGCGGGGCGCAACGGCCCGGCCTTCCTCGTCTTCAAGAACTACGACGCCGCCTACAGCTATAACGGCGCGGATTCCTATGCGCTCGCCATCTCGCTGCTGTCCGATCGCCTGCGCGGCAAGCCGGGCGTGCAGGGCGACTGGCCGACCGACGACCTGCCGCTGTCGCGTGAGCAGCGCCGCGAACTGCAGCGCCTGCTGATCCAGCGCGGCTACAATGTCGGCGAGCCGGATGGCGCCGTCGGCTCGCTGACGCGGGCGGCGATCAAGGAGATCGAGGCGAAGATCGGCATGCCGCAGACCGGACGGCCGGGCGAGAAGGTCCTGCGCGCTCTCAAGGGCGGGCGGGTCTGATCGCGCAGAAAACGGGTGGCGTCGCGGGAGCACTTCGGAAAAGCGTTCCTGCCGCATCTGAAGCCTCCGGAGACGCCATGACCCGCCGCCTGATTTCCACCGGCTCGCCCTTCGAGCGCAGCTTCGGCTATTCACGCGCCGTGATCGACGGCGATCTCGTCTTCGTCTCCGGCACGACCGGCTACGACTACGCCACCATGCTGCTGCCGGAGGATGCGGCCGAGCAGGCTCGCAACATCTTCCGCACGATCAGCGCCGTGCTGGAGGAGGCCGGCTCCTCGCTCGCGCAAGTGGCGCGGGCCCAATATTTCGTCACCGACCGCAGCTATTGCGAGCCGGTGCTCGCCGTCTGCGGCGAGTTCTTCAGCGAGATCAGGCCGGCGGCCGCGATCTATGTCGTGACCGGGCTGCTCAAGGCGGAGATGAAGGTCGAGATCGAAGTGACCGCGCGTATCGGAAGCGCTTGACGGCAAGTTGTCGACAGGGTGCCGACAATTGGTATATCCCTTGCTAGGCGATGCCCTTGAGGCATCCGCCTACAAAAAGAGGGAGATCTGCCATGTCGATACGCCGTCGCACGGTCCTCACAGGAGCTGGCGCGCTTGCCGCGACAGCCTTCATGGGCAACCGGGCCTTTTCGCAGGGGGCGGCGGCAACGCTGCGCTTCAACCCCTCGACGCCGCTGCCTTCGCTGGATCCGATCACGGCCACCAGCTACGTCATCCGCAATCACGGCTACCTGATCTACGACACGCTCTTCGCGACCGATGCGAATTTCCAGATCAAGCCGCAGATGGTCGAGGCCTGGGAGACCGCGCCGGACGGGTTGAGCTGGACATTCCGCCTCCGCGACGGGCTCGCCTTCCATGACGAGACGCCTGTCCGCGCGCAGGATTGCATCGCCTCGATCGCGCGCTGGTCGAAGCGGGACGCCTTCGGCCAGACCTTCGCCACCTTCGTCGACGGTTACGACGTCGTCGACCAGCGCAGCTTCCGCATCCGCCTGAAGAAGCCGTTCCCGATGATGACGGCTGCGCTTGGCAAGCTCTCGTCGAACGTGCCCTTCATCATGCCGGAGCGCATCGCGCAGACCGACCATATGAAGAACATCACGGAAGCGGTCGGCTCCGGCCCGTGGCGCTTCATGGACAAGCAGTGGGTGCCCGGCCAGAACGCGATCTACGAGCGTTTCGCCAAGTACAAGCCGCGTGAGGAGGCTCCGTCCTGGGCCGCCGGCGGCAAGGTCGCCCGGATCGACCGCATCGAGTGGCTCGCCCTGACCGAGGCGGCCGCCGCGGCCGGCGCCCTGATGCAGGGAGAGCTGGACTGGTACGAGCAGCCGCCCGTCGACCTGATCCCGATGCTGAAGGGCAACAAGGACGTCGTCATCGAGAACGTGCCGCTCGGCCTGTTCCTGCTGATGCGCTTCAACCAGCTGCAGCCGCCCTTCAACAACCCGGCGATCCGCCGGGCCGTGATGGCCGCCGTCAACCAGACCGACTACATGGAGGCGGTCGTCGGCGACAAGGCGTTCTACAGCCCGGCCAAGACCTTCTTCACCCCGGGCTCGCCGATGTCGTCGGGAGCGGGCGGTGCGGCGGCCATGCCGGGCAATCTCGAGAAGGCCAGGGCCATGCTCAAGGAGGCCGGCTACAAGGGCGAGAAGGTCATCCTGCTCGCGCCGGCCGACCAGCCGATCGCCTATCAGCAATGCATGGTCACCGAGGATCTGTTCAAGAAGCTCGGCATCAATTCGGAGCTGGTCGCGACTGACTGGGCGAGCTTCATCGGCCGGCGTGCCAATCGCGGCCTGCCCGACCAGGGCGGCTGGTCGGTGTTCCACACGCTGTGGTCCTGCGCCGACACGCTCAATCCGGCGCTGCATCCGCTGATGCGGGCCAATGGCGGCTCCGCCTGGTTCGGCTGGCCCGAGGACAGCCAGATCGAAGGGCTTCGGGATACCTGGATCGCGACGCCGGAGGAGGCGAAGCAGAAGGAGATCGCGGCGAAGATCGAGGAGCGCGGCTTCGAGGCCGTTCCTTACGTTCCCTGCGGTCTCGTCCAGCAGCCGATGGCGTTCCGCCGGAACCTGAGCGGCATGGTGCTCGCGCCGGTGCAGTTCTTCTGGAACATGGAGAAGAAGGCCTGAGCAGCGCTCCCGGCGCCGGCGCATGGCCTGCCATGCGCCGGCTTCGCAGGCCCGCCGCTTGCGTCGCCACGGTTCCGCCCGTAATCACCGCCGCAAGACCGGAAACCGGTTCGGTTCACGATCAAGCGCGAGGCGACGACCATGGCGACCCACAAGCTCCTGCTGCTCCCCGGCGACGGCATCGGCCCCGAGGTGATGGGCCAGGTCGAGCAGATCGTCTCCTGGTTCGGCAAGCAGGGCCTCGGCTCCTTCGAGATCGAGAAGGGGCTCGTCGGCGGCGCGGCCTATGACGCGCACAAGCAGGCGATCTCCGAAGGCGACATGAAGCTCGCCCAGGACGCCGACGCCGTGCTGTTCGGCGCGGTCGGTGGTCCCAAATGGGCCGACGTGCCCTACCAGCATCGCCCGGAAGCCGGCCTGCTGCGCCTGCGCAAGGATCTCGGCCTGTTCGCCAACCTGCGCCCTGCGATCTGCTATCCGGCGCTGGCCTCGGCCTCCTCGCTGAAGCCGGAAGTGGTCGAGGGCCTCGACATCCTGATCGTGCGTGAGCTCACCGGCGGCGTCTATTTCGGCGAGCCGAAGGAGATCGTCACGCTGGAGGACGGCTCCAAGCGCGGCGTCGACACGCAGCTCTACACCACGCCGGAAATCGACCGGATCTGCCGCGTCGCCTTCGAACTGGCGCGCACCCGCCGCAACAAGGTCTCCTCGGCCGAGAAGCACAACGTCATGAAGACCGGCGTGCTCTGGAAGCAGACGGTCACCGCGCTGCATGCCGCCGAATACAAGGACGTCGAGCTCGAGCATGTGCTCGCCGATAACTGCGCCATGCAGCTTGTACGCTGGCCGAAGCAGTATGACGTCATCGTCTGCGACAACCTGTTCGGCGATATCCTGTCGGACGTCGCGGCGATGCTGACCGGCTCGCTCGGCATGCTTCCCTCCGCCTCGCTCGGCGCCGAGGACCCGGCCACGGGCAAGCGCAAGGCGCTCTACGAGCCCGTCCATGGCTCGGCGCCGGACATCGCGGGCAAGGGCCTCGCCAATCCGATCGCGATGATCGGCTCCTTCGCGATGGCGCTGCGCTACTCGTTCGGCGCGGGCGAGGCGGCGGACCGGCTCGAAGGCGCGATCGCCGACGTCCTCGGCTCCGGCACCCGCACCAAGGATATCGCGGCGCCGGGCGCCAACGCCGTCTCGACCAGCGAGATGGGTGCGGCGATCATCAAGGCGCTGGAAGCGCGGGGCTGATCGACAACCGTCATGGCCGGGCTTGACCCGGCCATCTCGGAAACCAGCCCAATTCGGGAAGAGATGCTCGGGTCAAGCCCGAGCATGACGGCCGGAGAAAATCTCTCTCCCTCGTGAATTGCCGTGACCCCGCTTTCGTGGCCTAAGTCGGCCCGACGAAAACGGAGTATGTCCGTCATGCTGATCAAGCGCCGTGCCGGCTGGGAAATGCCGGAAAGCCAGGCCACGCCCGAGAGCGTGTTCCTCAATCGCCGCCAGCTCATGGCCGCAGGTGCCGGATTGATCGCAGGCGCTGCGTTGCCGGGCATTGCGACGGCTCAAGGCGCTGATCCGACGCTCGATCTCTATCCGGCCAAGCGCAATGCCGCCTATGTTCTGGGTGTGCCGCAGACGGCGGAAGACGACGCCGCGAACTACAACAACTTCTACGAATTCGGCATGTCGAAGGACATCGTCGATGCCTCGAAGCGCCTCGCGACACGGCCTTGGACCATTCAGGTCGACGGGCTCGTCGAGAAGCCCTTCGAGATCGGTTTCGATGACCTGATCCGCAAGCTGCCGATCGAGGAGCGGCTCTACCGCTTCCGCTGCGTCGAGGCCTGGGCGATGGCGGTGCCGTGGACCGGCATTCCGCTCGCCTCCTTCGTCGCGCTGGCGAAGCCGCTCTCGGGCGCGAAGTACATCCGCTTCGAGACCTTCCTGAACCCACGCGTCGCGCCGGGGCAGAACCAGCGCTGGTATCCCTGGCCCTATACGGAGGGGCTGACCATCGCCGAGGCGACGAACGAATTGCCGCTGCTCGTCACCGGCATCTACGGCAAGCCGCTGCCGACGCAGCACGGCGCGCCGATCCGCCTGATAACGCCGTGGAAATACGGCTTCAAGTCGGTGAAATCGATCCGGAAGATCAGCTTCGTCGCCGAGCGTCCGAAGACCTTCTGGGAGGGCTTGCAGGCCTCGGAATACGGGTTCTGGGCCAATGTGAACCCTGCCGTGCCGCACCCGCGCTGGAGCCAGGCGAGCGAGCAGATCCTGGGCTCGCGCGAGCGGCGCCCGACGCAGATCTATAACGGCTATGGCGAGCAGGTCGCCGGGCTCTACAAGGGGCTGGAGGGCGAAAAGCTCTTCATGTGAGGCAGGGCCTCGGCAGGTTTCGGGTGCCGTCTCCTACCGCTGCCGTGCTAGACCTTGTGTCATCCCAAGCCGGAACGACACGGGTCGCACATGGCCAATCAGCATTTCCATCTGTTCGAAACCACGATCGGCCCCTGCGCCGTGGTCTGGGAAGGCGAGCGCTTCATCGGCGCGCAATTGCCAGAGCGCGACGAGGCGGCGGCCCGCAAGCGCCTGGAGCGGCGCTTTCCCGAGGCCGACGAGACGGAGGCCGAGGGCTTCGTCGCCGAGGCCGTGGCCGGCATTCGGGCGCTGTTCGATGGCGAGAAGCGCGACCTGTCGTATCTGCCGGTGGCGCTGGAGAGCGTCTCGGACTTCAACCGCAAGGTCTATGAGGTTGCACTCGCCATTCCGCATGGCGAGACGTTGACCTATGGCGAGGTGGCGCAACGCATCGGCGATCCTGGTGCGGCGCGGGCGGTGGGCGTCGCACTCGGCCAGAATCCCTGGCCGATCATCGTGCCCTGTCACCGGGTGCTGGCCGCCGGCGGCAAGACCGGCGGCTTCTCGGCCGAGGGCGGCGTCGAGATCAAGCTCCGAATCTTGACCATCGAGAAGGCGCGCACCAGCGCCGAGCCCAGCCTGTTCGACGCCCTGCCGCTGGCGGCGCGGCCGGGGCGGCACTGACCAGCCTCGCAACTTGAATTCACGCAATATCGCCCTTGCAGCGCGGCGGCTTGCGCGGCGTGAGGCGCGGCCTCTACTGTGCCGGCCTTTCCACCCTCACTGGGGACTACCATGGCCAAACTGAAGCTCGCCGTCATCGTGGGCAGCAACCGCCGCGAATCGATCAACCGCAAGCTGGCCCAGGCGCTGGCGAAGCTGGGTGAGGGCGCTTTCGACGCCACCTTCGTCCAGATCGACGACCTGCCGATGTTCAACCAGGATCTGGAGCCGAACCGCCCCGAGTCGACACTGCGCCTGAAGCGCGAGATCGAGGCCGCCGACGCGATCCTGATCGTCACGCCCGAGCATAACCGCTCGATCCCGGCCGTGCTCAAGAACGCGATCGACTGGGCCTCGCGCCCCTATGGCAAGAATTCCTGGGCCGGCAAGACCGTGGCCGTCACCGGCACCAGTGGCGGCGCCGTCGGCACGGCCGTCTCCCAGAACGAATTGCGCATGATCCTGACCAATCTCGCCGGTGTCGTCGTCGGCAGCCAGGTCTTCGTCACCTTCAAGGATGACCTGATCGACGCCGAGAGCAACGTCACCAACGAGGCGACGCGCGGCTTCCTGCAGGGCTTCGTCGACAATTTCGCGAAGATCGCCGGCAAGCTCGCCGCCTGATCGAAGCGGCCTCCGTGCTTCCATGAAGGCGTCGCCTCCGGGCGGCGCCTTTTTCGTTCCGGCGACACCGGCAGCCAGTGGTCAGGCAAAAAAAGAGCCGGCGTCCCCGAGGGGAGCCGGCTTTGAAAGTTTGAAACATCTGGCGAAACCGCCAAACATCTCAGAGGGGAACGGCTGAAACGAACTCAACGCCGGGAGGAGATTGCGGAGCCCGTTTCGAACAACCGTGAGTTCAATATCGGCCATGACCTGCCATTTTGCAATGCAACATATCTTGGGTCCGCCATGCGCGTGTTGCATGAACCAAGGGCAGATGGCGCTAATTTGAGCCTAAATGATTGAGAAATATGCGTTCGTTGCAGGGTGAGGCCTGCGCGGGGAAGTTGCGGGCCCCTCGGAAATCCAGGTTTCGTCCGCTGCTGAACAGTTTTCAGGCGAACAGTCTGATTTTGGCGCATGCGAGATGCTTGTTTGGTCACAAAACCGCCAGAATTGAAAAGGGCGCCTTGCGGCGCCCGATTCCTTTTCACCTATGAGGCGAAATCAGTAGGTCCAGCGCTGGGCCTTCTGGATGAGGAAGTCGCGGAAGACCTGAACGCGGGCGACCGACTTCATCTCCTCGGGATAGACCAGGTAGCTCTCGAGCTGCGGCATCTCGGTCTCGCGCATCAATTGCACGAGCGGGGAGCCGGTCTCGATCAGGTAATCCGGCAGCACGGCGATGCCAGCACCCGAATCCACCGCCCGCTTCATCGCGGTGATGTTGTTGACCGTGAGATGGATCGGCCGTGGGTTGCGCTGGTCGCGCCCCATGGTGCCGAGCCAGTGCACCGCCGTCAGGTAAGACGGCGAGGTGCCGCCGAAGGACAGGATGCGGTGGTTGTCGAGATCGTCGTAGCTCTTGGGCTCGCCGAAGCGCTTCACATAGGCCGGCGAGGCATAGACGTGGAAGTGCACGGTGAAGAGCTTGCGCTGGATCAGGTCCGGCTGCTGCGGCTGGCGCAGGCGGATGGCGATATCGGCCTCGCGCATCGACAGGTCGAGTTCCTCATCGGTGAGGATGAGCTCGACCCGGATGTCGGGGTAGAGATCCATGAACTCGGAGAGGCGCGGCGTCAGCCAGTGGCCGCCGAGGCCACGGGTCGCCGTGACCTTGAGCTCGCCGGATGGGTGCTCGCGCGTCTCGGAGAGCTGCGAGCGCGTGCGCTCGAGCCGCTGCGTCATCTCGCGGGCGGCACGCCACAGCAATTCGCCCTGCTCGGTGAGAATCAGGCCGCGCGTATGGCGATGGAACAGCGGCGCGCGCAGCTCCCGCTCCAGCGCGCCGATCTGGCGGCTGACGGCCGATTGACTCAAGCCGAGAACGTCGCCAGCTTTGGTGAAGCTGCCTGACTCCGCGACCGTATAAAAGATTCTAATGCGGTCCCAATCCACCGCGCTTCCCCCGCTATGCGTTTTTTGCATGATGGGGGATAAAGGCGTTGTGCGTCAACGCCTGTGTGGCAGAGAGTTCCTATTATTCTCACTGAATCTGGTGACGCAACCCATCAGAGTCAGTGATGGGTTGCGCGAAAGCCTTTATTCCGCGGCTTCGCGGCGGTCCAGCGCGTTGGCGGCAAGCCAGCGCTCGGCGTCGAGCGCGGCCATGCAGCCCAGGCCGGCGGCGGTGACCGCCTGACGGTAATGTTCGTCGGTGACGTCGCCGGCCGCGAAGACGCCATCGACATTGGTCCGGGTCGTGCCGGCCTCGACATTGAGATAGCCGGATTCGTTCATGGCGAGCTGGCCGGTGAACAGCTCCGTCGCCGGCTTGTGGCCGATGGCGATGAAGACGCCATCGGTCTTCAGTTCGCTCTCAGCGCCGGTCTTGAGGTTCTTCAGGCGCAGATGCGTGACGCTGGGCGGGGTGGTGTCGCCGCAGATCTCGGCGATCTCGCTGTCCCAGATCACCTCGATCTTCGGATGCTTGAACAGGCGCTCCTGCATCACGCGCTCGGCCCGGAGGCTGTCGCGGCGATGGATCAGCGTGACCTTGCTGGCGAGGTTGGCGAGATAGAGCGCTTCCTCCACGGCAGTGTTGCCGCCGCCGACGACTGCGACCTCCTTGTTGCGGAAGAAGAAGCCGTCGCAGGTCGCGCAGGCCGAAACACCGAAGCCCTGGAAGCTCTGCTCGGAGGGCAGGCCCAGCCACTTGGCCTGGGCGCCGGTCGCGATGATCAGGGCGTCGCAGGAATAGGTTTCGCCGCCATCGCCCCAGAGCCGGAAGGGGCGCTGCGAGAGATCGACGCGGGCGATGTGGTCGGAGACCATGCGGGTGCCCATGTGCTCGGCCTGGGCGCGCATCTGCTCCATCAGCCAGGGGCCCTGGATGACATCGGCGAAGCCGGGATAGTTCTCGACATCGGTGGTGATCATCAATTGGCCGCCGGCCTGCATGCCGGAGATCAGCACCGGTTCCATCATGGCGCGGGCAGCGTAGATCGCGGCGGTGTAGCCGGCCGGGCCGGAGCCGACGATCATGACGCGGGCGTGGGTATGGGCCATCGTCTCAGTTCCTCTCCTGCGGGCTTGGGGCCGCAGTCTCGATCCGTCAGATACGCAGGCGCAGCGCCGAAACAAGGGTCGCCGGGTTCAGGAGCGCGTGAACCCCAAGGCAGCCCGGTGGCGCAGCCAGCCTTGCCGTATCGCATCGGCTATGATCGGCGTTGAGTCTATCGGTTCGTAAGCCTTGCCTTCAAGGCGTCCACAGAAGCGATGCACAACGCCCTCGCGCTCCAGTGCCGCGACCAGCGCCGCGATCTTGGGATGGCCGCCCGTGGGCTCGAAGACGAGTACGGGAACGCCCGCCGCCGCGGCCTCGCCGACCATGTTGGTCGAGTCCGCGGTGACGACCACGGCATCGGCATTGGCGAGCAGGGCGAGGAAGGGGTTCTCGCCCGTGCCGTCCCACCACCAGCCGCCATGCTTGGCGAAGACGGCGGCGACGGCAGCTCCCAATGCGGGCGATGTCCGCCGCGAGGGCGAACCCATCAGGCTTGCACCCGATTGGGCGAGTTCATCGAGCTGTCTGGCGAGGCGCTCGATATCGGCCGGGGTGAAGCGGTGATGCCGGCTGTCGCCACCGACCAGCACCGCGACGCGCGGCGCGCTCAGGCTCGCGATCGCCGCAGGCGGTGCGGCGCGTGCCGCGGCGAGCTTCTCGGGCGTCAGGCGATGCGGCGAGGTCGTGGTGACCAGGACATTGTCGCCACGCAGCCGGTCATGGCCGGAGACCCAGATCAGGTCGGCCGTGCCGGGGCCGGTGCGCGGGTCCTTGAGGAAGACGGTATAGGTCGCGCCGTTCGAGGCCTGCTTCAGCGCGCGCAGATAGGCGACGGCGCGCCGGCCCGAGGCGATGGCAATATCGGGGAAGGGGGGCTTCAGCGGGCTATCTGGCCTGTCCGGCGCCTCGCGCGGGTCGATCGGCCCGCGCGGCATCAACCAGGCCCAGGGCTTGCGCGGCTTCACGCGGCGGATTTCGGGGATGACGCCGAGCCGTTCGGCCACGCCCAAGCATTGCAGCTCGTCGCCGGCCTTGCCGTCGGTCAGGACCCAGAGTTTCGGCTCCGGATTGTCGTGCATGGCGGTCTGGGCTCGTGGCATGCGCCTTGTATCGCTTGGCCGCGCCGTCTACACCAGCGCGACCTTCATGCGAGGATTTTCGTGCGTCCCAAACTCGACGATATCGACCTGCGCATCCTGCGCGAACTCCAGGCCGATGGGCGCATGACCAATGTCGAGCTCGCCAGCCGCGTCGGCATCTCGCCGCCGCCCTGCCTCAGGCGTGTGCGCGCGCTGGAGGAGGCCGGGCTGATCCGCGGCTACCATGCCGATCTCGACGAGCGGAAGCTGGGTTTCGAGGTGGTCTGCTTCGCCTTCGTGCATCTGGCGAGCCAGGCCGAAGCCGATCTCGTCGCCTTTCAGGAGCGCATGCGCAACTGGCCGACGGTGCGCGAGTGCTGGACCCTTTCGGGCGATATCGACTTCTCCTTGAAATGCGTGGCGCCGGACTTGAAAGCCTTCCAAGACTTCGTCGCCGAGCTCACCGCGATGCCGAATGTCCGCAATGTCCGGACCGCGCTCGCCCTCGACCGGGTCAAGGACGAGCCGATCGTTCCCTTCGGCTGAGCGCGGCTCTCAGCTGGCGATATAACGCTTGATCCACCAGGCGTTGTTGCGGGCGAGCGCCTTCAGGCGGCGCTGGTCGACATCGGGCAGATACCAGGCGCCGGCACCGCCGGAGGTTTCCGTCGACCGGATCGGGTGGCTCGCCAACAGCTTGCCCTTGCGGTCGTAGAGCGTCGCGGTGCTTTCCAGCGTGTCGTTGCTGCTGCCGCCATCCGACCACCTGCTGCCGCCGGCATAGCTGGCGAGCCAGATGCTGCCGATCGTCACGACAAGCCGGTTTCCGGTCCGGGGCTGGTAGGCGGGGCCGAGGATTTCGGCGAGGGTTCGTTCAAGCTCGGCCTTCACCATGGGCAAATGCGGCCCCCAGGCCTCGACGACCGAGGGCAGCGCCTCGACCCGGATCGCGCCCACCGCCGGCGTCTGCGCGAAAGCGGGTGAGACGGCCGGTGCGAGCGCCAATGCGGTGGCGCCGAGCGCCGATGCCAGGACATGTCGACGGGTGATCATGGTCGGATCTCCGAAAGTCTTGTCGCTTCAATGTAGGTGCGGACCCGCGATAGTCCATGGCCGGCGGCTGGGCCGAGCATGCGCGGGCGACGGTTGCCAAGCGGTGTCGAAACCCGGTCTATCGGAGCGGGGAGCTGCGCCTGTGTCAGGCGTGGCCGAGGGGGCACTGCCGTGGATCGCTGGCTGACGGAATTCGTGAAGCTCTGGGTCGTGATCGACCCGATCGGGACCTTGCCGGTTTTCCTGGCGGTGACGGCCGGCCTGAGCGCCGCAGCGGCGCGGCGTATCGCGCTGCATGGCTCGCTCGTCGCCTTCCTCGTGCTGCTGTTCTTCGTCCTGCTGGGTCAGGTCCTGCTGAGCGCGATGGATATCGAGCTGAGCTCGTTCCAGATCGCCGGCAACATCGTGCTGTTCCTGTTCGCGCTGACGATGATCTTCGGCGAATCGAAGCTGGAGGAGGACCAGAAGCTGCTGCGCTCCTCCGACCTCGAAAAGGCGGTCTATCCGCTGGCGATCCCGAGCATCGCCAGTCCCGGCGCGATGCTGACGGTGATGACGGTGACCGACAATTCGAAGTTCAGCCTCGCCGAGCAGGCAGAGACGGTGCTGCAGATCGCGATCATCTTCGCGATCATGCTCGTGCTGCTGTTCAGCGCCTCGCGGATCATCGCGGTGATCGGCAATGCCGGCGCCAGCGTCATCAGCCGCGTGATGGGGCTGATCCTGGCCAGCGTCGCGGTGGACGGCATCATCAAGGCGATGCGGGTCGTGCTGGCGGGGTAGGGAAGCGGTGTGATGCTCGGGCGACGACCCGAGCATCTCCGGCCGGAGGAGGCTCAACGCCCCCTGTCATGAGATTCTCGGGTCTGCGCTTGGCTTCGCCCGAGAATGAAGCTGATCTCAGCGGAAGACGACGCTGACGACTTCGTAGGACTTGCCGCCGCCGGGCGTGTTGACCTGGACGGAATCGCCGACCTTCTTGCCGATCAGCGCGCGCGCGATCGGCGAGCCGATCGAGACCTTGCCGGACTTCACATCCGATTCCGGCTCGCCGACGATCTGGTAGCTCTTCTCTTCCTCGGTATCGTCGTCGATCAGCTTGACGGTGGCGCCGAACTTGATCGTGTCGCCGCCGGCGAGCTTGGCGATATCGATGATGTCGGCGCGGCCGATCAGCGATTCGAGCTCCATGATCCGGCCCTCGTTGAGCGACTGCGCTTCCTTGGCCGCGTGGTACTCCGCGTTCTCGGAAAGGTCACCCAGCGCGCGCGCCTCGGAAATCGCGGTGATGATGCGCTGGCGCTGGACCTGCTGACGGTCCTTCAACTCGGCCTCCAGGGCGGCGAAGCCGCCCGCGGTCATCGGAACCTTTTCCATACCTTCCGTCCCATAAGCTCCGAAAGCGCGGCTCACCGGCGGCATATCGACCGCCGGCTCCCGCGCTTCCGCCTCAATCTCTAGAATTCGCCGTGCGGCCGGTCAGGCCGCGCGTTCGAAATACGACTGCAAGGATCGTACTTCGAGATCACCGCTGCAATAGGCCTTTATGCCCTCCGCCGCGGCGATCGCTCCGGCCAAGGTGGTATAATAGGGCACCTTGTGCAAGAGGGCCGTGCGCCGGAGTGCACGGGAGTCTGCCAGGGCCTGCGGGCCCTCGGTGGTGTTGAAGACCAGCTGGATCTCGCTGTTCTTCAGCGCGTCGACGACATGCGGGCGGCCTTCCAGGACCTTGTTGATCTTGGAGGCCGAGATGCCCTGCTCCTGCAGATGGCGCAGCGTGCCGCCGGTCGCGAGGATGCGGAAGCCGAGATCGGCGAGGATGCGGACCGCCGGCACGATGCGCGGCTTGTCCTCATCGCGCACCGAGACGAAGACCGTGCCCTTGACCGGCACCTTCGAGCCAGCGCCAAGCTGGCTCTTGGCGAAGGCGGTATCGAAGGAGCGGTCGAGGCCGATGACCTCGCCGGTCGAGCGCATTTCCGGCCCGAGCAGGACGTCGACACCGGGGAAGCGCGCGAACGGGAAGACCGCTTCCTTGACGCCGACATGGTCGAGCTTCGCAGGCTTCAGGTTGAAGCTCGCGAGGCTTTCCCCGCCCATGACGCGGGCGGCGATCTTGGCGATCGGCTTGCCGATGACCTTGGCGACGAAGGGCACCGTGCGCGAGGCGCGCGGATTGACTTCGAGCACGTAGATATCGCCGTCCTTGATGGCGTACTGGACGTTCATCAGGCCGCCGACATCGAGCGCCAGCGCCATCGCCTTGGTCTGGCGCTCCAGTTCGGCCAGCGTTTCAGGCGAGAGCGAGCGCGGCGGTAGCGAGCAGGCCGAATCGCCGGAATGGATGCCGGCTTCCTCGATATGCTCCATGATGCCGGCGACGAACACGTCCTTGCCGTCGCAGAGGCAGTCGACATCGACCTCGATCGCGTCCGACAGGTAGCGGTCGAACAGCAGCGGGTTCTTGCCGAGAACCGTGTTGATCTGGCCGGTCTTGTCGTTCGGGTACTTGGCCTTGACCTCGGAGGGGATCAGCGAGGGCAGGGTGCCGAGCAGATAGTCCTCGAACTGGATCTCGTCGCGGATGATCGCCATGGCGCGGCCGCCCAGCACATAGGACGGGCGCACGACGAAAGGCAGGCCGAGCTCGCCGGCGATGATGCGGGACTGCTCCACCGAGTAGGCGATGCCGTTCTTCGGCTGCTTCAGGTGCAGCTTGTCGAGCAGGCGCTTGAAGCGGTCGCGGTCCTCGGCGAGGTCGATCATGTCGGGCGAGGTGCCGAGGATCGGGATGCCGGCCTCTTCCAGCGCGTTCGCCAGCTTCAGCGGGGTCTGGCCGCCGAACTGGACGATGACGCCCATCAGCGTGCCGTTCTGCTTCTCGGTCTCGAGGATCTCGAGCACGTCTTCCGCCGTCAGCGGCTCGAAATAGAGCCGGTCGGATGTATCGTAGTCGGTCGAGACCGTCTCCGGGTTGCAGTTGACCATGATGGTCTCGTAGCCGGCATCGCGCAGCGCATAGCAGGCGTGGCAGCAGCAATAGTCGAACTCGATGCCCTGGCCGATGCGGTTCGGCCCGCCGCCGAGGATCACGACCTTCTTGCGGTCGGACGGATTCGCTTCATCGGCCGCCTTGCCGGCGAAGGGCATGGCATAGGTCGAATACATATAGGCGGTCGGCGAGGCGAATTCGGCCGCGCAGGTGTCGATGCGCTTGTAGACCGGGCGGACCTCCAGCGCGCGGCGCGCCTTGCGGACCTCGGCCTCGGTCTTGCCGGAGACGGCGGCGAGGCGCTTGTCAGAGAAGCCCATCGCCTTGATCTGGCGGAAGGCGCCGGGCGTGGTCGGCAGGCCGATCGCGCGGATCTTCTGCTCGGTCTCGACCAGCTCGCGCATCTGGGCGAGGAACCAGGGATCGATCTTGCAGCTCTCGTGGATCTCCTCGTCCGTGAAGCCGGCGCGCATGGCCTGGGCGACATGGAGGATGCGGTCCGGCGTTGGGGTCGAGATCGCCGCCTTGATGGCGTTGCGGTCGTCGCCCTGGCCGAAGCCCTCGATCTCGATCTCGTCGAGGCCGTCGAGCCCGGTTTCCAGCGAGCGCAGCGCCTTCTGCAGCGATTCCTGGAAGGTGCGGCCGATCGCCATGGCCTCGCCGACCGACTTCATCGCGGTGGTCAGCGTCGGCTCGGAGCCCGGGAACTTCTCGAAGGCGAAGCGCGGGATCTTGGTGACGACGTAGTCGATCGTCGGCTCGAAGGAGGCAGGCGTCGCGCCGCCGGTGATGTCGTTCTCGATCTCGTCGAGCGTGTAGCCGACGGCGAGGCGCGCCGCGACCTTGGCGATCGGGAAGCCCGTCGCCTTCGACGCCAGCGCCGAGGAACGCGAGACGCGCGGGTTCATCTCGATGACGATCATGCGGCCGGTTTCCGGGTCGATCGCGAACTGGACGTTCGAACCGCCGGTCTCGACGCCGATCTCGCGCAGCACCGCCAGCGAGGCGTCGCGCATGATCTGGTATTCCTTGTCGGTCAACGTCAGCGCGGGCGCGACCGTGATCGAATCACCAGTATGGACGCCCATCGGATCGAAATTCTCGATCGAGCAGACGATGATGCAGTTGTCCTTCTTATCGCGGACAACCTCCATCTCGTATTCCTTCCAGCCAAGCACGCTCTCCTCGATGAGGACCTCGCTGGTGGGGGAGGCGTCGATGCCACGCTCGACGATGTCGATGAACTCGCCCTTGTTGTAGGCGATGCCGCCGCCGGTGCCGCCCATGGTGAAGGACGGGCGGATGATCGCGGGCAGGCCGATATCCTCAAGCGCGTCGAGCGCCTGGCCGAGCGTCTTGATGTGGTGCGAGCGCGGCGTGTCCAGGCCGATCTTGGTCATGGCCTCGCGGAAGAGCTCGCGGTCCTCGGCCTTGTCGATGGCCTCGGCGGTGGCGCCGATCATCTCGACGCCGAACTTCTCCAGCACGCTGATCTTGCTGCCATCGGGCTGGACGATCGACTTCTTGTTGAGCGAGAGCGCGCAGTTTAGCGCGGTCTGGCCGCCCATCGTCGGCAGCAGCGCGTCGGGCCGCTCCTTCTCGATGATCTTGGCGACGATCTCAGGCGTGATCGGCTCGACATAGGTCGCGTCGGCCAGGTCCGGATCGGTCATGATCGTCGCCGGGTTCGAGTTGACCAGGATGATGCGGTAGCCCTCGGCCTTCAGCGTCTTGCAGGCCTGGGTGCCGGAATAATCGAACTCGCAGGCCTGGCCGATGATGATGGGGCCGGCGCCGATGATCAGGATGGACTTGATGTCTGTGCGCTTGGGCATGATCTCGACCGGTCTTGGGCAGGCGCGCGCAAGGCCGGTCCGATCGGGCGAGCGGAGGCGAGGCGAGCGTCTGAATGAATGCTAGGCGCTCGCTATAGACGGCGAAGGCCGCGGGGGAAAGCTAAAAGGAGCGGCACGGCCAGATGTGCACGGCTTCGTCATGGCATCTTGCCAGGCATGAGGCTTCTATGAAATGTTATACTATAACATTTCATTTCGAGGTCTCTTCATGCGTCGCCTGCCCGTCACAGTCCTCTCCGGCTTCCTCGGAGCCGGCAAGACGACCCTGCTCAACCACATCCTGAACAATCGCGAGGGCCGCAAGGTCGCGGTCATCGTCAACGACATGAGCGAAGTGAACATCGACGCCGATCTGGTGCGGGAGGGCGGCGGCAAGCTCTCGCGCACGGATGAGAAGCTGGTCGAGATGAGCAATGGCTGCATCTGCTGCACGCTGCGCGACGACCTGCTCGCCGAGGTGCGCCGTCTCGCGGAGGAGGGGCGGTTCGACTATTTGCTGATCGAGGGAACAGGCATCGCCGAGCCGCTGCCGGTCGCCGCGACCTTCGAGTTTCGCGACGAGGCCGGGCTTTCGCTGTCCGATGTCGCGCGGCTCGACACGATGGTCACGGTGGTCGATGCCGCGAGCCTGCTCAGGGATTACGGCTCGCGCGATTTCCTGCGCGAGCGCGGCGAGACGGCGGGGGAAGGCGACGAGCGCACGCTGGTCGATCTCCTGGTGGAGCAGATCGAGTTCGCCGATGTCGTCGTGCTGAACAAGATCTCGGACGCCTCGGCGGAAGAGCGCGAGGCCGTCAGCAGAATCGTGCGCGCGCTCAATCCGGATGCGCGGCAGATCGCGGCGGATTTCGGCAAGGTGCCGCTCGATGCCGTGCTCGATACCGGCCTGTTCGACCATGAGAAGGCGCAGGAGCATCCGCTCTGGCACAAGGAGCTCTACGGCTTCAAAGACCATGTGCCGGAGACGGAGGAATACGGCATCTCCTCCTTCGTCTACCGGGCGCGGCGCCCGTTCCATCCCGAGACGTTCAACGCCTTCCTAGGGCGGACATGGCCGGGGTTGATCCGTGCCAAGGGGCATTTCTGGCTGGCGACCCGGCCGGACTGGGTTGGCGAGATGTCGCTCGCCGGCAGCATCTGCCGCACCGAGGCGATGGGCTTCTGGTGGGCTTCCGTGCCGCGCTCGCGCTGGCCCGACCATCCCGAGTGGAAGGCGATCCTGAACCGCAACTGGCATTCCGTCTGGGGCGACCGCCGGCAGGAGCTGGTCTTCATCGGCACGGAGCTGGACGAGGCGGCGATTCGGGCCGCGCTCGATCTCTGTCTCCTCAGCGATGCCCTGCCGCTGCGCTTCAACCCCGAGCGCTATCGCGACCTGCCGGACCCGTTCCCGGCCTGGCGGCGGGCGGAAGCGGCCTGAGCCGCGCCGCGCCGTCTCAGCTGCGGGCCGGCGCTGCCGTTTGCGAGAGGGGCGACACGCGCTTGGCGGCGCGCTTGCGATAGAGGGTGAATGCGAGCACCGCGAGCGCCGCGACCTCGCAGGCGGCGCCGACGAAGCCGAGCGGCCAGGTGCCGGCATGGCGCATCACCTGCTGGCCGAGCGCCGCGCCGGCCGCGATGCCGAAATATAGCGCGGAGGCGTTGAGCGAGAGCGCGACCACGGTCGCGTCCGGCGCCATCGCGGCCAAGCGCGACATCTGCGCGGGATGGCCGGCCCAGCCCGCCGCGCTCCAGACGAAGAGCACGAAGGGGATCGGCCAGATCGCCAGAGCCGGCGGCAGGCTGACCGCGATCAGCGAGGCGATGAAGAGCGCTGCCGCCAGGATCGACAGCACGACGGCGAGCGAGCGTTCAGGGCCGAAACGGTCGCTGGCGATGCCGCCGAGCTGGTTGCCGATGGCCGAGCCGAGACCGGAGACGACGAGCGTCGCCGCGAGCCAGGGGCCGGTGATGCCGGCATGGTTGGTCAGGAAGGGCGCGATATAGGTGTAGAGAACGAAGGCGCCGGTGGTCCACAGCATGGTCGTGGCGAGCGCCAGCAGCACGTCGCCGCGCGCCGCCACCTGCAGCCGCTCCCGCAAGGTGTTGGTGCCGTGCGGCAGGCCCTTGGGCAGCTTGACCAGAAGGCCCGCCAGCGAGAGCGCGCTCAAACCTGCGACGATCAGGAAGGCGAGGTGCCAGCCGCCGAAGCCGACGACAGCGGTGCCGATCGGGATGCCGAGGATCAGCGAGACGGTCATGCCGCCGGTGACGAGCGCGATGGCGCGGCCGCGCCGTTCCGGGGCGGAGACCGCGACGGCAACCGCATTGGCGGCAGGCATGAAGACGCCGGCCGAGAGCGCCATGACGATGCGGGCGGCCATCACCACCCAGAAATCGGTGGCGAAGGCGGCGCCGAGATTGGCGAGGCCGAAGACGGTGATCGCGCCGGCCAGGACGAGCTTGCGATCGGCATCGCCGAGCACGGTCGAGAGGATCGGCGAGCCGATGGCGTAGGCCAGCGCGAAGATCGAGATGAGGAGGCCGGCTGTGTCGACGGAGACGGCGAGGCCGGAGGCGAGATGGGGCAGGATGCCGGTGACGATCAGGCTGCCCGTGCCGATGGCGAAGGCGCCGCCGGCAAGCGAGAGAAGGCGCGTATCCATGGGAATGATCCTTGCGGATGATCGCTGTTTCGAAAGCTGGGTTCGAAATTCAAGGATCGTTGAAATAAACCCGTGCCACAATGGCCGCAAGGGTAATTTCAATGAATGTTGAATATTGTCAGGAGCGGCAGCATCGCCTATCTCGAAGGCCATGAAGCCGGTTTTTCACCCCGATATCGAGGATGTTGCGCCCGCCGACGTGTTCGGCGCGCTGGCCGATCCGATCCGGCTCGGCATCCTCGTTGCGCTCTCGGACGTCAACGAGGTCGACAAGGCGCGCTGCAGCCATTTCACCGCCTTCGCCTCGCCCTCGCTGCTGTCCTACCACTTCGCCAAGCTTCGCGAGGCCGGCATCACCCGCATGCGGGTGGAGGGCACGTCGCGCTATCTCAGCATCCGGCGCGAAGAGTTGAATCAGCGCTTTCCGGGGCTGATCGACAGCGTGATCGAGACCGCGCGGCGCGATCCCAACCTGCCGCGGCTGGGGTCGGAATGGCTCGCGGGCGCCGATCAGGCTCAGGGTCAGACTTCGTCACGTTGACAGGTCCTCGCACGGGTCTAGCGTCCTTGCTTCCGCGATGGCGTCGAGCCGGGTCGCGTACGGCACCGGCCACGCCCGAACCCGAGGAGCATGGCCATGCGTGCTGCCGACCCTCAGAAACTCGATGCCCTGGTTGGACGCCTCGTCGGTGACGTCGGTGCCTCCGTCACCGGTGCGCTGATCGTGCTGGGCGACCAGCTCGGCCTCTACAAGGCGATGGCCGACGGCAAGCCCGTCACCTCCCAGCAACTGGCCGAGAAGACCGGCCTCAAGGAGCGCTATCTGCGCGAATGGCTCGCGGGCCAGGCCTCGGCCGGTTATGTCGACTATGACGAGGGCAGCGACAGCTTCAGCCTCTCGCCCGAGCAGGCCATGGCCTTCGCCGAGGAGGACAGTCCGGCCTTCTTCGCCGGGGCTTTCGAGATCGTCCAGTCGATGTGGGTCGACGAGCCGAAGGTCGAGGAGGCCTTCCGCAGCGGCTCGGGACTCGGCTGGCACGAGCACAGCAAATGCCTGTTCCGTGGGACCGAGCGCTTCTTCCGGCCGGGCTATAACGCGCATCTGACGGCGGACTGGATTCCGGCGCTGAACGGCGTCCAGGCCAAGCTGGAGCGGGGCGCGACCGTCGCCGATGTCGGCTGCGGGCATGGTTCCTCCACCATCCTGATGGCGCAGGCCTATCCGCAATCGCGTTTCCACGGCTTTGACTATCACGGGCCCTCGATCGAGCGGGCCCGCGAGGCGGCGGAGAGGGCCGGTGTCGGCGACCGCATCGTCTTCGAGCGCGCCTCGGCCAAGGATTTCCCGGAGCGGAAATACGACCTCGTGACCATGTTTGACTGCCTGCACGACATGGGTGACCCGGTCGGCGCCGGAAAGCATGTGCGCGAGACGCTGGCCGAGGATGGCAGCTGGATGATCGTCGAGCCCTTCGCGCACGATCATCTCAAGGACAACCTGAACCCGGTCGGGCGGATTTTCTACGGGGCATCGACGATGATCTGCACGCCGGCCTCGCTTTCGCAGGAGGTTGGGCTGGGGCTGGGCGCGCAGGCCGGCGAGATGCGACTGCGCAAGGTCGCGATGGATGCCGGCTTCCAGCATTTCCGCAGGGCGACCGAGACGCCGTTCAACATGGTGTTCGAGGTTCGGGCCTGAGGCCGTTTGGACCTTGCCTTGTTATCACGGAAGCAGAGCGTCATTCCCGGCAAGCCGCGAAGCGGCGCCGACCCGGAATCCATCGTAAAGCTAGGCACTCTACGATGGATCCCGGGTCTCCCTTCGGTCGCCCGGGATGACGCGTGTTTCCGCGCGAAATCACCACGCTCTCGCGGATCGCTTGCCGGCGCCCCGACTTGTCCACTGGAGGCGCGCAAGCGGGTTGAGTTCGTGGGACAGTGATGTAATGTTATAGTATTGCATTATTGCCTTGGAGCTATCCCGTGCCTTGTCCCCGCTTCGCTGCTGCCGGCCTTGCCGGCTGCCTGCTCGCTTCCGCGGCCTTCGCCCATGATCATGCCCCGTTGCGCGGGCGCCTCGTCTTCGCCGATCACGAGAAGCCGGTCGTCCGCATCCTCGATCTCGACAGCGGCGAGGTCACGCACAGCTTCGATATGCCGAAGGCCAATCCCGGCTTCGCGGGCGTCTCCGGCGGGCGCTATGTCGTGGTCAAGACCGGGGACGAGGCGGGTACGCTGCGCATCCTCGATACCGGGCTGATCGCCGAATCGCATGGCGACCATGTCGATCTCGACAAGGCGACGCCGAAGCTGCTCGACTTCGCGGTGAAGGGCGACCGGCCGGCGCATGTGCTCTCGGGCCATGGCCAGCTCGCGCTGTTCTTCGACGGCCTGCGTCCCTGGGAGGGCAAGAGCGAGCCGAAGGCGGTGCTGGTCGCGATCGACAGCCTCGGCAAGGGCAAGCCTTCTGTCACGGTCTGGCCGAGTCCGGCGCCACAGCACGGCATCGCGGTCCCGCTCGGCAACCGGCAATGGCTGATGTCGATCCCGAACCCGGCCTATGCCAAGGGCGACGACCGCAGCGCTTCGTCGCGTCCGAACGGCTTCGAGATTCTCGCGGAGGGTAAGGACTGGAAGCGCGTCGCGCTGTTCGATGACCCGGCAAAGCCCGATGCCTCCTGCAAGCTCTTCCACGGCTCGGCCGAAGCGCGGGGCGGGCGCCTTGTCTTCGGCTGCGCCGAGGGTGAGGGCGGCGGCCTGCTGGTCCTGTCGAAGGCCGGCAAGGGGGCCGCGGCGGCGTGGAGCGGGCGCAAGCTCGGCTACCCTGACGAGCGCCGCGTCAGCGCGTTGAAGTCGCGCGACAGCGGGCGCCATCTCGTCGGCAATTACGGTTTGAAGGCGCCTTACGACGCGCTGCTGCGGATCGATCCGGAGGCGAAGGCGCTGAAGATCGAGGATGTGCTGGCCGTGCCGGGCGGTCAGGCCGCCTGCCAGTTCGAGCTCAGCGGCAATGGCAGCCGGCTTGCCAACCTGACGCCGGACGGCAAGCTCAGAGTCTATGAGATCGCGCCGGCCTGGAAGGAGCTTGCGGCCTTCGAGGCGGTGCCGGCCTTCGATTGCGCCTATGGCGCGAAGACCCCGACGCCCGGCCTCGCGGTGATCGGCGGCAGCGCCTTCGTCAGCGACCCGACCAATGGGCGCATCCGCGAGTACCATCTCGATACGCTGAAGCAGGGGCTCGACATGCCGGTCGGCGGCATGCCGGCCAATCTCGCCGGCAGCGACGCTGGCTGACGGGCTTCCGTGAACCTACGGCATCCTCTAGGAAGCGCGGATGCCGCTTCGCCGCTATCCGCGCCAGTTCCGCCAGCTCGCCGCTTATGTCTTCGCGGGCGGGCTGACGGCGGTCGCGCATTACGGCGTGCTGATCGGTCTGGTCGAACTCGGCCGGATCGATCCGGTGCCGGCGACGCTCGCCGGCTTCATCGTCGGCGCGCTTGTATCCTATGCGCTCAACCGCTGGATGACCTTCGACGCGACCCGCAGCCATGCCCAGGCCGGTTGGCGCTTCGCCCTGATCGCGGCTGGGGGCTTCGTGCTCACCGGCATCCTGATGCATCTCTTCGTGGCGCGGGCGGGCCTGCCCTATCTGCCGATGCAATTCGTCACCACGGGCGTGGTGATGGTGTTCTCGTTCCTCGGCCACAAGTTCTTCAGCTTCGCGGACAGGGCGGCGTGACGCACCGGCGCGTCACGCCTGATTGCCTCACGATGTCGGGGCGACGGTCAGCGTGATCTGCCTGCGGCCGATGCGGCCTTCCTTGTCGGTGGCCTCGATCTCGATGACATGGTTCCCGCTCGGCACGACGACGGAGGGCGCGTCGATGCCGCCCGGCGTGATGTACTGCTTGATGCGCTGGGTGATGTCGACCGGAGGGTCGCGCCGGTAGAAGACGCGCACCGTCGCCGGGTCGATCGGCACGCCGTTCGCCGGCATGAAGCGCACGTTGAGGCGGAACGGCTTGCCGTCGACGCCCTTGTCCGGGGTCGGAAGCGTGTCGATGCCGGGGCCGCGCGTCAGGTTGCGCGTGCTGGCGGCCGTCTTGGGCGCCGCCGGCAGGCCGGCTTCCTCGCGCGTGATGAGATGGACCGGATCGGCAGCTTGCGCTGCCATCGGCAAGGTGGCGGTGGCGAGAACGGCAGCCAGAATGTGCCGAGCGAGCACAGACTTCATCATCGTCCTATTTCACTCCAAGGATTGCGGCGATCAGGCCGGCGATGGCCGAAACGGCGGTGCCGGCCATCAGGATGGTGGTTTCGATGGTCTTCAGCGTTTCCATCGGCACCTTGCCGTGGACGGCCTGCAGCCCCTTTCGCAGTTCCGGCAGCGAGACGAGGCCACGCGCGGTGAGCGCAGCCTGCGTCACGCGCAGCAACATCCCCGAGAACATGGAGGCGCCGATGCTCAGCGCGTAGAACGAGGTCTCGCGCCAGGCCACCGACCCTTGCGGAAGGAGCGGTATGTTGTCGTGCCAACCCAGCAACGCGTTCATGGTCGCGACGGAAAAAATCGCGAAGGCGATGGCGACGCCGATATCGAAGGCGATCAGGCGCGGGCGGATGCCGAAATAGATCAGGCCGGTGAAGAACGGGATCGCGATCGAGGCGAGGCGCAGCGTCCAGAGCGGCAGGTCGAGCCAGAGGATGACCGCGCAATAGGCGAGCAGCAGCAGAACCAGACCGAAGGGCAGCACCCAGAAACGCCGGCGGGCGAGCCCCAGAGGGGCGTGCGCCGGCTCCTGCGGTGCTTCCGCGGGCGCGAAGGCGGCGGCCCTGACCGGCTCTGCTGTCCGGGCTGCGGCGAGCGCGGCGCGATCCTCCTCGGCGCATTTCTCGGCGGCGGCGAGCCGTTCTTCGAGCGCATCGAGGCGGTGCAGCAGCGGCAGCACGGGTGTGAGATCCCGGCCGCAGTTGCGGCAGGACAGCACGCCTCGGTTGAGCGCAGCTTCGCAATAGGGACAGGTGAACTGGTCCTGCACGGAAATCTCGCGGGGCAAGCCGCGGTCAAAGCCATACTTGAAGCGTCAAATCAAGGCGTATGACGAACTTCCGTAAGGGAATTCCGAGGCGGAAACATCGGAATTCCGAACTGAATTCTACTTTCGTCTATGCTGCGGCCTTGATGGCCTTGAAGGTCATCCGGTGCGGGTTGTGGCCGAAATTCTCCGGCCGCTGCACATCCGCGAAGCCGGCCTCGCGGATCAGGGCGGTGATCGCCTCGGCCGTATAGGTCGAGAGGCCGTATTGCGCCCGGAGCTTGCGATAGTCCGAGAAGGCGGTGCGGACGAGGCCGCCGAGCGCCGCCAGGAAGAAGCCGCCGCGCCAGGCGAAGGCGAGCAATTGCGAGGCATCGGTCAGCGGGCTGACATCGGGCGGGATGACGTCGGCGAGGATGAGTGCGCCGCCGGGCTTCAACCGGTCGCGCCAGGTGTCCAGCAGCGCCTTCAATTCGTCGCGCGAGAGATATTGCAGCAGCGAATTGGCGACGACGAGGTCGAGCGAGGCCGGCGGCAGAGCCTCGACCTCTTCTGGCGAAACCACGATGATATTGTCCTTGCGGCCGAACTGGGCGCGCAGCTTGTCGCGCACGTTAGGCGCTGCCTCGCAGAGATAGAGCTTGCCGCAGGACGCGGCCACGCGGGCGGCGTCGAGCGCCTCGCCGCAGCCATGGTCGAGGACGACGGCGTCGGCTGAGGGGACATGGCCGATCAGGTCGGTCGCGATGGCGCGATAATGCAGGGCCTTGTGGCGCGGCGAGACGTAGATCGAATGCTCGCCATTCCAGAAATCGCGCCAGGACATGTGTTCGGTCGACCCTCAGATTGCGCCAGTATTCCCGATGACTACGCACAAGCCGCGTGGCTCCGCAACCTTCGGGGGTTTCGAGGCCGCCGGGTTTCGGCTTTAGTTGGCGAATCGAGACGAGGAGCGCCCATGCTGCTGCTGCCGCGATTGCTCAAGCGGTTCATCCGCCACGGCCGCCTGACGGTCATCACGCCGGACGGCAAGCGGCATGTCTTCGGCGCCGGCCCGGCGGAATTGCTCTTCGCCGGAGTAGTCAAGACCGCACTCGCCGTGACGGTGAGCTTCCACGACAACCGCGTCGAGCGCGAGCTCTTCCTCAACCCGGAGCTCGCCCTTGCCGAAGGCTACATGGACGGGCGGATCGATTTCGAGGACGGTACGATCCACGACCTGCTGACGCTGTTCTGGCTGCAACGCCGCGAGATGCGCAAGGACCCGTTGCAGCAGGCGATCCGCAAGGTGCGCTTCAAGATGCGGCGTTGGCGGATGCACAATCCGCTCGGCGTCGCCGGGAAGAAGGTCAAGCATCACTACGACATCCCAACCGAGTTCTACCGGCTCTGGCTCGACGAGACGATGACCTATTCCTGTGCGTACTGGCACAGCCCTGAGGTCGGGCTGGAGGCCGCGCAGAAGGCGAAGCTCCGGCACCTCGCCGCCAAGCTCAAGATCGAGCCCGGTATGAGCGTGCTCGATATCGGCTCGGGCTGGGGCGAGCTTGCGATCTATCTCGCAAAGGCCTGTGGCGCGAAGGTGACCGGGCTCAACGTCTCGCCCGACCAGATGGCGGCGGCCTCGAGGCGGGCCGAGGCGGCCGGCGTTGGCGATGTCGTCACCTTCATCAACAAGGACTATCGCGAGCTGGGCGGCACGTTCGACCGCGTCGTCTCGGTCGGCATGATGGAGCATGTCGGCGTCGCGCATTATGGCGAGTACTTCGGGAACATCCGTGATCTGCTGACTCCGGACGGGATCGCGCTGGTCCATTGCATCGGCCGCGTCGGGCCGCCTGGCTTCACCGGGCCGTTCTTCGACAAGTACATCTTCCCGGGCGGCTATGCGCCGGCATTGTCGGAGGTCTTCGCGGCGCAGGAGCAGACCGGCCTGTGGGCCTCCGACTGCGAGTTCTGGCGCCGGCACTATCACTGGACGCTGGAGGCCTGGCGCGAGCGCTTCATGGCGAAGCGCGACGAGGTCGTCGCCATGATGGGCGAGCGCTTCGCCCGGATGTGGGAATTCTATCTCTGCGCCTGCTCGATCTCCTTCGATATCGGCGGCGACATGGTGTTCCAGCTCTTGCTCGGCCAGCACAAGAGCGCCGTCCCGATCATCCGCGACTATATCGCGGATGACGAGAAGGCGCTGGAGGCGAGGGGATTCTGATCAGCGCTTCAGGTTGACCACCACGACCCCGGCGAGCGCCATGGCGCCGCCGATCAGGCCGAAGACCGTGGGGATTTCGCCGAGCCAGAAGAAGCCGATCAGCATCGCCATTGGCGGCACGGCGTACTGGAAGTTCGAGGCGCGGGCGGCCGGCAGGCGCGAGAGCGTGATCGCCCAGGTGCCGTAGGCGATCAGGCTCGGCACCACTGCGAGATAGACCACCGACCAGAAGGAGACGCTCGGCGCGACCTGCGCCTGCTCGATCGCCGACGGCAGGAAGGGCAGCAGCACGAAGCCGCCGATCGACATGTTCCAGGCAGCGACGTGGAGCGGCTTATAGCGGCCGAATAGCGGCTTCTGCAGCACGGTGGTGATGGCGTTGCAGAAGGCTGCGCCGAGGATCAGCAGCACGCTCAGGCCGATCTCGACATCGAGCCCCTTGCCGAGCGCGATCACGCCGATCCCGGCGAAGGACAAGGCCGTGCCGAGCCAGGCAGTCAGGCTGAAACGCTCGCCCAGGATCATCATGGCGAGCACGGCCGTCATGATCGGGTTGGTGTTGATGATGAAGGCGGCGGGGCCGGCCGGCACGACGCGCTGGCCGAAATTCAAGAGCAGCGCATAGCCCGCGATGAAGATCACGCCGCCGACGAGGAAGCGCCAGATATCGCCGAGCTCGGGCAGCTTCGCCCGTGTCGCGATGAGGAAGAGCGCGGCCGGGCCGCCGGCGAGCGCGAAGCGCAATGCGGCCATCTCGGCCGGGCCGAAGCCGGCGAGCCCGGCGCGGATCGCCGGGAAGGAGGAGGCCCAGGCCATGACCGTGAAGGTCACGGTGAAGACCAGCGTCGGGTCGAGGCGCTGGGCGCCGGAAGCGGCGAGGCTGGGGGAGGTGCAGCTTGAGGAGGACATGGCGTCGATCCATCGATGACGAGAAGTTGCTCCCGATAAGCGCCTCGGCGAGCTGATTGACAAACGAACAATTCGCGCATGAGCTGTGAGAATGGATCACAGCTCGAACCTGCCGCCGCTCGACACCCTGCGCGCTTTCGAGGCGGCCGCGCGCACCGGCAGCTTCTCGGCCGCCGCCGAGGCGCTGAACCTGACTCATGGCGCCGTCAGCCGGCAGATCGCCAAGCTCGAGCATTGGCTTGGCCTGCGGGTCTTCCTGCGGCAGGCGCGGGGCGTTTCGCTGACGCCGGAAGGCCAGCGCCTGCTCCAGCGCACGCAGGAAGCCTTCGCGCTGATCGCCGATAATTCGGAGCGGTGGCGCGAAGTGCGTGGCGCCTCGGTGGTCAGGGTCAGCGCGCCGCCTTCGGTCTGCGCGCTCTGGCTGATGCCGCGTTTGGCCGTGCTGGAGGCCGGGACGCCGTCGTTGCGGATCGTGCTGCAGGTCGAGCATCGCAAGGTGGATTTCGAGGAGGAAGGCGTCGATCTCGGCATCCGCTGCGGGCGCGGCGGCGCGCCGGACCGGCTTTCGCTCAAGCTGTTCGAGGAATGGTGCTTCCCGATCGCTTCGCCGCAGCTTGCCGAAGCGATCGGAGAGGGCGCGCCGGAGCGCCTGCTCGCGCAGCCCCTGATCCATGATTCGGATGCCGCC
This sequence comes from Allobosea sp. FW305-C-101, assembly GCF_058783685.1. Taxonomy (NCBI): domain Bacteria; kingdom Pseudomonadati; phylum Pseudomonadota; class Alphaproteobacteria; order Hyphomicrobiales; family Alloboseaceae; genus Allobosea; species Allobosea sp. FW305-C-101. The sequence goes on along the minus strand of NZ_JBYSYT010000011.1, from coordinate 50,786 downwards.
GGCTGGAAGGCCTGGTTCGCGGCGCAGGGGCTGGATTATCGCCCGCGCCCGCAGGACCGGCGTTTCGAGGACTATAATCTCGTGCTGGATGCGGCCGCTCATGGGCTCGGCATCGCCTTGGCGCGCCCGCCTCTGGCGCGCGAGCAACTGGCGGTGGGGCGGATCGTTCGTGTGGATGAGCGCGAGGCGCTGAACCCGGTCTCCTACTGGCTCGACCGGCCATTGGGGGCGCTGCGGCCCTCGGCGGCGGCGCTGGCCGAGCGGATCGCGCTCGAAGCGGGAGCCGATCGCGGGGAGATCGCGGCCTTTCTCAGCCGGGAAGCGCGGGCGGCCTAGCCATTCCTTGCGTCATGCTCGGGCTTGACCCGAGCATCTCATGACCAGCGGGCGTTGGAGCCTCTTTCGGCGCGAGATTCTCGGGTCAAGCCCGAGAATGACGGTCTGCATTTACCGCAAGCTGTGTCGTGGTGCCGCAACCTCGCCGCGCTGGCTGGCGCGGGCCATCTCGAAGCTGTCGGCGATGCGGCGGGCCCGGACGATGAAGGCCTGTGCGATATCGGGCGGGCAGACCTCGTGCGCCGTGATCTCGAACAGGTCGAGCCAGCGGTCGAAATGTTTGCCTTCCAAGGGCAGGATCAGGTGCGGATGCATAGGGCGGCCATCGTAACGGCCGGTGCGCAGCATCACGCCGCTCCAGAAATCGGTGATCTTGCCGATATGGTGGTCCCAATCCTCGACGGCGGCCGCGAAGACCGGGCCGATCAGCTTGTCCTCCCTGGCCCGCGCATAGAACGTGCGGACGAGCTCCGCGATCATCGGCTCGCGCAGGTCGGGATGGGCGGCGCCCGGGTAGAGCAGGGGATTGTCGGTCATCGTTGGGGCATTCGTGATTTTCTGCATTGTCTTCGGGTGGGACGGCGAAGGCTAGGCCTGCGCGACCTCTGCGACCTTGTGAGGCAGGGTGGCGGCTGACGGCGCGGCTTCAAGATGGCCGTTCTCCAGGAACAGCCGCATCTCCTCGGCGAGTGCGAAGAAGCGGTCGCGCACCGCCTTGGCATGCGGATTGGCGCGCTCGATCGCCATGAAGACGTTGGGCGCATCGTAGCGCACCATCTCGGTCGCCTGCATCAGGAGGTCGAAGCTCGCCGTAGTCATCGTCCGGGGCAGTGGCTCCATGCGGACCAGGATCTTGGCGATGAGATGGGTCAGGCCCTGCACCATCGCAACCTCGCGGTCATGCGCGTCGGCCGTGGTGACGATGACCTTCAGCTTCAGCACATGGCGCAGGAAGGCGGCAATGCGCGGCGTGCTGTGGCCTCTGATGGGGCAGAGCGCGATCTTGAGGCCGGCGAGCCCGTTGCGGGCGCTCTGCGGGCCGAATAGGGGATGCGTGCCGATGATCTCGACATTGTCAGGCAGCGCCGCCTGCATGGCGCGGGCCGGGCCGATCTTGACCGAGCCGACATCGAGCACGATGGCGCCGGCCTTGAGATGCGGGCGTAGGGCCGCGATCGCTTCGGGGATTGCCGGCACGGGCACGGCGAGGATGACGAGATCGCAAGCGGCGACTTCGGCGACGGTAGCCGGCTGCAGGCCCTTGCCGCTCGTATCGCCTGCGGGGGGGTGTCGGGATCGCAGACGCGTAGCGCGAAATGCGGTTGGAGATGGCGGGCCAGCAGGCGTCCGAAGGCGCCGAAGCCCATGATTCCGATGGTCGAAATGGTTCTGATCGTGGGGGACATCGTTTTCGCTCGGTGGTGAGCCGCGATGCCGGGTGATCTGCCTGAATTCAACCGCCAGCGCGGCGGTTGAACATGGGAATGCCACCGCCTCTATGAGAGCGGGGCGTAATAGCCGTGAAGGAAGGCGAGCAGGCTGATCATGCCCTGCTTAAAGCGCGCGGGGGCGGCCGTTGTCAATCGAGTGCCGGCGAATAGGCGGTCGGCGTCATCACGCGATCCTCGATCGCGCCGACGAGGCTGCCATGTTCCAGCGAGGTCACGCGCTTGATCTCGATCCATTCGGGATCGGCCATGAAGCTCGCCCAGGCCTTCGCCTTGGTCTCGGCATCGGGCCAGGCGAGGATATAGGCGAATTCGGCGCGCCCGGCGCTCGCGGTTTCCCACATTGCAACGATATGGAAGCCATGGCGCGCCATGATGCGCGCGGCGTGGTCGCGGAAGCGGGCATGGAAGGCCGCCTTGTTGCGCTCGAAGATCTCGTAGATGCGCAACTGGTGGATCATGCCCGTCTCCTTCGGCGGCCCTCAGGCCGCCTTCTTCGCCTTCTCGGCCGCCATCAATTCGGTGAAGCGGGTGAAGAGGTAGTGGCTGTCCTGCGGGCCGGGCGAGGCTTCCGGATGGTGCTGGACGCTGAAGGCCGGGCGGTCGGTCAGCGCGATGCCGCTGTTCGAGCCGTCGAAGAGCGAGACATGGGTCTCGACCGCATTGGCCGGCAGGCTCGCCGGATCGACCGCGAAGCCGTGGTTCATCGAGACGATCTCGACCTTGCCGGTGGTCTTGTCCTGCACCGGATGGTTCGCGCCGTGATGGCCCTGCTTCATCTTCATGGTCTGGCCGCCGATGGCGAGCGCCATCATCTGGTGCCCCAGGCAGATGCCGAAGGTCGGGACCTTCCGGTCGAGCAGTTGCTTGATGACGGGCACGGCATATTCGCCGGTCGCGGCCGGGTCGCCCGGGCCGTTGGAGAGGAAGATGCCGTCGGGGTTCAGCGCCAGGATGTCTTCGGCGCTCGCGGTCGAGGGCACGACGGTGACGTCGCAGCCGGCCTTGGCGAGCAGGCGCAGGATGTTGCGCTTCACGCCGTAGTCGATGGCGACGACCTTGAACTGGTTGCTCTCGCGCTTGCCGTAGCCGGCCGGCCAGACCCAGGGGGTCTCGTTCCAGTCGTAGCGCTGCGAGGCGGTGACGAGCGGGACGAGGTCTAGACCGGCCATCGAAGGCAGCGCGGCGGCCTGCTTCTTGAGCCGTTCGATGTCGAAGACACCGTCCGGGCTATGGGCGAGGATCGCGTTCGGCATGCCGTTGTCGCGGATCAGCGCGGTCAGCGCGCGGGTATCGACACCGCAGATGCCGACGATGTTGCGGGCCTTGAGCCAGGCATCGAAATGCCGGTTCGCGCGCCAGTTCGAGGGCTCGGTGATCGCGGCATGGAGCACGCAGCCGCGCACGCCGGAAGAGGCGGCGGCGTTGACGGTCTCGGTGTCCTCCTCGTTCACGCCGACATTGCCGACATGCGGGAAGGTGAAGGTGATGATCTGCCCGGCATAGGACGGGTCGGTCAGGATTTCCTGATAGCCGGTCATCGCCGTGTTGAAGCAGACCTCGCCCGGTGCCTCGCCGACGGCGCCGAGGCCGAAGCCTTCCAGCACCGTGCCGTCAGCCAAGACGAGGAGCGCGGTCGCGCGCGGTTCGGTCCAGCCGCCTGCGGCGGGGTTTCCTTCGGGAGCGGTCATGTCTATGTCTCGGTCCAGTCCGCTTGAGCGGAAAAATGCGGGGGCGGGGCTGCGGCAATCCACTCCGCCGGTCTGGAACGCGAGCCTTAAAGAGCCGGGCGCGGCCCGTCAATCAAAGCTGGCGCAGGCCGCACAAGAGAAAAAGGAACAACGAGATGACGAGCCTGCGCGAGCGCTTCACGGCCGACATGAAGGAAGCGATGAAGGCCGGCGAGAAGGCCAAGGTCGCGGCGATCCGCCTGATCAGCGCCGCGCTGAAGGAAAAGGACATCGAGGCGCGGGGCGCCGGCAAGGGCGAGGCGACCGCCGACGAGATCCTCGGCGTGCTCCAGAAGATGATCAAGCAGCGCCAGGAATCGATCGCGATCTACGATGCCAACAACCGCCCCGAGCTTGCCGATGGCGAGCGCGTCGAGGTCGCGGTGATCTCGTCCTATCTGCCGAAGCAGATGTCCGATGACGAGGTGAAGGCCGCGATCGACAAGGCCGTGACTGAGACCGGCGCGACCGCCGTCAAGGACATGGGCAAGGTCATCGGCGTCCTGCGCGCGGCCTATGCCGGCCAGATGGATTTCGGCAAGGTCAGCCCGATGGTGAAGGCCGCGTTGGGCGGCTGATCCCCGCGCTTAGCTCGGAAATGCATGGAGACGTCATGCTCGGGCTTGACCCGAGCATCTCGGAAACCAGCGCCTTCTCATTGTGAGATTCTCGGGTCGAAGCTGTGCTTCGCCCGAGAATGACGTGCTCGCCTCGATGACAGCGCTTGTGGATATTGCCGACAAGCCTTGTCGCGGGCGTATTCGAGGTTGGCTTTCCTGCGCATAGGGGCCACATCAGGAACCATGAAATTCCCGCCCTCCGTCCTTGAGGAGATCAAGGCGCGGCTGCCTGTCTCGGCGGTCGTGGGCAAGCGCGTGCGCCTGCAGAAGGCCGGGCGCGAGTGGAAGGGGCTCTCGCCCTTCAATGCCGAGAAGACGGCCTCCTTCTTCGTCAATGACCAGAAGGCGTCCTTCTTCGATTTCTCGTCAGGCAAGAACGGCGACATCTTCAAGTTCGTGATGGAGACCGAGGGGCTCTCCTTCCCCGAAGCCGTCGAGAAGCTGGCGGCTGAGGCCGGTGTCATCCTGCCGAAGATCACGGCGGAGGCGCAGATTCAGGAGGAGAAGCGCAAGGGGCTGCACGAGGTCGTGGAGCTCGCGGCGCAGTTCTTCGAGGCCGAACTGATGGGCGATCGCGGCGGCGGAGCCCGGCGCTATCTCGCGACGCGCGGGCTCGACGGCGAGGCGCGCTCGCGCTTCCGCCTCGGCTACGGCCCGGCCGACCGTTTCGCCCTGCGCGATCATCTGGCGGGGAAGGGAGTCCCGGCCGAGCTGATGATGGAGGCGGGGTTGCTGGTGCATGGCGAGGAGATCGCCGTGCCCTATGACCGTTTCCGCGACCGGGTGATGTTCCCGATCCATGATTCGCGTGGGCGGGTCATCGCCTTCGGCGGGCGGGCGATGAGCTCGGAGGTTGCGGCGAAATACCTGAACTCGCCGGAGACGCCGCTCTTCCACAAGGGCCATCTGCTGTTCAACCACCACAATGCCCGCAAGGCCGCGCATGACACGAGCCAGGTCGTGGTGGTCGAGGGCTATGTCGATGTGATCGCCATGTCGCTGTCGGGCTTCCCGCAGACGGTGGCGCCGCTCGGCACGGCCCTGACCGAGGACCAGCTCGGACTACTTTGGCGCATGGCGGACGAGCCGGTGATCTGCCTCGACGGCGACAAGGCCGGCCGCAAGGCCGCGAGCCGGGCGATCGATATCGCGCTGCCGCTGCTGGAGCCCGGCAAGTCGCTCTCCTTCGCCCTGCTGCCGGACGGGCAGGACCCCGACGACCTCGCCCGCTCGGGCGGGCGGCAGGCGATCGCCGAGGTGGTCGCGGCGGCGCGCCCGCTGGTCGACATGCTCTGGCAGCGCGAGGTCGAGGCCGGCCCGCTCGATACGCCGGAGCGCCGCGCCGCCTTCGAGCGCCGCCTGAAGGAGCCGCTCGGGCAGATCCGCGACGAGACCACGCGCAAGCATTATCGCCGCGAGATGGACGAGCGGTTGGCGCAGCTCTTCGCCAGCGCAGCTCCTGCGCGTCAGGAGCGTGGCGGCGGGGGCGGGAACTTCCAGCGCGGCCGGGGGGGGGCGCCCCAGCGCGGCGGGTTCGGTCGGCAGGTTCCACCATGGCTCGCCGGGCCGCTCAAGGCTTCGAGCGCGCTGACGCAGTCACGCCTCGTGGCGAAGCTGCGCGGCGAGGACCAGCGCGAGGCCTTCATCCTGCTGGCGCTGGCGAGCCATCCCGACCTCCTCATGCGCTGCGCCGACGAGATCGCGGAGCTGTCGCTCGATGGGCCGGCGGCCGAGCGTTTCCGGCAGGCGCTGCTCGATGCCGTCGAGGACACGCTCGACCGGGAGACGCTGGCGAATCGGCTGGCGCAGCCGCGCGTCAGGGAAGCGCAGGGGCATCTCATGGCCGTGACGGGGCCGGCCGAGCGGCTGAAACTCGCGCAAGATGCTGATCCTGAATCGGTTTTTGACTCGATTCATCAGGCCATCGTCTTGCATCATCGCGCGCGGACGCTAAATAGCGAGTTGAGAGCAGCCGAGCGCGCCTTGGCTGATGACGCGACCGAAGCCAATTTCGCCTGGATCAAGGACGTGAAGGCCCGCCTCGAGACAATCGAAGGCACCGAGGCCATGTCCGAGGATTGATTACCCAGCGAGTGGTGGACGCGTGTCCAAGTGCGCGCAAGCTGTGGGGTGGTTCACGATTCGTCAACGACGTCTGGTGCCATCTGCAACTGGATTTGGGTGGGTGAGCGCGCCGGGCCTGCGGTCGCGCCGCCCTTTTATGCGTCGGTATATGGCTGTCTCGGCCATGGCCGGCGCGAGTGCGGAGCGCTGATTGATGGCGACTAAAGCGAGCGAACGGGAAAAGACCGATCAGGTCGCGCCGGATGCCCCCCCGACTACCGACGGCCCGTTGCTCGACCTGACCGATCAGGCCGTAAGGCGGATGATCAAGCTCGCGAAGAAGCGCGGCTATGTCACCTATGACGAACTGAACGAAGTTCTGCCGTCCGAGGAGTTTTCCTCGGAGCAGATCGAGGACGTGCTCGGCCAGCTCAGCGAGCAGGGCATCAACGTCGTCGACAACGAGGACCCGGAAGCGGCCGGCGAGGAGCGCGCGGCCCGCAAGGACGGCGGCGGCGACGAGGAGGAGCCCGAGGGCGGCGACATGGTCGACGCCTCGCGCCAGACCCTGCCGGTCGAGACCAAGCGCAACCTGGAGCCGACCGAGCGCACCGACGATCCCGTCCGCATGTATCTGCGCGAGATGGGCTCGGTCGAATTGCTCTCGCGCGAGGGCGAAATCGCGATCGCCAAGCGCATCGAGGCCGGCCGCGAGGCGATGATCGCGGGCCTTTGCGAGAGCCCGCTGACCTTCCAGGCCATCATCATCTGGCGCGACGAGCTCGTCGACGGCAAGGTGCTGCTGCGCGACATCATCGATCTCGAAGCCACCTATGCCGGCCCCGATGGCAAGAACCCCGCCGCCGCAGGCGAGGAGGAGGCCGAGGAAGCCGAGCAGGCCGAGACTCCGGAGGGCGAGACCCCGCCGGACATGGACGATGACGACATGGAGAACAACGTGTCGCTTTCGGCCATGGAGGCCGAGCTCAAGCCGCGCGTGCTCGAGACCTTCAACGCCATCGCCGACGACTACAAGAAGCTGCGCCGCCTGCAGGACCAGGACATCGCCAACCGGCTGGAGAACACCAAGCTCTCGCCGTCGCAGGACCGCAAGTACAAGAAGCTCAAGGACGACATCATCACCGCGGTGAAGTCGCTCTCGCTCAACAACAACCGCATCGAGGCGCTCGTCGAGCAGCTCTACGACATCAACAAGCGCCTGATCGGCCACGAGACGCGCCTGCTGCGCCTCGCGGAGAGCTATGGCGTGGCGCGCGACGACTTCCTCAAACAGCATGTCGGCGGCGAGCTCGACCCGAAATGGGTCCTGCGCGTCTCGAAGCTCGGCTCACGCGGCTGGAAGGAGTTCGTCGCGGCGGAGCTGGAGCGGATCAAGCAATTGCGCGAGGAGGTGCATACGCTCGCCTCCGAGACGGGCCTGGAGATCCAGGAATTCCGCAAGATCGTGCTGATGGTCCAGAAGGGCGAGCGCGAGGCCCGTCAGGCCAAGAAGGAGATGATCGAGGCGAACCTGCGTCTCGTGATCTCGATCGCCAAGAAGTACACGAACCGCGGCCTGCAGTTCCTCGACCTGATCCAGGAAGGCAATATCGGCCTGATGAAGGCGGTCGACAAGTTCGAGTACCGCCGGGGTTATAAGTTCTCCACTTACGCTACATGGTGGATCCGGCAGGCGATCACGCGCTCGATCGCCGACCAGGCGCGCACGATCCGCATCCCCGTGCACATGATCGAGACGATCAACAAGATCGTGCGGACCTCGCGCCAGATGCTGCACGAGATCGGCCGCGAGCCGACGCCGGAGGAATTGGCCGAGAAGCTGGCCATGCCGCTGGAGAAGGTGCGCAAGGTCCTGAAGATCGCCAAGGAGCCGATCTCGCTGGAAACGCCGATCGGCGACGAGGAAGATAGCCATCTCGGCGACTTCATCGAGGACAAGAACGCGATCCTGCCGATCGACGCCGCGATCCAGAGCAATCTTCGTGAAACAACGACGCGAGTTCTCGCGTCGTTGACCCCGCGCGAAGAAAGAGTGCTGCGCATGCGCTTCGGCATCGGCATGAATACCGACCACACGCTCGAAGAGGTCGGCCAGCAGTTCAGCGTCACCCGCGAGCGCATCCGCCAGATCGAGGCGAAGGCGCTGCGCAAGCTGAAGCACCCGAGCCGGTCGCGGAAGCTGCGGAGCTTCCTCGACAACTGACGGTCAGGCGGCTTCCTGCCGACCAAGAACAAGGCCCGCTTCCGCGCTGCGGAGGCGGGCTTTTTCTTTTGGCGCGCCTTGCCGTGGCTTGCCGGATAAGCCCTCCTGCGAACGTAGGATGCTCGCGCAGCGGCGGCTGGCCAGTCTGCCGCCGCTCGATCATTGCGGACAGGTGGTCGATCTTCGGGATCACCGCCTTCCGCTCCAGGAGATCGCCCATGCTCCCCTTCACCTATGACTCCCTTGCCGACCGCTACGCCACGGTTCGCCCCTGGGCGAAGAGCGCGGTCGGCGATACCTTCAATCGCTGCGCCATCTGCATGGGCTATACGATGCGCATCACGCCCTCCGGGGACGATGCGACGATCGAAGCCATCATGAACGACGAGCTCGGAACATCCTTCCGGGGCGCGCGGGCGCTGGCGGGCGGGCCGCAACCCGGTGTTCTGCGCGGCTCGCGGGAGCCACTGCGGGGGCTCAGCCAGATGCTCTTCATCCGGGCCGCGGAGCTGCTGCCGCGCATCCGGCGCGCCTATGGCAAGCCCGATATCGAGGGCGTCTGTCGGGAGGTCACGCCCAAGGTGCTCGGTCGCAAGGGCGTGCTCTACCTGGAAAACTGCTACCAGACGGCGGGAGACAAGAAATGGTCCTTCCTGTTCATGGAGCGGACCACCGGTGACCACTGGGACCTGTTCGACGGCACCAAGATCGTGGCGCAGGACGACAGGTTGTCCGGCAACAACCATGTCGGGCAGCTCCATTTCTGGCAGGCGCGATAGCTATCTCTGCCAACTGCCCGATCCTGCCACAGTTCTGCTAAGGTCGCCGCGAAGATCGGCGCTTCCGTCGGAGGAGAGCAGATGACCGGTATCCCAACGCCCGAAGAGATCGAGGCCGCTCAGGTCGCGCTCCAGGCGCAAGCCCAGAACGAGCCGAAGCAGGAAACGGGGTCCGCCACCGCCGACATCATCGGCGGCGCGCTCGATATTGCGGGAACCGTCACGATCGATGTGGCCGGGGCCGTGGTCCAAGGCGTGGGAACCGTCGCGGTGGCGACCGGCGAGGCGGTCGTCACCGTCATCGGCGGCATCTTCGAAGGGTTGAGCTCTTGATGTCCCCCGAATTCCTGCTGACCTCGCTGATCATCGTCGCCTCGCCGGGAACGGGCGCGATCTACACCATCGCCGCCGGCCTGACGCGCGGCTCGCGGGCGAGCGTGCTCGCCGCTTTCGCCTGCACGATCGGCATCGTGCCGCATCTGATCGCGGCGATGATGGGGATTGCGGCGCTGCTGCATGCCAGCGCGCTCGCCTTCGCCATCGTGAAATATGCCGGCGTCGCCTATCTGCTTTACATGGCCTGGCAGACGCTCAAGGAACATGGCGCGCTCAAGGTCGAGACCAAGTCCGATGCGCGCTCGGCCTGGCTGGTGCTGCGCGACGGGCTGGCGCTCAACCTGCTCAACCCCAAGCTCTCGATCTTCTTCGTCGCCTTCCTGCCGCAGTTCATCGCTGCCGGCGAGGCAAGCCCGATGGCGCGGATGCTGGAGCTCTCGGGCGTGTTCATGGCGATGACCTTCATCGTCTTCGCGCTCTACGGGCTCTTCGCCGCGGCGATGCGCGACAAGGTCATCAGCCGTCCGGCGGTGATGGCGTGGCTGCGCCGGAGCTTCGCCGCAGCCTTCGTCGCGCTCGGCGCCAAGCTCGCGCTCACCGAGCGCTGATGGCGCGGCAGGCGATCCTGAGCGTCGAGACGCGCGGGCCGGGGCTCTACGAGTTCACCGACCGCGCCGTTTCTTTCGTCAAGGAGAGCGGCGAGACCAGCGGCTTGCTGACGCTGTTCGTGCGGCACACCTCCTGCTCGCTATTGATCCAGGAGAATGTCGACCCGGACGTGCGCCGCGATCTCGACGCGTTCTTCCGCAGGCTGGTGCCAGCGGCGGATGATCCGGCGATGGCCTATCTCGTCCATCGCGACGAGGGGCCGGACGACATGCCGGCCCATATCAAGGCGGCGCTGACGCCGGTCTCGCTCTCGATTCCGGTGATGGGCGGACGCCTCGCGCTCGGCACCTGGCAGGGCATCTATCTATTCGAGCACCGCCAGAGCCCGCATCGGCGCGAGGTCGCCCTCCACCTATCGGCGTGACGGATCAGGCCGGCGGCGCGACCACGAGTGCAACGAGGCGCCGGACGATCGGCAGCACGAGGAGCAATGTCGGGAAGGCGACGAGCCAGGACAGGGCCCAGGAGGCCGGCCAGGTCTGAAGGAACTCGGCTGTCGGGCCGAGAGCCTTCAGGGTCGAGATGCCGGAAACGACGAAGGTCATCAGGATCGACAGGAAGAAGGGCATCACCACGCCGGCATAGCGGGCGGGGAGGCGAGGGAAGGCGGAGCTGTTCATGGACAGGCTTTCGCAAGGGGCAGGCCTTACCGGATGCATCCGATACGGCCTCATGCCGGTTGGATGCGTTGCCTGACGTGAGACGCTTACGAACGGGACCGAGGCCCGATGGCGGCTGCATAGGGAAAGCGGCGGTGGCTGCCAAGCGAATTCTCTGAGGCTCACCGGTTGGCATAGGCGCCAGTCAGGGCTACTTGTCCGGCATAGACTGACGCCCGGTTCGAGGAGCGCCCGCCATGTCCTTCCTGAAATCGCTGTTCGGTGGCCGCAAGCCGGCCGAGGACAAGCCCGCCGGCCCGGTCAAGAGCATCGAGCACAACGGCTTCACCATCCATGCCACGCCTTATCCGGAAGGCGGGCAGTACCAGCTTTGCGGCGTCATCGAGAAGGTCGTCGACGGCGAGGCCAAGAGCCACCGCTTCATCCGGGCCGACCGTTTCCCGGGGCAGGCCGAGGCCGCCGACTTCACCCTGGTGAAGGGCCAGCAGATCGTCGACATGGAAGGCGACCGCGTCTTCCGCTGAGACCCAAGCGGCGATTTGCCGGGAACGGTTCGGCCGCCGGGCGGTTTCCTGATCACATCCCAAACGATCAGGAGAACGCCATGGCCGATCTCACCGGAAAGAAGATTCTCATCCTCGCGACGCATGGTTTCGAGCAGTCCGAGCTCGATGTGCCGCATGCCGCCCTGCAGAAGGCCGGCGCCACCGTCGATATCGTTTCGCCGGAGGCCGGCGAGATCAGGGGCTGGCAGAACAAGGACTGGGGCCGCCCTGTCGCCGTCGATCGCACGCTCGATCAGGCTCGGGCCGAGGATTACGACGCGATCGTGCTGCCCGGCGGGCAGATGAATCCCGACACGCTGCGCGGCAACGACAAGGCGCTCGGGCTGATTAAGAGTTTCTTCGACCAGGGCAAGGTCGTCGCCGCCGTCTGTCACGGCCCCTGGCTCCTGATCGACACCGGCATCGCCAAGGGCCGGAAAGTCACCTCCTACAAGACGATCAGGCAGGACCTGATCAATGCCGGCGCGAACTGGGAGGACAGCGAGGTCGTCACCGACAAGGGCGTCGTGACCTCGCGCAAGCCCGACGACCTGCCGGCCTTCGTCGCCAAGATCATCGAGGAGGTCAGGGAAGGCCGCCACGAGCGCCGCGCCGCCTGACGCAACTCCTCGGTGACGAGATGGCATCCGCGGCCGATCGGCCGCGGATGTTTTTGCCTTGCCGGCCCGCCGCGATCGCGCGGCCGCCCTGCCTCCGGCGCGCTTGCCCGGCAGCTTCCATGCGCTAAAGCTGCCCGGAGAAGAGCCACCTCCCAAGATGTGGCCGCCGAGGAAGCATGTCCCAGGACGCCGACCGCTATCAACCCGATTCGTCCTATGCTTGGCTCCGGCTCGCCGTCGCGCTGGTGATCGGCACGGTCGCCTGCGTCGGCTCCTGGTCGGTCGTCGTCGTGCTGCCGGCGATGCAGGGCGAGTTCGGCACGCTGCGGGCCGGCGCCTCGCTGCCCTACACCTTCGCTATGCTCGGCTTCGGCGCCGGCAACATCATCATGGGCCGGGTCGCGGATCGCTACGGCATCATGGTCCCGATCGTGATCGGCGCTTTCCTGCTCGCGGCCGGCTATTCCGCTGCGGCGATGTCGCAGTCGCTCTGGCAGTTCGCGCTGGCGCATGGGCTCTTGATCGGCATGGGCAGCGCCGCCGGCTTCTCGCCGCTGATCTCGGACCTGTCGCACTGGTTCCGCAAGCATCGTGGCCTCGCCGTGGTCTGCGGCGCCTCGGGCAGCTATCTCGCGGGGGTGTTCTGGCCGCAGGTCATCACCTGGGGCATGGCCAACCATGGCTGGCGCGCCACGCATTTCGGCATCGCCATTGTCACGCTGGTGGTGCTGCTGCCGCTCGCACCGTTCTTCCGGCGCCAGCCCACGGCCGCGACGATGGCGGCCGCGGAGGCGAGCAGTGCCGGGGCGCGCGGCGATCTCGGCCTCAGCGCCGGCCAGCTCCAGCTCCTGCTCTGCGTCGCGGGCTTTGCCTGCTGCGTCGCCATGGCGATGCCGCAGGTCCATATCGTCGCCTATTGCGGCGATCTCGGCTACGGCGTGGCGCGTGGCGCCGAGATGCTCTCGCTGATGATGCTGCTCGGCATCGTCAGCCGCATCGGCTCGGGCTTCGTCGCCGACCGGATCGGCGGCGTGGCGACGTTGGCGCTGGGCTCCCTGATGCAGGGCGTGGCGCTGTTCCTCTATCTCTGGTTCGACGGTTTGCAGTCGCTCTATGTCGTCAGCGGCATCTTCGGCCTGTTCCAGGGCGGCATCGTGCCGATGTATGCCGTCGTCATTCGCGAATATCTCCCGGCCAAGCAGGCAGGCGTGCGCATCGGCCTGGTGATGTCGGTGACCGTGCTCGGCATGGCCTTCGGCGGTTACCTCTCGGGCATGATCTTCGACTATTTCAGCTCGTACCGGATGGCCTTCCTCAACGGGCTCGCCTGGAACCTCGTCAATCTCGGCGTGGTCTGCTGGCTGATGCTGCGGGCAAGGCGGTCGATGCCGCCGCTTCAGGTCGCTGGCTAGATCGCCGCGCGTCCGGTTGGACGCGATTGTGGCGATCTAGCTCTTTGCGATCGCATCGGATTGCTCCGAAAAGTGCATTCCACTTTTCGGTCCGGTGCGTCAGGCCGGCCTGTACGTGCCGAAGCACCAGACATGACCCTCGGGGTCCATGCAGATGAAGTCGCGGCTGCCATAGGGCTGGTCGGTCGGCTCCATGCAGATCTCGGCACCGGCCTTGCGGGCGCGCTCGCAGCGGGCGTCGATATCGTCGGTGGCGATATAGGGCGAGGCGGTGGTGCCGCCGAGCTCGGCCGGGCGCGAGACCAGCTTGCCGAATTCGTTGCCCTCGGAGGAGCCGAGCATCACGAAGCTCGATCCCATCCTGAGCTCGCCGTGGAGGAGTGTCTTGCCGTCCTCGGAATAATAGGCGGCATGCTTCTCGAAGCCGAAGGCCTCGATCAGCCAGTCATACATGCGCGGCGCATCGGCATAGCGCAGCGAGATGATGATCATCGGCTCGGGCTTGGGAGTGCTGGCGCTGGACATGGCATCGATCCCTGTTCGCGTGGCCTGCCGCGAGTGTCGGCGACATCGCCGGGCAATGCAAAGCGTGGCTTGCGTGCCCGCCGCCGCGTCAGCATCATCGGCCAAGCGGATTCCCCGCCTGCCTGAAGGATGCCCATGAGCCCTGCTGCCGATGGACCCGACGAAGCGCCGCGCGGGACGCTGACCGTGCGCACGATTGCCATGCCGGGCGATACCAACGCCAATGGCGACATCTTCGGCGGTTGGGTGATGTCGCGGATGGACCAGGCCGGTGGCATCGCCGGCGTCGACCGGGCGCAGGGCCGCGTCGTCACGATCGCGGTCGATGCGATGACCTTCTTCCGGCCGGTCAAGGTCGGCGATGTGCTCTCCGTCTATACCGAGATCGAATCCGTCGGCCGCACCTCGATGAAGATCCATGTCGAGGCCTGGGCCAAGCGCTTCCGCACGACCCTGCACGAGAAGGTCACCGACGCCACCTTCACCTTCGTCGCGATCGACGAGGAGGGCCGGCCCCGGCCGGTGCCGAAAGCAGCGGACTGAATAGGATATTCAGTCCGCTGCTTTCGGTTTTCGAGCTTGCATCGGCTCGATCCGAAAACCGCGGGCCACTTTTCGGGCCGATGCCGAAGCTTGAAGGTTAAAGCGATTTAACCTCCTCTAACGTCAGGTGAATCTCTCTGCTCCGCGAGTGATTCAAAAGAATCCACTTTAAGCGTTCTTTAAGCGCACTTGGACGATGCTGCGCTCCAGACCGGGGAATGCCCCGGCCAGGGGACTTCCATGGACTTTCGATGCCGCATGCGGATCCTGCCGCCTGGCCTGCAAGCCGGGGGAGGGAGGGGATTCCCATGTCCGCCGCACGATCGGACCAGCACGGGCTAAGCCCCGGGCAGGCGGTTCCTCCTGTTCTGAACTCCTTTCTCCAGCGTTGCGTGAATCCGGAGTACGACTTCATGACGAAAGCCAAGCCCGTGCGTGAGGGCAAGCCGTTGCGGATCGGTATCGCGCCCCGGATCTACGCCGCCCTCGGCGTGATGACGGCCCTGACCATCGTCTCGTCCTCGGTGGCGTGGTTCTCCTATAACAGCGTCGACCAGACGGTGGACGACCTCGTCGGCCAGAAGATGCCCGTGGTCGAGCTCGCGCTCGAACTGTCGCAGGCGGCGACGCAGTCGACCGCGCTCGCGGCGCGCTTCAGCGAGGTCTCGACCCTGCAGCAGCGCGCGACCCTGACCGGCGAGCTCGATACCGTCGAGGCGCGCCAGCTGGAGCTGCTGCGGCGCATCGCCGAGCAGGGCAAGGTCGACAAGTCCAAGCCGCAATCGGCGATCGACGACCTGGCCCGCCAGATCAACGACATCAACGACCTGACCGGAGAGCGGCTGCGCAACGCCGCCGATACCGCGACTGCGCTCACCGCCCTGTCGAAGGCCCGCGACGGCTTCAGCGCCATGGCGGATTTCGA
Organism: Allobosea sp. FW305-C-101; assembly: GCF_058783685.1. Taxonomy (NCBI): domain Bacteria; kingdom Pseudomonadati; phylum Pseudomonadota; class Alphaproteobacteria; order Hyphomicrobiales; family Alloboseaceae; genus Allobosea; species Allobosea sp. FW305-C-101. The sequence goes on along the minus strand of NZ_JBYSYT010000011.1, from coordinate 35,390 downwards.
GACGTCGGACGCGCAGTTCAACGTCAAGATGAACATCACCAGCGCAGCCCAGCTCACTGGTACCGAATTCGACGCGGCCTTGTCCAAGGTGCTGGACAAGGACCTGTCCTCGCTCCAGACCGCCCAGGCGCTCCAGCTTCAAATCAGTGAGACCGTCGGCCTGCTCCGCGAGATCTCCCAGGTCGACAGCACCGAGAAGCTGGAACATGCCAAGGCGCGCCTCAAGGCGCAGCTCGGCCAGGTTCGCGGCCTCCTGACGGCGGCCGACATGCTCCAGGCCAATCCGGCGCGCGGCCAGGCCGTCAACGCCGTGACCGATCTCGGCGAAGGCGCAGGCGGCCTCGTCGCCATCCGCGAACGTGATCTGGGGACGCAAGCCGCGATCGCCGCGGGTCTCAAGAATCTCGATCAGGCGGCGGAGAAGGTCCGCCGCGAGGTCGGCGAGCTCGTGGCCTCGGCACGCGGCGGCGCGATTGCCGGCCGCGACTCGACCAAGGCGGTGATCGAGCGCAGCGAAATGACGCTGGCCGCGATCGGCATCGCCTCGCTGCTGGTTGCGCTGGCCCTGTCCTTCCTCTTCGTTCGTCCGATGATCGTCGGCCGCCTCAACCGCCTCTGGGCTGCGACCAAGGCGATTGCCGATGGCGCGCTGGAGACGGTGGTCGACACCAAGGGCAATGACGAGATTTCGGATATCTCGAAGAGCGTCCTGCTGTTCCGCGACAACGCGGTGGCGCTGCGCGCCGCCGAGCTTGCCAAGGTCGAGGACGAGGCGCGGGCGCAGGAGCAGCGCCGCGAGATGATGCGCGAGCTGGGCGAGGCCTTCGGCGTCGTCGTCGCCGCCGCCGCGGCCGGCGATTTCACCCAGCGCGTCGCGGCACAGTTCGCCGATCCCGAGCTCAATGCGCTCGCCGGTTCGGTCAACTCGCTGCTGGAAACGGTCCAGACCGGCCTGTTGGAAACCTGCGACGTGCTGGCGGAGTTGTCGGCCGGCCATCTCTCGACCCGGATCGAGGGGATGTATCAGGGGGCCTTCGCCGAGCTCAAGGACGGTACCAATGCGCTCGCCAACGAGTTCGAGAGCACGCTTGCCCGCCTTGCCGAGACGGTTTCGGCCGTCCGTAGCGCGACCAGCGAAATCCTCGACGGCGTCACCGATCTGGCCGAGCGTACCAGCGAGGAGAGCAACGCCGTCTCGATGGCGACCAACCAGCTCGGTGCCTTCGCCGGCACGGTGAAGAAGACCGCGAGCGAGGCCGCCCAGGCGACCGGCATGGCGCAGGGCGCGGAAGAGCGCGCGCAGCAGGGCGAGAAGGTCGTGGCCTCGGCGCTGGAAGCGATGCAGCGCATCCGCCAGTCGTCGAGCAAGATCTCCGAGGTCATCGCGATGATCGACGAGATCGCCTTCCAGACCAACCTGCTGGCGCTCAACGCCGCGGTCGAGGCGGCGCGTGCCGGCGATGCCGGCAAGGGCTTCGCGGTGGTCGCGACCGAGGTGCGCAGCCTCGCCAAGCGCTCGGCCGATGCCTCAAACGACGTCAAGAAGCTGGTCGAGGCGGCGCATGGCGACGTCAAGGTCGGCGTCGGGCTGGTCGAGGAGACCTCGGCGATGTTCGGCGCGATCGTCTCCTCGGTGAACGAATTGACCGGCCTGATGAACGGCATCTCGCAGACCGCCCGCAACCAGGCGAGCGACGTCTCGGCGATCAATACCGAGATCGACGGCATCGGCACGATGGCGCATCAGAATGCGGCGCTGGTCGAGGAGACCAATGCCGCGCTCGCGCTGACCGACGAGCAGACGCGGGCGCTGACCGAGCATATCGGCCGCTTCACCTTCCGGCAGGGCCATGCTGCCGAGGAGCATGGCGAGCACAGGCACGCCGCGGCAGCCTGAGAGGGCGACAGGGCGATCCAGCTCATGTGAACGAAACAGGGCCTCCCGGCATTGTCGGGAGGCCTTTCGATTCCGGCCGCATGTGCCTTGCTTGCTGGGCAGCCGCGATGCTAGGCGAGGAGTGGGCCGGTAGCTCAATGGTTAGAGCTCGCTGCTCATAACAGCGCCGGTGCCGGTTCGAGTCCGGCCCGGCCCACCATTCCGTTTCAGATCAATGCCTTAGCCAGAGGATTGTGCCGGTGGTGCGCTTTGGGGCTCATCCGGCCTGTTTGCGGCGTTTCAGAAGCGGCATCCTGAGTCTTCTCTGGCCGGTTCGCCACACGCGCAGCGATGATCGCCCGGTTGGCTAGGTGTTCGCGAATGACCGGGCCTCGGCGGCCAACCCGGCGACGGCGCCGATTAAGCGGGCGATGTCGCCTTCGCTTGTGAGATAACTGACCGATGCGCGCACGATTCCGGTAAGCCCGCGCGCCTGCATGTCGAAGGGCGTATAGGCTGGCCCGTTGGCGCCGACATTGATTCCCTCGGCCGCCAGGCGGTTCTTGACCTCGTTCGCGTCGAGATCGCGGATCGTGAACGAAACCAGGCCGGATCGTTCCTGCCCGAGGTCGTGGATCGCCACACCGCCGATCGAAGCCAGCTCGAAACGTATCCGGGTCGCGATGAGGTCGATCCGTGCGCGGATCGAGGGGACACCGAGCGCCAGTGCTTCGCGTAACGCGTTGCCAAGCCCGAGCAGCAGCGCGATGGGCGCCTCGCTGGTCTCGAAGATTCTGGCATCTTGTCGCGGCGCCGGACCCTGTGCCGTCCAGGGCGCCGAGAGGACGTCGTGGAAGACCGGCCTCAGCTGCGGCAGGAAGGATTGGCGAACATAGAGGATCGCCGTCCCGCGCGGCCCGCGAAGATGCTTGCGCCCGGCGCCTTTCAGCACGTCGCAGCCGATCGCCTCGACATCGATCGGGATTTGCCCGAGCGCCTGGCCGCCATCGACGAAATAGGGAATGCCGGCTGCACGCGCGACCCGGCCGACCGCCGCTGCGTCGTTGATCAGTCCCCCGTTGGCGGGCAGCCATGTCAACGCGACCAGCCGGACGCGCTCGTCGAGCATGGCGGCGAGTGCCTGCGGGTCGACCGAACCATCCGCGCGGCACGGAATGACCTCGATCCGGGCCCCGGTCCGATCGGCTGCCGCCTGCATCGTCGCGAGATTGCCGCCCCATTCCTGGCGACCGACGAGGAGACGGTCGCCGGCACGCAGGGAGGGGAGAGCCGCGAAGGCAAGGCCCCAGCCGGCCGAGCCGCTCGGGGTAAAGGCGATCTCTGCGGTCGAGGCGTTCAGGAGCCGCGCCGCATCGGCCCTGGCTGCGTCCAGCCTGTCCTGCACGGCGGCTGCGGCTTCGTGCGGTCCGTGCGTGGCTTCCCGCTCCAGATGGCCGGTGATCGCAGCCAGCGTGGCGGCGGAGATCAGGGAGGCGCCGGCGTGATTGAAGTGAACGCTCGTCGCGCAGCCCGGTGTGGCGGCACGCAGCGCCTCGATATCGAAACGGTTCGTCATGGCGAAACCGCGAGCTGGACGATCGCCTCGATCTCGACGCTGGCGCCGCGTGGCAGCGCGGCGACGCCGATCGCCGACCGGGCATGGCGCCCGGCGTCGCCGAAAACCTGCACGAGCAGATCAGAGGCCCCGTTCGCAACCTGGGAATGCTCAACGAAATCGGGCGTGCTCGCGATGAAGACGCCGAGCTTGAGCACCTGGGCGACGTCGATCAGACGCCCCTCCGTCGCAGCCGCGATCTGAGCGATGACGTTGAGCGCGGCAGCGCCTGCGGCCGCGCGCCCCTCTTCGACCGACAGCTCGGCGCCGAGCCGTCCGCGGTGGACCCGCCCATCGTCCTGCGCGATCTGGCCTGAGATGAACAGGATGGAGCCGGTCCGCGTCGCCGAGACATAGTTTGCTGCGGGAGCTGCGGAGGTCGGCAGTGCATATCCGAGAGCTCGCAGGCGGTCGGTGATCGTCATGGCGTGATCCTTTCGATGGAAAACGATGACGCCTGCGATCCCTGCTGACCAATTCGAAGCATCGGCATGTTGCAATCGATCTGGCTCATGAGTCGGAGCTGCCGTAGAGATTCAAGGCATGCTCGCCGAAACGGTCTGACATCATGCGCTCCTCCGCCGATCTGCCGCCGCTTCATGCCCTGCGCGCCTTCGAAGCCGTGGGACGGCTTCTGAGCTTTCGCCGCGCAGGGGAGGAGCTGCTGATCACGCAGAGCGCGGTGAGCCACCATATTCGCGCCCTGGAGCAGGCGCTCGGCGTCGTGCTGTTCGAGCGCAAGGCTCGCAGCGTCGCGTTGACGGCGGCCGGCGAACGCTATCTCGACAGCGTCTCGCGTGCCTTCTCCCTGGTCGCCGAGGGTACACGCGCCGTTCGTGCGGATGCGCCATGCCAGCGGCTGCGCGTCAGCCTGCTGCCATCCTTCGCCGCGAACTGGTTGTTACCCCGGCTGGATGCCTTCCGTGCCGCCAATCCGCAGATCGAGCTGGTGCTGGATCCGACTTTGCGCCGGGCCAGTCTCGAATCTGGAGAGGCGGACATCGCCATTCGCTTCGGAGAGGGGGACTGGCCCGGCTCGCGTTGCGAGCTTCTCGCCACCGAACGACTCATGCCGGTGATGAGTCCGGCATTGGCCGCGCGCAACCCGCTTGCGGTACCCGAGGATATCCACGGACACACGCTGCTGTTCAGCCAGCGCCCGACCGAGTGGGAGGTCTGGGCGCGGCAGATGGGCGTCGAGCTCGCCGCCGACCGCAGATTGCAGCTGACCGACTACAACATCGTTCTGCAAGCAGCAGCGAACGGCCAGGGCGTCGCGATGGGGCGAGGGCTCTTGGTCGCCGACCATCTCCGCCGCGGCGTCCTCGTCGCGCCGCTGCCGGAGCCGGTGACATCGCCTTCGCTCGGATACTGGCTGGTGCGATCCCGGACAGCAGATGCCAACGCAGCGGCGGCGGCGTTCACAGAGTGGCTCCGGCAAGAGATCGCCGGGGCCTGAGCGAAACAGCGATTCCTGTAACGAAACAGCCGCTCGCCTTGCACTCACTCTCGAACGGAGCGGTGTACTGCTAGGCGTGCAGGATGGTCGCGATCCTGTTCTGTCCGGCCCGGCCGACCAATTTTTGCTTCGTGCGCGAAGCTCCGAAGCCACCGCGCATTGAGCCGGTGCTCAGCGCCAATATCGACCGATGCGCGTCAATTGACCGGAGGAACGCCCGCGGCTTTCACCAGCGCGCCGATCTCGGCAACCTCGGTCCGCATGCGCTTTTCGAACTGGTCGCGGGTCATGGGCATCGGCTCCATGCCGACAGTCCGCAGCCGCTCCTGCACCGCCGGCATCTGGAGCGCCTTGCTGGCTTCCTCGTAGAGCCGGTCGACGATCGGCTGTGGCGTCTTGGCCGGAGCGAACAGCCCGATCCAGAATTCATAGGTCGAGTTCGGTAGCCCGGCCTCGATCGTGGTCGGAACATCGGGCAGTTCTGCCGCCCGTTTGGTGGTGCTGACGGCGAGGGCTGTCAGCGCGCCTTCCTTCAGATGCGGAATCGCCGCGGATAATGGCAGGAAGTAGATGTCGATCTCGCCGGCCAGGAGTCCGGAGATGGCGTCCGCCGGGCCTCGATAGGGGATATGCTGCATGCTGACGCCAGCACCGGACAACATGCGCAACGCCGCCAGATGCGAGGTGCTGCCGGTGCCGGCCGAGGCGTAGTTCAGGGCGCCGGGCTTTGCCTTCGCCGCCGCCATGACATCGGCGACGTTTCTGTAGCCCTTCTTCGGAGACGCGACCAAGACGCTCGGTTGCAAGCCGAAAGGAATGACCGGCACGAGATCGCCCAGCGTATCGTAGGACAGCTTGGAGTAGAGCGCCGGCGCGATCGCGATCGAGGAGGAGTGGACGAGGATCGTGTAGCCGTCCGGTGCGGCCTTGGCGACGACGGTCGCCCCGATGGTTCCGCCGGCCCCTGGGCGATTCTCGACGACGATGGCCTGGCCGAGTTGCTTCGACATCTGATCGAGCACGATACGCCCGACGATGTCGATGGCATTGCCTGCGGCCAGCGGCACGACGGCGGTCACCGGGCGCTGGGGCCAGGCCTGCGCTGCCGCGATCCCCGGCGCCGCGCAGAATGCCAGCGCGCCGAGCGCCGCGAGCGCCTGCCGCCGGGACGGATGTGAGTTTTTCCTGCGAATGCCACCTTCTTGCATGCGGTCCTCCCGTTTCACAGATATTGAGCGCTGGCCCTTCTTGTGGCTCTCGCGCCGCCCGTTTCGGTTGCGTCAGGCCAGAGGCATGGCCAGAAGGATGGAACAGGGCCGGTTCGTCCGGTTCTCCAGTTTCCTCGCCTCGTCCGGGGCGACCCGGCAGGAATCCCACGGCCCGAGCGTGACGAGGCCGGCCTCGGTGACGACGGTGACCTCACCGTCGAGGACCACGTAGAATTTCTCCTGCCCGGAGGCCGACAGCGTCGTGCCTCCTCCGGGGAGGATGTGGGACAGGCCGAGCCAGAGCGTGTCGCCGGGGCCTGCCTCGCGCCCCTGCAGGCGCAGCATCTTCATGTCGAAATGGCCGGGTGCTTCGTAGAACTGCGCCTCGGCAAGTCTGGTCACATGCATCGGCTCACCCCTGGATGGTCGGGTCGAGGATCAGGCGATCGCGCGAGCCGCCGATCACCGCGCGATAGGCCTCCATGGCCCGTTCGAGCGGGAAGATCGCCTCAGGCTTGATCGGGAACGGGCGCAGATGGCCCGACGCGAAGCCCGGCGCCAGCTCGCGCAGGATCGCGCCGCTTTCGACCGAGCCGAGCGCGATCGTGTCGATGCCGACATAGCTGTGCCGGCCCTTGTAGAAGGCGAGGATGTCGAAGGTGACGTTGCGATGCACCGCGGCGATGAAGACCTGCCGCCCGAGCACCGCCATGCATTTCGTGGCGATCTCGTAATAGGGGTCCCCGACCGTGTTGAAGACCAGGCTCGCTCCGCGCCCGCCCGTCAGCTCGCGCACGCGCGTCGCCACATCGGAGGCGGCATCGAGGATCTCTATGTCGCCGTTGACATGGCCTCGGAACTCCTGGCCGCCGCGAACCACGCCGATCACTTTGGCTCCGTGCCAGCTCGCGATCTGAGCGACCGCCTGTCCGACCTTGCCGGAGAGCCCCATGATCAGGACGGTTTCGTCCGCTCCCCTGAAACCGGCACGCCGCAGCCCCTCGCTGGCGGTGACGAAAGGGACCCCGATGCCCGCCGCCTCGGCCAGCGAGAGATTGGCCGGCAGCGCGACGACGGCATCCGACTCTACCAGCATATGGCTGGCATGCGAGCCGTCCTGGCGGATGCCGAGATCGCCTGAAGATCCGAATACCTGCTGGCCGATGAGCCCGGGCTCGCCAGCCACCACGATGCCGGCATAGTCACGGCCCGGCGTGCGCGGGAAGACCGCGTAAGGCATGAGGCCGGTGGCGGCCTTGACGTCCGAGGGATTGACCGCGGCGGCGCGGATCTCGACGAGCACTTCCCCGGCGGCGGGGCGGCGCATCTCCCGCGGACTGAGCGGCAGGTCCATTGCGCCGATATCGGCGGCCTTCTCCAGCACGCGCAGGCTGCGCGCCACCGCAGCGCCTGAAAGCGAAGATTCGAGCTTGTTCATGGGGCGGCCTTCGCGGGGTTCGATGCGGTTTCTGGCAGCGGCAGGCCGATAATGGCGCGTGCCTCGTGGCTGGTGGCGATCGAGCCACCGAGCTCAGTGACGATGCGGCGCGCCTTGGCGACCATCGCCGCGTTGGAAGGCGCCAACACGCCCCGGTCGATGTAGACGGAATCCTCCAGTCCGACGCGGGCATGGCCGCCGCTGAGATAGGAGAGCGCGACGCAATGAAAGGCGGCGCGCCCGATGCCGATCGCCGTGAACTGGGCTTCGGGCGGCAGCAGGTTGCGCGCATAGAGGATCGTTTCGGGGGAAGGTTGCAGGCCGTAGCGGACGCCCAGCACGAAGGAACACAGCAGCGGGCCGGTCAGCGTCCCGTCCGCGATCAGGTCGCTCATCAAGGCGATATCGCCGGTGTCGAAGAGCTCGATCTCGGGCAGGACGCCGGCCTGCCGGATCTGCTCCGCCATGCGGCGGACCGAGCGCGGCGTGTTGATGACCACTTCGCCGCCGGAGTTCATGGTGTTGAGGTCGAGCGTGCAAATGTCGGGTTTCAGCTCGAGCACATGGGCGACCCGAATGTCCGGCGTGGTCAGCGTGGTCCCTGGCCCGGCCTCGCGCGGGTTGGCATCCGAGGGCACGAAGCGCCCGCCCGGTCCGGTTGTCAGGTTGACGATGACGTCCGGGTTCGACTGCCTGATGCGCTGCATCACCTCGCGATAGAGCGAGAGCTGCATCGATGGCTTGCCGGTGGCGGGGTCACGGACATGCAGGTGGACGATGGCAGCCCCGGCCTCGGCCGCTTCCAGGGCGGAATCGGCGATCTGTGCGGGCGAAATCGGCAGATGAGGCGTCTGCTCCGGCTTCGTCAGATTGCCGGTTATGGCGCAGGTGATGATGACTTTGTCGCGGGGGGCACGCATCGGCGATCTCAAAGCGCGCGGCCGCCATCGACCTGGACGATGTGTCCGGTCGAAAAGCCCAGATGCGTGGCGCAGGCGGTGATCGCCGCAGCGATATCATCGATTTTGCCGATGCGCTTCAGCGGCGTCGATCCCGCCACCTTGTCGTTGAAGTCGAGGCCGCGTCCCGGCACGAACTGGGTGTCGACGACGCCCGGCGAGACCGCGAGCACGCGCACCTCCGGTGCCATGACGCAGGCGAGCGCCTTGGTCATCACGTCGATGCCGGCCTTGGCGGCACAATAGGCGATGCTGGAGCCGACCGCCGTGAAGGCGGCGATCGAGGAAATCGAGACGACGAGCCCATCGCCCGAGGCCTTGAGCAAGGGTGCGAAGGTTCTGATGGTCGCGAATTGCCCCCGCCAGTTGACCTGGAACATCCTGTCGATGAGCTCGTCGTCGAGCGCGTCGAGGTCGCCATGCGGGACGGGCCTGGTGAAGCCGGCTGCGTTCACAAGGATGTCGAGCCGCCCGTAGCGCGCGGCGATGTCCTGCCGCAAAGCGATCAGGGAGGGCGTGTCCACGACATCGGCGGCGAAATGACCGTGGTTCCGGCCTGCGGGCAGCTTCGAAATGATATCCGCCGCGATGCGTTCGAACTCCGCCCCCGGCATATGGGTGATGGCGATGGTCGCGCCTGCCTGCGCCAGCATGGCGGCGGTCGCCGCGCCGATCGCCCCGGCTCCGCCGATGATCAGCGCCACTTTGCCCGAAAGGTCCTTGGGATAGGTCATGACTGGGCTCACTTGATCGGGGGGGCGGGCAATTTGGCTTCGCCGGGTTCCATGACGAAGCCGTAGTCGAGCGTGTACCAGGGGGCCGTCACGCCCGGCGCGGGCGGCGGGCCGTCTTCGTGCCGGCGATAGGAGCCGACGAGATGGCGCGTGACGCCGAAGACGACATCGCTCTGGAGCCGCTCGTCCTCAGCCACGAAGACCTGGGTGATGAGGGTCTTGTAGCCCTGCTTGAAGCCGAGGAAGTGCAGGTGCGCCGGCCGATACGGCTCGCGCCGCTGCGCGCGCAGCAATTCCCCGACCGGGCCATCGGTCGGGACGGGGTAGCCGGCCGGCCGGACCGAGCGGAACGCGAAACGACCGTCGGCATCGGTCTGGAACTTGCCCCGCAGGTTCATGTCGGCCTGCCCGTCATCTTGGTTCTCGTAGAGCCCGACGGGCGAGGCCTGCCAGACATCGATCTCCACGCCGGCGATGGGGGCGCCATCGACATCGACGACCTGGCAATTGACGAAGAGTTCCGGCCCCGGCGTCGGCGAGCGCAGGATCGAGCCGCCATTGGCGGTCCTCGGTGAATTCATCCGCCAGAACGGGCCGAGCAGCGCCGAAGCCGTCTCGGTCGCGCCGGCATTGCCGTTGTTCAGAAGGCAGACCAGCGTCGAGAAGCCGAGCACGTCGGAGAACAGGACGGCTTCGTTATGCGTGTCGTTGCTCGCCTGGCCGATCGCATTGAGGAAGGCCAGGCCCTTCTCGAACTCCGCTTCGGTGAGTTTGACCTCGCGGGCAAAGGCATGGGCGTGGCGCACCAGCGCTGCCATGACCTCGTGCAGCCGTGGATCGTTGGCACCTGCCATCGCGTCGATGACGGCGCTGGTGAGCATCTGCTCGGTCTCGATAATCATTGGCGCCTCCCGGCAACTTGGATAATGCAATCGATTGCATATTGCAAGGTGCCGCGCTGTAGAGGAGCTCTTTGGCTTTGCTCCCCGCTTTCAATGGCGGGAATCTCGGCCAAATGCGCGTGGTGTAGTGCTGATAGGAGCGGAATTTGATGAGTTCTGGGGGTTTTGCGCCCAATATCCTCTAGTCAGGCTCCGGAGGTTCGGTGTTGACCGATCCGTACAATCGATTGTATGTGACTCGCGAGCTGCAGCTCACGAGGGAGCCTCATCGCCAAGCGGGCCTTGAGGTGTGGGCGGGAGCAGCGTGTCGATGCTGCCGCAGGACGACCAGGTCGCGCCACGCGGCTGGGGTAGCGAGGGCGGCGTCGGGAAGCGCGCGTGCCGCGGCCGGCGGCCCTGACCCGTTTACAGAGGAGGGGAACAGCTCGATGACGACGCCGCTGCATGTGATTGCCTTTCCGGGCGCGTCCAATTGGCCGCTGTTCGCTGGTCTCGATCAGGGCATCTTCGCGCGGGCCGGCATCAACCTGCGTGTCAGCCTGACTCCCAATTCGCGCCATATGGCCCGCGAGCTTCATGATGGCAGCGCGCAGATTGCCCTGACGTCGATCGACAACATCATCGCCTATGCCGAGGGGCACGGCGAAGAGCCCCTTGAGGGCGAGGTCGATTTTTTCGCCTTCATGGGTGTCGATGACGGGCTGCTCAGCGTCATGGCGCAGCCGAACGTCGATTCGCTCGCGGCGCTGCGTGGCGGAACCCTGGCCGTCGATGCCATGACCACCGGCTTCGCCTTCGTTCTGCGGGAGCTTTTGCGGCAGAAGGGATTGGAGGATGACGACGTCACCTATGTCCGGGTCGGCACGGGCGCTGAGCGGCTCGCCGCGCTGAACTCCGGGGCCTGCACGGCGACGCTGCTGAACGCCCCGCTTTGCCTGGCGGCCGAGGCTGCGGGGAAGGCCAGGCTGGTCCGCGCGAAGCAGGTGCTCGGCAGTTATCAGGGTGTGGTCGGCGGCTCGCGGCAGAGCTGGGCGCGCGCCAATGCCGAGGCGCTCAAGGCGTTCATTGCAGCGTTCCACGACAGCGTGGCCTGGCTCGGCGATCCCGCCAACCGCCAGGCTGCCTGCGATATTCTGGGCAGGAGAATGCCCCAGCTCAGCCTCGTGGTCGATCCGGCCTATGAGGCTCTGATCGCGCGCGGCGGCATCACGCGATCGCTTGCAATCGACCGAGACGGCGTCGCCGAGGTCATCGCGCTGAGGCGCCGCTATAGCGCGCATGGCGACAAGCCGCTCGGTCCGCCGGAAGCCTATGTCGATGACAGCTACCGTTCAGCGGCGCTTGCGTGACGGGTCGGCGGTCGCATCCCGAGCCTCTCCCCGGCGCGGATGCGTGGAGCTGGGAGGCGGCGCGGTCGAGCCGCGGATGACGAGCTGTGAGGGCAGGACGATGTTGTGAGGCGGTGAATCGCGGTTCTCGATGGCCGCTTGCAGCAATTGCCCCGCGCGCCGTCCCATCTCCTTGTGGCTGATCCTGATCGAGGTCAGTCCGGGCGAGGTGAGATCGAGCATCGGCATGTCGTTGTGCCCGATGATCGAGATGTCGTTGGGACAGCTCAGCCCCTCCCCGCGCAGCGCATCGTAGGCGCCCAGGGCGAGAAGGTCATTGGCCGCGGCGATGGCGGTCAGGTCCGGCCGGGCAGCGAGCAGGCGTCGCGTCGCCGCTGCTCCCTCCTCGCGGCTATAGGCGCCGGCCTCCTGGCAAGGTGCGTCGTCCAGCGCGATTCCATGTGACATGACGGCGAGCTGGAAGCCTCTGTGCCGCAGGTATCCGGTCGAGTGCCGGGACGGGCCGGCGAGATGCCCGATGACGCGATGCCCGAGCTGGGTCAGGTGATCCACGGCCAGCTGCATGCCCAGCGCATCGTCCGAGATGACGGCAGGCAGGCGCGTCTGCATTTCCGCGCGGTTGACCAGGACGGCCGGCAGCTTCTTCTGCAGGCAATAGTCGACCAGAGGATCCTCGCGGCTGACGGTCGCCAGGATGAGCCCGTCGACGCGGTGGGCCGCCAACCCCTCGACGAGGTCGATCTGCCGCCCCTCATCATTGCCGACATCCGCCACGATCAAGGCATATCCCTGTGCGGCGAAGAACTCGCTCGCTCCGCTGAGGATGGGGCTGAAGACGGGGTTCGCGATATCGGGGACCAGAACGCCGACCAGCCGCGACCGGCCGGTTCGAAGGCTGGCCGCGACCGGGTCGCGCCGATAGCCGAGTTCCGCCGCAGCCTTCTCGACCCGCGCGACTACCTCCGCCACGACCATGGAGCGCGTGGCCAGGTTAAGGGCCCGCGAAGCCGTCGATGCATGGACGCCGGCACGCTCGGCCACCTGTTTCAGCGTCACATTGAGCCGTCGCGTCTCTTTTTCCAAAGTCGGGCGATCCGGGATGATGCAGAAGGGCTTTCACGGGAGTACCCATATCCCGCGCTTGACCGCAACTGCTATTTCTGCAATCGATTGCAGATGCAATCTTTGCTGACACTGAGGGCAGGGCGATGAAGAAGACTTTCATTCGAGGCACCTGGCAAAAGACCCGTGCCTTCTCGCCGGCGATCGTCACCGAAGGCGGAAAGACGGTCTGGATTGCCGGGCATACCGGCCAGAAGGACGATGGCGGAAAGTCCCTGGCGGGCGATTTCGACGCGCAGACCTACCAGACCTTCAGGAACATCGAGGCAACGCTGAAGGAAGCGGGCGCAACGCTGAAGGACATCGTCACGATGACGGTCTTTCTCACCGACGCGCGCAACACCACGCGGATGACCGAGATTCGCGCCGAGATATTCGGCGCCGATTTCCCGGCCAGCGCCGCGGTCACGGTCACCGGCTTCGCCGATCCCGCCATGCTGATCGAGATCCAGGGGATCGCGCTGATCGACTGAGCGTTTGAGCTGCCGTTGCAGATCGTGGTGCTCTCGTCCGCCGGATGGGAGCATATCCAGCTTTGCCCGAGCCTGGTCTTGCGGCGAGGCATGCTGTGGACTTTCGGCTCCGCTGGGGCCGCTCTGCCATCGTTCGTCTCGTCAAAAGTCGAAATTGACGTTTCCTGAGCCTTGCCCGCAAGATGGGATGTGGCTGCCGTCAAGGCTCCCGAGTTTCGGGGCGCTCATCGACTGAGTTGCAGGCTGGAGCCGTTCCGGCGAATTCTGCTGGCCGCCCTGTCGCTTATGATCGTCTGTACCCCTTGTGCGGCTGACGAACTCCGCCCATGGCCCGCCGAGACGGTGCCGGCGCTCGCGCTGAGCCAGCTTGACGGCCCCGGCATCGAACTCGCTGAATTTCGCGGCAAACCCGTCATCGTTCATTTCTTCGCCACCTGGTGCGCGCCCTGCATTGAGGAGATGGCTTCGCTGAACGCGCTTGCCGCCACGGGGAAGGGCAGTCCCGCAATCCTCGCGATCAGTGTCGGCGAGGTCGATGCGCGGGTGCGCAATTTCTTCCGCGATCGTCCCGTCGCCTTTCCGATCCTGCTGGATCGCGACCGCGGCGCGATGAAGACCTGGCAGGTCGAGGGCCTGCCGACGAGCTTCGTGCTCGATCGCGATCTCAGGCCTGCGCTCAAAGCTGTCGAGCCGCTCGACTGGACGAGCCCGCCCGTTGCGGCGGCGCTTGCGGCCTTGTCTGCCACATCACCGAAAAGCAACCGAGGGAAAAAGGAGACGCCGCCATGATCAGCCGTCGCGACATGTTGAAGACCGGTGCTTGCGCTGCAGCCGCTTTGGCACTCCCTCGTGCTGCCAATGCGCAGGCGGCGGCCTTCGCGCCGAAGCCCGGGGCCTGGCGTGATTTCGAGGTGGCGACGCGGCTCGAGCTGCCGGCAAACGGCAAGGCTCAGGCCTGGATTCCACTGCCTTCGGTGCGAGAGGACGAGTGGATCAAGCCCGGCAAAAGCGGCTGGGAGACCAATGCGTTGTCGGCCGAGATCGTCCGGGATTCAAAATACGGTGCCGAGCTCCTGCACCTCGTCTTCAAGGATGGCGAGACCGCGCCGCGCGTTGAGGTCCGCAGCGGCTTTTCTCTGCGCGACCGGGCCGAGGACCTCGCGGCGAAATCCACTGTTCCGGCGCTGGGAGAGAGCGATCGCAAGCTCTATCTCGAGGCAACGGAGCTGATGCCGACCGATGGCATCGTCCGGGAGACCGCGGAGAAGGCGGCTGCCGGCAAGACGAGTGATCTCGATAGGGCGCGGGCGATCTATGAATGGGTCGTGGCGAACACCTTCCGCGATGCCAAGACACGCGGCTGCGGCACCGGCGACGTCGCCTCGATGCTGCGGACAGGCAATCTGAGCGGCAAATGCGCTGATCTGAACGCGCTCTATGTCGCCCTGGTCCGCAGTGCCGGCATACCGGCCCGAGACATCTACGGCATCCGCGTCGCGCCCTCGAAATTCGGCTACAAGAGCCTCGGGACGGGTTCGGACGTCATCACCAAGGCCCAGCATTGCCGGGCAGAGATCTGGCTCGACGGCTATGGCTGGGTGGCTGCCGATCCTGCCGATGTCCGCAAGGTCGTGCTTGAGGAGCCTCCGGGAAACAACACGGTCGACGATCCGAAGGTGGTTGCGGCGCGGCAGGCGCTGTTCGGCGCCTGGGAAGGCAACTGGCTCGGCTACAATGTCGCGCACGACCTTGTCCTGCCGGGTTCGAGGCACAAGGTCGGCTTCCTGATGTATCCGCAGGCGGAGGTCGCGGGAGCGCTGCTCGACTGCCTCGACCCCGATACGTTCAAATACATGATCAAGTCGACCGAGCTGACGGCCTGAAGCGTTTCGGGGCGAAGGCAAGGCCTTCGCCCCGAAGCCTCATCTCCAACGCGTTCTGCGCCGCCCCCGGAGCGCAGCTTTCCGGCCTCAGCGCGACAGCGTCGCCACGCGGTCGAGGGCGGTTGCGAAGCCTTGGAGCGAGATCGAGAACGGCGCGGCGGCGCCGCCATCGGCCGTCGCCTTGATTTTCAGCGCCGTGCCCGTTCGCAGGGCCATGACCGTCGGCGCATCGAAGCTGACCGCGACGAGGCAGCCGTTCGGCAGGCAGGTGCGGAAGCGCATCGGCTGTGCCGTCAGCTTCTCGTCGACCTGGAAGGCGACGCCGGAATCGAGCGACAGCCCGAAGGGCAGGACCAGCACGCCGGCCACGGCATTGCCCGCCGGCGCATTGAGCTCGATGGCGAGCACGCGCTGGCCATCCTGCTGCGCCTGGATCTGGCTGAGCACGCAGCGCTTGGTGCTGGCCTGCTGGGCGCAGACGACGCGCCAGTCCTTGTAGGTTTCATTGAGGGAGGACGCGCCGCCGGGCAGCGTCGCTCCGGCTACCGCGGTCTGCGCTCCTGCCGGAGCCTGGGCGATCTCGATGCGTGGTGGCATGGGACCGTCGCCCCGGCCCGTGGCCGGGGTGGCCTGGCTGGAGCCGGCGAGCGCGGCCAAGCCGATGGTGCCGAGGATACGAAGCCGGGAGCCGGTCATGCGATCGCCTTTCGGCCTTCGGCTTTTGAGGACGCGTGATCCGGTTCGGGAGGTCCTTCGAGCGCGCGTTGCCAGGCCAGTTCGGCCTCGATCGTGAAAGCGGGGCCGAGGCTGCGCCGGAGCGTCCAGAGCAGCGTCCCGGCCAGGGCCTGATAGTGAGGCTCGATCAGGCGGCCGATCCTGTGGGACCGGGAGAGCTCCTGCACGATCGGCAGGACTTCTCCGAAGTGCCGGGAATTTCCGAACATCAGCCGCAACGTCAGGACGAGGCTGCGCTCCTGCGGCTCGAGCTCCAGGGCGAAGAGCCGATAGACCTCCGGATAGGTTTCGAGCAGCCGGCTGGCGAACATCGCGTCCGCCTGCTCGGCGATCGGGAACAGCGCCACGATATTTGTCAGGATGAGGGAGCGGGAACGATGATCCATGCAGTCCTCAGAACTTGACGTTGAAGTTGGCCTTGGCGGAATGGTCGGCGATGCCGGAGCCGAACTGGCCGCCATAGCTGATGCCGAGCGTGGCGTTCGGAGAGATCGCATAATCGAGCCCGGCCTCGATCACCGCCGCATTGCGGGCGACCGGCACGCCGCCGATGCCGAAGGGGCTGCCGCCACCGGCGAAGCGCAGGGCGGCGAGCGGCGTCGTATCACCGAACGCATGGCGCCAGCCGAGCATGCCCTTCGCCGTGAGGTTCGCCCCACCGAGGGTGAAAGTGGTCGAGGCGCGCAGGCCCAGCGTGCCGAAGACCGCATCGGTGTTCGCGGCCGTGCCGGTGAGCGCCGCCGCCCCGCCCTGCTCGGCGAACCCGTCCATATGCAGATTGACATAGGCGAGATTGGCGAAGGGCTCGAAGCGGGTGCTTCCCATGGAGAAGCCATAGGCGAGCTCGCCGAAGAGCTGCGCCGTGCCGGCGCCGTAGTCGCCCTTCAACCGGTCGTTGAAGCCGGCGAAGCCGACGGTCCGGTTGGTTTCGATATCGTGCCATGTGTAGGCGGCGCCGGTCCGCAGCGCGAGCGCACCCCAGTTGGCGCCGGCATAGAGGCCGAGATGGTAGTTGTCGCTCGTGCCCGAGGAATGGCGGCTCTTCACGTCGAAGGTGGTGCGGCTGTAGCCGGCGACGGCGCCCAGGCGCCAGCGGTCGAAGACCGGGGTGTCCGCGCCGATGAAGAAGCCGCCGGTCTTGCGCTCCAGTTTCGCTGCGTTGCCGTCGCCATCCGTGCTGCCCCAGGAACCGAAGCCCTGGCCCCAGACGGTGAAACGCTCGGTGCCGGGCGCAGCCGGGACGGGCTTGCCATCGATATAGGTGACGGCATCCCCCTGAGTGGCGCCGACGCCGCCGGAAGCCGCGCGCAGGCGGTCGTTGACGGCGCTGCGCAGGAAGCGGCTGTCCTCGATCAGGGCGGTGCGGGCCGAGGCATGGACCTCGCCCGAGAGCTGGTCGAAGGCGCCGCGCGCCTGATCCGCCGACAGGGTCAGCACCGCATTATGGACGGTGTGGCTGCCGCCCAGGCTCTCGGTGGCGGCGCCGGCGGCGACCTGGTTCCAGGTCAGGCCGACAGTCTGGAAGCTCAGGCCGTTGCGGACCATCGTCAGGTAGACGTTGTTGGCGTCGTAGCTGAGCGCGGGGTCGAGGAAGGCGAGGTTCGAGCTCACGCCGCCGGTGAAGGTGCCGGTGCGCGGGCCCGCTGCGGTGAGGATGGTGTAGCGCGTCTGCGGCGCATAGCTGCCCGCGCCGGCCAGCACCCTGACCGAGCCGCCGTTGATCGTGGCGCTGCCCGCGGCGACGATCCGGTCGGACTGGCCCGCGGCATCGATCTCGACCTCGTAGGTCGAGCCCGGATTGAAGGTGATGTTGCCGGCGACATTGAGCGTGCCGATCGAATTGCCGGGCGCGATCGTGCCGGCCACCGTCACCTCGCCGACCGTGCCGATGCCCTGGAGGCGTCCGCCCGCGGTGACGGCGAGGGTGCCGCCGAGCTGGCCGTTCACGGCGAGGGCGCCAGTCTCGACCGTCGTGATGCCGGTGAAGCCGCTGGAATCGCCGGTGAAGGCGATGATGTTGCCGGCGCCGGCCGCGATCTCCAGCCGTCCGTCGCCATTGCCGCTGCTGCGGGCGTTGCCGGCATAGGTGCCCGAGGCGTTCTGCTCGAAGCGCATCGTCGCGCCGCCCCGGATGTCGAGGTTGCCGCGGAAGGCGTCGGTGGTCGAGGACAGGACGCCGTTTCGGATCGACCATTCCAGCGTGTTGAGCCCGGTCAGCCGCAGCGTCCCAACGCCGTCCTTGATCATGGTGCCGCCCTGGCCGGTGATGCTGCCGGCGAAGCTGCCGTTCTGCGCCTGATCGAAGACGACGGTGCCATTATTGACGATGTTGTTGCGGATGCTGCCCGTGTTGCCCTCCAGCCTGCCGCCCAGGACGTAGGTATCGCCTTGGTAGCTATTGTTGCCGTCGAGGATCAGCCGTCCCAGGTCCGTCTTCAGCAATCCCCCGGTGCCGGTGAGGTCGGAGCCGATCCGGGCGATGAAGTTCGCGCCCTGGTTCGTGCCGTCGCCGACGCGGATGACGGTCTGCGGCGCCGCCAGCGTGATGGGGCCGCCATTGAGGGAATAGCCGTTCACGGCAAACTGCACGCCGTGCACCGATACGCCGCCCGGAGCGATCGTGACCGTGCCGGATGCGCCCTGGAAGGCCGCATGCCCGCCGGCCCAGGCCGCGTTGACCTGCCCGTTCGCATCCGTCCAGTTGGTGGTGCTGCCCCAGTTGCCGGTGCCGCCATCGACCTGGCCGTTGGACACGGTCTGGCCGCCGTCCCAGAACTGCCAGACCGGGCCGGCGCCTGATCCCACGACGATGTTGACCTGGCGGGCGACACCGGTCTGGATGGTCGCGGTTGAGCCGGGCGGCGCCGCGGTGACGTCGAGCCCGTTATCGGTGAGCGTGCCGTCATAGTCGAACAGGCGGTAGACGCCGTCGCCGTAATTGCCGGCGCTGGAGATGTTCAGGCCGCCGTCGAGCGTCAGGTTGCCGCCGACGCCGAACAAGGCGCGCGTACTGGGGGCATCGAGCTCGACCTCGATCGTGGAGCCGCTGTTCAGGATCAGGTTGCCGTTGATGGTCAGGGTCTGGTCCGAGCGCCCGTGCAAGGTACCGCCATTGGCGACCGTGACATTGGCGTTGACGGTGCCGATGCCGGAAAGTCCGGCAGTGTTCGCCACCTGCAGCGTCTGGGCCGTGATCGTGCCGTCGACCTGCAGGAGGCCGCTGTTCACATAGGCATGCGAGACGTCCGACCCATTGCTGGCCAGGATGAGCCTGCCCGGACCGTTCTTGTGGAAGTCTCGGACCTCCGCCGGATTCGCTCGCGTGATTCGCCCGCCGAGTGTGGATGTGCCGCTCTCCACCTCGACATTGAGATTGCCCTGATCGAGCGTGATCGCGTTGTTGAGCCGGACGTTGTCGATGAGGGCAAGCGTTGTTCCCTGGCCGGCGATCGTCAGCCCGCCCGTGCCGAGAGCGCCGGTTATTCCCGCCCGGAGCGTTCCGGCGGCGAGCGTGGTGCCGCCGGAATAGGTGTTGGCGCCGCGCAGCGTCTGGCGGTTGTCGCCTTCCTTGCGCAGCGAGCCGGCGCCCGTGATCAGGTTGCTGGAGGTGGTCGAAAAGTCCGATCCTCCGTTACCGTCGCGGCCGAGTGTCAGCTGTGTGCCATTGGCAAGTGCCACCTGCCCGGTGCCGATGACCTCGTAGACCTTCTCGTTGCCCTGGACGTTGAAGGTCGCGTTCGGGGCGACGATGATCGACGCCGTATCGGAGATGTTGCCGCCGAGCGGCGCGGCCGAGGTCAGGCTGCCGCGATTGAGGAAGATGCGGCCGGCATTGACAGCGCCGCCGAGGACGAGCTCGCCGTTGCCATCCTTGAACAGGTCGCCGTTGTTGCTGGCGATGTCGCCCATCAGCCGGCCGGTGCCGCTGCCGACGGTGAAGACGGCGGTGGCGCCCGCCGCCAGGCTGATATTGTTCGCGAGCGAGATGGTATCGTTCAGCGCAAGCGTGCTGCCCAGCCCTTCGAAACGCAGGGCGCCGGTGCCGAGCGCGTTGGAGTGCGTCACCGTCAGCAGCGAGCCGGCGGCCAGGGTCGTGCCACCGGAATACGTATTGTTGCCGCCGAGGGTCTGCGTACCGCTGCCTTGCAAGCGCAGGCCAAGCGCGTTCGCGCCGTCGGTGATCGCCCCGTTGAAGTCGATGCTGTTGGCGATGGTCAGGGTGGCGGCGCCGGGGCCATTGTTGGTGATCGTGCCGGCATTCACGCCGAGGTGGCTCACCAGGCTGATGGTCTGGCTGACACCGCCGAGATCGAGCGTGCCGCCGGAGACGATCACCGCCGTTCCAGACCGGCTGTAGAAGGTCCGCGCCGCATCGCTGCCGAAACGGACCACGCCGCCGGCGATGCTGAGATAGTCGTAGCCCAGGGTGCCGCCGATGCTGGTCGGTGCGAAGACGATGGTGCCGTTATTGGCCGAGGTATCGCCGAGGAAGAGATAGCCGACGGTGGGGTCGCTATAGGTGACGGTGCCCGCGAAGACCGCGTCGACGCCGGTCTGGGTCCGGATCACGCTCGTCGCTCCGACCGTGATCGCATCCGTATAGGTGCCGCTCACGGTGTAGAGCACGGAGTTCGCCTGCGCTGAGGGCGCAGCCAGCGTGCCGGCCGCGACGAGGGCTGTCGCCGAGAGAAGGCTCGTCCTGCGGAGAGTATGGCTGCGCACGGGGCGCTTCGAGGAAGCAGTTTTCATCATGGGCCTTTGGGAAACACGAGATGAGCGTCGGCCGGCGGTGATGGCCGGGCGTCAGTCGGAGCTGTTGTCGAGGATCGCGTTCAGGCGCGGCGCGAGCGGGCGCACGATGTCGGCGAAGCGCGCGCCCTCAGTGCGGAACGCCAGCATCCGCGCGAATTCCACCCGGAGCGCCTGCAAGGCCTCCGCCTTCTGGGCCGCGTTCAACCCGACAAGGCCGCTCGCGCCGGCGTCCAGCTTGGCGCGCAACGCGTCGATCTCGCTCTGGGGGGCGAGGGCGGCGAGGCCACGAAAGGTTTCGCCGACCGCGGTCTTCCAGCTTTCCGCCGTGAAGCCGGCGGCCCGGATCAGGCCGCGCTCGGCGGAATCGCGCTCGAACCACTCGCCGACGATCTCCTCGTCATAGGCGAAGGAGCCGAAACCCGGCTGCAGCGCCGCGATCAGCTCCGCGACCTTGGCGACCTCGTCGCGCGTCAGGGCCATTGCGGGATCGGCGGCGAACAGGAAGCCGGCGCAGAGCGCGGCCGACAGGAGACGGCGCTTCGGGCGGCGCGCGGCGGCGGCACCGTGCTTGCGGGCGCTTGAGATCGACAGCACTCGAAATCCCTTCCAAGGCCGAGAATGAAGGCTGTCGGCACGGCCCATTCGGCAAAGCGGAGCAGCGCTTTCGCGCAATTCGAGCCGGATTCTAGGAAGAGGGCGGTTGGTCCGTCTGCGCGGGGAGCGAAGCGGTTTTGCAGGAAACGAACATCGCCCCGGGTATTTTTCGGGGATTGGCGGCAGGAGCGGCCAACGACCCGCATCGAAGGCCTTCATCCGTCATTCCTCGCCTCTCGGGAGGGTGGCGCGGCGACTCAGGATGTCCGCCCGGAACTCGGAAGGCGTGGCGTCGAAGCGCTTGCGGAACGCACGGTTGAACGAGGAGACGTCCGAGAACCCGACATCATAGGCGATCGTCGTGATCGTGCTGGAGGCAAGGTCGCGCTCCTTCAGCAGTCGGACGGCATGTTCGAGCCGCTGCCCACGCACGAAGTCCGAAAACGTCGTCCCGGCATTCTCGAACAAGCGCTGGACATAGCGCACCGTGACGCCCTGGCGCCTTGCCACGGCCTCGATCTGGAGATCGCGATCGCAGAGGCGTTCGAGGACGTCCTTCTGCACGAGCCTGAGCCGGGCTGCCGCGATGCTGCTCTCGTTGCGCTCGGTTCCGCCCCGCAGCACGCCACCGAGGACCAGGGCCGTGAGGTCGTAGACATGACGCGCCGCCGCCTCGGCGACCCTAACCGAGCCCGGCGGATTGCGGCGCAGCAGCGCGACATAGTCATTCAGCAGCGACATGCCTTCCGTCGCCGCCGGGATCACGTAGCTCGCCTCGATGTCGATGCGGGGCGCGCGGTCGGCCAGCAGCCGGCGGTCGAGCGAGACGAAGTCGAAGGAGGTGGAGCGGCCGTGCCAGCATTCATGGCAGGTCCCCTCGTTGACGAGCACGAGATCGCCTGCGCCGATCCTGATCGGCGGCTTGCCCGCGACCGAAACCTCACGCTCGTCGTCCTGGATCGTCCAGACGTAGTTCTGCCGGCCGTCCTGCAACTGGTCGCGCGCCCGGATGCCACGCATCGGCGTGAAGCGACCATGGGAGACGAGAAGGTCGCTGGGCAGCGCCATCGCTTCGAGATCGACGCGAATATCGTCAGGGTCGGCCGGTAGCAGCCGCCGCCCGCTCCAGACATGCCGGGCCATGAAATCGTGCAGGAAAGCCATCCGCTCGCCGCGCGGAATCTCTTCTGTCGACAGCCGCTGCATCGCAAACGGTGCGATCGTCATGCGAGGGCTCCGGCTTCGACGAAGTAGGAGCCATTCCCCCACCGTTCAGAGGGGGCGGACGCTATGGCGGGGAAGGAGGGGCCGTCTCGGATCGCGGCGAACAGATTTTGCAGCCGGCGAACAAAGCAGAGGTTTTCCGCGGCCGGATTGCAAAAGTCTGGCTTGAATCAGCCTCTCAGAGCGCTCGCCCTGACTTCGGAGGGCGTCGCCTCGAAGCGTCGCCTGAAGGCCCGGTTGAAGGAGGTGACGTCGGAGAACCCGGCATCATAGGCGATGGTCGTGATCGTGCAGGAGGCCGGGTCGCGCTCGCGGAGCATGCGAAAGGCGAGGTCGAGCCGCTGGTCGCGCACGAAGTCGGAGAAGGTCGTCTCCTGCGCTTCGAACAGGCGCTGGACATAGCGCGGCGTGATGCCCTGACGCCGGGCGACCGCCTCGATCCCGAGGCCGGGATCGGCGAGCCGTTCGAGGATATCCTTGCGTACGAGCTTCAGCCGCGCTGCCGCGATGCTGCCGGCATTGCGCTCGGCGCCGCCATGCACGAAGCCGTCGAGGACCAGCGCGGCGAGGTCGTAGACATGGCGGGAGGCGATCTCGCTCGCCCTGACCGATCCGGGCGGATGGCGGCGCAGCATCTCGACATAGCCGGAGAGCAGCGACAGCGACGCCGATGCCGCGGGGATGACGTAACTCGCTTCCAGCGCGACGCGCGGCGCCAGGCTTGCGAGCCGACGCTGGTCGAGCGAGAGCACGTCGACCGACATCGGCTTGCCCTGCCAGAACTCGAAGCAGACCGCCTCGTTCAGCAGCAGGATATCGCCGGCCGAGACCTTGATCATCCTGCCGCCATCGACGGCGACTTCATGGTCCTCGTTATGGATCGTCAGCAGGTAGTGCTCGCGGCCGTCCTGAAGCAGACCGCGCGTCCGCGCGCCGTGCATCGGCGCATAGAGGCCGCGGCCGACGGTCAGCCCGCCCGGCAGCATCATGGCTTCCATGTCGATCCGGATATTGTCCCGGTCGGCCGGGCGGAATTCCAGTCCGCCGACATGGCGCGCGACGAAGTCGTGCACGAAAGCCATCTGTTCCCGGCGCGGGACATCGTCCGTCCGCAGTCGCATCATCGGGAACGGGGCTGCCGTCACTGCGCTCTCTCGGGGATGATGGTCGGCCCAATTCCTCTATTATCGGATCGATTTCCGCACAAGCGGGATCAATCCCAGGTTGCAGAGTGCGCGCGGCCTTCCCCGTGCCGGAGAAGGGCCGTCAGGCGTGGTGCAGGATTTGGCCGAGGAACTTGCGCGTCCGTTCGCTCTGCGGGGCCGAGAAGAACTGCTCCGGCGGCGCCATCTCGACGATCTCGCCGGCATCCATGAAGATCACGCGATCGGCGACCTTGCGGGCAAAGCCCATCTCATGGGTGACGCAGATCATGGTCATGCCGCTCTCGGCGAGCTCGACCATGGTGTCGAGGACTTCGCTGACCATCTCGGGATCGAGCGCCGAGGTCGGCTCGTCGAACAGCATGATCTTCGGGTTCATGCAAAGCGAGCGGGCAATGGCGACGCGCTGCTGCTGGCCGCCCGAGAGCTGGACCGGGTATTTATGCGCCTGCTCGGGGATATGGACGCGTTCCAGGATCTTGCGGGCCGTCGCCTCGGCCTCGGCCTTCGGCGTGCCGCGCACCTTCATCGGCGCCAGCGTGCAGTTCTCCAGCGCGGTCAGGTGCGGAAACAGGTTGAAGCTCTGGAAGACCATGCCGATCTCGCGGCGGATGTCCTCGATGCCCTTGAGCTTGGCATGGACGGTGGTGCCGTCGATGACGATCTCGCCCTTCTGATGCTCTTCGAGTTGATTCAGGCAGCGGATCAGCGTGGACTTGCCCGAGCCCGAGGGGCCGCAGATGACGATGCGCTCGCCGCGCGAGACGGTGAGGTCGATATCGCGCAGGACATGGAAGTCGCCATAGAATTTGTCGACCTTGCGCATCTCGATGATCACGTCGCCGATCTCGTGATCGGTGGCGGCCTGGGCTGTCGCGGACATCTGAAAAACCGTTCTGGATGACAGTCGAAAGAGGTGCCCGGCGCGAAGCCGGGCACCTGTCAGGCGTGGTCAGAACTGCGGCATCGCCGGCAGCTTCGGCAGCGGGATGCCGAACCACTTCTGGTTGATCTTCGAGAGCTCGCCATTGGCTTCGATCTCGGCGATGAACTTGTTGGAGAACTCGGCCAGAGCGGTATCGGCCTTGCGGAAGGCCATGCCGTTGGCCTGCTCGCGCAGGGTGATCTTCGGCTCGATATTGAGCTGCGGATAATCCTTCAGGAGCTGGGCGAGGATGGTGTTGCTCGCGCCCATCGCCTGGACCTGGCCGGAGATCAGGGCCTGCAGCGCGGTCGCGTCGTCGTCGAAGCGCTTGAGCGGCGTGCCGGCCGGCGCGACGGCGCTGATCGCGGTGTCCTGGGTCGAGGCGCGCGCGACGCTGATCGTCACCGGCTTCAGGTCTTCCGCCGTCTTGATGTTCAGGCTCTTGGGGGCGAGTACGTAGATCGTCAGCGTGCTGTAGGGGTTGGAGAAGAGCACCTGCTTCTGGCGCTCGGCGGTGATGCCGAAGGTGGCGATCAGCACGTCCACCTTGTTGGTCAGCAGAAAGGGGATGCGGTTCGGGCCGGTGACCGGCACGAGCTCGAGCTTGACGCCGAGCGCCTTGGCCATCAGGGCGGCGACATCGGCATCGTAGCCGGCCGGATTCTGCTGGGCGTCGGTGCCGCCGAAGGGCGGGTAGTCGGTGAGCACGCCGACCATCAGCTTGCCGCGCGCCTTGATCTCGTCGGGCGTGGCGGCCTGGGCCGGCGTGGTGTTGAGAGCTGCGGCGGCGAGGCCGGCGAAGACGAGTGCGCCAAGGCTGCGGCGGCAAATCGATTTAAACAGTGACATGGGTCGTTCTCCTCTGAGGTGGGCTTCGTGTTGCATCGACGCTGATTATCGCGCGGCGACGAGGAGCTTCTGCTCCATTCGCTTGCTGTAGGCCGAGAGCGGCCGGCAGATGACGTAATAGACCAGCGCCACCAGCGCGAAGATCGTGAAGGGCCTGAAGGTGGCGTTGTTGATGATCTGCGCCGCGCGCGTCAGCTCGACGAAGCCGATGATCGAGGCGAGCGAGGTGCCCTTGATCAGCTGCACGAGGAAGCCGATCGTCGGCGGGATCGCGATGCGGATCGCCTGCGGGGCGATGATGAGCACCATCTTCGGGGCGTAGCGCAGGCCGAGCGAGGTCGCCGCCTCCCATTGCCCGCGCGGCACGACCTCGATCGCGCCGCGCCAGATCTCGCCGAGGAAGGCGCTGGCATGGAGCGAGAGGCCAAGTGCTGCCGCCGTCCAGGGATCGACCGACCAGCCGAACAGCCCCGGCACGAAGAAGGCGAGGAAGAGCTGCATCAGCAGCGGGGTACCCTGGAAGACCTTGATGTAGCCGGCCGAGGCGACCCTGAGCCATTTGTACTCGCCGGTGCGGGCAAGCGCGACCAGCGCGCCGCCAAGTGCGCCGCCGAGGAAGGCGACGAGCGAGAGCAGCAGCGTCCAGCGCACTGCCATGAGGATATAGATGATGTCGGGGGAGCCGAGTGTGCGCATCGTCTCACCTCACCGGGTTGGCTTGCGCAGCAAGGTGCGCTCGATGGCGGCGAAGACCGACCAGAAGAAGACGGAGAGGCCGAGATACATGCATGTGACGACGAAATAGACCTCGAAGCTGCGGAAGGTGCGCGACTGGATGTCGCCGGCCACCGCCGTCAGCTCGCTCGCCGCGATCGCCGAGCAGACGCTGGTGTTCAGCATCAGCAGGATGAACTGGCTGGTCAGCGAGGGGTAGATCGCCTGGATCGCGGGCTTCAGGATGATGTAGCGGAAGATCTGGAGCGGGCGCATGCCCAGCGACTTGCCGGCCTCGATCTGCCCCTTCTGGATGCTCTCGATGCCGGCGCGGATGATTTCGATGCCATAGGCGCCGACATTCACGACCAGCGCCAGCAGCGCCGCCGTGTTCGAGGTCATCTTCAGGCCGAGCGAGGGCAGGCCGAAATAGATCATGAATATCTGGATCAGGAACGGCGTGTTGCGGATCAGCTCGATATATTCGTCGATGATCCAGACCAGCCATTTCGGGCCCGAGGTCTTGCCGAGTGCGCCGGCGACCGAGACCACCATGCCGATCGCCATCGCCAGCGCCGAGAGCACGAGCGAATTGAACAGCCCCTGCAGCAATTCGGGCCAGGCCGCGAAGACGTCGGCGAAATCGAACTCATAGCTCATGCGGGCAAGCCCCTCCGGAGCTTCCGCTGCTCAACAGCCTTCATCGATCCTGTCCTTCCTGCAAATCCGGCCGGCTTGGCGCTGGCTTCTCGGTCTTGTCGGTCCAGTCTTGCTACAATCGCGGGATCAGCAAGCCGCCATCGACGTTGATCACTGTCCCCGTCGCATAGGCGAATTGCCCGCTGGTCAGGGCGGCGACGGCGGCAGCGACATCCTCGCCTTCGCCCCAGCGTCCGGCGGGGATCAGTCCCTCGGCGATGCGCGCGTCATACTTGGCGGCGACCTTCGCGGTCATGTCGGTGCGGATCACGCCCGGCCGGATCTCGAAGACGGGAATGCCCTCCGGCGCGAGCCTAACTGCGAGCGCCTTCGCCCACATCGAGAGGCCGAGCTTGGAGACGCAATATTGCGCCCGGTCGATCGAGACGAGCTCGGTCGAGGCCGAGGTGATGAAGACGATCGCGGGGCATTCCGGCCTGTCCGAGAGCATCGACTTGGCGACCTCCTGGCTCAGGAAGGCGGCGCCGCGCAGGTTGATGTCCATCACGAGGTCGAAGCTCTCCTCCGTGATCTCCAGCATGTCGCCGCGCACCGGCGCGCCGATGCCGGCATTGGAGACGAAGAGGTCGAGCCGGCCGAAGGCCGCTTTCACATCGGCGACGAGGCTCGCATGGCTCGCGACCGCCGCGACATCGTGCTTGAAGAAGCGCGCCCTCGCGCCTTCTGCCTCGAACAGCCTCAACGCTTCGGCGACGGCCTCGTCCGCGGCGATATCGGTGAAGGCGATGTCGTGGCCGGCCTTGGCGAGGGCGATGCCGATGGCGCGGCCGATGCCGCGCCTTGCGCCGGTGATGAGTGCAACGGGGCGCGTCATCTCATTCCCCCCGATAAGTCGGCGTGCGCTTTTGCTGGAAGGCCGCGACACCTTCCTTGACGTCGTCCGTATAGGAGACGAGCGAGCTCGCCAGCGCTTCCATGATCGCGCCGCTATCCTCGTCCTCGGCCGCGTTGATCAGCTGCTTGACGACGATATTGGCGACCGGGCCGCGCTGGCAGATGCGCTCGGCCATGGCCTGCGCGGCTGCGAGCGCGCCGCCCTTCTCGACGACCTGATCGACGATGCCGAGCGAAAGCGCCTGCTCGGCCGTGACGATCTCGCCGGTGAGCGCGAGGCGCCGCGCGACCTGCCCGCCGAGGCGCCGGACGAGGCGCTGCGTGCCCGACCAGCCGGGGATCATGCCGAGCCCGGTCTCAGGCAAGCCGATCTTGGCCTGAACCTCGCAGATGCGGATATCGGCGGTGACGGCGAGCTCCAGCCCGCCGCCGAGCGCATGGCCGTTCATCGCGGCGATGACCGGCGGCTTCATGCGCGCGAGCTTGTCGAAGACGCGGTGGCCGGAGCGGACCCAGCCCTGTCCCATCTCCAGCGGCGACAGCCCACCCCAGGCGACGATGTCGCCGCCGGCGCAGAAGGCCTTGCCCTCGGCGGTCAGGATGACCGCGCGCACCGAGCGGTCGGCATCGATGGCCTCAGCGAAGCGGCCGAGCAGGCCGACCATGACATCATCGAGCGCATTGAGCTTTTCCGGCCGGGCGAGCGTGATCGTCGCGATGCCGGCGGTGATCTCGAGGCGGACGGGTTCGCTCATGCCGCCCTCGCCGGGATTTCGAGGCCGAGCAACGCCTCATTGAACAGCGCGGCGTCCATCAGCTTCGGCGGCTTGGGCACCAGCAGCGGGAATTCGCTCTGGCTGAGGATATCGCGCTCCAGATCGACGCCGGGCGCGATCTCGGTGACGACGATGCCCTCAGTCGTCAGCTTCATCACGCAGCGCTCGGTGACATAGGTGATGTCTTGGCCCTGCGCGATCGCACGGGGGCCGGAGAAGGAGATGTGCTCGACCGATTCGACCAGTTTTTTCACCTTGCCTTCCTTCTCGATGACGAGCTTGCCATCCGCGATCGCGAGCTTGGCGGCGGCGCTGAAATAGCCGGAGAAGACGATGCGCTTGGCCCGTGCCGTGATGTCGATGAAGCCGCCGGCACCCGCCGTGACGTGCGGACGCACGCCGAGCTTCGAGACGTTGACGCAGCCCTGCCGGTCGATCTGCAGGAAGGAGAGCAGCGACAGGTCGAAGCCCGCTCCCTGAAAGTAAGTGAACTGGTAGGGCGAGGGCACGATCGCCTCGGCATTGGAGGCGCAGCCGAACTGGAATTCGAGCAGCGGCACGCCGCCGACGGCACCCTGCTCGATCACCCAGGTCACCGCCCCGTGTTGGCCTTCCTCGATCAGGATGCGCGGGACATTGGCAGAGATGCCGAAGCCGATATTGACGGCGTCGCCATGACGCAGTTCCTGCGCGACCCGGCGCGCGATCACCTTGGCGACGTCGAAGGTCGGCGTCTCGAAGCTCGACAAGGGCCGGCGCACCTCGCCGGAGATGGCGGGGTCGTAGACGGTCTGCGTCGTCTGCATCTGGTCGGGCGCGACCACGATCGCATCGACGAGGATGCCGGGCACGAAGACGGCCTGCGTGTTGAGGCTGCCGGCCTCGACCACGCGCTTCACCTGCGCGATGACGATGCCGCCATTGTTGCGGACCGCCAGCGCCTGGTCGAGCGGGCCGAGCAGGCCGCCCTCATGTTCGTAGGAGAGGTTGCCGCGCTCGTCGGCCGTGGTGGCGCGGATGATCGCGACCTTCGGCACAATGCTGCGGAAATAGAGCCAGTCCTCGCCGTCGAACTCGACACGGGCAACGATCGGCTCGGCCATGGCGCGCGCGTTCATCGCGCAGCCCTGATGCTTGGGATCGACGAAGGTATCCATGCCGATCTTGGTCAGCACGCCCGGACGCTTGGCGGCAGCCTCGCGGTGCATGTCGAAGAGGATGCCGCTCGGGATGTTGTAGGCCGGGATTTCGTTGCCCGTGACCATCTTCCAGATCGCAGGGGGCTCGGCCGAGGAGGGGCCGGACGGGTAGGAGCCGCCCATGATCCGCGCCAGCAGGCCGGGCTTGGCGATGTGGTCGACGCCCTTGACGCCCCACATGTCGCCGGCCGCGATCGGATGCAGCGTCGTCAGGTTGCGCGGGTGGCCCGATGCATCGAAGCGCCGGCCGATTGCCGCGAGAACCGCATCGGGACAGCCGAGGCCGGAGGAGGAGGAGACCGTGACGATCGCCTCGTCCGGGATCAGGGCGGCGGCTTCATCGGCGGAGAGGATGCGGGGGAAGGCCATGATCTTTTGTCTCTTCGAGAAGGGGTCAGCCGGCGGCGGCGAGCGCGCGCTGATAGGCGCCGCAGGATTCGCGGATGACGAGATGGGCGGGGCCGATGAAGCTCTCGGGCTCGGCGGCGGGATCGTTGATCTGCTTGAGCAGCAGGGCGGCGGCGCGCTCGCCGAGCCCCACCGGATCGACCGCGACGGTGGTCAGCGCCGGGGAGACATGGCGCGCCTCGCTGGTGTCGTCGAAGCCGACAATCGCGATGTCGCGCCCGACGATGAGGCCGTGGCGCGCGGCGGCGAGCATCGCGCCGATCGCGGTGACGTCGTTGTAGCAGACGACTGCGGTCGGCCGGTCGGCGAGCGAGAGCACCGCGCTCATCGCGCTGAAGCCGCCGTCGCGCGTCGGCATGCTCTCGAGGTTGAGCGCGGGGTCGACGCTGCGGCCGGACGCTTCCATCGCCGAGAGGAAGCCGCCATGCCGCTCCTGCCGGACGACCATCGAATGCATGCCGCCGAGAAAGGCGATGCGCTCATGGCCGAGATTGATGAGATGGCGGGTGACGCGGCTGGCGCCGAGGAGGTTCTCAGGAACGACGATGCTCGTATCGGCGCCGGGCAGGCGGCGGATCGCGACCAGCAGCGCAGTTCCGGCTGCCTTGGCCCAGTCGAGATGCTCGGGGCGCGTATCCAGCGCGGGGCAGAGGATGATGCCGCCGGCGCCATGCTCGCGCATCATCCGCATCACCTGCTCCTGCCGCACCACGCTCTCGGCGGTGTTGGCCATGAAGGCGACATAGCCGGCCATCTGCAGCACCTTCTCCACGCCGATCGCGAATTCGGCGAAGAACGGGTTGGAGAGGTCGTTGAGGACGAGGCCGACGATGCGGGACTGCGCGTTACGGAGATTGGCGGCGCCGCGATTATAGACATAGCCGAGCCGGTCCATGGTCTGCAGGACATGCTGGCGGGTTTCGGGCTTCACCGCGCCGCGGCCGGTGAGGACGAGCGAGACCGTCGATTTCGAGACGCCGGCGGCGTCCGCGATCTCGATGATCGTCACCTTTCCCTTGCTGCCTTGCGGCTGCGGCATCGTTTCATCCCTGATGCGCGTGGCGCTGTTCTTTTCTTGGAACGTTCCATTATCAGCGAATGAATCAATGCGCAATATCCCTCTTTAAAAGCTTTTTATGCCTCTGTATAAGGCTGGAAACGCGTTTCGTAATTGGAACGTTCCAATATTATCACCGGAGGAAGCGATGGTCGAGATCAGCCTGCCCCGCATGGACGGCCGCAGCGAGCGCTACAGGCTGGCGCCGCCTTCGCCTTTCCAGCAGACGGCCAAGGCCAACGGCATCCGCACCGTCTATGCCGCCGCCCATGTCGTCGCCGACCCGCTGAAGCTGGTCGATCCCTGGCGCGAGCCGGCCGTCGACTGGGACGCGACGCTGGCTTTCCGGCATCATCTCTGGGGGCTCGGCTTCAAGATCGCCGAGGCGATGGACACCTCGCAGCGCGGCATGGGGCTGGACTGGCAGAACGCCGCCGAATTGATCACCCGCGTCCTCGCCGAGGCCAAGGCGACGCCGGGCGCCGATCTCGCCTGTGGCGCCGGCACCGACCAGCTTGCTCCGCAGGATGCCCGCAGCCTCGATGACGTGATCCGCGCCTATGAGGAGCAGATCGGCCATATCGAGGAGCATGGCGGCAAGATCATCCTGATGGCGAGCCGCGCGCTCTGCCGCGTCGCGAAGGGGCCGGACGACTACCTTGCCGTCTCTGGCCGCCTGATCCGCCAATGCCGGGGCAAGGTGATCCTGCATTGGCTCGGCGAGATGTTCGATCCGGCGCTGGCCGGCTACTGGGGCAGCCGCGATTTCGAGCCGGCGATGGAGACGGTACTCACCCTGATCCGCGACCATGCCGACAAGATCGACGGCATCAAGATCTCGCTGCTCGACGCGGGCAAGGAGATCACCATGCGCCGCCGCCTGCCGGCGGGCGTCGTCATGTATACCGGCGACGACTTCAACTACGCGGAGCTGATCGGCGGCGACGATCAGGGCTTCTCGCATGGCCTGCTCGGCATCTTCGATCCGATCGCGCCGGCTGCCGCAGCCGCCTTCGCCAGGCTGGAGGCGGGTGACCGCGCCGGCTTCCACGCCATTCTCGATCCGACCGTCGCGCTCTCGCGCCGGCTCTTCGAGGCACCGACCCAGCATTACAAATGCGGCGTCGTTTTCCTCGCCTGGCTCAACGGCTTCCAGAGCCATTTCCGCATGGTGGGCGGTGCGGAATCGGCGCGCGGCATCCTGCATTATGCCGATCTCTTCCGTCTCGCGGACCAGTCGGGGCTGCTGATCGATCCCGAATTGGCCGCTCGCCGGATGACGCATCTCTGCGCTCTCAACGGCATCGCCTGAGGGGAGGGCAGGTCATGCACGCCCCCCTGCTCGACGCCGAAATCTACGACCAGACCCGCGAGACCGCCCGGCGCTTCGCCGAGGAGGTCGTCAGGCCCGTTGCCGCCGATCTCGACCGCGACGAGACCTTTCCGGCTGAAATCTACGCGCAGATGGGCGCGCTCGGCCTGTTCGGCATCACCGTGCCGGAGGAACATGGCGGCGCCGGGCTCGATACCTATGCCTACTCGATCGTCATGGAGGAATTGTCGCGAGGTTATTCATCCGTCGCCGACCAATGCGGCCTCGTCGAATTGATCGGCACGCTGCTGACCCGCTACGGCACGCCCGAGCAATTGCAGCGCCTGCCCGACATCCTCGCCGGCAAGACGCGCGTCGCCTATTGCCTGACCGAGGCCGAGGCGGGCTCCGATCTCTCCAATGTCCGCACCACTGCGCGCGAGACCGCCGAGGGCTATGTCATCGACGGCGGCAAGCTCTGGATCCACAACGCGCCCGTCGCCGATCTCGGCTTCGTGCTGGCCTCGACCGATCCGTCAGCGGGCCATCGCGGCATGAGCATCTTCCTGGTCGACCTGCATGCGCCCGGCGTCTCGCGCGGGCCGAAGGAGCACAAGATGGGCCAGCGCGCGAGCCAGGTCGGCGCGCTCAATTTCGACGGCGTCTCGGTGCCGAGCGAGGCCCTGCTCGGCCCGAAGGGGCGCGGCTTCCACATCATGATGAGCGTGCTGGAGAAGGGCCGCGTCGGCATCGCCTCGCTGGCCGTCGGCATCGCCCAGGCGGGGCTGGAAGCGGCGTTGGCTTATGCCCGTGACCGGCGCCAGTTCGGCAAGCCGATCCTCGACAACCAGGGCCTGCAATGGCTGCTGGCGGACATGGCCAAGGACATCGCTGCCGCTCGCGCGCTGGTGGAACGTGCCGCGCTGCTGATCGATCACGAGAAACCCGCGACTTCCGCCTCCTCGATGGCCAAGTGCTTCGCCAGCGACATGGCGGTGGCGCAGACGGCCAATGCCGTGCAGGTCTTCGGCGGTTCCGGCTATATCCGCGGCTTCGAGGTCGAGCGGCTCTATCGCGACGCCAAGATCACGCAGATCTATGAGGGCACCAACCAGATCCAGCGCACGATCATCGCGCGGGAGCTGATCAAAAATGGCGCCTGATTACGGGGCCGTGGCCTGACTGGCCCTGGCGCGAACCGCCGCGAGGCAGCCGGCGATCTCCGCGATCAGCCATTCCGAGACGATGCGGCTGACGCGCGAGAGCGGGCGGCGGGCATCGATGGCGACGCTGACCGATTGCGGCTCGACGGCCGTGTCGCGGATCGGCAGGAAGACCAGCGAGCCGTTCATCAACTCCGGCGCGGTGTCGAGCTCCGAGGTGAAGGCGAGATATTCGCCTTCGAGCGCGAGCTGTTTCACCAGCTGGAGCGAGTTGGTGACCACGGCCCGGCGCGGGTCGGAAAACAGCCAGCCATGATGCATGTCGAGATAGCGCCGGATCGTCAGGGCGCGGCTCTGCAGGGCGATGCGGTGGGTCGAGGCCTCCTGAAAACTGACGGACTCGGCGCTCGCCAGCGGATGGGATGGGGCGACGACGCAGCCGACCGGCAGCGCCGCGCTCCAGAGCACATGGATTTCGCGGCGCGGGACGAGGTTGAAGACGGCGGCGATGTCGGCGGCATCGCCGGCCAGCGCGGTCAAGGCCGCATCGGGGCTCGCGACCTCGACATCGAGCGAGATTGCCGGGTGCTCGGCGTTCAGGCCGCGGATCAGCCGGGGCAGGAAGCCGTTGACATGGCTGTCCATCACGACGAGCCGCGTATGGCCCTGGTCGACGCCCTGTAGCTGGCGGAGATCCGCAGCGGCGCGGCGCTCGTCGGCCAGCCAATTGCGGGCCAGCGCGATGATGGCGTCGCCCGCCGCGGTGGGGCGCATGCCGCGCGGCAGCCGCTCGAACAGCTCCATGTTGAAGTCCCGCTCCAGCAGCAGGATATGCCGGTCGATCGCGGAGGCCGCGACATGGAGTTCGCGCGCGGCCTTCTGGATCGAACCTGAGCGTGCAACCTGCTCGACATAGCGAAGAGCGGCAGGGACGAGGGAAGCGCGCATTGGATCATCCTAATTTCGAGAATGGAGAGTTCCAAATTCTGAGCTAGACGGCAACATTCGAAGCGCCGATCCTCCCTTAGGTCAACAGGCCTTTGGCCTTCATGGCGCAGGGGGAGCGTGCATGATCGACGCCGGACGCATCGGGCAGCCTAACGCGCGCCGCAGCAGCCAGGACGATGGCGGCAGGCCGGACAAGGCCGCGCGGCCGACGATCGGGGTCGTGCTGCCGTCGTCCAACCGGACGGTCGAGCGCGTCGCCTATGTCATCCGGCAGAGCCGCCCCGAACTCGACATCTGCATGACGCGGGTTCCCTATTCCGGGCATCCGAGCGACGGCTACGAACTCGAAAGCTTCCGCCGGGCGACGCGGCTGCTCGCCGATACGCGGCCCGATGTCATCCTGTGGAACGCGACGCGCGGGGCGCTGCTCGGCTTCGAGCCCGACCGGGTGCTGTGCCGGATGATCGAGGAGATCGCCGGGGTGCCGGCGACGACGACGGCACTGGCGACGCTCCAGGTCCTGAAGGCCAACGGCATCCATCGCATCGCCCTGATCGCCCAGGGTGGTCTCGATGATTGCGAGAGGCTGACCAGCACCTTCGGCGACGAGGGCATCGCCGTGATCGCGTCATCGGCGCTCGGCATCGAGGACAATTTCGAGGCGGCGGCGGTGACCGATGACGACCTGATTGCCGTGGCCTCCGATCTCTGTGCGCGGGCCGAGCCCGAAGGCCTGCTGATCTGGAGCACCAATCTCGGCGGGCACGCGCTGTCGCGCCGCTGCGCCGGTCTCGGCGTGCCGGTCTTCGATTCCACCACGATCGGCTTCGATGTCGCACTCGCTCTTCTCGACGACCCGCCCCGGAACAAGCCCCCGGATGCGGCACTAAGCCCAGCCTCTCCCCGATAACAACAAGGGCCCGTCAGGGGCCTGCTCAGAGGACGAACGGTCATGGTCACAACCCTTACACGCAGGCATTTCGGCAAGCTCGCGGCGGC
>NZ_JBYSYT010000010.1:0-92591 GCF_058783685.1 Allobosea sp. FW305-C-101 | reverse complement strand
TCCTCGCCGACCTTCACGATGCCGCGCTCGACGCGGCCGGTCACGACCGTGCCACGGCCCGAGATCGAGAACACGTCTTCGACCGGCATCAGGAACGGCTGGTCGATCGGACGCTCCGGCTGCGGGATGTAGTCGTCGACCGTCTTCATCAGCGCGACCACCGCGTCATGGCCGATCGCCTTGTCGCCGTTGTCCAGCGCGACCTTGGCCGAGCCCTTGGTGATCGGGATGTCGTCACCCGGGAAGTCGTACTTCGAGAGAAGCTCGCGGATCTCCATCTCGACGAGCTCCAGCAGCTCGGCGTCGTCGACCAGGTCGACCTTGTTCATGAACACCACCAGCGCGGGAACGCCGACCTGGCGCGCCAGCAGGATGTGCTCGCGGGTCTGCGGCATCGGGCCGTCGGCAGCCGACACAACCAGGATCGCGCCGTCCATCTGCGCCGCGCCCGTGATCATGTTCTTCACGTAGTCGGCGTGGCCGGGGCAGTCGACGTGGGCGTAGTGGCGGTTCGCCGTCTCGTACTCGACGTGAGCGGTCGAGATCGTGATGCCGCGGGCCTTCTCTTCCGGAGCCTTGTCGATCTGGTCATACGCCGTGAACGAAGCGCCGCCCGTCTCGGCCAGAACCTTCGTGATCGCAGCCGTCAAAGACGTCTTGCCATGGTCAACGTGACCAATCGTTCCAATGTTGCAGTGCGGCTTGTTCCGCGAAAACTTCTCTTTGGCCATGACACCCTTGTCCTCGAAGGCGGCCCTTCGGGCCCAGAAACGCGGTCGCATTAGGGGTTTTTGCGCGGCGATGCAAGATTGGTCATGGAAGGCCGTTAAGACGTGATCTCCCGAGCTTCGAGAACGCTGCGGATCGGAAGCAAAGCGATGTCCCGAAACACCCGTGCCACACTGCATCATCTCGCAGCACTAGCCATGGCGGGAGCACTCCTCGCCGGCGAGACGGCACAGGCCTGCACGCGCTTCGTCTATTTCGGAGCCGAGGGCCGCGTCATCACCGCGCGCTCGATGGACTGGAAAAGCGACGTCGCGACCAATCTCTGGATCATGCCGCGCGGCGTCGAGCGCACCGGCGAAGCCGGACCGAACTCGATCCGCTGGACCGCGAAATACGGCAGCGTCATCGCCTCGGGCTACGACATCTCGACCACGGACGGCGTCAACGAGGCCGGGCTTTCCGCCAACGTGCTCTGGCTCGTGGAATCGCAGTATCCGAAATTCGACGCAGGCTCGAAACCGGGCCTGACCATCGCCGCCTGGGCGCAATACGCGCTCGACAATTTCGGCACGGTGGCCGAGGCGGTGGAAGCACTGCGCCAGGAGCCGTTCACAATCGTCACCGATGCGGTCCCCGGCGAGACGCGGCTGGCAACGCTTCATCTCTCGCTATCGGATGCCACGGGCGACAGCGCGATCGTCGAATATATCGGCGGCAAGCAGGTCATCCATCATGGCCGCCAGTATCAGGTGATGACCAACTCGCCGATCTTCGACAAGCAGCTCGCGCTGAACGAATACTGGAAGCAGATCGGCGGCACAGTGATGCTGCCCGGCACCAACCGGGCTGCCGACCGTTTCGCCCGCGCTTCGTTCTATGCAAACGCGATCCCCAAATTCGACGATCCGAACCGGGCCGTCGCCAGCGTCTTCAGCGTGATCCGCAATGTCTCGGTGCCGTTCGGACTGAACACGCCGGAGGAGCCCAACATCTCCTCGACACGCTGGCGCACCGTCGTCGACCACGCCCGCAAGCTCTATTTCTTCGAATCGGCGCTGACCCCGAACACCTTCTGGGTCGACCTGAAAAAGATCGACTTCGCGTCGGGGGCAGGCACCCGCAAGCTCGATCTCGGCCGCGACCAGGATCATGTCTATGCCGGCGACGCGACGGAGAAATTCGTGGCATCGAAGCCCTTCACCTTCCTTGGCCTCAAGCCATAGGGCCGGCGGCGCGACGCCTTACTGGAACACCCTCCGGTAGCGCTTCACCATCTCCGGATCGCCCGAGACCTTCTCGGGATTGTCGGAGAGCTTCACCGCCGGCCGCCCGTTCGCCTTGGTAACCTTGCAGACCAGCGAGATCGGATCGAGCGCGCGCGAGCCGTCCGGCGAGCAGCCGACGAGATCGTTGGTTAGGTCCGTGCCCCAGCCGAAGGCCATGCGGACCTTGCCGTCGAAATGATGGTAGACGCGCTCAATCGCGTCGACATCGAGCCCGTCGGAGAAGACCAGCATCTTGTCGCGCGGATCGCGCCCATGCTCGCGCCACCAGGCCATGATCGTCTCGCCGGCCGGGATCGGCGGCGCGCTGTCGGGGCGGAAGCCGGTCCAGTCGGCGACCCAGTCCGGCGCATGGCGCAGGAAGCTCTGCGAACCGAAGGCGTCCGGCAGCGCGATCAGCAGGTTGCCGCCATAGACCTGGCGCCACTCGTCGAGCACGCGATAGGGCGCGCGCAGCAATTCCTCATCCGAATCGGCGAGCGCCGCGAGCACCATCGGCAGTTCATGCGCATTCGTGCCGATGGCTTCCAGATCGGCATCCATCGCCAAGAGCACGTTGGAGGTGCCGGTGAAGGCCGAGCCCAACCCTTCCTTCAGCGCCTCGACGCACCAGCGCTGCCAGAGATGGCCATGGCGGCGACGCGTGCCGAAATCGGAGAGCTTGAGGTTCGGCAGCTTCTGCAGCCGCTCGACCTTGTCCCACATCTTCGCCTTGCCGCGGGCATAGAGCACGTCGAGCGAGAAGCGCTTCTGGCCGACCATGACCCGGCGCGCCCGGAGCTCGTTGACGATCGCCAGCGCCGGCACTTCCCACATCGTGCTGTCGGTCCAGGGCCCTTCGAAATGCAATTCGTACTGGCCGTCAACCTTGCGCAGGTCGTAATCGGGCAACTGGAAATCGGCGAGCCAAGCCATGAAATCCGGCGAGAACATCTGCGTCTTGCCGTAGAAGCTGTTGCCCGACAGCCAGATCAGCTCGTTCTTGGTGAAGCGCAGCGAGCGGGCATGGTCGAGCTGCGCCCGCAATTCGCCCTCATCGACGATATCGGCGAGGCGAATATGCTTCGAGCGGTTGATCAGCGAGAAGGTGACCTGCACATCCGGGTGGAAGGCCCGGATCATCTGCAGCATCAGCAGCTTGTAGAAATCCGTGTCGAGCAGGCTGCGGATGATCGGGTCGAGCCGCCAACCGTGGTTGTAGGTCCGCGTCGCGATATCGGTGAAGATCATATCGGAGTCCGGGCCGGCTCACGGCGTAGGCAATGGAACGGCGCGGGCGCCGGGCGAAGGAAAGCGCATCAGAACAGCGCCTTGAGCCCCGGCGCAAGCGCGGGCCACGCAGCCATGCCCAGCGACAGCACCATGAGGGCCGCCAGCAGCACGCCGAGCAGCGGCAGCACCGCCCGGAAAACGGCTCCGGCAGGCACCCGCATGATGCCGCTGACGACATAGACGAGGATGCCGAGCGGCGGCGTCAGCCCATGGATCATCAGGTTGACGACGAGCACCACGCCGAACTGGATCGGGTCGAGCCCCGCCGCGACCGCCACCGGCAGGAGCAGCGGCGCGAGCAGCAGGATGGCCGCGCCGATATCGAGGAAGAGCCCGGCGACCAGCAGCACGAGATTGGCGAGCAGCATCACCGCATAGGGCCCGGCGCCGAACGCGGTGACGAGCCCGGCCATCTGCTCGGAGACCCGGTCGACCGCGAGCAGGAAGGCGAAGGGGGCAGATGCACCGATCAGCAGGCCGATCGCCGCCGCCTCCGCCGCCGATTTGCGCAGGGCCGCCAGCACGCCGTGCCCGTTCAGGCTGCGCAGCACGAGGCAGGCAATGACGGCATAGGCGACAGCGAGCGCCGAGGCCTCCGTCACCGTCACCACGCCGAAGCGGATTCCGACGACCACGACGATGCCGAGCCCGATCGCGGGGATAGCGCCGATCAGCGCCCTGCCCCGCTCGGCCGCGCTCGCCTTCGGCGCTGCGTCGACGACGTCGCGGACGCTGAGATGGATGCCGATCGCCAAGGCCAGCGCCAGCACGCCGCCGGCGACGAAGCCGCCGACCAAGAGCGAGCCGACCGAAAGATTGGTCGCGCTCGCCAGGATCAGGAAGGCGATCGAGGGCGGGATGATGTTGTCGAGCATCGAGACGCCGGCGACGATCGCCGCCGCATTGGCCGGCGGATAGCCCCGCGCCACCAAGGTCGGCGCCATCACCTTGGCCCCGAAGGCGGCATTCGCCACCGAGGAACCGGAGGCGCCTGAAAACAGCACGCTCGCGACCAGCGCGGTCTGCGCCAGCCCTGCCCGCCAATGGCCGACCAGCGTCGCCGCGAAGCGGATCAGGCGCTCGGCCAACCCGCCCGCTGTCAGCAATTCGCCGGCCAGCAGGAAGAAGGGAATCGCCAACAGCAGGAACTTGCCGACGCCGCCGACCAGGGTCTGCACGATCGCCGGCTCCGGCATCAGGCCGCCGAACGGCCCGGTCAGCGAGACGCCGGCCAGAAGCGCGAATGGCAAGGGCGCACCAAGCAAAAGCCCTGCCCCCGCGACGAGTGCCGCGACAAGGCTCGGCGTCGGGAAGAAATCGAAGGAGAGCTGCGCCAGCCCGTAGAGACAGCCACCGAGCATGAGCGCAGCGAACGCGCCGGCCCAGCCGCGCTCGATCCCACCTCGCAGGAACAGCATCAGGAGCGTCAACCCGCCGCCACAGGCGAAGGCGGCAAAGCGCAAGGCTTCCGGCAGGCCGAGCACGGTCGAATGCCCGCCGACGAGCAAAGCGACATTCGCCCCGCCCGCAGCCAGCACGAGCGCGCCATGGAAGGCGATGGCATCCGCGAGAACGGCCGCAATCCGCTGCGGCAACGCCGGCAGCAAGCGGACCAGAACATCGAGCCGCATCGCCAGCGTGCCGGTGACCGCAAGCGGCGCGCCGACCGCGATCAGCGCCAGATGCAGCCAGATCGCGAGCTCGTCCGACCAGACGAAGCCGCCGCCGAACAGATAGCGCTGCAGGACAGCCGCCATGACGACGAGAAACAGCACCGCCAGGATCGCCGCGCCGGCATATTCCAGCACCGCGCGAAGGACAGCCTCCGCCCGCTCCGGGAACCGCCTCCCGCGCTCTTGCTCCACCGACTGGCTCATCCTGCCGCCATGCCCTGCCCGGGTGCCCTGTTCCGGCCTCGCGCGCCGCGCGTCAAGCCACCCGAATTGACATCCTCCCCGAATTGATCGCAGGAGCAGGCTTGTCGCGTCGTCCCGGCCGGGATTGGATGACGCCTTCGATCAGCCTCTCCCAGCCTCCCAGAAGACGCGCATGGCTTCCGAAACGACCTCGCCCTTAGCCGGCTTCGGCACCGCCCTCACTACTCCTTACGACCTCGCCGTCATCGGCGGCGGCATCAACGGCGCGGGCATCGCCCGCGATGCGGCCGGGCGCGGCGCCTCCGTCGTGCTGTTCGAGAAGGACGATCTCGCCAGCGCCACCTCCTCGCGCTCGACCAAGCTGATCCATGGCGGATTGCGCTATCTCGAGCACTACAAGTTCCGGCTGGTCCGCGAGGCCCTGATGGAGCGCGAGCGGCTCTGGGCGATCGCACCGCATATCATCCGCCCGCTGCGCTTCGTGCTGCCGCATCACAAGGGCCTGCGCCCGGCCTGGCTGCTGCGGCTCGGCCTGTTCCTCTACGACCATATCGGCGGCCGCAAGCTCCTGCCGGCGACGCGCACGCTCGACCTCGCCCATGACGTAGTCGGCAGGCCGCTCAAGGACGATCAGGCCAAGGCCTTCGAATATTCCGATTGCTGGGTCGAGGATGCCCGCCTTGTCGTGCTGAACGCGATGGATGCCGCCGTGCGCGGCGCCGCGATCCACACCCGCACACGCGTGACTGCGGCGCGGCGCGAGAACGACCTCTGGCAGCTCGACACGGACGGCCCCGAAGGCCGCCAGACTGTCTGGGCGCGCACGCTTATCAACGCCGCCGGTCCCTGGGTCGGCGAGGTCCTGAACGGCGTCATCCACACCAATGCCAAGGCCGGCGTCCGCATGGTCCAGGGCAGCCATATCGTCGTGCCCAGGCTTTACGAGCACGACCGCTGCTACATCTTCCAGAACGCGGACGGACGCATCATCTTCGCCATCCCCTACGAGCAGGATTTCACGCTGATCGGCACGACCGACCGCGACTATCACGGCGACCCCGCCGAGGTCGTCGCGACGCCGGACGAGATCGCCTATCTCTGCGCCGCCGCGAGCGAGTATTTCCGCCAGCCCGTCACGCCGGAATCGCTCGTCTGGACCTATTCGGGCGTGCGCCCACTCTATGACGACGGCGCATCCAAGGCGCAGGAGGCGACGCGCGATTATGTGCTGACGCTCGACGCTCCCGAAGGCGAGGCGCCATTGCTGTCCGTCTTCGGCGGCAAGATCACGACCTATCGCCGCCTCGCCGAGGCCGCGATCGCGAAGCTCGCGCCGCTCGCGCCCTGGGCCGCCCGCGCCGAATGGACAGTGGCCGGCGCCCTG
The DNA here is from genome assembly GCF_058783685.1 of Allobosea sp. FW305-C-101. NCBI lineage: Bacteria > Pseudomonadati > Pseudomonadota > Alphaproteobacteria > Hyphomicrobiales > Alloboseaceae > Allobosea > Allobosea sp. FW305-C-101. Next base: position 86,046 of record NZ_JBYSYT010000010.1, on the reverse strand, counting down.
CCCGGCGGCGATTTCCCGGTCGGCGGCTTCGATGCGCTCGTGAGCGGGATCGCGAGCGCCTATCCCTGGCTCGAACGCCGTACGGCGATGCGGCTCGCCCGCGCCTATGGCACCCGCGCCCGCGATATCCTCGGCGATGCGAAGAGCCTCGCCGATCTCGGCCGGCATTTCGGCGCGGACCTCTACGAGCGCGAAATCCGCTACCTGATGAAGGCGGAATGGGCGCGCCGGGCGCAGGATGTGCTCTGGCGCCGGGGCAAGCTCGGCCTGCGATTGTCGAAGGCCGAGAGCGAGGCGCTCGACGATTTCATGCAGCGGGAATCCGCTACAGTCGCCTGATTCAATTTACATTCTAGAACAATCACTTACGACCAGAATCGGAATCTATTCCGCAGCAATCGACGATCCCGGCAGGCAAGCCGGGATCGCCAGAGCAGCCAGCCTCAGAAGCCACAGATCTCGACGAGTTTTTCCTGCGTCTTCGGTCCCGGGACGCCGTCGACCTTGAGCGGCGGATAGGCTTTCTGGAAGAGCTTCACCGCCTTGGCGGTCTTCGGCCCCTTGATGCCGTCGACACGTCCGGCGCCGAAGCCGAGCGCATTGAGCCGGAACTGCACCCCCGTGAGGTATTCCGGTTTCGGCGCGGCCTTTTCGCCGGCCTTGATCGCGATCTCCGGGAGCCGGATCACGGTCTTGCCCTGCCGGCGCTCGCGATAGACCTTGAAACTGCTCTTGACGATCTCGGGCGGCGCCGGGTCGCGCCTGGAGGGAACCGAGGTCGCCGCCACCACGACAGGAACGGCGAAATCGACGCCCTCGCTTGTCTCGATCGCGGTGACGCCCGCGATCAGCATGGCCGCACCCGGCACGAGCGCGAGCATGTTCTCCATCACGGCAGTAGGCCCAAGGGTATTGACCAGGCCGACGGACTGCCCCTCCATCAGCCCCATGGGAGTCTGAAGCCGCCCCCAGCGCCGGACCAGATCCTCGAGCGTCGTGAAGTACTTGCCCTTATAGTCGGAGAAGCGAACCCGCCCGAAGACGTCCCGCACCGCAAGGACCGTGTGCTTGACCTCCAGCATCTCGCCCTTGGCCGTCTTCACCCAGCAGCGGATGGCAAAGACCACCACGCCATCCTGGGTTTCGGCGGCGCGGACGATGTCCCTGATGGTCTGTGCCTGATTCAGGCGCGTGATCTTGGCTCCCTGCGCCGTCAGGAACTGCAGACCCTTCTCGACCGACATGGCAAGTATCGGCACTCCCTTCTCGTTCCTCCCGAGCGAGCCGACCGCCCTTCCAGCTGCGGCAGCCATTTCATCGAGGGTGATGAAATAGGTCTTGCCGCGCGTGATCGCCACGACGTTATTGACCGCCTGGAAGGTGCAGGGTCCGGTCACGCCCTTGACCTGCACCGCGAGCCGTATGGCCTGCGTGTGGATGAGTCGCGACAGCATCCCGCCGCCCTTGCCCAGCGGCCCCAGGATGGCAAGCAGGCGCAGCGCATCCTTGCCCACCCCGGCCAGGCCACCCTCAGCGATGCCTTCGCCGAAGCGCAGCACATCGACATAGCCTCCACCCAGGTCCATCGAGGTCTGCACGCCGGTGGCGACGGCCACCGCCCACCATTGCGGATTGTCCTGAACCCATTCGCCGAGGATCTTCTCGGTCTCAAGCTTCTGCTTATCCCACCAGTCGGCATATTCAGACCAGGCCATCCAACGTCTCCCTGCGGCCCGAAGCATCGGGCCGGGAAACGCGAATTGCGTCCCGGACATCCGGTGCTCCGTCGACAAGCCGGAGCACCGGGCCGCACCCGAAGGATGCGCCGCCCCCAGCCGCCATTAGTCGCGGAGCACGCGGCGGCGGTTCACGCCACCTGATAGGCGAATTGGCCCTCCTCGACCGAGACCTTCGCCTCGGTCAGCGGCTTCTTCTCCAGCTGCAGGTTGAGAATCGCGCGCGAGAGCGCCGGCAGCATCGAGTTGGTGATGATGTTGTCGATCATGCGTCCGCCCGAATCCGGGTCGTTGCACTGGCCGACGATGTGCTCGACGACCGCATCGTCGTAGACGAAGGCCGCCTTGTGGTTCTCGCTGAGTCGCTTGCCGATACGGCCGAGCTGGAGCCTGACGATCCCGGCCAGCATGTCCGAGGACAGCGGGTAATAGGGGATCGTTACCAACCGCCCGATCAGCGCCGGCGGGAAGACCTTGAGCAGTGCCGGCCTCAGGCTCACGGCCATGACCTCCGGATCGGGCTTGGCCGCGCCGTTGGCGGACAGGCTCATGATCTCGTCGGTGCCGACATTCGAGGTCAGGATGATCAGCGTGTTCTTGAAGTCGATGCGCCGGCCGGTGCCATCCTCCATCTGGCCCTTGTCGAAGACCTGGAAGAACAGTTCGTGCACGTCGGGATGCGCCTTCTCGACCTCGTCGAGCAGCACCACCGAATAGGGCTTTCGCCGCACGGCCTCCGTCAGCCGCCCGCCCTCGCCATAGCCGACATAGCCGGGAGGTGCGCCCTTCAGCGTCGAGACGGTATGCGCCTCCTGGAACTCGCTCATGTTGATGGTGATGACGTTCTGCTCGCCGCCATAGAGCGATTCCGCCAGCGCCAGCGCCGTCTCGGTCTTGCCGACGCCGGAGGGGCCGCAGAGCATGAACACGCCGATCGGCTTGTTGGGATTGTCGAGCCTGGCGCGGTTGGTCTCGATGCGCTTGGCGATCATGCCGATGCCGTGGCCCTGGCCGACGACGCGCTTGTTCAGCGTCTCGGCAAGGTTGAGCACGGTTTCGATCTCGTCCTTGACCATCCGGCCGACGGGGATGCCGGTCCAGTCCGAGACGACCGAGGCGACCGACTGCTCGTCGACATGGGCATAGATCATCCGGTTAGCCGGATCGATCTCGCTCAGTGCCGCGAATTTCGCGTTGAGGACAGCACGGGATTCTTCCGGATCGGCAGCAGCCTCCAGAGCGGAAGCCTCCGCCTCAGTCGGCGCAGGCGCGACATTCTCGTTCGCCTCCTGCGTGCCCGCTCCCTTCTTCGCCTCCCCGCCCGGCGCCTTTTCGCCGAGTTTGGTGCGCAGCGCCTTGATCTCCTCGACGATGGCGAGCTCGCCCGCCCAGGCGCCTTCGAGGCCCGAGAGCTTCTCCTGCCGCTCTGCGATCTCGGCCTCGATCTCGCCAAGGCGCTTGCTGGCGTCCGTGCCGAGATCGGCATCCGCCGTCAGCGCCGCTTTCTCCTGCTCCAGCGAGGCGATGGCGACGCGCGCGTCCTCGATCGCGGCCGGGGTCGCGCTCTGGCTGATGGCGACGCGGGCGCAGGCCGTGTCGAGCAGGCTCACCGCCTTGTCGGGGAGCTGACGCGCCGGGATATAGCGATGCGACAGCGAGACCGCCGCGACGATCGCCGCGTCCGAGATGCGGACCTTGTGGTGCTTCTCCATCGGGCCGATCAGCCCACGCAGCATGGTGCAGCAGCGCGCCACATCCGGCTCGTCGACCTGCACCGGCTGGAAGCGCCGGGTCAGCGCCGGGTCCTTCTCGAAATACTGGCGGTATTCCGACCATGTCGTCGCCGCGATGGTGCGCAAAGTGCCGCGCGCCAACGCCGGCTTCAGGAGGTTGGCGGCATCACCCGTGCCAGCCTGCCCACCGGCCCCGATCAGGGTATGCGCCTCGTCGATGAACAGGATCACCGGCGTCGGCAAGGACTGCACCTCGTCGATCACCGAGCGCAGGCGCTGCTCGAACTCGCCCTTCATCGAGGCACCGGCCTGCATCAGGCCGATATCGAGCGCGCAGACGCGCACGCCCCTGAGTGGCGGCGGCACATCGCCGGAAGCGACGCGCTGGGCAAAGCCCTCGGCGATCGCGGTCTTGCCGACGCCGGCCTCGCCGGTGAGGATCGGATTGTTCTGGCGCCGCCGCATCAGCACGTCGATGACCTGCCGGATCTCGTCGTCGCGGCCGAGGATGGGATCCATCGTGCCGGAACGGGCCTTGACGGTGAGGTCCTGCGAGAAGCGGTCGAGCGCGGTCGTGCCCTTCGCGCCCTCGGCCTGCTCCGCGCCGGGCGTTCCCGCCGCACGCAGGCCAGAGCCGTCCATCGGCCGGAGATTCTCCTCTTCCGAGCTTTCCCAGATCTTGCCGTGGCCTGCGGCCAGTTCCTCGACCGGGATCTTGGAGAATTCCTTGGAGAGCCCCGTCAGAACACGGCGCAGTTCGGTCGATTTCAGCGCCGCGACCAAGAGATGGCCGGTCCTGATCTGCGTCTCCCCGAAGAACAGGGTCGCGTAGTGCCAGCCACGGTCGAGGATATCGACGATATGGTTGGCGATGCCCGGCATCTCCGTCTCGTTGCGGCGGAAGCCCTCGACCACGCCGCCAAGCTCCATCAGCATCTTGGCGCGGTCGAGCTTGTAATGGTCTGCCGTCAGGGTCAGGTCGTTCGACGTGCCCTGCAGGATCTGGAGCAGCCAATGCGCCAGCTCGACATTGCGGTTCCCCGCCCCCTTCGCCTGCCGGAGCGCCTGCAGGAAGGTGTCGTAGCCGACCCGGTTGAGCTTGCCTGTGACGGCTTCGAGGCTGATATCGGCCATGGTCGTCCCCTTCAGTGTCCAGTGGCCGCAGCGCGGCTTCGTTTCAGGCGCAGGCTTTCGGCGGGATGGAAGCGGGCGTCGCGGCGCAAAGCGCCCTCCTCGACATCCCAGTTCGGCGCCATCCAGCTCGTCCAGCCGAGATGGCCGGACTGGCCGAGCCGGACCGGCTTGACCTCACCGACCGGCAAGGCGAGCTCGACATCCCATTCGAACTGCTCGCCGAGATGGAAGAACACCGCATCCGCCAGCGGCTCGCAGCGGTCGCCATTCGGCAGGAAGCGCTCGAATTGTTCGAGGTCGCGCGCGACGATCTTCACGCGGAACTTGTCCTCGACGCTGTAGACGCTGCCGCCCAGCAGCGCGTCGCCGCCGAGCGTGCAATGCGAGCCGCCGAGCCGCGAGCGGTCGGCCGGGTCGAAGACCAGCCACATTCCCGTGAACTGCTCGATCTCGATATCGGCCTTGAACAGGCCGGCGAGGAAGCGCCGCAGGCGCGACGCCGATTTCGCCTGCGCGCCGATCAAGCCGGCATGCGCGAGCTTCTCGGCATCGGGCACCGTGTCCTGCTTGAGATAGGGCTTCGAGCCCACCCCGATCATGCTGCCGATATAGGCGGCGAAGCGGTCGAGATCGGGCCGGTCATGCTGCGCGATCGGCCGCGAATCCGCCCAGGCCCGATAGAACAATTGCAGGAAGCGGTGGTTGAAGATGTCGAGGAAGCGCGGGAAAGCGTCGTCGCGCGCCAACGTCCAGTGATAGCTCTCCTCGGTCGTCGCCAGCGGCAACGGCCCCTGCGGCCCGAGCAGGCCGAGGAACTTGACGAAGAGCCGCAGGCGCCCCTGCCCGTCGCGATCGGCCTCGGCAAGGCTCGACGCCGGAAAGTCGAGATAGGGCTGCTCGCCCAGCGCGACATACTCCTCGCGCCGCGAGGCGACCTCGCCGACGCGCGGCCGGTCCGGAAAGCTCCTCTCCAGCCGGCGCATCACCGCGTAGAAGTCGAAGCGCCAGGGCTCGGCCTCAAGCTGCGCCTGGTAGTTCGGCGCCTTCTCCAGCGAGGTGGCGGCGTCCTCGCTCACAGGATGCGCCTCGCGCCGGCCCGCGGCGGAAAGCGCATGACCTCGCCGCGCTCGACCGTGCGGATCACCGTCTGGGTGAAATGATTCATCGCGGCATACTCGGCGAAGAAGCGGTCGAGGACCGCCCCCAGCAGGAAGACGCCCGAGCCCTCGAAGGCCTTCTCGTCGAGCAGCACGGTGATTTCGAGCCCGCGCGCCGCGCCTGTCCCCGCCCGCTGCGGGAAGCGACGCACGACCGCGCGGCTGTCGACGCTCTTAATGCCGCGGATGCGCCGCTCGGTCGCGCTGTCGGCGAGATCGGCGAAGAGCGACAGCAGTTCGCGCAGCGCCTCCCCATTCTCGCCCGCCCCGCGCTGGACGAGCCCGAGATGGTTCAGGCTGATCAGGTTGACCAATCGCCAGGTCACGACGCCGGTGCTGGCGGTCTCCGAGCGCAGCTTGAGCTGGGACACGACCGGCTCGCGCGGTGGCGTCGGCCCTGCCAGGCAGGCGATATCGAGCGAGACATTGTCGATCAGGCGGAAATCGGCGCCGCCCTGCCCCGTCGGCAGATGCTCGGTCAGGTGCCGGTTGGAACAGAGCGCCCGCACGCTGAGCTCGGCCACCGAAGCGGTGTCGGAAACGCCCGCCGGCTCGACCAGCGAGATGAACATCTCCGTTCCCGTATAGTCGGACGCCTTGCCCTGCCGGCGCTCGGCCGAGGAGCGACGCCGCGGCAGGCGGCGCTGCGTGTAATGCAGCCCCTGCGTCGGCGAAGCGCCTTCGGGCGAGGAGTAGAGCGGATGGACCGGCTGCTTCTCCCGTCCGCCGACATAATGCGCGTGGACGGAGAGGATGCTGTGCGGCTCGTAGTCGAGCACGCGGCTGCGGTCCGGCACGACATGGAACTCGTGCTGGTTCGTCTTGACCGGGATACGGTCTGTCGTCTTCTCGAACAGGTTGATCGCGGGCGACGCGTAGAGCGCGAACATCTCCTTGCGCACGGCGCCGGGCAAACGCGTGTTCACCTCGTCGAAGACGAAGATGATGTCGACTGCCTTGGCCTTGAGCTTCGGCATGACACCGCTAAGCCCCTCCAGCCGGAAGCCGAGGAACTTGCGCGGGAACCAGAACAGCTCCCGCAACAGGTCGAAGCCACGGAAGATGCGGGTATCGGCCGGCAGCAGCGCCTCGTCCTCGTCGAACCCGATCTGCTCGATCCGGCAGCCATCGCCCGGCGTCACCACGGGATCGCCGAATTCGTCGAGATGGCGGAAATGGATGCCGATGCAGTTCGCGAAGAGCTGCTCGTAGAGCGCGACGGCGTCTCCTTCACTGCCGAGCAGATGGAAGGGCAATTCGCGGGTCCGGCAGCCGGCGAACCAGCTCGCCGGGTTCTTCAGCGCCTGCGCGGCGGAGGGCTCCAGCTCCCGATCCGCCATGACTCGATGGTTCAGCGAGATGCGCAGGCCCGACAGGGCCCGTGGGCCGGTGCGCAGGCCCAGCGCCTGCAACGGCCCCGGCGCCGGAATATATTCGGCCGCGGTGATCTCGAAGGGCCAGAGCGTGACATCGCCGCCGAGCCGATAGCGGCAGGCGACGCGGCGCTCGCGCTCCAGATAGGTCGCGTCGATATAGGAGCCGCGTGCGATGCGCAGGCCCTCGCGGAGAGCCGGGTCCGAATAAGGCGGCGCCACGCCGGCCAGCAGCGCCGACGGCGTCGGCGCCAGATAGTTCGGCAGCAGCTGCTCGATCAGGTTGTTGGTGAATTCGGGGAATTCATGCCGGAGCTTGAGCTGGACGCGGGCGGCGAGGAAGGCCGCGCCCTCCAGCAGGCCGCCGACCATCGGGTCAATGCGCTCGCCGGCCAAGCCGCCCAGCCGCTCGGCGATACCCGGATATTCCTCAGCGAACTCCTTGCTGTGCTCCATGAAGAGCCGGAGTTCCTGGTTGTAGAGGTCGAGAAACTCCTGGTTCATCGTCATCGGCCCTTGATGGCGATCTTGCCGGTATCAAGCTCGAGATCGGCGACGAATTGGACGGGAATATTGAGCGGTTCGCAATTCAGATCGGCGCGAACAAGGAAGCGGATCTTCAGCTCGGCCGGATCGAGGCTCGCGTCGCGCTCGACGGCGACGGACTTCCGGATCAATCGCGGCTCGTAGCCGACCAGCACATTGGCGAGATCCTCGCGGATCGCATCGACGCGGTGCTCGTCGATCGACAATCGCGTCATGTCGGGAAAACCGTGGTTGAGCACCGAGCGGCGCACGTGCTCCAGCCCTGAGAGATCGACACAGGAGCCGAGATTGATGGTGTTGACGAGCGCATCGAGATCGACGGCGATCTCGCGGCGCAGCTTCTGCTCGGTGATCGCGGCCCGCGGCGCGGCGCGGCGGGGCGCGATCACGCGTTCGCCGCCCTCGTCCCTCAGGTCGAGCGCGGTCCTCGCATCCTTTTCCAGATGCGCCTCCCGAAATGCGAACATCAAAGGCGGTCGCAGCCGCTTCTTCGAGATCGGATCGACCATGGTCTGACGTACCATCGGCAAGGCAAAGCAAGACAAGCCATCGGCCCCGGCGGGTGCCGGGGCCGACAAGCTTCAGCTCACTTGGAGTGGGTCTTGATGTCCCAGGTCATGGTGATCGGCGCGTCGAGCGAGCCGTCCTGCTTCTGCGGCTTGTACTCGTATTTGATCTTCGCGTAGTTCAGCGAGAACTGGTCGGTCGGGATGCTCGCCCCGCCGGCGGCGTCGCCGGACTGGTAGCTCGACACCAGCAGGTCCTCCAGCGTGACCACATAATAGTCCTGCTGCGTCTCGCCCTGCTTGCGGACGAAGAGCACCGCCTTCTTGATGTGCTTGCCGCTGGCGCAGGACAGCGCCAGGTTGGCCGAGGCCTTGCCGACCGAGGCCGTGAAATGGATGTCCTGGAAGCTCGCCTTGCCGGCGCCGCCGCCGGCATTCGACGCATGCGAGCCCGCATTGCTGATGCCCCAGGAGAAGGAATCCACTTCGATCGTGTCCTTGTGGTTCTTGTCCTTGCTTTCGCCCTTGATGCCATCGATCTCGAGCAGGAAGTCGCTAGCCATTGTTACCTCCAGAGTAGGGATTGCTATGGGCGCGCGGATGCGGGCCCGCTGTGCACGCACTTCTCCTGTCGCGCCGGCCTCGACCGGCCGGCACGCCGAAGATCCTCGTTGTCGCCGTCACCCGTGGATCAGGTGACGATCACTGCTTGGGAGCTGGCAGTCGCGAGACCAGGCTCAGGCCGATATCCATGCCTTCGAGCTGGAAGTGCGGCCGCAGATAGAACTTGGCCGAGTAGTAGCCAGGATTCTCCTCGTCCTCGAAGACATCGATGCGCGCATCGGAGAGCGGGCGCCGCGCCTTCGTCTCTTCGCTGGAATTGACCGGATCGCCGTCGACATAGTCGGTGATCCACTCCTGCAGCCAGCGCCGCAGCGGCTCCTTTTCCTTGTAGGAGCCGATCTTGTCGCGAACCATGCACTTCAGGTAGTGCGCGAAGCGCGAGACCGCGAACATGTAGGGCAGCCGCGACGACAGGTTGTCGGATGCGGTGGCCGCCACGCCGTCCGGCCCCGAGAAGGCCTTGGGCTTGTAGAGCGACTGGGCGCCGATGAAGGCGGCCTTGTCGGTGTTCTTGCGATGGATCAGCGGGATCAGGCCGGATTTCGCCAGCTCCGCCTCGCGCCGGTCGCTGATCGCGATCTCGGTCGGGCATTTCAGGTCGACGCCGCCATCATCCGTCGGGAAGGTATGGGTCGGCAGGTTGAGCACCTCGCCGCCCGACTGCACGCCACGGATGCGCGTGCACCAGCCATATTCCTTGAAGGCGCGGTTGACATTGACCGCCATGGCATAGGCCGCGTTCATCCAGGCGTATTTCTCGCCCTTGTGCCCGTCGGTATCCTCCTCGAAGGCGAATTCCTCGACCGGCTCCGACTTGGCGCCATAGGGCACCCGCGACAGCACCCGTGGCAGGCACAGGCCGACATAGCGGGAATCCGCCGCATCGCGCAGGCCCTTCCAGGCGGCATAATCAGGCGTATCGAAGACCTTGCCGAGATCGCGCGGGTTCGACAGCTCCGTCCAGGCATCCATGCCCATCAGGGTCGGGTCTGCCCCGGCGAAGAAGGGCGCATGCGCCGCCGCCGCCACCTTCGACAGATCGCGCAGGAGCTGCACGTCGGTCGGGACATGGCTGAAATGATAGTCGCCGACCAGGCAGCCGAAGGGCTGGCCGCCGAGCTGGCCGAATTCCTGCTCGTAGATCTGCTTGAACAGCGGGCTCTGGTCCCAGCGCGCGCCGGGGAACGTCTTGAGGTTGCGATAGAGCTCGCTCTTGGAGACGTTCATCACCTTGATCTTCAACTGTGCGTCCGTCTCCGAATTGAAGACGAGATAGTTGAGACCGCGCCAGGCGCTTTCGATCTTCTGGAACTCCGGCGCGTGCAGCACCTCGTTCATCTGCTCGGTCAGCTTGGCGTCGAGCCTGGCGATCATCTCCTCGATCGTGTCGATGACGTCGCCCTTGATCAGGGTCTGGTCCGCCAGCGCCTGGTTGACCAGGGTCGCGACCGCGTTCTCGACCTCGGTCGCCGCGCGTTCCGTCTTGGGCTTGAAACTCTGCTTCAGGATCGCCGAGAAATCGTCGATCTCGCGCGTCTCGACTGCTGCCCCGCCGGGCTGTTGGGATTGTGCTTCCGCTGCCATTGCCGCCTCGCTCGCTTAACCGCCTGCAGGCCCTGCCCCGTCCCATGCGGACGGGATCGCTTCAGATCGCCCGGAGCATCGCTCCCGCGAAAACCGGTTCCGGTTCCCCGCGGCGCGCCCCGGAGGCGGGCCTGCGCCCTGCCTCAGTTTGCCGTCTTGTCTTCGGAAGGCTCGCCCTTGCCGAGCCGGTCCTTCAGGGCCGCCATCAACTGGGGATCGGCCAGCAGCGCCTTGATCTGGTCGCTGGCGGCCATCTTGCCATCCATGTAGCGCAACAGGTTGGCGAGCTGCTCGCGCGCCTCCAAAAGCTTCGCCGTCGCCGGGATCTGGCGGGCGATGGCTGCCGGGTTGAGATCCTCGAACTTCGAGAACTTCAGCGCCACCGAGAGCTTCTCGCTGCTGTCGTCGCCCAACTTGTTGGGCACGTTGAACGACACGGCCGGCTCGATCGCGGCCATGCGCTGATCGAAATTGTCCATGTCGAAGTCGAGGAACTTGCGCTGCGAGATGTCGGATTTCTCGATCGCCGAGGCATTGCCCGAGAGATCGGCCATCACGCCCATCACGAAGGGCAGCTCGATCTTCTGCTCCGCGTTGTACGGGTCCTCATAGGTGATGTGGACCCGAGGCGGCCTGTTGCGGCGGATGAACTTCTGTCCAGAATCTCCGGCCATGTGACGTGCCCCTCTGCATTCGTGCCACGCCGACGTAACGTGACATCCTATCCGGTTTCACCCGTCATCGATATAGTCTCTCGACCGTGACGGGAGGTTCAAGGCAATGACGAAAAACTTCCCTAGCTGTCGGTCTCCGGCAACGGCACGACATCTGGCAGGATGTTGCCGAGAAGCGACATGAAATCATGCTGCGCCAGCGCACAGGCCTTGTCCATGAGGAGCGGCGTCGGGTGCGAGGGCTCGACCTGGCGATAGAACGCGGCGACCGCCCTCATCGCACCCACCGCATCCGCGCGGCTGCCGATCACGATCGTGGACGGCACCGGGCTCGGCGGGGGACTGGAAGTCTCAGCCGCCTCTGCGGCGACCTCCTCCTCCGCCCCGCCTTCGGAAGCGTCATCGCCGGCCTCGGCATCGCTGTCGTAGCTCTCCTCGGCCTCCTCCGAACCGTCGCCGTAGCTCTGGTCCGCATCGCCATCGGCTTCGTAGGCACTCTCCGCCTCGTAGCCGTCAGGCGCCGGCAGCCGCTCGAGCGGCAAGCGGAACCGGCGCTGCTCGCCGATCTCGATCACCGCCTTGTCGACATGCTCGGGGAACATGATCTGGATGACCTCGATCAACGACTTTCCGATCAGCTGCTGCGCCTGCCCGATCAGCAGGACGGCCGGGCTCGACGGCTCGGTTTTGCGAAAGTAGCCGAGGCAGGCAGAGAGCGTATCCTTCACTTGGAGGATGCTCGAAACGCTGCCGGGACTGAAGCTGACGGTGTTTGCTGCCGAGCCCTGCGGACCGGTCGCCGCCGGCTCCAGACCCGCCGCCTGATGGCCCGGGACGCGCCGCGCGACCGCGGCATCGAGGAAGGTAGCGATCTGGTCCAGCAGCGCCGCCAGGCGCGGAAAGCTAAGGGGATGATCGACACCGACCTTCTCCAGCCAGCTCGTCCGCAGGCGCGCGAGCGCGTCGCGCCCCGCATTCGCACGGCCGAGAACCGCGACCAGATCGTCGACATCGGCCTCGCTGAGCGCCGCCTGGATCGTGCTCGCATCGGGATGCTGCTCGCCATCGACCAGCTTGGTCTCACCGCTGGCCACGAGCTGGCTGCGGAACATGAGCGGGCCGATCCGCCGGCTGACGAAGAGCGGGGCGTGCTGCAGCGGCAGCACCACCGTCGCCAGTTCGTCGAGCCCCTGCAGGGCGACCTCGCGCATCACGAAATCGCCATCCATCGCGCGCGGATGCACCTCCTCCCAGTGCGAGCCGAGGAGATCGGCCATGGCTGAGAGGCACGCCGTGAATCCCGGTACGTCCCGATTGAGGATCGTGAGCTTGGCCGCGAGCACGAAGAGCCTGAGGTCGCGCGAGCGCTCCAGCAGCTTGCCGAGCTCGGCGAAGGCGGCGGGAAACTCGATGCTCGTCCGGTCGAAGGCAATCTGCCGGCCGTCGTCGTCGCGGCGAAAATACGAGGCCGGCAGCGCGACCTCGAGCCGCGCCGTGGCATTCATGAAATCGAGATCGTCCTCGAGATCCGGCCCGCAGGGCTCGTCTGCCGAGATCGGCTTCGTCAGTTCGGCGAAATTCAGGCCCGCCATCGCTCTCCCCGCTCACAGGAGCAGCGCCCCGGCCACGGCCGGAGGCGCCGCAGCCGCCTCTCGTCTTGCTTCACTCGGTCCGCAGGCGGGTCTCGACCCGACGGTTGTCGCCGGAGAGCGGATCGGCCGCGATCGGCTTGCTCTGCCCGTAGCCCTTGGCCACCAGGTTGGAGGCCTTGACGCCATGCCCGCCGAGATAGCGGACGACGGCCTGCGCGCGGCGTTGCGACAGGTTGAGGTTGTAGGACGCGCTGCCGGCGGCGTCGGTATGCCCCTCGACCATGAAGGTCTGCTTCGCGAGCTGCGGGTTCTTCAGCGCCTTCGCGAACTCGTCCAGGTTGAGCTTGGCCTCGGGCTCCAGCTCGTCGGAATTGTATTTGAACTTCACCACGAGGTCGAAAGCGCTGACGGGCTTGGCGGGCTCGACCACCTGCCCGGCCCTGGCACATTCGGCCTCGGTACCGACGCAGAGCCCCCGCGTCAGGGCGGGCTTGGGCGCGACCGCCGGCCCGAAATGCTTGACGATGTCTTCGGCCTTGTAGGTCTGCGCGCCCGCCATGTTCGCCATGGAGAGAACCATGGCGCCGGTCAGAGCGACAAAGGCAGTGAAGCCGGGCTGCTTGCGCATGGGAACACTCCCGCTGAATTTCGCCGTCTGGCAGTTGATGACTTAGGGACCGAAGGATGAACCTAGAAATCACCTACGTCAAGATAAAAATAGAGACGCGAATCGAAAGGTTCAATTGATGCCATCCGCTCTTGGGCAAGAACAAAGAACCGCGTCTTTTTCAACTCCGGCGGGGAAAGACGAATTTACACTTATCAAGTTCGAAGCCAACGAAGCTTTGAGCGAATTATTCACTTATAATATTGAGGCGACCAGCAAGACTGAGAACGCCGACCTGCAAAGCATCATGAGCGAAAAATGCTCGATCAAGTTCACGCTCAAGAACAAGAGCGAGCGTGTGCTGAACGGCACGCTGGTTGATGCCCAATGGCTCGGCCAGCAGGACGACCTCCATATCTACCGCTTCACGCTCAAGCCCTGGCTCTGGCTGCTCTCGCAGCGGGCCGATTGCCGGATCTTCAAGAACAAGACCGCGCTCGACATCATCAAGGAGATTTTCAAGAAGGAGGGGTCGGCGAGCTTCGACGACCGCACCAGCGAGACGCTCCAGCCGATCGATTACTGCGTGCAGTATCGCGAGACCGATCTCGACTTCGTGCTGCGCCTGATGGAGCAGTACGGCATCTACTATTATTTCAAGCACAGCGACGGCGACCACAAGCTCGTGCTCTGCGATTCCCGCTCCGCCCATGACCAGGTGACGGCGGCGGCCGAGCCGAGCTTCCAGGGCGACGCCTCGGCTTATGCCTTCGTCCAGCAGGGCAATCGCTTCCCGCGCAGCATGGTCGAGCATCTCACCCACTGGTCGACGATCCGCCGCCTGCGCACCGGCAAGTTCGAGCTCAAGGATTATGATTTCGAGAAATCGGAATCCGATCTCACGGCCCGCGCCGAGGAAGGCTTCCCGAAAGCCAAGTCCTACGAGGCCTATGACTACCCGGCCGCCTACACCAAGCGCGACCAGGGCGAGCACTTCGCCCGCGTGATGGCGCAGGCCGAACAGGCGCAGGACGACCGCCGCTATGCCGGCGGCGATGCCGCGAGCCTCTATCCCGGCGCGCTGATGAAGCTCTGCGACCACCCGACCGGCGCCGAGAACAGCGAATACATCGTCGTTCGCGCCACCCACGCCTTCGGCATCCAGAGCTATCGCTCCTCGGGGCGCCGGGACGAAGCGCTCTATCACGGTTCCTACGAACTCCAGAAAAGCGACAAGCGCTTCCGCGCGCCGATCGTGACGCCCCGCCCGACCGTCTATGGGCCGCACACCGCCAAGGTGGTCGGCGAGAAGAACCAGGGCGAGGAAGGCGATATCGACGTCGATGAATACGGCCGCATCTGGCTGCGCTTCCATTGGGATCGCGAGGACGGCTCGACCTCCTGCCGCACCCGCGTCGCGCAGATGTGGGCCGGCAAGGGCTGGGGCGGGCAGATCATCCCCCGCATCGGCCAGGAGGTTATCGTCGAGTATATCGAGGGCAACCCGGACCTGCCGCTGGTCGTCGGCGCCGTCGTCAACGACCAGCACAAGCCACTCTACGAACTGCCGGCAAACAAGACCCAGTCCGGCCTCAAATCGGAATCGACGGATGGAGCCGGCTTCTCCGACACCTATAACGAGATCAAGTTCGAGGATCGCAAGGACCAGGAGGTTCTGGAGATCCGGACCGAGAAGGACCACAAGATCACGGTCAACAACATCGAGACCCGCGATATCGGCGAACGCTACCAGGGCATGGGCTATTCGCGCGAGACGACGCTCATCAAGGGCAACGACAAGCTCGACGTTCAGAATGGCAAGCTCGATGTCGAGGCGCTCACGGAGATCAATCTCAAGGTCGGCGAGAGCACGATCAAGATGACGCCCGGCAGCATCGAGATCAAATCGCCGACCATCACGATCCATAGCCAGGCGCTGACGGAGGTGAAGAGCGATGGCATCCTCGTCGTCAAGGCGCCAATGGTGAACATCAACTGACCCCGTAGACCGACAACGACAGAACGGCCGGAGCCTCCATGTCACGCCTGCGCTTCAGCACCGCCCGCGAAGTGTTCGAGACCTATCCCGCGGCCCGTCAGGCCGTCACGATGGCGCCGACCACCGAGCCGCCGCTGGCTTTCCTCGGCCGGCTCGTCAGGGGTCCGGCGCCGACGGAGGCGGCGAGCTTCTGTGCGTTCCTTTTGCCCCGGCGCGAGACGGTCTGGTGGGCCTTGCAGGCGGTGCGCTCGATGCAGCCGCCCGGCACGCAGGACCCCGGCCTTGCTGCCGCCGAGGCCTGGGTGCGCGAACCCGGCGACAAGACCCGCTTCGAGGCCCTGCGGCAGGCCCAGACCGGTGACAGCGCGCGGCCCGGCACCTTCGTCGCCTGGGCTGCCGGCTATTCAGGCGGCAGCATGTCGGAGAGCCACCCGATCCCGACGCCGTCGGACCTCACCGCGAAGATGGCGCGGATCGCGGTGCTCAATGCGATTAATCGCCTTCCCGCACGCGAGCGCGAAGGCGCGTTGCGCACTTGCGTCGAAGCATGCATTCGTTTGGCTGAAGACGATGCCGGCAAGCGCTGATCCTTTCGCTCAGGCCGTAACGGGATGTCCGCGATGGCGCTGACACTGACGATCGAGAACGAGACCTCGCTGCCCGATGGCGGCCCGCTCAGCGTGACCACCAGCGGCGGGCGCGGCCTCGATATCGGCCGCGACCAGCATCTCGACTGGGCACTGCCCGATCCGTCGCGCGCCGTCTCCGGCCGCCATTGCGAGATCCGCTTCCGCGACGGCGGCTGGTGGCTGCGCGACATCTCGACCAACGGCACCTTCGTCAATGGCGGCGAGCATCGCGTGCAATCTCCCTACCGGCTCCAGAACGGCGACAGGCTGGAGATCGGCCACTACATCATCGCCGTTGCCATCGAGGGCGAGGCCGGACAAGCCGCCGACATTGCCCCTGCCCCGCCGCCCTACGCCGCCCAGCCGGAATCGCTGTGGGCGCAGAGCGAGGAGGCCGCGCCGCCGATCCCGCGCCGCGACCTGATGCCGCCGAACCATGCCAGGCCGGTCCATGCCGGCTTCATCGATTGGGCGGCCGACATCCCGGCTCCGAGCGCCGAGCCGCCACCTCCGCCCGCGCGGGACTGGTCGCCTCCCGCGGCACGAAACGACGAATTCGCCTGGGCACCGCTCCAGCCGCAGCCCCTTCCGCCGGAGGAGCCGGTCGCACCGATCCCGACGCCGCGGCGCCCGCCCGCGAACAACCCGGCCAGCGCCAGCCCGTGGGACGAGCCGGCCGAGGACGCGCTTCCGCCCGATACGGCGGCTGAGCAGCCTCCCGAGCCGGCACCGGCCTTCGCGCCGCCGCCCTTCCCGGCTGAACCTGCCGCACCGCAACCCGGCGCGCCTGCCCCGATCTCGATGGGCGAGTTCATGCAGCGCTTCGCCAAGGGCGCCGGCGTCTCGCCGCAAGCGCTGGCGACGCAAGACCCTGGTGCCTTCGCCGAGCAACTCGGCGGCCTGATGCGGCTCATCGCCGAGGAGCTGAAAGGGCTGCTCGCCGCCCGCGCCGAGACCAAGCGCATCGCCCGCAGCACCAGCCAGACGATGATCCAGGCGCAGGACAACAACCCGCTGAAATTCTCGCCAACGGTCGACGACGCCCTGCAACTGATCTTCGGCCAGCCGCGCAGCGGCTATCTCGATGCCAAACGCGCCTTCGACGAGAGCTTCCGCGACCTCAAGGCGCACCAGATCAAGACCTATTCGGCCATGCAGCACGCCCTCAAGATGCTGGTCGAGGACCTCGATCCGCAGGCGATCAACGAGGCAACGGCCCAGGATGGCGGCCTCGGTGGCCTGATCGGCTCGCGCAAGGCCAAGATGTGGGAGGCCTATGTCGCGCGCTGGGACGCCAAGACCGCCCCTTACGAGAACGGCCTCGTCGACGCCTTCATGATCTATTTCGCCGAGTGCTACGACCGCGGCGGGAAGTGACGGGCACAAGGCCGTCATGCTCGGGCTTGACCCGAGCATCTCAGGACGAGAAGGCGCCCCTTTCGGCAAGAGTTTCTCGGGTCTGCGCTACGCTTCGCCCGAGAATGACGCCCCGGTCGGTCAACCCTTCGCCGCGACCGCGGTAATCTCGATGGCGTAGCCCGGCGAGGCCAGCTTCGCCTCGACGGTCGCGCGCGCCGGAGAATGGCCCTTCGCAACCCACTTGTCCCAGACCGCGTTCATCTCGCCGATCTTGCTGATATCGGTGAGGAAGATCTGGACGCTGAGGATGCGCTCCTTGCGGCTGCCGGCCTGCGCCAGCGTGTCTTCCAGCAGCGCCAGCACCTCCTCGGTCTGCTCGGTCAGGGAAGCACCTTCCGTCTTCTCGGCGACATGGCCGGCGAGGAAGATGATGCCGTTGAAGATAGCGGCATCGCAGTAGCGGGCGGCGAGTCCGATGCGTTCGATGGTCATGGGCTTTACGTCCTGTCGCGAGAGAAATGGCGCAGCTCGCTTGGCCCGCCCGCCCCGCCCGGTCAAGCCGACGGCAGCGCCAGGATTTCGCGGATGGCGCGCGGCTGGAGCTGGCGCGGCGCATCGTCCATCGCGACCTTGTAATAGCCGAGGATGCTGAGCTGCTCGTAGGTCGCCCAGATCGAGTCGTCCTCGAAGGCGGCCATCCGCTCCTCGAAATTCAGGATCATGCCGTATTCCAGGCCGGTGCCGCGCTCGAGCGGCGGCGGGGTCGGCTTGCTGCGCTTCTGCGCCTCGGCGGCGGCGAAGGCAGCAAGCGCGCCGGGTATCCAGGCCTGCTCATAGGCCGCGACGATATCGGCGGCGGCCTCCCCCTTCCCCGTCAAAACCCTCCGGCAGGCATCGGCGAAGGCGTCGGTCAGGCCGTTCGCCTCGGCGGCGGAATCGGCCTTGTTGTAGTCGGCCCGCAGCGGCTCGACATAGGCGAAGAGGTTTTCCAGCTGCCGCGCCGCCGCCCCAGCCAGAAACAGCCAGGGAAAGGCGCCGTCGATGGAAATCTGGCCAGGCAGGAGATGCGCCGCCTGCTCGCCGTCATCGGCCCGGAAGAACTGGCGCACCGCCGCCGTGCAGCTCACGTTTGGAATGGGGAGGATCGGGCGCTTGCGCCGCGTGGGATCGCGGATCAGCGCCATGAAGCAGAGCGTCTCGGCGACCCTGCCATTGCGGGCGAGCCCATGGTTCTTCGCCCGGCGCTGGTCCGAGGACAGGCGCTGCACGATCTTGTGGCGGAAGCGTTCGCTCTTCGCTTCCGCCCGGTCCGGCACCGTCCGCCTGCTTTTCGCCATCGCACCTCGCAGCGAGAAAACGATTCCGTCTCAACGGCTTCCGCCGCTGTCTTGAATCAATCTGACATCAGCCGCCGATGATCACGGTGGGCAGGCCCATCATGATCTTGTTGGGCGGGCCGAGCGCCTCGATGATCGTATCGCCCATCCGGCAGGCCGGCAGGTTGTTGATCAGCACCGTCTGCGAGCCGTCGATGACGACGCCTGGCCCATGCGTCGGCAGCGGCAACGGGCCCAGCGGCGTCAGGCAGATATGGATATCGGCGCCGCCTGCCGCGCCTGTGATCGTCGAGCCCATGCTGGCGGCGGCTGAGTTCTTGGCGGTTTCCTCGGCGGCGATGGCAGCCGGTGCTCCCGGCGTGCCGGCCGCGGCGACGGTGGCCGCCTGAGCCACCTGCAGAGCCGCATCGGAGATTGCCTTGGCGGCCTGGATCGCGGCAGCGGCGGCGGCCGGCACGCCGCGCCAGGCCAGCATCCCGCCGATGATCACGTTCACGCTGCCTGGTCCCGGTTGCAGGACCGGCGGCAGCGGATGCAGCACCGGGTCCATGATACGGGCGGCCGGTCCCTTGGGCATGCGAGCCTCCTGCTGGAACGGATTCGTACCTACGAGGACTGCCGTGAAAATCGCCCCGCCGCATCCTTCAAGTCAATGATGGCGGCTCCCGCGCGGCGCGCTAGCATTCGTTTGGTGACGCTTGGGTAGGACCCGTATAAGCTCGCCCAGCCTGCCGTCGAGTGAGCGAGACCGGAATGTCGTGGTACAGCAAGGTCGTCTGGTCGGAAGGACTGTTTCTCAGGCCGCATCACTTCCAGCAGAGCGACCGTTATCTCGAAAACCTGCTGGAAAGCCGCGTCAGGACCATCTCGCCCTATCCATGGGGCTTCTCGGTGCTGGAGATCGACCGCGACCTCGCCCAGCAAAGCCGCATCGGCCTGCGCCGCGCCGTCGGCGTGATGCCGGACGGCACGCCCTTCGCACTGCCTGACAACAGCCCGCTGCCCGCCGCGATCGAAGTGCCGGAGAACGCCGCCGGGCAAATCGTCTGGCTCTCGCTGCCGCTCGCCGCCGCCAATACACGGGAGGTCGAGGACACGCTGAACGGCTCGGCCAGCCGCTATGTCCCGGCGAACGAGATGCTGATCGATTCCACCGCCTCGCTGCGAACGGAAGAAGAGATCGACGTCGCCCATCCGCGCCTGACGCTGGAGCTGCGCAAGACCTCGAAGGCCGGCTATGTCGGCCTCGCGCTCGGCCGCATCCTCGAAGTGCGCGATCGCGCGATCCTCTTCGACGAGAAATTTGCCCCGCCCGTTCTGGTCTGTTCGGCCTATCCGGTGATCGAGGGCTGGCTCGACCGCGTCATCGGCTGGATCGACAACAAGCTGGAGGAACTGGCCCGCTACGCCGCCGATCCGACGGCGGGCGGCGGCCTGCAGAGCGCCGACTATTTCGTGCTCCAGCTTCTCAACCGCAGCATTCCCGTGCTGAAGCACATGCGCCGCTCGCGCTTCGTCCATCCCGAGCGATTGTTCTCGACCTTCCTCGCGCTCGCCGGCGAGCTTGCGACCTTCACCACGGCCGAGCGTCGCGCCCGCGACTATCCGGCCTATGATCACGATGACCTGGAGAATTGCTTCGCCCCGGTCGTGCGCGACATCCAGGACTTCCTCTCGGCCAATCTCGGCCGCCGCGCCATTCGGCTGGAGATCGTCGAGCGCGCGCAAAACGCCTTCATGTCGACGATCCGCGACCGCAGCCTCGTGCGCAACGCCACGCTGGTGCTGGAAGTCGCCGCGCGCCGCCCGCTGACCGAGATCCAGGCGCAGTTCCCGCAGCTCTTCAAGATCGGCCCCAACACCAAGATGAACGAGATCGTCCATGCCCATCTGCCGGGCATCAATCTCGTCCATCTGCCGACACCGCCGCCGCAGATCCGCGCGCTCACGGATCATGTATACTTCTATCTCGACCGCACCTCGCCGCTCTGGCCGGAATTCTCGACGGCGAGTTCGATCGGCATGCATTTTTCCGGTGACTGGCCCGATCTCGAGCTCGAGCTCTGGGCCGTTCTGGAGGGCAGGCGATGAGCGATCCGGGTTCGCCCTCAGATCCGTTCGGCCGCTCCGAGCGGACGATCATCAGGCCGAACCCCGGCGGGCGCCGCGCGCCCCTGCCGCCCGCTCCCGCCGCGCCGGCCCCGGCCGCGCCACAGCAGGCACCCCAGCCCTATCAGCCGCCGCAGGTGCCCTCGCCCGGCGTGCCCGGCACCGGCGACGAATGGATGTCGAACCCGGCGCCGATCCCGCAGCGCCAGCAGGCCCCGCCGCCTCCGGCCGGCGGCGGCCAGTCCCTGCCGCGCCGCGACCAATTGCTGACGCCGAATGCCAACCCGCTTCTGCGTGCAGCCAGCCCGCTGCTGCTGCTGCTCGGGCGGATGCGCGCCAACCTCTCCAACGCGCCCTTCGCCCAGCTTCTCGGCCAGGTTGGCGAAACGATCGAGGCCTTCGAGCATGAGGTTCGCGCCGCTGGCGTCTCGGCCGAGACCGCGCAGACCGCGAAATACGTCATCGCCGCCAGCGCCGACGACATCGTCCAGAATATCCCCGGCGACGACCGCCATGTCTGGACGCAGTACAGCATGCTCTCGCGCTTCTTCGGTGAGCGCATCGGCGGCGTGCGCTTCTTCGAGATGCTCGACAAGGCCAAGGCCGACCCATCGGTCAATTACGACCTGCTGGAGCTGATGCATGCCTGCCTGGCGCTGGGCTTCCAGGGCATTCACCGCACCTCGGCCGGCGGCGCCAACAACCTCCAGATGATCCAGCGCAACCTGTTCGAGACGTTGCGCCGGGTGAAGCAGCCCGATCCCGAATTGTCGCCGCGCTGGCGTGGACAGGCGATCGCGCAGGCGGTCGCCGGCTTCAAGGTGCCGGTCTGGTCGGTGGCGGCGATCGCGGCCGTCGCCCTGCTCGGCGTCTATTTCGTCTTCCGCGCGCTGCTCGCCGGCAATGCCGAGGCGGCCTCGACCGCCCTGCTCTCGGTCCATCCCAAGGGCGAGATCGGCATCATGCGCAAGGTCTTCTCGGCCCCGCCGCCACCTCCCCCGCCACCACCACAGCCGCCCAAGGTCTGCGCCGCCGTGCAGCCGCCGATCGTCTGCCTGGTGACACCGAACGTCGTCATCGTCCGCCTCGTCGGCATCACGCTGTTCGAACCGGGGCAAGCCGCCGTGCGCACCGAGTTCCAGCCGCTGATCGAGCGCATCGCCGCCGTGCTGGAGCAGGAGGGCGGCGCCATCAAGGTCGTCGGCCATACCGATAACGTGCCGATCCGCACCGCCCGCTTCCCGTCCAATGTCGAACTGTCGCAGGCCCGTGCCAAGGCCGTCGGCGACGGCTTGAAGGCCAAGCTCAGCAAGCCGGACCGGATCAGCTTCGAGGGCAAGGGCGCCGATACGCCGATCGCGCCGAACACCACCGCCGACGGCCGCGCCCAGAACCGGCGCGTCGAAATCCTGATCCAGCGTCAGAACTAGGAGGCAGGACGATGAATCTCGCCACCTGGCTCCGCATCGTGGCCATCCTGATCGGCGCGGTCGCGCTCGCCGCGCTGATCTGGTTCGGCGGTCCCTTCGTCGCCTTCGGCGAGGTCCGGCCGTTCGAGTCGTTCTGGGTCCGACTGCCCATCGCCGTGCTGCTCCTTGTCGGCGCGCTCGTCTGGATCGCTCTCATCGTCATCCGCCGTCGCAAGGCGACGGCGGCGCTGACCGAAGCGCTGGAAAAGCAAGAGTCGACCGGCGACGGCGCCGCGCTGTCCAGCGCGATGAAGGATGCGCTGGCGACGCTGAAGAGCGCGCGCGGCAAGGGCGGCGACTATCTCTACGACCTGCCCTGGTACGTCATCATCGGCCCGCCCGGCGCCGGCAAGACGACCGCGTTGGTCAATTCCGGCCTGAAATTCCCGCTGGCGCGTGGCGCGACGCCAGCCGCCGTCGCAGGCTCCGGCGGCACCCGCTATTGCGACTGGTGGTTCGCCGAGGATGCGGTGCTGATCGACACCGCCGGCCGCTACACCACGCAGGACACCGACACCAAGGCCGAGAAGTCGAGCTGGTTTTCCTTCCTCGACCTGCTCAAGACCAATCGCCCGCGCCAGCCGATCAATGGCGTGCTCGTCGCGATCAGCGTCGAGGACCTGCTGACCTCCTCGCCTGAGGAGATCGCCGCCCATGCCGACGCGATCCGCGCCCGCCTGCTCGAACTGCACGAGCGCCTGAAGGTCGATTTCCCGGTCTATGCGGTCTTCACCAAGGCCGACCTGATCGCAGGCTTCAACGAGTTCTTCGGCCAGTTGACCGAGCCACAGCGGCGCATGGTCTGGGGCCATACCTTCCAGACCGCCGACAAGACCCGCAACATGATCGGCGATGTGCCGCCGGAATATGACGCGCTGATCGAGCGGCTGAACGAGCGCCTGCCTGACCGTCTCCAGGATGAGCACAACCCGACGGCGCGCGCCCAGATCTTCGGCTTCCCGAGCCAGATGGCGACGCTGAAGCGCTCCATCGTCGATTTCCTGACCCGCGTCTTCGAGCCGACGCGCTACCACGCCAATGCGACTTTGCGCGGCTTCTACTTCACCTCGGGCACGCAGGAAGGCACGCCGATCGATCAATTGATCGGCGCGCTCTCGCGCAATTTCGGCTCGGATCATGCCGGCGCAGCCTCCTTCTCCGGCAAGGGCAAGAGCTATTTCCTGACCGAGCTGGTGCAGAAGGTCGTGATCGGCGAATCCGGCTGGGTCTCGACCGATCTCGGTGCCGCCCGCCGCACCACCGCGCTCCGCATCGCCGGCTTCGCCACGGTCGCGCTGCTTTCGCTCGCCGCGCTCGGCCTGTGGTGGACGAGCTTTTCGCGCAACAGCGACCTGATCACCGCGACCAATTACGGGCTTTCCGACTATCGCAGCGCCGCCGCGCCGGTCCTGCAGGAAACCACGATCTCAGACCGCAATTTCAGCCGCGTGCTGCCGCTGCTGCACAAGCTCCGGAACATGCCGACAGGCTATGCGACGAAAGCCGAGCCGACGCCGACGCTCGCGACCTTTGGGCTCAGCCAGCGCGATCGCCTGCAGAACGCGACCGAGATCACCTATCAGCAGGCGCTGGAGCGGATGCTGCGCTCGCGCATCATCTTCCGGCTGGAGGAACAGCTCGAGGCCAACGCCAACAACCCCGGCTTCGTCTACGAGGCGCTCAAGGTCTACATGATGGTCGGCGGTCAGGCGAAGCTCGACCGCGAGCTCGTGACGTCCTGGATGCGGCTCGACTGGGCCGAGAACCTCTTCCCCGGCCCGGCCAATGCCAAGGGCCGCGAGGCGCTGGAGGAGCATCTCGCCGCGATGCTCGACCTCGACGAGGGCACGGGCGAGCCGATCGTGAAGCTCAACCAGTCGCTGATCGAGCAGAGCCAGCGAACGCTGCGCCGCCTCAGCATCGCCGAGCGCGCCTATGAGCTCCTGCGCACCCAGTCCCGCAGCGAGAGCCAGAAGGACTGGGTCGTCTCGCAGCGCGGCGGCTCCGATGTCCGCCTCGTCTTTGAAGGCGTCACCGGCGAGGATCTCGACCAGATCCGCGTGCCCTATTTCTACACCTATGACGGCTTCCAGAACGCCTTCATCGCCAAGCTCGGCGATATCGGTGACCAGATCGAGCGCGAGCGCTGGGTCCTCGGCGAGAACCTCGATCAGCAGGCGATCACCGCCCAGTACGCCACACTGTTCCCGGACCTGATGAAGCTCTACAGTCGCGACTATGCCGCGAGCTGGCAGCGCATGCTGAAGCGCCTGAAGCTCCGGCCGCTCAACGCCGACAAGCCGCGCTATGTCGCGCTCAGCGCCATCGCCGCCGCGACCTCCCCGTTCAAGCAGGTGCTGGAGGCGCTCCGCGACGAGACGCAGCTCACCAAGGAACGCCCCAACGCAAAGAAGGCCGTCGCCCAGGCTGCGGCACAGGCCGCCGCCGATACGCTGGCCCAGCGCGCCAGCAATGCCTTGAGCCGCCTCGGCACCAACCTGCCGCTGGCCGCGCCCGGCGTCGACCGCGTGCTGGCGGGCGGCGGGCCCGATACCGCGCTCGGCGCCGATATCGAATCCCAGTTCAAACCCTTCCACGTGCTGGTCGACGGCGATCTCGGCCGCCGGCCGGTGGACCAGCTCCTGCAGACGTTCTCAGAGATCAACCAGAACCTCGCGACAGCCGCGACAAACCCGGCGCAGTCGGCGGCGGCGAATGCCGCGCTCGTGCCCTTGATCGCGACCTTGCGCGCCAATTCCTCGCGCTATCCCGCGCCTTTCGATGGCATGGTGATCCAGGCGGTCAATGATTTCGAGGGCGATGCCACCGGCGCGACGGTCGCGCTGTTGCGGCAGGCGCTCGCCGAGCAGGTCACCCGCGTCTGCACCGAGGTGATGAACAACCGCTATCCCTTCACCAAGGCGAGCACGCGCGATGTGCCGCTCGCCGATTTCGCCCGGCTCTTCGCGCCCGGCCAGATCATGGACAAGTTCTACAAGGAGCGGCTGGAGCCTTTCGTCGACACCTCCAAGCCGCAATGGAACTGGCGCGTCGACAGCCGCGTCGCCCGCGCGCTCTCGCCGACGACGCTGCGTGAGTTCCAACGCGCCAGCGAGATCAAGGAGGCCTTCTTCCCGACCGGCGGCAACCTGCCCTCCTTCCAGATGGTGGTGACGCCGACCGCGCTCTCGGCCGATGCCGCCAATGCCAAGCTGGAGATCAACGGCTTCACCGTGACGAGCCAGCAGGGCGTCAACACGCCGACCCCGGTGATGTGGCCGGGCGGCGGCGTCGGCAAGACGGCGGTGACGCTGACGCTGGGCGGTGGCGGCGGCAACGCTTCCGGCGGCATGTTCAGCGGCGGCTTCTTCTCCTCGGGCCAGCAAGGCGGCGGCGCGCAGGGCGGCGAGGCCAAGCTCTTCGAGAAGGAAGGCACCTGGTCCTTCTTCCGCCTGCTCGATGCCGGCTCGGTGCTGAAGCAGGGCGACAATGTCGGCTTCAACCTGAATGCCGGTGGCCGGCAGGTTGGCTATTCCTTCGGCGTCGGCTCGCTCAAGAACCCGCTGATCCTGCCGGCGCTGCGGGAAATCCGCTGCCCCTCTGGGATATGACAAGGTGCCCTGCGGCCTCTTCGGCAAGCTCCCGGCCAAGCGCGACTTCATCGCGCTCAACGCCCCCTCCGGCTTCCTCGGGACTTACGAGAAATGGCTGCAGGGTGGCCTGACCGCGAGCCGGCTCGAGCTCGGCAATCGCTGGCAGGAAGCCTATCTCAACGCCCCGATCTGGCGTTTCTGGCTCGGCGGCGCCCATGGCGGACAGACGGTGGCGGGCGCTTTCATGCCCTCCGTCGATGGCGTCGGCCGTTATTTCCCGCTGACGGTCTTCGCGGCCGGCAGCCCGGGCGCCGCGATCCCGCCGCCGGAACTCGACCCGCAGGATCCATGGTTCGAGGCGATCGAGGATTTCCTGCTCCAGGCGCTGGAACCGCAAGCGAGCTACGAGGCCGTGGCGCAGCGCTTCTCCGCCCTGCCCGTCCCCAACGACCATCACCTCGCCGCGCCGCCGCAGGACATGGTGCGGCTCGCCGACGGCACCATCGTCAGCGCCGCGATCGCCTCCGGCTTCCCGGAGCGACTGGCGGCCCTGCGCGTCGAGGACCATGCCCGCTCCTATGCCCATGCGTGCTATCTCTGGACGATCGGCGGTCCGAATTTCGAGCCGCTGGCGCTGACCGGCCACGCCTTGCCCGATCCCTATCTCTTCGCCGGCCTGCTCACCGGCCGTTTCGACGGCCATCTCGCGCCCGAGCGCGCCGGACCATGAGGGCGATGCCATGAACGACGCCCCGCGCCGGAACCCGGATTTCGAGACCGGCTGCATCAGCCATACCGGCAAGGTCCGCACGGCCAACGAGGACAATTTCATCCTGCGGCCGGAGATCGGCCTCTGGGCCGTCGCCGACGGCATGGGCGGGCATGAGAACGGCGCGCTCGCCAGCGCGACCGTGGTCGCGGCGCTGGAGGCGGTCGGCGCCGCGGGCTCGGCGCCGGACCTGCTTGCCATGCTGGAAGCCGGCATACTCAAGGCCAATGACGATCTGCGCGCCGAAATCGACCGGCGCGGCGCGACCATGGGCGCGACGCTGGTCTGCCTGCTGATCCACCAGCGCCATTTCGCCTGCCTCTGGTCCGGCGACAGCCGCATCTATCTCGTCCGCAGCGGCCGCATCGCGCAGGTTTCGCGCGACCATACCGAGGTCCAGGACATGGTCGATCGCGGCCTGCTCACCGCCGAGGAGGCGAAGCGCTCGCCGCGCCGGCACGTCATCACCCATGCGATCGGCGTCCACGAGACGCCGGAACTCGACCTGGAGAACGGCGAGATCGCCGACGGCGACGCCTTCCTGCTCTGCTCCGACGGGCTGACCGAGCATGTCGCTGACGCCGAGATATTGGCCGCCGTCGAGGCAGGCGGCGCGCAAGCCGCCTGCGACGCCCTGCTGGCGCTGACGCTGGAGCGCGGCGCGCGCGACAATGTCACCGTCGTGATCGTGCGCTATCGACAGGGGACGAGCGAAAGGACACGCTGGATGCCGAACCGGTCCGTCAGGGGGAATGCGACGCCAGGGAGCACCACGCCATGAGCGACGATTCCGAACGCACCGTCTTCGCGCCCCGCGCCAATGCCCGCCTCGGCACGAAGCTCAACGGCATCTACGAGATCGAGAGCCTGATCGCCGTCGGCGGCATGGGCGAGGTCTACAAGGGCCGCGCGATCCAGACCGGCGACGCCGTGGCGATCAAGATGATCCGCCCCGACATGGCCCGCGACGACGCCGTGCTCGCCCTGTTCCGGCGCGAGGCGGCGGCCCTGCACAACCTCTATAACGAGGCCATCGTCCGCTACTACGTCTTTGCCATCGATCCGGTAAGCGAGACGCCCTATCTGGCGATGGAGTTCGTCGACGGCCAGCCGCTCTCAGAGCGCATCCAGCAGGGGCCGCTGAGCGTCGAGGAAGCCGACATCCTGCGCCAGCGCGTCGGGCCTGGCCTGCATGCCGCGCACCGGCTCGGCATCATCCATCGCGACATCTCGCCCGACAACATCATTCTGCCGGGCGGCGATCCCTCCCGCGCCAAGATCATCGATTTCGGCATCGCCCGTTCCAGCATCCTCGGCGAAGGCACGGTGATCGGCTCCGGCTTCGCCGGGAAGTACAATTATGTCTCGCCGGAGCAGCTCGGCCTCTATGGCGGCGAGGTCTCCGGCCGCTCGGACATGTATTCCTTCGCGCTGGTGCTGGCGCAGGCCCTGACCGGGCGCGCCATCGACATGGGCGGCTCCCAGGTCGACATCATCGACAAACGCCGCCGCCTGCCCGATCTCTCGGCTGTCGATGCGCGCATCCGCCCCCTGCTGGCGCGCATGCTGGCGCCCGACCCGAAGGACCGCCCCGCCGACATGGCCGAGGTCGCCGTCTGGCAAGCGCCAGCTTCGGGCAAGAAGGCCGCTGCCAAGACGCCGATCGGCAAGACCGCCACGGACAAGCCGGGCCGCTCGCCCCTGCCGCTCGTCGCTGGCATCGCCGCGCTCGCGCTACTGGCCGGCGGCGGCTTCTACGCCTGGACGACGATAGGTGGCGGGCAGCCTGCACGGGTCGCGACCAACGATCCGCCGCCGCTCTCGGAGCAGCCCTCGGCCAGCACGCCGACTGCCGCGGTGAACGCACCGCCTGCCCTGACCGAGGCGCCTGCCGCGAAGCCCCCGCCGGCGAGCGCTCCCCCAGCGCTGACCGAAGCACCCGCGCAGCCGGCAGCACCCACGACGCCCCCGCCGGCCGCCGAGAAGCCTCCGGCCCCGCTGAACCCACCCGCGCCGCCCGCGGTGGCACAGCCTCCGGCTGCGCAACCGCAAACGGGGCAGCAGCAGCCCCAACGGCCGCAGCGCCCCCCGTCAAGCTCACCCGGCTCGCAGGTTGCCGTGAACACCGAGCCGCCACAGCAGCAGGCGCCGGCTCGTCCGCCTGCGGCCGAACCCGTCAAGCCCCCGCCTGTCGTCGAGGTGAAGCCGCCGGAGCCGCCGCCTGTCGCGGTCGTCATTCCGACGCCGCCTCTCAGCCAGAGCGTTCCATCACCGCAGCCGCAGACCACCGCCATCGTTCCGGACCCCGAGCCGCGCACGCCGGCCGAGCGGATCGAGCGCTATGTCCGCGACTATGACGGCGGCTCCTGCTTCTTCCTCTGGCCGCTGGAGATCGGCGACCGCAAGGCGACGCTGGAAGGCTTCGGCAGCTCGTCCGCGCCCTTCGTCGCCTTCGACAGCGCCTTCAAGGCGGCGCAGGGCTTCGAGGCGCAGATCCATCTGCGGCCGATGACCGAGGCGCAATGCCCGATGGTCGATTTCCTGCGCCGGCCCGGCATCGGCATCGATCGCAGCCCGCGCATCCAGATCGGCGCCTTCAACATGAAGAGCGGCGACATCCTCAACGGTTCGGTCGAGGCTGGGGGCGGCCAGAATCTCGATGTCGTGCTGATCGGCGATGACGGCCTCGTCTACAATCTCGCGAGCTTCATGAAGCGCGAGGGCAACAAGGTGACCTTCAACCTCAAGCTCGAATCGACCGGCGGCGCCGCGCGTCCGCAGACCGTGCTCGCGCTCGTCACCAAGGAGCCGCTGCCGGCGCTCTCCGGCCCCAATCCCTCGCCCGCGAGCGAGTTCTTCGCCAATCTCAAGCTCGACCTCGCCCGCCAGAGCGGCAAGCTGGGATTGGGGATCAAGTATTTCCGGATCGAGTGAGACTTAAGCCTCAACCGTCATTCTCGGGCGCAGCGAAGCGGAGACCCGAGAATCTCGTCGCAGAGATGCTCGGGTCAAGCCCGAGCATGACGGCTTTTGCCGCGATCAATCCTCCCGATACAGCACGCCCCATTCGTCCTGCCAGACGCCGGCCTTGTCCTCGACCACGATGGGCGCCTGGATCTCATTGGCGAGGCGGATCGCGGTGCGGAAAGCATCCTTCGCGGCCAGTTCGTCGCTGACGAAATCATTGACGAGATGCCCGCCGGCGAGATCGGCCGGACAGAGCACATGCCCGAAGGCTTCCCCACCGCGCTCCGACAGCTTGAGCGTGATCGCATCGGTCGGCGGCTCGTCGACCTGTTCGAAACGGTTGGCCGGCATGGATCGTCTCCTTTCAGTGCTCGCTGGGAGCGGATGGCCGCACGCGGCGGCAAGGCGTCATTTCTTCGGTTGCGGCCGGGCGATGCCGGGCCCCTGCCCCGGCCTGACCGCGCTGTAGCGGTCGAGCCTGACCTTGATCATCTCGTTGAACTTCTTGTGGACCTCGGAGACCGTGAGCACCTTGGTCTCACCCCCGGCATCGGCATAGAAGATCGGCCGGTTGGCCTGGGCCGGCTTGGGCAGGAGTTCGGCCGCCTTGACGCCGGGCTGCTCTTCCATCGTCTCGATGAAGGTCTGCGCCGCGTCCGGGCCGAGGAAGTGGATCAGGT
This sequence comes from Allobosea sp. FW305-C-101, assembly GCF_058783685.1. NCBI lineage: Bacteria > Pseudomonadati > Pseudomonadota > Alphaproteobacteria > Hyphomicrobiales > Alloboseaceae > Allobosea > Allobosea sp. FW305-C-101. The sequence continues at coordinate 55,869 of NZ_JBYSYT010000010.1, read as the reverse complement.
AGATCTCGCCGCCGGTGAGGTGGCGTCCCAGCGCCCGTTCCAGCCGAAGCGTGTCGCGCTTCAGCATCTCGGCGGCCAGCAGCGCCGAGATATAGGGCTCGCGCCGCATGTCGAGGATGCGCTGGCGCTGGGCAGCGTCGCTGACCACGAACTGCCGGCCGGACTTGCCGATCATTTTCGCATCGGCTGCGAGCCCGTGCTTCGTGCCGAATTCGTAGATCACGCCGAGCCAGGTCTGCTCGATGAACTGGTAGAGCCCAGTCGCCGAGGAAGTCTGCGCCTTCACCGCCGTCGAGAACGAGGATTCCTTGTCGGCGACGGCCATCAGCAGGGTCGGGTCGGCACCGACGACCTTGCTGGCGCGCACGATGGTGTCGACGAGGTGGCGGCGGATCTTGATCGGCCCGAAGGTCAGCACCTGGTCGGGGTCGCCGCTGGAAATCTGCGGCGGGGGCTGCGGCGCACCGCTGGGCGAGACCGGCCCCGGCGGCGGGCCACCCTGCATCTTCGGCGGCACCAGCAGGATATTGGACGGCAGCTGCAGCTGGTTGACCGGCACCTGCTGGGTCGGCGCGTCCTCCTGCGGCTTGATCGCCGCCAGCGAGGGATCGTTGTCGAGGGCGAACTGGGCTGCCTGACGCGCGCCCTCCAGATCCTGCTCGACCGAGGACAGGATCAGCGAAGGCCGGGCCGGCGCATCCTTCAGCGCCGGGGCTTCGACCGCCGCGACCTCGACCCCGCGCTCCGGCTGCGGCCGCTCCGGCTGCTGGAGCCGCGCATAGGCCAGCCCGAGCACAGCGGCCGTCACGCAGGCGACGCCGGCCGCGACGGCCGCGATCGCCTTGCGTCCGGAAGGAGCCTTCTTCGGCCGCGCATCGGGCGGCTCGGCAGCGGCCGCCGGCTTGGCGGGTGAGATTCGCGCGGAGGCCGGAGGAACGGCTGCCGGCTGCGGCGCGGCAGATGGGGCTGGAGCAACCGCAGCCGGCCGCGCCGGAGCGGGTCGCGGCGGCTCTGCCGCCACCTGTCGCGCAGGGGTCGGCGCGCCCGGAGCGGATGACGGATGCGGAGGCAGCGGGCTTGCAGGCACCGACGCCGCGGCCGCTTCCGGCTTCCCGGTCACGAGGTTGCGCAGCATCTCAAGCCAGCCGGCATCGCCCCGCCCGGCGAGCGCCGCGAGATCGTCGACCAGCCGCTGCGCCATCACCTGCGGCACGCCGGCCTCGCGCGCGATCGTGCCGACAATGCCCTTGCCCGGCTGCTCCGACACCATCTTCAGCGCGTAGAACCAGAGCTGCAGCGGCGTGCGCCGGCTCTCCAGCGGCGTCCCCTCCGCCGGATGGATCATGTAATTGCAATGCTGGCAGGCGAAACCGCGCAGCTTCGGGCGCGGCTCGAACTGCGCCGGCCGGCCGCAGGCGGGGCAATTCATGCGCGTCCCGCCACGGCGCAAGCGCATCAGCGCGGCGAGGCAAGCCTCCTCCGGAAACAGCGCCTGGAATTGCCGGAAGCGCTCGCTCATTCCGCTGGCCTGCGCCCCATCGCCCCCTGCCGCAAGGTTACGCCCGGCACTAGCGCTTCACAATCGTCACGCCCGCAGCAGCCCGAGGCGCGCGACATCCTTCAGATGCATCGCCACCTCCTCCGCCGTGGCCCGCTCCGGCAGACCGGGAACCGTGATGCCGGAGCCGCGAGTCTCGTCGAGAAAGGCGTTCATCGCGTCGAGCAGCATGCCCTGGTCGCGCGAGCCGTCGAGCAGGCTGACGAACTTCCGCACGACGACGCCGTCGAGCTGCACAGTCCGGTGACGCAGATCGGTGACCTCGGCAGAGCTCGCAGCCTGCCAGCGCGCGATCTCGCTGGCCGCCGGCTTCTCGCTGATCGCCGTCGTCAGCGGCGGCGCTTCCAATCGGATGTCGAGTAACCCCGCCTTGAAGATCGCGATCAGGGCTTCGTCCAGCCTCGCGACCTCATGCGCGCGGTCCGGCCCCAGCTCGCCGGCCACCTCGCGGCAGGACCGTTCGACCAGCTCATCCCAGGTGATGCTCGCCGGCCAGATCGCGCTGAGGATGCCGAGCGCCGCCTTGCACAATGGCAGATCGACGGCAAGCTGCACGCCCTCGTCGAAGCTGAAGCGCTGGACGCCGGGCTTCTCGTCGTCCTTGGCAGGCGCGAGCCGCGCATTGGCGGCAAGATGATAAGGCCTGAGCGAGTCCGGCCGGACGCCGCGGCTGAGCGGGACATCGGCACGGCACAGGAGCGTCTCGCGAAAGGCGCGCCCGATCAGCAGGTCGAGCACCTGCTCGCGCAGGGCCGCCTGCTCCAACGGCAGCTTGTCGAGCATCTGCTGGGCCGGCCCCTTGGCAGCGCCGTAGAGGTTCGGGAACGAGGCTTCGGCCAGGAATTGCAGGCCATTTCGCTCGGCGACCGTGAGCACCTCGTGCAGCGCGAAGGCACGCGCACCGGGATTGAGATCGTCGTGATAGAAGACGTTATCGGGCAGCTCGTCGATCTGCTTGAGGCGCTGCCGCAGCGCCGCGCCATGGAAGCTGTCGGGATCGCTCGCTTCGGCGATCTCCTTCAGGGCGGCGCGAGCGACCCTGACCCGCTCGCGCGGGTCATCGATGTCCTTGACCGCGAAGAGCATGACGTCGCGCGCGAGATCGCGCAGCCGGCAGCCCGGCAAGGCATTGTAGCTGACATAGGCCACGCCCTGCGGCGCCAGCAATTGCCCGAACAGCGCGAGGATTCGCTCGCGCACCACGTCCGGCACCCAAGAATAGACGCCGTGGACGATGATGTAATCGAAAGTCCCGATCTCCTCGCCGACAGTGAGGATGTCGCGCTGCTCGAAAGCGAGGTTGCTCAGGCCAAGCTCCGCGGCATTGGCGCTTGCCTGCCGGATGGAGTCACCGCTGAGGTCGATGCCGAGGAAGCGGCTGTCGGGATACTGCGCCGCCATCGGGATGAGATTTCCCCCGCGTCCGCAGCCCAGTTCGAGCACGCGCATCGCGCTTGGCAGGGCCGGGCTCAAGCCGTGGAAATCCGCGATGGTCGCCAGACGCGCCGGATGGGTCTGCGCGAAGGAATGGCCGGGATAGGCCACGGCATCATAGGGATTGATCGCTGGATCGCTCGTCATGCCCGCTGCCGCCCGGCTTCGTCCCCGGTATTCGAGCCGAAGCACCGCCCCGACGCCTCATTCATTTGAAGGAGCGTCGTCCGACCCTGCCCTCGCGGCACGGCTGGAACAAGCTCTCCGATACCGGACAATTAAGTCACACCCGCGCGATTACGCTTGAGGAACCGCTGCGATTGACGCTGCCAACATCAGGCGAAACCTGAAGAATAGACCGCCTGAGCCGGTTCCGGATCGTGGCTTTCCAGCGGCGGTTTGATGTTGCTTCGAGTGCAGGCTTTCTGGGAACCTCCATCATATGGCGGACGCCCCTTCGAATCGCGGGCGTCAGACAGGGTCCAGCGAGTCGTTCTTCTCGCGCAGGGGAAGCAGCATGCGGATACATGCCCGGGCCTATGCGTATCTCATCGCAGCTTGGACGGTAGCCTTCGCCGCGCTGAGCCTCGGCGCCACACCCGCGCTCGCCCAGAAGCGCTTCGCCTTCGTCGTCGGCAATGGCGCCTATGCCAATGTCACGAAGCTGCCCAATGCCTTGAACGACGCCAATGCCACCAGCACCATGCTGCGGGAAGCAGGCTTCGACATCACGCCGGCGCTCGATCTCTCGCTTGCCGGCCTGCGCAGCGCACTCGATGTCTTCATCGACAAGGTCCGCCGCAGCGGCGCCGACTCCACGGCGCTGGTCTATTACGCCGGCCACGCCGTGCAGCTCGACGGCGCCAACTACATCCTGCCGACCGATATCCGCCCCCAGATCGCGACCAGCATCGCCGATCAATCGCTCTCGCTGGGCGATATCCTGCGCCGCCTCGACGGTGCCGGCGCCAAGTCGAAGATCGCGATCCTCGACGCCTGCCGCGACAATCCCTTCGCCAACCGTCAGGTCGCTCGTGGCCTCGCCCTGCAGATCGTCGACGGCGCCAATGAAGGCATCAGCAACGAGGCCGGCCTCGCCCGCGTCGATTCCGGCAGCGGCACCTTCGTCGCCTTCGCGACCTCGCCGGGCTCCACCGCAGCTGACGGCACCGGCTCCAACAGCCCCTTCACCACCGCCTTCCTGCGCGAGGCGCGCGAGCCGGGCCTCGCCGTCGAGCAGATCTTCCGCCGCATCCGCCTCGCCGTCTACGATTCCACCAATGGCACCCAGATCCCCTGGGACACCTCCTCGCTGATCACCGAATTCAGCTTCTTCCAGCGCCCGGCCGGCGCCCCTGCGGCCCAGCCCGCCACCGCCGGCAACGTGCCCCTGACGGCGCGCCCGACGCTGGCCTCGCTGCGCGCCATGTCGCCGGCCGATGCCGCCCGCACCGCGATCGCCTGGGACCGCAGCGACATCTACGGCAATACGCTGGCCATCAATCCCGAGGATCAGACCGCGCTGCGCCTGAACCGCATCCTCGCCCAGCGCACCGACGAGCGCGCCTGGGCCGAGGCCATTCTCGCGGGCGATGCCGAATCCTTCCGGCTCTATGCCCGGCTCTATCCTGTCTCCGACCACACCGCCGCGGCCCTGCGGCTGGCTGCAACCGCGCCCAGCCGCAACCGCGTCCAGGTCGCCCAGACCTGCCCGGTCTGCCCCGCCGTGCAGCAGCCCCGCGCCCGCCGCGCCGACTACACGCCGCGCGGCGTCTCGCCGGCTCAGTCAGGGGTGCCACGTCAGACCCTGCCCACGACGCCTCAGGGTGTGGCACCGCAGGCCATGGCGCCCGTCCTGCCCACCCTGCTGCCCGAACGCCCGCGCTGGACCGGCTTCTATGTCGGCGGCTCGCTCGGCGGTGGCCGTCAGGGCGACCGCACGACGGTGGCAGGCCCCTTCGGCAGTCCGACCTTCACGCCCACGACGACCACCACCACGACCGTCACCACGACGTCGCCCATTGCCGGGACCACCACAACGACGACGACGACGTTCGGCACACCGATCCTCGCTGCCAGCGCGATCAATCCGCTGGCGGTGCCGCGCAGCTTGACGCCCGACGGCAGCAGCATGGTCGGCGGCGCGCAGTTCGGCTTTAACTACCAGATCGGCGCCATCGTCATCGGCGCCGAAACCGACCTCTCGGCGACGCGCCTCGGCGGCAGCCAGACGGTCGCGGCCAGCCCCGGCGGGACTCGCTTCACCACCCGCGCCGAGAACGAGGTTTCGATGCTCGGCACGGTCCGCGCCCGCGCCGGCTTCGTCCTTGGCGACGTCATGATCTATGGCAGCGGCGGTTATGCCTATGGGCTCGTCGACCAGAAGGGCTCGATCGCGCCAGACAATCCGGCCACGACCTCGGGCGCCGCAGCCTCCCGGTCAGGTCTCGCCAGCGGCTGGGCTCTGGGTGGTGGCGTGGAATATGCGATCATGCCCGGCATGACGCTGAGGCTCGACTACACGCATTACGACCTGGGCAACCAGAAGCTGACCTTGCAGGACTATACCGGGCTCGCGCCCTCGCAATATGCGATCATGCGCGCCCGCACCGCCGGGGATATCGTCAAGGCCGGCTTCAACTTCGGCTTCTGAGGCCGGCGGCCGTCTCCCTGGCGAGAGACGGGAGCGCGCCAGGGCGACATCTGGCGGACAACCCTGATCGGCCCCTTGACACTGGCGGGTCGGATGGGGAATTTGGCGCCCGATGCGGGTGTAGCTCAATGGTAGAGCAGCAGCCTTCCAAGCTGAATACCCGGGTTCGATTCCCGGTACCCGCTCCAAAGCTCCTTGTACGGACAGCGCGTTAGAATCTGCCGACTTGGCCGGTTCCTGTTTTCCCGGCGTTGACTGAGTTGGCCAGACTTGATGTCGCCACACTCGCTGCATATAGAGGCAGCGTCGACCTGAGTGTCCGGCCTGCTCCCGCTCCCAATGAGCCCTGAGCTTTTCCCGCGTATTCATAGTTTGATCGCCGCAAATGAAGCGGCGCCGCGCCGATTGCGTTGCAATCGACGATTTCTCTAAGCCGCGTAGGCTACGCCTCCGGCAATTGGAACAATATGCAACATCAAGTTCGATTGAAATTGAAGACGACGACCCCGAACCCGCTCCTCTTAGACAATGCCTCCCGACGCAGTGGCCGCCCGAAGCTTCATGCTGCGCCGACCGCTCCACGAGCCCCCCGGGATTGGGCACCCGAGCCCTGCGGCCTCACCCGTGAAGAGCTTCGCCAGATCGTCGAAGACATTATGGGTTGAAGCCGATCGCCACCGCGTCTCAGTGGCTCACACGATCGGCGCAATCGCATAAGCCCGAAACACCGCCCCGTAGAAGCAGCCGGAAGCGACGAGAACGAAGCCGTGCCAGATCGCATTCTGGAACGGCAGGCTTTCCCAGACGTGGAAGATGACCCCGATCGAGTAGAGAACGCCGCCGGCGACGATCAACCACAGGGTGGTCGCCGGCAGCAGGCTGACGCTTTCCCAGATCAGCAGGCCGCTCCAACCGATCGCGAGATAAAGCGCGATCGACAGGCGGTCAAACCGGCCCGGCAAAACCACCTTGATGACGATCCCGGCAGCGGCCGCGAGCCACACGACCGCCAGCAGAACCTGAGCCAAAACGCTCCCGCTCAGCTTCATCAGGAACGGGGTGTAGGTGCCGGCGATGAGGACGTAGATCGCCGAATGGTCGAAGCGCCTGATGAACCATTTGCGGGGCGAAATCGGCCACATGTTGTAGGTGGCGGAAACGATGAGAACGGCGAGCAGGGCCGCGCCGTAGATCGAAACAGGGATCAGGTCGAACAGCGGAGCGCTGCTCGCGACCTGAACGATCAGGGTCGCGACGGCTCCCAATCCCAAGGCAACGCCGAGGACATGGATCACGCCGTCGGCCCAAAGCTCGGCACGCCTGAAAACAAAACGTCCTGTGGCTGGCAGGTTCAAGGGAGGCCTCGCGGGTACCGGAGCTTCACGAAGAAACACCTAGCAAAAACCGGTTGCTCTTTCCTACCTGCGATTTGGACCGGCGCCTATCACCGGCGGTGACCTTGCGCCGATGATTGCCGGCAATGCCTCCTTCCGAAGCCTCCGATGCTCTGCAGAGCGTTCGCATGCCACCGCGACGGAATCGTCGGTAGCCCTCAGGCTGCCGGGACGAGCGCGGGATAGAGCGAGGCGAGCAGCAGCAGCGCCATCGCAATGTTGAAGACGCGCAGGAAGCGCGCATCGCCAAGAAAGCCGCGCAGCATCGTCCCGACGCCCGCCCAGGCGATGATGCAGGGCGCGTTGATAAGCATGTAGACCAGCGTTACGATCAGGATGTTGGAGAAGAAACCATCCTGCGGCGTGTAGGTCGCCACCGCCCCGATCGCCATGATCCAGGCCTTGGGGTTGATCCACTGGAAGGCCGCCATGTCCACGAAGCCGAAGGGCTCGCTGCCGGCACTTTCCGTGCCCATCGCCCCGGAGCGGGCGATCTTCCAGGCGAGATAGGCGAGATAGGCCGCGCCGCCATAGCGCAGCAGGTCGTGCAGGATCGGAAAGGCCGTGAAGACCGTGCCGATGCCGAGCCCGACCGCCAGCACCATGGCTGAGAAGCCGAGATTGACCCCGAGAATGGCCGGAACCGTCGGCCGGAACCCGAAATTGGCTCCAGAGACCAGCAGCATCGTGTTGTTCGGCCCCGGCGTGATCGACGTCACGAAGGCATAGACGGCAAAGCCGAGGAGAAGGTCGAAACTCATGAGCCACCACATGATCGGGAAGCTCTCGAATGCGCATCGGTGGCGGCGCGAGGCAAATGAGTAATATTGATCTCCGCGTGAACGATTTTCACGCGTCGCGCCGTCGCAGCCTTGAGGAACTCAAGTGGCTGGCGCCGCGCTTTCCTGCAGGATCCAGGAGCGGAACGCGGTCATGCGCGGATCATCCGCCCGGCTTTCGGCTCCGACGAGCCAGTAAGCGGTCTTGCTTGGGACCGCCTCCCAGACCTCCACCAGCGCGCCCGAAGCCAGTTCCTCGTTCACCAGTGGCTTGCGGCCCATCGCGACGCCGAGCCCCCGGCAGGCCGCCTGGAACGCCATCTGGATGGTGTCGAAGCGCAGGCCCCGCGCTATATCGGGCACGGGACGGCCGGTTTCCGCTGCCCAGGTCGCCCAATCCTCGCTGGTTCGGGTCACATGGATCAACGGCGCCTGCTCGATATCCGCGAGGCCCTGGACCCGCTCACGGATCGACGGCGCGCAGACCGGAACCAGCTCCTCGGCGACCAGCTTGTCGGCGATGACACCCTGCCAGTTGCCGCGCCCCATGCGGATCGCGAGATCGACCCCGCCCTCCGACAGCTCCGCCCGCTCCTGTGCGGTGTCGATGACGATCTGGATCTCCGGATGCAGCGCGCGGAACTTGTGCAATCGCGGCAGCAGCCAGCGCGCCCCGAATGTCGGCGCCGCACTGATCGAGAGCTGGCCCGAGCCATGTCTGTTGATGACCTGCGCGCTGCCGCTGGCCAGCAGGTCGAGCGCCTGGCGTACGACGGGGACATAGGCGCGCCCCGCCTCCGACAGCACCAATCCCTTCGAGGTCCGCAGGAAGAGCGGCACGCCGAGCCATTCCTCCAGCGACTGGATGCCGTGGCTGACGGCGCTCGGCGTCAGCAGCAGCTCCTCGGCGGCGTTCTTGAAGCTCGACAGCCGCGCGGCCGCCTCGAACAGGCGCAGCGCGTTCAGCGGGGGTAACCGGGAGCGCATCGCACTCACCTCCTGTCAGGCTTCTCGCGGCACACGCGATCCGGCGCCATTCACCGAAGTGAAATTTTCTCACGTGCCCAAGAAGATTACCCGTTTGTTCGATCCGCAGCCTGATTGCAACGTCCCGCCACGCAGCAGAGGCAGGAGCCGTGATCATGAACGCAACGACGGAGCACCCGGTGCTGATCGAGATCGCCGGCAGCATCGCCACCCTCACGCTCAACCGGCCGGACAAGCTGAACGCGCTGAACTATGCGACGATCGACATGCTGCAACGCGATCTCGACACGATCGAACGCGACGATTCCGTGGGCATCGTGATCCTGACCGGAGCCGGCGAAAAGGCGTTCAGCGCCGGGGCCGATATCGCCGGCTTCTCGCTCAGCTTCGAGGCTGGCGTCACCGCCGCCATGCGGGACTTCGTCGGGCGCGGCCAGGCCCTGACCCGGCGCATCGAGAACTTTCCCAAGCCCGTCATCGCCGCGGTGAACGGCCTCGCCTTCGGCGGCGGCTGCGAGATCGTCGAGGCCTGTCCTCTCGCCATCGCCAGCGAGCATGCCCGCTTCGCCAAGCCGGAGATCAATCTCGGCTTTCCCCCGACCTTCGGCGGAACGCAGCGCCTGCCGCGCCATGTCGGCCGCAAGCGGGCCCTCCAGCTCATCCTGACCGGAGAGCCGATCCCGGCCGAGGAAGCCGTGCAGATCGGCCTGATCAACGAGGTCGTGCCTCCGGCCCGGCTCCTGAAGCGGGCGCGGCAGCTCGCGACGACGATCCTCGGCAAGTCGCCGGCAGCGGTCAGCGCCTGCCTGGCGAGCGTCACCCGCGGCATCAACCTCTCCATCGACGAGGGGCTAGCCGTCGAAGCCGGGCAGTTCGCGCAACTGGCCCATACGGCGGACGTCCGCGAAGGCATCAGCGCCTTCCTCGAACGCCGGCCGGCCCGGTTCGGCGGGTCCGGACGATAACCGGAACAACGCTCGCAACCCGCAGCACCCGCAAGGTCATGAACATGTCAGACTATATCGATATCGAGAAGGCACGTTACCTCGCGCTGCGCGATGGCGAGCATCAGGGCGCAATCCACCTGCTCAACCTGATCCGCCTGCGCGAGCACGCCGATTATCCGGATGGCCGCGAGGCCAGCGGCGTCGAGGCCTATCAGAGCTACGGCCGGGCCAGCGAGCCGGTGCTCGCCCGCATCGGCGCCCGGATCGTCTGGGAGGGCCGGTTCGAGACGATGCTGATCGGGCCGTGGGGAGAATACTGGGATCTCTGTTTCGTCGCGGAATATCCCAGCGTGCAGGCCTTCGTCGAACTCCTGCGCGACCCCGTCTATCGGGAAGCCGTCCTGCATCGGAAGGCCTCCGCGCTGGACTCCCGCCTGATCGCCCTGCAGCCCCGGCCGGGAGCGACCCGCTTCGGCCAGTTCCTTGCGGAAGCCTATGGCTGATCGCAGCAGTGCTCCCCGCAGGCCGAGCTTCCGACGGGCTAGAGCGTGTCGGACGAGTCGACCGTGCGGCCGCCCCGCTGCCCGTTGCGATGGCGCGGCGAGCGCCTGAACAGGGTCGTGTGGACAGCATGCAGGATCGGATGCGGCCTTCCGAGCAGGTAGCCCTGCGCCTCCGTGCAGCCGGCCCGGTCGACGGCATCGAGCTGGTCCTGCGTCTCGATGCCCTCCGCCGTCGTCGTCATGCCGAGCTCGGCCGCCAGCGCCGCGACCGCCGTCACGATGGCCGCGCTGTCGGAATGGGCCGTCATGTCGCGCACGAAGGAGCGGTCGATCTTGACCTTGTCGAGCGGGAAGAGCCTGAGATGGCTGAGGCTCGAATAGCCCGTCCCGAAATCGTCGAGCACGATGCGCACGCCGAGCTCCTTAAGACTCCTCAGCGTCCCGAGATTGCGGTTATCGTTGGCGAGCAGCGCGGTCTCGGTGATCTCCAGCTCGAGCCGCTCCGGATCGAGCCCCGTCTCGCGCAGGATGTCGCGCACGGTCGCGACCGCATCGCCGAAGATCAATTGCACCGGCGACAGGTTGACCGCGATGCGCAGGTCGCCTGGCAGCTGGGCCGCATCGGTGCAGGCCTGGCGGAGGACCCATTCGCCGAGCTCGACGATCAGCCGGGTCTCTTCCGCCAGCGGCACGAACTCCGCCGGCGCGACGAGGCCGCGTTCCGGATGGTGCCAGCGCAGCAGCGCCTCGAAGCCGCAGAGCTTGCTGGAATTGAGGTCGAAGATCGGCTGGTAGGACAATTCGAACTGCCGCTCCTCGATCGCCTCGCGCAGGTCGGCTTCGAGCGCGAGCCGGGCGCGCAACTGCTCGTCCATCTCGGCCGTGAACACGCAGCAGACGCCGCGCCCCAGCGCTTTGGCCTGATAGAGCGCGAGATCGGCCTGTTTCAGAAGCAGGTCCGCATCGAAATCAGTCCCCTCGGCCACGGCGATGCCGATGCTCGCCGAGATCGAGATCGTGCGCTCCTTGATGATGTAGGGCTGGCTCAAGACCTCGATGATGCGCGCGCCCAGCACCTGCGCCTGGTGCGGCTGCTCCCGACCGAGGCTGAGGACTGCGAACTCGTCGCCGCCGAGACGGGCGACGCAGTCGGTATCGCGCACGCAGGTCGCCAGCCGCTCCGCGACCGCCAGGAGCAGCAGATCGCCGACCGGATGTCCGAGCGTGTCGTTGACGTCCTTGAAGCGATCGAGATCGAGGAACAGCAGCGCCACCGCCCCGGCATCACCCCCGGCCCGCCGCAGCGATTTCGCGATCTGGCTGCGGAAGGAGAAGCGGTTCTGAAGGCTCGTCAGGTCGTCATGATGCGCCAGGAAGCGGATGCGGCTTTCCTGATCGATGAGAGCCGCGTTCTGCTGCCGCGCTTCCTCCGCCGCCTCGTTCGCGCGCAGATTGGCAGCGGCGAGTTCGGCCAGCGCCGCCTTGAGCGCGGTGATATCGGTGCGGATGCCGACGGTCCCGCCGGCCTTCATCTGCCGCTCGGTGATCAGGAGCCAGCGGCCATCCGGCAGCAGGCGCTCCATCGCGCCGCTGCCCTGCCGGTGCCAACTGGCGATCTCCTTCACGAACTCGTCGATATCGACGGTCATCTGGGGATATTGGCCGAGCTCCGCGCCCTTGCGGATGATCTCCTCGAAATGCGTTCCGACCGTCATGAAGGGCGCACTCAGGGCGTAGAGGTCGCGGTAGCGCTGGTTGCAGGTTACCAGCCGGTCGTCCTCGTCCCACATCACGAAGCCGTCCGACATCGCCTCGATCGCGTTGTCGAGCACCGCTGCGGCCCGCGCCCGCTCGGCATCGGCGCGCTCGCGCTGGTGGATGGCGAGCAGGATCGCCCCGGCAAAGGCCGCCAGCAGCAGCGCTCCGACGATGGCCGCCGTGATCGTCCTGTCCCGGTCCTGGCGCCAATCCGCAAGAAGATCCGCGTTGGTCGCGCTCAGGATGACGCGGATATCGCCATAGAGCGAACCACGAACCACGTTGAGGGTGCCGTTCTCGCTGCCCCTGCTCCCGACCAAGAAAGCCTTGCCGTTCACGGCCCCTTCCGGCAGCGCGGAGGCACGGGTCTTGCCGATCAGCAATTCGTCATGCGGCAAGGTTGCGACGACCTGGCCGTTGGCGCGCTCGAGCGAAATCTGCGTGCCGGGGCTGATGCCGGTCTCGCCGAGGAGCTTCATCAGCGTGTGCAGGGGCACTTCCGCGACGGGGACGATGCCGTGCCAGGCCGGCATCCGGCGCGCGACGTAGAGCGACCAGTCCCCGGTGACGACGTTGCGCAGCGGCCCGATCAGGTTCGTCGGCTGCCGCCCGACCATCGCGACGGCAAGCGGCAGCCCATGGCGTGCACCACTCGATTTGGCCGAGGCGATGACGCTGCCATCCGGCCCGACGAGCAGGAGGTCGCGGAAGGCCATGGTCTGGAAGTTGAGTCCGCGCAGCAGCTGGCTGGCCGCATCCCGCTGGCCCGGCCCGATCTGTGCGACCTCGAACAGGGTGACGAAACTCGCCAGCGCGCCGTCGACCTGCAGCAATTGCCGGTCGAGCGCATTCTCGACGGCCATGGCGGAGCTTTCCAGCGCCTGCTCGGCGGCGCGCCAGGCGGCGGCCTCGCGCTGCCGGACCAGATTGAAGGCACCGGTAGCCGCCACCGCAAGGATGACGGCCGTCCCTGCCGCGACCATGAGTTTCAGGCGGCTGATCACGGCGTCCGAGGCTCGATGGCGTGGAGCGGCTTGAGATAGGTGTTCCAGGCCGAGACGCAGTCCTGGCCACAACGCTCGAACCAGCGCGGCAGGACCACCTCGGCGAGGAGGCGACGGCGCGTCTCGTCGGCAGGCGAGGCCGGCACCACGGTCATCGGCCGCTCGGGCTTGCCGGAGCAGGGTTCGGTCCCGGCATTGCAGGCAAGACCTTTCCGCGTATCGGCTTCCGTCTGCGACCAGATGCGATCCTCGAGCCGGCCGACACCCATCTTGATGGTGTCGCGCACATCCGCCGGCAGAGCCTCCCAGGCCGTCGCGTTGGCGCCGAAGATCGAGACGCCCCAGCTGAGCGCGAAGGCATGCACGGAGACGGCGACGCGCGGCAGGCCGATCTCGTAGCCGCTGAGCGTGCCGGTGATCGCGCAATCGGCAACCCCGTCGCGCAGCGCCGCCACGATCTCGGCGAAGGGCAGGATCACCGGCACCGCGCCCATCGCCGTCATCAGCTCGGATTGGGCGACCGAGGAGGTGCGCACCTTGCGACCGGCGAGGTCGCCGAGCCCGGTGAAGGGCTTGGCGCAGAACAGGACCTGGGCCGGATAGGCATAGACCCCGAGAAGCTCGATGTCGTAGCGCTGGCGCAGCACATTGCGCAGATGCGCCCGGAAGGCATCGACGGTCCGGCGCAGCGTCGCGACATCCGGGTTCAGAACCGGCAGGTCGACAGCGCTCAGCTCCGGTTCATCGCCCGCGACCGCGCTCAGCAGCGCCGTGCCGAACGAGACCACGCCGAGCCGCAGCAGCTGGAGCATTTCCTGGTTGCGCAGGCCACCCGCATCGAGCGGCCGGATCGTCGCGCTGATGCGGCCCTTCGACAGCACGCTGATTTCCGACTGCCAGAAGGGCTGCTCGATCTTGGTGTATTGGGTGACACCGGCGAGCCCGCCGATGATCTGCAGCTTGATCGGCTCCTCGGCCCTCGTCTGGGCCAGGGCCCCGCAGCCTGCGAAGGCGAGCATCGCAGCGACTGCTGCAATCACAGGCTGCACGCGTCGACGCGGGTGATACGTGATGGTGTTGTCGCAGGCCGTGCCCATCTCCCCCCCGGTGGTCGCCTGTTACGAGGGGGCCGATATTCGACCGCGGGGGTTAACCGGGGTTGAATCGGAAGCTCGACCTTGTCCGGATGGCGTATCTGTCCCCGCTTTCCAGAGGCTCATCAGCAATCGGGAGGCAGGGCTTGTTTGCCGGCAATCGGAGGGCGAGCGTCTCGACGGTACATCCGAATACTGTTCGGAGCGCAGCAGCGGGTTCTATTGCGGAAGCGAGCAATAGCGGAGGCTGCGTGCAACAACGGCCGGGAACGCTTCTGCTGTTGCCGTGCAAGCCAGGCTTGCTATGCTCGATAACCTGGCGATCCTGATCCCAAACCATCCCCGAGGCCCCGCGGCTTCTCCCTTCACGCGCGTCTGGCGACACCGCGTGGGCGAGCCGAGACCGGCCTGTCGAGCAAGGGCTGGCAGGCGGGAAGGTTCGAGCGATGCAGGTGGGGGCAGAAGATGCGTCTATGGGCGACAGCGGTGCTTTGGGCTCTGGCATGTCCGACGGGAGCGACCAGCGAAGTGCTGCGCCAGGGCGAATTCCTGCAGGACTACATCACCTGCGAAGCCTGGATGAAGCGCGAGGCCGCGGATAACGAGATGCATGCGCTGATCGGCAACTGGGTGATCGATGCCCTGCGCAAGAGCTCGCCGTCGCGGCTGTCGAAATACGGCGACGGCGAAATCCTCGAGGCGGTCGAGCGGCAATGCCGGGCTCAGCCGGCCAAGACCTTGACGGTCGCCACCTTCCTGGCCGGGCTCCGGCTGCCCGAATAAAGAACGGCCGAAGCGCGCCGCGTCAGAACGAGGGCGCGAGGCCGTTGCCGAAGCTGTCGGACCGCCCGGCAAAGCCAGGCGAGCTGTCGCGCGAGTAGGCAGGCCCGCTCAGCCGGGCCGGTGCCGGGCCGGCGTCGAGATAGCTGCGTTGCTGCGGCCGGATCGTCATGGTCTGGACGGTCGGCGGCTCGGAATAGGCGGTAGGCTCGCTCGAAACGCAGCCGCCCAGCGCCGCGAGGAAAGCCGTGGCTGCAGCGAAATGGAGAATGCGCATCGTTGCCTCGTCATGAAAATGCAGGAGGAAAACGAAGACCGGCCGCGCCGCTGCGATTCACCCCGCTGAACCGTCATTATCGGGACCTCGGCCGGAAATGTACATTACCGCCCCGGAGCTTCCCCGCAGGCCCGGCATGCGTCCTGCGGTCAAGAGTAATCGCGGCGCCCCTGCGACGGAACGAATTCGAGCTGTTCTTCCACGATGCTCCCATCGGTCGCGATGACGGCTTGCCAACGACGATTGCCGCACAGAACGGAGAGGCGCCAGCGCCCGGCATCCTCGCCCTCCCCGCGCTCGACCCGGCTCGTCACCAGCCCGCGGCGCATCAGCTCGCGCAACTCCTCCGCCGACCAGCCGAACCGCCGGGAGAGCCTGACGGCATCGAGCACGAAGGAGCCATCGGCATCCTGGGTGAAGGGAGGTTCGGGCAAAGCTTCGCCGGTGACCATGATGCTTCGCTCCGGAGCGCGATCGTTCGGCCTCTTCTGCCGCGAAGCGGCGGCCGCATCCAGCCCATCCACCCGGGAGAGCGGAAATCTTTCCGCGTCGCATGGCCCGGTGGCGCTTCCGCCTCCTGCGGAGCTGATCTTTGAAAGGCTGTTTCATTGACCGCGCGGTGTTCGGCGGAAAGAATGGACAGTATCGAGCGGTGTTCGCACCACTCCTTCGCGGGATTTGCTGGAGCAGCTTGCACCGCGTCAACAATGCTAAAAGCACCACGACGAAATCGTGGGCTCCGCGACACGGAGACACGTCGGTGACGACATGCACGACTTCATCCAATCCTGCTCCCGCGCGCAGGGATCGATGTTCCTGACGGGATGCCGGGCGTCCTGAGCGCCTGAATTCTTTCCATCGCGACGCTGCCGCGACGCCGGTCCTTCCGGCGAAGGAGGACACTTGTCCCGTCCTCCCAGCGGCAACCTGCGGAACCGCCATCGATCGGCGCCCCGCTCTCCCACACATCCAGACGGCCTGCTCCAGAGGTTTCCATGGCGATCCTGTCCCTTGCCTCCTCGCTTCCGACCCGCGCCGCGACCGGCCAGGCCGCCCGTGCTCTCCCGGCCCCGACGGCTGGGAACGGCGATTTCCGTACGGCCTTGCGCCATCTCGCCGGCGGCGTCTCCGTCATCACGGCGGGGAGCGGCGAGGATCGCACCGGTCTGACCGTGACCTCCCTCTCCTCGCTCTCGGCCGAGCCGCCGACCGTGATGTTCGGCCTCAACCTCTCCTCCTCGACCTACCCCGTCCTGGCGCGCCATCGCAGCTTCGGCGTGAACTTCCTCAGTGCCTCACAGAAGCAGGTCGCCGACCGCTTCGCCGGGCGCGGCGGCGAGAAGGGCCCGGCCCGCTATGCCGAGGCGGAGTGGAGCGAGGGCCGCACGGGCGCGCCGCTTCTGGAAGGCGCGCTCGCCGCGCTCGATTGCGAGCTGGAAGAGCTGATCGAGCGCCACTCGCACGCGATCGTCATCGGCCGCGTGCGCGAAATCCGGCTCGGCAGCAACGACGCCGCCCTTCTCTACTGGCGCGGCGATTACGAGCGGCTCGGCTGGATGGCCGAGGAAGCGTCGACCGCGCTCGGCCTCCGCTCCGCCTGACCTCCCGAACGGTAGCGAAATCCATGACCTACGCACTCAGCATTCTCGACAAGAGCCCGCTCATCGAGGGCGAAACCGCCGGCACAGCATTGCAGCGCACGGTGAGCCTCGCCCAGGCCGCCGAGCGCCTCGGCTATCACCGCTTCTGGCTGGCCGAGCATCATGACTTCCCCGGCCTCGTCAGCCCGGCGCCGGAAGTGTTCGCCGCCTATCTTCTGGCGCGCACGCAGCGCATCCGCATCGGCTCCGGCGGCGTCCTGCTGCCGCATTACAGCCCCTACAAGGTCGCAGAGGCCTTCAACCTGCTGGCGTCGCTCGCGCCCGGCCGCGTCGATCTCGGCATCGGCAAGGCGCCGGGCGGCCTGCCGCTCTCGACCAAGGCGCTGCGCGTGCTGCACGATCCCGCACGCGCGCCGTCCTTCGAGGCGCTGCTGGACGAGCTCGACGGCTTCCTGGCTCCGCCTACGGCGACGGATGGCCCGCGGGACAAGGCCCGCGCGCTGCCTGTCCCCCCCGTGACGCCGGAGCGCTTCCTGCTCGGCGCCAGCCCGGACAGCGCCCGGCAGGCCGGCGAACGCGGCTGGCACTTCGTCTTCGCCGGCCACCACAACGGCGATCCCAAGGCGATCGACGAGAGCCTGAACGCCTATGCCAAGGCCGGCGGCACGGCACCCCTGCTGCTTGCGGTGGCCGCCTTCGCCGCCGAGACGGCCGAGGAGGCGCAGAGCCTGACGGAGAACCACCGCGTCGTGCGCCTGACCCTCGACAACGGCCAGAACCTCAATCTCGGCAGCGAGGAGCAGGCGGCGGAATATGCCCGCCAGGCCGGCGCCACCTCCTACCGCACCGAGATCCGCAAGCCGCATATCCTCGCCGGCACGCCAGGGCAGGTCCGGCGCGAGCTCGACGGGCTGCATGCGCGCTTCGGCATCGGCGAGTTCGTCATCGACACGCCGACGGCCCTGACCAGCCGGCGCCTCGCTTCCCTCACGCTGCTCGCCGGCGAGAGGCCGGCGCTGGCCGCCTGATCCTCTCTTTCGAAAGGACTGATCCCATGTCCCGCACCCGCCTCACCTTCGGCCTGATGCTCCAGGGCGCCGGCAGCCACATGAACGCGTGGCGCCACCCGAGCAACCCGGCCGATGCCAGCGTCAATCTCGACTTCTTCATCCGCAACGCCCGCAAGGCCGAGGAG
Source organism: Allobosea sp. FW305-C-101 (assembly GCF_058783685.1). Lineage (NCBI taxonomy): Bacteria > Pseudomonadati > Pseudomonadota > Alphaproteobacteria > Hyphomicrobiales > Alloboseaceae > Allobosea > Allobosea sp. FW305-C-101. The sequence continues at coordinate 37,905 of NZ_JBYSYT010000010.1, read as the reverse complement.
AACGGCATCGCCTTCGCCTTCGTCGCGGACGGGCTCTACATCAACGAGAAATCGATCCCGCATTTCCTCAACCGCTTCGAGCCGCTGACCATTCTCTCGGCGCTGGCGACGGTGACCAAGAAGCTCGGCCTCGTCGGCACGGTCTCGACCTCCTATAGCGACCCCTACACGATCGCCCGGCAATTCGCCTCGCTCGACCTGATCAGCGGCGGCCGCGCGGGCTGGAATGCTGTCACGTCCCCCCTGGAAGGCTCGGGCCGCAACTACAGCCGCGCGCATCCCGAGCACTCTCTGCGCTACGAGATCGCGCAGGAATATCTCGACGTCGCCAAGGGCCTCTGGGATTCCTGGGACGACGACGCCTTCATCCGCGACCGCGAGGCCAGCCGCTTCTTCGACCGCGACAAGCTGCACGCGCTGAACCACAAGGGCCGCTTCTTCCAGGTCGAGGGCCCGCTCAACATCCAGTGCTCGCCGCAGGGCCAGCCGGTGCTGTTCCAGGCCGGCGCCTCGGAGGCGGGCATCGGGCTGGCCGGGCGCCATGCCGACGCGGTCTTCGCCAACCATGTCCCGCTGGAGGAGGCGCAGGCCCTCTACCGCGCGATCAAGACCAGCGCCGTCGCCCATGGCCGCAGCGCCGACGACGTGAAGCTCTTCCCCGGCGCCGGGCCGATCGTCGGCCGCACCGCCGCGGAAGCCGAGGAGAAGTACCAGGCCATCCGCAACCTCGTCTCGATCGACGATGCGCTGGCCTATATCGGCCGCTTCTTCGACCACCACGATTTCAGCGCCTATCCGCTGGACGCGCCCTTCCCGGAGCTCGGCGATATCGGCAAGAACAGCTTCCGCTCGACAACCGACCGCATCAAGCGCAACGCCGTCCTGAAGCGCCAGACCTTGCGCGAGGCGGCTTTGGAAGCCGCGACCCCCCGCACGGATCTGATCGGCTCGGCCGAGGAGATCGCCGACAGGCTGATCGAGCGCGTCGAGGGGCAGGCCGCCGACGGCTTCGTGCTCGGCTTCCCGGTGATCGGCCAGGGCCTCGACGATTTCGTCGAGCTGGTGATCCCGGTTCTGGAAGAGCGCGGCGTCTACGACCGCAACCTGCCCGGCACGACCTTGCGCGACCATCTCGGCCTGCCCCGCCGCGAGAGCCGCTACGCGGCCGCAGCGAACGCCGCGCCGGCCCGCCGCGCGAGCTGAGCCAGCACCTCGCCATCCCGACACGGAAAGGCTCCGCCATGGCCGATGAATTCTTCTACACGACCCCGCTCCACCCGCTCGCCCAGCCCTTGGTCGAACAGCTCACCTGGGAATATGCCACCCGCTATGGCAGCCAGTTCGGCGAGCCGCCCGGCGCCGAGATGAGCCGCTACCCGGCCGAACTCTTCGCCCCGCCGGACGGCAATTTCATGCTGCTGCTGCGCGACGGCCGGCCGATCGCCGGCGGCGCCTTCAAGCGCTACGACGAGCGCACGGCCGAGATGAAGCGGATCTGGACCCATAGCGATTTCCGCCGCCAGGGCCTCGCCCGGCGCATCGTCGCCGAGGTCGAGGCGCAGGCAATCCGGCAGGGCTACGGCAAGATCTACCTGACCACCGGCTTCCGCCAGCCCGAGGCCAAGGGCCTCTATCTGGAGACCGGCTACACCCCGCTCTTCGACGTCTCGGCCGATCCTGCGTTCTACCGGAAGCTGCCCTTCGAGAAGGAGCTGGTCGCCATCCCGGTTTCGGCGCCCCGGCCGCCCGACGCTCGCGCCGCGCGCAGCGCCGCCTGACCGGGCCGCTTCCCCCTCCCATAACAAGAAGAGCCAGCCATGACCCTCGCCAGCGACTTCGCGGGCTTGCCCGCGCACGCCCAGAATCCAGCCCCGCATCGCGATTTCAGCCGCTATCGCATCGTCCCCGCCCGCTATCCCGGGCGCACCATCGGCACGGTCTTCGCCGCTGTCGTGATCTTCGCGATCGTGAATTCGGTGCTCTCCAACCCGCGCTGGGGCTGGGACGTCTTCGCCGAGTGGTTCTTCGCCGAACCCGTGCTGGTCGGGCTCGGCCGCACGCTGTTTCTGACGCTGCTCGGCACGGTCTTCGGCTTCCTGTTCGGCACCTTGCTGGCACTGGCGCGGGTTTCCGGCTCGCCGCTGCTCGCCTCGCTGTCCTGGGGCTATGTCTGGCTCTTCCGCTCGATCCCGCTGATCGTGCTGCTGCTGATCCTGAACAATCTCGGCTATCTCTACAGCACGATCTGGCTCGGCATCCCCTTCACCGATATCGGCTTCGGCAGCTGGTCGACCACGCAGCTCATCACGCCCTTCTTCGCGGCCGTGCTGGGTCTCACCCTCAACGCCGCCGCCTTCTCCTCGGAGATCGTGCGCGGCGGCATCCTCGCCGTCGACCAGGGCCAGCATGAGGCCGCAGCCGCGCTCGGCCTGCCGAAGCACCGCCAGGTCTCGCGGATCGTGCTGCCGCAGGCGATGCGCTCGATCCTGCCGACCGCCTTCAACGAGATCATCAGCCTCGCGAAGGGGACGAGCCAAGTCTACATCCTGGCCCTGCCGGAGCTGTTCTACACCATCCAGGTCATCTACCGGCGCAATCTCGAGGTGATCCCGCTGCTGATGGTGGCGACGGTCTGGTACCTCGTCATCCTCAGCGTCCTCTCCTTCTTCCAGCGCCATATCGAGCGCCACTATGCCCGCGGCGCCCTGCGCAATCCGCCCCCGTCGGCGATCGACACGGCCCTGCGCTGGCTCGGCAGGAACCGCGTCGCCCCGGCGATGGCCGGCACCGGCTTCACTGCCCCGGCACAGGCCTCTGCCGCGCCGCGTACGGCCTCGCTCGCCACGCTCTCCCCGCGCAGCGGCGGCGAGATCCGCATCAGCCATGTCTCGAAGAGCTTCGGCCCGCTCAAGGTGCTCGACGATGTCAGCCTGTCGCTGCGCCCCGGCAGCGTCACCGCGATCATCGGCCAGTCCGGCTCGGGCAAATCGACCCTGCTGCGCTCGATCAACCATCTTGAGCGCGTCGACGAGGGCTTCATTGCCATCGACGGCGAGTTGATCGGCTACCGGCAGGACGGCGAGACGCTCTACGAATTGAAGGAGAAGGACATCCTGGCCCGGCGCGTCGATGTCGGCATGGTCTTCCAGAACTTCAACCTCTTCCCGCACCTGACCGCGATCGAGAACATCGCCGAGGCGCCGGTGACCGTGCGCGGCCTCTCCCGCGAGCAGGCTCTGGCGGAGGCGCAGGAACTGCTCGCCCGCGTCGGCCTCGCCGAGAAGGCGAACGCCTATCCGCGCCAGCTTTCCGGCGGCCAGCAGCAGCGTGTCGCCATCGCCCGCGCGCTCGCCCTCAAGCCCAAGGTCCTGCTCTTCGACGAGCCGACCTCGGCGCTCGATCCCGAGCTCGTCGGCGAAGTGCTCGACGTCATCAAGGAGCTCGCCCGCTCCGGCACGACTCTGGTCATCGTCACCCATGAGATCGGCTTCGCCCGCGAAGTCGCCGACCAGGTCGTCTTCATGGAGGCCGGCCGCATCGTCGAGAGCGGCGCCCCGGCCGACGTGCTCGGCAACCCCAGCCACAGCCGCACCCGCGAATTCCTCGCCAAGGTGCTCTGACCTCCTCGCCCCCCCTGACAAGGAAACCGCCCATGATCACGCGTCGTAACTCGCTCAGCCTCATCGCCGGCGCCGCCTCGGCCGCCATCCTGCCCGCCCGCTCCTTCGCCCAGCAGGGCATCGACCTCTCGCCCGAGCAGCCGGGGCGCCCCCGCGCGCAGATCGACGAGGCCGCGGTGAAGCTCATCGCCAAGGAGGCCAAATTCGCGAAGGACGGCGTCTTCACCGTCGCCAACAATACCGGGCGCTTCCCCTTCGGCGGCTATGCCAGCGACACCAAGACGATCATCGGCGCCGAACCCGATATCGCCCAGCTCGTCGCCGACGCGCTGGGCCGCAAGCTGGAGGTCATCCCGACCGCCTGGGCCGACTGGCCGCTCGGCGTCACCTCCGGCAAGTTCGATGCGGTGATCTCGAACGTCACCGTCACCGAGCAGCGCAAGGAGAAGTTCGACTTCTCGACCTACCGCAAGGACCTGCTCGGCTTCTATGTGAAGAAGGACAACGAGATCGTCATCCGCGAGCCGCGCGATGTCGCCGGTCTCAAGATCATCGTCGGCGCCGGCACCAATCAGGAGCAGATCCTGCTGCGCTGGAACGAGGCCAATCTCAAGGCCGGCCTGAAGCCCGTCGACATCCAGTATTACGACGACGATGTCGTGCTTTACCTCGCGCTCGAATCCGGCCGCGCCGACGCCTATCTCGGCCCGAATGCCCTGCTGAGCTACAAGGCCGCACGTGAGAACAAGACCCGGCTCGCCGGCAATTTCTCCGGCGGCTGGCCGATCCTCGCCGAGATCGCGGTCACGACCCGCAAGGGCGCCGGCCTCGCCGAAGCGATCACCCAGGCACTCAACACCCAGATCAGGAACGGCAATTACGCCAAGGTTCTGGCCCGCTGGAACCTCTCCGCCGAGGCGATCGAGGAATCCCGCACCAACCCGCCTGGCCTGCCGAAGGCGTGATCGCCTCGCCCGACCGCGGACACTTTCGAGAACTGGAGACCATCATGATCCCGCGACGGACACTGCTGTCGCTGCTCGTCGGCACGCTCAGCGCCGCGAGCCTGCCCGCCCTCGCCCAACAATTGCCCTTCGACCTCGGCCCGGAGCAGCCCGGCCGCATCCGCGCAGACAAGGACCCGGCCGCCATCGCCGCCGTGCCCAAGGGCTTCAAGTTCGTCGAGCCGGGCCTCTTCACCGTCGGCATCAGCCCCGGCGGGCCGCCGCTCACGACCTATGCCACCGACGCCAAGACCGTGATCGGCGCCGATCCCGACTTCGCCCTGCTGATCGCCGACAGCCTGGGCTTGAAGCTCAATCTCGTACCGCTGGCTTGGGCCGACTGGCCGCTCGGCCTGACCTCCGGGAAGTACGACGCCGTCATCTCGAATGTCGGCGTCACCGAGCAGCGCAAGGAGAAGTTCGACTTCTCGACCTATCGCCTCGGCCTGCACGGCTTCTTCGTCAAGGCCGACAGCAAGGTGACCAGCATCAAGGAACCGAAGGACGCAGCCGGCTTGAGCTTCAGTGTCGGTGGCGGCACCAATCAGGAGCGCATCCTGCTGGAGTGGAGCAAGCAGAACGTCGCGGCCGGCCTGAAGCCGCTCGAACTGCAGCTCTTCGATGACGAAGCCGCCCGCCTCGTCGCCTTGCGGGGCGGCCGCGTCGATGTCGTCGTCCAGCCCCACGCTCAGCTTGTCTTCATCGCGGCCCGTGACAAGGACATCAAGCGCATCGGCACGCTCAGCGCCGGCTGGCCGCTGAAATCCGACGTCGCGATCACCACGCGCAAGGGCAGCGGCCTCGTCGATGCCCTGACGCTCGCCACCAACAACCTGATCAAGTCGGGCAAGTACCGACAGGCGTTGGCCCGCTGGGGCATCGAGGAGGAAGCGGTCGAGCGCTCCGAGACCAACCCGCCCGGCCTGCCCAAGTACTGAGATCAAGACCGACTGACATGACGAAGCTCTCGATCCGGCACATCGCCTTCCTGACGCCCGGCAATTACGACGATGCCGATCCCCGCCGCGGGCTCGAAGACACACTCTCGCTCTTCGAGCATGGCGAGGCCATCGGCTTCGACAGCGCCTGGGTCCGTCAGCGCCATCTCGAACCCGGCGTGTCCTCGGCGGCGGCCTTCCTCGCCGCCGCGACCCAGCGCACGCACCGGATCGGGCTCGGCACGGCCGTCATCCAGATGGGCTACGAGAACCCGTTCCGGCTGGCGGAGGACCTTTCGCTGGTCGACGTGCTCTCGGCCGGCCGGTTGAACATCGGCCTCAGTGCCGGCCCGCCGCCCTTCGGCAAGCTTCTAGACGAGCGCCTCTTCGATGGCGATCCGGCTGCGATCGATTTCTCGCATGCCCGCGTCGCCCGTCTGGCGAAGAACATCGAAGGCAAATGGCTCGGCGATGCCGACACCCTTATCACCTCAGCCGCCGGCGAACATCGCCCGCGCCTGCGCCCGCATGCACCGGGCTTGCGTGAGCGCCTCTGGTACGGCGGCGGCTCGCTGCGCTCGGCCCGCTGGGCTGCTGAGAACGGCTTCCACTTGCTGGTCGGCAATATCAATACGGCTGAGGAAACCGACGGCTTCTTCGAAGTTCAGCGGAGCCATATCGAGACCTTCCGCGCCCATTGGAAGGGCGAAGGCCAACCACGCACCGCCGTCGGCCGCGTGATCGTCCCGCTCGACGGGGCCGATACGGCGACACGCCAGCGCTATCGCGACTATGCCGCGAGCCGGCACGCTCGCACGCTTGGTCCCCAGGGTGAGCGACGGACCCAGTTCGCGCCGGATCTCGTCGGAACCGCCGCCGAACTGATCGAACGCCTCGCGGCGGACCCGATCCTGCCGCTCGTCGACACGCTGCGGCTGGAACTGCCCTATAATTTCAGCATCGACGACTATCGCCAGATCATCGCCGATTTCGCGGGGCTGGTCGCCCCCGCGCTCGGCTGGCGCGGCGGCGTCGAGTTGAAGGGCGCGGCCTGACCGGCTTAAACCGCGCTGATTTTTCTCGGAAACACAGCGTCATCCCGGGCTTGCCCCGGGATCCATCGAAGGGCTGCGGAGCGCTACGATGGATCCCGGATCGGCGCTGCTGCGCAGCTTGTCCGGGATGACGCCCTGTTCACGTCGGAAATCAACGAGCCCTTACCGCTCCTCGATGGCGAGCACGGCGAAACTCGCAAGCCAGTGCTCGCCCATATAGTCGCCCGCAATATGCGGCAGCCCGGTCTCGAGATGCAGCCTTGCGGCATCCGCGATGACCGGGCGCCGCGCATCCCACTCCGGCAGCGCCGCCGCCAGCGCACTCCAGCACCAGGCGCGGCTGAGATTGAGCCCGTCGAGATGCGCGATCTTGCCGTCGGTCCGGTCCGTCACCGTCGCCGGCTTGAACAGGATCGCCGGCTGCTGCTGCGCGATGCGCGGCAGGAAGCGCTCGAACCAGGGCAGGAAGCGCTCGGCCGGCAGCAGGCGGCGCATGCACTCCGCCTCGATCAGCGCCGAGGACTGGAAATCGTCGCCGCTCGGCTCGCCCCAGGCCGGGCAATCCTCATCGGCGCCATACCAGCGTAGCGCCGTTTCGCGCAGCAGGGCCAGGAAAGCGCCATCCCCGGTCGCATCGGCATAATCCGCCGCCATCCGCAGGCCGAAAGCCGTGTTGAAATGCGTGCCGACCCGCACCGGATAGGTCGCGATCGGCAGGAAATCGCGAAAGCGCTGGGCGAAGGCGTCGGCCAGCGGTTCCAGCGCCCGGCTCCAGCGCCCGTCGTCGAGCCCCTTCAGCTCGGACGCGAGCTTCAGCAGCCAGCCCCAGCCATAGGGCCGCTTGAAGCCGCGCGCCGTCGGCTGGGCGAGATAGGCGCATTCCACCGCGATCTTCTCCGGGACGAGCTGCGCGTCGAACAGCGCGACGATATCGGCCGCGGCCTCCATCTTCGGATAGCGCCGCAGTAGCCGCGCCAGCATCCAGTAGCTGTGCACGCAGGAATGCCAGTCATAGCTGCCATAGAACACCGGATGCAGCTGGCTCGGCGTCTGCGCGTCCTGCGGTCCGGCCAGCGTATGGTCCGGCTTGTTCGGATACTCGCGGCGGACATGGCCGAGCGCGATCCGGGCGAAGCGCTGGGCGATCTCTTCGGTCAGCGTTGGGGTGGTCATGAGGTAGCTTTCTCCGGCGTGGCCCAGCGTATCAGGAATGCGATCAGGCGTGGGGTCATGTAGATCGGAAACTGCGTCGCGGCGAAGAAAAGCGCCATGGTCGGCGAGGTCGAGGCCCCGAGCGCCGACCAGACCAGCCCGACATTGCGATTGCCCAGGATCAGGCCGATGCCGAGCCGCTCGGCCAAGGTGCCGGGCAACAGCACCACGCCAAATCCCTGCAGGGCCAGATTGCAGGCGAAAGCCAACGCCACACAGGCCAAAGCAGCCATGGGCTCGGCCTCGATCTGGGCGCGGACCCCGGCCATCGTGGAAATCGCGAAGATCAACAGAGCGGCTAGCACCAATCCGTCTATGGCATCAGCATGGCGTTTCAAGGTTCCCGCCGCGCGTTGCCTCAGGACCAGCGCGACGCCTGCCGCCCCAGCGGTCAAAACGAACAGGCGCAGAGCCAACTCGACCGGGTCAAACGCAATCCCGGCGAACCATGACGCCAGCAGCGGCACGCTCAGCGGCGCCAGCGCCATCGACAGCAGGGCGACCGCAAGCGGGATCGTCGCATCGAGCCCCAGCATCCGTGCCACGGCAGCAGTTCCGCCCGATGGGGGCGCACAGACCGCGAGCACAATGGCAAGGGCCAGCTCTGGCCCGATCCCGATCACGCGAGCGGCCATCCCGACCAGCACGGGGCAGACCAACATCACCACGATTGGCAAGAGCGCCGAAAAACGCGGCTGCCTCAGCGTCCGCATGAAATCGGTCGCATTCACACGGAGCAGCGTGCCGAGCACGATCACGAAGATCGATGCCGCCATCGCCGGACGTGCGGCCTCTGCCAGTGCCGGAAAGGCAAGGCCGGCAAGCACACCGACAATCAGCAGGGTCGGCCCGCGCGGCGCAAGGCGCAAAATAGGATTCGTCATGCGGCGTCCGGCCTGTCGATCGAGTGCCGCTCAAGCTAAGTCGGGCAATTTCATTGTTGAAATTAATTTTTAATATCCTCATCATTGCTCATATGAATTTAGTAGCAATCGACCTCAACCTGCTGGTGGCCTTCGAAGCCCTGATGGAGGAGCGCCACGTCACGCGCGCGGCAAGCCGCATCGGCTTGGCCCAGCCTTCGATGAGCAGCGCGCTCCGGCGGCTGCGAGACCTGTTCGGCGACGAACTCTTCCTGCGTGGCCCCGGCGGCATGCAGCCGACCGACAAAGCGCTGGCCCTCGCGCAGCCGATCGGCGCAGCGCTGGAGCAGATCCGCGGCGCGCTCGCGCCCGGGCAGGGCTTCGATCCCGCCACCTCCCGACGACGCTTCGCGATTGCCGTGACCGATTACGGTGACCTCGTGATTGTGCCGACCCTCGTCGCGCTGTTGCGCCGGGAGGCGCCGGGCGTCGATCTTGCCGTACGCCCCATCACGGACGCCGCGGCGGCACTGGCAAAACTCGAACGCGGCGAACTCGACGCCCTGATCGGCGGCCATCTCCCGGATTCACCGGCCAGCCTCCGCCGCCCCCTGTTCGAGGAGCGCTTCGTCTGCATCCGCGATCAGAAACACGCCGCCGACGCGGCCGCTCTCGGCATCGGCGAATACGCCGCCCTGCCCCATGCCCTGTTCTCGGCAGCCGGTGGCGACGGTTTGCCGAGCGCGATCGACGACAGGCTGGCACGCCAAGGCCTGAAACGTCGCGTCGCGGTCACGCTGCCCCATGTCGTCGCCGTGCCCTTCGCTGTCGCTGGCACCGACCTCGTCGCGACCATGGCAGAGCGCGTGGCGCGGCGCTTCGCGGGGAGTGCCGGAGTTACGATGCTGCCGCTTCCCTTCGAGAGCACGGCCTTCGCCATCGATCTCGTCCACGCTCGGCGCGCGCTTGCCGACCCTGCCTTGCGCTGGCTCGCTGAAGCGATAACGAGGGCCGCCGCCTGATCCGCCATCAGGCTGCAACCCCGCCATCTCCTGCCGCCGGGTCTCCTTGCCCGCTCGGTATGATCTAACCAGGACAACGCACTCCCGCAGGCTTTGGCCCGCCGGGCAGCGCCGCCAATTCAATCGCCTGAGGGGAAACGCCGTGGACCTGCCTGCCAACGCCTTCAAGGCCGCGCTGAAGCGTGGCGAGCTTCAGATCGGATTGTGGAGCAGCCTGTGCAGCCCGATCGTCTCCGAGATCATCAGCCAGAGCGGCTTCGACTGGATTTTGGTCGATACCGAGCACTCCCCCAATGAGCCGCCGGACGTTCTCGCTCAATTGCAGGCCCTGAAGGGCGGCACCGCGACCCCGATCGTTCGCCCGGCCTGGAACGACGCCGTCCTGCTCAAGCGCCTGCTCGATATCGGCGTGCAGGCCGTGCTCGTGCCCTTCGTCCAGAACGCCGAGGAAGCGCGCAAGGCTGTCGCCGCCTGCCGCTATCCGCCCGCCGGCATCCGCGGCATCACGGTCAGCGGCCGCGGCAGCCATTACGGGCGCGTGCCGGACTACCTCAAGCGCGCCGATGGCGAGATCTGCGTGCTGGTGCAGGTCGAGACCGGCGAGGCGCTCGCCCGCATCGAGGAGATCGCCTCGGTCGACGGCGTCGACGGCGTCTTCATCGGCCCGGCCGATCTCTCGGCCTCGCTCGGCCATATCGGCAATCCCGGCCATCCCGAGGTTCAGGCTGCGATCCAGGACGCGGTGAAGCGCCTGACCGCGATCGGCAAGCCCGCCGGCATCCTGACGCCGTCCGAGCCCGATGCGCGCCGCTATATCGAATGGGGCTATCGCTTCGTCGCTGTCGGCTCCGATCTCGGCCTGATGACCAAGCATGCCGACGCGCTGGCCAAGGCTTTCGCCGGGCAGCGCTGATCGGCGTGACTTACGCCGGGGCGCGCGCGCCCCGGCCCTCACTCGATCTTCACATTCGCCTTCTGCGCGACTTCGGCCCAGCGCTTGGTCTCGGAGGCGATATGGGCGGCGAACTGCTCCTGGCTCGATCCGACCGGATCGACGCCAAGTTTCTTGAGCTGCTCGATCACCGCCGGCTCGCGCATGATCGCCTGCGTCTCGCTCGAAAGCTTGGCGGCGATCTCCTTCGGCACGCCGGACGGCGCGAAGAAGCCGTGCCAGGAGCTGGCGTCATAGCCCGGGATGAATTCCGACAGCGCCGGCAGGTCCGGAGCGACCGCGAGCCGCTTCGGCGTCGCGGTGGCGAGTGCCCTGATCTTGCCGTCCTGCACGTGCGGCCAGGCAATGGTGATGTTGTCGAAGGTGATCTGGATCTGGCCGGAGAGCAGGTCCTGCGTTACCTGCCCGCTCGACCGATAGGGCACATGCACCATGTCGGTGCCGGTCGAGACCTTGAACAATTCGGCTGCCATATGGGTCGAGGTGCCAGCGCCCGACGAGCCGAACGAGTATTTGCCGGGGTTCTTCTTCAGCAGGTCGATCAGCTCCGGCACGCTCTTCGCCGGCAGGTCGATATTGACCATCAGGATGTTCGGCACGCTCGCCACCTGCGAGATTGGCGCGAAATCCTTGATGTGGTCGAAGGGCAGCTTCGTATAGACGGCGGGGTTGATCGCATGGCTCGACACCGTGCCCATCGTTAGCGTGTAGCCGTCGGCGGGTGCGCGCGCGACCGCGGCGACACCGGTATTGCCGCCGGCACCGGGCCGGTTCTCGACGATGAACTTGCCGCCGAGACGCTGGCCCAGCCTGTCGGCGAGGATGCGTCCGAGCAGGTCGGTCGTGCCGCCGGCCGCGAAGGGTACGACGATGGTGACGACTTTGCTGCCGGGATAGTCGCCCTGCGCGAAGGCGGGCCCTGCCGCAGCCAGGCAGGCGGCGGCGATGATGGTTCTGCGCGTGATGCTCATCGGTTCGTCTCCCCGTCGCGGATAATTCCGCCTGCACCTCATGACGGGCGCTTGCTCAAGCGATAACACAGGATCGCAGATTTGAAATCTGAAATTTCAGATTGCTGGGCGCAGCGCTTTATGCTGTTTGATGGCCATGGCGCATGAGCTGGCAGCCGCGGTGGAGCGGCCTCAGTAGCGCGCCCCGGAAGAACCATGTTGCAGCCTGCCGTCGAACCCGTTGCGCCCGATCTGCTGCGCTCTCTGCGCGAGCATGTCCATGAGCGCCTGCGCCGCGCCATCGTCGCCGGCCGCTTCCGCAACGGCGAGCGCCTGAATGAGCGCCATCTCGCCGAGATGCTCGGAGTCAGCACGACGCCGGTGAAGGACGCGATCCGCAAGCTGGAGAGCGAGGGACTGGTCCGCACGGAGGCGCGCCGCGGCGTCTTCGTCGAGTTCTCGCCCCGTCAGGCATTGGAGATGGCGCTGGGTCGCGCCGCGCTCGAAAGCGTCATGGCCCATATCGCCGCCAATCACCTCACCGAGGCCGGCGCAGCCGAGCTCGGCAAGCTGATCGCCGAGATGGAGCAGGCGACCGAGCATGGCGATCTCGAAGACCTCGTCGCGCTGAACGAGGCCTATCACCGTGCGATCCACCGCATCTCCGGCTGCACCTATCTGGAGCGCCGCCTCGACGGCCAGCGCATGTACGACCATGCCCAGCGCATCGCCCTGCATTCCGAGCCAGATGAGCGCCGGAGAGGCTTCGAGGAACATCGCGACATCTACGAGGCGCTCCTGGCGCGCGATCCCGCGCGCGCCGAGCTCAGGATGCGCCGTCACATCGTCCGCTCGGCGAAGGCCCATGTCAGGTTGGTTTTCGGCGCGGATGCGGAGGGACTGGATTATGACGAATGACAAGGTCCGCCGCGCGCTGCGCGGCATTTCCGGCGTCCATGTCACCGCCTGGAAGGCGGATGGCGAGGCCGACTGGGCGCTGACCGGCAGGATCGTCCGGCGCATCGCCGAGGCCGGCATCCACAACATTGTCTCGGCCGGCAATACCGGTGAGTTCTACCCGATGACGACCGCCGAGGTGGAGCGCTCGCACGCGACCGCAGCGGAAGCCGCCGCAGGCAAGGCACTGGTCACCGCCGGCATCGGCCGTTCCCTGCGCGAGGCGATCGCGACCGGCAAGCTCGCGGCCAAGGCCGGCTGCGATGCCGCGATGGTCCACCACCCGCTCGACCCCTTCGCCGCACCGCAATCCCAGGCCGACTACATCCTCGCCATCGCCGAGGCGCTGACCATCCCGCTCGTCGCCTACATCCGCTCGGATGCGATCGGCGTGAAGGACCTGATCCGCGTCGCGACGCACCCCAATGTCGCTGGTGTGAAATTCGCCTCGCACAACATGATGCTGCTCGCCGACTGCGTGCGCGAGACGGAAGGCTCCTCCGCCAACTGGATCTGCGGCCTCGCCGAGGGCTGGGCCGCGCCCTTCTATGCGCTCGGTGCGCGGGGCTTCACCTCGGGCCTGATCAATGTCGCTCCGGAGCGTTCGCTCGCCGTCTGGCGCGCGCTGGAAGCCGGCGACTATGAAACGGCCCGCCGTGAGGTCGACGCCATCGCCGGGTTCGAGAAGCTGCGCACCAGATACGGCAACGGCGCCAATGTCACGGTGGTGAAGGAGGCGCTGGGCCTGCTCGGCACCGATGTCGGCCCGGTCCGCCTCCCCGGCCTGCCCGAGCTGAACGAGGCCGAGCGAGCGGAGCTGCGCGCCATCGTGTCGAGCTGGGGTGCGGTGAAGGCTGCCGCTGAGTAACGAACCGTCATTCTCGGGCGAAGCGTAGCGCAGACCCGAGAATCTCATGACAAGATGAGACTGGTTTCCGAGATGGTCGGGTCAAGCCCGACCATGACATCAGCACCGGTTAGAACGACAAGAATTCGAGGAAACGCCCATGTCCGCCCGCCCCCGCAAGACGCCCGAGACCCTGCGCAGCTGGCGCTGGTTCGGCGCGAGCGACCTGCGCTCCTTCGGGCATCGCTCGCGCGCTTTGCAGATGGGCTTCGGCCATGAGGAGTTCATGGGCAAGCCGGTCATCGGCATCATCAACACCTGGTCCGAGATCAACCCCTGCCACACCCATCTGCGCGACCGGGCGGACGCCGTGAAGCGCGCGGTCTGGGCCGCCGGCGGCTTCCCGATCGAAATCCCCGTCATGTCGGTTTCCGAACAATATCAGAAGCCTACGACCATGCTCTATCGCAACTTCCTGGCGATGGAGACCGAGGAATCGATCCGCTCCCACCCGCTTGATGGCGCCGTCCTGCTCGGCGGCTGCGACAAGTCCACGCCGGCCCTGATCATGGGCGCCTGCAGCGCCGGCCTGCCCTTCATCTTCGTGCCGGCCGGGCCGATGCTGCGCGGCAACTGGGCCGGCAAGGTGCTGGGCTCCGGCGCCGATGTCTGGAAATACTGGGCCGAGAAAGAGGCCGGCAACATCACCGACGGGGAGTGGAAGGACATGGAGAGCGGCATCGCCCGCTCCTACGGCACCTGCATGGTGATGGGCACGGCCGCGACGATGATGAGCCATGCCGAGGTGCTCGGCCTCACCCTCCCCGGCGCCTCCGCCATCCCCGCCGCCGATGCTGCCCACCCCCGCATGGCCGCTGCCGCCGGCAAGCGCATCGTCGAGATGGTCTGGGAAGACCTGACGCCCGACCAGATCCTGACCCGCAAGAGCTTCGAGAACGCGCTGACCGTCCATATGGCGGTCGCCGGCTCGACCAATGCGATCATCCACCTCGTCGCGATGGCCGGCCGCGCCGGCGTGCCGCTGACGCCGGATGATTTCGATGCCTTCTCGCGCAACGTCCCCGTCGTCGCGAACCTGCGCCCTTCAGGCGATTTCCTGATGGAGGATTTCTTCTATGCCGGCGGCCTGCCCGCCCTGCTGAAGCAGCTCGAAAGCAAGCTCCACACCGACGCGATGACGGTGACCGGCAAGCCGATCGCGGAGACCATCGCGCTCGCCCAGGTCTATGACGACAACGTCATCCGCCCGCTCGACAAGCCCGTGTCGACCGCCAATGGGCTCGCCGTGCTCAAGGGCAACCTCGCGCCCGACGGCTGTGTCATCAAGCCCTCCGCCGCCGAGCCGCGCCTGCTCAAACATTCCGGCCCGGCTCTGGTCTTCGAGCATTACGACGCGATGATGCAGGCCGTGAACGACGAGAACCTCGACATCACCGCCGACCACATCATGGTTCTCAAGAATTGCGGCCCGGTCGGCGGCCCCGGCATGCCGGAATGGGGCATGCTGCCGATCCCGAAGAAGCTGCTGAAGCAGGGCGTGCGCGACATGCTGCGCATCTCGGATGCCCGCATGTCCGGCACGAGCTACGGCGCCTGCATCCTCCATGTCGCGCCGGAGGCCTATATCAAGGGTCCGCTCGCGGCAGTGCAGACCGGCGACATCGTCAGCGTCGATGTCGAGGCGCGCAGCATCTCGGTCGATCTCACCGAGGCCGAAATCGCCGCCCGCCTCGCCGTCTGGACGCCGCCGAACCGCGACTATCCGCGCGGCTGGGGCAAGATGTCGGCCGCCCATATCCGCCAGGCCGACAAGGGCTGCGATTTCGATTATCTGGAGGGGACGGCGAAGGTGCCGGAACCCGAGATCCACTGATGCAGGATATCCGCGACATCGAGCGCGTCGCAATCATCGGCGCCGGGCTGATCGGCAGCTCCTGGGCGGCACTGGCCATGGGCCATGGTTTGAACGTCGCGGCCTATGATCCCGCGCCTGGTGCAGAGGAGCGGTTCCGCCATGCGGTCGACCGTGCCCGCGCCCAGCTTACCGAGCTCGGACTGGCCAATACCGGTCAGTATCTATTCACTGCTGACCTCGACGAAGCTCTGCAAGGCGTTGATTTCGTTCAGGAGAATGGGCCGGAGAACGAAACGGCCAAGCGCGAGCTGCTAGCCCGGCTCGATACAGCATTGCCGCCCGAGGTCATCATCGCCAGCAGCACTTCGGCCCTGCTGCGCAGCGCGATCGTCGCGGATTGCCAGGACAAGCGCCGGGTCATCGTCGCCCATCCCTTCAATCCGCCACATCTCGTCCCATTGGTCGAGATCGTCGGCGAGGACGAGGCGGTCGTCGCGCGCGCCGCCGCCTTCTATCGCAGTCTCGACCGGCGCCCGGTCATCCTCCAGCGCGAAATGCCCGGCCATGTCGCCAACCGGCTGGCCTCGGCGCTCTATCGCGAGGCCGTCCATCTGGTCGAGCAGGGCGTCGCCAGCGTCGCCGAGATCGACGCCTCGCTTTGCAACGGCCCCGGCCTGCGATGGGCCCTGATGGGGCCGCACATGACCTATCATCTCGGCGGCGGCGAAGGCGGCATCGCCGGCTATCTCGCCCATCTCGGGCCGAGCCAGGTGCGGCGCTGGCAATCGCTCGGAACGCCTTCGCTCGATGCGGACGTCCAGCAGAAGATCATCGCGGGCGTCGCGGAAGAGGCTGCCGGACGCACGATCCAGCAGCTCGAAGAACGCCGCGACGAAGGGCTGCTCGCCCTGCTGCGCGCCCGCAAGCTCGTCAGCGAGTAAGCCTCACAGCTCCGCGTCGAAGGCGATCGCGTCGAACGCCGCCCTCACCCGCCCCAGCGCTTGCGCGGTGACATAGGCATAGGCGCGCTCAGACGATTGCGCGACGACGCCCCGGTCGGTGCCCTGCACGTTGATCTCCAGCGAGACCGTGGCCGTGACGCTCGGCGTCGCCCGCATCGGCACCGGCAGGGTGAAACTCTGCCGGCTCGCCGCCGCCGCGGCCTGATAGGCATCGATCAGCACCTGCCCGTCCTGCTTCAGGAAATACCGCCGGCACAGCATCTGCTCGATCGAGAGCGGGCGCGCCGCCCAGCCGGTGGCAAGTCGCCCGCGTTCGAGCTTGATCCGCGCGAAACTGACGGCGCCCGCGCTCGGCGAGAGCCGCACCTGCAGCACGCCAGTATCGCCGACAGCCGGCGTCAGTGTCAGCGAACGACGCCCCGTCCCCGCCGTGATCGTGCCGGACTGGCTGCCGATCGTGACTGCGAGGCTGCCGCCGCTGAGGTCATCGACCGAGAGCGTCAACGGCAGACTGACGAAGGACGAAAGCCCCCAGAGCGCCGGCTCGACCGGCTGGATGATCGCGCCGGATGCCAGGGTGAGGGTGAAGCCGCTGAGCGAGAGAGTCGCTCCACCCGTCGCCGCCTTCCAGCGATCGAAGCCGTAGGCGCCAGCCGCCAGGGCGCCGCCTGCGAAGCCGCGCTGATTGATCGCCATGTCGCCATTGACCAGCAGGTTCGTTCCCGCGGCCCAGAGAGAGCCCGGCAAGGCGACGCTCCCCGAGGCCCGGTCGATCGCCAGCGCGTCATGCCAGGCCGAGCCATCGGCGCTGACCTTGATCCGGAAATCGTCGTCGCCGGCGAGGCCGAACTCGGCCCGACCCGACCAGTTGCTCTGGAACAGCAGGCTCGCGGTGTTACCGGCCGCATTCTTGTTGATCTTCATCCGGTGATCACTGCCGGCATGGCTGAACAGGCTGGCATCCGAAGACACGGCAAGGCGATTGGTCGTGTCAGCCGGCGCGTTCACGCCCCAGCGCTCGGCGCCGAGGCTGCTGAGCGGGCTGTCGCGGCGCCATTCCGTGCCGGTCCAGAGATTGTGCTCGGCCTCGTCGATCACCCAGGCCTGCCAACCGGCGCGCGGCACGAGGAAGGTCCAGCCACCATCCTCGAACAACGCGACCTGATTGGTGCGTCCCGCGAAGGCCCCGGTGCCGCCGGCCGGCACGATATAAGCAGAAAGCGCGGTCGGCGAAGCGGGCGGTGCAGCCTGAGTTCGGCTGTCGACGGTGAGATGGACCAGCCCGTCGAGCCGCATCAGGGCATCGTTATGGGTGACGTGCTTCTGCGCCTGCCCGGCAGCGAGCAGCGGCAGGGAAAGACGGGGCGTATCGGTCATGGGGCCTCGCGGAAGGGGATTTCAGCGAGGCGGATTATCGGGCGGCCGTAAGGACCGGGGATAAGTTCAGCCGAAGCGGCGCGGCCTCAAGCCCGCGTGGAACCAGTTGATCAGCGAATAGATGTCATGGACCGGAAGCCCGGTCGCCGCCTGCACATCGGCCGCATAAGGCGGCATGTTGGTGCATTCGAGCACGATCGCGCCGACGTCAGGGTGGCGGGCGACGAGATCGAGCGCCGCCTGCACCACGTCCTGCCGGGCGAGCTCGACATCCATGTCGTCCTTCTCGGCCTTGATCAGCACGCGGAAGAACTCGCGCCCGTTCTCGGTGCCGGTGACGGGCGTGTCGAGCGGTACGCCAGCTGCCTCCAGATGCTTCGGGGTCAGCGACCCCGCCGAGACCGTGACCACGCCCACGCGCTTGCCCGGCGGCAGCGTCGCCTGCACCCAGGGCACCTGCATCAGCGAGGAGGTCGCGACCGGCACGCCGACGGCCGCCGCAAGTTCACGCTGGAACAGCGAGAGGAAGCCGCAATTGGTGGTGATCGCCTCAGCCCCGAGCCGGACGAGATCGCGCGCGGCCTCGATGAAATCCGGCAGCAGGCCCGCAGCGCCCTTGAGCACGACCTTTTCAGGACTGGCGCCGCCAACGACGCGATAGAGCACCGGGAAGGGCCAGGTCGTGCCATTGCCCATATCGCCGGGAATCCGCGGAAAGCGGGCTTCCAGCATCAGGATGCCCAAGGGAACACCGTAGATCGCCTTTCCACCGCGCGCGATGCGCGTCGGCGAAGGTGCAGTCGAGAACTCCGTCATCCAGCCTCCGCTTGCCGATGAGTCGGCATGCTAGCTTCGACATGGGCGGTCCGTCACCCGTGGATCAGGCCACGGAGGCAGAGTTGAAGAGAAACTTCATCAGCTTCGGTCGAAACTCCGGCCGCTGCCATTGCTTCGTCGTTTTTGCATCGCCATAAGACCAGCTCTCGTTCCGCTCTCGCGCGATTCCGCCGGTTCTGGTCCGTATCTTGCCTGCCCCGCCACGCCGTTCGTCCGGAGCCCGGTCTTGATTCTTTCGCTCGACAAGCTTCGTCGCATCGCCGTGATGGCAGGCTGGGCTGCCCTGCTCGCGATCCTGTTCTCGACCCTGTCCCCCCTGGGGGCGCGACCGCATATTCCCTATCTGGACGCGGATACCGAGCGCTTTCTCGCCTTCTTTGCCGCCGGCGCGGCGCTGGCTTTTGCCTATCCGCGCCAGCGCTGGCTTGTGCTGGCGGGCATCGTCGCCTTCGCCATCGGCCTCGAGGGGCTCCAGACGCTGGAGGCGACCCGTCATGGGCTGCGTCACGATGCGATCGTGAAGGTTGCCGGCGCCACGCTCGGCAGCGTCGCTGCCGCGGCATTTGACACGATGGCGCAGCGCCTCCGCAAGCCCGCATGACGCATCCTGGCACAACAGCATCCGGCAAGACGCCGGCTCGCGCTGCTCTTTTCGGCTGAGCGCCCCCTATCCGCGCCAATCTGGCCCGTATCCCTACGGCATGGGCCTTGCCACTTCCCTCCCGACCATGGCCCGGCGCCGGCACATTGTGCCGCAACGGGACATACTCAAGCCGGCTCACGCCGGCATGGCTGGCCGGGGGAAGAGATGAGCGTCAATGATCTGAGCGGCATGCCGCAAGCCCTGCCCGACAACCGAGCCGGCATTTGGCGCCTCTCGTTCGGGCCGCTGACCGCGGCAACGGATGCCGCCGTGGTCGCCTCCCTCGTCTATGCGGTGTCGTTCGCCTATTACCTCGGCGCCACGAACCTGCCGGGCGTCGACCGCTCGACGCCGGAACTGGCAGCGATGCTCGCGACCCTGTTCGTCTTCATCAATCTGATGCGCGGCCGCTATCAGATCGGCAACTATCTCTCGACGCGCGGACAGATCGGCTCCGCCTTCGCCGTCTGGAACATCACGATGGTCGCCTTCCTGGCCCTGCTGTTCCTCGCCAAGATCGCCGATCATTACTCGCGCGCCGTCATGATCGCGACCTATCTCTGCGGCATCCCCGTCATCGCCCTGTCCCGCTCGGCGGTTGTCCGGCTGATCGCAGCCGGCAGCCGGACCGGGCGGATCACGGCCGAACGCGCCTTCCTCATCGGGCGCGAGGCGAACATCATGTCCTTCGTCTCGCGGCATAAGCCCTGGCATATGGGTTTCGCGGTGACCGACGTCGCCTTCCTGAAAACGTCGCGCGAGGCCGGCCCGGCCGCCCTGGCGGCGGATCTCGCCACAGCCGTGGCAAATTGCCGTATCCGGCGGCCGGACGCGGTCTTCATCGCGGTTCCCTGGTCCGATCAGGAAACGATCTCGGCCTGCGTCGATGCCTTCACGAACCTGCCGGTTGCGATCCATCTCGCCCCCGAGCCGATCATGGAACGCTTCGGCAATGCGCATGTCGTCCATACCGGCACGCTCTCGAGCCTGCGCCTGACGCGCCAGCCGCTCTCAGCAGTCGAGATCGCAGTGAAGCGCGCCTTCGACATCGTGGCAGCGTCCTGCGGCATCATCCTGACTCTGCCGCTGCTGCTCCTGATCGCGGCGCTGATCCGGCTGGACTCCCCCGGTCCCGTCCTGTTCCGCCAGCGGCGTTACGGCTTCAACCAGCAGGCTTTCCGCATCTTCAAGTTCCGCACGATGACGACGACCGATGACGGCCAGGTCGTCGTTCAGGCCAAGCGCAACGACCCCCGGATCACGCGGCTCGGCCATCTGCTGCGTCGCTACAATCTCGACGAACTGCCGCAGCTCCTGAACGTCATCGCCGGCGACATGTCGCTCGTCGGGCCGCGCCCCCATGCGCTGGCGCATGATATCGAATTCGAGCGCAAGATCGCCAACTATGCCCGCCGCCACAACGTCAAGCCCGGCATCACGGGCTGGGCGCAGGTCAACGGCTTCCGCGGCGAGACCGATACCGACGAGAAGATGGCCGGCCGGGTCGCCTACGACCACTGGTACATCGATAACTGGTCGTTCTGGCTCGACATCACCATCCTGTTCCGGACAGTCCTGAGCAAGAAGGCTTTCGCGAACGCGCGCTGAGGCCTTGGCATCACTCAGCCCCGGCCGCGAGGCCGTGGCTGAGTGATGCCAGCCGGCTGAAAGGCGCCGCGGAGCCTCTGCCTCAGAACGATACGGCAGAAGGCCAGCCCCGCTTTTGCCGTCGCTCCGAACCGAAGCAGCCGCCTCGGCAGGACACGATCGGATAGGAAGTTCGGTCCCCCCAGGACAAAGCCCGGAAAGCTCCCCGGCAGGTTGACGCGCTCTCCACGGATTCCCGCCGCGTCGCATTGCGCGCAGAACTGCCGAAAGCGCGCCTTCGGGAGATCGGTGACGATCACATCCGCATCTGCCGCCGCGATGTGATCGAGCACGGCGCGGTCGACCGGCCCGGCGAAATCAGCATCGCAGATGCCGGCGACGCGCAGCCCCGGCCAATCCGACGTGATTCGGTCCCTCAGCGCATAGATCGCGCGGCTATCGCCACCAAAGAAGAAAACGGCCCGGTTCCGCCCGACGCAGTCGCTCAGGAACGCCGCCATCGCGCCCTCCCCGCCGTCCCGCGCGGGAATTGCAAGCAGGCGTGCCTGGCCCTGAATGATGCTCGATTGCACAGCGATCCCGACATGGATGCGGATTGCACGCCGGACGGTCCGGCACGCTTGCGCCCATCTCCAGGCGATATGGTAAATTTTTTGACACATGCCGCAACGTCAATGTTTCGGCGCGATCTTGCAGAAATGAGGCAGCGCGACAGGGCGCCGGATCAGGCGAAGTGGCGCCACACCGTGCGGCCGAGCCAGAGACTCCACCCCGCCACGAGGGTCAGGGCCAGCAGTGCCGCCCCGATGATCAGGGACCGGCCGATCAGGATGCTCACGACGCTGTCCGCGATCGCCGGCTCGTTGTCGTTAGCAGCCTGCGGCCGCCGGCCGAAGCCGGGAGCGTGAACAGGTGCCGGAAACCGTGGCACGCGCTCGGGTCGCATGGAACTCTCTCGCAAGGTTACTCAGGCGTTAAGCAGGAACGAATATCAATGATCCAATTCGCAACGAAATAAAAGCGCAAGATGCGCGCTATCCGCCATATTGAGTGTCGGAAACCTGCTCCAGCCAGTCCACGACCTTGCCGTCCTGCACTTCCTGGATCGCGATATGGGTCATGGCCGTTGCAGGAGAGGCGCCATGCCAATGCTTCTCCCCGGGCGGGAACCAGACGACGTCGCCGGGCCGGATTTCCATGATCGGCCCGCCCCAGCACTGCGCCCGGCCGAGGCCTGCGGTAACGATCACCGTCTGCCCGAGCGGATGAGTGTGCCAGGCCGTGCGCGCGCCCGGCTCGAAGGTGACGTTAGCCCCCTGGACGCGCTCGGCCGCATGGGCGTTGCAGAGCGGATCGATCCTCACCGTTCCGGTGAACCAGTCCGAGGGCCCCTTTCCGGAAGGCCGGGAGCCAGCACGCGTGATGTCCAAGGAATCTCTCCTCGCTTCAACCAGAGTTCGCGGGAACCATGCCGCCGCCGAAGCCCGGAATCCAGCCCTGCGTGACGGCCGGCCGCATTCGGACCGGAGACGATGGAATCGTCGATCGCTCTCAGATGTTTCGCCGAAACCTGCGCAGCGCATCGCTTGACAGTGTTCCAGGCGGATGATTGCCTATTATGGTCTATATAACATAATTATGGAATAAGAAGACGATGAGGAAACTGCTTGCACTCGTGGGGGTCGCCGCGTCGATCTCGCTTTCGTCCGTCGCGCCGAGTCCTGCCCAGCAGGCCGGCGGCATCGTCAATGTCGCTGTGATCGGCGAGCCCGCCTCGCTCGATCCGGGCATCAGCGCGACGGACCTCGTCGGCATGATCTCGCAGCATGTCTTCGAGACGCTCTTCACCTTCGACAGCAAGTGGAACGTGACGCCGCTCCTGGCCGAGGCGATGCCGACGATCAGCGCCGACGGTACGGTCTACAAGATCGCGCTCCGTCAGGGCATCAAGTTCCATAACGGCCGCGAGATGACCGCCGAGGATGTCGTCGCCTCGCTGAAGCGCTGGATGGAGGTCGCCTCCCGCGGCAAGCAGACGGCGCTCTATGTCAAGTCGGTCGCAGCGACCGGGCCGGGCGAGATCACGATCACGCTGAGCCAGCCCTATGCGCCGCTGCTCTCGCTGCTCGCCTTCAACAACTCCGCTGCCGCGATCATGCCGGCCGAGGCCTTGGCAACGCCGCTCAAGGAGGTAATCGGCACCGGCCCCTACAGGCTCAAGGAACACAAGCCGGACCAGTATGTTCAGCTCGCTCGCTTCGACGGCTACAAGCCGCGCAGCGAGAAGGCCGACGGCTTTGGCGGCGCCCGCATCGCCAAGCTCGACGAGATCCGCTTCGTCCCGGTGCCCGATGCCAATACCCGCGTCGAGGCCGCCATCGCCGGCCAGTACGATTATGTCGACTCCCTGCCCGTGGAAGCTTTCGCGCGGTTGGAGAAGGGCAAGGCGAAGCCCGCCCTGCTGAACAATTTCGGCTGGCCGATCTTCGTGATGAACAACAAGGAAGGCCCGCTCAAGAACGAGAAGATCCGCAAGGCGGTTCAGGCGGCCCTCAGCGAGACGGACATGCTGGCCGCCGGCTTCGGCGATCAGAAGTTCTACGCCGTCGACGGCGCGATGTATCCGGAAGGCTATGCTTGGCGCAGCGATGTCGGCGTCAAGGGCAACTACAACATCGCCGACGACAAGAAGGCGGGCGCCCTGCTCAAGGAGGCCGGCTACAAGGGCGAGCCAATCCGCATCCTGACCAGCCGCCAGTACGAGTTCCACTACAAGATGGCGCAGGTCGCGCAGATCTATCTGGAACAGGCCGGTTTCAAGGTCGATCTCCAGGTCAGCGACTGGGCGACCATGATCCAGCGCAACAAGAAGCCGGAGCTCTGGGAAGTCTTCATCACCCATAGCCCCTTCCTGCCGGAGCCGGCGCTGAACTTCATCCTGTCGAAGACCGCCGGCGGCTGGTGGGATACGCCGGAGAAGGAAAAGGCGCTCGATGCCTTCAACAGCGCGACCAGCCAGGACGCCCGCGTCAAGCACTGGGTCGAATTGCAGAAGCTGATCTTCGAGCAGGCCCCGATCGTGAAGATCGGCAATTTCAGCGCACTCTCGGCCGTCGCACCGGGCCTCACGGGCTTCACCCCGTCGCCCTGGCCGGCCTTCTGGAACGTCGAGATCAAGCGCTAAGCCTCAAGCGCCGCGTTCCCTCAGGGAGCGCGGCGCTTCCACGTCAGCCTCAAGCCTAAAAGCCTGCCATGCCCCGCGCCTCTCTCACTCTCGATCCCGCCACGATCGCCGCCCGCATCGCCCCGCATGTCGCGGCCTGGAACAGCGAGACCTCGCCGGGCATGATGCTCGCCGTCCTCTCCGGCGGCGCGGTCGTGCACGAGGCCGCCTATGGCATGGCCGATCTCGCCAATGGCATTCCGCTTTCCAGCCGCTCGGTCGTGCGCATCGCCTCGCAGAGCAAGCAGTTCACCACCTGGCTGCTGCTGGCGCTGGAGCGCGAGGGCCGGCTGTCCCTGCAGGACGATGTCCGCGCCCACCTGCCCTGGCTGCCCGATTACGGCCGGACGATCACCCTGCATCATCTCGCCTCGAACACCTCGGGCCTGCGCGACATCCTGGAGATGATGACGATCGGCGGCGTGCCGATCCTCGCGCCCTCCTCGCGCCAATACGCCTGCAACGTCGTCGGCCGGCAGAGCGAGCTCAATTTCGAGCCGGGCTACGACCTGCTCTACAGCAACAGCAATTTCCTGCTGCTTTCCGAGATACTGGAGAAGGTCTCCGGGCTCGGCTTCAACGACCTCCTGAAGGAGCGCATCACCGGCCCGCTCGGCATGCACGACACGGCCTTGATGCCGCGCGACGACGTGATCCTGCCGCGGCTCGCCGGGCATCACCGCCGCGGGCCGGATGGCGAGTGGCTGAAGGCCGCCTGGGGCATCGCCATCGGCGGCGAAGGCGGCATGGTCTCGACGCTGCACGACATGATCATCTGGCAGCAGAACCTGCGGCAACCGAAGATCGGCGACGCCCAGATGATCGCGCGCATGGAGGATGCCGGCGTGACGATCAACGGCGTGCCCTCGCCCTATGGCTACGGGCTGGTGCGCGACAATAGCGATCTCGGCGAAGCGGTCGGCCATGGCGGCTGGATCGCCGGGGCGCGTTCCGAGTCGGTCCGTTTCAAGGAGGCCGATCTCGGCATCGTCCTTCTCGCCAACCACGACGATTGCGCGCCCTATGTCCTGGCCCGCTCGATCGCGCGCGACCTGCTGGGCGCCGGCAGCGAAAAGCGGAAGCAGGCATTCGACCTTCCCGCCGGCACCTATCGCGACGAGGCCGGCGATGACGCATTCCAGATCGAACTGCGCCAGGGCCAACCCTATCTGATCATGAACATGGGCGGCGCACCGCTCCTGCCTGTCGGCGACAGAGGCTGGCAGCCGCAGGCCTCGATCCCGGCTTTCGCGCTGAAGCTGGAAGCCGGTGGCGCGCTATCCGCGACGCGCTTCGGCCGGACCCGCCGCTTCATTCCGATCGGACCGACCACGTTCCCGATCGATCGCTTCGCCGGCAGGAGCTTCGCGGCAGAATCCGGCGCCTTCCGCGGCGAGACCCGCAAGGTTGGCCCCGAGTTGCATCTCACCCTGTCCTCGCCCGAGGGCAGCCAGCGTGTGAAGCTGATCGCCCATGGCGATGACTTCTTCTTCGCCCATCCCGTCAGCACCGAGGTTCATGACCAGTGGCGCGTCTGCCCCTGGGTGCTGCCCTGGCTGTTCACGATTCGGATCACCAGCGATCGCCTGATCATCAACAGCGATCGCACCAAGCGGTTGGTGCTGAGCGAGACTGACCGGTAGGAGCCAGAGCCACCCCCCTTGTCATTCCGGGGCTTCGCGTAAGCGAAGAACCCGGAACCCACGACCGGGTGAGCCCCTCGCAACCGAACACGTCATGCCTCACCCAGTCGTGGGTTCCGGGTTCGCGCCTTTGGCGCGCCCCGGAATGACACAACGCGCGCCCGGAAGTAGGCCGTCCACCCCAGGCTCTCGCTCGCCTCGCCCCACTCATAACTTCCTGGAATGAAGTTCGGATTCCTTTGAATTTGCAATGAGGGGCCGCACCCTGGAGTCTCCCGTCATCGAGGCCGCACAGAACGGCCTGCACGAGGAACGGGAGCCATCAGATGAAGCCATGGGTGTTCGCATTGTCGATGCTGGCCGCCAGCGCCAGCCCCTGCACAGCTGAGGTCATTCACGCGACCTGGGGCGGCGGCGGCGCAGCCGTGTTGCGCGAGCATTTCCAGCTCCCCTTTACCCAGAAGACCGGCATCGCCGCCCGCATGGCCGAGGTGCCGAACACGGCCGGCGCCGTCCGCTCGCCGTCCGCCTCGCAATACAACGTGGTCGAGGTCACCTATTTCGAGGCGATCGGGCTGGCCAAATCGAACCTGCTTGAAGCCTTCGAGGACAAGGAGATCCCGGCGATCGCCAACCTCCCGAAGGAACTCGTCGTCCGGAACAAGGACGGCAAGATCGTCGGCCTCGCCACGCATTTCGGCTATTACGGCATCGCCTTCAACAACACGCTGGCCAAGGCCTCGGATTTCCAGTCCTGGAACGACCTCACTGACGCCCGCTGGAAGGGCAAGCTCGCGGTCACGCGGCCGGTCTACGCCACCTCCTACGACCTCACCATCCTCGCCCATGCCAATGGCGGCGGCGCCGCCAAGATCGAGCCCGGCATCGAGCCGCTGAAGGCGATCTTCGCCAATTCGCTGACGACCTATACCTCGCTCGCCCATATGAACACGCTGCTGACGCGGGGCGAAGTCACGGCCGCGCCATTCTACTCGACGCGCGTCTGGAGCCTGCGCCGCGACGGCCAGAAGACTATAGAACTGGCGATCCCCAAGGAGGGCGCGCTGATGCTGCCTTATGTCGTCGTGGTGCCGAAGGGCTCGGCCGAGCGGGCGCAGACCATCACCTATCTCAACGAACTCCTGGATGCCGCCGCGCAGACCCGGATCTCCGGCCAGAACGGTTCGATCCCGACCAATAACAAGGCCGTGCTGCCGCCCGAATACGAGCAGGATCTCGGCATGACCCGCGAGGCGCTGATGAAGAAGATGTATATTCCGGATTGGAATGTCATCGTCAGCGACTATGAGGATCGGCTCAACCGGGTCGAGCAGATCGCCGCCGGCAAGCGCTGACCACAGCGCCTGAGCCGCGATCCGCCGAACGTTTTCTCACCCACTCGCTTACCCGGCGGATTCGATCGATGTCCCCTGCCCAGCCTGAAGCCCTCGCGCAGGCCGCGCCCTCCCGTGCGGCCCGCGGTTCCATCCATGTCGCCGGCGTCGCCAAGGCCTATGGCGCGACGACGGTGCTCTCCGGCCTCGATCTCGCGGTCGCAGCCGGAACCTTCGTCACGCTGCTCGGCCCCTCCGGCTGCGGCAAGACCACGCTGCTGCGCCTGATCGCCGGCTTCATCCAGCCCAGCGCCGGCAAAATCGCGATCGACGGCCGCGACATGGCGGGCCTGCCGCCGCAGCGCCGGCCGATCGGCATGGTCTTCCAGAACCTCGCCTTGTTCCCGCATTTCTCGGTCGAGGAGAACGTCGCCTACGGCCTGCGCCTGCGCAACGTGCCGGAGGCCGAACTGCGCCGGAAGGTCGGCACCTTCCTCGACCTCGTCGGCCTCGGCCATCTCGGCAACCGCCGCATCTCGCAGCTCTCCGGCGGCCAGAAGCAGCGCGTGGCGCTGGCGCGCTCGCTCGTGCTCGAACCCTCGATCCTGCTGCTCGACGAGCCGCTCTCGGCGCTCGACCTGCAGCTCCGCAAGCAGTTGCAGGTCGCCCTCAAGGAGATCCAGCGCGAGCTCGGCACGACTTTCGTCTTCGTCACCCACGACCAGGAAGAAGCGACCCTGATGTCGGATCGCATCGTGGTGATGAGCGCAGGCGCGATCCAGCAATACGACACCCCACCGGCGATCTATTCGCAGCCCGCCAATCTCTTCGTCGCCAAGTTCGTCGGCGAGCTCAACGAGATTCCCGGCCGCATCGCCGCAGTGACAGCCGGCACGGTCGAGATCGACGGACCGGGCGGCCGCCACGCCCTGCCGGCGAGCGGCATCCGCGGCTTCTCGCCTGCCCCCGGCGCAGCTTGCGTGATCGGCTTGCGTCCCGAACGCATCGCGATTCTGCCACCGGACGCAGATGCCGGCGGACGCATCGCGCTGCCCGGCACCGTCGTCGAGCGCATCGCGCTGGGTCCAGTCCTGCGCTTCGTCCTGCGCTGCGGCGAGCAGCGGCTGGTCGCGGTGCGGCTGGCCAGCGACGGCGCCGCCCTGCCGGAAGCGGGCTCGCCCTGCCGCATCGCCTTCGATCCCGCCGACGCGCAGATCTTCGAACCGCTGGCAGCGCCCGCCGCCGCGAGCTTCGGAGAGAAGCCATGACGGAGACGCAGCCTGCTTCGCCGGCCAAGGCGCTGCTGCTCCTGCCGGTCCTCGTCCTGCTCGGCCTGTTCTTCGCCTCGGTCTTCCAGCTCTTCTCGAACGGCTTCGCCGATGCCGATGGCTGGTCGCTGCGCTATTTCCGGCAGATCCTCAACCGCAGCGACTATCAGGTCATCTTCGCGCGGACGATCCTGTCCTCGCTGACGGTGGCGCTGCTCTCGGTCGCGCTGTCCTACCCGATCGCGCTCCTGCTCTGGCGGCTCGAACGCTGGCGCAACATGCTGCTGATCGTGGTGCTCGTGCCCTGGCTCGTCAGCCTGGTCGTGCGCACCTATGGCTGGCTCGTGCTGCTCGGCCCCAAAGGCGTGATCAACGGCATGCTCGCCTGGACCGGGATCATCCAGCAGCCCTTAGCGCTGATGTTCAACGATCTCGGCATCGTCATCGGCCTGACCCATGTGCTGATCCCCTTCGCGGTGATCTCGATCCTGTCCTCGCTCCTGGCGATCGAGAGCAATCTGGAGGAGGCCTCCGGCGTGCTGGGCGCGAGCCGTTTCCAGACCTTCCGGCGCATCGTGCTGCCGCTGTCGCTGCCGGGCGCCTTCACGGCGCTGATCGTGATCTTCCTGGCGAGCATCGGCGCGATTGTCACGCCGATCGTGCTCGGCGGCATGTCGCATCAGTTCGTGGGTTCGCAGATTTACCAGGAGGTCATGTACACCTTCAATCTGAACAAGGCCGCCGCCTGGTCGATCTGCCTGCTCGCCATCAGCTTCCTGTCGCTGCTCCTGCTGAAAGCCATCGAGCGCCGGCTGATCGGGACCATGGAGTGAGCGCGATGACGGCAAATCCCAAACTCTCGACCTGGGCCGGCATCCTGCTGCTGCTCTCGCTGCCGGCGCCGATCCTGATCATCATCGGTGCCTCCTTCAGCGACACCAGCTACATCCAGTTCCCGCCGGAGGGCTTGAGCCTGCGCTGGTATCGCGATGCGCTGTTCGATCCGCGCTGGCCGCGCGCCTTCGCGATCAGCGTCGGCATCGCGGCGGTGACGGCAGTGATCGTCACCATCGTCAACTTCATGGCGGCCTATTACACGCAGCGCCATGCGCCGAAGCTCGCGACCTGGCTGGAACTGGCGATCTTCTCGCCGCTGTTCTTCCCGCATGCCGCGATGGGCGTCGCCATGGTCGCGCTCGTCGCCCAGTTCGGGCTGATCGGCACGGCGCCGGGCATCGTGCTCGCCCATCTCATCGTGACGCTGCCCTTCTCCTACCGGCCGATCCATATCGCCTTGCGCAGCCTCGACCCCGATCTCGTCCGCGCCGCCAATGTGATGGGCGCGAGCGAATGGCGCGCGCTCAAGGACATCGTCATCCCGATGTGCCGGTCCGGCATCCTGACCTCGCTGCTCTTCGCCGGGATCATCTCCTTCGACGAGGTCACGGTGACGATGTTCCTGATCGGGCCGAACATCTCGACCCTGCCGGTCCAGATCTTCTCCTTCGTCCAGGATTCGGCGACCCCAGTGCTGGCGGCGATCTCAACGATCAGCGTGCTGATCACCTTCCTTGCCGTGATCATCCTCGATCGCGTCGCCGGTCTCACCTTCTTCGTCCGCCACGACGGCGCCTGATCCCGCGCCGTCGCGCGTGCGCCGCTGCGGCAGGCGCACCGTCAGGCTCTCGGTGGCGCGCGAATCATCACCCTGCGCCAGTGCAGCGATGCGCGTCTTGAGCTCGGCGAGAAAGGCCTTGGTCAGGGGCGAGACCGGCCGGTTGCGCGAGACGATGGCGTTGAAGGTGAAGGCGATGGTCGGCTCGAAGCGCCGCGCCACCAGATCGGGCCAAAAACCCTGATGCACCGTCATCGGCTCGACGATGGCGATGCCGAAGCCGCGCGAGACCAGCGCGTTCGCCTCGACCGAGGAGAACACCTCCGTCCGCATCTTGCGCGTGACCCGCTGCTGCTCGAACACCGCGTCGGTCAGGTGGCGCATGCGGCTGTTGCGCGTGAAGGAGATGAACTCCGCCCCCTCCAGATCGCGCGGCACGATGATCTCGCGCGAGGCAAGCGGATGGTCCCGCCGCATCACGCAGACCGCATCGGCATGGAAGAGCGGCTCGGTCAGCAGGTCCGGATGATGGAAATGGCTGACCGAGAAGCCGATATCGACATTCTGGCCGAGCACGTCGCTGCCGACGACGCTGGAGACGTCGAGCGCAACCGAGATCGCCGGATTGGCCTCGGCGAAGGCGACGAGCGCATCCGCGACCAGCGTATGGCCGATCGAGGCCGCCGAGACGATCCTGAGTTCCCCTGACCGCAGGTCTCGCAGATCCCTGGCGAAGCGCTCGACATCGCTGAGCGAGGCGAAGAGCCGACGCACCTCCTTGTAGAGCAGTTGCGCCTGATGCGTCGGGATCAGGCGCTTGCGCTTGCGCTCGAACAGGGTGAGCGCGAGGTCGATTTCGAGCCCCGCCAGGATCTTGCTCATCGCCGGCTGCGACAGCCGCATCCGCTCGGCCGCGGCCGTGACGCTGCCAGTCTCCATGAACTGGATATAGGCCTCGAGCTGTCGATGGGTGATCCGCATGCAAGGCTCCGCCACTGGCTTCGGATCGAATATAACCAGCAGGCATGATTTCTAGTCAAAAAGAAATTTGCGGCGCCCTGCCGGCAGCGGAATAGTGCGAACCGGGCCAGACGGAAAACTGGAAAACACTTCAGAGACCGGCAGCCCCTCGCAATCCCGCCACGCTCTCAACCGCACTCGACCAGCAACGGAAAACATAACTTCCTGACCTGTTCGATGCGAACATGCCTTTCGAGATGCCAATGCCACCCCTGCCCGCCGAGAGTGAAACGCCCGTCTGGGCCGATGCCTATGTGGCGCGCCTGGTCGCGCTGGATGTGGAGGCACGGCATCGCGAGATGGAGCGCTTCACCTTCCCCCGCAATATCGGCACCCTGCTGCGCGAGGCGGCCGCCGAAACGCCGGAGGCGCTCGCCTGGAACTTCTTCGAGACCGGCGAGACGATCACCTATGCCGCGCTCGACAAGGCCGTCGACCGCATGGCGGTGGCGCTCGCCTCCTTTGGCGTAACGCGCGGCATGAAGGTCGGCGTGATGCTGCCGAACTGCCCGCAGATGCCGATCGTCTGGCTTGGACTCGCGCGGATCGGCGCGGTGATGGTGCCGGTCAACCTGCGCTATACCGGCCGCGAGCTCGCCTATGTGCTCGGCGATGCCGGCGCCGAGGCGCTCGTCATCCATGACGAATGCGGCCCGCAATATCGCGAGGCGGTGGAGGTGGCCGAAGCCGGGAAATTCCCGCAGCCCCACCGCATCCTGCGCATGGCCGCTGGCGACGGGCAGGAGAGCCTGCTGCCGCCCGGCGCGATGACGCTGGATGCCCTCGTCGCCTCAATTCCCGAAGGCGCGCGGCATGAGGGGCCCGAGCCCGCCCATGACGACCTCATGAACATCCAGTACACCTCGGGCACGACCGGCTTCCCCAAGGGTTGCATGCTGACGCATCGCTACTGGCTCGGTGCGGGTTTCGTGAACGGCTTCCGCGACGCCCGGCGCTTCCGGCGCGTGCTCGCCTCGACGCCGTTCTTCTACATGGACCCGCAATGGCTATTGCTGCTGTGCTTCTACCAGCGCGGCACGCTCTTCGTCGCCAAGCGCCAGAGCGCCAGCCGCTTCGCCGCCTGGCTGCGCGAGCACCGCATCCATTTCTGCCTGTTCCCGGAGATCGTCTTCAAGCAGCCGGAGACGCCCGAGGACGGCAACACCGAATTGATGCGCGCTAACATCTACGGCCATCGCAAGGAGATCAACGCGGCCCTGCGCAAGCGCTTCAACGCCCCTGCGATGGAGGCCTTCGGCATGACCGAGGTCGGCCCCGGCCTCTACATGCCGCTCAATGCCCTCCACATGGTCGGCTCCGGCTCCTGCGGCATCCCCGCTCCGTTCCGGCAAGCGCGGGTCGTCGACGAGGACGGCAAGGATGTCCCGCGCGGCGAGATCGGCGAGCTTGTCCTGCAGGGCGCCGGCCTGATGCTCGGCTACTACAACCGCCCCGAGGCCAATCGCGACAGCTTCTTCGGCGAGTGGTTCCGCACCGGGGATCTCTTCCGGCAGGATGCGGAGGGCTATTTCTACATTGTCGGCCGGCTCAAGGACATGGTGCGGCGGGCGGGCGAGAACATCGCAGCGCGCGAGGTCGAGACCGTGCTGCGCAACATGGACGAGATCGAGGAGGTCGCCGTCGTCCCCGTGCCGGACGATCTGCGCGGCGAGGAGGTCAAGGCCTATGTCCTGCCGGCCGCCGGCCTCAGCGGCAGCGACGAACTGATCGGCCGGATCGCCAGGCATTGCGAGGCCAATCTCGCCGCCTTCAAGATCCCCCGCTACATCGCCTTCGTCGACGACATCCCGCGCACCGCCTCGCAGAAAGTCGCGAAGACGGCCTTGACGGCCGGCGTCGCCGACCTGCGTCTCGGCGCCTTCGACAGGGTGGAAGGAATCTGGCGATGAGCATGCCCCTCTGGAGCCGCAGCGCGGCCGAGCTCCTGCCCGAGCTGCGCTCCGGCGCGCTCAAGGCCGAGACGCTGATGCAGTCGGTTCTCGGCCAGATCGAGACGCGCAACGCGCCGGTCAACGCCTTCTCCCATGTCGCGACCGACAGCGCGCTCGAAGCCGCCCGCGAGGCCGATCGCAAGCTCGCAGACGGCGCCGCGCCCGGCCCGCTCCACGGCCTGCCCTTCAGCGTCAAGGACCTCGTCGCCGTCGCCGGCATGCCGCTCGAATACGCCTCGCATGCCTTCGCCAGGCAGGTCGCCGATACGGATGCCGAGGCCGTCGCCCGCCTGCGCCGGGCCGGCGCGATCCCCTTTGCGAAATCGACCACCCCGGAATTCGGTCACAAGGTGCTGACCGATTCCCCGCGCCAGGGCATCAGCCGCAATCCCTGGAACACCGACTACAGCTGCGGCGGTTCCAGCGGCGGCGCGGCGATCGCGGCGGCGATGGGCTTCGGCCCGCTCCATCTCACCTCGGACGGCGCCGGCTCCGGCCGCATCCCGGCCTCCTGCTGCGGCGTCGTCGGCCTGAAGCCGAGCTGGGGGGCGGTTCCGCACGAGACCACGACGGACCTGTTCGGCTCGCTGACCTGCCTCGGCCAGATGGGCCGCACGGTCGCGGACGTCACCCTGATGTTCAACGCGATGAAAGGCCCCGACCGGCGCGACCCCCTCTCCTTCGGCGGCTCGGCCGAGCCCGTCCGGCTTCCCGACAATCCCGTCGCGGCCCTCAAGGGCCTGCGCTTCCGCTACGCGCCCAAGACGCTCAACCGCTGGGTTGCCCCGGCGGTAGAAGCAGCCGTCGGCGAGACCGTCGAGCGCCTGCTCACGGCCGGCGCCGAGCGCGTGGCGATGCTGGACGACATCGTCTTCGATACGCCCTCGGCCCTCGTGCTGATGCGCGCCTACCAGCATGCCCGCTTCGGTACGCTGCTGGACGAACATGGCGCGCGGATGGACCGCACCGCCCGCCTCGGCCTGACGATGCAGCCGGAAACCCAGACCTATACGCGCCTCGCCCACGCCCAACGCGCTCGCTCCGAGATCTACCGGCAGGTCGAACGCCTCTTCGACGGTGCGGATGTCTTCATCACACCGACCGTCGCGGCGCCGGCCCTGCCCATCGGCCAGCAATCGGACGGCCCGCTCGTCATCGACGGCATCGACCACGGCCCGCTGCGCGACGCCTGGTATCCCTACACCATCCCCTACAACGCCAGCGGACACCCCGCCCTCTCCGTCCCTTGCGGCATGAGCCCGGACGGCCTGCCGATCGGCCTCCAGATCGTCGGCCGCTGGCATTCGGAAGCGCAGCTTCTGGCGGTCGCCGCGGCGATCGAAGCCCTAAAACCATGGGCTTCGGCCTGGCCTACCCTCTCCGGCAAGGAGCAGCATTCGTGATCATCGACTATGGCAGCCGCCCGCCGCTCCCGGCTTTCGGTCCGAAGGGCGCCGAGCATCTCAAGCGCTACCGGCAGGTCTATGCCGCCAGCGAAACCGCGGCCGAGCCGCAGCAGGACCTCGCCGGCTATCTCGCGGAATACGACAAGGCCGGCGTCACGCATGTCTGCGTCAAGGCACGCGATCTCGAGACGACCTATGGCTGGCGCATCAGCAACGAGGATGTCGCCGATTTTTGCCGCGAGCAGGGGCCGCGCTTCATCGGCTTCGCGGGCGTCGACCCGAACAAGGGCATGACCGCCGTGCGCGAGCTCGACCACGCCGTGCGCGTGCTGGGCTTACGCGGGCTCAACCTGCAATGCTTCGAGCATCATCTAGGGATCAACGACCGGCGGATGTACCCGCTCTATGCCAAATGCATCGAGCTCGACATTCCCGTGAACATCCATTGCTCGATCAATTTCGCGACCTCGACCCTGATGCGCTACGGCCATCCCTCCCTGCTCGACGAGGTGATGGTTGATTTTCCGGAGTTGCGGGTCTGCGCCTCGCCGCCGGGCTTCCCCTGGGTGCATGAACTGATCGGCGTCGCCTGGCGCCATCCCAATGTCAGCATCGGCCTCGTCGCGGTCCGGCCGAAATACCTGCAGGTCGCGGGCTCCGGCTACGAGCCGCTGCTGCAATATGGCCGCACCGTCCTGAAGGACCGCATCATCTTCGGCAGCGCCTATCCGCTCGGCCCGATCGCGCGCACCATCGCTGAGATCAGAGCGCTCCCGATCGGCGAGGAGGTGGAGAAGCTCTGGCTCCACGACAACGCCAAGCGCTTCCTGCGGCTTTAGAGCCGCTGCGGCCCTCCGGCCCAATCTTGCACTCCGGATGCGCCGAGCTTCACCTTTGAAATCGTCGCGCCGCGCTGGAAACTGCACGTCAGGCCATCGACCTGCGTGAGGAACCATCATGACCAGCACGGCGCAATCACGGTTGCTCGCCCTTCTCGGAATCGAGTTGCCGATCATCCAGGGGCCGATGGCGGTCGCGACGACGCCGGAGATGGTGATCGCGGTCAGCGAGGCCGGCGGCCTCGGCTCGCTCGCCAGCGCGCAATACGACGAAGCCGGCCTGCGCGCCGCGCTGGACAAGGTGCGGGCCGGCACGAGCCGGCCGATCAACCTGAACTTCTTCTGCCACGTCACGCCCACCCCTGCCCCGGAACGGCAGGCGGCCTGGCTCCACCGCCTCTCCGGCTATTACGCCGAAGCCGGCCTCGACCCCGCCATGCCGAAGCCCATGACCGGACGCACGCCGTTCGACGCGACCTCGGCCGGTGTCGTGGAGGATTACCGGCCGGAGGTGGTCTCCTTCCATTTCGGCCTGCCGGCGCCCGAACTGCTCGAACGGGTGAAGCGCACTGGGGCCAAGGTCTTCTCGTCGGCAACCACCGTGGCCGAGGCGCGCTGGCTCACTGAGCGCGGCGTCGATGCGGTGATCGCCATGGGGGCCGAGGCCGGTGGCCATCGCGCCAGCTTCCTGACCGACCGGATGTCGGAGCAGGTCGGCACCTTCGCCCTCGTCCCGCAGATCGTCGATGCCGTGTCCGTGCCCGTCATCGCAGCCGGCGGCATCGTGGACCGGCGTGGCGTCAACGCCGCCTTCGCGCTGGGCGCGGCCGCCGTGCAGGCCGGCACGGCCTATCTGTTCACGCCCGAAGCCGCCATCTCCGCCGTCTACCGCAAGGCCCTGGGCATGGGCGAGCGGCCGACGGCGATCACCAACCTGTTCACCGGCCGGCCGGCGCGCGGCATCGTCAACCGGCTGATGACGGAGGTCGGCCCGCTCTCGGAACTGGCCCCGCCCTTCCCCACCGCCGGCACGATGCTCGGGCCGCTGCGCAGCGCCGCGGAGACGACAGGGCGCGACGACTTCAGCCTGCTCTGGGCCGGGCAGGCCTTCCCGCTCGCCAGGCCGATGTCCTCTGCCGAACTCACCCTCGCGCTCGCAGGCCGCTCCGGTTGAGCGATCCAATCACCGGCTGAGTCTTCGGAAATCCACTTGGAGAATTCGGCATTTAAGTCCATTCGGAAGGTCGGATCAGCCTGCCGAGGGTGAATGGTCAACCTGTTCAACTATCCCGTCTGGAACCTGATCAGGCTCGAACGCGACAGCGACGCCCCGCTCTATGAGCAGATTTTTGCCCGCTTCCGGGCGGGCATCATCGAGGGCGTGCTGCCGCGCGGGACGCGCCTGCCGCCCAGCCGTGTCCTGGCCAAGGAATTGTCGATCGCCCGCAATACCGTGGTGCAGGCCTATGACCGGCTGGAGGCGGAAGGCTATGTCCGGCGCAGCCACGGCTCGGGAACCTTCGTCGACAAAATCCTGCCCGAGGATCACCAGACGCGGGCGAATCCCGCCCCGCCCGCGCCGGCACCGGGCCAGGCGGCGCTGTCGGAACGGGCGATGCGGCTCCTCGGGTTCAGCCTGCCGGCCGAACGCTCGGAGACGCTGGGCCTCAGCCCCGGCGTGCCTGCTCTCGATGAGTTTCCCTATGACATCTTCAGCCGTATCGCGGCCCGGCACTGGCGCTCGCGCGCGATCTCGCAGACCGGTTACGGCGTCGGGCGCCCCGGTGCCGGGCTGACGCGGCAGATCGCCACCTATCTGGCCGAGGCGAGAGGCCTGGCCTGTGCGCCGGAACAGGTCATCGTCATCGGCAGCACGCTCCAGGCCGCGGCGCTCGTCGCTCATGTCCTGCTCGATGCCGGGGACGAGGTCGCGGTCGAGGATCCCGGCCATCTGACCGAACTCGCCACCTTCGAGCTCAGCGGCGTGCGGATTCGCCCGGTTCCGATCGACGAGATGGGGCTCAATGCAGCTGCGCTTCCGACGCAAGCTGACGGAGGCGTGTTGCCGAAACTGGTCGTCGTCTCCCCGGTCGAGCAGTTCCCATTTGGATCCTCGATGCCGCCAGCGCGGTGCCAGGCGCTGCTCGCCTGGGCGCAGGCCCATCGCAGCTGGGTGCTGGAGGACGATTTCAACAGCGAGATCCGCTGGTCGGGACAGGCGCAACCGCCGCTCTTCGCCGCCGATACGCAAGGGCGCGTCATCTATACCAGCTCCTTCAACCGTGCGCTGGCTCCCGGCCTCCGGTTGGCCTATCTCGTCGTGCCGCCCAACCTGGTCGAAGCCTTCACCCGGGTGCAGCGCGTCTTCTCGCTATATGCGCCGCAGCCGGACCAGGCCCTGGTCGCGGCCTTCATGGCGGAAGGGCATCTGGCGACGCATCTGCGGCGGATGCGGGCGATCTACCGGGAACGCTCGCTCCTGCTGGCCGACGGGCTGCAGCAGCGCATCGGCGACCGCTTCGTCATCCCTGATGTGACGGCGGGACTGCACATGACGGTTCGGCCACGCGTCCCGTTCGACGATGTCGCGGCCGCGACGGCGCTTCTGCACCGCGGTTTCGACTGCCCGGCCTTGTCGCGCTATTGCCGCGGGCCAGCGCGGCAGGGATTGATCCTCGGCTTCGGCAACACCCGGACCGAAAAGCTGCCGGCCTGCGTCGAGGCGGTGGCCGAGGCGATCGATGCCGCCTGCGGCGGGGCCTGACGCCCCGTGACGATGCAGTAGGCGCCCGCCACGGACCCAGCCTGCCACCCTTTTGGGCGACGGCCGGAACTGGACCCTAGCGAAAGCTCCGAATTGGACCTTGGGGGGCCATGATCCG
>NZ_JBYSYT010000009.1:0-101927 GCF_058783685.1 Allobosea sp. FW305-C-101 | reverse complement strand
TTCAAGGCGACGACCGCCTTCTTGGGATCGGTGACGACCGGGGTGAGCAGATGCGGGATGCCGTCATAGACGGAGAGCTCGAGCATCTTGGGATCGACCATGATCAGGCGGCACTCCTCCGGCTTCAGCCGGTAGAGGATCGACAGGATCATGGTGTTGATGGCGACCGACTTGCCCGAGCCGGTGGTGCCGGCGACGAGCAGATGCGGCATGCGGGCGAGATCGGCGATGACCGGCTCGCCGCCGATGGTCTTGCCGAGGCAGAGCGCGAGCTTGTGCTTGGTCGCCTCGAAATCCTGGCTGGCAAGCAATTCGCGCAGGAAGACGGTCTCGCGGCGGGCGTTCGGCAGTTCGATGCCGATCGCGTTCTTGCCCTGCACCACCGCAACACGCGCCGACACCGCGCTCATCGAACGCGCGATGTCGTCCGCCAGGGAGATCACGCGGGAACTCTTGATGCCGGGGGCGGGCTCGAGTTCATACAAGGTGACGACCGGCCCCGGGCAGGCCTGGACGATCTCGCCGCGGATGTTGAAATCCTCCAGAACCCCTTCGAGCAAGCCGGCATTCTGCTGGAGCATCTCGACCGGCATGGTCTCGGCCTGCTCCTGTGGCGGCTCGGCCAAGAACTCGATCGGCGGGAGCTGGAAGCCGGCATCCTGCACGACCGGCAACTCGACAAGGCGGAGCTTGGCCCGGAACGGAGTGACCTTGGCGGATTCGAGCGCGACCGGCTCGGGACGGACGGCTTCAGGCTTGGCGGCCTCGGGCTGAACGGGCTTGGGCAGAACAGGCCTGGGCTCGACCGAAGGCTGGGTGCTGCGCGCCAACGGCACGCCGGGCTTTGCCGCAATCACGGGTTCGTTCGTAATCGGAGCCTCATCCTCGACCACAGGCGCCTCAGTGGCCGGCATCTGCCAGGACGGCGTCGCGATCTGGAAGCTCACCTGATAGCTCTGCCCCCAGCCGAAACCGGACCAGGCCGGCGCGACGACCGGAGCCGTCATCGCGAGCGGCGCGGCCGAGCGCATACCGACTTGCGGCTCTTCGAAAGCCATGACCGGGGCATAGGCCATCGCTTCCGCCGTCATCGACGGAGCAGCGGCTTCAAATGCGAAATCGGCATCGTCGCGCTCGGCCTCGGGCACGCATTCCCAGAAGGCGTGATCCGAGATGAAATCGAGCGGTGTCGCGACATCCTGTGCCGGGTAGGCAGCACTCTCCGCAGGGGCCTCGAAACCCATTTCAGCGGGCTTCATCTCGTCGACGAAGGCGTTCTCATCCGCGTCGAAGGTCAATTCGACATCGGCCAGCTCGTCGATGACGGGCTCGGGCATCGGCTCGGTGCCGGGCGCGCCCCAGACCTGCCGGATCAGGTGATCCGGCGTGCGCCAGAAGCGGACGCGGCTTTCCCCCGGAACAGGAGCGTCCGGAGACAGGCTGATGTCGAATCGCTGCCCGAGGACCGGCGAGGCGGAGAGCTCCCGCTCGGCCTGAGCGAGCTTGCGCTGGGCATCGACGGAGCGCGAGGGACGGACATAGGTCGGCCAGAGACTGGACGATGCCGGCTCGTTGCGAAGCGGCTCTGCGACAGCGGTTTCCGGGGTTGCGGACAGTGCGGTCTGCTGTGGTTGAGCGAGGCGATGATCCTCGGAAACGACGGCGTTCGCGCGGCGGAGACGATCCAGTTTTTGCATGGGCTTAGGCGAACACTACGCTTCGTTAACCTGAGCCCCAGTCCTAGCCCGGCAGGGTTAAGAGACCGTTCCGGCAGCCTCCTTTTCGGTGTTCGAAGCTGGCGCGCTCAAGCTCCCTGCGACGATCAGAGCACTTCTTTTTCCGGCGTGCTCCTTGCCGCATCGTCGTCCTGCAGCACACGCCAGGCGGCGCCTTCGAGATCGGCGAACTGGCCGGAGCGCATGCACCAGAAGAAGGCGCCAAGCCCGAGCAGGCCGAGCCCCAGCGCGAGGGGAAACAGGATGACGATGATGTTCATGCCTCTGCCTCCGGTGATGCCTTGCGGCCACGTGCGCGCAGGGCGTTGAGGGTCACCACCAGCGACGAGCCCGACATGGCGACGGCGGCGACCAGCGGCGTCGCCAGCCCGGCAATCGCGATCGGCACCGCCACCGCATTGTAGAGCACGGCGAACCACAGGTTCTGCAGCATCAGCCCGCGCGCCTTGCGGGCGATACCGAGCGCGGCCGCGACGGGCGCGAGGCTGTCGCCGAGGAAGACGATATCGGCCGCCGCCTGCGCGAGATGGGTGGCGCTGACCGGCGAGAGCGAGACATGCGCGCCTGCCAAGGCCGGCGCATCGTTGAGCCCGTCTCCGACCATCAGCACCTTGCGACCGTTGGCCGCCATGCTGTCGAGAAGGTTGAGCTTGTCGGCCGGCAGCAGCCCGGCCTGGACATGCGCGATGCCGAGCGCGGCTGCGATCGGCGCGACCGCTTCCAGCCGATCGCCGGAGAGGATCGCGATCTCCAGACCTGCCGCGCGCAAAGCGTCGATCGTCGCGCGCGCATCAGGGCGCAGGCTCTGCCCGAGCGCCAGGACCGTACGATAAGAGCCATGGCGATAGGCGATCAGCGAAGCGCCCGGATGCTGCGCCTTGACCGAAATCGCCTCTGCTTCGGTATCACAAAAGGAGATGCTGCCGAGGCGCTGCTCGTCATCGCCCTCTCCCGCCGACAGGCCGTGCCCGCGCTCCTCGCGAACATCCGTTCGCGGAGAGGCGGCGCCGAGCGCGCGGGCCAAGGCTTGCGCCAGCGGGTGGGTACTGGCTGCTGCGAGTGCTCCGATCTCGGCCCGTCGTTCCGCCGCCAGCGCCTCGGGATTGAGGATATCGGGCTCAGGCAGGGTCAGCGTTCCCGTCTTATCGAAGACGGCGATATCGGCCTCAGCGAGGCGCTCCAGCGCATCGCCTTCCTTGAGCATGATCTTGCGCTTGAACAGGGCGGAGGCTGCGACGACCTGCACCGCGGGAATCGCGAGGCCGAGCGCGCAGGGGCATGTGATGATCAGCACGGTGGCGGCGATCAGCAAGGCCTCCGGCCAGGCGAGCCCCCAAACGAGCCAGCCGAGGAAGGTCGCGGCTGCCAGCGTATGGACCACCGGCGCATAGAGCCGCGCCGCCCGGTCCGACAAATGGACATAGCGCGAGCGGCTGCCGACGGCCTGATTCATCAGCCGGTCGATCTCGTCGAGCAGCGTGCCCTGGCCTGCCGCCTCGACGCGGATGGTCAGAGTGCCTGTGAGATTCAGCGTGCCTGCATGGACACGTTCGCCCTGCCCGATCGCGGCCGGCGCGGTCTCGCCGGTGACGAGGCTTTGATCGAGTTCGGAGCTGCCGGTCTCGATGATACCATCGACCGAGACGCGCTCGCCCGGGCGGACCAGGACGCGGTCCCCGGGTTGGATTGCGGCAATCGGCGTGATCGTCCAGCTGCCATCCTCCGCAAGCCTTGTCGCGGTCTCGGCCTTGAGAGCGGCGAGATTGCCGGCGAGGTCGCGGGTGCGGCGGCGCATCAGCTGGTCGAGATAGCGCCCGATCAGCAGGAAGAAGAGCAGCATCACCACGCCGTCGAAATAGGCGTGGCGG
Organism: Allobosea sp. FW305-C-101; assembly: GCF_058783685.1. Taxonomy (NCBI): domain Bacteria; kingdom Pseudomonadati; phylum Pseudomonadota; class Alphaproteobacteria; order Hyphomicrobiales; family Alloboseaceae; genus Allobosea; species Allobosea sp. FW305-C-101. Next base: position 98,323 of record NZ_JBYSYT010000009.1, on the reverse strand, counting down.
CCATGGGTCCAGGTTTCCGCGACGGACATGACCAGCGCCAGCACAACGCCGATGGTGATCGGCACGTCCATGTTGACGGCGCCGGCCTTCAGGGCGCGCAGCGCGCTCTCGAAGAAGGGCCGGCCGGCATAGGCCGCCGTCGGCAGGGCGATCAGCGCCGACAGCCAATGGAAGAAATCGCGCGTCGTCGGGTCGATATCGCCGCTATTGCCGGCCCAGACCGCGACCGAGAGCAGCATGATGTTCATCGAGGCGAAGCCGGCGACGCCGAGCCGGCGCATCAGACTGCGCTCTTCCGCGACAGCCCCGTCCTCCTGACGCTCGGCGATGAAGGGATAGGCCTTGAAGCCGAGCGCGCCGAGCTTGTCGACGACCGCCTCCGGTCGCAGCAGCGCCTCGCGCCATTCGACCGAGACGCGTTTCAGGGCGAGATTGACGCGGGCGCCGAGGATGGCCGGCTCGCGACCTAGCCCGCTCTCGATCGCCTGCATGCAGCCGGCGCAGCGGATGCCGTCGACCGCCAGTTCCATGCTGGCGATGCCGCCATCGCGATGACGCACGAACACCGAGAGATCCTGCGCCGCCATCTTACGTCTCCGGCAGGATGATGCGGCTGCGGGAGACGAAAACGACCTCCTCGCCGCGCTTTGCCTGCAGCTCCAGTATCCAGGAACCGGCCTCGACACGGTCGAGATCGGCCTCATAGCGGCCAGACTGGCGCTCATTCAGCGTGACGGCGTGGTCGCGTGCAGAGGTGGCGGGGTGACGCAGGCGCGCCGTTGCCGTGAAGCCGGAGAGAGGTCGGCCGGCGCGGTCCTCCAGGGTGACGCCAAGCGCGGCGCCCTCGCCTTGCCGGGCGAGCGCGACCGCCGCCTTCCAGCCGCGCGCGTCACGCTCGTGCTGGCGGGCGATCTCCGCGTTGAAATGCTGGCTGGTCTCGTAGGCGCTCTTGGTCTCGACGCCCGGCATCGTGCGCAGCGCCACGGTGAGGATCGTCGCATTGACCGAAACGATGACGCCGAAGAACAGCACCAGCATCGCCGCGACCATTCCGCCGGTCAGCTTGAAGTGGCGGCGCGGGCGCGGGGCGGCAGGGGTGTCGCAGGACATCAGGAAAACTCCGCAGCAGCTCATGGTTTGGCTCCGGGCGCCATGAAGTGGTCGGCCGCGCGCACGGTCTCCCCGGCGAAGAGATCGGAAGCAGTGATGGTGATGGCCTGCGACGCTTCCAGCGGCACGCCGGCCGGGACGGTGACGAGCACGCGCACCTCGCGCGAGGCATCCGGATCGACGGTCACGACCGGCCTGACATCGGCGGTTGGCGCCACGCCGACGGCCTCGATGCGGATGCCGGGCAAGCCGTCGACGGTCAGCGCGAAGGGACGGGTTTCCGGGCGCTTGTTGAGCAGCCGGACCGCGTAGGCATTGCGGATCGAGCCGTCGCTTAGCGTCACGAAAAGCGGCGCGCGCTCGTGCAGCACCGAGATATCGGCCGTGCGGCGCGTCGCGAGCTGCCAGAGCATGGCGCCGCCGACGACCACGATCAGCGCCGCATAGATCGCCGTGCGGACCCGGAACGGGCGGTAGATCGCCTTCAGGCCGGCCATCCGCCGCTTGACGTTGGTCTCGGTGTCATAGGCGATCAAGCGCTTGGGGCGATCGACCTTGGCCATGACGGTGTCGCAGGCATCGATGCAGAGCCCGCACTGGATGCAGTCGAGCTGGGCGCCGTCGCGGATGTCGATGCCGACAGGGCAGACCGCGACGCATTGATGGCAGTCGATGCAATCGCCGGCCGGCGCGCCCTGCGCCTTGAGCTTCAGGCCCTGCTTGACCGAGACGCGCGGCTCGCCGCGATCGTAGCGATAGGTGACGTTGAGCGCCTCGTCGTCGGTCAATGCCGCCTGGATGCGTGGCCAGGGGCACATGAACTTGCAGACCTGCTCGCGCATGATGCCGGCGAGCGTGTAGGTCGTGAAGGTCAGGATCGCGATCCAGACATAGGCCGAGAGTGGCGCGGTGAAGGTCGCGAGTTCGCGCACCAGCGTCGGCGCATCGGCGAAATAGAGCACCCAGGCGCCGCCGGTCCACCAGGCGATGATGATCCAGACCGCGTGCTTGGCGCTCTTGCGCCAGAGCTTGTCCGCGCTCCACGGAGCCTCGTCGAGACGCATGCGCTCGCGCCGGTCGCCCTCGAAGAAGCGCTCGACGGCGAGGAAAAGGTCGGTCCAGACCGTCTGCGGGCAGAGATAGCCGCACCAGACCCGGCCGGCGAGGGCGTTCATCAGGAAGAGGACGAAGGAAGCCAGGATCAGCAGGCCAGTGAAGTAGTAGACTTCCTGCGGCCAGATCTCGATGAAGAAGAAGTAGAAGCGGCCATTGGCGATATCGGCCAGCACAGCCTGGTTGGGCAGGTGCGGGCCGCGATCCCAGCGCAGGAACGGCAGCAGGTAGTAGATGCCGAGGCACAGGAAGAGGATGAACCACTTTGCGCGCCGGAACGGGCCGGACACGCTCTGCGGATAGACCTTCGCCGACGCCGCGAAGAGCGGCAGGTCGTCGGGATCGGCCCCGGCCGTGCTCACGCTACTGCCCTCCCCCCAGCGAGTGGACGTAGACGGTCAGCGCCTTGATCGTCGTCGCATCGAGGCGCCCGCCCCAGGCCGGCATCACGCCATTGCGGCTGTTGGCGATGGTCTCGGTGAGCGAGGCCATGTCCATGCCGTAGAGACTGATCGCGTCGCTGAGGTTCGGCGCGCCCATCTCCACGTTGCCCTTGCCGGCCTCGCCATGGCAGGCAGCGCAATTGTCGGCGAAGAGCTTGCGGCCGAGTGCGAGATTGGCCTTGGGCTCGGTTGGGAGGCCGGCAAGCTCGCGGACATGATTGGCGACGGCATTGATCTCGTCGCGCTTGAGCATACCGTCGCGGCCGAAGGCCGGCATCTGGCTGACCCGCGTCTCGTCATTGCCGGTGGCACGGATGCCGTGGAGGATGGTCTGCTGGATCGCGTCGAGCGAGCCGCCCCAGAGCCAGTCGTCGTCGTTCAGGTTCGGATAGCCCTTGGCACCGGCGCCGCCGACGCCGTGGCAGGCGGCGCAATTATCGCCGAAGGCGGCCTTGCCCTGTGCCATCGCGATCTGGAACAGGGTCGGATCGGCCTTGATCTGCGCCGGCGTGGCCTCCGTCATCCCGGCAGCCTGGACCGCGCGCTGCGCCTTGAGCTGCGCCATGTCGGCGCTGATATCGGCGCGGCTCGCATAGCCGATCACGCCCTTGGTTGTGTCGGTCAGGAGCGGCCAGGCAGGGTAGACGACCCAGTAGCCGATCGACCAGACGATGGTCGCGTAGAAGATACCGAGCCACCAGCGCGGCAGCGGCGTGTTGAGCTCGCGGATGCCGTCCCATTCATGGCCGGTCGTGGCGATGCCGGTATGGGGATCGATATGCGGGGCGTCGTGGTTCTTCTGGTCCATGATCAGTCCTCGCGCAGCGGATTGAGCGCGGCTTGCTCGAAGCGGGCGCGGTTCTTCGGCCAGAAGGCGTAGACGCAGACGCCGAGGAAGACGGCGACGAAGTAGAGAAGGCCGACGGACTGGGCGAAGCCGGCGAGCCAGTGATAGGTCGTTTGCATGGCAGCCTCGCTCAGCGGATGTTGGCCTTGTCGTCGTAGAGCTTGAAGTCGACGAGCGTGCCGAGCGCCTGGAGATAGGCGACCAGGGCGTCGGCCTCGGTGATGCGCTGCGGATCGCCGTCGAAATCGCGCGACTGCGCCTTGGGATAGCGCCTCTCCAGATCGGATTGGCCGGGATGGTCCGGCGTCGCCTGCGCTTTCAGGTCGCTGCCGGCCTGCGCGATCATCTCGTCGCTATAGGGCACGCCGCCGGCGCGGTTGGCCCGCAACTCGTCGGCGATGTCGCTGTATTTCAGCTCGGTCTTCGCCAGGAAGGGGTAGCCCGGCATGATCGATTGCGGGACGACCGCGCGCGGCTCGGTGAGATGCGCCCGCTGCCACTCGTCGGAATACTTGCCGCCGACGCGGGCGAGGTCCGGCCCGGTGCGCTTGGAGCCCCATTGGAAGGGCTTGTCGTACATGCTCTCGGCCGCGAGCGAGTAATGCCCGTAGCGTTCGACCTCGTCACGCAGCGGCCGGATCATCTGGCTGTGGCAGTTGTAGCAGCCCTCGCGGACATAGATCGCCCGGCCGGCGAGCTCGAGCGGGGTGTAGGGGCGCATGCCCTGCACGGTCTCGATCGTGTTCTTCAGGTAGAACAGCGGCGCGATCTCGACGAGGCCGCCGATCGAGATCACCAGCAGCGTGCCGAGGACCAGGACGATCGAGTTGGTCTCGAAGATCTTGTGCTTGGCCCAGAGCGACTTGCGCGCGGACTTGTGTTCGATGCTCGTCATTCTGGAAGCTCCTCAGACGGCCATGGCCAGCGGCGCTGGCGCCTCGTCGGTGCGCGGCATCTCGGCCGCACTCTCGGAGCGCACGGTCATCCAGAGATTGAAGGCCATGATCAGCGCGCCGAGCAGGAAGAGCGCGCCGCCCAATGCGCGGATCACGTAGAAGGGATGCATCGCCGCGACGGTCTCGATGAAGGAATATTCGAGGAAGCCGAGCGCGGTGTAGGCGCGCCACATCAGGCCCTGGAGGATGCCGGAGACCCACATCGCGCAGATGTAGAAGACGATGCCGAGCGTCGAGATCCAGAAATGCCAGCTCACCAGCTTGAGCGAGTAGAGCCCCCGACGGTTCCAGAGCCAGGGCACAAGGCAGTAGATCGCGCCGAAGGAGATATAGGCGACCCAGCCGAGCGCGCCGGCATGGACGTGGCCGATGGTCCAGTCGGTATAATGCGACAGGCCGTTGACCGCCTTGATCGACATCAGCGGCCCCTCGAAGGTGGCCATGCCGTAGAAGGCGAGTGAGACCACCATCATCCGCAGCACGGGGTCGGTGCGCAGCCGGTCCCAGGCGCCGGACAGTGTCATGATGCCGTTGATCATGCCGCCCCAGGAGGGCATCCACAGCATGATCGAGAAGGTCATGCCCAGCGTCTGCGCCCAGTCTGGCAACGCGGTGTAGTGGAGATGGTGGGGACCGGCCCAGATATAGATGAAGATCAGCGCCCAGAAGTGGATGATCGAGAGCCGGTAGCTGTAGATCGGCCGCTCCGCGCGCTTGGGCACGAAGTAGTACATGATCGCGAGGAAGCCGGCGGTGAGAAAGAAACCGACCGCGTTATGGCCGTACCACCACTGGAACATCGCATCCTGCACGCCCGACCAGAGGCCGTAGGAGCGCGGCGACAGAAGCGAGACCGGCACGGCGACGTTATTGCCGATATGCAGGACCGCGATGGTCAGGATGAAGCCGAGATAGAACCAGTTCGCCACATAGATATGCGGCTCCCGGCGCTTCATCACCGTGCCCAGGAAGACCAGGAGATAGACGACCCAGACGATGGTCAGCCAGAGATCGGCATACCATTCCGGCTCGGCGTATTCCTTGCCCTGGGTGATCCCCAGCAGGTAGCCGGTGCCGGCGATGACGATGAAGAAGTTGTAGCCGAGCACGACGAACCAGGGCGACAGCGTTCCGGCCAGCCGCGCGCGGCAGGTGCGCTGCACGACATAGAAGGACGTGCCGATCAGCACGTTGCCGCCGAAGGCGAAGATCACCGCCGAGGTGTGCAGCGGCCGCAGACGGCCGAAGTTGATCCAGGGCAGGTCGAAATTGAGAACCGGGAAGGCGAGCTGGAGCGCGATGATGAGGCCGACCGCGAAGCCGGCGATGCCCCAGACCATGGCGGCCACGGTCGCGAACTTGACCGGCTCCATGTTGTAGTTGGGCTTGCCGTCGACTTCCTGCGGCTCGACCGCAACGCCGCCGTCGAAGCAGCGGTTGGCGATCAGGATGATGCCGACGACGGAAGCCAGGACGCCGAGCATGGCGTGGAAGGCGTAGCCGGAATTCTCGGTCAGCGCCGCGATGATGATCAGGGGCAGCACGCAGGCCGCCGCGATCAGCATCCCCAACAATTCGCCGACCGTCGCCTGCCTGACAGGGCTTGCCGTTGCCGTCACCTTCTGACCCCGCTTCGTCGCCGGCGCATGAGCGCGCCATTCGCATGAGACTTAGCGAGCGGGGGACGGAGGGGCGTTGATTCAGGTCAAGGGCAGCGGCGCACCGGGTGCGGCGCCGCGGCGCAGGCTCAGGCCGCGACGGCGCTCATGCGCTCGGGGTTCATCACGCGCACGCCGCCCGGGACGATCAGGATCGTCTTGTCCTTGGCGAGGCGGGTGAAGGTGCGGCTGACGGTCTCGATGGTCAGGCCGAGGAAGTCCGCGATGTCCTGCCGTGTCATCGGCAGGGGCACGGTGACCGAGGGCTTTCCGAGGCGCGCCCAGCGCTGCTGCATGCCGAGCAGGAAGCAGATCAGCTTCTCCTCGGCGGTACGCCGGCCCAGCAGCATCATCTGCTCATGGGCGAGCGTCAGCTCATGCGTCGCGAATTCGTGCAGGCGCTTCAGCAGATGCGGCTTGGCGTCGACCAGCGCGGTATAGGCGCCGCGCGAGAAGGCGCAAGCCGAGACCTCGCCGATCGCATCGGCCGAGAAGCCATAGGCGTCGCGCATCGCGAGCCCGAGGAAGTCGCCCGGCAGCGCGAAACCCACCACCTGACGGCGACCGTCGGAGAGAAGCTTGTAGAGGCGCACGACGCCGGCCGTGACGTTGTAGACCGAGTGCGCCTCGCGCCCCTGCGTGAACAGCGTCTCGCCCGAGGCGAAATGCGTGGGGTGCGCCAGCGATTCCAGCAGCGCCAGCTCGTCGTCGGAGAGCGACGCGCAGACGCTGACAAGACGCACCATGCAGCTGCGGCAATTGCCTTCACCGCGGTGCGCAGCGCTACAGGCCGAAGGATGACAGTTCACGATCGCATCTTCCCACTTATCGGAAAGACCATAACCGAGGCGGGCAAGGTCACAAAGCACGCTCGCCGCCAGAGCCCGCGAAATTGATCCAGATCAATGCGACGACAGGCCTCACGCAACCACCGTGCGCCCCTGAATTCGGGAGAAACCGCACGTGACGGGCGATGATATCTTCGAGGTCGCGCGCATCGCGCCGGCCGGCGCCGACACGGTCTTCAACCTCGTCGCCATGCTGCATCCGGAGGTGACGCCGGAGGGCTGGGCCGAGTTCGTGCGCGACCATTCGCAGGATGGCGTAAGGCCACGCGGCGTCTTCGCGCTGCGTGACGCGCGCGCCATGCCGCATGCGGTCTTCACCTTCCGCGTCGCGCAGACGATCGCGGGCGGGGCCGCGCTGGAAATCTCGGAACTCGCGATGCTCCGGCTGCCGGGCACGCATCTGGTCAACGCGCTGCTGCGCTTCGCCAACCAGCTCGCGGTCGAGCTCGACCTGCCGCGGATCGCGATCTCGCTGGAGCGCTCGGCCGCCTGGCCGCAAGACCATGACGCGCTCCAGCGCTCGGGCTTCCAGATCGACCGGATGATGGTGCTGGGCCGGGCGCAACTGGCGCCGACAGCCCCTAATTGACCTGCCTCAAACCGGCAGGCCGCTCCGATCAGCGGCCGTTGGCCTTCCGCCAGGCCACGAAATCGACCTTGGTCTGCTCCTCCGTCGCCGGATAAAGGCCGAGGATCGAGCGGCCCTTGAGGACCTCCTCGGTGACGAAATCCTCGAAGGCTGTCATCTCGACGGCCTCAGTCGCGACCTCGTCGGCGAGATGGGCGGGGATGACGATGACGCCCTCGGCATCGCCGACCACGACATCGCCTGGGAAGACCGCGACATCGCCGCAGCCGATCGGCACGTTGATGTCGATCGCCTGATGCAGGGTCAGGTTGGTCGGGGAGGACGGGCGGTTGTGATAGGTCGGGAAGGGCAATCCCGCGATCTCGTAGGAGTCCCGGAAGCCGCCATCGGTGACGACGCCGGCAACGCCGCGCTTCATCAGGCGCGAGACGAGGATGCCACCGGCCGAGGCCGCGCGCGGGTCCTTGCGGCTGTCGATCACCATCACGGCGCCGGGCGGGCAATCCTCGACCGCCTTGCGCTGCGGGTGGGCGCGGTCCTGGAAGACCGAGAGCTGATTCAGATCCTCGCGCGCCGGAATGTAGCGGAGCGTGAAGGCCTCGCCGACCATGGTTCCGGCGCCGGGGTTGAGCGAGCGGACATCCTGGATGAACTGGTTGCGCAGGCCGCGCTTGAACAGCGCCGTGCAGAGCGTGGCGACGGAGACCGTGCGCAGCTTCTCGCGGGTTTCCGGCTTGAGACTGGGCATGCGTTCACCTTCCGACGTCCGTGGCTCCCCGCCGGGTGGCAGGCAAGGGAGAGGTTCCCGCGATCCGACCCGCTTTGTAAAGGCAGCGCGGGACGCGAAAAACGCAACCCCGCCCCTGCCCGCCGGGATATCGCTTACTTGCCCCAGCGTAGCGCCAGCGGATCGAGCTCACGCGCGAGTTCGATCAGGCCCTCGCGCGTCTTCGGATGCAGCGGCGTCAGCGGATGGCGCACGGCCTCCGACCTGATCACGCCGCCCTCCTTCATCACCGCCTTGGCCGAGCGCAGGCCGCATTGGCGGTTCTCGTAATTGATGATCGGCAGGACGCGGGCATAGAGCGCCGCCGCCTGCTTGCGGTCACCCGCGGCATGGGCGGCGAGGATCGGCTTGATCAGGTCGGGGATCATCGCCGAGGTCATGGTGCCGGTGGCGCCCGCGTCGAGATCGGCCATCAGCGTGATCGCCTCCTCGCCATCGAAGGGGCCGACCACGGCATCGCCGCCGGCCTCGATCAGCGCGCGCAGCTTGCCCGCCGTACCGGGCACCTCGATCTTGAAATAACGGACGAGCGGAACCTCCTTCGCCAGCCGGATCATGAAGGGCACCGTCATGGTCACGCCGGAGAGCGGCGCGTCCTGCAGGATGATCGGAATGCCGCAGGCATCCGCCACCGCCTTGAAATGCTCGATCATGCCCTGCTCGTCGGCCTTGAGCAGCGCGCCGTGATAGGGCGGCATCATCATCAGCATCTTCGCACCTGCATCGGCCGCGGCCTTGGCGCGCTGGGCGGCGATGCGGGTCGAGAAATGCGAGGTCGTGACGATGACCGGCACCCGGCCTGCGACCTGCTCCAGCGAGAGCCGCATGACCTGATCGCGCTCTTCGTCGGTGAGCAGGAACTGCTCCGAGAAATTGGCGAGGATGCAGATGCCGTCGACGCCCTGGTCGACCATCAGGTCCATGACGCGCCGGTTGCCCTCGACATCGAGGTCGCCGTTGTCGTGGAAGATGGTCGGCGCGATCGGCAGGATGCCCTTGTAGGGTTCGGTCATGGCGTCATCTCGTCGGTGGCGGACAGGAGGAGTTCAGACAGTGCTGGTGGCCTTGGTGCCGCGCAAGCGCCGCGCGACCGAGCCGATCACCGGCATGACCAGCAGCGCGAGGCCGATCGCCATCAGTGTCGAGACCAGCGGGTTCGACCAGAAGATCGAGAGCGAGCCCTGGCTGAAGATCATCGACTGGCGGAAGGCATCCTCCGCCTTGTCGCCGATGACCATGGCGAGCACGAGCGGCGCGATCGGGTAGTCGAGCTTCTTGAAGAGATAGCCGACGAGGCCGAAGGCCAGCGCGAGCCAGATGTCGAACTCCTTGCTCGCGGCGGTGAAGGCGCCGATGAAGCAGATCACCACGATGATCGGCCCGATGATCGAGAAGGGAATGCGCAGAATCGAGGCGAAGAGCGGCACCGTCGCCAGCACGACCACGACCGCGACGAGATTGCCGAGATACATCGAGGCGATCAGGCCCCAGACGAAATCCGGCCGATCGGTGAAGAGCGTCGGGCCGGGATTGAGGCCCCAGATCATCAGGCCGCCCATCATCACGGCAGCCGTTGCCGAACCGGGGATGCCAAGCGCCAGCATCGGCAGCATCGCGGCGGAGCCGGCGGCATGGTCCGCCGTCTCGGGCGCGATTACGCCCTCGGGCTCGCCCTTGCCGAACTTGGCGGGGTTGCGCGAGGAGCGCTTGGCCATGGCGTAGCTCATGAAGGAGGCGGCCGTCGGCCCGCCCGGGGTGATGCCCATCCAGATGCCGATCAGCGACGAGCGCAGCAGGGCGAGCCAGTAGCGCGGCAGTTTCGCGGCCGTACGCAGCACGTCGCCGACGCGGACCTTCGCGGCGACGCCCTCGAATTTCAGCCCCTCCTCCATGGTCAATAGCAACTCGCCGATGCCGAACAGGCCGATGACCGCGATCAGGAAGCTGACGCCGGCCAAGAGCACGTCGAACTCGAAGGTCAGGCGGACATTGCCGGAGACCGAGTCCATGCCGATGGTCGCAAGCGCAAAGCCGATCGCCATCGAAACGACGGTCTTGAAGGGCGAGGCGCCGCCAAGCCCGATGAAGCTCGCGAAGGTCATGAAATAGACGGCGAAATATTCGGGCGAGGAGAAGCGCAAAGCGAATTTCGCGACCCAGCCCGAGAGCAGCGTGATCAGGATCACGCCGGCCAGTGCGCCGAAGCCGGCCGAGAGGAAGGCGAAGGAGAGCGCCTCGGTCGCCTTGCCCTGCTTGGCCATCGGGTGGCCGTCGAAGGTCGTCGCGACGGAGGATGGCTCGCCGGGGATGTTGAACAGGATCGAGGTGGTCGAACCGCCGAAAAGCGCGCCCCAATAGAGCGAGGTCAGCAGGATGATCGCCGAGACCGGATCCATCGAGAAGGTCAACGGCAGCAGGAGCGAGACGCCGTTCGGTGCGCCGAGCCCCGGCAGGACACCGACGAGCACGCCGAGCAGGACGCCCGCCATCATCAGCAGGACATGGTGCGTGGTGAGCGCGACCGAAAAGCCGTGCATCAGGTTGGCGATGTTGTCCATGCTGGTTTCCCCGCCGTCTCAGAGGCCGATGAGCGGCTCGATCGGGCCCTTGAGCAGGCCGATCTGGAAGAATTTCTCGAGCGCGAAATAGAAGAAGGCTGCCGTGGCGAAGGCGGTGGCGAGGCTCTGCAGCCAGCCATAGCCGCCCTGGAAGCGCATCGCGAAGACGAGATAGAGGATCGTCGCGACATACATGCCGAGCGTCGCGCTCAGCACGACGAAGGCGACGAGCGGCAGCAGGAAGGCGAGCACGCGCTTGCCGCGCTCGGCGTCGAGGAAGGCCTCGGCCAGCATCGCCTTGCCGGCGACGCGCTGACTGAGCGTGACCCCGATCGTGCCGAGGCTCGCCAATGCGATCAGCGCACCGGCATAGAAGGGAAAAGCGCCGGGCTGAGGGCCGGACGTATCCCATCCGATGCCGAATTCGAGCGAGCCCTTCACAATGACGAGCCCGAAGACCAGCGTCAGGACGGCCGTCCCGATCTCTGCCCAGAAGCGGGTGATCATGTGGTGGGTTCTCCCTTTCAGGGCTTGCGCGTCATGGCCGGGCTTGACCCGGCCATCTCGCAAACCAGCCTTCTGGTCATGAAATTCCCGGGTTGGCGCGCTGCGCCGCCCGGGAATGACGATCCCACCTTACTTCGCGACCCAGCCTTCGTTCTCGAAGACCTTCTTGTTCGCTGCTTCGTCCTTGGCGACGAAATCGGCGAGCTCCTTGCCCTTCATAAACTTGGCGGTCTGGGCCGTGCGCGTCACGAATTCCTGCCATTCCGGAGTCTTGGAGACCTTCTCCAGAAGGCCGGCATAATAGGTCACGGCATCGGCCGGGACCTCGGCCGGCAGCCAGACGGTGCGCGGCATCTGGAAGGTCTCCAGCGGCAGGCCGGCTTCCTTGCAGGTCGGGATATCGCCCCAGCCCTTGCCCTCGAAGACCGGTTCGCCCTTGGCGAGGCGCACCGGCGAGAAGACGCAGAGCGGCTTCACCTGCCCGGCCTTCCACTGGCCGATATTCTCGTTGGGGTTGTTGGTGTTGGAATCGATATGGCCGCCGGCGAGCTGCACGGCCGCGGCGCTGCCGCCCTGGAACGGCACATAGATCCACTTCACCCCGGCGGCGTCCTGAATCATCGAGGTCAGGGTCTGGTCGGTGTCCTTGGACTGGCTGCCGCCCATCTTGAAGCCCATCGGCTTGGCCTTGACCGCCTCGATATAGGCCTTGGCGTCGCCATAGGGGGCATCGCCCTTGACCCAGAGCAGAAACTCGTCGAGCGCCAGCGCCGCGACCGGCGTCAGGTCCGAGACCTTGTAGCCGAGCTTGGCGACGTAAGGCAGCAGATAGGCATTGTTGGTGCCGAAGATGACGCGGTTCGGATCGCCCTTGGCACCCTTGCCGTAGACATAGCCCTCGGCGCCGGAGCCGCCGCCCTTGTTCACCACTACGATCGGCTGCTCGGTGAACTTATGCTTGGTGATAATCGACTGGATGATGCGGGCGAAATTGTCGGTGCCGCCGCCGGCGCCCGAGGTCACGACGAACTCGATCGGCTTGGTCGGCTCCCAGGCCTGGGCGGCACCGATGCCGCCAAGCGCGAGCGCGCCAGTGAGCGCGGCCGAAATGGCAATGGTCTTCATGGTTTCTCTCCCTGGTTTTTTGATCGTGCGAGGCCGCTCTTGCCGGCGGCTTTGTCGAGAAGGCTGGATGTCAGGCGGCGGCGCGGGTCTTGCCCTTTCCGTCCTGGGCCATCTTGATGGCGAGCGCGAGCGCGGCGCGGGTCGCGCCGAGATTGGCGATGCCCTTGCCGGCGATCTCATAGGCCGTGCCATGGGCCGGCGTGCAGATCGGGAAGGGGAAGCCACCGATCAGAGTGACGCCGCGGTCGAAGCCGATCAGCTTCATCGCGATCTGACCCTGGTCGTGATACATCGTCAGAACGGCGTCGAAATCGCCGTTCTTTGCCCGCAGAAAGACGGTATCCGACGGAAACGGCCCCTCGACCGTGAAGCCCTTGGCCTTGGCCGCCTTTACCGCCGGCTCGATCGTCTCGATCTCGTCGCGGCCGAAATTGCCGCCATCACCGGCATGGGGATTGATGCCGGCGACCGCGATGCGCGGCGGGTTGAAGCCGGCAGCGCGCAGATTGGCGTCGGCCAGCGTCAACGCCCGCAGGATGCGCTCCTGCGTGATGTTCTGCGCGACCTCGGACAGCGGGATATGCGAGGTGACGCGGGCGTTCCAGAGCTTGTCGAGGATGTTGAACTCGCTCGCCGCGCCCTCGAAGCCGATGGCATCGCGCACGAAGCGGATCTCGTCGTCATAGCCGGGATAGGCGAAGCGCATCGCCGCCTTGTTGAAGGGTGTGAAGAACACCGCGTCAGCCTGGCCGGAAGCGGCGAATTGCAGGGCGCGGCGGAAATTCTCGGTCGCGGCCTTGCCGCCGGCCAGAGTCGCGGTGCCGCGCTGGAGATCGGCGGGATCGTGGTTGGCGAGGTCAACGAAGACCGGACGCTCGCCGAGCGGCAGCGCATCGCCCTCCTTGACGACCTGGACCTGCGGATCGACGCCGCCATCCTTGATGCCGAGATCGAGCAGGCGCTTGTCGCCGAACACGACATAGCGGGCCGCGCCGCGCAGATCGGCCTCCGACAAGATGCGCGCCGTCAGTTCGGGACTGATGCCGGAAGGGTCGCCCATCGCCACGGCGATCACCGGCAAGGCGTCATTCGTCCGCTCATTCATGGCCGCCACTCCGCTGCCTGTCCGCTCTTCTGGCCCCGTTGGCTAACACAGACGGCTCGTTCACTCAAGTATGCTGTATGCAGCATATCAAATTCGATGTACGCATTTAGCAGGCGCCGGCTGCGGATCGGGCTGCGCCGGAGGAGGGCCGAATGAATTTTCACGCGCATTACGCCGGGATCACGGAGCCGGTCGAAACCTGCCTCGTCGGCAGCGGCAGCTTCGGGCGCAGCTATCTCGCGCAGTCGCGCCGGACGCGATTGGTCAATGCGCGCATCGCGGTGGACGTCACGGCAGAGGCTGCCGGCAAGGCTTTCGCCGCTGCCGGATTCGAGCCAGGTGAAATCGCGCTGTGCGCGACCGGAGCCGAAGCGAAGGCCGCATGGAATGCCGGCAAGTGTATCGCCGCTGCCAGCCTCGATATCGTCTCGGAACTGCCCTTCGCACTTCTCGTCGAGGCCACGGGAAGCCCGGAGGCCGCGACACGGCACAGCCTCGCGGCGATCGATGCCGGCCGCCATGTCGCGCTGGTCTCGAAGGAGGCCGACAGCGTCGTCGGGCCGGGTCTGGCGCGGCTCGCCCGCGACAAGGGGGTGGTGGTGACACCGGTCGATGGCGACCAGCCGAGCCTCCTGATCGCGCTGGCGAGCTGGGCCGAAATCATCGGTCTTGAGATCATCGCGGCCGGCAAGTCGAGCGAGTACGATTTCGTCCTCGACGCCGCGACCGGCGACGTCACCTGCAACGGCGTGACGCGCTCGGTGCCGGCGCTGCGTGAGCATTGGCTATCCGGTTCGCGCTCCATCATTATCAACGCCGCCGAGCGCGCGCGCATCCTCGGCGAGGCCTTCCCCTTGAGGGCCGTGCCCGATCTCTGCGAGATGACGCTGGTCGCCAATGCGCTCGGGTTCTCGGCCGATGCCGCCGGCTTCCACGCGCCACCGGCTCGCGTGCCGGAACTCGCCGATCTCTTCGCGGAGCGGGCCGAAGGCGGGTTGATGGGCAGCACGCGCCGCATCGACGTGTTCCACCATCTGCGCCTCGCGGAGGAAGCGAGCTTCGCCGGCGGCGTCTTCATCGTCGTGCGCTGCGACAATGCCGAGACCTGGGAGATGCTCGCCGGCAAGGGCCATGTCGTCAGCCGTAGCGGCAAGACGGCGGCGCTCTACCTGCCGCGCCACCTGCTCGGCGTCGAGGTTGCAACGTCCATTCTCGATGCAGCCGGCCTCGGCCGCTCCGGTTACGGCGACGACTACCGGCCAAGGCAGGACCTCGTCGCGGTCGCACAGCGCGACCTCGCGGCCGGGACGGTGCTCACGATGGGCGGGCACCATCACAGCATCGAGAATGTCGGCGCCGAGGTGAGGCCCGCTGCGGCGCTCGGGAACGACCGCCCTGCCCCGTTCTACCTCATCGCCGACCGGCCGCTCGTCCGCGCGGTCAGGGCCGGCGAGGCGATCCGCCTCGGCGATGTCGCGATCCCCGAAGATTCCGGATTGCTGGCAATGCGCCGGCGGCAGGATGCGCTCTTTGCCACCGATGAGAGCACGCCCGTTTGACAGCGCGGGAGCTGCGTGCCGTAACGGAGTAGCCGGAAACAATGGAGCAACGATGAGCGAGACGGCGGCCGACTATACTCCGATCATGCGGCGGACCCTCCATGACGAGGTGCTGGAGCGCCTGCGCGACATGATCATCGAGGGGCGGCTCGCTCCCGGCCAGCGTATCAACGAGGGTCAGGTCGGCGCCCAGCTCGGCGTGTCGCGGACGCCCTTACGCGAGGCGATCAAGACGCTCGCCAGCGAGGGGCTGGTCGAGATCCTGCCGGCCAAGGGGGCGATCGTCCGGAAGTTCACGGCGCGCGACCTCGCCGACATCCTCGAAGTCATCAAGAGCCTGGAGCAGCTCGGCGGGCGGATCGCCTGCGCTGAGGCCAGCGACACGACGATCGAGGCGATCCACAAGCTGCACAAGGACATGCTCGCACTCTATGCGACGCGCGACCGGCTCGACTATTTCAAGCTGAACCAGGCAATCCACAGCGCCATCGTCGCCGCCTCCGGCAATGCCGTGCTGGCCGAGATGCACACCACCTTGCAGGCCCGGATCAAGCGGCTGCGCTTCGTCGGCAATGAAGGCCCCGAAAAATGGGCCGGGGCCGTGGCCGAGCACGAGGACATGATGGCCGCCCTGCTGAAGCGGGACGCGGACGCGCTGTCGGAAGCGATCGGCCGCCATATGGACACGACGCTGGTGCGGGTGCGCGAGGTGCTCTGAGCGTCTGCCCGAAACGCCGGCCTCGCCTGCAGCCCATAGACTTTCGAATAAGCTCCGGATGACAGGCGAAAACCGCCTCGCTGCAGCGGAATCCGTTCCTGCACAATCGTTTACCTTCGCCCGGAGCCGGCCTTCGCGCCTTCCGAGACGGCTATCCGCGCTCCTTTAATTTCAATAAGCTGTAGACAAGGCGGCCCGGGGACTTCCGCCCACGGAGCTTCCGATACAACGGGGCCACTCACCGCCCTGCTCGGGCGGAAAGGCGTTCAAGGAGACATCCATGAAGACAATTCTGTTGGCGACGCTGTCGGCCGCCGCGCTGATGGCGGCGCAGCCGCTGATGGCCAAGACGCTGGTCTATTGCTCGGAGGGCAGCCCCGAGAATTTCGCGCCGAGCGTCAACACCACCGGCACGTCCTTCGATGCGAACACCCAGATCTACGACACGATCGTGCAGTTCGAGCGTGGCGGCACCAAGGTCCAGCCGGCGCTCGCCGAGAAATGGGACATCTCGCCGGATGGCCTGACCTACACCTTCCACCTGCGCAAGGGCGTGAAGTGGCACTCCAACCGCACCTTCAAGCCGACGCGCGACTTCAACGCCGACGACATCATGTTCATGATCGAGCGGCAGTGGAAGGAGAACCACCCGTTCTTCAAGGTGACCAGCTCGAACCATTCCTATTTCAACGACATGGGCATGCCCAAGCTCTTGAAATCGGTCGAGAAGGTCGATGACTACACGGTCAAGATCACGCTGAACCAGCCGGAGGCGCCGTTCCTCTCCGACCTCGCGATGCAATATGCCAGCGTGCAGTCGAAGGAATATGCCGACGCCATGCTCAAGGCCGGCACGCCGGAGAAGATCGATCAGGACCCGATCGGCACCGGCCCGTTCTCCCTGGTGCAGTACCAGAAGGACGCGATCATCCGCTACAAGGCCCATCCTGAGTACTGGGCCGGCAAGGCCAAGATCGACGACCTGATCTTCGCGATCACGCCGGACGCCTCGGTGCGCTGGGCCAAGCTCCAGAAGGGCGAATGCCATGTCATGCCCTATCCGAACCCGGCCGATCTCGACGCCATCAAGAAGGACGCCAATGTCGAGATCCTGGAGCAGCCAGGCCTGAACATCGGCTATCTCGCCTACAACACCACCAAGAAGCCGTTCGACGACGTGAAGGTGCGCCGCGCCATCAACAAGGCGATCAACAAGAAGGCGATCATCGACGCGGTCTATCTCTCCAGCGGCGTCGCGGCGACCAACCCGATCCCGCCGTCGATGTGGTCCTACAACGAGACGATCAAGGATGATCCCTTCGATCCGGAAGCGGCCAAGAAGGAGCTGGCCGAGGCCGGCTATCCGAACGGCCTCGAGATCGACCTCTGGGCGATGCCGGTGCAGCGTCCGTACAACCCGAACGCCAAGCGCATCGCCGAATTGATGCAGGCGGACCTCGCCAAGGTCGGCGTCAAGGCCGAGATCAAGAGCTTCGAATGGGGCGAGTACCGCAAGCGCATGCAGGCGGGCGAGCACCAGACCGGCATGCTCGGCTGGACCGGCGACAATGGCGACCCGGACAACTTCCTGCACACGCTGCTCGGCTGCGACTCGGCCAAGACCAATGGCTCGAACGTCGCCAAATTCTGCTACCAGCCCTTCGAGGAGCTGGTGACGAAGGCGAAGACGGTCACCGACCAGGCCGAGCGCGAGAGGCTCTACCGGCAGGCGCAGGTGATCTTCAAGGAGCAGTCGCCCTGGTTCACCATCGCCCATGCGGTGCAGCTGAAGCCGATCCGCAAGGAGGTGAAGGACTTCAAGCTCTCGCCGTTCAGCCGCCACGTCTTCTACGGCGTCGATATCGGCAAGTGATGCCACAGGCCTGAAACTTGGTGCGGGCCGTGCATTTATTGCTCGGCCCGCACCCGTCTGATTTCGATCATTGCGCCATGGCAGCGCTGAGATTTTCAGGTCTTGCGCGCATCGGCGCCCGCCACTGCGAATTCAACGTCGAAATCCACGGTTTTCCACGCTTCGTCCTTGATCTTTTTCCCGATCTGGTGTTTTGCGCTCCGCCAAAATTCGAACTTGAATAAAACGACAAGACAAGCCGCTGCGCAGGACGTGCTCCGGCCAAAAAGACTGGCAGAACCATGCTGCGCTTCATCTTCACCCGGCTGAGCCTGGTCGTCCCGACCTTCATCGGCATCACGCTGCTGGCCTTCTTCCTCGTCCGCCTCGTTCCTGGCGACCCGATCGAGACCATGGCCGGCGAACGCGGCATCGACGCCGCCCGCCACGCCCAGCTCCTGACCGAATACGGCCTCGACCGGCCTCTGCTCGTCCAGTACGGCAAATATATCGAGCGGGTCGTACAGGGCGATCTCGGCAAGTCGATCGTGACCCGCGACAGCGTGCTCTCCGAGTTCGGCCAGCTCTTCCCGGCGACGATCGAGCTTGCGCTCTGCGCCATCATCATCGCGCTGCTCGTCGGCCTCCCCGCCGGCATCATCGCCGCGGTGAAGCGAAACTCGATCTTCGACCATGGCGTGATGGGCATATCGCTCACCGGCTACTCCATGCCGATCTTCTGGTGGGGCCTGCTGCTGATCCTGCTGTTCTCGGTGCAGCTCGGCATCACGCCGGTCTCGGGCCGCATCGCGGTGCAGTACTTCATCGAGCCGGTGACAGGCTTCCTGACCATCGACAGTCTGCTGGCCGGGGATATCGACGCCTTCTGGTCGGCCCTGTCGCATCTCGTGCTGCCGGCGATCGTGCTCGGCACCGTGCCGCTCGCGGTCATCGCGCGCATGACGCGCTCGGCCATGCTGGAAGTGCTCGGCGAAGACTATATCCGCACGGCGCGGGCCAAGGGCATGGCGCCGATCCGCGTCGTCGCGCTGCATGCCCTGCGCAACGCCTTGATTCCGGTCGTCACCGTCATCGGCCTGCAGGTCGGCACGCTCTTCACCGGCGCGATCCTGACCGAGACGATCTTCTCATGGCCCGGCGTCGGCAAGTGGCTGATCGAGGCGATCAGCCGGCGCGACTACCCCGTTCTGCAAGGCGGCACGCTGCTGCTCGGCGTCGTGGTGATGAGCGTCAATCTCTTCGTCGACCTGCTCTACGGCCTGATCAACCCGCGCATCAGGCACGCGAAATGACCCACCGCTTTTCCTTTTGCTCCCATCGGGGCCTCGCCGCATGAGCACCGAAACCCTGCAAGCCCCGGCCACCGTGCCGAGCGTAGCCCCGCCCCATCCGCTGCGCGAGTTCTGGACCTATTTCAGCGCCAATCGCGGCGCCGTCGCCGGGCTCATCGTCATCGTGCTGGTGCTGGTCTGCGCGCTGTTCGCGCCCTGGATCGCGCCGCATGACCCGAACCTGACCAATAACGCGGTCTTCCTGAAGCCGCCATTCTGGCAGGCGGGCGGATCGCTCGCCTACCCGCTCGGCACCGACGCGATCGGCCGCGACATCCTCTCGCGCCTGCTCTACGGCGCGAGGCTCTCGCTGGTGATCGGCATCGCGGTCGTCGCGCTCGCGATCGTCGTCGGCATCGTGCTCGGGCTGATCGCCGGCTATTTCAAGGGCATCGCCGATATCGCGATCATGCGCCTGATGGACATCCTGATGACGATGCCGAGCCTGCTGCTGGCCATCGTCATCGTGGCGATCCTCGGGCCCGGCCTGATGAACGCGATGCTCGCCGTCGCCATCGTCGTGCTGCCGCATTACGTCCGCATCACCCGCGCCGCCGTCATCACCGAGGCGAGCAAGGACTATGTCGTCGCCGCCCAGGTCTCGGGCGCGCAGACGATCCGGCTGATGTTCTCGGAGATCCTGCCGAACTGCGCCGCGCCGCTGATCGTGCAGGCGACGCTCGGCGTCTCCACCGCGATCCTCGATGCCGCGGCACTCGGCTTCCTCGGATTGGGCGCCCAGCCGCCGACCCCGGAATGGGGCACGATGCTCGCCGACGCCCGCGAATTCGTGCTGCGCGCCTGGTGGGTCGTCACCTTCCCGGGCCTCGCCATCCTCATCACCGTGCTCGCCTTCAACCTTCTCGGTGACGGCCTGCGCGATGCGCTCGACCCCAAGCTGAAGCGCTGATCCCATGCCCCTGCTCGAAATCGAAAACCTCAGCGTCGAATTCCCGACTTCCCAGGGAACGCTGCGCGCCGTCGACCGCATCGACCTCACCCTCGACGAGGGCGAGGTGCTCGGCGTCGTCGGCGAATCCGGCTCCGGCAAGAGTGTCACCATGCTCGCGCTGATGGGCCTCGTCGGCTATCCCGGCCGCGTCCGCGCCGACAAGCTGCGCTTCGACGGCCGCGACCTGCTCACCATGTCCGCCCGCGAGCGCCGCCAGCTCACCGGCAAGGACGTGGCGATGATCTTCCAGGAGCCGAGCACCAGCCTGAACCCGTGCTTCACCATCGGCTTCCAGCTGGCGGAGACCCTCAGGAAGCACGAGGGCATGGACAGCAAGGCCGCGAAGCGCCGCTCGATCGAGTTGCTCGAACAGGTCGGCATTCCCGCGCCGGAAAGCCGTCTCAAGGCTTATCCCCACCAGATGTCCGGCGGCATGAACCAGCGCGTGATGATCGCGATGGCGATCGCCTGCAATCCGCGCCTGCTGATCGCCGACGAGCCGACCACCGCGCTCGACGTCACCATCCAGGCACAGATCCTCGAACTGCTGATGACGCTGCAGCGCGAGCGCAACATGGCGCTGGTGCTGATCACCCACAACATGGGCGTCGTCGCCGAAACCGCGCAGCGCATCATGGTGATGTATGCCGGGCAGATCATGGAAGAGCGCAAGGTCGACGCGCTCTTCGCCAATCCGCAGCATCCCTATTCCGCCGCGCTGCTCTCGGCCCTGCCCGAGCGCAGCGAGCATGCGACCCGGCTTGCCACCATTCCCGGCATGGTGCCCGGCTTGAACGACCGGCCGAAGGGCTGCCTGTTCTCGCCGCGCTGCGCCTATGCGACCGAGCATTCGCGCACTATCCAGCCAGAACTCCGGAACTGGGCCGATGGGCGCGTGCGCTGCCACTATCCGCTCGGCGATGTGAACCGGGACACTGAGCGCGCCCGCGACGAAGCCGGCCAGGCGAAGGAGGCCGTGCGATGAGCAATCCCGTCATCGAAGCGCGCGAGCTGACGCAGATCTACCCGGTCAAGCAGGGCCTTTTCAAACCGCCGGCGCAATTGCAGGCGGTGAACAAGGTCTCCTTCGCTGTCGAGGCCGGGCGCACGCTCGCTGTCGTCGGCGAATCCGGCTGCGGAAAGTCGACGCTGGCGCGCATGGCGACGCTGATCGAGAAGCCGACCGCCGGAGCGCTGACGCTGGACGGGCTCGATGCCGTCTCGCCGCCGGCGAGCGAGCGCAGGCGCCTGCGCCGCACCGTCCAGTTCGTCTTCCAGAACCCTTACGGCTCGCTCAACCCGCGCAAGAAGATCGGGACGATCCTGGAGGAGCCGCTCAAGATCAACACCGACCTCTCCGCCACTGAGCGCACCGAGAAGGCGCGCGCGATGATGGCAAAGGTGGGCTTACGCCCCGAGCATTATGCCCGCTATCCGCATATGTTCTCGGGCGGCCAGCGCCAGCGCATCGCGATCGCGCGTGCGCTGATCCTCTCGCCCAAGGTCGTGGTCGCGGACGAGCCGGTCTCGGCGCTCGACATCTCGATCCAGGCGCAGGTGCTGAACCTGCTGGCCGATCTGCAGGACGAGCTGAAGCTCGCCTATCTCTTCATCTCGCACGACCTCAGCGTCGTCCGGCACATCGCCCATGACGTGATGGTGATGTATCTCGGCAATGCCATCGAGCACGGGCCGAAGGAGCGCATCTACGCGCGGCCTCTCCATCCCTATACGCAGGCGCTGCTCGCCTCGACGCCACGCGTCGATGCCGGCAAGCGCGAGCGCATCATCCTGCGCGGCGAACTGCCCTCCCCGTTGAACCCGCCGAAGGGGTGCGTGTTCTCGACGCGCTGCCCGCATGTCACCGATCGCTGTCGGGCCGAGCGGCCGGAAAAGCGCGAGATCGACGGCCGCAAGGTCGCCTGTCACTACGCCGAGGACTTTCTCGCCAAGGCTGCGTAAGCGGCGCTGAGCATCTTCAGTGGCTCCGGCGGCGCGATATCGCGCCGGCCGGAGCAGCTTGGCCCGAGACTGCAGGCTGCCGTTGGGTTCGCGACTATCGGCATCTGGACCGGCCATGAATCCGGCACTACCATTTGTCCTATCGCAACGCATCCCAGATAATTCTCGTGTAACTTTTGAGATGAACTGGACGAATTCGTGGTTGCGGAGTCACAATGACTTTCCGGCTCGATACCGCGGGAGGGCGGGATGCGTACGGAAGCTGAGGCGATCAACCGCCATATCGGAGATCGGCTGCGCGTTCTCCGCAAGAAGCGCGGTCTGAGCCAGGCCGATCTTGGGGCCGTCCTCGACGTCTCGTTCCAGCAGATGGGCAACTACGAGAAGGGCAAGGACCGGCTGAGCGCAGGCGCGCTCTTCATGCTCGCGCGCTTTCTCGGGACCAGTCCGGCGGCCTTCTTCGAGGGCCTGGCCCCGGCCGAGGCCGGATTTGCCGAGGACGCGGCCGATTATGCAACGGCCGACGAAAGGCCGCCGCAATCCAGCAAGCTCGATGCCGCGTTCGGGCGCATCCGCTCGCAGCGCGACCGCGCACTTGCCGTCGCGATCGTGGAAACGATCGCGCGCCGCGACGACGGAGCAGCCTGACCACGAGCACGAGCCGGCTTTTCGGGCAGGCTCTCCGCGAGCCCACCTCATCATTGCAGGCTCGCAGGGCTTCCCCTCCTCCCCGCGTGTTCTGCGAAGCAACCCAGGCGACCGAGTGAAACTGGCCAGCCCGGGCCCCTGGATTGCTTCATCGCCCACTCCCCGCAGCGGCGGCTTGCGTAGAGGGCCGATCCCACGCCGAAACCGAGGCCCCAGGCCGGGCCAGCTCGCATTTCGGCCAGACGCTGAAAGTTCTAACCGCGCCCCTCGCTCAACTCGCTCCGGATTGAGATGGCGATATCCGGCCGATCGGTCGTGAAGGCGCTCACACCATCGGCGTAAGCCTTCCTTATCGCCGGCTCGTCATGTGCGCCGTAATAGCCCAGCTTCACAGCCTCGCTGCGGCAGGCCTCGCCATCGCCATCCCGGGCCTGCGCGATGCGGATCGCGATCTCGGGTACGCCGGCGGCCCCCGCCTTGCGGCAGATACCGCGAAGGTCGCGCGCGGGGGGCGCCAGCAGCTTGTCGGCGATCAGCCAGATCGTCGGCACCATGGGCGCAAGGCGCAGGAGTTCCGCCAGCGTCGGCAGGTCGAAGGAGGTGAAGGTCGTGCGATCCAGCAGGCGCTTTTCCTGCAACCGCGCCACGACCTGCGCCTCGATCCCCGGATAGCGCACCCCTCCCTGCCGCGTCTTCAGCTCGATGCGCAGCCTGATGCCGCTCGGCTCGAGGATATCGAGGACCTCATCGAAGCTCGGGATGGTTTCGCCATCGGTCCCGATCAGCTCCACCGCCTGCAGCGCGGCCCAGCCCATGTCACCGACCGCGCCTTCGCCTGAGGCCGTCCGGCCGAGCAGCGGATCATGGTGGACGACCAACACGCCGTCGCGGCTGCGATGAATGTCGAACTCGATGAAATCGACCGGAAGGACCGCGGAATTGCGGAAGGCGATGCGGCTGTTCTCGGGCCAGATCCTGGCGCCGCCGCGATGCGAGGCGATGTCCGTCATATCTCTGTAACCATGCGGAGCGATGCCTGTGTATGCAACATAAATTGCCGATAGGCGAGTCTGCAATTTAACTTGCAGAGCACCGCAAGGCTCCGTTACGCTGGCGGGCATGGAAGAGACGATGAACCTGACGGAGATCATCGCGGCGCGGCAGGACGAACTGACCGAGTCGGATCGCCGGCTGGTCGAGGTTCTCCTGGCCAACCGCACGGCGGGCAGCTTCCTGCCGTCGCACAAGGTCGCCGAGCAGGCCGGCGTGCATGCCTCGACCGCCGGGCGCCTCGCCCGCAAGCTCGGCTTCGCCTCCTATCGCGAGATGCGCGGCGCGCTACAGGACACCGTCGTCGCCGATCTCGACGCGTCGGTCCGGGTGCGGCGCCGGCTCGACCGGGTGCGCGGCGATTCCCTGCTCGGCTCTGTCGTCGAGGGCGAGATTCGCGCGCTCGGCGCGCTGGTGAGCCAGATATCCGATACGGAGATCGTCGCCGCGGCCGACATGCTGCGGCAGGCCGGGCGCATTCTCGTTGCCGGCGAAGGTCATGCCAGCAGCCTCGCCGATCTGTTCGTGCGGCGCCTCGTCCGCTCCGGCTATCGCGCAACGGTCGTCGCCCATGCCGACTGGCAGGCGGCCGACCAGCTGCTCGGTCTTGCCGCCGGCGATGTCGTGATCGCGCTGATCTTCCGGCATGAAAGCACGGCGATGACCCGCCTCGTCGCCTGCGCCCGCGAGATCGGAGCGAAGACGCTCCTGATCACCGACAGGCGCACCGGCGTTCCCGCCTGCGACATGCAGCTCGTCGCCGCGCGCGGCGAGCAGGGCGAGTTCCATTCGCTGACCGTGCCGATGGCGATCTGCAACACGCTGATCCTGGAACTGTCGCGCACCGATGACGGCCGCTCGCTGGAAACGCTGGCGAAGGTCGAGACCCTGCAACGCCTGTTTCGCGGCAAGCCCGGTTAGGGCCGCCGCAGCCATTTCCGCCCGATCACCGACGAAAACCTGTTCCCCAGGAGAGTGCGATGAAGACCTCGACCATCAGCAAGGCGATCCCGGGGGTCATGCTCGGCGCAGGCCTCGCCGCCATGGCTTGCTCAAGCACCACCGCACAGGAACGGCCCGCCCTCACCGTCGCCGTCAACGAGCTCGCGCGCTCGCTCGACCCCGGCGAGCACACCGGCAATGTCGATACCCGCATCTACTACTCGATCTTCGACACGCTGATCCGGCGCGACTTCGCCAAGCCGAAGGCCGATGGCGGCGCCAGTCTCGTGCCCGGCCTCGCCGAAAGCTGGTCCTGGACGACACCGACCACCTTCGACCTGAAGCTGCGCCGCGGCGTCGTCTGCCATGACGGCAGCCCGTTCGACGCCAACGACGTGCTGGCGACCTTCTCGCCCGACCGGCTCTGGGGGCCGAAGGCCTATTATCCCGAAGGCCGCGTCTATTTCGGCAATTTCACCAATATCGAGAAGCTCGACGATTTCACCGTGCGGATCACGGTGGCGCAGCATGACCCGATCATGGAGCATCGCCTGTCGAGCTACATGTCCTTCGCGATCTGCGACGAGCCGTGGAACGCCTTCCGCAAGGAGGGCGTCGATTCCAAGGTCTGGATGGACCAGGCCGCCAAGGCCCTGCGCTGGAAGCCAGTCGGCACCGGCCCCTATAGCTTCGTCGACTACCAGAAGAACGACAAGATCACGCTCGCGGCCTTCGATCGCTATTTCGGCGGCCAGCCAGCAGCCAAATCCATCACCTTCCGCTCGGTGCCCGAGGTCGCGGCCCGCGTCGCCGGCCTCGTCGCTGGTGATTTCGACATCGCCGTCGAATTGCCGCCGGACCAGTGGGACGGCTTGAAGCGCTACAAGGACGTCTCGGTGAAGACCGAGCCGCTGGAGAACAGCCATGTGCTCCAGTTCAACACCAGCGATCCCGTGCTTTCCGACAAGAAGCTGCGCCACGCGATGAGCCTGTCGATCGACCGCAAGGCGCTGATCGACGCGCTCTGGAAGGGCCAGACCTATACGCCCAATGGCCACCAGCTCCCGAGCTTCGGGCCGATCTATGTCAAGGAGAACAAGGGCTACGCCTATGATCCGGCGCTGGCCAAGAAGCTGCTCGCGGAAAGCTCCTACAAGGGCCAGGAGATCTCCTACCGGCTGATCCCGAACTACTACCTCTACAATGTCGAGGCGGCGCAGGTGATCCAGGAGATGTGGCGTGCGGTCGGCATCAACGCCCGCATCGACTTCGTCGACAGCTTCAAGGAGGTGCGCAAGCCGGGCGCCCAGGTCTTCGCCTGGTCGAACACCTATCGCGTGCCCGATCCGTCCGGCGCGATCCTGACGCTGTGGGGGCCCGAGAGCGAGAACCAGAAGACCTGGAAGCTCTATGGCGCGAGCCCGGCCTTCAACGATGCCGCCAAGGAGCTGACCGCCGAGACCGACGAGACCAAGCGCCGCGCGGCCTTCGCCAAGCTGCTCGCGGCCTTCGAGGACGATATGCCGATGACGATGCTCTACAACCCCGTCACCGGCTATGGCGTGAAGAAGGGCATCAACTGGACGCCCTATAGCCAGTACTACATGGATTTCCGCCCCTCGAACTTCTCGCTGACCGCGAAGTGACGGGGAGCGGGCGCAAGACCGGGACGGGCGGGGGCAGCGATGCGCTGCTCTCCGTCGAAGGCCTGACCGTCGGCTTCCGCACCGCCAGGGGCTATGCCGACATCCTGCACGCGGTCTCCTTCGCGGTACGACCGGGCACGACGACCTGCATCGTCGGCGAGAGCGGCAGCGGCAAGAGCGTCTCCTGCCAGGCGGTGCTCGGGCTGCTACCCGCGAACGGGCGCCGGACGGCGGGACGAATCCTATTCGAAGGGCGTGACCTCGCTGCCGCCAGCGAGGCCGAACTCGAAACCATCCGCGGCCGTGGCATCGGCATGGTGTTCCAGGACCCGCTCGGATCGCTCAACCCGCTGCACACGGTCGGGACACAGTTGCGCGAGACCCTGCGCCTGCACACCGCGCTCTCCGAGCCGCAGCGTCAGGCCCGCGCGCTGGAGCTGTTGCGCCTCGTCGGCATCCCCGAACCGGAGCAGCGCCTCGCTTCTTACGTCCACCAGTTTTCCGGCGGCATGGCGCAGCGGGTGATGATCGCGATGGCGCTGGCTTGCGAGCCGCGCCTGCTGATCGCCGACGAACCCACCACCGCCCTCGACGTGACCATCCAGGCGCAGATCCTCGACCTCCTGAACAAGCTCAAGGCCGAGCTCGGCATGGCGATCCTGTTCGTCACCCATGACCTCGGCGTCGTCGCGGAAATGGCCGATGATGTGGTGGTAATGCGCCATGGCCGCGTCGTCGAAGCCGGCCCGGCCGAGCGCCTCCTGAACGCTCCGCAAGCGCCCTATACGCAGGAACTGCTCGCCGCGATGCCGCGTCTCGACGTCGCCGCGCCGGTCTATCGCGAACGGGCCGAGTCATGAGCGCCGCGACCGAGCCCCTGCTGCGCGTCTCTGCCTTACGCCGCCATTTCGGCGGCGGCCGCTCCTTCCTGCGGACGCAGCGGACCATCCGCGCCGTCGAGGACGTGTCGCTGACCTTGCGGATCGGCGAAACGCTCGGGCTCGTCGGCGAATCCGGCTGCGGGAAATCGACTACCGGGCGGATGATCGTCGGTCTGGAACGGCCGAGCGGCGGCGAGATCCTGTTCAAGGGCCGCGATCTCACAAGCCTGGCGCCGAAGGACTGGCAGCGGCAGCGCCGCGACATCCAGATGATCTTCCAGAATCCGCAATCGGCGCTCGATCCGCGCTTGAGCATCGGCCGGCAGATCCGCGAGCCGCTCGACCTGCACGAAATCGGCGAGCGCAGCGGGCGCGATGCGGAAGTCCTGCGCCTGATGCAGGCGGTGGCGTTGGCGCCGGAGATGGCCGACCGCTTCCCGCATCAGATCAGCGGCGGGCAGGCGCAGCGGGTCGTGATCGCACGGGCACTGGCGATGAAGCCGAGCCTGATCGTCTGCGACGAGCCGGTCTCGGCGCTCGACGTCTCCGTGCAGGCGACGGTGACGGAGCTGCTGCAGGAGCTGCAAGAGCGCTTCGACATCGCCTATCTCTTCATCTCGCACGACCTGCGCGTGGTGAAGAAGCTCTCGCACCGTATAGCGGTGATGTATCTCGGCCAGATCGTCGAGGAAGGCCCGACCGACCCGGTCTATCGCCAGCCGATGCACCCCTACACGATGGCCCTGCTCGCCGCGATTCCGGACCTTTCGGCATCGCGCGGGGCTCGACCCGTGCGGCTCGCGGGCGACCCGCCTTCGCCGGCCAACCCGCCGGCCGGGTGCCATTTTCACACGCGTTGCCCTTACGCCCGTCCGCGCTGCTCGGCCGAAATGCCAAGCCTGCGCCCGCTCGGCGAGGGCCGCAGCGTCCGCTGCCATTTTGCTGGTGAACTGGGAGTTGCGTCATGACCCGGCCGCTCATCATCGCCCATCGCGGCCACTCCGCCCGCTATCCCGAGAACACGCTGGAGGCCTATCGCGCCGCGATCGCGTCTGGCACCGATCTCGTCGAGACCGATGCGCGGATCAGCGCCGACGGCGTCGTCATCGCCTCGCATGATCCCGATCTCGTCCGGATTGCCGGCCGCGACGCTGCGGTCGCGGAGACGTCGCATGACGACCTCAGGGCCATCGCCCGCTCCGGCGGCGTGCAGCTCGCGACGCTCGCCGAAGCGCTCAGCGCGATCTGCCCGCATCGCCAGGCGCTGATCGACATCAAGACCGGGGATCTTGCGATCATCGATGCGGTGCTCGCTGTGATCCGGGAACTCGGCGTGCTCGACCGGGTCTGGGTTGGTGCGCGCGAGGTGCTTCAGGTCGCGCATGCCACGCTGACGGTGCCGGGGATCCGGGTCCTCGCCTTCCTGCCCGACAAGGCCAATCCGGATCACTATGCCGCCGCAGGCGCGAGTGCGTTCCGCATCTGGGAAGGGGCTCTTGACGGCCCTGTCGCCGCGCGGCTGCTCGGACGCGTGCCGGTCTGGGTCACCGCCGGCGGCAAAGGCACGAGCCGCATCGTCGGCGACGTCGATAGCGACAGCCTTGGCGCTATCCTCGCACATGCGCCGCAAGCCGTTCTGCTCAACGATCCCGACCTGCTGACGGGCTTCCAGAGCCGCAAGGCGTCGTGATGCCCGGCCGGCTGTTCCTGACGAAGCTCGCGCGCGGCCTCTTGACCGTGTGGCTGATCGTGACACTGACCTTCGTCGCGCTCAATCTCTCGGGCGACCCGATCGAGGCGCTGGTCGGCGATCAGGCTCCCGCCGAAGTCATCGCGCATTATCGCGAGAAATTCGGGCTCGACCGGCCACTTTGGCAGCAATACGTCTCCTATGTCGCAGGGATCGCGCAGGGCGATTTCGGCCTGTCGCTTTCCGATCAGCGGCCCGCCATCGAGCTCATCGCCGCAGCATTGCCGCGCACGCTCCGGCTCGGGCTCACCGCCTTCGTGCTCGGCCTTCTGCTTGGCGTCGGGCTCGGCATCGTCGCGGCGCTCAACCGCAACCGGCCGATCGACCGCTTCGTGATGAGCTTCGCCGTGCTCGGATTCAGCCTGCCGAATTTCTTCTTAGGGATTCTGCTGATCCTGTTGTTCTCGCTGCACTGGCGCCTGCTGCCGAGTTCGGGTGATCAGACGATCTGGCACCTGATCCTGCCGGCGATCACGCTGGGCACGCATTTCGCCGGCACCTTCGCCCGCTTCACGCGCTCGGCCATGCTCGAAGTGCTGAACAAGCAATATGTCGTCGCCGCCCGGGCCAAGGGCGTGCCGCGGCCACGTCGCGTGCTCTGGCACGCCCTGCCCAATGCCGCGATCCCGATCATCACGATCATCGGCCTCAAGCTCGGCGATCTCGTCGCCGGCTCGATCATCGTCGAGACCGTGTTCGCGGTACCGGGCGTCGGGCGGCTTCTGGTCAATGCGGTGACCTCGCGCGATTTCGCGCTGGTGCAGGCGATCCTGATCATGACCTCGATCACGATGGTGCTCGCCAATCTCGCCGTCGACGCGATCTACACGCTGATCGACCCGCGCATGCGCGCCGCCCGCTCGGAGAGCTGAGATGGCGCTGTCGAGCCTGTTCCGCCGGAAGGACGATGCGCCGGTCCGCGCCGAGGCACGCTATCCCACCCTCGTGGTCATGGCCCTCATCCTGCTCGGCCTGATCCTCGTGATCTTCCTCTTCGCCGACTGGCTGGCGCCTTACGATTACCGCACCCAATCGCTATTGAAGCGCCTGAAGCCGCCGGCCTTCCTCGGGGGGATGCCGGAGCATCTGCTGGGGACCGACGAGCTCGGGCGCGATGTCCTCAGCCGCCTGATCTACGCGATCCGCTTCAGCGTGCTCGTCGCGCTCGGCGGCACGCTGATCGGCGCCTTCATCGGCACCACGCTCGGCTTCATTGCCGCCCACTTCCGTGGGCTGGCGGAAGAAGCGATCATGATGCTGGCCGACGTGCAGGCGTCCTTGCCCTTCATGATGATCGCGCTGGCGCTGATAGCCCTGTTCGGCGGCGGCTTTTTCCTCTTCGTCGCGATTATGGGCTTCTATGGCTGGGAGGTCTTCGCGCGATTGACGCGCGGCGTCGTCATCGCCGCCAATACGCAGGGCTATGCGACGGCGGTGACCGCGCTCGGCGCGCCGGCCCGCCATGTCTATCTCCGGCATGTCCTGCCGAACATCCTCAGCGTGCTGATCGTCCAGTTCACGCTGAATTTCCCGCAAGTGATCCTGCTGGAGACGTCGCTCAGCTTCCTCGGCCTCGGCATCCGCCCGCCGCTGACCAGCCTGGGCCAGATGCTGGGCGCCGGCCGCGCCTACCTGACCAGCACCTGGTGGATCGCGGTGCTGCCGGGCATGGCGATCTTCCTGACGACGATGTCGATCTCGATCGTCGGCGACTGGATTCGCGACCGGCTCGACCCGACGCTGCAATCGCGCTGACCGGCCCCTGTCAGGACAGGTCAGCCCGGCCGAGGACGCGTCGCGCCGCCGTTCGCAGCGCGCGTTGATCGTGATAACCGACCGCCCTGACGATCAGGTGCGGCGCCACGCCGTCGCTCGCCATCGTCATGGCCCTGAGCACGCGCAGGCGCGAGCGCCAGTCGCCGAAGCTCATGCCCGTCTCCGCCCGGAAGCCGCGCGTCAGCGTGCGCCGGCTCGCTCCGGCATGCTCGGCCCAGCCGTCGAGATCGATGTCCAATGAAGGGTCCTTCAGCAGGGCATCACAGATCCGCCGCAGGCGCGGGTCGCGCGGCAAGGGCAGTGTCAAGGCGGTCTCGGGCGCCCGCGCGATCTCGTCGAGGATCAGCGCGGCAAGATGCCCGCCGCGCCCGGCCTCGTCATAGAGCAGCGGCTCGGCCGAAAGCGCCTCCAGCGTTGCTGCGAGCAGGGCCGAAACCTCCAGCACGCGACATCCCGTCGGCAGCACGCCGACCGCCTCGGGCGCGATATACGCCGAGCACATCGAGACGGCGCCATGCATCCGGACCTCATGCGAGAGGCGCGGCGGTATCCAGAGCGCGTGCCGGGCCGGCAGCACCCAGGTGCCATCCTCCGCGCGCACCAGCGTCAGGCCGGCTGTGGCATAGAGCAGTTGCGCGCGCGGGTGGCTGTGCCAGCCCGTGCTCGCGCCGGCCTCGTAGCTCTTCGGCATCACGGCGACCGCACGCGGCACCGACTGATAGGCCTCGCTCTCGCTGCGCATCGCCTGTCCTCTTTGGCCCGATCACGTCGAATAACGACCCGACAGGCCTAGCGGGTCAAGCTAGGATCACGCATCATCGCTGCGAGACTGCCCATGAGCCCCGAGACGCTGTCCAGGCGCACCCTGCTTTTCGTCAACGCCGCCCATGCGCTCGATCATTTCGTGCTGCTGATTTATCCGACGGCGGTCATTGCCATCGCCGCGCAGACGAACCTGAGCTACGCGGAGCTCATCGGCCTCGCGACCGGCGCCTTCGTCGCCTTCGGCCTGTGCTCGCTGCCGATGGGCTGGCTCTCGGACAAGTTCGGCCGGCGCAATATGCTCGCCGTGTTCTTCATCGGCTATGGCCTGTCCTGCCTCGGCGTCGCCAGCGCGGACCGGCCCGCCGCCTTCGCCGGCTGGCTGCTCGTGCTCGGCGTGGCCTCGGCAATCTATCATCCGGTCGGCTCGACCATGCTGGTCAGCCATGCCCGCCAGCTCGGCCGCGACCTCGGCGTCAACGCCGTCTGGGGCAATCTCGGCGCGGCCTCGGCGGCCGGCGTCACCGCGCTCATCGCCGCGAATTTCGGCTGGCGCTTCGCCTTCATCCTGCCGGGCGTCGTCTGCCTCGTTCTCGGCGCTGCGTTCGTCGCGCTCGTGCCCGGCGATGGAAATCCATCCGCCAACCGCTCCGGCAAGGCCGAGCTGATCCCCGTCAATCGGCCGAAGGCTCTGCTCGCCATCTTCGCCGTCGCGATCATCGCCGGCGGCATGACCTTCTACATCACCACGATCGCGCTGCCGAAGGTCATCGACGAGCGCCTAGGCCTCGACCTGCCGCTGGCGCTGATCGGCTCGCTGGCGACGCTCGTCTTCGTCTTCGGCGCCGCCACGCAATGGCTGATGGGGCGGCTGGTCGACCGCTATACGCTGCCGGCCCTGTTCGTCGGGCTCGCGCTGTTCCAGCCGCTGGGCCTCGCACTCGCGGCAACGACCTCGGGTGCGCCGCTGCTGATCGGCCTCGTCATGACCATGGCCGCGATCTACGGGCAGGTCGTCGTCAACGACGCGATGGTCGCCCGCTACGTGCCGGCGCAGCACCGCGCCAAGGCCTTCAGCGTGCGCTATTTCCTCGGCTTCACCGTCAGCGGCTTCGTCGTGCCGATGCTGGCCGTGCTTCATGCGCAGGGTGGCTTCGGGCTGGTGCTGGCCGGCGCCACCGTCTTCGGCCTGATCGTCTGGTGCGCGTCGCTGGCGTTCTTCTTCCTGGCGCAGCCCGCGCCCGCGGCGAGCACCATTACGGCCGAGCAATAGGCCTCCGACAGCGCAAGCTGTCGGCCCATCGTTCAAACTGGATCGCGCCCATAGCGCCACCATGCACGGCGAGGTGGAACTGCGCCTGATCATGCGCTTCTGACATCTCACAAAAGGATTGTCAGATCTTAGAAACTGAGCCAGCATGGCTCATGCTCGATCAATCGCCCTTCTCTCTTCCGAAGCCTCCGGCAGCGGAGAGCGACATCGCCTTCGCAAGCCGGCGCCTGCGGCAGGCGCTCGTCCGCTGCGAGTTCGCGCCCGGCACCTATGTCCATGAAGGCGATCTCGCGCAGCGTTTCGGGCTGGGGCGCGCCGCCGTCCGCGTCGCGCTGACGGAGCTTTCCATCGCCGGCTTCGTCGCCCGGCATGCGCGGCAGGGCTGGCGCGTCGCGACGGTCGATGGCGCGCTGGCGAGCGCGATCGTCGAGGCGCGTTTGCGGATCGAGCCAGCCCTGGTCGAGAAGCCGCTCGATGAGCGCAGCACTGCCCTGCTCGGCAGCCTGCGCGGAGCGATCGACGCCGTCATCGGGCGGGACGACCCTTCCGCACGCACGATGGCGCAGCAGCTCTGCCGGCAGGCGCTCGATCTGCTCGCGCAAAGGACCGGCGGTTTCATCGCAATCTGGCTGCGCGATCTCTGGGATCACACCGAACGCCTGACGCGCTCGCTCGAAATGGCCGGCGCTGCGGCACCCGCGACCGATCCGCGCCCGTTGCTCGATGCGCTCCTGCGCAGCGACCGCGAAGCCGCGCTTCTGGCGCTCCAGGAGGAGCAGAAGCGCTTCACCGACGCGGTGGCGCACGGCTTTCTCGCGACCGCCCGCCTGCTTCCGCAGAACGAACCCGTTTCCGTGCGCAGCCGCCGGGCGCGCCGGAGAACGAACGACCGCAAGCCTTCCCCCACCGTATCCGAGGAGAAATCGCGATGAGCCGTGTTTCGAAAGCCGCAGCCGCCTTCCTCGTCGCCACCGCGCTCGGCCTCGCGGCCGGGCCGGCGCTCGCCGCCAAGGAGCGTTTCGTAGTCGACCTCGTCAACGAGCCGTCCTCGCTCGACCCGCAGGTGCAGTGGAACCCGGACAGCTACTATGTCTACCGCAACATCTTCGACAATCTCGTCACCCGCGACGACAAGGGCGCGATCATCCCGCAGGTCGCGACCGCCTGGAAGCAGGTCTCGGATACCGAGATCGAGTTCGACCTGCGCAGCGACATCGCCTTCCATGACGGCTCGAAGCTGACTGCCGACGATGTCGTCTACAGCGTCAAGCGCATCACCGATCCGAAATTCGCCAGCCCCCAGCTCGGCCAGTTCGACAAGATCACCGAGGCGATCGCGCTCTCGCCGACCAAGGTGAAGCTCGTCACCGCCGGCCCCTATCCGGCGCTGCTGGCGCAGCTCGTCAAGCTCTCGATCGTCCCGAAGGCCGTGGTCGAGGCCGTCGGCAAGGATGCCTTCAACCTCAAGCCCGTCGGCAGCGGCCCGTACAGGTTCGAATCCTGGCAGCGCGGCGTGCACGTCCAGCTCACGCGCAACGACGCCTATTGGGGTACCAAGGCGCCCTTCCCGGCGGTGACCTTCCGCGCCGTGCCGGACGCGGCGACCCGCCTCGCCAATCTGCAAGCCGGCGCGAGCGACCTCGTCGTCACGCTCGATGCCGACCAGGCCGCCCAGCTCAAGTCCTCTCCCAAGGCCCAGGCCCTGATCGGCCTGACCGAGCGCGTCGCCTATGTCCGGCTCAACACGACCAAGCCGCCTTTCGACAATCCCAAGCTCCGGCTGGCCGCGGCTTACGCGCTCGACAAGCAGGCGATGATCGACGGCCTGCTCGGCGGCCATGACAAGCCCGTGCCGGAACTGCTGACGCCGGCGATCTTCGGCTGGGTCGATGGCATCAAGGCGCCGGAGCACGACCTCGCCAAGGCGAAGGCGCTGATCGCCGAAGCCGGGCCGGCTGCGAAGGCCGAGATCGACCTCGCCACCGCGCCGGTCTTCGACCAGCGTATCGTCCAGGCGATCCAGCAGATGCTGACCGAAGCCGGCTTCAACGTGAAGATCGCGATGTCGGACATGGCGACCTATCTCAAGCGCGCCCAGGCCGGGCCGGAGGCGACCTCGCTGCTCAGCTTCGGCCGCTGGTCCTGCGCCTGCCAGGATGCGGACGGCGTGCTCTTCCCGCTGCTGCACAAGAGCAGCGGCTGGTCGGCCTATCGCAACCCGAAGATGGACGCCCTGCTGGAAGAGGCGCGCGCGACGCTCGACACCGGCAAGCGCCTCGCCGCCTACAAGCAGGTGCATGAGATCGTCGCCGCCGACGTGCCGGTCGTGCCGCTCTATCAGGCCGTGGTGATCTACGGGGCGGCCAAGAGCCTGACCTTCCAGCCGACGCCGAACGAAAGCCTGTTCATCAACCGGATGAGCTGGAAGGACTGAGCCGCGGTGCCGGGTTTCCTGCTCCGCCGGCTGGGCCAGGCGCTCGTCACCATCCTCGGGGTGGTGACGCTGATCTTCTTCGTCCAGCGCCTGACGGGAGACCCGACCTACCTGCTCGTGCCGGAGACGGCGACGCAGGCCGATATCGCGGCCTTGCGCCATCAGCTCGGCTTCGACCGGCCGCTCGTCGTGCAGTATCTCGACTTCCTCGGCGAGCTCGTGCGCTTCGATCTCGGGCAATCGGTGGTGCAGCGGGTACCGGTGACGACGATCATCGCCTCGCGTCTCCCCTATACGCTGATGCTGGCGACCGGCGCGCTCCTCGTCGCCTGCGGCATCGGGGTGCCGATCGGCATCCTGCTCGCGATCTTCCGCAACTCGGCCGCAGCGAAGGCGGCTTCGGGCTTTGTCCTCGCCGCCCAGAGCATGCCGACTTTCTGGAGCGGCATCCTGATGATCCTGGTGTTCTCGGTGCTGCTCGGCTGGCTGCCACCCTCCTCCACCGGCGACCTCTCGAATCTCGTCATGCCATCCTTCGCGCTCGGCCTGCTGAGCATGGCGACCTTCGCGCGGATCACGCGCTCGGCCCTGCTCGACGAACTCTCGAAAGACTATGTCCGCACGGCCCGCTCGCGCGGCGTCCGTAGCGGGCGGCTGCTCATCCGCCATCTCGCGCGCAACGCCTCGATCCCGGTGATCACCGTCGCGGCGCTCGAGATATCGAACCTGTTGGCCGGCGCCGTCATCGTCGAGACGGTCTTCGCCTGGCCCGGCCTCGGACAGGTGACGGTCCAGGCGATCCTGGCGCGCGACTTCATGATCGTGCAGGGCGTGGTGCTGCTCGGCGCCTTCGTCACCGTGCTGCTCAACCTGCTCTCGGACCTGCTCTACAGCCTGGTCGATCCGCGCATCGTGCTGGAGGGCGCGCGGTGAGCGTCGCAGCCGCAAGCCCGATGCCGCGCGCCAAGCGCCGTGGCCTGTGGCGCTGGTGGCCGGTCGGCATCATCGCGCTCGTCGTGCTGGTCGCTGTCTTCGCGCCCTGGCTCGCGCCCTATGATCCCAACCAGCAGAACCTGCTCGGGCGCCTCAAGCCGCCCGGCACCGTCTCGCGCAGCTTCCATTACTGGCTCGGCAGCGACGAGCTCGGCCGCGACCTGCTCAGCCGCGTCATCCATGGCGCGCGCATTTCGTTGATCGTCGCCTTCGCCTCGGTCGTCCTCTCCGGCGTGGTCGGGACGACGCTCGGCATGATCGCGGGCTATCGGCGCGGCTGGGTCGAGATCGCGGTGATGCGCGTCGTCGACGTTTTCCTGTCGATCCCGGCGATCCTGCTCGCGATCATCACCGTCGCGGTGCTCGGCCCCGGCATCGTCAATGTCATCATGGTGCTCGCGCTGACGCGCTGGCCGCGCTACGCCCGCATCGCCTACAGCCAGACGCTTTCCGTGGCGAACATGCCCTATGTCCGGCTCTCGGCACTGATGGGAGCCGGCGCGCCGCGCGTGCTCTTCCGCCATGTCCTGCCCAATATCGTCGGCGCGGTCAGCGTCGTGGCGACGCTCGAATTCGGGCTGATGATCCTGTTCGAGGCCGGCCTGTCCTTCCTCGGGCTCGGCGTCCAGCCGCCGACCGCGAGCTGGGGCGCGATGCTCTCGACCGGCCGGAACTATGTCGCGACCGCCTGGTGGGTCGCCACGCTCCCCGGCATCTGCCTGTTCGTGCTGGTGCTCGCCGTCAATCTCACCGGCGACGCCGTGCGCGACCGCCTCGATCCCCGCCATCGCTGAAGGACTAAGCCCATGTTCGAGGACATCAAGGGGAAGCGCGCCGTCGTCACCGGTGCCTGCGGGGTCATCGGCCGCTGGATCGCCGAGGTTCTGCACGAGGCCGGCGCCACGCTCTGCCTGACCGATGCGCGTAGCCAGGATCTGGAGACGCTGGCCAAGACGCTCGGCCTCTCCGGCGAGAGCTTCGTCATGCCGGCCGACCTGACCGACGAGGCCTCGATCACGGCGCTCGCCGCCGAGATCGGGAAGCGCTGGGGCGCCGCCGACATCCTCATCAACAATGCCGGCATCTATCCGAGCGCCTTCCTGCTGGACACGCCGACCGCCGAGTTCGACCGCATCCTCGCGATCAACCTGCGGGCGCCGTTCATCCTGACCCGCGAACTCGCGACCCAGATGGTACGCAAGGGCGTGAAGGGCTCGATCATCAACATCTCGTCGGGCGCCTCGCGCAAGATGCGCCGCACCGCCTGCGTCTATTCGATGTCGAAGACCGCGCTCGACCGATTGACCAAGGGGTTCGGCGTCGAGCTCGCCGAATACGGCATCCGCTCCAACGCGCTGGAGCCGGGCTTCGCCGCCGGCAGCACGGTCAGCGCCCTCACCGATGCGCATATCCAGAACACGGTCGCGCAAATCCCGCTCGGCCGGGCGTCGTCCCGCGCGGATGTCGGCAACGCCCTGCTCTACCTCGCCAGCGATGCCTCGGCCTATGTCACCGGCGCGACGCTCACAGTCGATGGCGGCAACTCGATCGGCTCGCTCGCCGTCCATCAAGACAAGAAGCAGGCGCTCTAAGGGAGGCCAGGACATGACCGGCCCAAACGCCGCCCGCCCCGCCTATGAATGGCCGGAAGGCAAGTCGAGCGCCTTCTGCTTCACCATCGATGTCGATGCGGAAAGCCCCTATCAGTGGAGCCTGCCCGAAGGGGCGCCGGTCGCGCTCGGACAGATCGAGCAGAGGCTGTTCGGCCCGCGCGTCGGCATCTGGCGCCTGCTCGATCTGCTGGATCGCTACGGCATCAAGGCGACTTTGTTCGTGCCGGGGCTGATCGCGAAGAACCACCCGGAGCTGCTGCCGGCCTTCGTCGCGCGCGGTCACGAGATCGGCCTGCACGGCTATTTCCACGAACTCGCGACCGAGGCCGGCCCTGAGGAATTCGCCCGCGCGATGGACGAATCGCTCGCGCTGTTCAAGAGCCAGGCGGGTGTCGTGCCCAAGGGCTTCCGCTCGCCGGCCTGGGAGATGACGCCCTTCATGCTGGAAGAGGTAAAGCGGCGCGGACTCTACGATTCCTCGCTGATGGGCTTCGACCACCCCTACACCATCGACGGCGTGACACAGGTTCCTGTGCTCTGGGCGGTCGACGACGCCGTCTATTTCCGCTTCACCGGCAGCGCGCAGGACCGCGCCCCACCCTCGGCCCAGAACGGCATTCTCGATGCCTGGCTCGACGAATGGGAGGTGCTGCATCGCGAGGGGCGGATGATGATGCTCACCGTCCATGACTGGATCTCCGGCCGGGCCGGGCGCGTCCGCATGCTGGAGAAGCTGCTCGACGTGGTGACAGCCTCGCCCGATGTCTGGATCGCGACCGTGGGCGAGCTTGCGGCGCATCATGCGAAGAGCGCCAATGCGCAGCGCTTCAGCGTGCCCATGCGCCTGCCGCAACCGAGCGCGCCCTTGCGCTTCCGGACCAAAGCCTGATGCAGACCTTCAGCATCCGCCGCCCTGCCGTCCGCTCCCCGCACGGGCTCGTCGCCGCGCAGAACCGCCACGCGGCCGAGGCCGGCGCCAACGTGCTCGCACGCGGGGGCAACGCGATGGATGCGGCGATCGTCACCGCGCTGGTGCTGAGCATCGTCGAGCCCTGGCTTTCGGGCGTGGGCGGCGGCGGCTTCCTGATCCATGCCGACGGCAAGACGGGAGCGCTCGACACACTCGATTTCAACGTGCGCTCGCCGCGCGGTCTCGATCCGGCGGATTATCCGCTGACCGACGCCGGTTCGGGCAACTGGTTCGCCTGGCCCGCCGTCGTCGGCGAGCGCAATGTCGCCGGCTACAGCGCGATCTGTGTGCCCGGCGCCATCGCCGGCTTTTCCGCCGCGCTGGAGCGCCATGGCACGATCTCCTGGAGCGAGGCGCTGCAGCCGGCGATCGAGCATGCCGAACGCGGGCTGGAAATCGACTGGTATGCGGCGCTGTGCATCGCGGTCGAGGTCGCCGGCCTGTCGCGTGACCCGGTGATTTCCGCACTCCTCCTGGATAACGGCCAGCCGCCCAAGGCGGGTGCCGACACCCGCCGCTTCAAGCCGATGACGGCCAAGGCCCAGCTCCTGAAGCGATTGGCAAAAGCGGGCGCCCGCGACTTCTACGAGGGCGAGACCGCACGCCTGATCGCAGATGATCTCGAAGTGGGCGGTTCGGCCATCCGCACTGAGGATCTCGCCGGCTATCAGGCGGTCTGGTCGCCGGCCCTGACCGGGCGCTATCGCGATCTCGACATCGCCGCTATTCCCGGCCTCAGCGGCGGTCCGACCTTCTTCGACGCGGCGCGACGGGTGGAAGCGTGCGGGCTCGGCCCCGACGCCTCACAGGCCGATGCTGCACTGACCTACGCCACCGCGATCCGCGAGGCTTACGCGGTGAGGTTGAACAGCATGGGCCATGCCGCGACGCCGCAAGCGGGTTGCACCTCGCATGTCAGCGTCGTCGACCGCAACGGCAACATGGTCTCGCTGACCAACACGCTGCTCTCGCGCTTCGGCGCGCGGGTGGCGCTGCCGCGGGCCGGCATCATCATGAACAACGGCATGATGTGGTTCGATCCGCGCCCCGGCCAGCCCAACAGCATCGCGGCCGGCGCCAAGCCGCTGGCGAACATGTGCCCGCTGGTGCTGAGCCGCGACGGCAAGCCCTGGCTCGCGATCGGCGCCGCCGGCGGCCGCACGATCTTCCCGACGCTCTTGCAGATGATCTCCGGCATGGCCGATTTCGGCCTTTCGCTCGAAGATGTCTTCCACCGGCCGCGCATCGACGCCTCCACGCCGCGCATCAAGGTCGATGCCCGGGCCGAGCCGGATGTGGCGGCGCGGATCGCCGGGGCCTTCCCGGTCGAAATCGTCGAGGACACGCTGTACCCCGTGAACTTCTCCGTGCCTTCGGCGGTGATGCGAGCGGAAGATGGCGGCTTCCTCGGCATGGCGCATCCGACCAGCCCCTGGGCCGCGGTCGCGGCAGCCTCGGTATGAGCGAGCACGCCAACCCGATGCTGGCGATCGAAGGCCTCGCTATCGAGATCGACGGCCACCGCATCGTCGATGGCGTCTCGCTTAGCGTCGAGACCGGCCGCATCCTCGCGATCGTCGGCGAATCCGGCTGCGGCAAGAGCCTGACGGCGCTGTCCGTGCTCGGCCTGCTGCCCGGCGCGGCGCGGGTTTCCGCCGGCTCGATCCGGCTCGGCGGGCGCAAGCTGACGGGGCTGTCCGAGGCGGAGCTGTCGCAGGTGCGCGGCAACGACGCCGCGATCATCTTCCAGGAGCCGGTCGCCTCGCTGAACCCGCTGATGCGGGTCGGCGAGCAGGTCGAGGAAGCGCTCTTGTTGCATCGCGGGCTGTCGCGCGCCGCTGCACGCGAGGAGGCCATCGCGATCATGGCGCGCGTCGGCATTCCCGATCCGGCACGGCGCGCCCGGCAATATCCGTTCGAACTCTCTGGCGGCATGTGCCAGCGCATCATGATCGCCTCGGCCCTGATCTGCCGGCCCTCGCTGCTGATCGCCGACGAGCCGACGACGGCGCTCGACGTCACCATCCAGGCGCAGATCCTCGACCTGATGCGCCGGCTCCGCGACGAGGTCGGCAGCGCGGTCGTGCTGATCACCCATGACATGGGCGTGGTCGCCGATCTCGCCGATGATGTCTGCGTGATGTATGGCGGGCGGATCGTCGAGAGCGGCCCGGTCGACACCATCTTCGCAGCACCGAGCCACCCTTATACCCGCCTGCTGCTCGGCACGATCCCGAAGCTCGACGGTGAGCGCAAGACGGTGCTGCGGACGATCGAGGGCATGGTGCCCCCGGCCGGCGCCTGGCCGGAGGGCTGCCGCTTCCGCACGCGCTGCCCGCTCGCCGACGAGGCTTGCATCGAGGTTCCGCCCGCCGTCGCGGTCGGCGCCTCCCATCGTGCCGCCTGCTGGCATGTCGACCGGCTGGAGGCGATAGCATGAGCGCGCCGTTGCTGGAGGTCCGCGACCTCAAGGTGCATTTCCCGCTGCGCGGCGGCATCGGCACGCCCGGCGGCGTGGTCAAGGCGGTCGACGGCATCTCGCTCGACCTCCAGGCTGGACAGACGCTGGCGCTGGTCGGCGAATCCGGCTGCGGCAAGTCGACGACCGCCTATGCGGTCGTCGGGCTGGAGCGAGCGACGGCGGGCACGATCCGCTTCGACGGGCGCGACATCACCGCGCTCAAGCGGCGCGAGCGGGCCGCGCTGGCGCAGGACATCCAGATCGTCTTCCAGGACCCGTCCTCGGCGCTCGATCCCAAGATGACGATCGCCGACAGCATCAGTGAGCCGCTCGCCATCGCCGGCCGCAGCCGCGCCGACCGCAAGGCCCGCGTCGCCGAACTATTGGATCGCGTCGGTCTGCCCGCCGCGCTGGGGGAACGCCTGCCGAGCGCGCTGTCGGGCGGGCAGCGCCAGCGCGTCGTGATCGCGCGGGCGCTGGCTTTGTCACCGCGCCTGCTCGTGCTCGACGAGCCGGTCTCAGCGCTCGACGTCTCGATCCGCTCGCAGGTGCTCAACCTGCTGCTCGAATTGCAGCGCGATCTCGGCCTGTCCTATCTCTTCATCTCGCATGATCTCTCGGTCGTCCGGCATATCGCAGACGAGGCGATGGTGCTCTATCTCGGCACGGTCGCCGAGCAAGGCCCGGTCGATGCGATCTTCGAGCGACCGCAGCATCCCTATACGAAGGCGCTGCTCTCCGCGATTCCGCTGCCGGACCCGCGGGCGCAGCGCAACCGCGAGAAGATCATCCTGAGCGGCGACCTGCCGAGCCCGCTCTCGCCGCCGGTCGGCTGTCCGTTCGTGACGCGCTGCCCGGAGCGGATCGCGGTCTGCGGCGAGGAGCGCTTCCCGCTCGCGGCAGGCGAGACGGGAACCGAGGCGGCCTGCGTCCATGTCGGCAGATGATCGGTTAGCCGCGGACGCGCTCCCATTCCGCGAGGGCGAGCAGGAGGTGGTAGAGCACCCGCACCGGGATAACGGTCTGTCTAGGTGTTCCGTCCTTCGCGAGCTGGTTGAACCAGAGGCCCGTCTCGGGCGCGACGAACCAGCGGAACAGGCTGGCGAGATGCCTGTCGAGGCGCGCGGCCGCATCGGCATCATCGAGAAACTCGATCCGGGCGAGGAAGGCCTTGATCGCCTCGGTCTGCGGCCAGAGCAGCTTGGTCGAGGCCGTGACGGTGCCGGTGCGGTCGAAAACGTCGAAGGCAGCGAGCGGGCCGGTTGAACCGTCATCGAGACCGTGCCGGAGGGCGAAGCCGTAGAGCCTCTCCGCCAGATCGCGCGCCTGCGTCTCACCCGTCAGGCGCCAATGGTGCAGCAGCAGCCAGGTCCATTCGAAATGATGGCCGGGCTCGCAGACTAGGCCGGCCGCGCCGGCAACCGGCTTCCAGTCATCGGTGAAATACTCGCCGAGCGTGCCGGTCTCCTTATGGACCAGATGCTCGCGCGCCAGCCGGACGATCGCGCTGGCATGGTCGAGCCAGCGCTTCTCGCCGGTCGACTCAGCCAGCGCATGAAATGCCTCGAGCAGGTGCATATGCGGATTCTGACGCCGGGGCAGCGTGCCCAGCGTATCCTCGGCGAAACCGCCCAGCGGATGCGCCATCTCGCTTTCGATGAAGCCGATCACCTCGTCGGCGATCGCGAGCGCCTGATCGTCCCGCGTCGCGCGATAATACCAGGCCATTGCGAAGAGCACGAAGGCGAGATCGTAGAGATCGGTGCGGGCATCGACAGGGGTCCCATCCTCACGGACGGAGTGCAGGAAGCGCCCCTGCCCGCCTTCCCGGCAGGCATCGCGCAGGAAGGCGAAGCCGTGATGGGCGGCGGCGAGCGCCTTTCCCTGCGGGTCGAGGAGATGGGCATGGCTGAAGACATAGATCAGCCGGGCCGTGACCAGCGTCGTTTTCACGGGGCCGGGCTCGCGATCCGGATCCGCCGGATCGAACATCTCGACGAAGCCGGCATGGCCGGGCCGGACAGCGCGATCGATCCAGGCCGGGATGAGGGGTTCCCGAAGCCACGCCTTCGACGGCAAGCCGGCAACGATTTCCACAGCTTCTTCGCGCTTCATCGGACGATACCCTCGGGCAAGAACCACGGCGACCAGAGTTCAGAGGAACCGCCCCATCGCGCACACATCGGATCGATAACGGCTGGCCGGCCGGGCGCCAAGACAGGCGGCTCCGCTTATGTCGCGCCCCGGCCGACGACTTCGCGCATGGCGATATAGCTGTGGTATTCCGCGACATTCGGATCGTCGTGGAAGACCTCGCGGGTGAAAGCGGCATAGGCCGCCATGCTCTCGACTTGCAGGTGCAGCACGAAATCGGCGCTGCCGGTGACATAGGAGGCGTGCTTCACCTCCGGCCTAGCCTGGAGCTTGCGGGCGAAATCGCCATAGGTGCGCGAGCCCTGAATGATCGAGACGGTGACATGCACGGTCACCGGCACGCCCATGACTTCCGGGCTGACGACCGAAACATCGGCGGTGATGACCTTTTCCGCCCGCAGGCGCCGGAGCCGCCGCAGCACGGCACTCTGGGACAGGCCGACACGCTCGGCCAGCACGCGCGCCGGCGTCTGGTTATCGGCCTGCACCTCTCGCAGCAGGGCGTAATCGAACTTGTCGAGATCGACCGTTTTGGTCATCGAATGTCCATCAATCGGCGAAATTCGTCACCTGATAGCAAAAATGCGCGACAATCGCCAAGCGCTTGCCGGCATGATCTGATCCAGATGCCGACCCTGTCGGCGGTGACGAAACGGGAACGGGTCATGACTGCGACGAAGTGGACCAAGAGAAGCCTTGCCGCGCAGGCCATGGGCAAGATCGACCCGACCACCAAGGGCGTGGTCCCGCCGATCCATGTCTCGACCACCTATATCCGCGACGAGGATAACGGCTATTCGACCGGCTTCATATATGGCCGCCCGGACAACGAGACGGTGCATGAGGCACAGGCCGTGCTCGCCATGCTCGAGGAGGCCAAGGCCGGCGCGCTGCTGTTCGGCTCGGGCATGGCGGCGGCGACCGCCGTGTTCCAGGCGCTCTCGCCCGGCGACCATGTCGTCGCCTCCAAGGTGATGTACTGGGCGCTCAGGGCCTGGCTGCTCACCGAGGCGACGCGCTGGGGCCTCACCGTCGATTTCGTCGAAACCGACGACCTCGCCGCACTGAAGGCGGCGGTGAAGCCGGGCGCGACCAAGCTGGTCTGGATCGAGACGCCGTCGAACCCGCTCTGGACGATCACCGATATCGCGGCGGCCGCCGAGATCGCGCACAAGGCCGGCGCGAAGCTCGCGGTCGATTCGACCTGCGCCTCGCCGGTCCA
Source organism: Allobosea sp. FW305-C-101 (assembly GCF_058783685.1). Taxonomy (NCBI): domain Bacteria; kingdom Pseudomonadati; phylum Pseudomonadota; class Alphaproteobacteria; order Hyphomicrobiales; family Alloboseaceae; genus Allobosea; species Allobosea sp. FW305-C-101. Next base: position 53,707 of record NZ_JBYSYT010000009.1, on the reverse strand, counting down.
TACCCGCCCGCTGACGCTCGGCGCCGATATCGTCATGCATGCCGCGACGAAGGTGCTGAACGGCCATTCCGACGTCGTTGCGGGGGCGCTCTGCGCCCGCGAGGACGACGCGTTCTGGAACCGCGTCAAGACGGTCCGCAAGGGCCAGGGTGGCATTCTCGGCCCGTTCGAGGCCTACCTCCTGATGCGCGGCATGCGCACGCTGCACGTCCGGCAGGAGCGGCAGGCGGCTTCCGCGATGGCGCTGGCGCAGCGGCTCTCGGCGCATCCGCTGGTGGCGCGCGTGCTCTATCCCGGCCTGCCGCAACATCCCGGCCACGACATCGCGGCGCGGCAGATGGAGAACGGCTTCGGGTTCATGCTGTCGGTGCAGGTCACCGGCGGCGAGGGCGCTGCCATCAAGACGGCGGCCCATGTCGAACTGTACAAGCGCGCGACCTCGCTCGGCGGCGTCGAGAGCCTGATCGAGCACCGCGCCTCGATCGAGGGCGCCGGTTCGCCCTGCCCGACCGATCTGCTGCGCCTCTCGACCGGCATCGAGGATATCGATGACCTCTATGCCGATCTCGACCAGGCCCTGAAGGCCGGGCATCGCGCGTAAGGCGCCATGCCATGACCCCGACAGGCTCCGCTTCCGTGCCGGCCAGCCAGACGGTCGGCAAGGTCCTGCTGCTGGCCACGGCCTTCGGCTGGGGCCTCAACTGGACGGTGCTGAAATTCGTCCTGCAGGACTGGCCCCCGCTCTTCGCGCGGGGGACGGCCGGCCTCATCGGCGCGCTCTGCCTCGCCCTGCTGGCAGTGGCTCGCGGCGATAGCCTTGCCGTGCCACGCGAAGCGCGCGCGCCTCTCGTGATTGCGGCCTCGATCAACGTCTTTGCCTGGATGGGCTTCACCGCGCTCGCGTTGAACTGGCTCAAGGTCTCGGAAGGGGCTCTGATCGCCTATTCGATGCCGATCTGGGTGATGTTGATGGCTTGGCCCTTGCTCGGCGCGCGGCCGACCCGGCGCAGCCTGGTGGCGCTGGGACTCAGCATCACCGGCATGGCCGTTCTGATGGGCGGCCCTGACTTCACGGCGGCCAAGCTTCCCGGCGTGCTGTTCGCCTTCGCGGCGGCCGTGCTGTTCGCGCTTGGCACGGTCAAGGCGCGGAAGCCCCTCGCCATGCCGGGACCGGCCGTCGCGGCCTGGCAGGTCGCCCTCGGCTGCCTGCCGATGGTCGCACTTGGCCTCATGCTGGAGCGGCCGAACATCGCCGCGCTCTCGGCCCCGGGAGCGCTCGGACTGGCCTACATGGCCATCGGTCCGATGGCCCTTTGCTACCTAACCTGGTTCGGCGCGCTCAAGCGGTTGCCGACGGCGGTTGCCGCCACCAGCATGCTGATCGTCCCGGTCGTGGGAACGATCACCGCCGTGCCCTTGCTCGGCGAAACGCTTGGGCTGCGGGAGATGATCGCGATCGCGCTGACGATCGGCGGCGTCGCGCTGGCGTTGCGACCGGATCCTCCGCGCCGCCCAGCCTGAATCGCGTTCGTCCCTGCTGAAGGCCTCATCGCCGAATATGACGGCCGCTACGGGTTCAACAGCCGGCCGGGCGGAGCACGCTCGGAAATCCTGCGCTATCCGGCCCAAGCCTTCGCTCCGCCGCTCGGGGATTTCCTGCTGCTGCGGCGTGGCGACGAGACGATCGCCGGTGGCGCCTTCATGAGCCATGACGACGAGACCGCCGAGCTGCCGATCCGTCGCTCTATCGCTCGCTGCCCTTCGAGAAGCATATCGGCGCGAAGGCCGGTATCGCCGCCAGCACGCCCGCCTATCCGCCGGCCGCCTCGCTGGAGGAAGCGACCGCCCGCGTCGGTCTGGTCAAGGCCGCACAGGAGGCCAGGATCGCAGCAAGGCTGACGGCCCACCGCGCGGCGGCAGCCTGAGGCCCGGCGCTCCGTTTCGGCTCGTTCCGCAACGTCATTTTCTTGAACGAAGGTCGTACAACTTCTTCGTTCTCCGGATCGCCCCAACAAAAAAATCCTGTTCGGCTTCCGCTGGCCGGCGCGTGGCGAAATCATGGCAAAGCTTTCAAACTCAAGGAGATCGCGCCATGTCCGCCCTGTCCCTGCTGCGCAGGAGCGCCCTCTCGCTCGCAGCGGCCCTGCTGCTGGGCGGTGCCGCGCTCGCCAATTCCGGTCCGCTCGTTACCACCGACTGGCTGGAGAAAAACCTCAGCGATCCGAAGGTGCGGGTCGTCGAGGTCAGCGTCGAGCCCGGCCTCTATGAGCGTGGCCATATCCCCGGCGCGCAGAACGTCGTCTGGCACACCGATCTCGTCGACACGGTCGAGCGCGACATCGCCAAGCCGGAGAAGTTCCAGGCGCTCGCCCGCAAGCTCGGCCTCGACAAGGACGTCACCATCGTCCTCTACGGCGACAGCAATAACTGGTTCGCCGCCTGGGGCGCCTGGGTCTTCGACATCTACGGCCTGCGCGACAACGTGAAGCTGCTCGATGGCGGCCGCAAGAAATGGGAGCTGGAGAAGCGCCCGGTCTCGACCAACCCGCTGGCGGTCAAGGCCTCCGCCTTCACCGTGGCCGAGCCCAACCGCAAGCTGCGCGCCCGGCTTGCCGATGTCGTCGCCACCGTCGAGAAGAAATCCGAGGCGCGCGTGCTCGACATCCGCTCGGCCGACGAGTTCTCCGGCAAGATCATCGCGCCGGCCGGCTTCCAGGAGCTGGCGCTGCGCGCCGGCCATATCCCCGGTTCCGTCAACGTGCCCTGGGCCCAGGCGGTCAACCAGGCCGACGGCACGCTGAAATCGCCGGAGGAATTGAAGAAGCTCTATGCCAATGTCGGCATCGACGGTTCGAAGCCGGTGATCACGACCTGCCGCATCGGCGAACGCTCCAGCCACACCTGGTTCATTCTCTCGCGCGTGCTCGGCTATCAGGTCGCGAATTATGACGGCTCCTGGACCGAATACGGCAACACCGTCGGCCTGCCGATCAGCAACCCCGCTGGCACGGTCTGGGGCGGCAAGTAAGCTGCCCACGCGCCGATGAGCATCTCCGACGAAAGCGGCGCGCTGGATTACCAGCGCGCCCGTGAAGCGGCCATGGCGGCTCCGGCTGCCGTGGCTGATCCCGTTTCGGGGCCAGCCTTGGGCACCCTGATCGCGCTGGGCCTTGCAGCCCTGCTCGCACTGGCGATCGTCGGTATCGGCCGCCATGGCGACCCGGCGCCGCAGCTGCAATTGTCGCTGATCCTCGGAGCGGCCTTCGGCTTCGTGATCCAGCGCTCACGCTTCTGCTTCCTCTGCATCTGGCGCGACTGGCTCGACCGGCGCGACCCGCGCGGCTTGCTCGGCATCGTCACGGCGCTCGCTGTCGGCATCACCGGCTACACCCTGATCTTCGGCGCCTGGCTGCCGGACCCGTCAGGCACGCGCCTGCCACCGACTGCCCATATCGGGCCGGTGAGCCTCGCGCTCGTGCTCGCGGGCCTTGCCTTCGGAGCGGGTATGGCGCTTTCCGGCTCCTGCCTCAGCGCCCATCTCTATCGACTTGGCGAAGGCTCGCCGACGGCTCCCTTCGCCCTGATTGGGGCCGTCGGTGGTTTCATCCTCGGCTTCCAAAGCTGGAACGGGCTCTATCTCTGGACGATCGCGGGGGCGCCGGTCCCGTGGCTGCCGCGCCATCTCGGCTATGGCGGCGCGCTGATCGTGTCCCTCGTCGTTCTGGGCGCGCTGGCCTGGCTCCTCCTGCGCAAGGGCAACCTTCCCCCACAGCCTGAGCCGTCGCGCGATCCTCTCGTCGCCATGTTCCGGCAACGCTGGCCGGCCTGGCTGGGCGGCCTCCTCGTCGGGCTGATCGGGGTTGCCGCCTATCTGCGCGTATCGCCTCTCGGAGTGACGGCCGAGATCGGCTCGCGCGCGCGTCAGCTTGCCGGTGCCTTCGCGCTGTTGCCGTCTCGGCTCGAAGGCCTCGACAGCTTCCGCGGCTGCGCTACCGTCATCCGCGACGCGCTGCTGACGCCGAACGGCCTGTTCATCACCGGCATCGTCGCAGCCGCGCTGATCGCGGCACTGGCCGCGGGCGAGTTCAAGCCGCGCCGGCCGACCGGCGGCCAGGTGCTGCGTGGCCTCGCCGGCGGCGTACTCCTCGGCTGGGGCACCGTCATCGGCCTGGGTTGCACCGTCGGCACTTTGCTCTCGGGCATCTCGGCCGGCGCGCTCTCGGGCTGGGTCTTCGCGCTGGCGCTCGGCGTCGGCGCCACGGCTATGCTGAAGCTCGGACGATGGGCCGGCCTGCCCCTGTAGTTCGCGGCGGCAGGACAGGCATCTCCCGCGAGGGCCCGAACGCCTTCACGCATCGAACACCGCTGCAATCCCCCGCCTTACGACAGCTGGGCTTCGAGAAGCGTCAGAACGGGTTGATGTAGTTGGTGATCGCGATCTGCCGCAGCAGCACCTTGCGGATGACATGCGCGGCCTTGACCCGATCGGTGAAGATCGCGGCATCGCCAGCGCTACCGGCCGGCAACCTGCGCGCGAAGGCTTCGTCGTCGAGCTTCACACGGACCACGAAAGGCGCGGCCTGAACGGATTTCGGCGCCACTGCGACGCCGGAGGTCTGAACCTGGCCTGTCGCGACGGCTTGGAGCACGCTCTCGACCTTGCCTGTCTGCACCGTCCCCGGCGCCCATTTGAAGGTGAGCTCGACCGGCTGGCCGGCCGCGACATAGCGCGCGTCGATCTGGTTGATCTCGACGCCAAGGAGCGTGTCGGCGGTATCGATGAAGGCCATCACCGGCGCCAGCGGCAGGTTGGTCACCCGCGCTCCCTTGCGCAGGGCGAGATTGGTGACATAGCCATCCGCCGGTGCCCGCACCGTGGTCTTTTCCAGGTTCCATTTCGCGCCGGCGAGCTGCGCCTTGAGCTGCTCCACCTCGGCCTCGCGCTGCTCGACATCGAAAGCCCTGCCCGTGCCGCGGGACTGAAGCTGGGTCATCTCCGTGAGGCGCGTCTCCTGGAACCTGAGCTGCGCCGCCAGGGCGTCGACCTGAGCCTGGAACGGCACCGGATCGATCTTGAACAGCACGTCGCCGGCCTTGAGCGGCGTATTGGCTGTGACCGGCACGTCGGCGACCTCGCCCGCGACGTCCGGCACGATCGCGACCGAGTTGCGCACGACCAGCACCGGCCCCTGCGGCGCGCCCCAGTTCATCGGGATGAACAGCCCGATCAGCAGGACGAGGAGAACGATGACCGGCGAAACCTTCCAGAAAAGGTTGAAGGGCACGACCTTGAGCTTCACGAGAATGAAGAGCAGCGCCAGATAGGTGTTGAGCAGGACGACGATCATCGCGCCGTCTCCGCATCGCCAGTGCCACGGCCCGGGTTTGCCGGCACGTCGACATAGGCCCAGATCAGCACGACCGGCCAGAGCACGAAGCCGAGGAAGAGCGTCACCCAGCCGCCGATGGCAACCGCTTCGGCCCAGGGATGGTTACGGCGCCTGGCGACCATGCCGGGCCACATCGCCATGAAGACGACGACGAAGACCGTACTGGCGACGAGCACCACGAGGACGATCCAGGCGAAGATGTCGAGGCCGGACATGCCGGAGCCTCACGGCACGGGTTGCGGCTCGGGGAATTTCCAGCGCCCGTTCAGAACCTCCGCCCGCGGACGATAAAGCCGGACGGTGTAGTTCCAGCCCTTCATCACCGGCAGGCAATTCGGGACCTTGCCGTCGCAGCCGCCGAACTGGATGTCGACGGCGCCGTCCGCGCTCTTCTTCGCGGTGATGTTGTTCAGCGAATAGGCGTTGTAGGCGTTCTTCTCGTAATAGCCCTCGGCATTGTAGACGCTGACCGACCAGAAGGCATCGACCGGCACGGCCCCGACCTTGAGCCTGTAGACCGTCGTGCCGTCATTCTTCGCCGGCGTGAAGCTCAGATAGGTCGCGTCCTTGTCGGGATTGCCGCCCCAGCCCGCGGCGGTCACGATCAGGTGGCGGATCGGATCGACCTGCCCCTTCTGGCCGAAGCCATTCTTGAAGCCGCCTATGGTGGAGGCGAGCACCAGAAGGGCATCGCGAACCTTTTTCTGGCTGGCCTCGTCCCATTTCGGAATCTCGAACTTGCCCGAGCCCTTTTGCTCGAGCTTGAGCGCGTCCTGCAGCGCATGGACCTGCTGGACGTCCTTCGGATCGTTGGGATCGACCAGCGTGCGCACGCCGACGATGGCGTAGCGGGTGCCGACCTTGGCCCGCGTCAGCGTCACCGGGCCAGGCTTGTAGGTGACGAGCGTCACGTAATGATCTTGGTTGATGACCTGCAGCGACATGAAGCGCTTGCCGGAATCGGGCAGGATGACGGTCACCGGACCAGCATCGAGATCGACGACAGCCGAAGAATAAAGCGTGTCGCGATTGAGGCGGATGATGGTTTGGTTCTCGATGTCCGCCGGCAGCCGCCTATGGATGAATTTACCGAAGCCGCCGTCCTGAACGGTCCTGCTCATGTAGAGATCGGATTCGGCGCGCGGGAAGTTGTCGACCGTGACCGGAACGGGGCCGCCTGGCGCATTGCTTTGCTGGGCGAAAGCCACGCCCGTCATGATGAGCGACAGCGCGACCTGGGATGCTAGACTGATCTTCATGGTGCTCTCCTGCCGATCTCGGCGCCGCCTGCGGAAATGTCGTCAGTTCACCTTGGTCACCGGCGGAGGTTGCCACCCGCCGTTCCGGACGATCTCCTTCGGCACATAGGTCCGGAAGGTCAGCGAGAAGGTCTTTCCCTCCGGCGCGGGCAGCCAGTTCGACTCCGGGACGCCCGCAACCGGCTTTGGCCCGACCGCGATCTTGAGCGATCCGTCGGCCTCGCTCGCGAGCTTCGAATAGGTATTGAAATTGAACCGGTTGAGGGGGTTCGGCATCACCCGATAATCCGGTACGCCGACGAGAATGACCGACCAGTACGCATCGACGGCCGACTGCGGCAGGCGATCGGCGGGAAAATGCATGACATAGCTGTTGCTGCCATTGAGCAGCGTCTCGTCAGCGTCCCGCGTCGCGGAAAAATAGGTCACTTCGTCGATGGCGTTGGCCCAGATACCGGCGAAATTGACCGTCGTGCGCAGCCAGAAATTCTTGCCGTAATTGCCGACTGCGGCGCCGCCGACCCAATGATTGCGATAGGGAGCGCTCCTGGTGAAGGCGTATTCCTGGAATTCGGGCACGACCTTCTTCAGCTGCGCGTCGATAGCCGCGCGAGCTTCCTTGCCCGACGCGACATAGGCTGAGATCGCCCGCACCTTCTGCTGCATCTCCGCGGCATTGGGGGCAACGTCGAGCGCGCTGGCCAGCGTCGCATCGACCTTGTCGAAGATCACGGCGCCGATCAGATCCTTGTTCTCGAACATCGGCAGCGCGACCGGCCTGGCAATCGCCGGCTTGCCTGCCGTACTGACCTTGAAAGCCTGCTGCAGCCGGATGGCACCTTCGGGATCGCCCTTGAGCTCGATCCGGCCGAGAACCTTGGCCTTGCTGGAATGCAGCTCTATCCGTGCCGCGTCGGCTGGAATCTTCGCCTGCGAGCCGGGCTTCACCAGCGCGAACTTGCCGAAGGGCTTCGACGGGAAGGTGCGCTCGTTGATATTGGCGATCACCTCGCCCCATTCGTCGAGGATCTGCGCAGTGTAGTAGCGCCCCTTGATCTCCGGCACCTCCAGGATCACCGGCGTCCTGTCGTCGACGGCAACCCAGGTTTCGAGATAGGCAACGTCGAAATTCGGATTGACGAAATCAGCCGAGCCGAGCGGATTGTACCTGATCTTGTTGTAGGCGAAGTCCTTCGCCCTGCTGTCCATCTGCTCCTGACGAATGACCAGTACACGGCCAAGCAGGTAGACATAGGCGTCGGCGACGGTTTTCGCGTCGGGAGCCGGTGGTGACGACGGTTGTGCCGCTGCGATCGTCGGCACGACAATCGTCAGGGCCAGCAGGAGCTGCTTCAAAGGGCTCGTGGACATCGCCTGCTCCATGACGGCCGTAAGCTGTCGACCCGGATTGTCGGGAAGCGCTGTCGAGGGACCTGCAAGGGCGGAGGCGCGCCCCTTGCTGCCCGGCTTCGCGACAGGACCGTCGCACGCCGCCTGCGCTGCCTTAAGACCGTAACAGTTACCGAGCTTGTTTCGCGTGGCTCGGGCGCGGAGATCGTCGACTTCTACGAGGCGGGATTGAGTGGGGGAAGCGCGGCCTGCATCGCCTTGCCGCCGCCTTTCGGAGGCCGCCAGTCGGCTATGGCACGCACCAGCTCCCGCCCGCTTCGCCTGCTCCAGCCACCGCCGCCGAACGTCGCGCGCTCGAGCTCCGCCAGGCACGGCGCCACGCGCGGGTCGCGGCGCAAGGCCTCCCGGTCAGCCGAGGACAGGCGGCCATGCCAGATCGCGAAGGCCCGATAACTTTCGCCGGGTTCCCCGCTCCTCGCGGCTCGCCGCAACTGCCAGCGTGCGGACCATTCCGAACCGCCCAACCCGATGACGGCCTGCCGCCATGCCGCGCGGAGGCGCTCGCGCAGCAGGGCCAGCAGCGCGATCAGGATCAGAGCCAATCCTCCAAGCGTCCACGACCACATGGCAGATCGGCCGGGCCGGGCTGGTTGCGTCGCGGCCGCGATCGTGACCGTCAGCCCCGGCAGCGTCTCGGTCCTCGCCGTCTTGTCGGCGAGGCTCCACCAGGGCTGCGACAGGGCCGGCAGCGCGAAGCTGCCCGGCCGCTCGAACACATAGGTGACCTTGTCGATGCGATGCCCGTCCACGCTGCCACGGTTGCTGCGATCCTCAATCACCGGCGGATCGACATAGATCCGCACTCCGTCCGGCGCCTCGAAGCGGAACTCGGCCATGCCGAGCGCCGGCACGCCTGCGGCCTGACGCCGGATCGTCCGGACCACCGCATCTCCGGCACGGAACGAACGCTCCCGAGGCTCCGGCGACCAGCTCTCGCTCGCGCTCACGCTGTCGGCGGCGAGTACCGGGCCGGATGGGTCGATGCCGGGGGGCACGCTGACGCTGAAATGCGTCGCCGTTCCGGTCATCGTGCCCGCGGGCTCGCCGTCCCGCGTCAGCAGCGCGACGGTCGGGGCCGGTATCGCAATCTCGCCCCCGCGCCGCGGGAAGACGACGAATTCGAAGCTCTGGCCGACATAGTCCAGGCCGTCGATTCGGTCGCGGGTGGTGATCGCCTGAGTTTCGAATCTGAGAATCTGGGCCCCGGCCGCTTCCGGCACGCTGACGAGCGGCGGATGCTGCATCTCGCCGGGGAACAGCACCGCCACGTTGAGCCGAACCGGCTGGCCGATGACGATCCCGTTCGTGGGATCGAGCGTCGTGCGGATGATTGGCGGCTCGGCAGGCGCCTGCGCGAACGCGATCATCGGGACAGTGAGCGACAGAAGCAGGAGAAAGGCTCTCATGGCGCCGCTCCCGGCTGCGCGCCGAGCTGATAGGCGAATTTTGCCCGCAGGAAATCCGCCGGGCGGGTCTGCACACGCTTCAGCCAGAGTGCGCGCACCGCCTCGTCCGACATTGGCATCGCGGCCTGCACCGTCGTGTCCTCGCCACCGGGCTTCGTCTTGTCGAAGACGACCTGGTCCGGCCGGGAATCGGTTTGCCCGGTCTCGCCACCCTCCGTCTTGCGACGCTCCGCGCGGATGCGGGCGATCTCGCGGTTGCGCAGTGCTTCCGGCCAGCCCGGCCGCAACGCAAGCGAGCGGTCGAAGCGCTTCAACGCCTCGTCATATTGTCCGAGCATCACCAGCGCATTGCCCTGATCGAAAGCCGCTTCCGCGGTGTCGCGCGCCGCGAAGGCCTGCGCCGCGCCCTTGAAATCCCCTGCCTTGAACAGGGCGACCCCACGCCAGAGCGGGTCGCGAAACGCCTGCGCGGCCTCGGCCGCCTGGCCCCGTTGCAAAAGGAGGCGGCCGCGCTGGTCCGGCGTCAGCCAGAGATCGCGAAAGCCCAGCCAATACCCGGCCACCAGCAAGGCCAGAGCTGCCAGAAACACGAGGGCCGCATAGGACGTAAGGCGGTGCGAGCGGATCATGCCACCCCCCAGCCGCGCCGGAACCAGGGCAGCGCCAGAAGCGCGAGGATCGGGACCAGCCAGTAACCGGCCTCGCGCCAGTGATCTCCCTCGCCAGCGATGCCGGCAGCATTGTCGCCACGGTCGAGACGACGGACGATGGCCGCGACGTCGGCCTGGTCAGGCGTGGTCGGGACCACCGTGCCGCCCAAGGTTTTTGCGGCTTCGGTGAGCCCAGCCGCTTCGGCATCGGGCAGGGCCAGGATCGTCACCGGCGGCGAACCAGCCGGCTTTGCTTCCACGCCGCCCGGTAGGGCATCGGCGAGGAGAAGGATCGTCCCGCCTTGACCGGCGCCGGCAAGCGCGCGCCGCGCCAGCGCGAGCGCGCCTGCGAGATCGTCCCCCTGCTTCGGCATGATCCCGGGCGAGAGCGCCTTGGCGAGCTCGAGGATGACGGCGCTGTCCGGCGTCGGCGGCAGGACAAGATGCGCCGAGCCGGCATAGGCGACCAACGCCGTCGAGGCCCCCTCCCGCGCGGCAAGGATATCGGCCAGCTTCTGCCGGGCGCGATCGAGCCGCGTCGGCGCAAGGTCCGCCGTCAGCATGGATGGGGTGATCTTCAGCACGACCGCAACAGGCGGCTTGGCTTCGGCGAAGGGCGACGGTTCGCGCTGCCAGGCCGGGCCAGCGATCGCAATGGCCGCGATGATGCAACCGGCGAACAGCCAATCGGCCGGAAGGATGCGCGCACGCCTGCCGTCCCCGGTCAGGAGGTAAGGCAGCAGTGCGGGATCGATGACGCGGCGCCATTGCAGGGCAGGATCGGAACTGCGTCGCGCCAGCCGCCACAGAATGGCAGCCGGGGCCAAGGCCAGGAGCCAGAGCGGCCGTTCGACATGGAAGGCGGCGAGCGCTTCCATCACGGCCTCGCTTCGGCAACCACAGCCGATCCGGCAGATATCGCCCGCCGATGCCGACGGATCATACCGAAAGCCTGAGCGAGCAACATCAGAACGAGAGCTGCGGCGAGCGGCACCCAGTAGATATCGCGGCGCGGCCGAAAACTGACGCTGTCGATGCGGCGCGTCTCGATCGCGTCGAGACGCTGATAGATCTGCGCGAGCCCGGCCCGATCCAGCGCGCGGAAGAAGCCGCCGCCCGTCGTCGTCGCGACCTCCTTCAACGCGGCCTCGTCGAGCTTGTCCTCGCCGGCCGCCTGCGGATCGCCAACCGCCACGGTGTGGATGACGATGCCCTTGTCCTTCGCGACGCGAGCGGCCTCGGCCGGCGGCACCTTGCTCAGCGTGTCGTTGCCGTCGGTCAGCGCGATGATCGTCTTCGCCTTGACCGTGCTGCGGGCGAACAGCCCGATGCCGAGGCCGATCGCATCGCCGAAGGCGGTGCGCGGCCCGGCCATGCCGACCGCCGTGTCACGGAGCATGGCGCGGCAGAGATCGAGATCGGTGGTGAAGGGCACGAGCGCGAAAGGCGCGTCGCCAAAGACGACGACGCCGACACGGTCGCCCTTGCGGCGCGACAGGAAATCATCGAGCACCTGCTTTACCGCAGCGAGCCGGTCGACCGTGCGCCCGGACGCATCGACGAAATCGCGCGTATCCATCGAGCCCGAGAGATCGACCAGCAGGAGCAGATCGCGTGTCGGCAGGTCGCGATGCAGGGGCGGCTCGATCCATTGCGGCCGGGCAAGCGCCGCCATGATGAGCAACCAGATCACCACTAGCGCGACACGGCTGGCGAGGCTGCGCCTCGCCACGACACCATCCGAGAATGATGTCTGGCCGCTGAGCCGGGCCAGCCTGTCGAAGAACGGCACGGTCAACCCGACACGCTGCTCGACATGTGCCGGCAACGCGAACCGGACGAGCAACGGCAGCGGGGCGATGAGCGCAATCCAGGGATAAGCTAAGCTGAGCATCGTCACGCTTCCTTCGCCCCTCGCCCGCGCTGGCCGCGGAGCCAGTTCTTCGCCTGTGCGACAAGCGCGCTGGCTTCCGACACGCGCCCGCCGGGAGCGGAGATATCTGCCAAGCTCTCAGTCAGATCGACCGTCTGGCTGCCGGCCGGCGTGGTCTGCGTGATGAAGGCGGCCCAGCCCTGCCCGGTCAGCGATGCCACTCGTTCCCGGCCATAGGCGACGATCGCCACGCGCTTCAGCACAGCCGAGATCGCCTCCGTGGTTCCGTCGTCACCTCCGGCCAATGCATCGATCTCGGCTTCAGCGCGCCGGAGATAGGCGTCGGCCCGGTAGCGCCGCAGCGCCCGCCCGGCCATGACGGCCAGCATCGCCCCAGCCGTCACGCCGACGATCCAGACACCGGCTGCGGGCGGCCAGAACGATATCGGCTCCGGCAAGGCCAGATCGGCCATGTTGGCGAGATCGCCGGGGTCGCTGCTCATGGCGCCCTCCCCCCGAGACGCCCCAATTTCTGGGCCTCGCGCCGGCCGATCAGCTCGCGCAATTGCGTGGCGACGTCGCGCTCGGTCGAGATCGGCAGGACCGGAATCGCTCGATTGCGCGATAGGCCTGCGAGCCGCGCGCGCCATTGCGCCCGCTCTTCGCTGAACCGGCCCCTCAGGGCGGCGGACGATGTATCGACCTCGATCTGCGCGGGTCCGGAGCTGAAAATCGCGGAACCGATATCCGGCAGATCCTGCTCCAGCGGGTCGTGGACGAAGGCTGCCAGAACATCGTTATGGGCCGTGAGGCGCGTCACCAGGCGCTGGGTCTCGTCATCCTCGCCGACGGCGTCGGAGATCAGGCAGATCAGCCCGTCATGCGCGACGATCCGCGCCGCGGCGGCGAGCGCCTCGTTGAGGCGAGCGGCTCCAGGCCCCGCCGATGAGAGAGGCTTCAGGGCAGCGTTCTGGCGGGCTATCTCCGAGAGAACGCGAACCACGCCGTGATCGCGGGCCTGCGGGCTCACGGTGACGACGCCGCCATCGCCGAAGACGACCGCCCCGACGCGATCGCCCAGTGAGGTCACCCGCCAGGCCGCGAGCGCCGCGACTTCCGCGGCAGCGACCGATTTCATCATCCGGCGGCTGCCGAAGAACATCGTGCTGCGCTGGTCCACGAGCAGCAGCACCGGCCGGTCGCGCTCCTCGGAATAGACCCGGATATGCGGGCTGCCGAGCCGCGCCGTCGCGAGCCAGTCGATGGTGCGGGTATCGTCGCCCTCGAAATAGTGCCGCAACTCCTCGAAATTCAGCCCGCGGCCACGCAGGCGCGAGGCATGGCGGCCGGCGAGCAGACTGTGGACCGGCTGGCGGGGCTTGAAGCTGAAGCCATGGGCGCGGTGCTTGAGGCGCAACAACTCGTCGAGCGTGACGAAGGCGCGTGCGCTGGTCGCTTGCGCCTTCCCGTCCGGCCCCGCCCGCTCCCGCATCAGCGCCATGGGCTCTCTCCGCTAGATCGCGACGGCGACCTGCTTCACCACCTCGTCCAGCACCGCATCCGCATTCACGCCGTCCGCACCGGCCTCGTAGGCGAGCGAGACACGGTGCCTGAGGCAGTCATGCACGACCGACTGGACGTCCTCGGGCGTGACGTAGTCGCGCCCCTGCAACCAGGCATAGGTTCGCGAGCAGCGGTCGAGCGCGAGCGAGCCGCGCGGGCTCGCCCCGACCGCGATCCAGCTCTTGAGATGTTCGCCGAATTCGGCCGGCCGCCGCGTCGCGGCGATGAGCGCGACCATGTAGGTCTCGACGACATCCTTCGTCGTGACCCGGTCGATCTCGGCCCTGGCTTGCAGAATGGCCTCCTGCGGGATTTTCGCAGGAGGGGGCGCCGGATTGGCAGGCGCCGCCGCGTTCTCGGCGCGAACCAGCCGCATCACCTTCACCTCGTCGGCGTCGGAGGGGTAGTCGATCCGGACATGCATCAGGAAGCGGTCCATCTGCGCTTCCGGCAGCGGATAGGTGCCTTCCTGCTCGATCGGGTTCTGGGTCGCCAGGACCATGAAGAGCGGCGGCAGGTCGTAGCGCTTGCCGGCGACGGTAACGTGCCGCTCCTCCATCGCCTCGAGCAGAGCCGACTGGACCTTGGGCGGGGCGCGATTGATCTCATCGGCCAGGATGAGATTGCCGAAGACGGGGCCTTTCCGGAACTCGAACTGGCCGTCAGGACGCAGGATCTCTCCGCCGGTGACGTCGGAGGGCAGCAGGTCGGGCGTGAACTGGATGCGGCTGAAATCGGATTCGAGGTTCTTCGACAGGCTCTTGATCGCCCGGGTCTTGGCGAGGCCGGGCAGGCCCTCGAGCAGGACATTGCCGTCGGCGAGCAGCGCGATGACGATGCGCTCGACGACCCGCTCCTGGCCGATGATGTCCTGGTTGATCCGGCTCTGGAGCTCCCGGACGGCATCGCGTGCGCTTTGTCCGGCTCCATCCATCGCCCAAATCCCCGGAACGCCGACAACGGCGTCGTTCCGGGGATTTGGGCGGCAGGCCCCGGCGAAGTCAGCCCTGTTACGGTTACGGTTGTGCCGGAGGCCGTCAGCCTCTCTCGCGCAGCACGCAGCGGAAGCCGACATGGCTGGTCGAGGTGTCGATCGGCTCGGCATGGCGCGCCGCCGGGCGATAGCGCCGGCAATAGCTGGGCGCGCAGAGGTGCGAACCGCCCTTCAGCACCTTGCGAGGAATGCGGATCGTCGGTTGGCGCGTATCGTAACTCTCGGCTTCCGGGCCGCCGCGCGGATTCTGCGGCACGCAGCAGGCTTTCGGCGCATCGGCCTGATGGCGCACGGACCAGAAATCGGCGGTCCATTCCCAGACATTGCCGATCATGTCGTGGAGCCCGTAGCCGTTCGGCGGAAAGGCCCGGACCGGCGAGGTGCGGGCCCAGCCATCTTCCCTGCTGTTCTCGTGCGGAAACGCGCCCTGCCAGGTATTGGCCATATGGCGGCCCTCCGGCGTGAGCTCGTCGCCCCAGGCGAACTCGCTGTCCTCGCGCCCGCCCCAGGCCGCGAATTCCCATTCGGCTTCGGTCGGCAGTGCCTTGCCGGCCCAGGCGGCATAGGCTTCGGCATCGCGATAGGCGACATGCACGACGGGATGATCGTCCAGCCCCTTGATCGAGGAGCCGGCGCCATAGGGCTTGCGCCAGGTCGCACCGAACTTGAATGTCCACCATTGCGCCCAGTCACGCGTTTCGACTGCATGCGTCGGCGGATCGAACATCATCGAACCGGCCCGCAGCATGTGCGGCAGGGCGCCGGGATAGTCCCTGGGATCAGGCGGGATCTCGGCGAAGGTGACATGGCCGGTCGCCTCGACGAAACGACGGAACTGGCTGTTGGTCACCGGCGTCTCGTCGATCCAGAACCCATCGACGCTGACGCGATGGCTCGGCGCCTCCTCGGCATAATGCCGGTCGGAGCCCATCCGGAAGGTGCCGCCTTCGATGCGGATCATGCCGTCCGTGATCGAACGCGCTTCTCCGAATGCGGCATTCATCATGGTTGGCGCTCCTTCGATCGTCCGGGCAGCGTGATCACGGTTTACCGGGGAAAACCGTCTTCCAGTCGGCTTTCATGTCGACGATGGTCCAGCCCTTGGTCCGGCCTTCGTCCAGCGCCTTGTCGAGCTTGCCGATAGGCGAGCCGCGATCATAGGCCCATTCGCGCTCGGCATCGGTGTGATGGATGATCAGCGCCAATCGCGGCCCGCTGCCTGCCGCCGTATACTGGAGCATCTGCAGGTCGCCGTCGGAATTGCCGAAGGCGAGGATCGGGCGGCGGCCGATGAAGCGGTTGATGCCGACCGGCTTGCCGGGCCCGTCATCGACGAACTCGGTCTTCGCCTGCTTGAACAGCTCCGGCCTGCCGCTGGCATCGAGACGGTACGTGACGACGCCCGACGAGCCCACGACCTGTTCCGGTGGGATGCCATAGGTCTTCTCGGCGAAGACGCGCATGAACTCGACGCCACCGCCCGAGACGATGAAGGTCTTGAAGCCCTGGCTGCGCAGATAACGCAGCAATTCGAGCTGCGGCTGATAGACCATCTCGTCATAGCGGCGCTGCTTCGTCGGATGCCGTGCCGTGTCCAGCCAGTTGCCGACAAGGCTGGCGAAAGCGTCGGTCGTCATGCCGGTATGGGTCGTCATCATGGCCTGCAGCAGGCCCTTGCCATGGTCGGCCGCGAGCGATTTCAGGTCACGTGCGAGGACTGAGCGATAGGGCTCCTTGCCCTTGAGCTCGGGCTTCTCGGTGGCCAACCGCTTGATCTCGTCGAGCGCGAACTGGAGCTGGAAATAGACCGGCTGCTCGGCCCAGAGCGTGCCGTCATTGTCAAAGGTGGCGATGCGGCGTTCGGGCGGCACGAAGTCCGGCCCGCCTTCCCGGGTAACCTTCCCGACGAAATCGAAGATGGCCTGCTTGGCCTTGCCGTCGTTCCAGGAGGGCAGCGGATCGGTCTGCGCCCAGGCGGCCGAGAACGCGCACAACGACAGAAGGATCGTTGCCCCTCTTGCAAGCTTCCCGATCAAGCGACGCATGGCCCGTCCTCCCGGTCGTCATTCCCAAGCGAAACGAGCCGGCCCATGGGCCGGCTCGTTCTATCGCGGGTGGTTACTTGCTCGCCTTGCTCGCGGCCTGATCGAGGTTCTTCATCAGGGCGTCCACCATCTGGTCGACGCTGAAGCTCGCCGGCCGCTGGCTTGGGGGGAAGTCCTTGAAGGTTCCCAGGAAGGGCGCGACCTTGTAGACGCCGTACTGGATCAGATAGGCGTTCCGGGCGAGCCAGTCATAGTACTGGTCGGAAACGACGTCGGCCCGCTCCATCGGATCCATGCGCAGGTTGAAGACCTTCGGGGCGCGCAGGCAGGTGAAGGGGTTTGACCACACGGTGAACCCGCCCGGTGCGCGCTGTTCGCAGAACACGATCTTCCAGTCGTTATAGCGATAGGAGACGAGTTCGCCGTCATCGTTGAAGTAGAAAAACTCGTTGCGGGCGGATTTTGTCTGCTGACCAGTGAGGTATGGGAGCTGGTTGTAGCCGTCGAGATGGACCTTTGCCTGCTTGCTGCCGAGCGCGGTGCCTTTCTGCAGCTTGTCCTTGATCTCGCCGTCGCCGGCGGCCGCGACAAGGGTCGGGAACCAGTCGAGGCCGGAGACCATCTCGTTCGAGATTTCGCCTGCCTTGATCTTGCCGGGCCAGCGGATCATCGCCGGGACACGGAAGGCACCCTCCCAGTTCGTATCCTTCTCGGAGCGGAACTGCGTCGTTGCCGCATCGGGCCAGGACCACTGGTTCGGACCGTTATCGGTGGTGTAGATGACGATGGTGTTGTTGGCGACGCCGAGATCGTCGATCGCCTTGAGCAACTTTCCGACATCGCCGTCATGCTCGATCATGCCGTCGGCATAGTCGTTGCCGGGCATGCCGCTCTGTCCCTTCATCGCGTCGCGGACATGGGTGAAAGCATGCATGCGCGTTGTGTTCATCCAGGTGAAGAAAGGCTTGTTGGCCTTCACCTGGCGCTGCATGAAATCGATCGCGCCGGCAGTGGTCTCGTCGTCGACCGTCTCCATGCGCTTGCGGGTCAGCGGCCCGGTATCCTCGATCTTCCCGTCAGCCGAGGATTTGAGGACGCCGCGTGGTGAGTTGGCCTTGACGTAAGCCGTGTCGTTCTTCGGGAAATAAGGCCTCTCGGGCTCCTCTTCGGCGTTCAGATGGTAGAGATTGCCGAAGAACTCGTCGAAACCATGCCGCGTCGGCAGGTATTCGTCGCGGTCGCCGAGATGGTTCTTGCCGAATTGCCCGGTCGCATAGCCGAGCGGCTTCAGGGCCTCCGCGATCGTCACGTCGCGATCCTGCAGGCCGACCGTCGCGCCGGGAATGCCGACCTTGCAGAGACCGGTGCGCAGGCAGACCTGCCCGGTGATGAAGGTCGAGCGCCCGGCCGTGCAGCTGTTCTCCGCATAATAGTCGGTGAACATCATGCCTTCCTTGGCGATCCGGTCGATATTCGGCGTCTTGTAGCCGACCAGACCGTGCGAATAGGCGCTGATGTTCGATTGGCCGATATCGTCACCGAAGATGACGAGGATGTTGGGCTTGGCCGAGCCCGCCGGGCTGGGTGCAGGCTGGGCATTTGCCGGCATTGCCGACAGCCCCAGGCCCACCGCGAGACCGACCGCGGCAAGGAATTTATGGCGTCCCATGAGACACTCCCGGTTTCGGATCCGTCGCCGGGCACTGCGCGTCATCGAGAGCGCAAGCCTGGGTGCGCGACGCCGGGAAGGTCGCACGGAGGTAGCGGGCGCTTAAGGCTGTAACTGTATCGCCGACACGCGCCGCAGCCTCAGCGGGGCGCGATCACGGCCGAGATCGACTGCACCGCAGCATCGGCGAGATCGTCGATCAGCTCGAAGCATGGTGTCGCCTTCGCAAGGAAATCCCGGAAGCCCGAAGCCAGCACCTCGCCATTGCGCAGATCGCTGAAGCGCCAGGAATAGCGGCGGCGTTCCGCCAGAGGGCGCACGGCGATGTCGAGGGAATAGGTCTCGCCGGGATGAGCGAAAAGCGCATGAATCGCGCCGGATGCGGCGCTGCGCTCCACCGGCGGAACGATGAGCGTCTTGAAATGCGCCTTTCGCAACAGCGGCAGCAGCGCGTCGGTGAAAAGCTCGCCGCGCAATTCGACTTCGGGATCGGCGCGGTCGGAGTGGTCATGGATCACCACCGCCGCGGGCGGTCCGTCGGCAATCGCGTCCGCGAGGCCTTCGAGGCTGCGACCAGCCGCAGCCATCCCCGGCGACCATGCGAATGTCGGCACATAGCTGCCGCGCGGGATCGTGATCCTGACGCGATCCCCCCCTCCCATGCCGTCGTAATAGGCGGTCAGGGCCGAGCGCAGGCGCGTGGCCTCGATACGCACGATCGGATCGACCGTCGGGTCGAAGCTGTCATCTCGTCCAAAGACGTCAACACCGATCGAATAGGCCTTGATCCGGTCGGATCGCCCTTCGATCGTCTGCGTCACGACGAAACTCAGGAAACGCCGGTTTCTTTCCGATATCCTGAGTGCATCATTGGCAAATAACGCTTGGAGAGCCGAAAGCACGTCTTCAGACGAGGGCTCCTCGCCTTCGGCCGACATCTTTTCGTCCATTGCTCCGCCTCCAAAGCCTGGATCGAAAAATCATCTTTCGTCAATCGTTGTAACAGTGGCGCAACTATTGCCATTTTGGCAAGGCACGGGTTCTCGCCGCCATAGGACCGAGAACGACGAGGTTAGGAAATCCTCTCCAGAATATCTTGTTCTGTCGCGGATGCGAGTGCGTTGTACTCCGCGGTGCGCTCCAGGCCAACCGCCGAGGGCGATTTCGCCCAGTAGGCCGCGGCCTCGCAGGCGGCCTCGTAGGCTTCGCAGAGTTCCGCCAGGCGAAGGTCATGGCCGTATTTCTCGCGCAGGACAGCGCGTCGATCCGGCCAGCGGAGCATCAGGCGGGCAAGCCCGCGTTTTTGCGCCTGTTCCATACCAGCCATCCATCGGATCGCAGGGCGTATCGAAAGCATATAAGCCCGTAATCTCGCTCCAGATGCAGTCGATACAGTTGCAGCCCCGGCAGCCGCCCCCGGCTCGATGTTTACCCCCGCAGCTTGACGCTCCCCATTGATCGTAAGACCCTTCGTTCTCGTGACGGAGGGCGCAGGCCATGAAGCGATTCCGGACCGCCCTTCTCGGTGCAACGGCCGTTCTCTGCAGCGCCTCGATCCCGACCCAGCTCTCGGCAACCGAGGGGGGCGCGAGCCTCTATCTCCCGGGACTTCACGGCCCTGGAGCCGGCATGCTGCCGCCGCCCGGCTTCTATTTCGAGAATGATTTCTACTCTTATTCCGGGCGGCTTTCGGCACGGACCCAGACGCAGTTCGGCGGCGCCGTGCTGGGCAACGTCAAGGTCGAGGCGCGGGCCAATTTCATGACCCCGACCTGGGTCACGCCTCTCCAGATATTCGGAGGCAATCTCGCCTTCGCCGTCTCCATCCCGTTCGGCACGCCGCGGATCAGCGCCGGTGCCGTGATCGCGGCACCACGCCTTGGCCGCGCCTTCGGGGTGACCGCCCGCGATGCCACCTTCAATCTCGGCGATCCCATCGTTTCCAGCTTCATCGGCTGGCACGCCGGCAATTTCCACTGGCAGGTCGGCGGCTCGCTGAGCATCCCGGCCGGCGCCTACCAGGACGGCGAGCTCTCGAACATGGCCTTCAATCGCTGGATCGGCGATGTTTTCGCGGCGGGAACCTGGCTCGATCCCAAGATCGGCCTCGATATCTCCGCCGCGGTCGGTTTCGAGATCAACGGCCGGAACAAGGACACTGACTACCGCAGCGGCAATGCCGTGCATGCCGATCTTGCGATCACGCAGTATCTCAGCAAGGAATTCTCGATCGGCCTGATCGCCTCGCACTACCAGCAGGTGAGCGGCGACAGCGGCGGCGGAGCCTCGCTCGGTTCCTACAAGGGACGCGTCACGGCCATCGGCGGCTCGATCGGCTATAATTTCAACGTCGCCGGTACGCCGGTCGCAGCACGCCTCAAGGTCATGCGCGAAGTCAGCGTCGAGAACCGGCCACAGGGAACGATCGCCCTGATCAGCCTCGCCTTCCCGCTAGGCCACGTCCCGCCCCCCGCCGCTCCAGCCCCAGCGGTCGTCAAGCACTGACATCCGCGCTCCCAGCGGGAACGCCGTTTCCTGCGCAAGGAGGTCGGATAACCCGGACGATCGCGCGCTTGCGCCGGCGGCGCCAAGCCCCCGGTACCGACTGCCCCCTGAACCTGGCGGTTGGAGAACAGCTGGCACCGGGGCATCGGGGCCGGTCTAGTTCAGGACGATGTAGAATGCCTCGGCGAGGCTCAGGTCGACCATGTCGCCCTTCCGCAGCCGTCGCAGATCAGCCCTGATCGCGGGGTCCGCGACCTTGAGGGAGCGCGGGCCGAACGGGCCGACATAGCTCACGACGTTCGTCGCCGTGTCGAATCGCTCGAACCTCGCCGTCAAAGTGATCGCCCTGACGACATATCTGTCCGGCAGGTTCTGGAACTGCGGGTCCCCCGCGGCTTCCGCGTAGGTGATCGAAGGCTTGGCCCCGCGCCTGCTGCGCCCGATGCCCAGGAGCACGCCTTCGACACGCCGGATCTCGACCATATCGCCTTCGCGAACGCGTTCGAGGTTGCCGAATACGGGCGGAACATCGACGCGCCAGGCGTTGCCGCGCTGCTCGACGATGACCGAGCGATCGGCACGGTCGATCGACACCACACGGACATTGAGCCGCTCGATCTCAACCGGGCCGACACCGGCGACGATGACCGTTTCGCTGGTGATCTCGGGATAAGGAGCGCAACCCGCGATTCCCGCGGCGATCGAGAGGGCGACAATCAGGCCAATATGTCTCGACATCAAAACCTCCCGCCTTGGATAGGATTACGTCTGCCCGGCTCGACCCTTCTTGCGGCTTTCCACCCTGCTCAGGGCGGGCAGACGTCCCAGAAGCCCTGCGTGCGCTCCGGATTGGTGTAGAACCAGCAATAGCCGGGTGCCGGCGGCTGCGAATTGACATAGGCCCTGGCCGCTGCGGCCGTCGCGAAGCCGATCGCGGCTCCCGACACGACGGCGAGGCCCGGATGCCACCAATAGCCGGCTGGCCGGACCCAGGGACGGACCGGGACGGGTGCAGGCCGATAGCCCGGGCGCACAACAGCGGCACGGCCCGCCACGACATTCCCTCTCGGGCCGCGCGCGACGTAACCTCTTCCGGCGACGGCTCCGCGCGGTCCGCGCGCGACATAGCCCCGCCCGGCTATGGCGCCGCCTCTCGGTCCGACGGCGACGCCACCCCGCGCGACGCCCCGGCGATATTGCGCCGGCTCGATGAGACCGGGCTCCGCTCTCTCCGATCCGGAAGCCATCAGCGGGAGCGCCCGTGCATCATGGGGCACGAGCGGCGACAGCATCAGCATCACCGCCAAGGCCTTGCCAGCCAAGGTCCTGGACAGAAGACCGGCCATCGGCGCCGCATGAAGGCGACCTGCCGCCTTCGTGCCTTGAAACGACATCATGTCATCTCCTCCCGTGCTTCATCAGCTTTTCGGGCACCGGCGACGCGAAGCATGGCACCGCGCCGCAGCGCGATACCCGGCCTCTCATTTGTCGCATCGGTTGTAGCTCGTCTCGACCTCCGGGAAGTCCGGATCGAAGCGCACCAGGCCGCCATCGGGCATGAGGCGGACGGAGACGCTCATCGTCTCGAAGATGATCTTGGTCTGGCAGCTGAGCAGAACCATCAGCACATCGCCCTTCTGCTTCGACGAGATCGCCTCGCAGCTCGCCTGTGTGCCGCGAACCTGCTTGCCCGTCGCGATGAAGCCCGACCAGCCATCGGCCGAATTCTTGAAGACGAGGCGGCCATTGCGCTTGGCGAAGACCTGGTCGCAACGTGCCGCGCTGGTCGCCCAGGCGCCTTGCAGGCGTTCGACGGCCTGGCTGGAATGGCCCGCGATCGTCGCGGCAGCGGCGAGCAGCGCCGCAGCCAAAAGCTTCATGCCTCGTTTCATGCCCTTGCCCACTGAACCACCGGTCCGGCCGACCTTGTTTGCGTGTCGCAATGGGCGCTAGCTAATCAGAGTCCGCAGTCAGTTTGTGATCGAAACTGTTACATGACGAGGCAAGGATTCCGGGTCGTCGCTCGAAGCAGCGCGAATGCTCGCAAGCCCGGTTGCCGGTTCAGCCAGATCGCAAGAAACGGCGGCTCAACAATCGGAGGGCTTGTCGTGAGAATCTCCGCGCTCGTGACCGTCATCGATCTCAGCGGCTTATTCGGCCACTGGCGCTTGGAGTGAGCGTCGGCGTACAAAACCAATGCGTGGCGACACTTGGGCCGAACCATCGACGCAAGCCGTTTTCTTATCTGCGCGGGATGATATCGATGAACAAGCGAGCAGATCATGTGCTTCGCCAAACGCATGCTGCCTGACGCAAAGCGCGCCCCGCCCGCTCGGCACGGAGCGCTTTCGATCGCCGCGGTGCTTCATGCGGCGACGGTGCTTGCCGCCATCTGCTTTTCCACCTTCGCCGGTTCGCAAGCAGGCGCCGCCAGCAAACCACCCGCGTTCCTGCGCAGCTGCACCATCACGCCTCCGGACCCGGCTCCGCTTTTCTCCTCCCCCACCGCGTCGAAGCCGGTCGCGGAAAACGATGAGGACGACGATGATGATGAGGACGAAGACGAGGATGACGAAAGCCCTCGCGGCTTCGTCTCGCCGGGATCCGGCACCTGCATCGCCGTATCCGGCACGGTCAATGCCGGGATCCAGCGCGACGACTACAAGGCGAACGCACTGGCGCGGGCGACCGGACTGGTCCCGCAGAGCGCCACCAGCTTTCCCCTGAGCACTACCTTCCGGATCGAGACCGGTCAGACGCTTCCGGATGGCAGCTATCTGGCGAGCGCCTTCGAGTTCTCCGTGGACACGACCAGCGAGGGCGGCAGCGAGCTCACGCTGAGCGAGGCCAGCGTCACCTTCGGCGCGTTCGCCTTCGGGCTTGCGGGCTCGCGCTTCGATTTCTGGGCCGGCGACGAATTCGCCTTCGTCGGGCGGATTCCGAGCCGCACCGTGGCGCTGATCGGCTATGAGCGCCAGCTGACCGAACAGCTCAGCCTGTCGCTTTCGGCCGAAGACGCCTCCGCCGACCGGCGCACGGTGTTGCCGAGCCGGGGAAATCGTGTGCCCGACGGTGTCGTGCGGTTGCTTTACGAACAGGACGGCTTGACGCTGCACGGGGCCCTCGCGGCGCGGGAGGTGCCGAGCGGCGGTTCCAGCCGCATTGGCCGGGCTGCGATCCTCGGCGCGACCTGGGAGACGAAGTTGCTGGACCGGTCACTGACGCTGACCGCCCAGGTCGCCGGGGCCGTGAACGCGGCGCCCTATATCGGTTCGCGAATCGACCAGCGCACGGCTTTTTCGGTCCTGACCGGAGACCTCACGACGCGCGGCTGGTCCGGCGTGGTCGCGATCGGACGGGAATGGACCGACGAGTGGTCGAGCAACGCCTATGTCAGCCGCTATCGGCTTTCGATTCCGAACGCCTCCGGGCTGGCGGGCCGAATCCAGATCGACCGCGTGGCGGCCAACCTGGTCTGGGCGCCGGTCGATGGGCTGCGCCTCGGCCTCGAAGGTTCCGTCGCCTGGCAGAAGCTCGACATCGCCGGAAACGCACGCGCAGCGAGCCTTTCCGGCCGGCAGAGCTCGGCACAGCTCTTCCTCGAACGAACCTTCTGATGCTGCGCTCGATCGCGCAGGCGCCGTCATCGGCAAGGCATGGCGGGAAACCACCATGCAGAAGCGATCTTCTCCGGATCGGCTGTCTCAGAGCGCGATAGTGGCCCTGACAGTCATTGCCTCTGCCCCTGCCCGGCGAGGCAGGCCCGCGCTTGCAGCGCCATCACGCGCTCTTCGTTGGCCTTGATCACGATGACCTCGAATGCGCCGAGAAAGCGCAGGCGTTCGACGATCGCATCGCGCACGGGAGCCGCGTGCTCGCCGATGCCCCCAGTGAAGACGAGCGCGTCGATCCCACCGATGGCGGCCGCCATGGATGCCGCGAACTGCGCAACCTTGAGCGCGAAATAGTCGAGCGCGAAGCGGGCGCGCGGGTCGTCGCTTTTCAGCAGCGTCTCGACATCGTTGGAGAGGCCCGACAATCCCAGCAGACCCGAGCGTTCATAGAGCGCGTCCGAGACCTCCTGCGCGTTCATGCCCAGGCTCTGGAACATGTAGAGCACGGCCCCGGCATCGAGCGCGCCGCAGCGCGTCCCCATCGGCAGACCATCGAGCGCCGTCATTCCCATGGTGGTGTCGATGCTGCGCCCGCCCAGGATGGCGCAGAGGCTCGCGCCATTGCCGAGATGAGCCGCGACGACCCGGCCGGCATGGAGACGGGGATGCTGCTCGGCCAGCACCATCTCCAGCCATTGATAGGACAGGCCGTGAAAGCCATAGCGGCGGATGCCCTTGTCGCGCAGCTCCTGATCGAGTGCGAAATTGTGGGTCAGCGCGTCGTGGCGGGCGTGAAAGGCGGTGTCGAAACAAGCGATGTTCGGCACATCGCCCATCAGGCGCCGGGCAGCGGTCACCGCAGCCAGGTTATGGGGCTGGTGCAGTGGCGCCAGCGGCGAAAGCCCCTCCAGCGCCGCGAAGACCTCGGGCGTGACCACGACCGGATCGACAAAGCGTTCGCCGCCATGGACGATGCGATGGACGATCGCCTTCATCCGCCAGGCATCGTCATGGCGGTCGACGAAGGCGAGGACCGCCGCAAGAGCAGTGTCATGGTCGCAGGCCGGCGGCAGCGCGATGCGCTCCCGGGTGCCGCCCGCGAGGCTCGCGTCCATGGCGGGTTCCGGCTCGCCAAGGCGCACGGCCTTGCCCCGCGCGAGAACGTCGAGATCGCCGACGCGAAAGACCTGGAACTTGAGGCTGGACGAGCCGGCGTTGAGGACGAGAACGGTGTCGATCACTTGATCCGCCCCGTGCGGCGTGCTTCCGCCAGAAGGACGGCCAGCGCACAGGAGAGCAGGCGCGCGCGCAGATTATCGGCGCGGCTCGTCAGAATGATCGGCACGCGCGCGCCGAGCACGATGCCCGCAGCGTCGGCGCCGCTCAGGAAGGTCAATTGCTTCGCCAGCATGTTGCCGGCCTCGATCTCGGGAACCAGGAGGATATCGGCATGGCCGGCTACGGCCGAGGCGATGCCCTTCTCCTTCGCCGCTGCGGCGCTGATCGCATTGTCGAAGGCGAGCGGCCCATCGACGATGGCGCCGGTGATCTGGCCGCGATCGGCCATCTTCGAGAGGGCGGCGGCATCGAGCGTCGCCGTCATATGGGGATTGACGGTCTCGACGGCGGCCAGCACCGCGACCTTCGGCAATTCGTCGATGCCGTTCAGCGCGACATGCCAGAGGTTGACGGCGTTCTGGACGATATCGGCCTTCGTCATGAGATCGGGCGCGATGTTGACCGCGGCGTCGGTGATGATGAAGGGCTTGGGGTAGCTCTCGATATGCATCACGAAGGCGTGCGAGATGCGCCGCTCGGTCCGCAATCCGGAATCAGATCGGACGACCGCGCCCAGAAGCTCGTCGGAGTGGAGCGAGCCCTTCATCAGCGCATCGAGTTCGCCGGCGGCGGCCAGCGAGACCGCCTTCGCCGCGGCTTCGTGGCTGTGTTCGGTATCGACGATCTCCCAGGGCGAGATGTCGATGCCGGCCTCCTGCGCCGCAGCGTGGATGCGGCCGGCCGGGCCGATCAGGACAGGCGCGATCAGCTGCTCGCTGACGGCATCGGCCACCGCCTCGATCACATTGGCCTTGACGGGATGCACCACCCCGGTCCGCACGGCCGGAAGCGCCTCGCAACGGCCGAGCGCAAGCCGGAAATACTCGGAGGAGGTCAGCGTCGTCATGGCGCCTCTCTAGCGTTGCGTGGCGAGCCAGCGGGCGATGCCGGGCCATGTCTCACTGAGGGTCTTACGCCCCATGAACAGGCCGATATGGCCACCGGGCACCAGCTTCTTCTCGATCAGCTTCTTCGGCGTGCCGACGAGGCCCTCCGCGGCGAAGACCTGCTCGCTGGTGGTGATGTCATCCTCGGCGCCGGCCAGCAGATAGACCGGGCAGGTCACGTCCTTCAGGCTGAGGCGCCGGCCGAGACCGACGAACTCGCCCTTGGCGAAGCGGTTGTCCTTGAAGATCTGCTCGATGGCCTGGAGATAGTAGACGCCCGGCAGGTCGAGCGGGTTCTCATACCAGGCGGCGAAGGTCTCGGTCCGGTCGAGATAATTGCGGTCCGCGAGGTTCTGGTAGAGCCGGACGAACTTGTCGACGTAGTGCTCCTCGGGATGCATATTCTTCCAGCCCGCGAGCATGAAGCGCCCCGGCATCAGGCCGCGGCCGGCCCGCACCATCGCCTGATAGCTCTTCAATGGCATGGTCTGCGCCATCTGCTTGATCGGGCCGTTGCCCGCATCGGCATCGATCGGCGAGCCCGCCAGCACCAGCGACCTGACCTTATGCGGGAAGCGCGAGGCCAGCATCGCGCTCAGCCAGCCGCCCTGGCAGAGCCCGACCAGATGCACCACGCCGCCGAGATCATCGATCGCAGCGTTGAGTTCAGCCAGATAGGTGTCGATGCTGAAATAACGCATCTCCTGCGTCGCTGGCTTCCAGTCGGTGACGAGGACGTGCTCCACGCCGTTCGCCAGCAAGACCTCGACGAGGCTCTGGCCGTTGTCGTAATCGGCGATGGTGGCGCCATGCCCGGCATAGGGGGCGTCGACCAGGACGGGGATGCCGCCGGCGACGGCCTTGCCGAATTCGCGCAGGCGCATGGTGGGCAGGTCGAGGCGCACCGTGTTGGGCGTCGCCCAGTCCGGCGGCGGCGGGCGGGTGATCTTCACGGCTTCGGAGAGGAAATCGAGATTGCGCTCGGTCAGGCGCAGCGCGGCATCGACGGGCCAGAACCAGGGCAGGCTGAGTTCCGCGGGGCGGTCGGCATCGAGCTGTGGAGCGGGATTGGACTTCTTGCGGGCGGTCATGTCGAGCGGAGCCTCCTCCCGTCAAGTCGGAACACTAGGAAGCCGACAGCGCGATGACAATCGACCGGGCCGCTTCCGCTCCCGCGGCAAAACCGCCCTCACGCGAAGATCACTTTCCGGAAGCGGGCGAGCGCGAAGGCGAAATAGGCCGCGCCGATCGCGATGATCTTGACGATCTCGGGCCAGACCACGTCGAGGCCGGCGCCGCGATAGAGCACGCCCTGCGAGAAGGCGACGAAATGCGGGGTCGGCGAGAAGACCCGCATGATCCATTGCAGCCAGAGCGGCATGCTCTCCATCGGTGTCGTCGCGCCGGACAGGAGCTGCGTCACCACGAAGACCGGGATCGCGAGCAGGCCGAACTGCCCCATCGTCGTCGCCAGCGTCCCGAGCAGGATACCAAGCGCGGCGACCGAGAAAGCATAGATCGCCGTCCCCAGCACGAAGAGGAGGAGCGAGCCGGCGATCGGCACGCCGAGCATCCATTCGACGACGAGCACGAGCGAGGCCACCGCCGCGACGAGAATGACCAGGGCGTTCGCCACCATCTTCGCGAGCATGATCTCGACCGGCGTGACCGGCATCACCAGGAGGTGTTCGACCGTGCCCTGCTCGCGCTCCCGGATCAGGGCCGCGCCGGTCAGGATGATCGTCAGCAGGGTGACGTTGTTGAGCACCTGCATCACCGAGCTGAACCAGCCGGAGTCGAGATTGGGGTTGAAGCGCGCCCGCACCACGAGATTGATCGGCGATGCGGTCGCGGTCTCGCGCCCGGCCTGCCTGTTCGCGATCTCCTGCGCGATGATCTGCTGGATATAGACCGCGCCGTTGCCGGCCTGGGTCATCGCGGTGGCATCGATATTGAGCTGCAGCGCCGTCTGCCGCCTGGCCAGCAAGTCCGCCTGGAACTTCGGCGGGATCTCGAGCACGAAGACGAGCCGGCCGGAGTTCATCTCGGTGTCGATCTCCGAGGCGGCGATGCGTTTCGAGACCTTGAACAGGGGCGCGCCGAAGGCACCGAGCAGCGAGCGCGAGAACTCCGACTGGTCCTCGTCGACGATCCCGATGGTGAGGTCGCGCGCCTCCAGCTTCACGCCGGTCGCGACCGTGTAGACGGCGATGCTGAAGGTATAGGCCACCAGCACCAGCATGATGGGGTCGGCGCGCAGGCTGCGCAGCTCCTTCACCACGAGGCGCAGGATGTTCTGGAGATGGATGACGAGCGCCGCCATCTCAAACCTCCTGCTTGCGCAAGGCAAGCTGCGCGACGACGAGGAAGAGCAGGACGAAGACGGCCAGCATCACCAGGTTGGGCCAGAGCTCGGCTGCGCCCAGTCCCTTGGTGAAGACGCCGACGCTGACCGGCTGGTACCAGGCCGGCGGCAGGCTCATGCCAATGATCCGGCCGCCGCCCGAAAGCGAGGCGACCGGCACCATCAGGCCGGAGAAGTTGACTGCCGGGATGATCGACAGGATCGCGGTTGCGAACACGGCCGAGACCTGCGTGCGGGTGAAGCTGGAGATCAGCTGGCCGAAGCCGGTCGTGGCGGAGACATAGAGCAGCGTCGCCAGCACCAGCACCCAGGCCGGCCCCTTGATCGGAACCGCGAAGACGGTGAGCGCGATCAGCGCCAGCATGACGAAGCTCGCCATTGCCACGGCGATATACGGCAATTGCTTGCCGAACAGGAATTCGAAGCGGCTGATCGGCGTCGAGCGGAAATTGGCGATCGAGCCGGTCTCCTTCTCGCGGACGACGCCGATCGCCGACATGATCGCCGGTATCAGGATCAGCATCAGCATGATCACGCTCGGCACCATCGCATTGGCGCTCTTGAAGGCCTGATTGTAGCGGAATCGGGTTTCGATCGTGACGGGCGACGGCGCATGGCTCGACGCGGCCTGCGCTGCCGCGAAACCCTGCGCATATTGCGTCGCCAGGCCGGTGACATAGCCGCGTGTGGTCTCGGCGCGGAACGGCATGGCGCCATCGAGCCAGACCGAGAGCTCCGGCGCGCGCCCTGCCATCAGGTCGCGGCCGAAGGAGGGCGGGATCTCGATCGCAAGCTGAATCTCACCGCTTCGCAGGCGCTGGTCGAGTTCGGCGGCGGAGCGGATCGGCGCCTGCTCGTTGAAATAGCGCGAGCTGGAGAAGGCCTCGACCAGTTGCCGGCTCTCCATCGAGTTGTCCTGGTCGAAGGCTGCGAGTTTCAGGTTCTCGACATCGAAGGAAATGCCGAAGCCGAAGGCCAGCATCAGCAGGAGCGGCCCGAGGAAGGAGAAACTCAAGCGGATCGGATCGCGCAGCAGCTCCATGGTTTCGCGGCGGGTGCAGGCCCAGAGCCGGCGCGGATCGAAGCGGCGGGCCGGCGGCGCCGGCCTGGTAGCGGCAACAGGCGTCATGGCTGTTTCCGGAGGCGCATCCTCGATTCCGGCTGCCTCCTTGAGATAGGCGATGAAGGCCTCTTCGAGCGTGTCGACGCCGCGCTTCTGCGCCAGCTCCGGCGGGGTGCCGACCGCCAGCACCTTGCCGGCATGCATGAAGGAGATGCGGTCGCAGCGCTCCGCCTCGTTCATGAAATGGGTCGACAGGAAGATCGTCACGCCGTCGTCGCGCGAGAGGTCGATCAGCGTGCGCCAGAAGGCGTCGCGCGCGATCGGATCGACGCCCGAGGTCGGCTCGTCGAGGATCAGCATGGCCGGCTTGTGCAGGACGGCGACGGCGAGCTGCAGGCGCTGGCGGATGCCGAGCGGCAGGCTCTCAGGCCGCTCGTCGGCGACATCAGCCAGATCGAAGCGGGTCAGCAGCTCCGCGATCCGGCCGGGAATCTCGGCCGGCGGCAAATGGTAGAGCTCGGCATGGAGCACGAGATTCTGGCGGACCGTCAGCTCGCTGTAGAGCGAAAAGGCCTGCGACATGTAGCCGACATTGCGGCGCGTCTCCATGTCGTCGGCTGCCAGCGGCTGGCCGAAAAGCCTGGCCGTGCCCTCGGTCGCCGGCAGCAGGCCGGTCAGCATCTTCATCGTCGTCGACTTGCCGCAGCCGTTTGAGCCGAGGAAGCCGAAAATCTCGCCGCGGCCGATGCGGAAGCTGACATGGTCGACGGCGACGAAATCGCCGAAGCGGCGGGTCAGACCCTCAGCCTCGATCGCAGGCGTCGCATCGGCGCTCACGACCCGCGGCCGCATCACGACCTCCCGGTGCTGCGCGCGCTTGGCCTCCGGCAGCAAGGCGACGAAAGCGCCTTCCAGCGTCGACTGCCCTGCCTTCTCCCGGAGTTCGGCGGGTGTGCCGGTGGCGATCGCCTTGCCGTCATCCATCGCCACCAGCCAGTCGAAGCGTTCGGCCTCCTCCATATAGGCGGTGGCGACGATGACGCTCATGCCCGGACGACGGGTGCGGATCGTGTCGATCAGGTCCCAGAACTGGCCGCGCGAGAGCGGATCGACGCCGGTCGTCGGCTCGTCGAGGACAAGCAGATCGGGATCATGGATCAAGGCGCAGCAGAGCGAGAGCTTCTGCTTCATGCCGCCGGATAGCTTCGCGGCAGGCCTGGCCTCGAACGGATCGAGCCCCGTTGCCTTGAGCAGTTCGTCGATGCGGCTGCGGCGCTCAGTGGCGTCCTGCCCGAAGAGCCGGGCATGGAAGTCGATATTCTCGAAGACCGAGAGCGTCGGGTACAGATTGCGCCCGAGCCCCTGCGGCATGTAGGCGATGCGCCCGCGCCGCGCCTCGCGCTCAGCCTTGATGCCGAGATCACCGCCAAGCGCATGGACGCTGCCCTGCTGGATGACCCGCACCCCGGCGACCAGTGCGAGCAAGGTCGATTTGCCGACGCCATCCGGCCCGATCACCCCGATCATCCGGCCGGCGGGGATATCGAGGGTCAGCGCGTCGAGGGCGATTGCCTTGCCATAGCGGTGCGTGACCCCCGCGAGGCTGGCGGCAGGGGCAGCCTCCGTCATGGCAGCTTCACGGCGAGAGAGTCAGGCCATTTCGCGCTGGGGGACGTGCGGACGAAGCCGAGGCCACGCACGCCCGTCTTCACCTGCCGGTGATACCTTGCGAGCAGCTCGCGATCGACCTGGAGCTTGGCCCGGAAGACCAGTTTCTCGCGTTCCTCGGCGGTCTCGACCGCCTTGGGCGTGAACTGCGCATCGGCCGCGACGAAGCTCACCGTCGCCGGGATGACATATTGCGGGACGGGGTCGAGGATGATGCGCGCCTCGTCGCCCAGCGCGAGCTGCCCCGCCTGCGCGGCCGGCAGGTAGATCGTCATGTAGACATCCGAGAGGTCGAGGATCGTGACGACGCGCGTGCCGGCCGCAACCACCTCGCCGGTTCGGGCAAGCTGGTACTGGACACGCCCGCTGCGCGGCGCGAGCAGCACGAGATCGACCAGGATCGCCTTGATCTGCTCGGCATCGGCTTCGGAGGCGTGGATCGCGAACTGGGCCTGATCGCGTTGCGCCTGGGCAGCCCGCAGCGCCGCGTCGGCCGCATCGGCCTTGGCCGAGCGCTGGTCGTCGACCTGCTTGCTGAGATAGCCCTTTGCGACAAGTTCCTTGCCCCGCTCGGCATCGGTCCGGGCGAGGATCTGGTCGCTCCTGCGCTGGGCGATCAGCGCCTCGGCCTCCGCGAGGGCCTGACGGGCGCGCAGCACCTGCGCCTGTGCGGACCGCAGTTGCGCTTCGTATTCTGGCGACGAGATGCGGGCGATCACCTGCCCGGCCGTGACCTCGTCCCCCTCCTTCACAGTGACCTCCGCCAGGCGGCCGGCATATTTCGAGGACACGTCGACCTGCGTCGCCTCGATGCGGCCGTTGGTCTTGACGATGCCCTCCGGCATCGTGTCGCCCCGCAACCTCTCGATCAATGCCCTGATGCGGGACTGTGCCTGCGCGCCTGGTGCCGGCAGGACGAGTGCAGCGAGAAGGATTGCTGCAACGGCTCGAAAGCGGCGCATCTTGGATCTCCGAAGGACAGCGGCGGAACCGGCATGGGCTACCGCCTTAACATGCGGGACGCAGCTGGCCAGGCCAAGCGGCGACTTCGCATGGCGCCCTGACGATTGGCCTGTTGCCGGTTTCGCGGCGCTGCTTGAATTTCGTTGGATCAGGCTTGAATTCGCAGGTCGAGACCAGCACGAGCAGCCGACGAGATGGGTACCAACGGTGGCGATGATGAGCGAACACAGCCAGCTCTGGCGGGCGCCCTTACAAGGTGGCGGTCGCTGGCAATATGAGGGCAACGTTCGAATCGACCATGGAGCGTGGGTAGGCCGGGGCGCCGGAGGTCTGAAGCGAAGCGGCGTGACGGTCACCGGCGCCATCGCATCGGGGCGCGGCAACTCCAAAGTCGTTGTTCAGATCGGCACCCAGGACTTCATCCAAGTCGCGCGGGCGATGTGCGCGGAGAACCGGGAGGCCGCCATACTGGCGTTTTCGAAAGCCATCCTGGAGTGCATCGTCCCGGAAGCCCCTTCGCCTGAGCCGGGGCCTCCGGCAGCCTGATGTGATCCCAGCGGTCCACCTCTCCGCAGATTGTCAGCAGCCGACATCAAGCGTCCGTCTCGTCTCGAACCAGCTTGCGCCTCGCGGCCCGGTTCGCGACGCCGGGCACATTCATCTGGATCGGACCCCGCGCTCGTAGAGAGCCTGATTGAACAAGCCGTCCAGCGCCGGGGCCTGAGGGAAATCTCCGAGTTCCACCTGATAGGCCAGCAATGCCTCGGTTGCTGTCCTGATCTTTGCGGGGTCGTTGACGAAGCTCACAGCTGGCGAAACGAGCGCCTTCGCGATCGTCGCTTCGGCGACCAGGTCGCCGCCGAGCGCGACCAGCACGAATGGAGCGACCTTGGCCGGCTCCGCACGGATCCGTTCGGTCGCCTTGTGGAACAGCCCCACGAAGCGTTCCGCCGCCTCCGGCCGGCTCTTCAGCAAGGCTTCTGACGCGGCAACGACGACGCCCGGGATGTTGGGAAACATGTCCGGCGAGTTGACGATGCGCTTGATGCGGGGATCGCGTTCGGAAACCAGCGTCGCCGAAGGCTCGAGCAGCGTGCCGCCGTCGATGGCACCGGTGAGCATCGCCTGCTGGACGACCTCGATGCCCATATTGACGATCTCGACATCGGACCGCTCGACCTTGCCGATCTTCCAGAGCCAGTGGTGAAGCGCGACGGTCGGCACGCCGCCCGGCGGAAGCGTGCCGAGCTTGGCCTTGCGGCCCGTGGCCGTGCGAAACGCCGCGAAGGCCTTGGCCGGGTCATTGGCGTTTTCGGCGAAGGCCTTGGCGAGGGACGGGCCAGCCATGAACGCCGTGCCGCCGACGGCTGCGGCTGCGATGACGGACGTGTCGAGGCCACGGGACCGCGCAACCGCCACCGGCGCGACGCCGATGATCAGGATATCGATCGTGCCCGAGGCGAAGGCCTGGATGGCGTTCGGGCCGGAATCGAACTTGTTGAGCCTGAGTTCGAGGCCGGCATCGCGTGCCGATCCATCGCCCGCAAGGACGAACAGCGCACTCGCTCCGATGACCGGCACGTAGCCGATGCGCAGCTCGGTGCTTTGGGCGAAACCGGGACCGACCCCGGCTACGGAGCCCGCCACCAGCGCAAGCAGGGTTCTACGGTCGATCATCTCGGGCTCCACGTCCGCACGGCCTCGGGCTGAGGCGCGTCAGCGTTATGTCACCGCGACGGAGGTGATTGCTTCCAAATCGCGAAGCCGAGGGAGGATGAAACCAGCGTGCGCACGGGCGAACACGAAACCGATTTCTCCGCTCACCGACGCTCAGGCTGAGAGCTTTATCGGCTTGGCTGGGTCGAACTGGCTGACGACCGGGTCGAGGCCCAGCCGGTCGCGCAGCGTTCCGTCGCCATATTCGCTCCGGAACAGGCCGCGCCTGCGCAGCAGCGGTACGACTTCGCTCGCAAAGACCTCGAACTGCGCCGGCAGGATCGGCGGCATGAGATTGAAACCGTCGGACGCTCCCGATCTGAACCAATCCTCGATGATGTCGGCGATCTGTTCCGGCGTCCCGGTCGCGGTGAAGTGGCCACGCGCACCGGCAAGGCTGTGCAGCAGGCCGCGCAATGTCGGCCGTTCACGCGCGACGAGCGCGGTGATCGACTGGGCCCGGCTGCGCGAGGCCTGGACTTGCGACGGATCGGGAAAATCCTCGACCGACAGAACGTCATCGAGCTTGAGATGCGAGAAATCATGGCCGCCGAAGCGGCTCGACAGCCGCGCGAGTCCGACGCTGGGATGGGAGAGTTCGTTCAGCTCCTCCCAGACCCGTCTCGCCTCCGTTTCGGTCGAGCCGATCGCGGCACTCAGGCCAGGCAGGATGACGATCTGATCCGGACGCCGGCCCAGCGCGCGGGCCTGTGTCTTGATATCGGCATAGAATTCGATCGCGCTGTCCTTGGTCAGATGCGCGGTGAAGATCGCCTCGGCATAGCGCGCGGCGAAGGCACGGCCGTCGGTCGAGGCGCCGGCCTGTACGAAGACGGGGCGCCCTTGCGGTGAGCGCGGGATATTGAGCGCGCCGGCCACGCTGAAATGGCTGCCGCGATGCGCGGCGCGCCGAACGCGATCGGGCAGCGCATAGGTTCCGCGCTCGCGATCGTCAACGATGGCGTCCCTCGCCCAACTGTCCCAGAGCTTGGAGACGGCCTCGACGAAGTCGTGGGCGCGTGCGTAGCGCTGGTCGATACCGACCTGAGAGTCCTGGCCGAAATTGACCGCAGCGCCCGGCGCCCAGGAGGTCACGATGTTCCAGCCGATGCGTCCGCCGCTGATATGGTCCAGCGAGGCGAACTGGCGGGCGAGATTGTAGGGCTCGTTATAGGTGGTCGAGGCCGTGGCGATCAGCCCGATATGCTCAGTCAGCGCGGCCAGCGCCCCCAGCAGCGTGACCGGCTCCAGCTCGCCGCGCGCGGCATGGGCGAGTTCGTCGCCGAGTGCGAGCTGGTCGGCGAAAAAGATCGAGTCGAGCTTCGCCGCCTCGGCCGCGAGCGCGAGATCGCGATAATAGGACAGGTCGCTCAACGCCTTCTTCGTCGAGGACGGATGGCGCCAGGCCGTTTCGTGGTGACCACGGCCGTTGATGAAGAGATTGAGGTGAAGTTCGCGTGCCATGACGATCGATCCTGCCGGATGTGGTTCTAGACGGCGTCGGAGACGCCGAGCGCCGCGAGGAGGTCGCCGCGCAAAGTCTCGAATTGGGGGTCCTTGAGGCGCGGATGCGCCAGAGAGACCGGGCGGTCGACGATGATGCGGCCGTCCTCCATGACCAGAACGCGGTCGGCGAGCTTGATCGCCTCGTCGACATCATGGGTAACCAGCAGGACCGTCGGCCGGTGCTGGCGGATCAGGCCGAAGAGCAGCTCGTGCATCCGGATGCGCGTCAGGGCGTCGAGCGCACCGAAGGGCTCGTCGGCCAGAAGGAGCCTTGGCTGACGCACGAGCGAGCGCGCCAGCGCCACCCGCTGCTGCTCGCCGCCGGATAGCGCATTCGGCCAGGAGTCCTCGCGTCCGCCGAGCCCGACATCGGCCAGCGCCGCGCGTCCACGCTCGTCCGCATCGGCCCGGCGCAGGCCGAAGACGACGTTCTGCAGCGCGTTCTTCCAGGGCAGCAGCCTGGAGTCCTGAAAGAGAACCGAGCGATCGTCCGGTACGCTGATCCGGCCTTCGCCATCGACACCGTCGTCGAGGCCCGCCAGGGCGCGCAGCAGCGTGCTCTTGCCCGAACCGCTCTTGCCGATCAGCGCGACGAACTGACCCGGCGCGAAGTCGAGCGAAACCTCGTTGAGCACAGTGCGGCCGGAAAAGCGCCGAGTGACGCCGCGCAGGCTGACGGCGGCGAGCGCATGGACCTGCGGCAGATGGAGCGGGTGGGCAGAGGCGTTCATGATGCCAGCGCCTTGCGGTAGGACAGCGCCCGGCGTTCCCAGGCTCTGACCGCGAAATCGGAGCCAAGGCCGAGGACGGCGTAGATCGCGAGGCCTACGACGATGACATCGGTCTGGCCGTAGTCGCGGGCGCGGTTCATCAGGTAGCCGATGCCCTCGGTGGTGTTGATCTGCTCCAGCACGACGAGCGCGGTCCAGCAGGTGGTGACGGCGAGCCTCAGGCCGGTGAAGAAACCGGGCAGCGCTCCGGGCAGCGCGACCTCGCGCAGGAACGCCCCACGAGACAACCCGACGCTGCGGGCGAGCTCGACATGCCGGATATCGATGCCTCGCAGCGCAGCATGGGTATTGATGTAGATCGGCACCAGCACGCTGGAGGCGATCAGCGCGACCTTCATCGCCTCGCCGATGCCGAGCCAGAGGATGGCGAGCGGGATCAGCGCCAACGTCGGCACGGCCCGCTTGATCTGGACCAGCCCGTCGAGAGAGGCCTCGCCGATGCGGCTGAGCCCGGCCGCGAGCGCCATCGCAAGCCCGATGGCGACGCCGATGCCGAGCCCGAGATAGGCCCGCTGCGCCGAGGCAAGAAAATGGTCGGCCAACGTGCCGTTGCTCAGGAGATCGATGCCCGTCAGGACGGCCGTCGACGGCGCCGCCAGGAATTTCGGCGAGAGCCAACCGAGGCTCGAGGCGAGTTCCCAGATCGCGACCAAAGCGATCGGGCCGAACAGGATGCCGCCCGGCGGCAGCCGCGACGGCGCCAGTTGCGGCGGCCGCGGCGCCTGTCTCCCAGCGGAACGCTCGTCAGCTTCCGCGCTGGGCTGGAGGCCGGTGGCGTAGGTGATGAGGCTCATGGATCCCATCCGCTCCGGCGAGGGCGTCAGTTGGTCTTTGCGGCGATGACCGCGTCGAAGCGCAGGTCGAACTCCTCGCGCGCATCGAGCCGCTTGGGCAGGTCGCCGGCCTCGTGGATCACGTCGATCAGCGATTGCTGCTTGGCGATCAGGCTGGCCAGCAGTGGGAACTCGAACGCGCCCTCCGACTCGACGATCTTGCGGGCATCGGCCGGCTTCAGGTTCTGGCGCTTGACGTAGTAGGCATCGACCCAGGCGTCGACGTTCTGGTGCGACCAGCGGCTGGCATCGATCCAGCCCGCGACGAATTCGCGGATCGCCGCCGCTTTGGCCGGGTCGTCCAGCGCCTTCTGGCTGGCGTAGAGATAGGTCAGGCTCTTGGGCAGCCGGTCATTCTGCGCCTTCGGCAGCGCGCTTGCGCCGCGATCGGCGAAATCGGCGAGGTAACGCGAGAAATGCGGCTCGTTGAGCGCCGCGACATCGACCTGTCCGGTCCGTATCGCATCGGGGAAATCGGCGGCCCTGAGAGGCACGAGCTTGACGTCCTTCCGCGTCAGGCCGGCGAGCTTGAGCGCATTCAGCACGAAGGGCTGGCGCCCGGTGCCCTCGCCATAGGCGATGCTCCTGCCCTTCAACTCCTCCAGGTTGTTGATCTTCAGGCCCGGACGGACGGCGAGGAAGTAGTCGGTTTCGGAGGAAACCCGCGCGGCGACGATCGGAATTCTCTCGCCGGCCGCATGGGCCTGGATCGGCGGCGTATTACCGACCGTGGCAAGGTCGAGCGCGCCGGCTCGAAACGCCTCCAGGATCGCCGGGCCGCCGAGGAAGTTGGCGTAGGTGACGTTGCTCGACAGCTTCGCCTGAACGCCCGAGGCGCGGATCAGCGTCTGCAAGGCCTCGTTCTGATCGGCGACGACCAGCTTCGTCCCGGCCGGGATGTTTTGAGGAAGTGCTCCCTGCGCAGCTGCGCTGCCCACGGCATGGGCGACGAACGGCAGAAGCAACGACGCCTTCAGCAGTGCGCGGCGGCCAGCTTGAAAGCGCTTCGAGTGCCCAGTCGCATCGGCCATGGCCGTCCCCTTTCGCAAATTGGTGCTGGTCGGCGACCGGCGCCGAACTTCCCAAATCTTGCAAAAGCATCGTTCGTTAAGTCAAACGAATGTTCTTTTTAATATACGACACCGCCCCGAAGAACCTTCCAGGCTCACAAGAGGATTCGGGAAGGAATAGGTCGTTCAGCCTGATTCTGGTCTCGCCGGGCAGCGCCAGCGTGATGTCCCGAAGCTCGCGTTCCCAGCCGACCGGAGCGGCACCGGTAGAGCCGCCGCGCCGCGCTCTAGACGCCAAGCCTGGGGCTTCGACGAATTCCGGAAACTCCGATCGGAGCCTGCATGTATTCCGTTGCCTCCGCACGCTGGTGCAAACGCTGGAGCGTTTCCCAGCTCGATCAGCCATATCCCTCTTGGACGCCAGGAGCGCCGTCCAGAAAGCTGCAATGGCACGATTCCTGATTGGGTGAGGCCGGACCAATCAACGGGAACCTCCGAACGGCATGCAGCCCAATCTGCGGATCCTCATCGTGGACGCGAACCAGGTGCGGGCCGCGATCATCGAGGAAGGCTTGCGGGAAGCGGGCTACCAACAGCTCGTCCGCCTCTCCGCAACGACAGGCCTCGTCGCCGCGATCGAAACCCATGATCCCGATGTCGTGGTGATCGACCTCGAAGACCCCAGCCGCGACGCGCTGGCCGACATGTTCCTCGTCAGCCGGCATGTCCGCCGGCCGATCACCATGTTCGTCGACCAGTCGGATTCGGCCTCGATCGAAGCGGCCGTTGAGGCGGGCGTCTCCGCCTATATCGTCGACGGACTGAAGAAGGAGCGGATGCAGCCGATCCTGCAGACCTGCATCAGCCGCTTCAACGCCTTCCGCAAGCTGCGCGAGGAGCTCGACGAAGCCCGCTCGCAGCTGGAGGACCGCAAGACGATCGATCGCGCCAAGAGCATCGTCATGCGGCTGAAGGGCCTGTCGGAAGACGAGGCCTATGCCCTGATGCGCCGCACCGCGATGAACGAGAAGCGCAAGCTCGTCGAGATCGCGCGTTCCCTCATCACCGCCGCGGAGATGCTGAAATGACGACGCTGCACCTGCGGGTCGGCTTCATGCCGCTGGTCGATTGCGCGCTGGTCGTGCTGGCGAAGGACGAGGGCTTCGCCGAGGCGGAAGGGCTCAATCTCGAGCTGGTCCGCGAGGTCTCGTGGTCCAACCTGCGCGACAAGCTGAACGTGCGCCTGTTCGACGCCGCGCATATGCTTGGCCCGGCGGCAATAGCCGCGACGCTTGGCATCGGTGGAGTGAAAGCTCCGATGGCCGCGCCGCTGGCGCTCAATCGTGATGGGGCGGCGATCACCCTTTCGCTACGGCGTTTCGAGGAGTTGTCGCGGCTGGCCGATGGGGATCTGGCCGATCCCGGCGTCTCGGCTCGGGCGCTCGCTGCCATGGTTGCGCGCCGCAAGGCCGCCGGCCTGTCGCCGCTGACCTTCGCCGCGGTCTTCGGGTTCTCGACGCATATCTACCTGCTCGGCGAATGGCTTGAACAAGGTGGCCTCAAGCTCGGCGAGGACATCCGGTTCGAGGTCGTGCCACCACCCCAGACCGTCGAGGCGCTCGCCAGCGGGCGGATCGACGGCTTCTGCGCGGGCGCGCCCTGGAATGCGGCGGCCGTCGCGGCCGGCGTCGGCGCGATGGTCCATGCCAGCGTCGACCTGCGCCGCGATTGCCATGACAAGGTGCTGGCCTGGCGTGCCGACGATGTCGAGAAGCGCCCGGCCGCCGTTTCGAAGCTCGGAACCGCGATCCTGCAGGCCAGTGCCTGGGCCTGCCGTCCGGAGAATTTCGCGCGCATGGCGCATCACCTCTCCGCGCCGGACCGGCTCGCCCTGCCGGTAGGGCTCATCGAGCGCATCCTGCATGGCGAGCTGATCCAGGGTGCCGACCGGCCGACGCGCAAGGTCGAGCGGTTCATCCGCTTCGACCGGGAAGCCTTGCGTCCCGACCCCGATGACGCCGAGTGGGTCCTTTCTGGCATGGAGTGGGCCGGGCAGGTCGCGGTGACGCCGCAGACGCGCGATATCGCGCGGGGCGTATTCCTGCCTGCCGCTTTCGCAGGCATTCTTGCCACAAGCCAAGAGCAGCCCACTGATTAGGCAGGGGCGAATTGATTGTGCACCGCAGCAAGGCAATCAAGCCTGCGCTGCCCCGCGCCCCTTCCCGAATCTATTGCAATTCAAGGCTAGGGCTCGCGCAAGGCGGTTGGCACGATCCTTGTAAAGACTGATGCGACGCGGCCAACGCTGCCCGCGCCACCCCCGATCCGGACGATACAGCAACGTCGCTGTCGAATGCGCCTGCCAAGGCGTCTTTCGCGCGGCGTTTTTCGCATTCGGGGCTGGATCGGGCAGGCGGCTTTTCAGCAACCGAGAGGCGATCGATGACGCAGAGCTTCAAGACCCGGAACAAGGCGGTCGCAGCCCGGCTGGCGGCTCCAAGCCGTCGCGACTTCCTCAACCTGTCGGGCGCAACCGCCTTGCTTGCCGCAGCGAAGACCGCCCTGCCCTCCGGCGCCTTCGCGCAAGGGACCGGCCCCGAGGTCAAGGGCACGCGCCTCGGCTACATCGCGCTCACCGACGCCTCGCCACTGATCATTGCCAAGGAAAAAGGGCTCTTCGCCAAGCACGGCCTGCCCGACATGGACATCGCCAAGCAGGCGAGCTGGGGCGCGACGCGCGACAACATGGCGCTCGGCTTCAAGAACAACGGCATCGACGGCGGCCACATCCTGCGCCCGAAGACGCATCTCTATGCGACCGGCAAGGTGATGCAGAACGGCCAGCCCCTGCCGATGTACACGCTGCTCAACCT
The DNA here is from genome assembly GCF_058783685.1 of Allobosea sp. FW305-C-101. Classification (NCBI taxonomy): domain Bacteria; kingdom Pseudomonadati; phylum Pseudomonadota; class Alphaproteobacteria; order Hyphomicrobiales; family Alloboseaceae; genus Allobosea; species Allobosea sp. FW305-C-101. The sequence goes on along the minus strand of NZ_JBYSYT010000009.1, from coordinate 12,316 downwards.
CAACGAGGACGGGCAGGCGATCTCGGTCTCCAACGAATACAAGGACCTCAACGTCCAGAAGGACGCATCCCCGCTGAAGCAGGCCTTCGAGCGCAAGAAGGCCGCCGGCAAGGAACTGACCGCCGCGATGACATTCCCGGGCGGCACCCACGATCTCTGGATCCGCTACTGGCTGGCCGCCGGCGGCATCGACCCCGATACCGAGATCAAGGTCATCGTCGTGCCGCCACCGCAGATGGTGGCGAACATGAAGGTCGGCACGATGGATTGCTTCTGCGTCGGCGAGCCGTGGAACGAGCAGCTCGTCAACCAGAACATCGGCTATACCGCGCTGACCACGGGCGAACTCTGGGCCCGCCATCCCGAGAAGATCCTGGGCATGCGCGCCGATTTCGTCGATGCGAACCCGAAGGCGACGCAGGCCATCCTGATGGCCGTGATGGAAGCCCAGCAATGGGCCGACAGGATGGAGAACCGCCAGGAACTCGCCGAGATCGTCGGCAAGCGCCAGTGGTTCAACGTTCCCACCAATGACATCAACAAGCGCCTGCTCGGCGACATCAACTACGGTAACGGCCGCGAGGCGAAGGGCACCAGTCTCTACATGAAGTTCTGGGGCGAAGGCGGCGCGAGCTCCTATCCCTGGAAGAGCCTCGACACCTGGTTCGTCACCGAGAATATCCGCTGGGGCAAGTTCGACCCGACGATCGACATCAAGGCGCTGGTCGACAAGACGAACCGCGCCGATCTCTGGCGCGAGGCCGCGAAGATGCTGGGCGTCACCGGCGCCCCGACGGCCGATAGCCGCGGCGTCGAGACCTTCTTTGACGGCACGAAGTTCGATCCAGCGGCGCCGCTGGACTATCTCAAGGCGCTGAAGATCAAGCGGGTGGCCTGACGCATGGCCGAGCCCCTGATCATCGTCGGCAACGGAATGGCGGCGACGCGGCTGGCCGACGAGCTCAGCCAGCGCGCGCTCGGGCGCTACTCCGTCGCCGTGATCGGGGACGAGCCGCGCCTGGCCTATAACAGGGTGCTGCTCTCGCCTCTGCTGGCGGGCGAGATCGGTGAGCCCGAGATCGAACTCAAGCCCGCTGCCTGGTGGCGTGCGCGCGGCATCTCCACCTTCTACGGCCGCTCCGTCGAGAGCATCGACCGCGCGGCGCGGACGGTGACGCTGCGCCGCGGCCCGACGCTGCCCTATGGCAAGCTCGTGCTCGCGACCGGCTCGACGCCGCTCCGGCCGCCCTTCCCCGGCGGCGATCTCGCCGGCGTCGTCACCTTCCGCGACACCGTCGATGTCGGCGCGATGCAGGCCTATGCCCGGCGCGGAGCCCGCATCGTCGTCATCGGCGGCGGGCTCCTCGGACTTGAGGCAGCTTACGGGCTCGCGAGAGCCGGGGGATCGGTGACGCTGCTGCATCTCGTCGATCGCCTGATGGAACGGCAGCTCGACCATGAAGGCGCCGGCCTGCTCGCCGCGGCCATGGCCGCTCGGGGCATCGATGTCCGCCTCTGCGCGGAGACGAAGGGATTTCGCGGCGAAGGGCATGTCGCGGCCGTCGAACTCGCCGACGGAACGGAGATCTCTGCCGATCTCGTGGTCATCGCCATCGGCGTGCGCCCGAATACCGGGCTCGCGCGGGCCGTGGGCCTAAGCGTTGGACGCGGCGTTCTGGTCGATGACGGGCTCGCCACCGACGATCCCGCGATCTTCGCCATCGGCGAATGCGCGGAGCATCGCGGCCTCGCCTATGGACTGGTCGAGCCCGCCTATGAGCAAGCGCGGGTGCTGGCTGCGCGGCTTGCCGGCCAGGATGCGGCCTATCGGGGCTCGCTACTCGCGACAAACCTGAAGGTCTCCGGCGTCGGTGTCTTCTCGGCCGGTGAATTCGAGGCCGGCGACGGCACCGAGACCGTCGTTCTGCGCGATCCCTCAGCGGGCATCTACCGCAAGTTCGTGCTACGCGAAGGCCGGCTCGCCGGGTGCGTCCTCGTCGGCGATACGCAGGGCGCGCTGTTCTATCTCGGACTGATCCGCTCGGGGCAGGACATCAGCGCGATCCGCGCGGACCTGCCCTTCGGCGAGAGTTATTGCATCAGGGAAGCCGCCTGATGCGCCACGACGCCCCTCTCGCTTCGACCGCGACGCGCACGACCTGCCCCTATTGCGGTGTCGGCTGCGGCATTCTCGCGACACCGGACGGGTTGGGGGGTGCCGCTATTGCCGGCGATGCGGAGCATCCGGCCAATCGCGGGCGGCTCTGCTCGAAGGGCTCGGCGCTCGGGGAGACGCTGGGGCTCGGCAGCCGGGTTCTGCACCCGCTGAGGCGCAATCGGGACGGCGGCTACGACAGAATCGGCTGGGACGGCGCGCTCGACGCCGTTGCAGGGGGCTTGCGGACCGTCATGGCCACGCATGGCCCGGAGGCCATCGCCTTCTACCTCTCCGGCCAGCTCCTGACCGAGGATTACTACGTCGCCAACAAGCTGGCGAAGGGCTTCATCGGCACGCCCCATGTCGATACCAACTCGCGGCTGTGCATGTCCTCGACGGTTGCGGCACAGCGCCGGGTCTTCGGCTCGGATACGGTGCCCGGCACCTATGAGGATTTCGACAGCGCCGACCTGATCGTGCTCGTCGGCTCGAACACGGCCTGGTGCCATCCGGTCCTGTTCCGACGGATGCAGGACAACCGGCGCGAGCGCGGCGCACGCCTCGTCGTGCTCGATCCCCGCATCACCGCGACGGCAGAGGACGCCGACATGGTGATGGCCTTGAAGCCGGGCTCCGATGCCGCGCTCTTTGCAGGGTTGCTCGTCCATCTCGCGGATCGCGGCCTCATCGATCGCAGCTATGTTGCGCGTCATGTCGCCGGTTTCGACGAGACCCTCGCCAATGCGCGGGAGATCGCTCCGGACATCGCCGCGGTTTTGGCGCTGACCGGCCTTTCTGACGAGCGGATCGCGGCCTTCTACGAACTCTGGGCGAGCACGCCGCATGTCGTCACGGCCTGGAGCCAGGGCGTCAACCAGTCGGCGCAAGGCACCGACAAGGTCGCGGCGATCCTGAACTGTCATCTCGCAACCGGCCGGATTGGGCGGCCCGGCTGCGGCCCCTTCTCGCTGACCGGCCAGCCCAACGCGATGGGTGGGCGCGAGGTCGGCGGGCTCGCCAACATGCTCGCCGCCCATATGGGCTACGCACCCGACGAGATCGACCGCGTCCGGCGCTTCTGGGCTGCACCCAACATCGCCCGCCGCGAGGGGCTCAAGGCGGTTCAGATGCTCGAGGCCGTCGCCGAAGGGCGCATCCGGGCGCTATGGGTGATGGCGACGAACCCGGCCGTCTCCCTCCCGGATGCGGACAAGGTGCGTGCCGCGCTCGCCGAGCTCGATCTCTTCGTCGTCTCCGAGAACGTGCTCTCCAACGACACGCTTGCGGCGAAGCCGCATTACATCCTGCCGGCGGCAGCCTGGGGCGAGAAGGACGGCACCGTCACCAATTCCGAACGCCGCATCTCGCGCCAGCGTGCCTTCCTGCCGCTGCCCGGCGAAGTGAAACCGGATTGGTGGATCATTGGCGAGGTCGCGAAGCACCTCGGCTTCGGTACGGCCTTCGCTTATGCCGGCCCGCACGAGATCTATGCCGAGCATGCGGCTCTCTCCGCCTTCGAGAACGCCGGCACCCGCGATTTCGACATCGGCGCCCATGCCGGCCTCGGCAAGGCGGCTTATGGCGGGCTCAGGCCGGTGCAATGGCCGGTGCCCACCTCCAGACCGCAAAGCACCGCGCGGCTCTTCGGCGATGGCAACTTCTTCGGTCCCGGACATCGCGCGCAGATGCGCCCGCTTGCCGTGCCGAAGCTGGCCTCGACCGTGAGCGAGGCCCTCCCGCTGCTGCTCAACACCGGCCGCGTCCGCGATCACTGGCATACGATGACCCGGACCGGCCTCAGCCCGCGGCTCAGTGCCCATATCGCCGAGCCTTCGGTTTCCGTGAACCCAGTCGACATCGCGCGCTTCGGACTGGCCGAGGGCGGCTTCGCGCGTCTGGCCAACGCCCATGGCGGCGCGGTGCTCAAGGTCGTGGCTGACGCAGGCGTCGCCGAAGGCTCGCTCTTCGCGCCGATCCACTGGTCGGGCGAGACCGCTTCGGACGCCCGGATCGGCGCCTTGACGCAGCCGCTTTGCGATCCCTTCTCGGGCCAGCCCGAGATGAAGGCGACGCCGGTTTCCGTTGCCCCTTTTGCCTACCGTTTCGAGGGCTTCGTCCTGTCACGCGAGCCCTTTGCGCTGCCGGAGCAGAGCTGGTGGGCCCGGCTTGCTGTGCAGGGCGGCGAAGGCCGGCTTTTCGCCACAGACGCCCCCGTCGATGCCATGGCTGCCCTGGTGCGAGGCTATTTCGGCGCGGATGGGGTGACGGAGCTGATCGACCGCGACGGCGGCAGCTATCGTTGCGCCGTGCTCCGGGACGGCCGGCTTCAGGCCGCTCTCTTCCTCGCACCCGCAGGGCGCGCGCCGCTCTGGGACACGGTCAAGACCGTCTTCGCCGATCCAGCGGCGACCGTGGAGAGCCGGCTTGCCCTGCTTTCCGGGCGCGTTCCCGGTGGCGCCGATCCCGGCCCAACCGTCTGCGCCTGCTTCGGCGTCGGCCTCAATGCGATCCGCGCCGCCTTCGAGGCCGGCGCGGCGACGGCAGAGGAGATCGGCCAGCAACTCAAGGCGGGGACCAATTGCGGCTCCTGCCTTCCCGAAATCCGCCGCATCGGCGCGCAGGCACACGCGAGCGAGGCGGCATGAGCAACGCGACGGACAATCTCTGTCAGAGGAGAGACTGGAACATGGGTCAGCCTGTCTTGAAAGGCGCGAGCGCGGGCGCGACGGTCGTCACGCTCTCGGGCAAGCCGCCCGAGGTCGTGCCCTTGCCGGCCGCACCTGCAAAACCCTTCGCGGCGAGGCTCGTCTCCTGGAGCAAGAACGCGTTCGTCAACCTGCTGCCGCCGCTGATCACGGTCGCGCTCATCCTGCTGTTCTGGCAGCTCGCGGCGGCTGGCCCACAATCCTCGCTGCCGCCGCCGAGCAAGATCTGGGACGAGGCGAAGGACCTGATCGTCGAGCCGTTCTACTGGGCGGGCTCGCAGGATATCGGGCTGGGCTGGCGCATCCTCGTCTCGCTCCAGCGGGTCGCCATCGGCTTCAGCCTCGCCGCCATCGTCGGCGTGCTGCTCGGCGCGCTGGTCGGCCAGTCGGTCTGGGCGATGCGCGGCCTCGACCCCGTCTTCCAGGTGCTGCGCACCGTGCCGCCGCTCGCCTGGCTGCCGCTCTCGCTCGCCGCCTTCCGCGACAGCCAGCCCTCGGCGATCTTCGTGATCTTCATCACCGCGATCTGGCCGGTGATCATCAACACGGCCGTCGGCATCCGCAACATCCCGCAGGATTACCGCAACGTCGCGCAGGTTCTGCGGCTGAACCAGATCGAGTTCTTCTACAAGATCATGGTGCCCTCGGCCGCGCCCTACATCTTCACGGGCCTGCGGATCGGCGTCGGCCTGTCCTGGCTCGCGATCGTCGCGGCCGAAATGCTGACCGGCGGCGTCGGCATCGGCTTCTTCATCTGGGACGCATGGAACTCGTCCCGCCTGTCCGACATCATCGTGGCGCTGGTCTATATCGGCGTGGTCGGCTTCCTGCTCGACCGCCTCGTCGCCCTCGTCGGCCATGTCGTCACCCGCGGCACCGCGACCAACTGAGGAGCGAGGCGATGAGCTATCTCAAGATCGACCATGTCGACAAACGCTTCCAGCGCGGCGCCGCCACGACGGACGTGCTCAAGGATGTCAGCCTCGTCATCGACAAGGGCGAGTTCGTCTCGATCATCGGCCATTCCGGCTGCGGCAAGTCCACCCTGCTCAACCTCGTCGCCGGGCTTTCACCGGTCAGCGCGGGCGCGATCCTGCTCGAGGGCAAGGAGGTCAATGCGCCGGGCCCCGACCGTGCCGTGGTCTTCCAGAACCACTCCCTGCTGCCCTGGCTCACCGTCTACGACAATGTCGCGCTCGCCGTGAACAAGGTTTTCGGCCGCAAGAAGAGCAAGGCGGAGCGGCATGACTGGATCATGCACAATCTCGACCTCGTCCAGATGGGCCATGCCAGGGACAAGCGCCCCGGCGAAATCTCCGGCGGGATGAAGCAGCGCGTCGGCATCGCGCGAGGTCTCGCCATGGAGCCGAAGATCCTGCTGCTCGACGAGCCCTTCGGCGCGCTCGACGCGCTGACCCGCGCGCATCTGCAGGACTCGGTGATGCAGATTCATGCCACGCTCGGCAACACCATGATCATGATCACCCACGACGTGGACGAGGCGGTGCTGCTCTCGGACCGGATCGTGATGATGACCAACGGCCCGTCCGCCCGGATCGGCGAGGTGCTGGACGTGCGCCTCGCCCGCCCGCGCAAGCGGCTCGAGCTGGTCTCAGACCGCACCTACATCGCCGCGCGCGAGGCGGTGCTGAAATTCCTCTACGAGCGGCACAGGTTCGTGGAGGCAGCGTGATGCGTCATTCCGCACGCGCTGCGGCACGACAGTGCTGCTGCGCAGATACGGGATCGCAAGACGAGAGGGCGCCGATAGCGGCGCTTCATTCTGAGGACGGTCCCGGATCGCCGCTTCGCGTCGTCCGGGATGACCGAGGATTACCATGAGCGACGATTTCACTCCCGACCAGAAGCGCTATCTCGAAGGCTTCGTCAGCGGCATGCAGTCGGCCCGCACGGCGCGGGGTCTGGGTCCGCTCGGCGGAACGTCCGGCGGCGCTCCGGCGAAGCCCAGCGGTCCCGACCGGGAGCATGCCGAGGCGCAGGCCAGGGCGGTCGCGGCCGGCGGCAAGCTCACCGACCAGGAGAAGTGGAAGGCCGCCGAGCATCCCTTCGACGCCTATGCCCGTTTCAAGGAGCAGGCGGCTTCCGGCACTTACCCGAAGCCGGAGGATAACTTTCGCTGGCGCTATCATGGCCTGTTCTACGTGGCGCCCGCGCAGAACAGCTACATGTGCCGTCTGCGCATCCCCAATGGCATCCTCAAGGCCTGGCAATTCGCCGGCGTCGCCGATCTCGCGGAGGCGCTGGGCGGCGGCTATTCACATGTCACCACACGCGCCAATCTCCAGGTGCGGGAGATTTCTGCCGAGAACGGCGCAGCGTTTCTTGAAGGCCTCGCCGATCTCGGGCTCACCGCCAAAGGCTCCGGCGCCGACAACATCCGCAATGTCACGGGCTCGGCGACGGCCGGCATCGATCCGCTGGAGCTGCTGGACACGCGCCCGCATGCCCGCGCCTGGCACCATCACATCCTGAACGACCGCTCGCTTTACGGGCTGCCGCGCAAGTTCAATGTCGCCTTTGACGGCGCCGGCTCGATCGCGACGCTGGAGGACACCAACGATATCGGCTTCCAGGCCATCGAGATCGATGAAGGAGCCACCTTCGAGGGACAGCCTGTCGCGCCGGGCATCTGGTATCGCCTCGCGCTCGGCGGCATCACCGGCCACAAGGACCTCGCCCGCGACACCGGCGTGATCGTCGCTCCCTCCGACGCGATCACGGTCGCGGATGCGATCGTGCGCGTCTTCACCGCCAACGGGAACCGCACCGACCGCAACAAGTCGCGATTGAAGTACGTGCTCGATGCCTGGGGTTTCGAGACATTCCTCGCCGCCGTCGAGGAGAAGCTCGGCCGCCGCCTGATCCGGCTCGACAGCGCCTTCGTCAAGCCGCGACCGGTCTATGACCGGCTTGCCCATATCGGCGTCCACGGCCAAGCCCAGCCCGGCCTCAACTGGATCGGCGTGGCGCTGCCCGTCGGCAAGCTCACCGTACAGCAGATGCGCGTCATTGCTTCGATCGCGCAAGAATGCGGCGACGGCGATATCCGCCTCACCGTCTGGCAGAACCTGCTGATCTCCGGCGTGCCCGACGCGAAGGTCGACGATGTGCTGGCCAACCTCAAGGCCATCGGCCTCTCGGCCGAGACCTCGGTGCTGCGGGCCGGGTTGATCGCCTGCACCGGCGCCACGGGGTGCAAATTCGCCGGCGCCCATACCAAGGAGGATGCGCTCGCCATCGCCGCCCATTGCGAGCCGCGCATCACGCTCGATACCGCCGTCAACATCCACCTGACCGGCTGCCACAACTCCTGCGCCCAGCACTATATCGGCGATCTCGGGCTGATCGGCACCAAGGTCCCCGTCAATGACGAGGGCGACACCGTGCCCGGCTACCATGTCTTCGTCGGCGGCGGCTTCGGCGTCGAGGGCGGGATGGGCCGCGAATTCCGGACCAACGTGAAGGCGGAGGATGCGCCGGCCTTGGTCGAGGCAATCCTGCGCAGCTGGCAGGTGCACCGCGCAGCGCCCGACGAAAGCTTCGTCGCCTTCGCCCGCCGCCACGAGATCGCAGCGCTTCAAGTTCTGGTGGAGCAGATCGGAGACGCGGCATGACCGTGCAGAGCCCGAGCCCGATCGTCCAGGTGCTGCCCGAAACCGCCCCCTTCAGCGAGGAGCAGCGCTCCTGGCTCAACGGCTTCTTCGCCGGGCTGCTCTCGCTCGACAATGCCGGCGTCACCGCATTGTCGCCGGCCGAGAACGCCGCCGTCATGGCGGAGGCGGAAGACGGCGCGCCCTGGCACGATCCGTCGCTGGAGATGGCCGAGCGCATGACGCTGGCCGAAGGCAAGCCGTTGCCCCGCAAGCTCTACGCCGCCATGGCCCAGCAGGATTGCGGGCAATGCGGCTATGTCTGCGAGAGCTATTCCGCCGCCATCGCCTCAGGTGCCGAAGGCCGGCTCAATCTCTGTGCGCCCGGCGGCAAGGAGACCCTACGCCAGATCAAGGCGCTGGTGGAGGAAACGGGCGCGTCCGCTCCGACCACCCCAACCGATGCTGCACCGGCCACAGACCTGGGACCCAAGGGACGCTGCCGCGAGAACCCGGCGCTCGCGACCTTCCTCTCGCGTCGCAAGCTCAACGGCGAGGGCTCCGAAAAGGAGACCTGGCATGTTGAGTTCGACCTCTCCGAATCCGGGCTCGACTATGTCGTCGGCGACGCCTTCGGCATCGTCGCGAAGAACGATGCCCGCCTCGCCGATGCGGTGATAGCGCTGCTGGGCGCACGGCCGGATGCCGAGATCGGCGGCAAGTCCCTACGCGACAAGCTCATGGAAGATTGCGCGCTCGGCCCTGCCCCGGACGCACTGTTCCAGCTCATCTCCTACGTCACCGGCGGAGAGACCCGCGCCAAGGCGAGGCGCCTTGCCGCCGGCGAGGACCCGGACGGCGATCTCGACCGGCTCGACGTGCTCGGCGCGCTGCACAAATTCTCGCAGGCCCGGCTCTCGGCCGAGGCCTTCGTCGAGGCGCTCGACCCGCTCCAGCCGCGGCTCTACTCGATCTCGTCCTCGCATCTTGCAACGCCCGGCCGGATCACGCTGACGGTCGATGCCGTGCGCTACAAGGTCGGCTCGCGCCCGCGCTGGGGCGTCGCCTCGACCTTCCTCGCCGAACGCGTCGCACCCGGCGACAAGGTGCCGGTCTATGTCCAGCGCGCCCATGGCTTCGGACTGCCGGCCGATCCGGCGACGCCGGTCATCATGTGCGGCCCGGGCACGGGCGTGGCGCCCTTCCGCGCCTTCCTGCATGACCGGCAGGCCACGAAGGCGCCGGGCCGCAACTGGCTGTTCTTCGGTCACCAGCGCCGCACCTGCGACTTCTTCTACGAGGACGAGCTGCAGGCGATGAAGGATCGGGGCTTCCTGACCAACCTCACGCTGGCCTGGTCGCGCGATGGCGAGAAAGTCTACGTTCAGGACCGCATGCGCGAGCGCGGCGGCGAGCTATGGTCGTGGCTCGAGAAGGGCGCGCATTTCTATGTCTGCGGCGATGCCAAGCGCATGGCCAGGGATGTCGAGCGTGCACTGGTCGACGTGGTCGCGGAACATGGTGGGCATTCGGCGGAAGATGCGATCGCCTATATCGCTGCTTTGCGTAAGGCGGGGCGTTACCAGGCGGATGTCTATTAGAAGATCACCGTCCCTGATTCCGCGAAGGGACAATCCAAGCTATTGCCGCTGCACCCTCCCATCACGAAGGAGAACGCGGCCGAGGAGACGCCAGAACCTGAGTTTTCTCCTCGTTTGCGCGCCCGGCAGGAGCGTTGGGAGCGGCGCAGTCTCAGGCGCATCACATTCGGCAAGCTCAGGACCACTTCATCCTTTCGCAGCTCGCTCGCCCAGGAAGAGCGGCCGCAGGGCCTGGAACTCCTTGCCGAGAAAATCCGACAGGATCCTTATTCGCCCGGTATGACGCAGCTCGCCATGCGTGAGGAACCAGAGATCGCTTGCCAGTTCATCGATGGGTTCGCCGACGCGGGCAAGCCTCGGGTCGAGGTCGGCGAGGTAGCAGGGCAGGATGCCCAATCCAATGCCGTTGGCAACGGCTTCGGCCAGCGTGTAAAGGCTGTTCACCTGAAGCACGGCCCCGGCATACCTGCCCGACTCCTTTAGCCAGCGTACCGATGCGAGGTGCGCGAGCTCAGGGTTGGGGACGACCCAGGCTCGATCGTCTGAAACACCGGCGTCGCCACCCGCCTTGCGGTAGATCGCAACCGCGATCCGGCAGAGCTTGCGACCAACGAGGTTTTCCGGCGGCTCGCCGCCAGCGCGCAGCGCAGCGTCGACTTCCCGCTGGCGCAGGTTCGACATTCCAACGCTCGATCGCAGGTCAATCAAGATCCCTGGATGAGCCATCCTGAAGCGCCGCATCAACGGCATCAACGGGCCGGCGATCAACGTATCCACCGTCGCCAGGCGCACCGTTCCGGCCGCATCGGAATTTTCGTTGCCGACGCGCGCCTCGAGAGCACCGATATCCTCATCGATCCTTTCGGCGAGGTCTGCCGCCTCTCTCCCGGCGGCAGTGAGAGTGACGCCGGTCGTGTCCCGATGAAAGATCAGGGTTCCCAGTCGATGCTCCACCGCCTTGGCGTGCCTGAAAACCGTCGGGGTGCTGACTCCCAGGCGGGCGGCGGCACCCGCAAATGAACCCGACCGGGCGACCGCCAGTATCAGGCTGAGATCGTTCCATTGAAGCCGCTTCTGCACGTAATCCCGCATTTCATTTCTGGCACTACTCCTTTTTCGAATTTACTGCCCAGTATCGCTGCAGGCAATGGAGGCGGCCATGACGACCAACGGCATCAAATGGTCAGACGGCTCGACGCCTTGGAACGGCGAGTTTCAGGGCAATGGCTTTGGCTCGGATGTGTCGATCATTTTCACCAGGCTGGACAAGCCGGGCGGCGGACCGGCACTGCATCGGCATCCCTACTCGGAGACTTTTCTTGTCCGGAAGGGAGCCGTCCGCTTCACCGTCGGCGACGAATGCCTGGACGTCGTGGCGGGCGAGATCGTGGTGGTTGGGGCCGATACTCCGCATTGCTTCACGAGCGTCAGCGACGATGTCGAGATGATCGACATCCACGCCAGCCGCCGGTTCATCACGGACTGGTTGTAGGGCAGCGACGCCAATCAGCGCCGCCGCTGCGGCGTCAGCAAAGTTCCACTAGTGGAGAACACGCAATGTCGAAGATGATTTTCGTCAACCTGCCCGTCAAAGACCTTGCTGCGGCGACGCAGTTCTACGAAGCGATCGGCTGCAGCAAGAACGATCAGTTCAGCGATCACCAGGCGTCGAGCATGGTCTGGTCGGATGCCATCACGTTCCAGTTGCTGTCGACCGCCTATTTTTCCACGTTCACGACCAAGCCGATCGCTGACGCTCATGTCTCGACCGGGGTCCTCCTCGCCCTGACCCATGACAGCCGCGAGCACGTCGATGCGATCGCGCATGCAGGCGCTACGGCAGGCGGGAAAGCCGATCTGCGAGATCCGATCGACCTGGGCTTTCTCTACAACCGTGCCGTCGAAGATCCCGACGGCCATGTGCTGGAACTGGTCTCGATGGATATGAGCAAGGCCGCCGCCATGGCGGGCGAGTAGCGAGGCGAGCCGGCTCCGGACCTGTCGAGCGCCCCTGCGCACTTCACCGATAGAAAGGGCCCTCCCCGGTCTTCGTCCATCCCGACTTGGCGGGTTGGACTGGCCACGACAGCAGCCGTTATCTCACTGGGGACCCGGCTTTGCTTGCGCGTTTCGCTCTTGCCCGCTCCCTGATCTCTCGATCCGGGTAGAAACGCAAAAACCCCGTCTCGTGGTGAGACGGGGTTTTTCTATTTCTGTTGGTTGCGGGGGCCAGATTTGAAC
>NZ_JBYSYT010000008.1:0-103810 GCF_058783685.1 Allobosea sp. FW305-C-101 | reverse complement strand
AACTTGGTGACCTTCCGCCTGTCAGCAGGTGAGCCGATCATCGAGATGCTCCAGAACGTCATCACGCTGAAGCAGGCTGAGACCTACATCAATGCCGGGCGCGTGCACACCAAGCTCCTGGCAGAACATGGAATCATCCAGCCCGTGGAAGGGCATGAACGCCTCGAGCTTGGCGATCAGCGCTACGACCGCCGCGAGCTTGACGAATTCATAAGGCGCCTGTCCGCCAACGCTGTGTGGGTTAAAGAACCTGAGGGGCCCCAGATGACCATCTCGGCGGCGGCGAAGCGCGCCTGCTGCTCGGCGATGGAGATTGTAAAACTGATACTCGATCACCAGTTGGGGTGGGTAGGCTCGTGGACCGCGGCAACCGGATACCATTCCATTTTGGTCGATGTGTCCGAGATCAAACGGCTTACGCACGGTGAATACGGTGACAATCTTACAATGCGTCAGGCTGCAGACTTACTTCGATCCACCGATAGGGTTGTCAGCGTGCTCGTAGAGCGCCAGCTGCTCGCGACTGAGAGCCGGATCAACCCGATCAATCGATGTCCCTATATCGCCGTTCAACGCAAATCCATTGAAAGGTTCAAAGCGCAATATGCATCGCTCCATGAGCTTGCCCGCAGTCGCGGACAGCATATGCCCGCGTTGAAGCGGGAATTGGCAATGCGCGGTGTTGAGCCAGCTTGGCCGCCAAATCAGGTTGGTGCGTCGTTTTACGAGCGAGCCGCTATTCCGCCCGGCATCTAATCGAATCCAGGTTCGCTAGGATTTCAACCCGGCCTCAACGGCCGGGTTTTTTGTGTTTTGGGCTAAGCGATCGTCTAAGTTTGCGGAAGTACTATCCCTCTGATTGCGGAACTTTAATCCTGGAATCCAATAATCCCAATCAAATGATTTCAATAACTTAGGGTTTCTGTTGCGGAAACACTATGCCTCTCTCTTCAGTTACTGAAGAGAGAGGCATAGTGTTGCCGCGATTGTCGGTCGAGTTCCGCAATCTGCCTCTGGACGCCCGGCCTGAGCCGGGCGTCCAATATGATTCTAAGGCATTCCGATCATAGCTTGCTGCCGAGGTTGTCGCTTCCCGTCGCCGGCCTGGCCGGCGCTGGACCCTCGGCGGTCCAATTCCTTAGCCCCCTCCCCGATTTAGGTTCAGCGTGACGCTGCAAGTGAGTAGGCCTTCGCATAGCGCGAAGGCCCGTATCGATTAGGACCCAACTTACCAAATTGGCCCTTTCCGGACATCGAGGATGTCTGCATCTGGGCGATTCATTTTGGCATATGGCGCGCAGCATGGGCGGGCCCGTTCCCGCCGTTGGCAAGGTCAGCTTCAGGCCCGTTGAATTCGGAAAGAGTGTGCAGCCCACGTTGGCTTTTGCCCGGTTTGCAAGCTGAACAGCGAGAGTCCACCAAATTGCCATCAGTCGCTGCTCGCGCAGATCATGCTGATCGAACACGGTCGCGGCAGCCGACTCTCGATCTGCATTCTTTATCGGAGTGGTGCGAATACCGGGTGCCGCGGGGTCCGGAGCAGCCTCCGGTTAGCCGCCAATCGGATGCGAGCCGGACCGCGGCACGTCGCGAATGGGGTCGCCCAGAAGCCGCAAGCCATTTAGGACGACGAGAACCGTCCCACCCTCATGGCCGAGCACTGCAAGCGGCAGGGGAAGGTCAAAAAAGACAGCGCTGGTCACGAGAAGCAGCATCGCGCCGATCGCGAAGATCAGGTTCTGGCGAATGATCCACGCGGTGCGCCGCGAGAGCCTGTGCGCCGCCGCAAGCCGCCCCATATCCTCCGAAAGCAGCGCTACGTCGGCCGCCTGGAGGGCTACCTCTGAACCGGCCGCCCCCATGGCGATGCCGACATCGGCACGCGCCAAGGCCGCCGCATCGTTAACGCCGTCGCCGACGAACGCGATCTTGTCTTGCCTCGCTGCTTCGGCGACCAGTCTGACCTTGTCCTCAGGCAGCATCTCTGAGTGGATCTCATCGTCGCGGAGACCCAGTTCCGAGCCGATCCGCAACGCCACCGGGCGCCGGTCGCCCGTCATCATGAGAATCGTTTCGACGCCGCTCCGCCGCAGCGCCACGAGCGCCGCGGCTGAGGTTTCACGCGGCATGTCCGCGACGCTGACAGCGCCGAGGACGCGGTTGCCACGGCCGAGATAGACCACGGTCTCCGCCGCGCTTTGAATCGCCTTCAGGGCCTCGTGGTCGACGGATGCGCCCGTGGCTTCGGTCATGCGGCGGTTCCCCGCCCAGAGCGGACCGGCATCGTCTTCCCCCGCAATTCCCAAGCTGGGAAGCGCTTTGACATTCCGCACCTCGCGCATGGGCAGTCCACGCCGCATGACTTCGCGCCGCAGGGCATTCGCGATGTGATGTTCGGATTGGGCTTCGAGGCTGGCCAGCGTCGACAGGAAATCGCTCTCGTTGCCGTCGAGGGTGACGACATCGGTGACGGTGGCTCTCCCAGCCGTCAACGTCCCGGTCTTGTCGAATGCGAATGTCTTGACGCCGGCCAAGGTCTCGATCGCCGCGCCGCCCTTGAAGAGGACGCCGCCGCGGGCCGCCGCCGAGAGAGCCGAAAGGATGGCGGCCGGCACAGAGATGACGATCGCGCAAGGGCTGGCCGCCACCAGCATGGTCGCAGCACGATACAAAGCAATCTCCCAGCTGTTTCCGAGCCAGAGAAAGACGCCGAGCGCCGCCACGGACCCGACGAGCACCGCGACCGTGTATCGTTGTCCGAACCATGCGCTGAATCGTTCGGAGGGTGCTTTCGCCGCCTGCGCGTCCGTGACGAGCGCGATCATCCGGGCGACCGTGCTCTGCTCAAGCGTTTTCGTGACACGCACCTCCAGAACGCCGTCGAGATTGACCGTCGCCTCGAAAAGCGGCTGGCCCGGCTCCTTGCCGACCGGCATCGACTCGCCGGTGATCGTGGATTCGTCGAGCGAGCCCCTGCCGGAGAGGACCACGCCGTCCGCAGGAACCCGTGACCCGGGGCGAAGGATCACGATGTCGTCGACATGAAGATCGGCCGCGGGCACTTCCTCGACCTCGCCATCGGCTGTCTTGCGGAACGCTGTTTCCGGCCGCAGGGCCATCAAAGCCTCGATGGCGCGCCGGGCACGACCCATCGCTCTCTCTTCGAGTGTCGTCGACAGGCTGAACAGCGTCAGCAGGACCGCGCCCTCAAGCGAGGCGCCTACGGCTGCTGCCGCGAGGGCTGCGACGATCATCAGAAGATCGATGTCGAGGATGTGGTCGCACCACAGTTCGCCCAGCGCGCGCCAGCCGGCCGGCATGCCCCCCGCCAGGTAGGCGATGGTGGTGCCGGCAAGGAAGGCCAGCGAGCCGATCTGGCCAGCGAGAAGCCATTTGCCTGCGACCGCCAAGGCAAGGCCGGTCACCGTTGCCGCGGTCAAAGCAACCGACAGGTTCGATAGGAAACGCTGCAACTGCCCCTCCAGTGCGCGATCAGTGCCAGCCGGCGTCATGTGTGGAGCTGTTTGGAATAATTCTAATATATAGCGTGACTCCCGTTGCGCAACCATCGGGACAGTTTATCGCCCCCGGCGCGGGCGAATGCGAAATCAAGCTGGCCAGCCGATCCGGAGCCGGACGCCGAAGCCGGCCTCTTGCCCTTCCGCGCAAGGGCAATCCGAGCCTGCCCCATACAGGCAGCAGCACCTTCGGGATGACCAGCCCAGCCGGAGCCTTTGGCCAACTGCAAAACGCCGCTTGCATCGATCATTATACATTATATGATAACGTATAATGTATGGTTCTGAGAGGATGCCTGCGATGACCAGCGTGAAGATCGACGACCGGCTGACGGTAGCCTGCCAGCCGCGCCAGGAGGCGCTGGCCGCGCTGGCGGCCGCTGGCTTCGCCACCGTCATCAACAATCGACCCGACGGTGAAGAGCCAGGGCAGCCCGGCAACGCTGCCGAGAAGGCAGCCCTGGAGCGGCCGGGCCTTGCCTATCGCTTCATCCCCGTAACGGCGGCGACGATCACCGAGGCCGATATCCGCTCATTTCAAGAGGCGGTCTCCGGGGCGAAAGGGCCGGTCTACGCCCATTGCCGCAGCGGCACGCGGTCCCTGACTCTTCACGTGCTCGGCGAGGTGCTGGCGGGGCGGATGAAGCCCGGCGACGTCGAGGCCTTCGGCCGGGCCCACGGCTTCGATCTCTCAGGCGCGGTGCAGTGGCTCGCCCGCAATGCGGCCCGGGCGCCGCTGGTAAAGGGCTTCCACGAGCCGCGGACCGGCAGCGTCCAGTATGTCGTCGCCGATCCGAAGACGATGCGCTGCGCGATCATCGATCCGGTCTATGAGTTCGATGAGAAGTCCGGAGCGACCGCCACGCATCAGGCCGACGAGATTCTCGCCTATGTGGCGCGCGAGGGGTTCACAGTCGAGTGGATCCTCGACACCCATCCTCACGCCGATCACTTCTCAGCCGCTCACTATCTCAAGCAGAAGACAGGCGCCCAGACGGCCATCGGAGCGCGCGTCACGGATGTCCAGAAGCTCTGGCAGGGCCTCTACAACTGGCCGGAGCTGGCAACCGACGGCTCGCAATGGGACCGGCTCTTCGCCGAGGGCGACAGCTTCAAGGTGGGTGAGCTCACCGGGCGCGTGATGTTCTCGCCCGGCCACACCCTTGCCTCCGTGACTTACGTCATCGGCGATGCGGCCTTCGTGCACGACACGATCTTCATGCCGGATTCCGGCACGGCGCGAGCGGATTTCCCGGGCGGCAGCGCAAAGGCTCTTTGGGCATCGATCCAGGCGATCCTGGCCTTGCCGGATGATACGCGCCTGTTCACCGGGCACGACTACGAGCCCGGCGGGCGCGCCGCCAAATGGGAGAGCACGGTGGGCGAGCAGAAGCGCGCAAACCCGCATCTCGCCGGCATGACGGAGGAGCGCTTCGTCGCGTTGCGGGAGGCGCGCGACCGAACTCTGCCGATGCCGAAGCTGATCCTGCATGCGCTGCAGGTGAACATCCGCGGAGGCCGGCTGCCGGAGCCTGAAGCCAACGGCAGGCGCTATCTCAAATTCCCGCTCGATGCGCTCGTGGGGGCTGCGTGGTGATGGACGCCAAGACGACGCAGGTCAAGACGGCCCACGCCATGCCTCCGGCAGAGATGGAGGCGCGTGCTGGCGAGGTCGCCGCCCTGCTCAAGACGTTGTCGCACCCGGCCCGTCTGAGGCTCGCCTGCGCCCTTGCCGAGGGCGAATACGCCGTTGGCGAACTCGAGGAGCGGCTGGGCATCCGTCAGCCGACGCTGTCGCAACAGCTCGGCGCGCTGCGAGATGCAGGCGTCGTCACCACGCGCCGCGACGCCAAGCAGATCTTCTACCACCTGAGCGAAGAGAAGGCCGCGCGTCTGATCGAAGCCCTTTACGCCATCTTCTGCGAACCGGAGCAGCACCCATGAGTGCCTATTGGCCTTCCCTGATCGGCGGCATGTTGCTCGGCCTCTCGGCCGTCGCGCTGCTGCTGCTCGATGGGCGGATCGCCGGCATCAGCGGCATCGTTGGCCGCTTACTCGGCGGTGTGCAGATCCCGCTGAATGCGGCTTTCGTCATCGGGCTCCTAAGCGGCCCGCCGCTCTACATGCTGGCCTTCGGGAGCTTCCCGGCCGTGACCATCGCCACCTCCGGCACACTGGTCGTCGTGGCCGGGCTCGCCGTCGGCATCGGCACGCGCATTAGCTCGGGCTGTACTTCGGGCCACGGCATCCTAGGCCTCGCCCGCTTTTCGAAACGTTCCTTCGCTGCGACCGTGACCTTCCTCCTCGCAGGGGTCGCGGTGGCGACGCTGATGGAGTTCCTGCGGTGAACCGTCTCGCATCCCTACGTATCGTCGTGGCGCTCTTGGCCGGCGCTCTCTTCGGCTTCGGCCTGTCGCTCTCCGGAATGCTCGATCCGGCGCGCGTGCTCGGCTTCCTCAACCTCGCCAGCGGGCATTGGGACCCGAGCCTGGCCTTCGTGCTCGGCGGCGCGGTGCTCGTGGCGGTGCCCGGCGTCATGCTGCAACGCCGTCTGCGGCGCCCCTTGCTCGACGACAGCTTTCACCTGCCGGAGAAGGCGGAGATCGATGGGCGGCTGCTGGCCGGCTCGGCGTTATTCGGAGCCGGATGGGGGCTCGCCGGCTTCTGCCCGGGCCCCGCGGTCTCAGGCCTCTCGATGGGGCTCGTCCCGGTCTTCCTGTTCGTCGCGGCGATGGCGGCAGGGATGATGCTGCATGACCGTGTGATCGCGGAAATGCTGCCGCGATGACCTCGACCCTGGTTCCCGCGCTCGCTTCCGGCGGCCTCGTCGGCTTCAGCCTCGGCCTGGTCGGCGGCGGCGGCTCGATCTTGGCCACGCCGCTGCTCCTCTATGTCGTCGGCGTCGCCAGCCCGCATGCCGCGATCGGCACCGGCGCGCTGGCGGTTTCGATCAATGCCTATGCCAACCTGCTCGCCCATGCCCGGAAGGGTCATGTGCGCTGGCTCTGCGCGGCCGTCTTCGCGGCTATCGGATCGCTCGGCGCCCTTCTTGGTTCCAGCCTCGGCCTCGTCATCGACGGAGCGCGCCTTCTCCTGATCTTCGGCGCACTGATGGTCGTCGTCGGGCTGCTGATGCTGCGGCCGCGCAGCGTCGTCCGCGGGGGCGAGCGGCCGGTCGATCGACGGATGTGTGCGCTTACGGCCACCGCGGCATTGGCGACGGGCGGAGCCTCTGGCTTCTTTGGTATCGGCGGCGGCTTCCTCATCGTGCCGGCGCTGATCTTCGCCACCGGCATGCCGATGATCAACGCCATCGGCTCCTCGCTGCTGGCGGTCGGCACCTTCGGGTTGGCGACGGCCTTGAATTACGCTCGAGGCGGCCAGGTCGACTGGGTCGTCGCAGCGGAGTTCATCTCGGGCGGTGTCTTGGGCGGCATTCTCGGCATGCTGCTGGCGACGCGTCTCTCCGCGGGCAAGGCCACGCTGAACCGCATCTTCGCCGCGCTCATCCTGACGGTAGCTATCTATGTGATTATGAAGAACCTACCGGCGGTCATTGACGAAATGTAGCCGCGGATTCCGACCCTACGGCACGCTCCAATCCAAGGTTCCAATTTCCCCTTTCGACACGACCATATTGGATGGGCTGCGCCTAGTGGTGCAAGTAGATATTCCCGCTGAAAGCCGACATCGTCGAGCAGAATGATGATGACATTGTGCGCCCTCTACAGGCCGTTCGAAATGAACGCTGGAGGAAAGTTTGGGCCTGATCGTGCCGCCGTGGATAGCTGCCTTGCAGTTCCTGCCAACCGCCTAATGTCTGGAGTTGGCGTATGTCGTCATCACAAGAGTCGGTCGCGATCCGAATGTTACCGGGACGACCCGTTGTTACCGCCATGGAGACATGCGAGACAGAGCCCCATCTTTGAGTACAAATTGGTGGAAAAGCGCCGCACCGGCATGAGCGAGGGCAACGGCCACGAGGCAGTTAGCCGCGAGTTCGTGCCAGCCATTGATCGAGCGGCGCAGTGCGCGGTCGTCGGCGGTGAATGCGGGGATCTGGACAAGGCCGAACAGGTCCCAGCCACGCGCGCAGACATTGGCAAGCCCCACGATCAGCGTCGCCGCGATGAGCGCATAAAGAAGGGCGTGAACAATATGCTCCATCGCTCGCAAGATGCCGGAACTGACCGCGGCGGGCCTGGATCCTTTTGTCAGGCGCCAAAGGAGCCGACCCGCATAGACGACGATGAGCAGGCCTCCGAGCGTGATATGGACGGACCACATACCGTGCCGCCACTCCCTGGGCAGGACCGCTTCACTCTGAGCCATGAGCCATAGCAGCGCTATCAGGACCGCGGTCAACCAGTGAAAGCGGATGCTGATATTGTCGTAGCGGGCTGGGGTTTGGACGAAAGCCATCGTTTTATCCTTCTGCAGTTCAAGCGCCGCCGATCAGAATGCCCGTGGCCAGGACGAGAAGGCCGCCGAGAACGATCTGGAACATGGCGCGTCCGATGGGCGTCTCCATGTAGCGGTTCTGGATCCAGACGATGGCCCAGAGCTCGACGAAAACGACGCAAAGGGCGATGACCGTCGCTGTCCAGAAATGCGGGATGAGATAGGGCAGCGCATGCCCGAGCCCACCGAGCGCCGTCATGAAGCCTGAGGCTAGCCCTCGCTTCCACGGGGCCCCACGTCCCGACAGCTTGCCGTCGTCATGGGCCGCTTCGGTGAAGCCCATCGATATGCCTGCGCCGATCGACGCCGACAGCCCGATCAGAAACGTCGTCCAGGAGTTCTGCGTCGCGAAAGCCGTCGCGAAGATGGGCGCCAGCGTCGAAACCGAGCCGTCCATCAAGCCTGCCAGCCCCGGCTGGACCCAGGTCAGGACGAACTGGCGCTTCGCGGTCTCTTCTTCCTGCCGGCCATCATCGCCGGTTGACAAACCATCTTCAAGCGCGACCGCGCGGCGCTCATGCGCCGCCTCGGCAACCGCGAGGTCTCCGAGAAGCTTGCGCGTCGCTGCGTCCGTGCTGCGCGAGGCGGCGAGCCGATAGAACGTCTCGGCCTGTCGTTCCATGTCCGCCGCCTCGGCGCGCGCGCGCTCCAGCGGCAAGGTCTTCGCTAGCCAGAGAGGCCGCCGCGCATAAAAGCCTTCGACGTGCTCGCGCCTGATCGGAACAAGCGTTGGTCCGAACTTGCTCACATAGAGATCAAGCAGGGTGCGGCGATGCTCGTCTTCCTCGGCAGCCATCGTGTCGAACATCGCTGCCGAAGTTGGATAGGCCTCGCGCAGGTTCGCCGCATAGGCCGCATAGATCCGCCCATCCTCCTCTTCCGACAGAATGGCGAGCGACAGGATTTCCTGTGGACCCAGATCGTCGAACCGGCGGCGGCTGGAGCGGAAGATCGGAAAGAGAGATGGCATCGTGGTGTCACCGGATGTTGATGGCCATCATTTAGAATCTTTCTAAACTGAAAGCCAGTCTCCTTCCTGAGACTGCGGCCAGCCATCGCCACCCGCCTGAGCGCTTACGGAAGTTGTCATTGGCCGGTCGCATGAGGCCAGTTGCGTCGCTCGAGCCAGAGCCCGGCAACGAGCACGACATTGAGTAGCGCGAGGGACAGTAGCGCGCCGAACATCGGTACCGAGCCCATGCGATCGAGCAGCAAGGCGCCTGCGGTCGGTGCGATCGCTTGTGCGATGAGGCTCGGCCGCGCCAGCCTTCCGATCAGCGCCGCGTAGCGCTGAGGGCCGAACTGGGCCAGCGGAAGCGTACCCTTAGCAATCGAGAAAACGCCGTTGCCTGCCCCGTAGAGGATGATCGCAAGCCCGATCGGGCCGACATCAAGTGCCATCAGTCCCAATCCGAGGGCAATCAGCCCAAGCGCGGCACGCATGGTCCAGAGCGGATGATGCCGGGCTCCGCCAGCCATCTCGATCACCCGTCCGCCGACCTGCGCGGGACCGACAAGTGCGCCCAGAGCCACGGCCGCCGCGAGACCATTTCCTTGTCCTTGGAGCAACGTCAGCAGGTGAACGCCGACGATGGCGCCGATCGCACCACCGATGACGACGATGCCGGAGAGAAGTTGGAAAGCGCGACGCTCCGCCGGGAGCAGGTTCGATGCCGCCCCGGAAGTCCCCGTCGTCAGCGTTGGCAGCTCCGGCGGGACGCGCGGCAGGATCGTCAACACGAGCGGAAGCGAGATCAGAAGCTGGATGGCTGCATAGACGAAGCAGGTTCCTCGCCATCCGAGATGCGCAACGAGGTAGGCCGACAACGGCCAGCACACGGTGCTGGCGAATCCGCCCCATAGGGTCAGCATCGTGATCGCCGACCGCGCAGCGCCGCCGTAAAGACGCCCAAGCGTCGAGAACGCCGCATCGTACAGACCTGCGGCCATCCCCGCCCCGAGAACGATCCAGCCGAACACGAAGACCGGCAGATTCGGGGCGATGCCCAGGGTGAATTGCCCGGCGGCCAGGAGGATTGCCGCCGCCGCCAGAACCGGTCGCCCGCCCGTCTCGCCGATGGCGCGGCCGACATAGGGCGCAACGGCGCCCGCCGTTAGCAGGCCGACCGAAAGCGCGCCGACGATCCAGGGCAACGGCCATCCCGTATCGGCAGCGATGGGGGCCGCGAGAACCGCCGGGAGATAGTAGGAGGAACCCCAGGCGAGGATTTGAACCACGCCCAGAGCCGAGATCACCGTCAGCCGGTTTCGATCAGTCACGCGACCTTGCCGCAGCAGGAGGAGGTCGTTACGGGTTCCGGGAGCTTGGCGGGGCCGCAACCGCAGCCGACCTGACCATCGGCCTTCGCACGGGCGTCATCGGCGCAACAGGCCGCGACGGGGTCCGGCGCGGGGCCACCACAGCATGACGACGCGCCTACCGGCGCTGTCGTGCACACGCCCGTCTCCGGGAGAACCAGTTTGATGTCGTCTGCCGCCACCATGTCACCGGCGATGGCGGCGACGACCGATCTGACCTGTTCGAAGCCCGTGAGCATCAGGAAGGTCGGCGCACGCCCGTAGCTCTTGATCCCGACCGTGTAGAAGTCCGGCTCGTGATGCGACAGTTCGCGATGTCCATGCGGCGGCACCGACCCGCAGGAATGCAGGTTGGGATCGATCATCGGCCCGAGCATGCGGGTGCTCTCGAGCCAGGGATCCAGCTCGACGCGAAGCTCTCGGGTCAGGCTGAGATCCGGGCGCTGTCCCGTGCAGGCGACGATCCGGTCAACCGGGCCGACCGTGCGACCTCCTTCCGGTGTCTCGCCGTGGACCAGCAGGCTTCCACCTTCCTGCCGGAAGCCTGCAAGGGCGAAGCCGCGGACGAGTTCGATCAAGCCGCTATCGACAACCTGACGCAGCCGCGTCCCGAGGTCGCCGCGCCCGGCGAGCTGATCATTCGCGCCACCGCCATAGACCCGGGACAGGTCGCGCCCGCGCGTCACCCAGATCGCTTTCGTTGCGCCGTCCTGCTCGGCCAACTCGGTAAGGTCGAGCAGGACGTTCGCGGCGGAATGCCCGGCGCCGAGCACGAGCGTCGTGCGTCCCGCATACGTCTCGCGGTCGGCATCGAGCACGTCCGGGATACCGTAGGCGATCCGCTCCGCATACGCCTCCTCCCCATCGACGGGCATGCCGCCCGCTCCAGCCGGGTTTGGAGTGGTCCAGGTTCCAGAAGCGTCGATGACTGCGCGGGCCAGCACGCGGCGCGTGCCCCCGTCCCGGTCGCGAATGATGAGCTGGAACGGGTGAAGTTCGCGATCCCGGCTCACCACCTTGTCGATGCCGCGGCGCCCGATCGCCATGACGTGGGCGCCGTATTCGATGACCGGGGCGAGCTCGGCCGTTCCCGCCAAGGGAGCGAGGTAGCGATCGACCAGTTCGTGTCCCGTCGGATAGCCCTGCTTGTCCGGCTCGGCCCAACCCGCGGCCTCGAGCAGCTTTCTGCTCGCCGGGTCCACGTTGAACTCCCACGGCGAGAATAGGCGAACATGGCCCCAGTCGCAGATGTTGGCGCCGACGGATTCCCCGGCTTCGTAGACCTTCACGGCCATTCGACGCGCGATGAGATTGGCCGCGGCGGCAAGGCCGACGGGACCAGCGCCGATCACGACGACGGGAAGCTCATTCATCGCGGCATCCTCCGCTCCTGCTGGAATCATGGAATTAAAAGGCAAATCAAAAACCGCTCAGGCGGCCTTCCCGGATGATGCGGAACAGGCTTCTTCGATGCAGCATTCGTCGGAAAGAAAGCCGAGCAGCGCATCCATCGCCGGGTAGACAGCACGACAGATCAGCGTCGTCGCCTGCCGCTCTTGCGAGACGAGGCCGTTGCGGATCAGGCGCTGAAGGTGGTGGGACAACGTCGAGGCCGGAATGCCGAGACGCTCCTGCACCTGCGCGACCGGAAGGCCCTCATGCCCGGCACGGACGAGAACCCGATAGACCTCTAGACGCGTCTGGTTGCCGAGTGCCTCAAGCTGCGCCGCTGCTGTTTCGATATCCATGGAAATATAAATTCATACCGTCAGTGGGCGGTCAAGCGCTATTTCCATGATCACCGAATTATTCTGGAGCTTGAACCTTCCGGACGCCGTTACCGCGCTCGTACCAGCCCTTCGATCGGTTCACGATCCAGACGACGGTGAGCATAACCGGGACCTCGATCAGCACGCCGACAACGGTCGCGAGCGCCGCTCCGGAGTGAAAACCGAACAGGCTGATCGCGGCGGCGACGGCAAGTTCGAAGAAGTTTGAGGCGCCGATCAGGGCAGACGGCCCCGCGACGCAATGCTGCTCGCCTGCGACCCGGTTCAGGACGTAGGCCAGCCCGGCATTCAGGTAGACCTGGATCAGGATCGGCACCGCCAGGAGCGCGATCACCATCGGCTGGGCGAGGATCTGCTCGCCCTGGAAGCCGAAGAGCAGGACGAGGGTGGCGAGCAGGGCCACAAGCGAAACAGGTCCCAGTCGGCCGAGCAGTCGATCGAGCGCAGCCTGCCCGCCCTTCGCCAGAACGCGGCTGCGGACGAGTTGCGCGACGATCACGGGAATGACGATGTAGAGGACGACCGAGAGTACGAGCGTTCCCCATGGCACGGTGATCGCGGACAGGCCGAGCAGCAGGCCGACAATCGGGGCGAAGGCGACGACCATGATGGCGTCATTTAGTGCGACCTGGCTGAGCGTGAAGTGCGGCTCGCCCTTCGTCAGATTCGACCAGACGAAGACCATCGCGGTGCAGGGCGCCGCCGCCAGGATGATGAGCCCGGCGATGTAGCTGTCGATCTGGTCAGCGGGCAGCCACGGCCGGAACAGCCAGGCGATGAAGATCCACCCCAGTGCCGCCATCGAGAAAGGCTTCACCGCCCAGTTGATGAACAGGGTCACGCCAATCCCGCGCCAGTGCTTGCCGACCTGACTCAGCGCGGCGAAGTCGATCTTCAGCAGCATGGGGATGACCATCAGCCAGATCAGCACGGCGACGGGCAGATTGACCTTGGCGATCTCGGCGGCGCCGACGGCCTGGAAGACGCCGGGCATGACATGGCCCAGTGCGATGCCGACCACGATGCACAGTCCGACCCAGACGGTCAGATAACGTTCGAAAGTGGACATGCTGACCTCAGGCGAGAGCTGCGGGCCGACCGGCCGCGTCGACGACGAGTTCGCCGTCCTCCTTGCGAAACTCGCCGCGTTGCGGCGGCAGGAGCGACAGAACGGCTTCGGATGGGCGGCAGAGCTTCACGCCTTTCGGAGAGACCACTAGCGGTCGGTTCATCAGGATCGGGTGCGCCTCGATGGCGTCGAAGAGAGATTCGTCGCTCATGCTCGGATCGCCGAGGCCGAGTTCGGCGAAAGGCGTGCCCTTCTCGCGGAGGATTTCCCGGACGCTCATGCCGGCGCGATCGAGAAGCTGCTTCAGCAAGGTGCGGTTGGGCGGGGTCTTGAGATATTCGATGATGTGCGGCTCGACCCCAGCGTTACGGATCAGCCCGAGCGTGTTCCGCGAGGTTCCGCAGGCTGGGTTGTGATAGATGATTACGTCGATCGGCTCAGACATTGGCGGTTGCCTTCGGTTGGCAGCACGGGCTCAGTTCGGCCATCAGCGGTGCGCAGATCTCTGGTCGCCCGCCGCAGCAATCCTTGAGCAGGAAGGCGACAACTGACCTTAGGGCATTGAGATCGGCTCGATAGACGATTGAGCGGCTGAACCTCTCTGAGCGTATGAGGCCAGCCCGGCTGAGGATGCCGAGATGCGATGACATCGTGTTGTGGGGGACGTCGAGGCGCCGCGCGATCTCGCCTGCCGCCAATCCCTCCGGCTCGGCGCTCACAAGAATGCGGAATACATCGAGCCGCGTGCTCTGCGCCAAGGCTGCCAGCGCGAGGATGACCTGTTCATTTTCCATATGTCGAGACTTATCGAAATATTTCTAGCGGCGCAAGTGAAGGCATCCTCGCTCATAGCTGCGAGGTCGAGTTTCGGGGGCTGAACGTCTGCTTCCTGGAGGTGGCTGAATGTCAGCTGAGTGGCGCAAGTGGGCGTCTGCCCGAAAGAAAAGGATTTCACATAGCTGATATGGAATTAGCTTGCCCGGCGCCAATCCCAAGCGTCTGGATGGCGTCCCTTACAACGTTCCGCATGCAGCTCCTGTCCGCCAGCCGACGAGGCAGCGTTCCTCACCTCTCAGCGGATGTGCAGGTTCTAATCGGCGCGGCAGGCCCGGCTACCTGCCACTGGCCGGGACGGTCGCGCTGATGGCGCGCCTAAGCGCCGACTATGCCGAGCATCCGGGAGCTCCTTCGCCTATGACCCGCCGGGCAGCAATGGGCAGCGACGAGACCTGGCCGGCGCCCACGATCGATGCGGAGCAGCATGGCCTTGGCATCTATTTCCATGTGCTCGAAGCGTCGGCGCAGGCAGCCTGTGCGCGCTCGCACTATCCTGAAAGGTTCCTGTTTCGGGTCGAACGCCTCAGTGGGCATCCAGGCTCGCGACGATCTCTGCCTAGCTTGATGCCATGGGTTCTTGCCGCTGCGCCTCCAATATCTGATGCGCCGCTGCAGCCGCGGCTTCGCCACTGCCTTCGACGCGGACCGTGGGGAACGCGATCTTGACACCATTGGCTTCGAAGGCCTGCTTGATCATCATGTGAGCCCGCCGCTTGATCGTGAACTGCGTTCCCGGCTTGGTCATGAGCTTCATGCGCAGGACGATGGCATACTCCCCGAAGTTCTCGATGCCCTGCATCTTGAGCGGCTCAATGATATCCGCAGAGAATTCGGGGTCCGCCGCTAGCTCCTGGCCGATTGTCTTGATGAGCTTGCGTGCGAGGTCGATGTCCGAATCATAGGTGACGCCGACCGTCATCTTCTCGATGACCCAGTCGCGACTCATGTTCTGGATGGCGCCGAGTTGGCCGAACGGGACGGTATAGACAGGTCCGCGATGATGCCGCAGCCTTATCGAGCGCAGGCTGAAGGACTCCACGGTTCCCTTGTAGGATCCTGACTGGATGTATTCTCCGACCCGAAATGCGTCATCGAGCATGTAGAACACGCCGCTCAGGATGTCCTTGACCAGCGTCTGGGAACCGAAGCCGATCGCCACGCCGACGACGCCGGCACCCGCTATCAGCGGCAGGATTTGAACGCCCATGCCGGAGAGGATCGTCAGTCCGGCGATGACGACGATCGAAACCGCCAGCGCATTGCGCAGTATCGGCAGCAGCGTGTGCAATCTGCCGGATTGGATAGCCTGTTCCCCGCCGCCGGCCTGCTCGGCCGCTTTCAGGCGATACGCGATCAATTCCTTCGCAAGCTGCCAGGCCAGATCTGCCATGACGAGGATGATGATGCCGTTGAGCAAGCCGCCGACAAGCCTGGCGCCGAACTCGCCGCCGGCCAGACCGCCAGCGCTGAAGCGCCACAGATAGGCCAGCCAGGCGACGGCCGCTGCGAGCACCAGGGCCCTGATCCCTCTGGCGACGAGAATGTTGTAGACAATGCCGGGCGCCCCGGAGGGCCTGTAGCTGCTGGCGGCGTCCTGAGCCAGCCGGCCGGCTCCTCGCAGAAGGCCGGGCAAGAGCAAGGCGTAGATGCCGAGCCACAGCAGGCCCAGCATTCCCGCGGCCCATAGCAGCCAGAGGATGGTCAGGAAGAGCGTGAGCGAAATCCGGCCCGATCGTGAGGCCGCTTCGCCGGGATGCCGCCAGACCGCTTCGATGGCCGCCGCCAGCAGGCCGAGCCCCCATAGATATGCGACCAGCTCGGCGACGTCCGAAGATACGCCCAGAGATTGCAGGGAGCTGACGGCCGCCCAGCCGAACAGCGTGATGCCGGCCATGAGGCTGATGCGGCGGTGCCGGAATCGCGCCGAGGCGTGATCGCTCGCGACAGGCCCCGCGTCAGGGTCTGCGCCGCTTCCCGCCGCATGAGCGGTCCCGGACGCTCTTTCGCAAGGCGTTGCCGCAGGCTTGCAGAGAGCTCTCACAACTCGAAATGCGATCACCGCGATCAGCAGCGTCAGGACGACCCTATGTAACAGCGGCGGCCATTCGAAAGCCAGGAACGCACCAAGACTGGCCAGCGCGAATGCCAGCAAGGCCGCCAGGTCGGTCATCACCATGGCCATAGCGGGCTTCGGCGCGCCGTCTCCCGCCGCGGCGCGCTTTGCAAGCGTTCGCCGTACGAGCCATTCCACGCCCAGCCCCACCATGATCGACGCGGCGAGAATGAGGGCCACCAGCCCTGGCCGGCCGCCATTCACATCGCGCATGAGGGTATCGGCGGCGCTCGCCAGTTCGGGCGCTGCGCGCGGCACGGCATCTGCGAGCCCGCTGATGTGCCGACGGAGAGCCGCCTCCCAGGCCGCGAGCATGTCGGCGGGAGAAGGCGCCGGCTCAAACGCAGGCGCAGGGCCTTTCTTGAGCCAGGCGAGAATCTCCGGGTCGTTCAACAAGGCGACAAGCTGCTTCGTCTTCTCGGACGGCGGCTCGGCAGGTGCCTGTCCCCAACCGGCTACCGGACATGTGAGAGCGGCGGCCAACAGCAGGGCGATTGGCATGAACCGAAATCGCGCCAGGATTCTTTCCATTCGCTTCATGCCCGGCGAGTGAATGCGTGGGCACTCCCGTGTTTCGCTTTGTGCCAGAGGCCAGGAACGGGGGCGCGGAGGATGACCCCGATCCATCTGGAGATTTTGCAGTTTCCGTTCGACGACTTGTCCCTCGACGTGTCGTCGAACGGGCATCATCAATGGCCGCTGAAGACTAGCGTCTTGATCGGCAGCACCAATGCCTGGATGCGCAGAAGCATGGCATGGACCAGGCCGACCGCGTCGACCGCATGCAAGGCGATGCGCCGGAATGTGCCCGTCTCCTTCGCGGCGATGAGGTCGTGGTTACTGCTGTAGGCATTGGCGATGCAGCTGCTGCCGGGCGTCACGCCGTCGAGGCCGCCATGGTAAAGCGGTTCGAGAAAGGCGAGGATCGTTCCGGGCCGCACCACCTGCTGGGCGTCGATCAGCTGCTCGCCGCTCCTGATCTGGCCGGCGGCGATGAAGTCCTGCACGCCCGTCACCACCATCGGAATGACCGTCCAGGGCTTCGAGATGCAGGTGACTTCGGCAACCATGCCGACCTTGATCACTTGCGCCTCGATCTGGTTGAAACCGGCCTGCAACCTGCCTCGCCCTGCCTCTTCCGGGATGATGATTCCGGCGGGGCGCATGAAGGGGTTCACGATATCGCCGACCCTTAACGTGAACTGTTCGACGCGCCCGTTGAACCCGGCGCGCACCACTGTCTTCTGCAGTTCGACCTCGGCCTGGGCGAGCGCGGCGGCGGCACTGGCGCGCTCGGCGGGAAGCTGCGCGGTGATCCTCGCCTGGGCGGCATCCTTGCCGGCGGTCGCCGCCTGGACGGCCGCCTCCCGTCCGGCAACGAGGTTCTCCAATCTCTCGATCTCGCGAGCTGCGACGACAGCGTCGTTACGGCGCCTCAGCTCAAGCTTCGTCTGCAGTTCGTCCTGCGCCTGCTGCAGCGCGCTTCTCGCCTCCTGAATCTTGCCTTCATTGGCCAGAATATCGGCCTTTGCGACCACCAGCGCGGCGTCGACCTCGGCAATCTTGCGGCGAGCCGTCTCCGCGGCCGCTTCCTGGGTGCTGCTATCGAGCGTGAAGATCGGCGTGCCCTTGGTGACGGCTTGGCTGAAGCCGACATGGACCTTCGCGACACGGCCATTGATCTCCGGCACGATCGGAACCGTCCGGAAGAAGGCCGCGGCACTGGTCGTCGAGGGATGATTGTAGAAGATCACGGTGATCAGGCCGACCGTCAGCATCACGCAGGTGACGATGCCCCAGCGCAGCTCGAACCAGACCGAAAAGAGCGTGATCTCGCGGCCGAAGCGTTTGCCCTGGCCGTAGCGGCGATAGAGATAGTCGGGAAGGATGGTGAAGAGCGCACAGACGAGGAGTTCAAGCATGGTTGGTCTCTTCGCTGCTCGTGACGGGGCGGGTGGCGCCGTCCGGAGCGGCTGGCGCCTCCTCTCTCGGCCCCGCCGTGGCGAGCTCCGCCGCCTGCCCACCCTGGTTAGGCCTGATGCCGGCGATCTTCTCCAGCGAGCCCGCCATCCGGCTGAACGTTCCTGAAAAATCTGGAAGATCGATCAGCGCGAGCAGCAGACCGGCGACCCAGAACAGGTGGATATGCGTGAAGAGAGCGAGCAGCCCGAGAACGGCGACGATCTCGAACTGCAGCTTGTGCGCCTTGTGGGCCATCCGTTCGGGCAGTGTGTGAAGGCGCAGGAAGAGCAGCCCGACGCCCAGGACCGCGCCGACCAAGATGATGGCGACGACGACCATCAGGTAGTCGGCCCCGCCCGGCTGCGTAATAAAGCTCGGCAGGTGGCCGGGCGCTGCCGGATTCACCGCGGCGTTCATGGCATCGCTTTCTGACCTGGAGGACTGGAACGGGTCTACTGCTTGAAGCCGATCAGGACGCCATCGGCGCCCAATGAAAGCTGCAAGCCTTTTCTTTGCGTCGCGAGACGCATCGTCACGCCCTTGGCGTTGCGCAGCCAAAGCGTGCCGCGACCTTGGGCGCCGATCGCCCAACCCTCGCGGATCTGGACATAGGCGCCTGCGATATCCTCGACCCGGCTCAGCCCATAAACCGATCCGGTCGCCGTGAGCCGCGACGCTCCGATGCCGCCAAAGCCGAGGCCACCGACGGTGAGGTCGTAGCTGCCGCCGCGGAAGCGGAGCGTCCCGCCGCCGATGGCTCCGGAGCCGATGAAAGCAACCTGGAGCTGCCTGATGCGAAGAGTAGCGCTCGGCGCGCCGGAGGGGCGGGATTGGGCATGAGCGACGCTATGCTCAAGCGTAAGGCCCAGAAAGAGAACCAGCATCCCGACCACTACGGCCATCTGCGACTTGTTCCGCTGCTTCACTCGGCTTCCCCCCATATGGCCCTGCGCTGGCATGTGCTCGATGCCATTCGCACTCGCCTTCAAATCTGGCTTCGCATGCGGGGCATCGCGTGCCCCGGTCGATATGCGGTCGTCAATCGCCTGGTGCTGTTCTATCGGGTGATCCGCACGAAGAATTGCCATTTCGCGCCAAACCAACAGAAACCTGATTCAAGCCGCGTCGATGAACAGGCTCTATCGCAACTGCAACTGGCTTCTGAAATGCCGTGGCGTAACCCCCGAGATCCGGCGGAAGGCGCGCGTGAAATGTGCCGGGTCCGCGTAGCCGCAGGCGAACGCGACCTCGATGATCTTGGCATCTGTTCCGCGCAGGAGCCGCGCGGCCTTGTCGAACCGGGCTGCACCGAGAAGATCGGAATAGGACAGCCCGGCGTCCGTGAGCTTCCGCTGAAGGCTCCTGACGCTGATGCCGGCCATTTCGGCAATGTCCGCGACAGTCGGCGCTCCTTCGTCAAGATAGGAGGGCAGCATCAATCTGAGCGCGCCGATCAAGTCGGCGCTGGATGGCTCAGCTTGGTCGACGGGCGGTGAACCCGGCAGATGGCTCTTCAGATTGGGAAGGCTCAGGAGCGAAATCGGCACTTCGATCCAGGACGCCCGCTGACCCGACAGGAAGCGGGTAGTCGGCCAGGAGGACTGGGTCTGCGGGCTCGGTGCGTACCGCGCCTCGAATGCTATCGTCGCCGGCACCCAGTTTGGCCCGGCGAACTGACGGACGATATGAATGGGAAAGATGTTTTGGAGCCACTGCGAGTGCTCGAGATGCGCGATGCCGGCCGTGCCGAGGAGGAGGCTGCATATCTTCACATGGTCATCCGAGCGCTCGAGCCACATGCTCAGAACATTGTCTTCGAGGCTCGCCCATTTGCAGGTCTGTTTCAGCGCGATGAGCAGCGTCGGAGCGCAGCCGATCACGGCCCGGAGCTTGTCGCTGAGGTGACAGAACTGCAGCTGCCGCGATGCCTGAAATCCGATATCCGGGATTCCCTGCGACCTCTGAACGGCCTCCGCGAAGTCGACGGCCCGCAGCAGCGGTACGAAGTCGTTGGCCTTTTCCTCTAGGGAGGTCGGGAGCCGGAACTTGGCCAGAAGCGGCGCCGTCGCGGCTCCGGCCTCGTCATGAATCACGGTGAAGGGAATGAGGAATTGGCAACGGGTTAGAGGAATTGCGCCCACAATGCTTGCCCCCCGGCTGTGGA
This sequence comes from Allobosea sp. FW305-C-101, assembly GCF_058783685.1. Classification (NCBI taxonomy): domain Bacteria; kingdom Pseudomonadati; phylum Pseudomonadota; class Alphaproteobacteria; order Hyphomicrobiales; family Alloboseaceae; genus Allobosea; species Allobosea sp. FW305-C-101. The sequence goes on along the minus strand of NZ_JBYSYT010000008.1, from coordinate 83,577 downwards.
AATGGACTGTCGTTCCGACCTCGGCATCCTCCGGGAGCGCCACGTCACTAACGCTACAGAGGCCGCAGGCTTTCGATCACGTACGGTGCAGGCGCTGTGTTCTGCAACCCAAACGATGGGGGCCCCGATTCGATTCTGGCGTCTGATGGCCAGACGGCGGCCGTTTTCAGCTCTTGAATGGCGTCGCCGTTCGAACGGGGTCCAAAGCTCCCTATTGCTGCGATTAGGCGATGAAGCTCATTGACATGCCCTCCCGAGAGGCAGTGCAAACCGTGATCGCGGCGTCGCTGCAACACGATGGCGCATCTCTTTAGGAAACCGCAAGGCAGCTGCGCGTGAGTGCTCGTTCGCTGCAGCGACATCTTGCCGAAATGGGCACGAGCTACAGCGAGCTGGTCGCGCAGGTGCGCCTCGACACGGCCTGTCGCCTTCTGACCCAGTCCAGCGAGCGCATATCGCAGATCGCCATGCGCCTCGGCTATGCCGGCCCCAGCAGCTTCAGCCGCACCTTCATGCGCCTGATGAAGATTCAACCTGCCACCTATCGGCGGCAGCGCGGCCGCGCCGCTGTACCTCGCGACGGACAAGCGAGCGCCGGCAGCCCTCACTAAACGGCCGCCTTGGCGCGAAATGGCAAGACACGTCTTGCGAACTGGCGCGAAAAGTACAGCGAGAGCCTCCGTCGTCTGGATGTCGCTGCCGACGCTGATCGACCAGGCTGTGCTGTGGGGGCATGATGAAGAGCGCGCGCGCTTGGGCGTCGGAACGCATTTGGACGGCTTGCACGATCATTGCGAGTTCGCCCGGCACTAGCCTTTCGAATCTTCGCCGAGAGGCGGAGAAGAGGCCAAGCGCGCATGGAATGCGCTGCTCCCTTGCCGTCGCTGCGATCTGCATCGGGACAACGTCCTTCGCAGCCGACCTGCCGCCGCGCGCAGCAACGCCGCTGCCACAGGTTCCGAGCTGGACTTATGTCGCTATGCCCTATGCCTGGCTGCCGGCGATCAACGGGTCGACGACGGTCAAGGGCCGGACGACCGATATCAATGCCGGTATCGGCGACATCCTGGACAGAAAGATCCCGGCGCAGCTCTTCGGCCTGATGGGCGCTTTCGAAGCCCGAAACGGCCGCTTCGCCGTGATGACCGATCTGACCTACATGAAGCTCGGGGCGGATGGCGGCGCGGCCCGTCCCCGCAGCGTCCATCCCCTCGTCGGCGGGGGACTGGCCGCCTTCGCGACGGTCCAGTTCGAGATGGTCATCGCCGAAGCTGCCGTGGGTTACGAACTCGTGCGCTGGCAGGGCGCGGGCGCCTCTGAAACGGCGATCGATCTCTATGGCGGCGGGCGCTTCTGGTGGCAGAAGGCCGAGGCAGAGCTCGGGCTGGCCGCAGGCCTTACGATCGGCGACCTCACCTTCGCCCGGGGCCGTGCTCTTGCAGCTTCCGGCGACGTAACATGGCTCGATCCGCTGATCGGCCTGCGCCTGCGCCACCGGTTCACGCCACAGGCGGATCTGGTGCTGCGCGGCGATGTCGGCGGCTTCGGCGCCGGCAGCAAATTTTCCTGGCAAGCCATGGGTTACGTCAACTGGGAGTTCGCCCGCACCCAGAGCGTCGCCTGGAGCGGCATGCTCGGCTACCGGGCGCTCTATGTCGACTTCTCCAAAGGCCGCGGCAGGTCGCATTACGAGTACGACATGCTGACGCATGGGCCGGTCCTGGGCCTGACGGCGCGCTTCTGATCCGCGGCGTCACTGCGGAAGATGCCTTCAGGCCGGTGTTTCACTCTCGATACTATTGAGGAGGCTGACAAATGAAGATCACCCGTCGCTCCGCCGCATTGGGCGGCATGAGCCTGCTCGCCAGCACGGCGATGAGCAAGGCGGCGCTCGCCGAGCAGGGGGCATTTCTCGGCCTCGGCGAAGGTCTCGAGGAGTTCTGGCTCGCGACCGACGCCTACATCTTCGGCTATCCGCTGGTGACGATGGAGATGACCCGTCGGATCATGACCAATGTCGCCGAGCCCGTCGGCACCCGGGCGCCGATGGGCCAGATCATCAAGCTGCGCAACTATCCCGACGCCTCGTTCAAGGACGTCACGGCGCCGAACGCCGACACGCTCTACACGACCGCCTTCTTCGATGTCGGCAAGGAGCCCTGGGTGCTGAGCGTCCCGGATATGAAGGATCGCTATTTCCTGCTGCCGATGCTCGACGGCTGGACCACGGTGTTCCAGGTTCCGGGCAAGCGTACCACCGGCACCGGCGCGCAGACCTATGCGATCACCGGCCCCGGCTGGAAGGGCACGCTGCCGGAGGGCGTGAAGGAATATAAATCGTCGACCAACATCGTCTGGCTGCTCGGCCGCATCTACTGCACCGGCACGCCGGAGGACTATGCCGCCGTACACAAGCTGCAGGACGAGTTCAAGCTCGTGCCGCTGAGCGCCTATGGCAAGCCCTACACACCGCCGGCCGGCAAGGTCGACCCGGCGATCGACATGAAGACGGCGGTCCGCGATCAGGTCAACCGCATGGACGCGGTGTCCTATTTCACCTTGCTCTGCGAGCTGATGAAGACGAACCCGCCTTCCGAAGCGGACGCCGCTCAGCTCGCGAGATTTGCCAGCATCGGCATCGTCCCCGGCCAGTCGTTCGACGTGAGCAAGCTCAAGGCGGATTTCGCCAAGCGCATTCCGGACATCGCCTTCGACAGAATCATGCTCCAGTTCAAGATCAACAAGGCGATCACGCAGCAGAACGGCTGGGCGTTCACGACGAAGACCGGCATCTACGGCACTGACTACCTGATGCGGGCGCTGATCACGGCGATCGGGCTCGGCGCCAACCGCCCGCAGGATGCGGTGTACCCGACCTCGAAGGCGGATGCCGAGGGGCACAAATACAATGGAGCGAACAAGTACGTCATGCGCTTCCCCAAGGGGCACCTGCCGCCGGCCGAGGGGTTCTGGTCGCTGACGATGTATGACGACAAGTACTTCTTCGTGAACAATCCGCTGAACCGATACTCCATCAGCGCGAGGCAAAACCTGCAGACCAATCCGGACGGCTCGACGGACCTTTACATCCAGAAGGATTCGCCCGGAAAGGACAAGGAGTCGAACTGGCTTCCCGCGCCTGCCGGCGATTTCATCCTGATGCTGCGGATGTATTGGCCGAATGAAACGGATCCGTCGATCATCAACGGCAGCTGGACGATTCCCGCGGCCCGGAAACTCACCTGACGGTTCGGCGCCTGCATTCTCTTGGGAAGGCAGGCGCCGCCTTCGGCTTGTTCGCAGAATTCGAGAAATGGAGACGACATCATGATCCGCCAGGCCCTCGCCGCATCGGCCCTGAGCTTGCTGTTGCTGCAAGCCGCGAGCGCTCAGACCCCGTTGAGCGCCTATGCCGACGACAAGGGCTACATCGACGTCCAGAAGCTGACCTGCGCCCAGCTCGCCGGCACCTTCCAGGAAGACGCCGACATGCTGACCAGCTGGTATAGCGGCTGGTACAATGGCCTCGCCAAGAAGCATCTCCTCCAGGTCAAGCGAGCGAAGGAGGCCGAGCACGAGGTCATCCAGTACTGCAAGGCCAACCAGGACAAGAAGGTCATCGAGGCGATCGCCGTCGTGTTCAAGGACATGCGCGCCAAGCTCGGGATCAAGATGAAGCCGTAGGCTCAACGCGGAAGCGATATCCTCGACGCCACCGATTCCGGAGGCGGGGATGGCCCATTCCTCAGCCGCAACGGTGGCTGCATAATCAACAGCAGCAGGAGAAACGCCCATGAAGTCCCTGATCCTGGCATCCGGCATGCTCGGACTGGCATTGATCACCATCCCGGTCGAAGCGAATGCGGTCGTTTGCGCGCGCGGCGTCGTGCGGGCAGGATGCGCCGGTCCCTACGGGGCCGTCGTTGCACGACGACCCGTTCCAAGGGCAGTCGTGGTCAGGCCTGCTGGCGCCGTCGTCGTCAGGCCGGCGGGTGCTGTAGTCGTGCGGCCGGTGCCGGTTCGCTGTGCTATCGTGAACGGCCGGAGGGTCTGCCGCTGACGCATCGGCGGATCCTGAAATGGGGGCTGGCCGATGAGGGCTTCGAGAGTTGCGCCTGCAATGGGCGCGTTGCGGAAACGCTGTAGCACCGCCAAGCGCTTCGGGCTCGGCATGTCGTTCGCCGCAGCGCTCGCTCTCGCGGCCTGTGGGGCGCGGCCCGAGACAGGTTTCCTCGCACCGGTCACCGTGGCGTATCTCGGTGCCGCAACCCACACGATCCTCGTCGCCACGACACGCAAGCGGGATGAGCGGCCAGGGACCTTGTTCAATGGCGAGCGGGCAGAGCGGCTCGATTTCGCCAGGATCGCGGTTTCGGTTCCTCCCAATCACGAGGCCGGCCAGATCGAGTGGGCCTCGACGGCACCCGGCAATCCCGGAACCAGCTTCGTCGCGCGGCAGGCGAGCTATCTCGACGGGGACAAGGCCTTCGTGCAGGCGCTGAACGCGCAACTGGCGTCCCGGCCCAAGGGGCAGCGGCGCGTCTTCCTCTTCGTCCACGGCTACAACACCATGTTCGCGGAGGGGCTCTACCGCTTCGCCCAGATCGTCCACGACGCGAAGATGCCTGCGGTTCCCGTCCTCTTCACCTGGGCCTCGCGCGGGCAGCTCGCGCAATATGTCTACGACACCAACAGCGCGACGGCCGCGCGCGACGACCTCGAGCGGACGATCCGGCTGGTCTTCGCGAGCGATGCCGACGAGGTCAACATCCTGGCCCATTCGATGGGGAACTGGGTAACCGTCGAGGCCTTGCGCCAGATCAAGATCGCCGGCGGCCTGCCGCAATCATCCAAGGTCGGGCAGTTGATCCTCGCGGCGCCGGACATCGATATCGACGTGTTCAAGGCGCAGATGCGTCGCTTCGGCAAGCCGAAGAAGCCCTTCATCATCGTGCTGTCGAAGGACGACAAGGCGCTCGGCCTGTCGAATTTCCTGGCGGGAGGGCAGACCCGGCTCGGCGCCGACGCTGATGCCGCGGAGCTGGCGGAACTGGGCGCGCTCGTCATCGACATGACGGATGTGAAGGTGCTGGATTCCAGCAATCACGGGAAGTTCGCACAGCTGGCCGTCCTTGCCCCGCAACTCCATCAGGTGTTGGAACGCGGCGTGGCGGCCCAGCGCTCCTCGGTCGGCACGGACGAGATCGCCCGGAACTCGCTCGAAGCTCTGGTCAAGCTGCCGATCACGATCATCTCGGCTCCGCTGCGCGCCGTTGCCGGTCATTGATCCGCGCAGAATCTGCCGCCGTTCAAGTGGCCGGAAGCATCCGAGACGAGCGTGCGTTGACTGGCCCCTGTAGACAGGGCTGTCTGGAAATGAGGCGCTGAATGAGCGAGAGGGACCACCCGTCGGCGTCCGGTGCGGGACATGGCCGCGAGGCATCCCGACCGGCCGGAATGTATCTGGCATTATTGCTGATCCAGACGATCGCAGCCTCTGCGATCATTGCTGCGATCCAGGGCGCCTTCCGAATCGTGGCTGATGAGGTCGGAGTGCTGCACCGGATTCCGGCGGCAGCTCTGATCGCGCTCATCGCCGCCATGGCAGTGTCACAGGCCGCCTATTGGTATCGGTTTTCAAGGATCGAGCTCCCAGACTGGCAACAGGTCTTCCTCGGGCATTGCCTGGGGTTTGCAAGCCGCCTCAGCTTCATCTTCGGTGGCGCGATGTTCAGCCTGTTCTTTCTGCGGCATGCCCCTGAACTGATTTCGTTCCAGACGGGCGTGCCGCTGCTGGCGCGGACCGCGATCATGCTGGCAGCGCTCTTCTGCCTGTATTGCTACGCCTTGGAGCTGGACCGGCTCGGAGCAAGGCTGCAATCGTCCGCGGGGGATGACTAGGGCAGCCGGGCGGCGATGACCGCGGCGATCCGACAGGCGAAACCCCGGTCGATCGGCCGGTTGCGACCTGCCGCACCGTTGCGCTTCGAGAGGTGACCCACGCGCGGGTTTGGCGCGAAATGGCAAGACCGGCGGAGGCGACGCAGCTAGCCTCGATGAAGTGTGCTCGGTTTCATGTGCCGGCATGGTTTCCGGTTCGCTGCACCTGGGCGATGGGGCGCATGTGACCGGGGCCGAGCCTGCCGTTTTCGCCGGGAACCACCCTGTTCTTCGGTCCTCTCCTTTTTGCTGTCCAGGTGATGAATGGCTGCCAGAACATCTGAGAGAAAGACCATGATGCTGTCTGGAATGTTCCGGCCTGCCGCGCTGGCCGTTGCCGGGTTGCTTGCGACGACGCTGGCGGCGGCTGGCGAAGAGAAAACGCCAGGCTACAATCACAAGATCCCCGAAAAGATCATGACGCCGGATGCGGTGGAGACCCGCTTCGGCACCATGAAATTCTTCGACGGCATGCCGGACAAGGCAACGGTCGAGCGGCTCTATGACAATCTCGACGTCCTGCGTGGCGTCGAGACGTTCCTCAACGGCGTCCCCGCCACATCGATCGAGGGCTTGCGTCTCGGCCATCTCGATCTGGGCGCGGACACGTCGAACAAGGTGATCCTTCTCGACCAGTTGATGGATTCGGCGCCGCTGTTCCTCACCGGCAATACCGATACCGTCTATGGCAGCGCTTTTCTTCACCTGGGGACGGACGGGCCGACGGTCGTCGAGATTCCCGCCAGGTCCGGTCCCGGCACGGTCAATGACGCCTATTTCCGCTTCGTGACCGATATGGGCGCTCCGGGGCCTGATCGCGGCCGAGGAGGCAAGTATCTGATCCTCCCGCCCGACTATAAGGGAGATCTGAATCCGCCCGTCGGCGGCATGGAGGCCGAGGTCGAAGGCGAAAAGTACTTCGTCTCGAAATCGACCAGCTACGTGAACTGGTTGATCCTGCGCGGCTTCCTGGTCGATGGAAAGCCCGACGCGGCCGTGGCCTCCTTCAAGAACGGGTTGAAAATCTATCCGCTCAGCAAGCGTGCCAATCCGCCGAAAATGGAGTTCATCAGCGGGTCGCGGAAGTCCTGGAACACGATTCACGCCAATAATTTCGAGTTCTACAAGGAGCTCCATACCGTCATCGATCGTGAACCGACTTCGATGCTCGATCCCGAGTTGCTGGGGCTGTTCGCTTCTATCGGCATTGAAAAGGGCAAGCCCTTCGCCCCGGACGCCCGGATGAAGAAGCTGCTGACCGAGGCCGTCGCCGTCGGCAACGCAACTGCCCGCGCGATGATCTTCCGCCCGCGCCTCGACGGTTTCCATCTCTATCCCAACAGCGCCTGGGGGGCGGCCTTTGTCGGCGGAAGCTATCAGTGGCTTCGCGACGGCGGAAAGGGCGGGCGTTACCTCGACGCGCGGACCCTGTTCTTCTACCAGGCGACGGTCAACACACCCGCCATGGTCGAGCAGATGATCGGGGCCGGCTCCCAATACGCCTATGCCGCTACGGACCGGAACGGCGACTATCTGGACGGCGAGAAGACATACAAGCTTCGCATTCCCGCCAATCCGCCCGCCAAGGATTTCTGGTCCGTGGTGGTCTACGATCCGCAGACCCGCTCGGAGCTCCAGACCGGGCAGACCTTCCCGAGCAAGAACAACAAGCGGGACAAGCTCATCGCGAATGCCGATGGCTCGATCGATCTCTATTTCGGCCCGAAGGCTCCGGAAGGCAAGGAAGCCAACTGGATCCAAACCGTCGCCGGCAAGGGATGGTATACGATTCTTCGGCTCTATGGGCCGCTCGAACCCTGGTTCGACAAGAGCTGGCGGCCTGGCGAGTTCGAGCCAATCAAGTGACGGGCTCCTGTTCGGGCTGATGAATAGACGCCTGGTGCGGGTCTGGCGTCAGAAGCGGGCTCGCTGTCCGCAGCTTTGAAGCCTGGTCCTTCGGCGCGTCGTGCCCGGGATACCCGGCTCCGGCGTCGAGCTGGTGCCGAGGTAGGCTCGTTTTCGGAGATGACCGTTGTAAGAGTATGGCTGCCATGACGATCGCGTGGCACTACCTTCACACGAACGACGTACAGGCTGCCCGTCCAATGTTTCGACGGCGCGGCGAGTTTACCTTCGTCCCGAAAGCGTAGGCTTGATGACGAGCTTTGCCTTGAGACACGGTCCCACGGGATTACAGATCGAGCACTAGGCATGTGCGATGCCGCAGTAGGTCCGCTTTCCGGCCGAACGCTTTTGTCAGCTTCTGGCGCACATGTCGCCCCTAGGCCGCCACCGTCCGGCCGCGCCCCTTCAACCGGTCACGCGTCCAGGAGAAGACCGGCCAGAGCAGCGCGGCGAAGGTCATGGCCGCCAGCACCGACGAGACCGGTCGGTCGAAGAAGGGCAGCACGGAGCCGTCCGACTTGATCAGCGAGGTCACGAAGCTCTGCTCAGGTTGTTGCCCGCCGTGGCGAAGGCGCCGACCGCGCAGAAGATCATGATCACCGGCATCACCGCCGAACGCGGCGCGCCGACGACGCGACTCGCCAGCCGGATCATCACGATGCCGAAGGGCCTCGAAGCTCTCTGCTTAGCGCCACGGCTTCTCCTTGGCTGTCAAACGGCGCGCAAAGTTGCCCCCCGATCGGCGTGCAAGTTTGGGTCTGACTCAAATCTGCTGCAGGTCGGGGCTGTTTTGATGCTGGTTTCCAGAAGGAATCAGCGCGATGAAGCAGCGATTTCGACCAGCCAGCTTGGTTCCCGCAGGTTTGATTGTCGACGGTATCACGATCGAAGGCGATCGCGTTGTTGTCCGAACCCGGTCCGCCGTCAGCGCCTGTCCATGTCCTGACTGCGGGGCGTTCTCGCAACGGATCCAAAGCCGGTATTTCCGGCGTGCAAAGGACCTGCCGCTCAGCGGCCGACGCGTCGAGCTCCAGGTCCTCGTTCGGCGCTTTCGCTGCGATGCCGTCCTGTGCGGCCGCCAGATCTTCGCGGAGCGCTTTGGTGACCGCGTCCTCGCGCCGCGAGCGCGTCGGACCGATCGTCTCGATCATATCGTCCAGCATCTCGGCCTCGCCTTGGGTGGCAGGCCCGGAGCAAGTTTTGCCGCGAGGATGATGCTACCGGTCAGCAACGACACGTTGCTGCGCGTGGTCCGGCAGCGTGCCAGGGTGCCGAGCGAGCCGCTGCGCGTGATCGGCATCGATGACTTCGCCTGGCGGCGCAATCACCGCTACGGCACGATCGTCTGCGACTTGGAGAGGCGTCGGCCGGTCGCGCTTCTTTCCGACCGGGAGCCAGCAACATCGGAAGCTTGGCTCCGCCATCAGCGGCTGGTCCATACAGTCGCTCGTGACCGTGGCGGTGGCTATGGAGAGGCGGTGGCACGGGCCCTGCCGCAGGCCGTCCAGGTTGCCGACCGCTGGCACCTGATGGAGAATGCCAGCCGCGCTTTCCTCGATGCCGTGCGCAAGTCGATGCGCCAGATCCGTAGCGCCATTGGTGCCACCGTCGTCAATCCTGCGCTCCTGACGGCGGCGGAGAAGCTGCAATACGATGGATATCTGCGGCGGGAAGAGATCAACGCGGCGGTCCTCGCCCTCTGGCGGGAGGGTGTGCCGATCAAGCAGATCGTCAAGCGCACCGGCCATCACCGCCAGACTGTCAGGCGGATCGTCCGCGGCGAGCGCAGCGACGTCTTCCGACCTCGCCAGAGTTCGTTGGATGCGCATCTGCCCTGGCTCGATGCGCAATGGGACGCGGGAACTCGGAACGCAGCTGCTCTCTGGCGCTCGATGAGGACGAAAGGCTTCCGGGGAAGCCTCAGGGTGATCTCGGAATGGGCGACACGCCGCCGCCGCGCGGAGAAAGCGGACGCAAGCAGCCTCGCGCGTGTCCCGTCGGCCCGGACCATCGCGCGGTTGATGACCACCGGTCGCGACAATCTCACAAAGGCTGAAACCGTCACGATCGCGGCGATCGAGGACGGCGTGCCGGCATTGGTCGAGGCTCGCGAGATCATCGCCGACTTCCATGCCATGATTAGGATGAAGCGGGCCGAGCCCTTGTCATCTTGGATCGATCGAGCCTCCCAAAGCCTGGTCGCCTCCTTGGCCAATGGCGTCCGACGAGACGAGGCCGCTGTGCGAGCAGCAATCCTCTCGACTTGGTCGAACGGTCAGACAGAAGGCCAGATCACCCGCCTCAAGCTCGTCAAACGCCAGATGTACGGCCGCGGAAAGATCGATCTTCTCCAGGCGCGTCTGATCGGCGCGCAATGATCTCAAATGTCAGCGGGATTGCGTCAGACCCAAGATTGGACGCCGATCGGGGGGCAATATTCCGCGCCGTTTGACAGCCAGGATCGCGCCGAAGCATATCAAGGCCACAAGCGGAACGAGTGTTAGGCAATGAAGAAGATTGCCGAGCCGAATTTTCTGCATGTCAGTCCCACCCCATATGAGATGAGATACTTACTTAGAAAACTAAATATTCTGTTTCCCTCGCCGCCGGACCGGCTCACGCTTCGTTCCTAAAGCGCTCTCTCGCATCTGCCGGCCGCATTGCTCCGATCGACAGTTTGGGAACGTCTGCTGCATCCAAGGTTTCGGGCCGCGCCGACAGCACGGGATCGCGGCGAAACTCACAATCGCCGCAGTTCAACCGATCGCCACCTGGGTCACAAGGCGGTCATTTGAGGCGGAGTTCGATGTGATGATCTTAACTACGGTATCGTGTGCACGCGTGAGATAATGGTCGTAACGCTCCTGAGCGGCAACGACGTCGCGTTGTTTGATAGCATCGAGAACTCCATGGAGGATGGCGACGGTCGTGCGCTTCTCGTCAACACCAGTGGAGACGCTGAGGATAATCCGAATGTAGGATATGCGATCGAAAATGGATCGCAGCAGGTTGCGAGCGGTATCGTTGTTGTAGCCGCTCCAAAGCACCTCGATGAGATCGCCAATAGCACCCACATACTCGATCGGGCGCCCTATGCACTCTTCGGCACGCAGGAGCGCAGCCTCAAGCCGCCCGACAATGTCGGTGTCGAGCTGCCGGATCATTTTTTCCAGCATCTTGGCTTCGAGAATCCGCCGGACCTCGTAAATCTCGGACGCCTCAGTCGCGGTTATGCTTGAAACGACGACGCCTTTATTGTGCTCGCGGCGGACCAGGCCCTCTGCCTCGAGGTGACGCATCGACTCCCGAATGCAGGTCCGGCTTACGCCGGTCTCAAGGCACAGCTGCCGCTCGACGAGGCGTTCACCAGGCTTGAAGCGCATCGTAAGGATGGCGTTGCGAAGCACGGCCGTGGTGCGTTCTCGCAAGCTGACCTTATCCTGGACTACGCGCAGTGAAGGCACGTCATTCATGGCGATAATATCTGGTTTCAAGTGGATCGGCGTGGCACCGCCCCCCTAGCAGTCACGCCGCCCCTCGTAGACAGATTACGCCTTCGCGGCAATTAGCCGGGGTTGCCAGCTGACTGCGCGGTCGTTTCAGCCCCGATGTCCCAGAAGACACCAGCCATGATCCCTAGCCCGTCATGGAACAGCGAGATCAACCCATGTTCATCCGGGCCATGCTGACCACAGCCTCCATAGGACTGCGGGATCCAGAGAATCGGCACGCCGAGCGTCTGCTTGAAGAACTCCGACGGTCCCGAAGCCCCGATGTTGGGGATGAGGTTCGGCGGGCGGCCGACGGTCGTCTCCATCGATTCCGCCACACGGCGAACCCAGAGATCATCGGGATCCGTACGCGAGGGCGGAAACATGTCCCGCTCCACCACCGGCCGCACCTCGACCTCGGTGAAGCCCTGCTCCACCAGATGACGCTTCAGCGCCGGCGCGACTTCGGCAGCGTCGACGTCGACCGTGTGCCTGAGCTGGATGCGCGCCTTGGCAAACCCGGAAACCGCCGGCACCGGCGCCTCCGGCTGACCACTGACGGAGGCCAGCACGATGGCGCTGCTCCAGGCATAGATCTTCTCGGTCCGAGAGAGACCAGGCTCCCCCCAGCCCTCGTCAGGCTTCAGAGCGCCGGGCGCATCTTCGATCACGACGGCGCGGCTGGCCCGTGTGACCGATTCCGGCACCGACTTCGGCGTCCATCCTGGAACCAGGATCCGGCCATCGCGCGAGATAATCGTCGAGATCGCATGCGCCAGGATCACGGCGGGGTCCTTGAGCAGCCCGCCCCAGTGGCCGGAATGATGCGATCCCTCGCGTAGATCGACGATCAGATCGACCGCCAGCCCTCCCCGCGTGCCGAGCGTTATGTCCGGAACCTGCATGCTCTGACGCGGGCCGTCGAGCGCGATGAACACATCGGCGGCGCAGCGTTCTCGATGGCGTTCCAGGAACGCCTTCAGACCCGGCGAGCCAGCCTCCTCTCCGGTTTCGACGAAGATCTTGGCGTTGAAACCGAGCGATCCCTTTTCTTCCAGGATTGCACGCAGCGCCTCGATCGCCAGCAGGTGCTGACCCTTGTTGTCGACGACGCCGCGGCCATAAACACGATCGCCCTCGACCTTCAGCTTCCATGGATCGAGATCCGCACGCCAACGTTCCGGCATGGCCCGAACGACGTCGCCATGGCCGTAGATCAAGATGGTGGGCAGGCCATCGCCCTCATGCCGCGTCGCGAGGAGGACGGGCCCGTGTTCCTCCAACGGATTTGGCAGGATTTCGACCGAGAAGCCGAGTTTCGAGACGATCGGTCCCAGTCCCTCGGCGCAGTAGCGTTCCAGTTCCTTCTTTCTGCCGGGAGGATGGCTCTCGGTCTGATAGGCCACCAGATCCGCGAGCTGCCGCAGGAAGCTGCCATCGTCGATATACCCGCGTGCGCGGCGCAGGACCTGTTCGCGTACCGTCATCGTCTCAATCCAATACCGTTTCGGGGCGCTCGGGTGTCACGAGCGCCGACTTCGCGGAGCTTCACACCGGCCCGGTCGCTCGACCGGCCGGTGCAGAACTCAGGATACCGTGATGTCCGTGAGCCAAGGCTCGCCGGTGGCATCCGCCGGCCAGTTGATGTTCGAGCGAACGCCGTTCACCAGACGATGCGTCCAGAGAAAGACCACTGGCGAATCCTGCGAAAGCTTATCGCTCAAGGACCGCTGGAGATCGCACTGGACCTTGGTGTCGAACGCCGCCCTAACTTCACGGAACAGCCGGTCCGCCTCGGGATCCGAATAGTTCGTTCGCCGCGAGCCGCCTGTCTCGAAATACTGTGCCAGAGCTTCGAGCTGGTCGTTGGCCGCTGACCGGCCGGTATAGTAGAGCGGCAACTTTCCCTGACGGATGTCATTGGTAAAGTTCGCGTAATCGGGCGTGTTGAGCTTGGCCCTGATACCCACCTGCCGGAGCATCTGAGCCAACGCTTCGCCGACCTGCCGATCCGAGACGTAACGCCCGTTCGCGGTCGCGAACTCGACGTCGAAACCATCGGGGAAGCCCGCCTCCGCGAGCAGCGCCTTGGCCTTCTTGGGATCATATTCGGGCCGGGCCGCGCTCGGAGCAAAGCAATCCTGATGCTTGCCGATGGCCCCCTGCATAGGATCCGCAAGCCCGAAGAGCAGCCGTTTCACGATCAGATCGGCATTGATCGCATGCGCCACCGCCCGGCGCACCCGCGGATCGTCGAAGGGCTTGATCTTGACGTTCATGCCCAGGAACATCCATTCCAGCGAGCCTGTCTCGACCTCCTTCACGGCCGGGTTCGACTTCAGGCGATCGACCAGTTGCGGCGGGATCAGGCGCGCGATCTGCGCCTCGTTGTTGAGTAGAGCCGTGACGCGCTGCTCCGCTTCCAGAATCTGGCGATAGATCACCGTCTCCGGTGCCGAGGCCGGCATACCCGGCCATGAGGGATTGCGGGCGACGATCACACTGCGATCGATGTCGAAACGGTCGAGCTTATAGGGGCCCCAGCCGAAGGCGGCAGCCTTGTCGGCATTTGCGCCGTGCTTCTCGTGAAGATCAGCACTCGTCACCACGAAGCGGTCGAACAGGAGCGACAGCAGCTGCGCCACCGGGCGCTTCGTGACGATGTCGAAAGTCCGATCGTCGACGCGTTCGAACTTGTCGACCTCGGTGAGGAAGAACGCCTGCTGGCTCGCTGGGTCGCTCAGGATGCGCCGCCAGGAGTGCACGACGTCAGTTGATGTGGGGCCCGGACCGCCGTCGTGGCGCTTGAGATCGCTTCTGAGCTTGAACCGCCAGCGTGTCGGCTCGACGGTTTCCCAGCTCTCCGCCAGCACGCCCTCATAGGCCTTGGCGGCGTAGTTGTACCGGCCGAGGCTCCCGTAGATCTGGCTCCAGATATAGTAGAGGTGGATACTCGAGTGGGCGTAGGGATTGACGTTGTTCAGGATGCCCGTTGTCGTGATCGTGAGCGCCTTGCCCTGTGCGGAGGCAGCGGTCGGGATCAGCGGCAGCGGCATCAGTGCGGCCGCGGCCGCACCCATGATGGTACGCCTCGACGGGCCGCGCTTGGTCGGGTCGGTCATGGCTGAATCGCCTTCGTTTGTAGCGGGATAGTGGACTGTCATCAGAGGCGGACGTCGGGCAGCCAGATCTCGCCCGAAGCATCCGGCACGTAGCGCAGCCCCTTGCGGACGCCGCTGACGTACTGGTGATTCCAGAGGAAGATGCCTGGTGCCTCGGTCTCGATCAGCTGGCTGATCTCACGGATGATCTTGCAGCGTTCGGTTATGTCGAAGGTCCTGCGCTCGCGTTCGAACAGCTCGTTCAGCTTAGGATTGTCGTAGCCGATGCGCGGCGTGACGCCGGTCTCGAAATACTGCGACAGCCATTCGGACGGCTCGAGCGCAAGGCCGCGCCCCATGTAGTACATGGGCGCTTTGCCTGCCCTGACATTGGCCCAGAGCCCGGCGAACTCCGGCGTGTGGAGCGTTGCCTTGAAACCGGCCTGGTTCAACATCTGGGTGATCGCCTCGGCGATCTGTCGATCGGAGATGTAGCGGCCGGTGGCGGTGAAGAAGTCGACGACTGGCCCACCACCCGCATAGCCGGCCTCGGCCAGAAGCTTGCGTGCTCCCGCGACGTCATACGGCGTCTTTTGGTCGATCGGAGCCGTGTAGCAGATCTGCTGCGCTCCAACCGGGCCATCGAGCCGGTCTGCCATCCCAAACAGAATACGCTGGATGATCACATCCTTGTTGATCGCCATCGCAGCGGCCCTCCGCACGCGCGGGTCATCCCAAGGCTTGGTCTTGACGCTGAAGCCGATGAACATCGGCTCGTTCGAGGGTGCGCGCCGGATCTCGACGGAAGGCACGTTCTCCAGCCTGCCGACCAATTGCGGAGGGATCAGCCGCGCGATCTGAACCTCGCCGTTCAGCAGGGCCGTGACGCGCTGGTCCGGCTCGGGGATACGCCGGAACAGCACGTTGCGCGGAGAGGTTTCGACCTTGGCAGGATAGGCATCATGCCGTTCGAGCGCGATCCGGTCACTGATGGCGAAGTTTGTGAGCTTGTAGGGGCCCCATCCAATCGGCGCCGTGTTGTAGCTGGCGACGCCTCCTTGCTTCTTGAAGATCTCTTCGCTGGTGATCGTGAACTTGTCGAACAGTTGCCCCAGCAGCGACGACGCCGGCTCTTTCGTAACAACGTCGAAGGTATGGTCATCGACGCGCCGGATTTCCTTCACGCTCGAAAGATAGAACCGCCCCTGGCTTTGCGGATCGGTCATGACCTGGTTGTAGGAATGCAGGACGTCGGCAACGGTGGGACCGGGGCCGCCATCGTGCCGGACGAGATCCTTACGCAGATGGAAGCGCCAGGTGACGTCATCGCGCTGCTCCCAGCGTTCCGCGAGCTGGCCCACGAACTTGCGCTGCGCATAGTCGTAGCGGCCGAGGCAGCCGTAGACCTGACACCAGATCGAGTACATCTGGGCGCTGCTCTCGGCGTAGGGGTGACGCGTCACCAGCGTATCCGCAGTCGTGACGACGAGCGTCTCGTTGGCCGGCCGTTGCGCGGTCTGGGCTGAGGCGGGCGCTGCGATAGCGATGGCGGCAGCGATCAAGCTCGCTGCGAGAACGGGGCTGCTCTTATGTGACATCCTGGCTCCTCCGGCGTTATGGGCTGCTGTCCCGAGTACGTCGGCTCACCCAGCCATTCTTGGGACGGCTTGGATCAGCTTTCGCGTGTAAGCATGTTCGGGGTTGGAAATGACGGCGCTCGCTGCGCCGGATTCGACCACGCGCCCGTGCGCGAGGACGATGACCTTGTCGCAGAGATAGTCGATCACGCCGATGTCGTGGCTGATGAACAGGATCGTCAGGCCGAGCCTGTCGCGGATGTCGAGCAGAAGATTGAGGATCTGCATCTGCACGGAGACGTCGAGGGCCGACACCGCCTCGTCTGCGATCAGCAGTCGCGGGTCGGTAATCAACGCACGGGCGATGCCGATGCGCTGTCTCTGTCCGCCGCTGAACTGGAATGGATAGCGCGATCCGGCTTCGCCCGGCAGCCCGACCAGCTGCAGCATCTCCCGGACGCGCTCCGCCAGTACCCGCTTGTTTCGCTCGCCGGCGATACGCAACCCTTCACTGATCACATCCGCGACGGTCATCCGCGGATTGAGAGACGAGTATGGATCCTGAAACACCATCTGGATTTGACGGGAGGCGGCAGGCAGCGAAATACCCGCTGCGACGTCCACCAATGGCCGGTCCTCCGAGGCCAGGCGCCCGCCACTTGCCTGCTCGAGTCCGACGATGATCCGCGCGAGGGTTGATTTTCCGCAGCCGGATTCCCCGACGATGCCCAGGATCTCTCCCCGCGGGACTTCGAATGAGACGTCGGTCAGAGCCGTCACGCCGGGCTTGCTGCTAAACAGGCCGCCGCGCCCTGCATAGGTCTTGCTGAGACCCTCGGCACGCAGCACCGGATGGTCGGGGGTCATTGTGGATAAAGGCATCGGGCCGCCTGCGCAGTCTTGGTTGTCCGCAGCGGAATCTCGCCGCGGCGGCAATCGTCCTGGACGCGAGGGCAACGCGGAGCGAAGCGGCAGCCCTCAAACCAGTTGGCCACCCCGGGCACCTGGCCCTCGATGCCGGCCTGGCGCCGCCCGCCTTCGCGCCGACGCGGGATGCAATCGACGAGCGCGCGCGAATAGGGGTGTGTCGGGTGGTCGATCAACTGGTCCGCGGGGCCGCTCTCCATCAGAACGCCGCCATAGAGAACGCCGATGCGATCCGCGTAACGGCGCACCAGAGAAAGATCATGGGAGATGAACAGGATCGAGAGCGCATGCTGATCGCGCAGGCGCAACAATAGCTGCATGATCTCCTGCTGGATCGTGACGTCGAGCGCCGTCGTCGGCTCGTCCGCGATGAGCAGCGCGGGATTGTTGGCCAGTGCCATGGCGATCATCGCGCGCTGACGCATGCCGCCGCTGAGCTCATGGGGATACATGGAGCGCACGCTCTTCGGATCTGCGAACTGGACGCTCGCAAGCAGGTCGAGGACCCGCTCGCTGCGCTCGCGTCTGCTGCCTCCGCCCGCGACGGCGAGAGCCTCCGCGATCTGCCGCTCGACCGTCATCAACGGGTTGAGCGAGGTCATGGGCTCCTGGAAGATCATGCTGACCACACGACCGCGCATCGTCTGGACCTGGGACGAAGGCGCCGACACCAGGTCCACGCCATTCAGGGACAGTTTCCCCTCCATGCGCAGCATGGAGGGCGGAAACAACCTCATGATCGAGCGTCCAAGCACAGTCTTGCCTGAGCCGCTTTCTCCGACGACGGCGTAGAAGTCGCCCTTGCCAATCGTGAAGGTCACGCCGTCGACGATCTTCAGATGCCCGCCCTGATGCGTGCGCAGAAACAGCGAGAGATCCTCGGCCTGCAGCACCGGTGTTGAAGTTGAACCGTTCATGCGTGGAGGGGTCGCTTGCATGGCATTTGTCACGACAGGTTTAGAGCGGCCTTGGGATCGAGCTGATCGCGCAGCCAGTCTCCAAGCAGGTTGAGGCCAAGCACGGTGAAAAAGATGCCGAGGCCGGGCAGGACGGCCAGCCACCATGCGCGTGTGATGTAGGAGCGGCCCTCCGCGAGCATGCCGCCCCAAGTCGGGACGTTCGGAGGCACGCCCAAACCCAGGAAGCTCAGGCTCGATTCCGCCAGGATTGCGGTGGCCATCGTGAAGGTGGCGATGATGATCGCGGAAGCGAGCAGGTTCGGCAGCACATGGTGACGCAGGATCCAGCCGGTACCGCCGCCCATGATCTTTGCTGCCGAGATGTATTCCCGGGAGCGGAGCATGAGCGCCTGCGCGCGGGCGATCCGGCAATAGGGAATCCAGCGCTGGATCGTGAGCGCGATGATCACGTTGCCCAGGCTCGGCCCGAAGAACGCGAGGATCGCGATCGCCAGCAGGATTGGCGGAAACGCCCAGAACGTCTCGACGACCTTCTGGATGACCGCGTCGCGGGCACCGGCGAGATAGCCCGACAGCGCTCCGATCAACACCCCAACGACCCCCGACAGCACGACCACCGACCCGGCAATCGCCAGGGAAATGCGCGCGCCAGAGGTCATCCGTGCCAACAGATCGCGGCCAAGATGGTCCGTTCCCAGATAATAGCCGCTCTCGATGCCGAATGGCGGCTCGAGCGCAAACATGAGGTTCTGCTCGTTAGGATCATGTCCGGCGACGAGGCCGCCGAGGAGTGCGAGCAGAACGATCGCTCCCAGGCAGATAGTGCCGATGACGAATTTGATCTCGAGAAAGCGCCAGGGCTGCATCGTCACGTCCTCGCGACGCGCAGCCGCGGATCCACGAGGACGTAGATCAGATCGACCAGTATGTTCATGAAGATGAAGATGAATGTGTAGGAGATGACGATACCCGTCGTCAGCGGAATGTCGCGGGCGGTCACCGCGGCATAGAGCAGCGAGCCAAGCCCCGGCCAGGAGAACACCACCTCGACGACGATGCTGCCGCTGATCAGCGTGCCAAGTTCCAGGCCGATGATCGTGACGATCGGCACCGTCGCGTTCGGCAGCAGATGCCGAGAGACCACCTCGCGGCGCTTCAATCCTTTGGCAACCGCGGTGAGCACGAACTCTTCCTGCCCGACATCGATGACGGCGGACCGCGAAATTCGCGCGATGATACCGATCATGCCGAAAGCCAGCGTGGCGGCCGGCAGGACGATGAAGGACAGCGCCTGACGGAACAGGTCGAACCGCCCCTGAAGGAGGCTATCCAGCAAGATAAAGCCTGTCAGCTCCCGGATCGGCACGTCGAGCGGTATCCGGCCGCTGGACGGCAGGAGATTGAAGTGGCCCGAGACCAGCAGCACAAGGAGAATACCGACCCAGAAGGATGGAGCGCTGACGCCGAGGACGGCCAGAAGCGAGCCCAAACCATCGAGCCAGCTGCCCTTCTTGAGAGCAGTCGCGACGCCGAGCGGCACCGCGATCACGGCAGCCAGTAGCAGGGCGGTGAGAGCCAGTTCGAGAGTGGCGGGCAGCCGTTGGCCGATCAACTCGGCAACGGGCGCATGGTAGCGATAGGACGTGCCCATATCGAGGCGCGCGAGATTGCCCAGGAAGTAGAAGAACTGCACCAGGACCGGCTGGTCGAGCCCCCATTGCGCGCGCATGCGAGCAATATCCGCCTCGCTCGCATCCTCGGCGGCGAGGGTACTGGCTGCGTCACCGGGCGCGAGCCTGACGAGAGCGAAGATGCCGAGTGCCACCAGGAGAACGACCGGGACGGCTCCCAGGATCCGCGTGGCGAGGGTTCGTAGCATGACTAAACGCTTCCTCCAGCTCGGCTGTCAGCCGACCGCTGCCACGGGCCGCATCCGATCATCGGCATGGGCCGCGCGAAGATAGGCAAGATCCGGCAAAGGCCTGGCGAGAACGGGCGAACGCGCGAGCACGGTCTCGATCGCCTCGGCGCAGCGCAGCAGATGAAGATCCGAGTTCCGGCGCCCGACGATCTGCAGGCCGAAGGGCAGGCCACGGTCGTCCAGGCCGCAGGGGATCGAGATGCAGGGATGGTTGATCAGCGTGATGCCATAGGTCAGGCCTACCCAATCAAAGTAGTTGGCAATCGCCCTGCCCTCTATCGAGGCTGGATACATATCGTGCTTTGGCCACGGATAGGCGCCGACCGTCGGCGTGATCAGGAGGTCGTACTCCTCGAAGAACGCCTGCACGCGCTGATAGATACGGCTGTGCTCGATGAACGCCAGCGACGCATCCTCGAGGCTGAAGCGCGATGCGTGGTCGAGGTTCTGCTGGACCAGCGGCCCCCACTGCCGAGGCTTCTGCTTTTGCCGATCGGCGAACATGCCGATGTAATTCACGGCGCGCAGCACCTCGTAGACATGGCGGGTGTCGCCGAAATCCGGGTGTGCTTTGGCCGTGGACCGGAAGATCGAGGCGAACGCGGCTGTTCTTTCGTCGAACACGTTCCGCAGCCCAGGCTCGCAGGGGGCGAAGCCGAGATCCTGCGAGAAGGCGACCTTCAGTGTCGAAGGATCGATCGGGCGGTCATCTCGCAGGGCAAGCGGGGTCGCGAGGGCGTCGATGGAGGCTGAGGTCGACATCGCATTCAGCATCAGCCGGACATCTGCCACGTTACGCGCCATCGGCCCCTGCACCGGCAGATGCGACAGGCCGATCAGGCGCTTTTCCGAAGCCACGATGCCCGCCGTCGGGCGGAAGCCGACCACGCCGCAATATGACGCCGGGATGCGCAAGCTGCCCGCATTGTCCGAGCCGTGTGCGAGCGGCATCATGCCCAATGAAAGCGCGATACCGGAGCCGCCCGAGGAGCCGCCGCACGTCAGCGCTACATCGAAGGGGTTTGCACTGACGCCGTAGACCGGGTTGAAAGTGTTACCGCCCGCGCCCCATTCCGGCGTGTTGGTCTTCGCGAAAACAATGCCGCCCTGGCGGCGGAGATTGGCGACCAGATGCTCGTCCGCGGCCGGAACATTCTCTTCGTAGAGCTTCGAACCGTAGGTCGTGCGCAGCCCGGCCGTATCGTTGAGGTCTTTCACGCCAACCGGCAATCCGTGCAGGGGCGCCAGCGCCTCCCCCGACAGAACGGCCTTCTCGGCTGTTTTCGCCGCTTCTGTCGCGCCTTCGACATCAAGAGCGACGACACCGTTCACGGCGCCGTTCACCTCCTCGATGCGGGACAGGCAGGAGTTGAGCAACTCCACGGGAGAAAGCTGCTTCGCGCCGATTAGAAAGCGCGCCTCGGACGCGGTCAGATCACAGGGCTGGGTCACGAAACATTCCTCGGATGGGCAGCATCACCGTTGTCAAACGGTATGCCATCATACGAATACGACTTTAGGGGCGTTCTAGTGTCAAGGCGCCGGGACGACCCTGCTAGCTACGCCCCGCAGAAACTGCTCGAAAATTAGGCAAAGAGAGCGCCGAGCTTCTTCAAAAGCCCGTGGCAGGCGGCCTCTCGGTAGCGAAACGTTGCTCGACCACGAAGCGGTCGCGTTGTAGCGAACCGAGTAAACGTTTGGAGAAGCGAGATTCTCTCTGGCATCGTGAGCACTCGCACATCTCTGGCTATTATTTAGGCAAACCGTTGAGATTGGCCTGAAAGACGGAATCGATCTGGCTCCGTCCGCAGCGCTGCCCTACGCCGAACTATCGGATACGTGCGACGCTTTCCTGGTCCTCGAACGGAAAGCCGAATGGCAGCAAGGCTGCTTTTGTTTTGGACCAGCCAACCACGATGGTTCAAGAATCCGGCAGGTTGCCTTGAGGCGACGCCGAACGGAGAATGACCATGCCACTGATCCGGATTGAGTCTGTCGAGGACGCCGCTTCCGGCCGGTTCGCGATCGAGATCTACTATCCTGCAGACGCTGAACGTCCCCTGGTCACGACGGCACCGCGCTATAAGAGCGCCGCCGCCGCCGAGCAGGACACGATCGCCATTCTGGCGTCCACGGCGAACAATCCGGCCCCCGAAGAGCCTGCCAACAGACGCTGATATCGCGACTTTCACACCGTCAGACGACGCGGCCGAGCGCGCCGTGGCAACGCTGTTATGGCGGCGGCGAAACGATCTGCATTTGCTGCAAGTCGACGAGATTGCCGGCTCCGGCCAGCGCCAGAGTCCGGTCGACCTCATCACGCAGGATCGCGAGGACCCTGGTGGCGCCGGCTTGGCCGGCAGCGGCCAGCCCGTAAAGGGTCGATCGCCCGAGCAGTACCGCATCAGCGCCCAGAGCTACGGCTTTGACAATGTCCGAGCCACGCCGGAACCCTCCATCGACGAGGACGCGTCCCCGTCCGCCGATTGCAGCGACCATGCCCGGAAGTGCGTCTATGGTCGCAGGGGCACCATCGAGCTGTCGGCCGCCGTGGTTCGAAACCACCACCCCGTCTGCCCCGGCCTCAAGCGCGCGGACGGCATCGGCCGAGGCCAGGATGCCCTTGACCAGGAGCGGCCCCTCCCAAATCCTCTTCAGCCGTTCGATATCCTCCCAGGCGAAGGACGGGTTACGCTGCGAGCGGGTGAAGTCCGCGAGTTGCGACGCGGACGCGCCCGGAGGCAGGAACTCCGCCAGGTTCTCGAAGCGAGGCATGCCCCGGCCGAGCCAGACTGAGCGCAGCCAGGCAGGATGGGCCAAACCGTCGAGCACCACGCGGGGGGTGATCCGGAGTTCGTGAGAGAATCCATTCCGCAAATCGCGCTCGCGCTTGCCTGCGGTCAAGGTGTCAACGGTCACGATCACCGCGCTGTAGCCGGAGCGCTTAGCCCGCTCGAGCAACCGCGCCGAGAAGGCGGCATCACCCCACGGATAGAGCTGGAACCAGCGAGTGCCAGGCCCGGTGGCCGCGACCTCTTCCAACGAATTGTTGGACGCTGTCGACAACGCGAACCCGACATCCGCGGATGCAGCTGCCCGCGCCAGTGCAAGATCCGCGTCAGGCCAGAACAGGCCGTTGAGGCCGGTAGGCCCGATCATGAAGGGCGAGGCGAAGCGTGTCCCGAACAACTCGACTGACTGGTCGCGCTTCGCATTCCCCGTCAGGACCCTAGGCATGATTTTTAGCCGCTCGAACCCGGCGCGGTTGTCACGCAGCGTGGTCTCGTCTTCCGCCCCGCCGTCGAGGTAATCCCAAACAACGCGCGGCAGACGGCGTCGCGCGGCCGCTGCGAAATCGGCGACATTCGTTGCGGTCTTGAGCAGGCTCATCTGATTTTATCCGGATTATGCGCCCGACCCTCGTCACGTGGCGCTGATAAGAATGCTCAGGGAACACCGTAGCGCCGGCCGATGGCGCGCAGGACGGCGTTGATGCTGAGTGCCAGCGCAAATACCAGGAGCAGCAGCGCGTACATTTCCGCGGTGCGGAAGGCGTTATAGTCCTGGATGATCAGGTACCCGAGCCCCTTGTTCGACATCTTTACTTCAGCGAGCAGTGCCCCGATCAGGGCCACGCCCACGGCAAGACGCAGGCTTCCGAGCAGAGGAACCACAATCGACGGCAGGTAGACGATCCGCACCAGCTGCAAGGTCGAGGCGTCGAAGCTCCGCACCACCTGCACCAGGATCCGCCGGACCTCGCGCATGCCGCCGAAGGTGGCGACCGCAACCGGAAAGAAGGAAGAAATCGCAGCCATTGCGATCTTCGGTCCGGCGTCGATGCCGAAGGCGAGGATCAGCACCGGCAGGAAGATGATCTTCGGCGCGGGGGCGAGGGCCCGGATCCACGGGTCCAGCATTGCCGCGAGGAAGCGGGACGCGCCCAGCGACACCCCACAAGCCACGCCCAAGCTGGCGCCGATCGCGACCCCCGCCGCGGCCTCGTATGCAGTGCGACCGAGATGCGGGTAGAACGCGGGATCGGCGACTTGGCGCAGCAATGCGACAGCGATGGCCGGCAGCCCTGGCATCGCACCCTCGAAGACAAGCCCTGAGGATGAGATTGCCTGATAGGCGGCGAGCAGACCCGTCAAGGTCAGCAGCCTGATGGCGCCCACGGACAACCCCCGGTCCGCGGCCGCGGCGGGCGGCGTCATGCCGATCGCAACCATGCTTCGCTCCGTTCGATGACGAGAAAGAATGCGCTGCTGAGCATGACGACGAAGACGATGGCGGAATACATCGATGGAATGTCGTAGCGATCGTACATATCGGCTACGAGATAACCGAGCCCACCCAAACCCACGAGAAACTCGACCGCGACGATGTTGATCATCGCATAGATCAGCGCGAGCCGCAGCCCGACGAAAATGCTTGGCAACGCTGCAGGCAGGATAATCTTGATCAGGCTCTGCACATCGCTCATGTGCAAGGAGAGCGCGAGATTGTGGAATACCGGCCGCAGGTTCACGATCCCTTCGCGGGTCTTGATGATCACGGGGATGACCCCAACGACGAAACCCATCACCACGATGGTTACGAGGCTGCGTCCGAAGAAGATCAGGAACAGCGGGTAAAGCAGGATGATGGGCGCCGAGAAGGCCGCCTCGAGCCAGGGCTCATAGGCCTGCCCGAACCTGCGGTGCCTCGCGAGCAGAGCACCGGCGGGCACCCCGACGAGCAAAGCAAGCGTGGTCGCCAGCAGCGTCGTCTGAAAGGTCACCCATGTGGCATATCCGAGCCCCTCGTGCAGGAAGAGCCCGGGTATCGCGGCCAGGGTCTCCGATGGGGCCGGCATAACAAAGGTCGAAACCCAACCGCCGCGCGACAACGCCTCAAGAGCTGCCGTCGCGACGATAAGAAGGCCCAGGCTGGCCCCACTTCCGCTGAGCCTCATGCGAGGAACCGCCCGACATTGGCAGTAAACGCCTTGATCTGGTCCGGTGTCAGCGGCTTCGACAGACGCTTATCCTTCACCGCCTGAGCGATGCTCAGTTCGATGTTCCCGATCGGCGCCAGCGCCAGCGCCGCCTTCGGATAGTTGGTGTCGCGGGCCTGCCGCGCCGTCGCGATATCGACACGGTTCAGCTCGGCATACATCTGCAGAGCCTCGTCGCCGTCATAGGCCCAGTCTATGGTCTGCTGCATTCCCTTCGACAGGCGCGCGAGCAACTCCGAACGTTCGGCCAGGAACCGGCTATTCGTCATTCCGACGCGGACAGTCTGCGCCGCAAGTCCTGGCGCGTCGTTGCCGCGCGCGATGATCCGCAGCTTGCCGGCGCGTTCCTCAGCGAGCCCCACCGTAGGTGCGGACCAGCCGACATCGATCTGGCCGGACATCACCTGGGTCAGTGTGGCGCCGGGACCGCCGGTTCCGACGAGCTTGGCCTTAACGCTGGCATGGTCGATCAGGGTCGATGCAATGAGCTCGGTCGATGCGCCGGGGCGCGAGAAAGCAATCGTCTTGCCGTTGCAGTCAGCAAGGCTACGGATCGGGCTTTCCGCCCGCACGTACCAGAACAGGTCACTCGAACCCGTCATGGCCGCGTTCGTCACGGCGATCGGCGCGCGCTTTTCGAATGCGCTCAACGCGCCAAGAATTCCGGGCGCGACGCCGAAGTCGGTCGAACCGGTGATGACTGCCTGTTGAATGTCCGACCCACCATCCGACCAGATGATGTCGAGATCGAGCTTGTGATCGGCGAAAATGCCCTTCTGCTGGCCAAACAGGATGAGAGTGGTGTCCCAGAAACCCTTCTGGCTGCTGACGATGCGCATCTTGTCGGCGGCGCGGGCGACGCGCGGCATCAGGCCGGCGGCCAAGCCACCGGCAATAGCCGTCCGCCGCGTCGGTCCGATCCAGTTCTTTCGTTCGGTATTCATCGTGGTCGTCCTCCCTCTGGCACAGCTGAACTTCAGGCCCGCTTGCGCTCACCCTCCTGCATCCCACGGCTGGCTTCGGCACGAAGATCCCCCCAGATCTCCGCGACATAGCGTCCGAAGCGCTCGTCAGTGATGCTTTCCGAGCTTCGCGGGCGCGGCAGATCGATGTCGATGACCTTGAGAATGCGGCCCGGGCGATAGGACATCACGACGACGCGGTCACTCAGTTGAACCGCCTCGGTGATGTTGTGGGTGATCAGAAGCGTCGTCTGTTGCAATTCGGTATGGATCGCCAGCACCCGATCACCGAGCAGGAGGCGAGTCTGCTCGTCCAGCGCCCCGAACGGTTCGTCCATCAGCAGCACGCGGGGCTTGAAGGCCAGCGTGCGCGCGATCGCCGTGCGCTGGCGCATGCCGCCCGACAGGGCTGCGGGCTTGCTCGCCTCGAAGCCCGTAAGACCGACGAGATCGATGTAATGCCGCGCCAGTTCCTCGCGTTCGGCGCGTGGCATGCCCTGGATTTCCAACGGCAGGGCGACATTGGCCAGGACGCTTCGCCACGGCAGCGTCGATTCCTCTTGAAAGACAATTCCGATGTCGCGATGCGTGCCGACATGAGACTGTCCGCCGACGCGAACCTCTCCGTCGTAATCACCGATCAGACCGCCGATAATCCCGAAGAGCGTGGACTTGCCGCAGCCGCTCGGCCCGATGACGGACACGAACTCGCCTTTCCGCACCGACAGGCTGACATCGCTGACGGCCAGTAGACCGCTCGACCGATCGCCATAGCGCTTGGAGACATTGGCGACCTCAAGATCATAGGCCAAAGACAACCTCCTGGATGCATCGCCGCCGCGGCGGCATTTTCCTGTGCTCGATCGCGCGCCCGGCTGATCGCGAGACCTTCGGTACAGCTGGCCTCAGCGGCTGGCGCGCAGAAAGGACGCATCGACCACGCGGCTTGCGTCGAACGGCTCGCTCGCGACCAGGCCTGCCGCCACAAGCGCCTCGTGCACCTTCTTCAACCCCGGCAGCGATACCTCCATGCCTGGCGTCAGGATCCCGAGGCGGGCGGTGTCGGCGATAGCGCGAGCAGCGAGGGGCTCGGACGTCTTCAGTTCGCGCGCGGCAACGGCGGCTGCAGTGGCGGGCTCCGCGGCGATAGCGTCGAGGCCGCGCCGCAATGCGCGCAGCGTCGCCGTCAGGCGATTCCGATTGGCTTCGGCCCAGCGCATATCGACGTTCACGCTGGTGAACTGCCATTCCGGGACGAAGCCGGACAGCGGTCCCAGGTTACTGAAGCCCGCCGCCTCCGCCTCGTAGCTCAAGGGAAACGGCTGCAACCCGGCGTCGATCTCGCCCGATCGCAGGAGGCGCCAGCGGGTCGGGGCGCCTCCAACCGCCTTGACGACATAGTCGCCCGGCTTCAGCCCGGCACTGCGCGTCACCTCGGGCACGAGATGGGTCGTGCCCTCCTGATCCGAGAGGACACCGATCGTCTTGCCGCGGAGATCGGCGATCGTCCGGATTTCCGGCCGGGCGATGATGAAGTGCGGTAAGCGTCCGGCATTGCCCGCGACCACCCGGAGGCTGCCCCCCTTGAGAGCATCGGCCATGATGCTCTCGGGCGTCGACATGGCGATCTGGACCGCCCCCGACCTGAGCGCCTCATTGATCTTTTCCGCGTTGTCGAAGACCTCGATACGCAGATCGATCCCCTCCTCCGCGAAGTATCCCTTCTCGGCCGCCAGCCAGAGCGGGAGGTAGAACACGGTGCGCGAGACGATGGCGAGGTCGATCCGATTCCCGGCTGCGCCGCTGCGAACCTCCTGTGCGTGTGCCGAGACCCAGCCAAAGGCCGCAATCATCAAGGCAAGCATCCACCTTCCGCCCATGGTGTCATCCTCCACACTCGTTTTGTTATAATGATTACTTAGGAAACTAATTTACAATTGCGCAGCTTTCAACCCACAGTCATGATGAGGCAACGAAGGGGCTCGCCGTAACCTCGCGCGCTGCGACTGCGGATGCCCTCAAAAGACGCCGAAGGGAGAGACAATGGCGGTCCGGGCAGGACAAAAGGCAGGTCTGGTGTTCTTCGAGAGCTGGGTCGATCCGATCGCAGAAGACATCCTGGGTGGAAGAGCCGACGTCGACCTGCGGAAACTGAGCTACTCGACCGTCGAGGCGGACAACTGGGACGTGATGTCGAGAGCACATGGCTATCAGGTCCAGGCGCGAACGGAGTTGCGCGAACCTTGGTTCCCCGATGCAGCACTGATCGCCCGTTGCCCTAACCTGCTCGCGGCGAGCTCCACAGGCGCCGGCTACGACTATATCGACGTCGAGGCCTGCACCGCCGCCGGCATCCTTGTCTGCAACCAGGGCGGCACCAATACCGAGGCCGTGGCCGAACATGCTCTAGGCCTGATGCTGTCGCTGTCCAAGCGGATCGGCATCGCAGACAAGGTGTTGCGGCGGCACGGAGCGCAGATCGACCGGTACGCCCTGCAAGGCAACGACATTCGTGGCAAGACGGTGGGCATCGTCGGGCTCGGCGCTATCGGCGGGAGGCTGGCCGAACTCTGCCATGGGCTCTTCGGGATGACGGTGCTTGCCTACGATCCTTATCTCGACGGTGCGGAAATCGTTCGGCGGCGCGGCACCAGCGCAAGTCTGGCGGAGCTTTTGCAGCGCTCGGACTTTGTTTCGGTGCACTGCCCGCGATCCAAGGAGACACTGGGCATGTTCGGAGAGGCTCAGTTCGCCGCAATGAAGCCGAGCGCCTATTTCATCAATACCGCGCGGGGGGGTATCCACGACGAACCGGCGCTCGAGACAGCGCTTCGAGAACGCCGCATCGCTGGCGCAGGGATCGACGTCTTTCTCAAGGAGCCGCCACCGCCAGACCATCCGCTGTTGTCCTTCGACAACGTAATCGCCACGCCGCACACCGCCGGGATTACAAAGGAAGCGCTGGAGCAGATGTCGTCCTCCGCCGCGGACCAATGGATCGAGCTTTTCAACGGCCGTGCGCCGCCCCGAGTGGTCAACCCTCAGGCGTGGCCTGCGTTCAGCCGTCGCTTCGCATCAATGTTCGGGTTCGAGCCCGAGCCCCTGCCTTATGCCTGAGCGGCCGCACCGTTCCCGCCAAGCGTCGCTGGCCGGTCGAAGGCCGGTTTGTGGCGGGAAGACAAGCCGAAATTGTCTCAGTTCGCGCCCTCGAACTTGAATAGTGAAGCCCGGGCCAGCGAGGCAGGGCATCCTCGAACCGTCGCAAGGAGGCGAAACCCGCATGTGTGACACCGCAACCGCCGTCACTGTTCCGGATGGCGCCGCTCCGGGAACGCCGCCGGCGCGGGAACTCATGGACGAGCTCGTCGCAGCCAACCACATTCTGTTCGACCAGGGCGTAGTGGACGCGTTCGGCCATGTGAGCGTGCGCCACGACAAGCGGCCGGATCGGTTCTTGCTGGCGCGCAATATGGCGCCGGGGCGTGTAACGGCAGAGGACATCGTGGAGTTCGATCTCTCGGGCCAGCCCGTCGATGCGAACGGCCGCGGCGTCTACCTGGAGCGGTTCATTCACAGCGAGATCTACCGCGCGAGGCCCGACGTCCAGTCCATCGTTCACAGCCACTCCCATTCGATCGTTCCGCTGAGCGTCGTGAAAGGAACCAGGCTGAGGGCGCTCTTCCATATGGCCGGCTTCATCGGAAAGGAAGCGCCTGTCTTCGAGATCCGGGCGACAGGCGGTGACGCGACCGACCTGCTGATCAGCAGCCCCGAACTGGGGCGTGCGCTGGCCCAGCATTTCCGCAACAGCGACATTGTCCTGATGCGCGGCCATGGATCGACCGTCGTTGGACCGACTGTGAAGAACGCCGTCTACCGGGCCGTCTACGCAGAGCTCAATGCCCGGTATCAGCTGCAGGCCACCCAGCTGGGCGAAGTGACGTACCTGACCGAGGACGAATGCCGGGCCTGCGTCGACCGGGTTGAGGGCCAGGTCCAGCGGCCCTGGGACCTTTGGCTCGAGCAGACCCGCCAGAGGCGGTCCGGGGGCCGGGCCTGACGGCCAAGGGAAGCTGCGAGGTGCCCCGATGCAGTTTCATTTGAACGGCTTCCTGCCCGGCGATCCTGCCATTCTTCCGGTCCCGGAAAGCCGGGCTCCAAGCGGGTCGTCGGACGTCGATGTGCTGATCGTCGGCTGCGGACCGGCTGGCCTCACCCTCGCGGCCCAGTTGTCCGCTTTTCCTGACATCCGCGTCCGGATCGTAGAGCGGAAGCCGGGTCCTCTTCGGATCGGCCAGGCCGACGGCATAGCCTGCCGAACCATGGAAATGTTTCAGGCCTTCGGCTTCGCCGAACGGGTAGCCAGGGAAAGCTACTGGGTCAACGAGACCACGTTCTGGAAGCCCGACGCCGCCGATCCCCGGCGCATCGCGCGCCATAGCCGCATCCAGGATACTGAGGACGGGCTTTCCGAGTTCCCGCACGTCATCCTCAATCAGGCGCGGGTGCATGATTTCCTGCTGGAGACCATGCGCAACTCGGCGAGCAGGCTGGAGCCGGACTACGCGGTGGAGTTCATCGGGCTGGACCGGCCAGCCAATACGACCGAGGCTGAAAGCCACCCCGTCACGGTTCGGCTGAAGCAGCTCGGGCCGGCTGGCTCGGAGCGCGAAGAGGTCGTCACAGCGCGCTACGTGGTCGGATGCGACGGGGCGCGAAGTGCCGTTCGCAAGGCGATCGGACTCGAGCTGCGCGGTGACTCGGCCAACAGCGCCTGGGGCGTAATGGACGTCCTCGCCATCACCGATTTCCCAGACATCCGCATGAAGGCCGCAATCCAGTCGGCCAGCCAGGGCAGCATGCTCGTGATACCGCGGGAGGGCGGCTATCTGGTGCGATTCTATGTCGAGCTCGACAAGCTGGCGAAAGACGAGCGCGTCGCTTCGCGGTCGCTGGAGGTCGTGGACCTTGTTGCTGCCGCGAACCGCATCGCGCACCCCTACCGGATCGACGTCAAGGAAGTGGCATGGTGGTCGGTCTACGAGATCGGCCAGCGGCTGTGCGACCGGTTTGACGACGGCTGCGAGTATGCCGGCCGGCCACCCCGTGTCTTCATCGCCGGCGATTCCTGCCACACGCATAGCCCAAAGGCCGGGCAAGGCATGAACGTCTCGATGGCGGATGGTTTCAATCTGGGATGGAAGCTGGCAGCCGTCATAAGAGGCACGAGCCCCGCGCAACTGCTGCTCAGCTACTCCGCGGAACGCCGGAAGCTCGCCCAGGAACTGATCGACTTCGACCGGGAGTTCGCGGCCATGTTCAGCGCTCGTCCAGCCGGCCCGGGGCCCGACGCCCAACGCGCCCGGGATCCCTCCGAGTTCCAGCGCTACTTCGTCAAGCAGGGTCGCTTCACCGCCGGGACAGCCGTGCGCTACGAGCCATCCGCGATCTGCGCCGACGGCATGCATCAGGGCTTGGCATCGGGCTACCAGATCGGCATGCGGTTTCATTCCGCACCGGTGGTCAGGCTCGCCGATGCCAAGCCCCTGGAACTCTCGCATCGCATCACAGCCGATGGGCGCTGGCGCATTGTCGCCTTCGCTGGAGCCGGCGATCCGTTCGACGGCGGGTCAGGCCTGTCGGAGCTCGTCAGCTTTCTCGACCACGACCAGGCCTCTCCAGTGCGGCGCTACACGCCGCTCGGGGATGCGGACGCCCTGATCGAGGTTATCGCAGTGCTGCAGCAGGCCCATTGCGAAGCCGATCTGGCGCGCGTTCCGCCTTTCCTCCAGCCGGCCAAGGGCCGATACGGCCTGACGGACTACGAGAAGGTGCACTGCGCGGACCAGCGCCCGGGCAGCGATATCTTCGACCTGCGCGGAATCGACCGCGAGCAAGGTTGCATGGTCGTCGTGCGTCCGGATCAGTATGTCGCCGACGTGCTCCCGCTCACCGAGGTAGAGCGCCTGTCGGGCTTCTTCGAGCGCGTCCTGCGCGAGCCGGCGCAGGGTTAAGGCGGCGCGCCGCAGCGACCATGCTCTCGCGGCGGCAGGCCCGCTTGCTCAGGCGACAACAAGCAATGCGCCGACGGTGGCAGCCACCGCCGCTGCGATCGTGATCCAGCCGGGCGCGCGTTCGGTCCGAAGCACGACCGTCGCAATCACCATCGAGACGAAAACCTCGAGCGACTGGATCGCCCCGACAGTCGAGATCGCGGTGTGCTGGATCGCATAAAAGTTGCAGATCTGGCCGATAGAGAAACAGAGGGCGGCCACAACCGCCCAGTTGTTCTTTAGGGACATGGCAGCGAACGTCGCCGTTCTCGCGCGGGCATTGAAGGAGACGGCGAATGCGTAATAGGCTACGGCTGCCATGGAGCCGACGAAGGTGCCGAGTGCGCCATCAGGCACATAGCCGAGGCCCAACTTGCGGGCCACATAGGCCGAGGCGTAGCACAGTGCCGATGCAGTCCCCCATGCGTAGCCGATCGACGCCACCGCACCCGCCTCGCTGCCGCCGCGGCGAGCCAGGTCGACCGCGACCAGAACCGCGATGCTGACGGCGATCAGTGCCAGGCCGAGAAGCTTATTGGAGTTCAGCGTCTCACCCAGAAAAAGGACCCCGAAGACTGCCGCGAAGAAAGGGATGGCACGCTTCACGGCCGATCCGCGCACTGCACCCAGATCGCGCACCGACATGAAGTAGAGGATGCGCGCCAGCGCCGTGGCGAGCAGGCCGGAGACGGCGAACCAGGCAAGCCCGATCATCAAGTCCGGCGTGTCCGGCAAGCTGCCGGCCGAGGTTCCCGCCACCGCCCAGATAAGGGCCGACAGCAGCGTCGTGAACACCACCGAAAGCACGGCGCCGCCATCGCCTTTTCCGTAGAGCTTCGCCTTTGCGATCGAGACCCCGCCATAAGCGAAGGCCAAGACAGAGAGAATGGCGAAGGTCTCGCCCAGCCTGCCCGCAAACCAAGCCATGCCTATTCCCTATCCGCACGCGACGCGGAACAACGGGTTGTCCTCAGCCGCGAGCAGAGGAAGTGCTTTGGCTGCCGAGCCGAACCTCTCGTCCGGTGGCGGCCGATTCGAGGATCGCGAGGCAAGCTGCGAGCGTCGCCATACCCCATTCGCCGGTGTGAAGCAGCGGGACGCCGAACCTGACCGCGGCATGCAGCTCGTCGACCACCTCCGCGCGCGGCACAGCTGGCGCCGGCAATGGATCGAGCCATTCGCGATCATTGGCATAGACACGGATCCCATCCGCCATGGGGCGCAGGTCGGCCTCGTCACAGGAGACCAGGAAATGGCCGAAATGATTATGAGCGGCGGGTGCCGTCCGGCCCGCAACGGTCGCGGACGTACCATAGGCGCGCTTCTCCTTGAGCGCAGCTTCCTCCTCCGGCGTCGAGACCGGCGCGAGGGCCCGACGCGCGGCGCCGTATTGCGAAGGATCGCGACGCTGCCCGAGCTCGCCGAACCAGCCGAGTTGCTCGTCGGTGTCGTACCGCCCATACCCGCTATATGTCAGCGTCGCGCTGGCTCCGTTCTCGAACAGCAGGAAGGCCTGATAAGCGCCTTCCGTCGGCCGGGCGGGGTCGAGGCGCGCGGTGACCGCCCGCAGTGACTCGATCTCCGCCCCAGCGAGAAGGCGGACGACATCAAGCTGATGCGCCGCCTGGCTGAAGACGACGCCGCCACCTCGGGACGTGTCCAGTTCCTCGGGCCGCCGCGGCCGGTACAGGAAGTCCGTATAGTTGCTTCCAACGATCAGGCGCGGGCGGCCGAAGCGGCCCGATCCGATCAGCTCGGCGGTGCGTAGATAAGGCAGATCGAAGGAATGGCTGTGGCCGACGGCCAAGTGGACACCGGCCTCTGCAGCCACATCGATCATGGCGCGACAGTCTTCCAGCCGCAGCGCCATCGGCTTCTCGACCAGGATGTGCTTGCCGGCCGCAGCGGCGCTGCGGACATGGGCGACATGGAACTGGTGAGGGGAGGCCACGTACACGGCCTCGACCGCTTCGTCTGCCAGCAAACCGTCGAGAGTGTCATAGGCCTTCGCGGCGAACCCGTTCGACGAGAATTCCTCGACGAACCGCGACCGCGCCTCCGGACGCGGATCGGTCGCAGCGACCAGTCGAACGAGGGGATGCTGCGCGAATGTCGGCAGCATCAGCATGAAGGCGCGGCCGAGCCCGACCACGCCCAATCGCAAAGGTTCGCTCACCACTGCCTCGCTAGAGATCGAGAACGAGGGCGCCGGATTTGGCGCGGGAGACGCAGATCATGATGTTTCGCGCCTTCTCCTGCTCGGAGAGCGCAAGATCGCGATGGTCGGGCTCGCCTGAGACCAATCGCGTCTTGCAGGTGCCGCAAGTCCCGCTTTCGCAGGAGCTGGGCAGCGTCTTTCCCGCCTCGCGCAGCACCTCGAGGATCGACTTGTCGACGGGAATCTCGAAGATCTCGCCGCTCTTGGCCAGTTCGACGGTGAAGGGCGCATTGTCTTCCGGCTTCGCCTTGGCCGCACCGAAATCCTCGAAATGGACGGCGGCCGAGGACCAGTGGCCGGTCATGTCCCGCACCGCCTCCATCAGGCCCCGCGGGCCGCAGCAATAGAGATGGGCCCCCTTCGGGTCTTCAAGGACCGGCCAGAGGTCAAACGCCTTGTCGGGGTCGCCGTTATCGTGGTGGATGACGACCTTGCCGCGGAATTCCGGCCCGGAGAACTCCTCCCGGAAGGCCATCATCGCCGGTGTGCGCGTGAAGTAATACAGCTTGAAGGGCTTCCCGCGCGTCGCCATCAGATGGCGGATCATCGAGCGGATCGGCGTGATTCCGATGCCGCCTGCGATGAAAATGTAGCTCGACGGGCCGTCCTTCAGCGGGAAATCGTTGCGCGGCGCCGAGATCAGGATGTTGTCGCCGACATTGGTCTGATCGATCAGACTGACGGACCCGCCCCGGCCGCCATGTTCCTTCTTGACGGCGATGACATAGCCCTCGGCTTCGTCCGGACCGTTGCAGAGCGAGTATTTCCGCGTCTCGCCGTTCGGCACCTTCACCGCCAGGTGAGCCCCGGGGGTGTAGGGCTCGAGCATGTTCTCATCCAGCGGCCTGAGATCGAACATGACGATGTCGTCGGCGACCGCCTCCTTCCCCACGATCCTGGCCTTTAGCCACTGCTCCTGATCGCTCATCCAAACCTCCGCGCGGCGCCGTCTCGACAAGCGCTTGAATTCCGAATAATGTGAGACTTAGATACCTAAGTATTATCCGGCTGACTAGCCCGGCCGTCAAATCTGGAGCGAATGAGATGCTGACCCACGAAGAGAACGAATTGCTCTGCCGCGTGGAAGGCGAGGCCCCGATGGGTCAGTTCATGCGGCGTCATTGGGTGCCCGCGCTGCTGTCGGAGCAGCTCATCGAAAGCGACGGCGCGCCTGTCCGCGTGCGTCTGTTCGGCGAGGATCTCGTTGCCTTCCGCGATACTGACGGACGGATCGGGGTGCTCGGCGAGTACTGCCCGCATCGCAAGGCTTCGCTGTTCTTCGGCCGCAACGAGGAGTGTGGCCTTCGCTGCCTGTATCACGGCTGGAAGTTCGACGTGGACGGCAAGGTCCTCGAAATGGTGTCGGAGCCGGCAGAAAGCGGCTTTGCCGATAAGGTTCAGCATAAGGCGTATCCGACCCAGGAGGCGGGAGGTTTCATTTGGGTCTATATGGGTCCGAAGGACCAAATGCCGGAATTCGAGGCCCCGCCGTGGGCGCCCACGCCCGAGGCGAAGGTCTCGATCGTGAAGATCGATCTGCCCTGCAACTGGGCCCAGATCATGGAAGGACAGATCGACTCGGCTCATTCGTCGAGCCTGCACTCCTCCGACATGAAGCCCTCGCGCGTGACGACCGCCGGCGCGACTGCGACGCATTGGACGCGTCCGTCGACCGACAAGAACCCGCGCATCCAGGTCCAGCTGACCAACTACGGCTTCCGCTACGCTGCGCTTCGCCGCCCGATCACCAATGCCCAGACCCACGACTATGTGAGACTGACCGTATTCGTTGCGCCTTTCGCCGCGCTGATCCCCCCCAACTCTTCCTATAACGTCGCGACGGTGATCGTGCCGAAGGACGACGTGTCGAGCTATTTCCATTTCATCGCATGGGGCAATGACGACTGCATCGATCAGGAAAGCTGGCGGAAGTTCTGCGTGGCGCAGGTCGGCATCGATCTCGACAAGACCTACAAGCCAATGCTGCGCAAGCGGGAGAACAACTACCTGCAGGACCGCAAGGCGATGAAGCTGGGGGATTTCACCGGCGTGCCCGGAATTCCCAACCAGGACATCATGATGTGGGAGTCGATGGGCCCGATCGCCGACCGTACCAGCGAGCGCCTCGGCGCGAGCGACATCGCGATCGTGCAGTTCCGCCGGGTGATGATCGATGCAGCGCGCAAGCATGCCGCCGGCGCTTCCCCGCTCGGTCTCGTCGAGCCGCATATCCCGCAGGCGAAGCTGCGTTCCTATCAGGGCATCGTCCCCAAGAGCGACGACTGGCGCAGGCTCGGCGCCTCCAATGAGGAAATCGCGCTGCTCGACGGCATGGAGCAGGACGACACCGAGGCGGAAATGGCGGCTGCCGGCAGCTGAACCCGACGGCGAGCCCGAACGATCATATCGGCTTGGGTGCCCAAGGGATAAAGTCTTGGAAACGCCGGCGGCGCTGCGCGAAACTGAACTTGGAGGGCCGGAGCAAGAGCCCTGGAAACGCATTGGGGTCTTCTTATGCTCGACAAGCCAGCTCCGGCCGGCCGCAGCCTCTACTACGGGGGTGAATGGCGCCATCCGATATCGGGGCGCTACGCCGCAACGTCCAATCCGGGCCTCGACGAGCCGATCGCCGAGGTTGCGGAGGCTGGCGCCAGCGACGTCGATCCCGCGGTCAAGTCCGCACGGCAGGCCTTTCTCTCCTGGCGCGGCGTTGCCCCGCTCGAAAGGGCCCGTCTGCTGAAGGAAGTCGCTGCCGTCGTCCGTGCCAATGCGCGCGAACTCGCGGCCCTCGACGCAGCCAATTGCGGCAATCCGGTTCGAGAAATGATGGGCGATGCCACGATCGCCGCCGCGCAGCTCGACTATTTCGCCGGGCTCGTGACGGAGATGAAGGGCGAGACCATCCCGATGGGGCCGGACGTCATCAACATGACGCTCCGTCAGCCCCTGGGCGTCGTCGCGCGCATCCTCGCCTTCAATCATCCCTTCATGTTCTGCGCCGGCAAGATCGCCGCCCCGCTGGCAGCGGGTAACGCGGTCATCGTCAAGCCGCCCGAGCAGGCGCCACTTTCCACGCTGCGCCTGGCCGAACTGGTACAGGATATCCTCCCGAGGGGCGTATTCAGCGTTCTGCCCGGCGGGCGCGAGGCCGGCGCGGCCCTTGCCTCCCACCCCGGGGTGGACAAGATCGCGATCATCGGCAGCGTCGGCGCCGGTCGTGCCGTGATGAAAGCGGCCAGCGACACCATCAAGCCGGTTCTGCTGGAACTCGGCGGCAAGAACGCATTGATCGCGTTCTCCGACGCCGACCCCGCGACCGTGGCTTCGGCCGTGATCGGCGGAATGAACTTCACCTGGTGCGGCCAGTCCTGTGGATCGACGAGCCGCGCGTTCATCCACCGGGACATCTACGAGGATGTGCTGTCCAGGCTGCCGTCGCTGGCCGGACACTATGTCCCGGGCCTCCCCACGGACGACCGGACGACCATGGGCGCCATCATCAGCCGGCAGCAGCACGCGCGCGTCCTGGAATACATCGCCTCGGCCAAGGAACAGGGAGCACGGCTCATAACTGGCGGTGCGGTGCCCACTGATCCGGCGCTGACGAAGGGATTCTACGTCGAGCCCACCATCTTCGCCGATGTCACGCCGGCGATGCGCATCGCGCGCGAGGAGATTTTCGGGCCGGTCCTCGCAGTCCTGCCCTGGGATGACGAGACGACGATGCTCGGCCAGGTCAACGAGGTCGAATATGGCCTGACGTGCTCCATCTGGACGAACGACCTGCGCAAGGCCCATCGCACGGCGCTTGCCGTCGAGGCCGGGTTTGTCTGGGTGAACGAGGTCTCCAAGCACTTTCTCGGTGCGCCCTTCGGCGGCTGGAAGCAGTCCGGACTGGGCCGCGAGGAATGCCTGGGCGAACTCCTCGCGTTCACGCAGGAGAAGAACGTCCATGTGAGCCTCCGCGGCGGCTGACCGGCGCCGTGGCATCCAATCACATGCGAGACCCTACGTTGCGGCCCTCGGACGGCCCGAATGCCGACCAGACAAGCAAAGGATACACGATGAGCACTCCGATCGACGGCATCGACACGCCTGTCGCATCGCAGGACAACGGCATTTGGGGCAGCGACGCCATTGCCTCGATGCTGCGGCTGCTGGACATTACTTATCTCGCGCTCAATCCCGGCTCGAGCTTCCGCGGGCTGCATGACAGCCTCGTCAACCACCTGGGCAACCAGGACCCCCAGATGCTGCTCTGCCTGCATGAGGAGCACGCCGTCGCTCTGGCTCACGGCTACGCCAAGGTCACCGAGCGGCCGATGGGCGTGGTGCTGCACAGCAATGTCGGGCTCATGCACGGCACGATGGCGATCTACAACGCCTGGTGCGACCGCGTGCCGATGCTGATCCTCGGCGCGACGGGTCCCGTCGATGCTGCCGAGCGCCGCCCCTGGATCGACTGGCTACACACCGCCAAGGACCAGGCCGCCATGATCCGCCCCTATATCAAGTGGGACGATCAGCCGGTCTCCGTCGCAGCTGCGCTGGAAGCTCTGGTGCGGGCGAACAACATCACCCGGGCCGCACCGGCGGCGCCGACCTATGTCTGCCTCGATGTCTCCATGCAGGAGCGCCGCCTGGAGCAGATGCCCGAGTTGCCCGATCCCAAACGCTTCGCTCTGACCTCCCCCGGTGTCCCGGCGGCGCAGGACATCAAAGCCGCCGCGACGCTTCTGAGGAGCGCAGAGCGGCCGATGCTCCTGATCGGCAGGGTTTCGCGCAGCACCCGCGACTGGGCGCGTCGCGTGGCCCTCGCGGAAGCGCTGAACGCGTCGGTGCTCACGGACATCAAGGTGGGCGCAGCCTTCCCGACCGATCACAGGCTGCATTGCGCCAAGCCTGGGCATTTCCTCGACGAGGCCGGCGCGAAGCGGATCGCGGACGCCGACGTCATCCTGTCGCTCGACTGGGTCGATCTCGCCGGCACCCTGAAACAGGGCGGCTGTTCGGCCGCGACCAAGA
The DNA here is from genome assembly GCF_058783685.1 of Allobosea sp. FW305-C-101. Classification (NCBI taxonomy): domain Bacteria; kingdom Pseudomonadati; phylum Pseudomonadota; class Alphaproteobacteria; order Hyphomicrobiales; family Alloboseaceae; genus Allobosea; species Allobosea sp. FW305-C-101. The sequence continues at coordinate 44,538 of NZ_JBYSYT010000008.1, read as the reverse complement.
TCATCAATATCCAGCTCGACCATCAGCTTCACAACGGCTGGAGCATGGACCACCAGGCCCTGCCGCCCGCCGACCTGCATTTCAGCAGCGATCCGAACGCGGCGCTCCATCTGCTCGCTGACGAACTCGGCGTCGGTCCCGGTTCCGAACCGGCCGACCTGACGGCATTGCCGGCATTCGACCTGCCCGGCGAATCACGCGAGCTCGACATCGTCTCGCTCGCGGCGGCGATGGGCACGGTGCTGCGCGATGAAGTCGTGTCGCTTGTCCGGCTGCCTCTCGGCTGGGCCGGTGAAAGCTGGCACTTCCGCCATCCGCTCGACTATCTCGGCACCGATGGCGGTGCCGGCATCGGGTCGGGGCCCGGCATGCTGGCCGGCGCAGCGCTCGCGCTTGCCGGCTCAGGCAGATTGCCCGTAGCCGTTCTGGGCGACGGCGATACGATGATGGGCGTTTCCGCGTTCTGGACAGCCGCACACTACAAGCTGCCTTTCCTGGCCATCGTCGCCAATAATCGCTCATTCTACAATGACGAGATCCATCAGGAACGCGTCGCGCGCACGCGCGATCGGCCGGTGGAGAACAAGTGGATCGGGCAGCGTATCGGAGATCCCGACATCGACATCGCCGCGATGGCTAGCGCCCAGGGACTTGTTGGGATCGGGCCAGTCTCGACCACAGACGCGTTGATCGATGCGATCCGGAAAGGGGTCGAGGCTGCTCGCAACGGCGCATCGGTCGTTATCGATGCACGGGTGAAGCCGGGCTACAACCCGGCCATGGCAGCAGGGATGACGCGCGAAGGCACCGGAAAAGTCGGCGACTAACTCGCCGGCACAGAAGCGGAGCCCGCTTTCCGATATGACTGGCGCAGGCGGGACGCTGGAGCATTAGACTTGCTCCAGCGCAGGGTGGCCCGTGAAACCCGGCCCCATGCGCCTGGTCTAGCGCATGGCGCCTCAGTCGATGTCTCTGCCCCCGGAAGGCGCGTCCGCCAGGTTTCGCTGCACCTGCGCCAGGCAACTGATCAGGCGAGCCTTTTCTTCGCCGCTCATCCCGGTTGTCGCGCGCTCGATGACTTCGTTGGCGCAGGGTATCAGTTTCGACTGCAGCGAGCGGCCACGTTCGGTCAGCCTGACGCAGAGCTTCCGCCGGTCGTGCGGATCCCGCTCACGGGTCACGAGACCGGACCTCTCCATTGTCGCCAGCGCGGACAGCGTCGTCGGCTCCATGGTTCCGATTCGCTGGGAAAGTTCTCGCTGGGTCAGGCCGTCCTCCAGCCAGAGAGCCCGCAAGAAATACCACATGCCTAGCGTGACACCATGCGGCTCGATCTGCGATTGCAGATAGCGCTGCACGGCTCTGTTGGCCATCCGGAGCTGATAGCCGACGCTTCCCTCAAGCGGGAGATCGTAGCGCTGCTCGGCGGGCGGCACAGAGGCCTTTGAGTTTGTTTCGGGCATTTCACTCCGTTCTTTCGATCGGACCTTAACGCCCATTGGACGTTGGAGCACGGCATTTTGTTGCCGTTTCGACCGCTACGCAAATGTTTGGAAGACAAAGCGATATAGTATTGGACCACGATGAGGGGCCACCCTAGCGTCGCCTACAAGCGGGCAACCTTCGAGAACGACCTCGCTGGAGGAGATGAATGCCTGCCATCAATCCATTCAAGACCGCATGGGTCGAACGCCCCGACACGCACTGGCGTGACAGGATGCAGGGGCGCAACTCATGAGCGGCAACGATCTGGAGGACGAAAGGCACATGCGGGGGGCTAACGCCAAACTGCGTCTTGCGAGCGAGACCATCGACGAGATCGATGTCGTCATCAAGGACGTTTCGATGCGCTTCGACACGCGCGAAGGAACTGTGACTGCTGTCGATGGCATGTCGTTCGAGATCAAGCGCGGCGAATTCGTTTCGATCATCGGCCCGTCGGGCTGCGGGAAGTCAACGGTATTCAACATCATGGGCGGCCTTGTAGGCGGCTATGAAGGCACCGTGACCGTCGGCGGCGAGAGCGTCTCGGGCCCGCATCCGTCCATCGGCATGGTATTCCAAGAAGAATCGACCTTTCCCTGGCGGACGGTCATCGACAACGTTGCCTTTCCGCTCGAAGTGAAGGGTGTGGGCAAGGAAGAACGCCACGCAACGGCCCGCAAATTCATCGAGATGGTCGGCCTTTCTGGCTTCGAGCAGCGCTACCCGTCGGAACTGTCGGGCGGCATGCGCCAGCGCGTCGCGCTGGCCCGGACGCTGGTGTTCGAGCCCAAGATCCTGCTGATGGACGAGCCTTTCGCTGCACTCGACGAACAGACCCGTGTGCTGCTGGGCGACAAAGTCCTCAAGATCCAACAGGATCTTCGGCAAACGACGCTGCTCATCACCCACAACATCACGGAAGCCGTGCAGCTCTCGGACAGGGTGCTGATCATGACGTTCCGTCCCGGCAAGGTGAAGCGGATCGTCGACATCCGCCTGCCGCGCCCACGCAGCAGCGATGTCGTCGGCAGCGATGCGTTCGGCCGCTATGTGGCGGAGATCTGGAACGATCTGCGAGAAGAGGCATCGCGCGGAATGGCCGATGCCGAGGAAGCAGCCCGCGCGAGAAAAGGCTGACGATGCGGATCCTCGCTTTTCCTCCGATCATATTCGGGCTGGCCACCGTTGCGCTTGTGCTGTGCGGTGTCGAGCTGTTGCTCTATGCCGGGCTGCTCAACCAGTTCGTGATCCCGTTTCCCTCCGCCGTGATAGGCAGCTTCGGCCGCCTGTTTAGCGAGGAGCAACTGGCTCATCGGCTGTTTGTGACCGGATCCGAGGCAGTCGCGGCAAGTCTGCTCGTCATTATCGTGGGTGTCGGCTTCGGAATCTTTCTGCACGAGAGACGCATTCTCAAACTTGCAGTGGAACCCTGGATCGCAGCTGCCGCCGCAGCGCCGATTGTGCTCGCCTATCCCCTCTTCCTAGTCATCTTTGGACGAAGCTCCGCGACAATCATCGCGATGGGATTCGTCGCGGGACTCGCGCCCGTGGCGCTCAAGACCATCGAGGGCTTCCAGGGCGTGAAGAAGACGTTCTTAAACGTTGGGCGCACCTACAATCTGACTCCGTCGCAGCTGTTCTGGAGGATCCAGTTTCCGGCGTCGATACCGACGATCTTCACCGGAATACGTTTGGGTCTGATCTTCACCTTGATCAATCTCATCGGCGTAGAATTCCTGATCAACTTCGGTGGTCTTGGTCAACTCATCAACGACCTGGCCGAACGCTATGATCTGCCCGGCGTCTTCGCAACGATCATCTTCGTCATACTCGTGAGCGTCGTCATTTTCTCGGCCCTGGAATGGCTCGAGCGCTGGATGCGACCCGCACGCTGAATCAGGCTCGGCTCCCGCAGCCGCGCCGGCACAGGGCCGACGCCTTCCTGAGTGCGCCCGTCTGCGCCATACTCCGGCGCAACGGCGAACATCGACAGGAGGAAGTGATCAATCTCAGGCAGCTGCGCTACTTCGTGCGGATCGCGGAAGTCGGCAACATCACCCGGGCTGCCGAACAGCTCAACGTCGCACAGCCAGCGCTCGGTCTGCAGATCCGTCAGCTCGAGCAGGAGCTCAAGACGGAACTCCTGGTGCGCCACTCGCGCGGCGTCGAACTCACCGAGGCCGGCAGGCTTCTGCTCGATCGGGCCCGCCGTATCCTGCAGGATGTGGAGGAGCTCAAGCGCGAAATCATCGGCAATGTCAGTCCCGAGCAAGAGATGATGATCTTGGGCCTCACGCCCAGCATCATGCTGCAGATGGACCCCGACATGCTGCTCAATGCCAAGCGGACGATGCCCACCGTATCGTTGAGCCTTGTCGAAGCGTTGAGCCGGGCACTGACGACATCCCTCGAACAGGGCGAGCTCAGCTATGCGCTGGCTTACGGCGTGGACGAAGCCCGCCCCGGAGTCAGCCGCCGCCCGCTGCTGGTGGAGGAGCTGATCTTTGCTCGTTCGGCGACGGGAGAGCCTCTGCCCCCAACCCTGACTCTGGCGGACGCGCTCTCTCATGACCTCGTGCAGGCCGGCGAGCGCGACATGGTTCAGCGGTTGCTGAGAGACGCCGCAGCCCGCTATTCGCTCGATCTCAGGATCGTCTACGAGGCGGAATCGATTCCGGCGATGCGCAGCCTGGTGGTGCGCGGAGCGGCTGCCAGCATGATGCCCTACGGCACCGCCAGTGAGGAGATCCGGGCCGGGAAGCTGGTGATGCAGCGTGTATCCGATATCCCGTTGACCCGAACCCTCTATCTGCTGAGGCCATCTAACGCGGCCTCTTTCAGAAGCCAGGATCTGATCGATCACTTCATCGATGGGATCGTGAGGCGCCTGCTCGACTCCCTGGGCCCCCTGGCGCGGCGCGTGGGCATCTAGAGCGCGCGGACTTCATTTCGAAACATGCCGTCATTCCGGTCCATAGGATGGAGCCCGGAACCCAGAACCGATGCGGGCCACCGAACGGCACGCGAATGCCGCGGCTGGTCGACGCAGGCGGCCTTGGTTCCGAATTCCGGGCCCATTCCGGCATGCACAGGAAGGACGCTGCGGTCCCATCGTAACCGCGCATAGTCTGGCAACGGCCCGTGCCAGCCCCTCAGCGCATCGTCGCGTCGACCCAGTTCTTCACCTGGTCGAACAGGTTGCGCACGCTGTTCGCATAGGCGTCAGGGTCGGCCGAGCAATTCCGGCACGGGGTGAAGCCGTGGCTGGCGCCCTCGATGAAAAGGAGTTCCTTTTTGGCGGCGACGCTGTTCTCGTATTCCTCTTCGGAGTCGCGAATGAACAGATAGCCCCCCATGCCGACCACGAGCGTCGGCGCGGCAATCGAGCGAACGGCGCAGATGGTGGAATTGTTGCTGGAGCAATGGTCGATACCATCGAGAGAGTTGCTAGAGCGCACGGCCTGAGTGCTCAGGAACGAGCGAAGCGACAGGATTTTTGTGCCGCGATCGAAGCTGTTGGTCGTCTCCTTCGTGTCGAGTTCTGGCGGACTGACGGAGGTAACGATCTGTTCGACGATGCTGCCGTCGTTGCGCACCAGTTTCTGCGGCGCGCGCGTGCGCCGAAGCGGGATCGCCGTATCGAGGCTGTGCAGTTGCGATGCGCCGCCGGGACCCGCGCCGGGATTACCGCCATGCGGGATGGCGAACAGGTCATTGTCCGGATAGGTCCCCTTGCCCTCCCGGATGGCTTTCACGCGCCCCTGCGCGGTCGCGATCAGCGCGTTCATGCGCGCCGACTGCGCAGCAAAATAGCGGGTCTGGAATTCCGGCGAATAGGTTGACGACGCTGTCGCGCTATAGCCGTTACTCGTCAGATACGGGTCGAGCGCGGCATCGAATTTGCCGGCCGTCTCGTCGAGCACCGACCCGTTCAGGCTGCGCAGCAGAATGACCGGCACGCCCGGATGAGCATCGGCGAGAATCAGGCCGTCGGCTTTCGGCATTCCGGCGAGATCGTCGCGGCAGGGCACCAGCTTCTGCGGATCCTTGCAGAAGCCGAGTCCGTTCTCGGCCACCGCCTGATAGAAGCTTGTGGTGGGGCCTCCGCCGCTATGGCCGAACAGCACGACTTTCTCGATACCCTGCTGCTTGCGCAGGAATTCGACGCCGGCCTTCACGTCCAGCGCGATCCGGTCCCAGTCGACCGCGAACTCGTTGTTTGTGAAGCGCGTGCTCATGCACAGGGCCGCAATACCACGCTTCGGCAGTTCGTTGCAGGCGATATGCGTGGTGTAGTTGGCGGTCCGATGGATGACGAGGGCTGCGACCCTGGCGCGCGCAGCCGGTTCGGCATAGACGGCGGTCGCTGGACCCAGGGCGAAGTAGGTGCGCTTCCCCTGGCCTGCCTCCTGGCCTCTCGCCGCCGAGGGCGCGGCGAGAACCGCGCCTGCGAGCAGCGCGAGGGTGATGGCCCGAAATGATCTGGTCATTGATATTCCTCCCTGATCTCCGCTGCGGCGCCTTCCCCTGGTGGACGGTGCCGCCCCCTCACGCACGCAGCGGCAGAGAGACGCGGTGCCGTTGCAAAAGGATCCGCGCCGCGCGGACATACATTGTTATGTGATGCAAAAACGTCGAGAGTCGCCCAGCCGAGATCACGGCATCATCGATCGCATCCCAGCGTTGGGCCGGGCACGATGTCCGCGCCTTTCAGGAGCGACATCAAGTATATTTTGGTTCCTTCTCGTATAAGAAAATCGTCTTGAAGGTCATCGCGCCATCCGGATTCTTCGACGGGCCGCTGCGGCGAACAAAACCTTACGGAGAGGCTGATCGCCTGCACAGTGCGCGTGACGCTGGCGCGACGAGGACGGGCGCCAAACCGTCGAGGTCTCACTGGCATCTCGCAGAAGTCTTTGTCCGAGCCGCGCCCCGGGCGCATCCTGCCTGAAAGCTGGGCCGATGATGCCCGCCTCGGGAGGAAGAATTGTCGAAGCTGCGACTTTCCATCGCGATCGGAGATTACGACCGCAATAGACCATTGCTTGACGGCGAAGTTCAGATCGACGGTGTCGACCCCGTGTTCATGAAGCTTTTCCCGGAGGAGATCTTCTTCCGCGCATTCCGGCATGCCGAATTCGACGTCTGCGAGGCATCCTTGTCGAGTTTCGCGGTGAAGGTCGATCACAGGACCAACCCGTATGTGGGCGTGCCCGCGTTCGTGTCGCGCGCGTTCCGGCATTCCGAGATCTTCATCCGGACCGACCGCGGGATCGAGAAGCCGGAGGACCTGAAGGGGAAGCGCATCGGGTGTCCCGAGTACCAGCTCACGGCATGCGTCTGGATCCGCTCCATGCTCGAGGACGATTATGGCGTGCGGCCCACCGACGTGACATGGGTCCGCGGCGGTATCGAACAGCCCGGGCGCGCGGAGAAGATCGCGGTTTCACTCCCCTCTGACATCCGGGTCGAGCAGGCTCCCGCGGACCGATCCCTAAACCAAATGCTGGCCGACGGTGAGATTGACGGCTTTATCGGCCCGAGGGCGCCCTCCGCCTTCGAGGCGGGCCACCCGAAGATCGCACGACTCTTTGCCACGCCTACGGCGGCGGCCTCCGACTACTACCGCCGCACGAACATCTTCCCGATCATGCATGTGATCGGTGCGCGACGCACGATCGTCGAAGACCAGCCATGGCTGCCGGCCGCTCTCCTGAAGGCGTTCGAGCAGTCGAAGCGGATCGCTCTCTCGCGGCTCACCGATACATCGGCCACAAAGGTCACGCTGCCATTCGTCGAGGAGCAGTTGCAATCGGCGAAGAAGCTGATGGGCAACGATTTCTGGTCCTATGGTGTCGAGGCGAACCGGCACGTGCTGGACGCGTTCCTTCAGGCGCATCACACGCAGGGCTTGTCGTCGCGGCGCCTTGGCGTCGAGGATCTGTTTCCCGCTCCCACGTTGGAGGCCTTCAAGATCTAACGTGCACGGCAAACGCAGCATCCAAGAAATCTGCGACGACCATCAAAAAATGAGGGAGGAAAGATATGACCTTGACGAAGCGAACGGTTCTGGCGGGCGCATTTGCCGGTCTTCTGTCACTCGCGGCAGGTCCGGCAAGCGCACAGGATCAGCTTAAGCTTGCGGTCGGCCAGCGCGGCAACTGGGATACCTCGGTCGCCGAAATCGGCACACGCCTTGGCATCTTCAAGAAGCACAAGCTCGACCTTCAGATGCTGTACACGCAAGGCGGCGGCGAGACGCAGCAGGCCGTGCTGTCGAACAGCGTCGACATCGGCGTGGCCGGCGGCATCATGGGCGCTCTCTCGGCGTTCTCCAAGGGCGCGCCGATCCGTATCATCGGGGCCGAGACGACTGGCGGACAAGATCTGTACTGGTACGTGAAGTCCGATTCACCGGTTAAAACCCTGAAGGATTTCGACGGGCGCACGGTCGCCTATTCGACAAACGGGTCATCGACGCATGGCGTCGTCAACGCCTTCGTCAAGGAAAACGGACTGAAGGCGAAATTGACCGCCACCGGGGGGCCGGCTCCGACGCTCACGCAGGTCATGTCGGGCCAGATCGACGTCGGCTGGGCGGCGCCGCCCTTCGGCCTCGAACAGCTCAGCAAGGGCGAAATCCGCGTCATCGCGACCGGAAACAACACCCAGGCATTCCGGGACCAGACCGTCCGTCTGCTGATCACGAACACGTCGGTGCTTCAGTCCAAGAAGGAGCAGCTCGATCGCTTCATGCTCGCCTACCGGGAAACCGTGGACGCAATGTATGCGAGCGACGAGGCCCTCAAGGTCTATGCTGATTTCGTCGGCGTGCCTCTCGAGATCGCCAAGCGTACCCGCGATGAATTCTTTCCGAAGAAGGCGCTCGATCCCGATCGCATTGTCGGGCTGGACACCATCGTGCCGGACGCCGTGACGCTGAAGTACACCGCGCAGCCGCTCACCAAGGAACAGCTCGGCGAACTGATCCAGATTCCGCCGCGCCGCTAAGACCCCAAGTGACGAGAGTCCGAGCCATGAACCAGGCCGCCGGATCCATGCCGTCTCGTACGACGCCGTGGAAACGCCCTTCGGAAGGGCAAGCAGTCATGCTGACACGCATCGCCATTGTGCTGGCGATCGTGATCGGATGGGAGAGCCTGGCCCGCTCGGGCCTGCTGTATCGCGACGTGGTGCCGCCGCTGCCGCTTATCGGCCGAGAGTTGGCGATGCTGCTGATCGATCGCGGCTTTTACCACAACCTCGCGGTGACCTTCGGCGAGGTTGTACTGGCCGTCGCCATCGGCGGCGGCGCGGGAGTTCTTGTAGGCATTGTGCTGGGACGCGACCGCTTCCTCAGTTCAGCATACGAGCCGCTCCTGCATTATCTGGGTCCGACGCCGAAGATCATCTTCTTCCCGATCATGATCATGTGGTTCGGCGTCGGCCCCGGTTCCAAGGTCGCGATGGGTGCCCTGTCTTGCTTCTTCCCGGTGGCCGTCAGCGTCGCCGCGTCCATGCGCGAGATCGATCGGGTCCTGATACGTGTGGGGATGACCTTCAGACTCACCTCGGCCCAGATGCTGACCAAGATCTATATTCCGGCGATGCGACTGCCGGTGATCAACGGCATCCGCATTGGCCTCGGCGTCGCCATCGTGGGCACGTTGCTGGCAGAGACCAAGCTCGCAAACCAGGGGCTTGGCTACGCCGTCATCCAGACTTACACGACCTTCAACATGCCCCGCATGTACGCATTGCTGCTGATCGTTTTTCTGTTGGCAGTCGGTGTCAACTCCGTGCTCGGCCGCTACACCGAAGTGCGTATGGCGAAGAAGCGCAGCGATGGCTGAACTCGACAGGGGCAAGCCGGCCGCATCCGCGGCAAGTCCCATCCCGCTGGCCTACGTCATCGCCGCGCTGCCTCCGCTCTTCTGGGCGGGTAATTTCCTGATTGCGCGGATGATGCGCGACGACATTCCACCGATCCAGATGTCGTTCTGGCGCTGGGTGCTCGCGTTGGCGATCATGCTGCCTTTCGCATGGTCCTCGCTGCGGCTCGATCGTTCGCGGCTGCGGGAGGAATGGCCGTTCCTGGCCCTGCTCGGCGCAATCGGTGTGACAGCGTTCAACTGCTTCATCTACACGGCGCTGCATCACACGACGGTGATCAATGCTGCCCTTGTGAATTCGCTCCTGCCTGTCGTGACGATCATTCTGGCCTGGGTTCTTCTGGGCGAGCGGATCTTTCCGCTGCGGGCGCTCGGCATCACCGTCTCGCTTGTTGGTGCGGTGCTCGTGATCGCGCGCGGTGACCTTCTCGCTCTGGGCGATCTCGAAGTGGGTCGGGGCGATATCCTGGTCGTCCTCGGCATGAGCTTCTGGGCGCTCTACATGGTTCTCGTCCGACGCCGGCCGCTCGGCCTGAAACCGCTCTCACTGCTGGGAGCGACGACCGTCTTCGGTATTGTCTTCCACTTGCCCTTCGTCCTGGTCGAGACAACCGCGAGCGGTATCTTTGTGCCGACGCTGCACAGCCTGCCGGCTCTGATCTATTTTGCGATTTTCCCGTCGATACTGGCCTATGTCTTCTGGAACCGCTCGATCGCGACGCTCGGCCCGGCAACGACCGGCATGTTCATGCACCTCATGCCGATCTTCAGCGCCATTCTTGCAGCTGCGCTGCTCGGAGAGCGTCTCGCCTGGTACCATCCGGTCGCCTTCATCGTGATCGTGGGGGGCATATTGCTCGCAACGAGGCGCCCCTCCGCAACACCTCAGCCAAATCACCAGAAGCGATAAAAGATGCGCAAGATCTATGACGGCCCGGCAGCGGTGCTGGAGGGCCTGCTTTTCGACGGCATGACGATCATGTCCGGCGGCTTCGGCCTCTCGGGCAATCCCGAAAGCCTGATCCCCGAGATTCGCGATTCCGGCGTGAAGGACCTGACGGTCATCTCGAACAATGCCGGCGCCGATGGCTTCGGCCTCTGGATGCTGCTGCAGACGCGGCAGATCAGGAAGATGATCGCGTCCTATGTCGGCGAGAACAAGCTTTTCGAGCAGCAATATCTTGCCGGCGAGCTGGAGCTGGAGCTCAACCCGCAGGGCACGCTGGCCGAGCGCATCCGCGCCGGCGGCGCCGGCATCCCGGCCTTCTACACCAAGACCGGCGTCGGCACCGTCATCGCCGAGGGCAAGCCGGTCGAGGAATTCGAAGGGCAGCTCTATGTCCGCGAGACCTGGCTCCGGGCCGACCTCGCCATCGTCAAGGCCTGGAAGGCCGACACCGCCGGCAACCTGATCTATCGGCGCACGGCGCGGAACTTCAACCCGAACATGGCGACCGCCGGCAAGGTGACCGTGGCCGAGGTCGAGGAGATCGTGCCGGTCGGGTCCTTCGATCCGGACACGATCCAGACGCCCGGCATCTATGTCGACCGCGTCATCAAAAGCACCATCAACGAGAAGCGCATCGAGAAGCTGACCGAGCGCAAGAGGGAGGCAGCCTGATGGCCTGGACTCGCGAGGAGGTCGCCGCGCGTGCGGCCAAGGAGCTGCAGGACGGCTTCTACGTCAATCTCGGCATCGGCATCCCGACGCTGGTGGCGAACTACATCCCCGACGGCGTGGACGTGACTCTGCAGTCCGAGAACGGCCTGCTCGGCATCGGCCCCTTCCCCTATGAGGGCGAGGCCGACCCGGACCTGATCAACGCCGGCAAGCAGACGATCACGATCCTGCCGAGCTCGAGCATCTTCTCCTCGGCCGACTCATTCGCGATGATCCGCGGCGGCCATATCGACCTGACCATCCTCGGCGCGATGGAAGTCGCGGCCAATGGCGACATCGCCAACTGGACCATCCCCGGCAAGATGGTGAAGGGCATGGGCGGCGCCATGGACCTCGTCGCCGGCGTCAAGAAGGTCATCGTCGTGATGGATCACGCCAACAAGGCGGGCGAATCCAAGGTGCTGGAGCGCTGCGCCCTGCCGCTCACCGGCGCGGGCGTGGTCGACATGATCATCACCGACCTTTGCGTCATGACCTGCGACAAGGCGAATGGCGGCGGGCTCACCCTGATCGAGCTCGCGCCGGGCGTCAGCCTCGACGAGGTCAAGGCAAAGACAGCCGCCTCCTTCGCGGTTGCCACCGAAAAGCAGGACAAGGCGGCGTGAGCAGGCTCATCTTTCCCTATTCACCCAACGATGAGGGCTCTCCCCCCTCTCACTGGCCGGATTACCGCTCCACGGTAGCGAGAAGCCCGCGGCAGGCGCCGCTCGCGATCCCGCAGACGCTGACGGAAGTGACCGGGCCTGGCGACTGGGGCCGGCTGATGGGTCCTGCGATGCTGGACCTGACGACGCAGCACAAGGCTGCACCGCAGGGCCAGCGCATCGTCGTCACCGGCCGCGTGCTCGATGAGGACGGCAGGCCCGTGCCGAAAACCGTCGTCGAAATCTGGCAGGCCAATGCCGCCGGCCGCTACATCCACGCCAAGGACGACTGGCCCGCGCCGCTCGACCCCAACTTCACCGGCGTCGGCCGCGTCATTACCGATGCCGAGGGCCGCTATCGCTATGTCACGATCCGCCCCGGCGCCTATCCCTGGGGCAATCACAAGAACGCTTGGCGACCGGCCCATATCCATCTCTCGCTGCTGGGGCCCGCCTTCGCGACCCGGCTGGTGACGCAGATGTATTTCCCGGACGATCCGCTGATCGAGATCGACCCGATCGCGAATGCCGTGCCGATGCCCTATCGCCAGCGCATGGTCTCGCGCTTCGACATCGACGCTACCGTGCCGAACTGGGCGCTGGGCTATGTCTTCGACATCGTGCTCAAGGGCCGCGACCAGACGCCGTTCGAGGACGACCATGACGACGACCACTGATCTGGAGAGCCGCAACGCCGCCCCGCGACAGGACAGCCAGGATCCGTCGATCTTCGGCCAGACGCCCTGGCAGACCGTCGGCCCCTACTTCCATTACGGGCTGCCCTGGAAGGGCGGCGCCGATCTGGTGGCCGTGTCCGAGATGGGCGCCCGGCCCGACCTGATGCCGCCGGAGCATTTCCTGCTCTCGGGGTCCAACCTCTCGGGCACGCCGCAGGGCGAGGTCATCGAGATCGCCGGCTCGGTGCTCGATGCCGAAGGCCAGCCGATCCCCGACGCCATGATCGAGATCTGGCAGGCCAATGCCGCCGGCCGCTATGCCAGCGCGGACGATACCCGCGAGGATGTGCCGCTCGACCAGCATTTCGTCGGTTTCGGCCGCGGCTCGACCGACAAGGACGGCGTGTTCCGCTTTCGCACGATCCGCCCCGGCCGCGTGCCCGGCCCCGGCAATACGCTGCAGGCGCCGCATGTCGCCGTCTCGGTGTTCGGCCGCGGGCTTCTGAAGCGCCTGCCGACCCGGCTCTATTTCGCCGATGGCGAGGGCAACGAGGCCGACCCGATCCTGAACCTCGTGCCGGAGGCCCGCCGCCACACCCTGATCGCCCAGCGCAAGCCGGACGGAACGTGGTGGCTCGACATCAATCTCGCCGGCGAGAACGAGACGGTGTTTTTCGATCTGTGAGCGTCCTGATACCATGAGCGCTATGCTCAGGCAGCGCCCTGCAACCACCGATACCATGCTGGCCGTCTTCGCGGACGAGGCCACGCTGCGGCATGCGCTCGCCTTCGAGGCGGGTCTCGCCCGCGCGGAAGCGGCCGAAGGGCTGATTGGCGCGGCGGAAGCCGAGGCGATCGCGAAGGTCTGCGCCGCGATCGTCATCGATCCGGCCGAACTCGCCGATGAAGCGGCGCTCGCCGGCACGCTGGCGATCCCACTGGTGGCGCGGCTGCGCGCCGCCTTGCCGGACGTGCCCGCGAAAGTGCTGCATAAGGGCGCGACCAGCCAGGACGTAGCCGACACAGTTCTCGCCTGCCAGATCCGCGCCGCCTTCCGCCTGCTCGACGCTGATCTCGCGCGCCTCGCAACGGCGCTTGCCACGCTTGCCGGGCGCTACGCTACGACCCCCGCCATCGGCCGCACCTTGCTGCAGGATGCCCTGCCGATCGGCTTCGGCCTGCGCATCGCGCAATGGCAGGCCGGCATCGCCGAGGCTGCGGCACGGCTCGGCCGCGAAGTCGAAACCAGCGCGACACTGCAATTCGGCGGTGCGGCCGGAACCCGCAGCGGACTGGACGGCAAGGCTGCCCCCATCGCCTCACGCCTCGCGGCCATGCTGGGCCTCCCCGATGCCGCGCCCTGGCAGAGCCGCCGCGGCGGCATCGCCGGCATCGCGACGGCGCTCGCCATCCTGATCGGCTCGCTCGGCAAGATGGCGCGGGACGTTTCGCTTCTCGCCCAGAACGGCATAGGCGAGGCCCGCGAACCCGCCATTCCTGGCCGTGGCGGCTCCTCCGCCATGGCCCACAAGCGCAACCCCACCGGATGCCAGATCACCCTTTCGGCCGCTTTGCGCGCCCCCGGCCTCGTCGCCGGCATCCTCGCCGGGCTGCCGGCCGAGCAGGAGCGCGGGCTGGGCGGCTGGCAGGCGGAAGGCCCGGCGCTCGCCGATCTCTTCCTGCTCGCCGCTGGAGCCACGGAGGCGATGGCGACGGTCGTGGAAGGGCTGGAGGTAGACGAGACCGCCATCGCCCGCAACCTGGCGGCAGCCGGCATCGGAACGGATATCGGCGAGAGCGCGGCGCTGGTCGCCGATCTTCTCGCCATCAACGATTGAGGACAGGCCATGCCTTTCGCAGCAAGCAGCGGCGCCCGCATCTATTGGAAGCTGGAAGGCGCCGAGGACAGGCCGGTTCTCGTCCTGCTGAACTCGATCGGCACCGACATGTCGCTCTGGGACGCGGCGATGCCCGGCCTCCTAGCCTCGTTTCGCACGCTGCGGATCGACACTCGTGGCCATGGCGCCTCCGATGCACCCGATGGCGAGTACAGCTTGTCGATGCTGGCCGGTGACGTCACCGCTGTCATGGACGCGGCCGGGATCGAGCGCGCCGCGATCGCCGGCGTCTCGCTTGGCGGCATGATCGCGATGGAACTGGCGCTCGGCCACCCTAAGCGCGTCTCGGCGATAGCCCTGATCTGCACCTCGGCCACCATGGACGGCACCGTCTGGCGGGATCGCATCGCGCAGGTGCGTGCCGGCGGCACCGCTTCCATCGCCGATGCCGCCCTGCAGCGTTTCCTGTCCCCGGCCTTCGCCGCCGGACAGCCCGCCGTCGCGGCGAGCCTCAAGCGCAACCTGATCGCCCAATCCGGCCACGGCTATGCCGCGGCCGGCGCCGCCATCCGCGACATGGACCTGATCGGCCGGCTTCCCGGCATCACCTGCCCGGTGTTGGTCGTCACCGGGCAACGCGACGTCTCGACGCCCTTTGTCGGCCATGGCGAGAAGCTGCTCGCCGCAATCCCCGGCGCAAGCCATGCGCATCTGGATTGCTCGCACCTCGCGCCGTCGAAGCCCCGGCGGCGGTCGTCGGCGCGCTGCGCGGCTTCCTGTCACCCGGACCGGACACCGAGGATGCTTCCGAAGCCCTCTTCGAGGCCGGGTTGACGAACCGTCGCCGCGTTCTGGGCGACGCCTGGGTCGACCGCTCGCTCGCCAACCGGACACCGTTCAACGCCGAGTTCCAGGCGATGATTACGCGAATCGCCTGGCAGGAGATCTGGAGCCGGCCCGGGCTGGACGACCGCACGCGCCGCCTGCTGGTGCTCGCCATCACCGCGAGCCTCGGCCGCTGGGAGGAGTTCCGCCTGCATGTCCGCGCGGGCCTGAGCCGCGGCGGCTTCACGCAGGACGATCTCAAGGAGGTGCTGATGCAGACGGCGATCTATGCCGGCGTGCCCGCCGGCAACACCGCCTTCGCAGAGGCGGCAGAACTCATCGCCGAGATCGACGGCGAACAACCAACATCCTAACGAGTGACAGGGAAGATCATGCCCGAGGCCTATATCTGCGATTACATCCGCACGCCGATCGGGCGGTTTGGTGGGTCGTTGTCCGCTGTGCGAGCGGATGATCTTGGCGCGGTGCCGCTAAGGGCGCTGCTTGAGCGCAATGGCGGCCTCGATCCCGCCGCGATCGACGAGGTGATCTACGGCTGCGCCAATCAGGCGGGCGAGGACAACCGCAACGTCGCGCGCATGTCGCTGCTGCTGTCCGGCCTCCCCGAGACTGTGCCCGGCACCACGATGAACCGGCTTTGCGGCTCTGGCATGGATGCCGTAATCACGGCCGCGCGCGCCATCAAGGCGGGCGAAGCCGAACTCGTCATCGCAGGCGGCGTCGAGAGCATGAGCCGCGCGCCCTTCGTCATGCCTAAGGCCGAGAGCGCCTTCTCGCGCAACGCCGAAATTCACGACACCACGATCGGCTGGCGCTTCGTCAACCCGCTGATGAAGAAGCAGTACGGCGTTGTTTCGATGCCGGAGACCGGCGAGAACGTCGCGGCCGATTACAAGGTCTCACGCGAAGATCAGGACGCTTTCGCTGTCCGGTCGCAGCAGAAGGCGGTTGCAGCGCAAGCGAGCGGTCGGCTCGCAAGGGAGATCGTCCAGGTGACGATCCCGAGCCGCAAGGGCGATGCGACAATCGTCGACACTGACGAGCATCCGCGTGGCGACACCACGATCGAAAAGCTCGCCAAGCTGCCGACGCCCTTCAGGAAGGACGGTGGCACCGTAACCGCCGGCAACGCATCCGGCGTCAACGACGGCGCGGCCGCGCTTATTGTCGCCTCCGAAGCGGCGATGAAGCGCTTCGGCCTGACGCCGCTGGCGCGTATCGTGGCCGGTGCAACCGCTGGCGTCGCGCCCCGCGTGATGGGCATCGGGCCCGCGCCCGCAACCCAGAGGCTCTGCAAGCTGATCGGCGTGCAGCCTTCCGATTTCGATATCATCGAGCTGAACGAGGCCTTCGCCAGCCAGGGCATCGCGGTCCTGCGCGAACTCGGGATTCCGGAAGACGGCGCCCATGTGAACCCGAACGGCGGCGCTATCGCGCTCGGCCATCCGCTCGGCATGTCGGGCGCCCGCATCGCGGGCACAGCGGCGCTGGAACTCTCGCTCACGGGCAAGAAGCGCGCGCTCGCCACCATGTGCATCGGCGTCGGTCAGGGCATCGCTATCGCGCTCGAGGCGATCTAGCAACGCGCAGCGACTCGATACCAGATCAGCAGGCATGCGGGCTCTGTTCCGCCAGTGACTATGTAACTTCAATACTAAGGCTGGCGAACATCCTGATCGAGCCCGGCATTGATTTTCTCGACGATGGTAATGAGGAGGGCGACCTCCTCATCGGACAGGAACTGCAGCGCGCGCTCGTTCACGTCGCTGACGCATTGTTCGATACGCGGCCTTAGCGTACGCGCCTTGTCGGTCAGATGGATGTTGGCGACCCGCATGTCCCGCTCATCCCGGACGCGCCGCGCAAGCCCGGCGCGCTCGAGTTGGTTGACCGCGCTGACGACCGAGGGGCCTACGGCCTTGACTGAACGCCCGAGGACCACCTGCGGCACGCCGTCTTTCTTGTAGAGGGCCCAGAGATAGGGCCACATCCCGATGTTGATACCCTGCTCGCCGAGCAGAACCTTGATCTGATCCCGCGCCCGGCGGCTGACCGTCCGGATCAGGTATCCGACATTCCACGGGCCGGAATACAGCGCCCGACGCTCCTCCTCCGACAGCCTCTGTCGACGGCACCCGCCGGGAGCCAGCAGGGCCGTGGCCGTGTCCGATCTGTCACCCATCCGGGCCCTCCCCGACGTTCCGTTTCGAGCGCGGACCCGGCGCGACTGCCGGAAGACGCTCCACTCGTTCTTCCTGCACCGGCCGCCGCGAGCCCTCGTGCAAATCGTCCATTCCATGCGTCGTCGCGCTGATTGGCAGGGCGACAACGCCGAGCCCCCGCAGATGCCGAGGCGAAAAGGACGCGGCGCAACTTACACTGGAAACTCGCCCGGCGATTTAGACCAACAATCCGGATTGACAAGCCCGGCTTCGCCGATAACTTAGTTAGCATAACTAACTTCCTGACGCGAGTAGGGGATCACCCCGCGGAGAGGGACGTGCTGAAATTCCGCAGATCGCGCGCTAACGCCAGAAAGGGCCGGCTTGTCCGGGTCGAGCCTTGCTGAAGGCCGTATCCGCCCGCCTAGCGCTGTCGGTGCCCGTTTTGGCGGGAGCGATCCTCTTCGGATTCGTGCTGCTGCGGGTCGTGCCGGGCGATCCGGCCGCGCTGCTTGCCGGGCAGTCGGCATCGGCTCAGGTGGTGTCGCAGCTGCGGATCGAGATGGGGCTCGACAAGCCCTGGATAGTCCAGCTGATCCACTATTTCGGCGATGTCATCGTCGGAGACCTGGGCCGGTCGATCATCTCGAACCGCTTGGTGCTCGAAGAACTGATCGAGGCTTTCGGCCCCACCGCCGAGCTGGTGCTGACCGCTTTGCTCGTCGCAGTGCCGGTCGGCATCGGACTGGGCGTCGTCGCGGCCGTTCAGCGCGGCACGATCATCGACCGAAGCATTATGGCCCTGGCGGTCGCAGGCATATCCCTTCCCGTCTTCTGGGTCGGCTACATGCTGATCCTCACCTTCGGTGTGCAATGGGGGCTGCTGCCCTTCACGGGGCGGCTCGGCCCCATGTGGACGCTGGAGGGCCTGCAGGGACTTGCTCTGCCGGCCCTGACGGCTGCCTTCACGCTGATCGGGCCTATCGCCCGCATCTCGCGGACTGCCCTTCTGGAGACGCTGCATGCCGAGCACATCAAGCTCGCCAGGGCGAAAGGGGTTCCCGAATACCGGGTGGTGATCAAGCACGGCCTGCGCAACGCGCTCCTGCCCATCGTCACGCTGATTGGAATGCAGATCGGCCATCTGCTCGGCGGCACCGTGATCATCGAGACGATCTTCGCTTGGCCGGGCGTCGGGCGGTTGATCGTGGGCGCGATCATGAACAGCGACTATGCGACCGCGCAGGGCGGGCTGCTGCTGATGGCCTGTGTTTTCGTGATGGTGAACCTGATGGTCGATCTCCTCTATTCTGCGCTCGATCCGAGGTTGTCCTGAGATGGCCGTGGCAGCCAAGCAGGTAACGACCGGCCCCAAATCGAAGCGCCGCCGGGCGCGGGGACAGATCGCCACGATCGCTGCAGCGACAGTGATCGGCGTCATCACCTTCGCTGCAATCTTCGCCCCGCAGCTCGCGCCTTACGATCCGTATCAAGTCGACCTGCCGTCCGCGCTCCAGGAACCGAGTTGGGAGCATTGGCTCGGCACGGACATGCAGGGGCGCGACCTGCTCAGCCGGATCATGTACGGCACACGCCTGACATTGCTCACCAGCCTGACCGCATTACTGATCGGCAGTGTCTTCGGCGCGCTGCTCGGCCTGGTGGCTGTCTTCTTCCCAGCGTCCGATGGTCCGATCGGCCGCCTGCTCGACATCCTGCTGTCGTTTCCCGCCGTGCTGTTCGGCCTGGCACTTGGCGCGAGCCTCGGCCCCGGCCTCCTGCCCGTGACGATCGCGCTCGCGATCGCGACGATCCCAGAGGTGGGGCGCATCACCCGGGCCGCCGCCCTGGTCGTGGCGCGTCAGGAATACATGCAAAGCGGCAAGGCCATCGGCCTCAGCCGCGCGACGCTCTTCTTCAAGTATCTGGCATGGAACTGCGTGCCGACCGTGTTCGTGTTCCTGACCCTGAGGTTCGGATTCATCGTCCTTCTCGGAGCCGGGCTCAACTTCCTCGGCCTCGGCGCCGCGCCACCAACGGCCGAACTCGGCGTTCTCGCCGCAGAAGGACGCAACGTGCTGGCCTTTGCCCCGCATGTGGCGACCTATCCCAGCCTGGCGATCTTTCTGCTGGTGCTTTCGCTCAACGTGCTCGGCGATGCCCTGCGCGACAAACTGGACAAAAGGCTCCTATGAAGCCGGCGCTGCTCGACGTCGAAGATCTGACCGTCGTCTACGATGGCGACGATGGCTCCCGGGTGGACCTGGTCGCAGGCGTCTCCTTCGTCCTCCGCGCCGGCGAGACACTTGGCCTCGTCGGCGAAAGCGGTAGCGGAAAGAGCCTCACCGCTCTTGCGATGATGGACCTGCTCGGTCCCAACCTGGCCGCAGGAGGCACGATCACGCTCGACGGGCGAGAGCTCGGCGGTCTTTCGAGCCGGCAGCGGCGGCGGCTATGCGGTACCGAACTCGCGATGGTCTTCCAGGACCCGATGACGGCGCTGAATCCGGTCTACAACATAGGCGACCAGATCGCGGAGGTGCTGCTAACCCACCGCCTGGTCTCGCGTGGTCAAGCGCGGGCGCGGGCGATCGATCTGCTGCGCCAGGTCGGCATCCCGGATCCGGCCCAGCGCGTCGATGCCTACCCCCATCAGCTGTCGGGCGGCATGCGGCAACGCGTGGTCATTGCCATCGCGCTGGCGGGGGACCCTTCGATCCTCATCGCCGACGAGCCGACGACGGCGCTGGACGTCACGGTACAGGCCCAGATTCTGGAGCTCCTGCGCTCGCTACGCGATCAGCGCGGGATGGGAACGATTCTGATTTCGCATGATCTAGGCGCCGTCGCCGAGATCGCCACGCATGTCATGGTGATGTACGCCGGCCAGGTGGTCGAACATGCACCGGCCGCCAGCCTGTTCCGCGAGCCCCAGCACCCCTACACGATCGGCCTGCTGGGCTCGCTTCCCAAGCTCGGCGTGCGCGAGCGACGCCTGACCACCATCGGCGGCAGGGTGCCGCTGCCCAGGACCGTCAAGTCGGGCTGCCGCTTCGCGGACAGATGTCCCTGGGTGCTGGAAACCTGCCGGCGAGAGGCGCCGCCACTCCTGGAGGCTGCGGCCGATCACCGTGCGGCATGCTTCCGCGTGCCGCTACCGACCGCCGACGGACTCGGAGGCCGCGCATGACGGACGGGGAACAGCTTCTATCGGTCCGCAACCTAGAGAAAGTCTTCGGCTCCCAGTCGTTCTTCCGCCACGCCGGCCGGGGAGTCCACGCGGTGAACGGCGTATCCTTCGAGATCGACCGTGGTGAGACCCTGGGGCTCGTCGGCGAAAGCGGCAGCGGGAAATCGACGGTCGGGCGAATGCTGCTGGGCCTGATGCCTACGAGCGGCGGATCGATCACGTTCGGAGGCCAGGATCTGCAGGCGCTGGCGACCTCGGGCGAGATCCGCCGCAAGATCCAGATCATCTTTCAGGACCCGCACGCCTCGCTGCATCCGCGCCTCACCGTCCGGCAACTGATCGCCGAGCCCGTGCGCCTTCACCACGGCCTCTCGGGCGCTCCGCTGAACGCAGCCGTGGACAGGCTTCTCGAGGATGTCGGCCTCGCACCGGAGCTCGCCTCACGCTATCCGCACCAGTTCAGCGGCGGGCAGCGTCAGCGCATCGGCATCGCCCGGGCCCTTGCCTGCGATCCGCAGCTGATCGTCTGCGACGAACCGGTCTCCGCGCTCGACGTCTCCGTCCAGGCCCAAATCATCAACCTGCTGAAGGATCTGCAGGAACAGCGCGGGCTCTCGTACCTCTTCATCGCGCATGATCTTGCGGTGGTTCGCCATATCAGCCACCGCGTCGCCGTCCTCTATCTCGGACAAATCGTGGAAAGCGCTCCCTCGGACGTTCTGTTCTCGGGGGCCCGGCATCCCTACACGCAGGCATTGCTGGCATCGATCCCGCGAGCCGGTGCGGTTCCGGACGCCAGGGCGCGGCTGAAGGGCGAACCTCCATCTCCGTTCCACAGACCCGATGGCTGCGCATTCCGCGGACGATGCCCGCACGCCACCGAAATCTGCACGACGCCACCGCCGGCAGTGCGTCTACCCGACGATCACGTCGTCGCCTGCCATCACGTCGCGACGATTGCGCCATTCGCCCCGCCGCCGGCCGCACTCGTCTCGCCACGGCTGACGGCGTTGGCAAGAGCCTACGCCCCCCAGGTTGCCGCCGAAGCCTCCTGATCGCGAACCGGATCGAAAGGGAAAGAGGAATGTCGAAATCGCTCAAGGCCACCCTCTTGCTGGCGTTCGCCCTCGCCGGCTCAAGCGCTTCGGCGCAGGGCACGAGCCAGGTCACGATCCTGCGCGCGGCGGAAGCCGAGCGCTACGATCCCCACAAGGTCGTCAGCCGGCCGATGACCGAGATCGCGTTCCTGCTCGCCGATACGCTGCTGGCGCTGGACTATGATCAGAAGACGGTGAAGCCGCTGCTGGCGACGTCATGGAACACCTCGCCGGACGGCCTGACCTACAGGTTCACGCTGCGAGACGACGTCCGCTACTGCGATGGTCGCCCGATGAAGGCCGAGGACGTCGTTTTCTCGCTGAAGCGGTGGATCGCGCCGGAGACGCGGGCTCCGCTCGCAAACCAGGCCGGAAGCGTGAAGGACATCAGAGCCGAAGGCGAAACGACGGTCGTCTACGAACTCAACGAGCCGCACTCGGAGCTGCTGATCAACCTGACGCAGGTGTCGTCATCCATCATCGATCGCAACGAGGTCGAGAAGCTGGGGACCGATTTCGGCGTCAAGCACTTCAACGGCACAGGTCCGTACTGCTGGGTGCGCTGGCTGCCCCGCAACGAACTCGTCCTGAAGCGCAATCCCCACTATAAATGGGGACCCGACTTCTATCAGAACCGCGGCCCGGCTCATGTCGACCAGATCGTCCTGAAGCAGGTGCCAGACGAAGGCACCCGCATGGCCGCGATGACGGCCGGGCAAGCGGATCTCACGCAGTACGTGCCGCGCTGGTCGATCGCGCGCTTCGAGTCGGCCCGGCAATTCTCCGTGGTCCGGCCAGCGACCTTCTTCTCGCTGCTGTATCTCGGTTTCAAGACCGATCGCCCGATGGTGTCGGACGCCCGCGTCCGCAAGGCGATGAACATGGCCATCAACCGGGATGAACTGGCCCGCACCGTGTTCTTTGGCCGATCCGACCCCGCCTACAGCTACACGCACCCCCAGTCGACCGACTACAATCCCGAGCTCGGGCCGGTCCTGTCCCGCTTCAACCTGGCTGAGGCCAATGCGTTGCTGGATCAGGCCGGATGGTCCCGCGGAGCGGGCGGGTTCCGTGCCAAGGATGGCGTCCGCCTGGCTCCGGTGGTGGTGATCCCCGCGCCGATCATGGCTGACGTCGCCCAGGCCATTCAGGGCTCTCTGCGCCAGATCGGCGTCGACGCCAAGCTCGAGCTGCTCGACGGAGCCGTGTTCTTCCAGCGAGCCGCCCAGCAGGACTTCGAGATGTATGGGCTGCAGCAGCCATACCTGACCTCGGGCATGATGATGTCGGAGAACTTTGCATCGACCGCAATCCCCGTCCCGAACCGCATGAACTGGCGCAACGCGGAGTTCGACAAGCTCGTCCGGGAGGCACGGTCCGCCACCGACCCCGCGAAACGCGAGTCGGCCTACAAGCAGGCCCAGCTGATCGTGCACAAGGACGATGTGTGGATGCCGCTCGTCCACGACCAGGCCTACATGATCATGGGCCCTCGCCTTGCCCCCATGAAGGCGCACGGCAACCAGGCCGTCACCTTGTACAAGGCCCTCGACCTTCGCCTCAAATAGTCGGCATCGGCGGCTCCCGCCGCCAGTCGCCGCTTGCCCACGCCTTTCCTGGAGACGACGTGATGGTGCGCAGCATCAACAATCCTGACCGCTCGATCGAAATAAGCGGCTTCTGCAGTCCCGCCTTCGCGGCGGTGAAGGATGCCTTCTACAAGAACTTCACCGCGCGCGATGAAGTCGGTGCGTCGGTATCCGTGACCATCCGCGGAGAGACCGTCGTCGATCTCTGGGGCGGAAACACAGATGCCGCGCAAAAGGAGCCCTGGCAGAAGGACACCATCTGCTGTGTCCAGTCGGTCTCCAAGGAAATTACCGCCCTCGCCTTCCACATGGCCGTCGACCGCGGGCTGATCGACGTCGATGAACTCGTGACGACGTACTGGCCGGAGTTCGGACAGGCGGGAAAGGAGAAGACAAAGGTTCGCTGGTTGCTGGACCACCGCTGCGGTATCCCGATCGTCGCCGGCGCTACGCCTGGAATGGCCTATGACTGGACGCGCATGACGGAAGGCCTGGCAGCAACAGCGCCGCTGTGGGAGCCGGGCACGACACCCTGTTATCATTCCGCGAACTACGGCTTCATCATCGGGGAGGTTCTTCGGCGAGTGACGAACCGTTCGGTCGGGGAGTTCCTGCGCAAGGAGATCGCCGAGCCTCTTGGAATCGATTGCGTAATCGGGCTCAGCGACGAGGAGAATGCTCGCGTCGCGACCTTCCTGGACAAGGAAGACCATGCGTCGCAGGGCTGGATCGACGAAGGCACGAACATCTTCGCCAAGAGCTGGAAGATCTTCTGGGACGATGAGGATTTCAACAGCCGCCAGTGGCGGCGTGCCGAGATTCCCTCCGTCAACGCGCATACGAATGCGCGGGCGCTCGCTCGCCTCTGCGGCGTCATGGCGTGTGGCGGCGCCGTTGACGGCGTGCGGCTCATAAGTGCGGCCGCCGTCGAGCGGGCGGCGGAGGTGCAGTGGACGGGGAAGGAGGTTCAGGACCGGCTGCTGTCGCTTTCACTCGGCTTCCTCATGCCGACCGAGAGCTTTCCAAGCACTGGACCGAGGACGATCGGCATGATGGGCGCCGGCGGAGCAACCGCCTTCGCCGACCCCGATCTCAATCTCGGCTTCGGCTACACCATGAACGCGATGGATCCGGCGCAATCCGGCCGTCAGCGTCCCCAGGCGCTGGTCGCGGCGCTCAACAGATGTCTCGGCCGCTGACCGCCCCCGCCGGAACAGAGCGACGCGCAGGCATTGCCGGCGCGTTGCCGCACGCTATTGTGCGATGCTGGACGAGGCAGCGATCGCAGCCTTCAAATCGAGCGGGCTCCGGTGAGCCCGGGGCGGTTCAGGTGGCCTAGCGTCCGCTGATTGTGCCCAAGAGAGACGCGGTGGCATTGCGGTTGACCAGAAAAAGGACCAGTCCGGTTGGCATTTTGCTTCGACCGGAGGCAGAGCATCATCGAAATCGGTCACCGCATCGCCCTTTTGAAGCGAGTCACCCCCGATCGAGATCTCTCCATCCATAACATAGAGCCATTGCGGACAGTCCGTCGACGTGCGGGATCTTGATCGACTCTCCGACCCTAAGATGAGCGTCGTAGACGGTAACGTCCTGCCGTATCGAAAGCGGAGGACCCTCTCCTTCCGCTGCAGCACGGCCCTCCCCGGGACCGAATCCGCAAGTGCTGTCGGGAATGGTTGAAGGGAAGGCTTGCCTTTCTGCCTCTCATAAATTTGGTCGAGAGCCCTCAAGACGCGCTTTCTCGCCGCCGCCTCCTGCCGGAGCCTCGTCTCCGCCGCCTTGGCCTGGGATCTCGAATCCTCCTTCCCCTTCTTCACCATGGCGCGCTCGAACCGGAGCCCACCTCGATAACGCAGCGAGGATTGAAGTCGGCGTTTTCGCGACTTCCGTCCGCGCCTGGGTACCCCCCCTGATTAGCAAAGACGCGCGTTCGCCCGACGAGATAATCGTGTGCCCCATGATCGTGCCCGTGGATCCACGGGGCAGGCTGATGCTGGTTGATCAGTTCGCTAAGATCAGAGGCGAAGGCTGGCGAGAGCGAGCTCCCCTGGTGTCGCGGCTGCACTGAATCTGGGTGAGGCGCGTGATGGGTGACCACCACTGTCGGCCCGTCATGCTGAATCGCGAGCGTGTCGCGAATAAAGTCGCGATCGAGCCTGTGCTCGGCCGCGGCATGCCAAGGCATAAACCGTGAGACATGGTCAGGGCGTTCTCGGTACTCGATCACTCTGTGATCATTTAACTCGTGCCCCGCGTGGACCATAGATGGTTTAGGCGTGCCAAGGAGCCGGTAGTTCGTCCAGAGGACGGCACCCACGAAGCGCACCCCATCGATGACGGCGGCCCGCCTGTTCAGCAGGTGAATTCCTGCCTGCTGCGCCGCCTCCTCCGATAGCGTCCGTCAACGTGGTGTAATTTCGGGTGTGGGACCGGGCCGTCATGATCAGGCGGCCTTTGGTGTAATCTGAAGGGGCTTATCGTCCTCGATCGCGGGTGGGTTGAGGTCCGCCATGGTGTGTTTCGGCGTGCAAGTTTGGGTCTGACTCAAATCTGCTGCAGGTCGGGGCTGTTTTGATGCTGGTTTCCAGAAGGAATCAGCGCGATGAAGCAGCGATTTCGACCAGCCAGCTTGGTTCCCGCAGGTTTGATTGTCGACGGTATCACGATCGAAGGCGATCGCGTTGTTGTCCGAACCCGGTCCGCCGTCAGCGCCTGTCCATGTCCTGACTGCGGGGCGTTCTCGCAACGGATCCAAAGCCGGTATTTCCGGCGTGCAAAGGACCTGCCGCTCAGCGGCCGACGCGTCGAGCTCCAGGTCCTCGTTCGGCGCTTTCGCTGCGATGCCGTCCTGTGCGGCCGCCAGATCTTCGCGGAGCGCTTTGGTGACCGCGTCCTCGCGCCGCGAGCGCGTCGGACCGATCGTCTCGATCATATCGTCCAGCATCTCGGCCTCGCCTTGGGTGGCAGGCCCGGAGCAAGTTTTGCCGCGAGGATGATGCTACCGGTCAGCAACGACACGTTGCTGCGCGTGGTCCGGCAGCGTGCCAGGGTGCCGAGCGAGCCGCTGCGCGTGATCGGCATCGATGACTTCGCCTGGCGGCGCAATCACCGCTACGGCACGATCGTCTGCGACTTGGAGAGGCGTCGGCCGGTCGCGCTTCTTTCCGACCGGGAGCCAGCAACATCGGAAGCTTGGCTCCGCCATCAGCGGCTGGTCCATACAGTCGCTCGTGACCGTGGCGGTGGCTATGGAGAGGCGGTGGCACGGGCCCTGCCGCAGGCCGTCCAGGTTGCCGACCGCTGGCACCTGATGGAGAATGCCAGCCGCGCTTTCCTCGATGCCGTGCGCAAGTCGATGCGCCAGATCCGTAGCGCCATTGGTGCCACCGTCGTCAATCCTGCGCTCCTGACGGCGGCGGAGAAGCTGCAATACGATGGATATCTGCGGCGGGAAGAGATCAACGCGGCGGTCCTCGCCCTCTGGCGGGAGGGTGTGCCGATCAAGCAGATCGTCAAGCGCACCGGCCATCACCGCCAGACTGTCAGGCGGATCGTCCGCGGCGAGCGCAGCGACGTCTTCCGACCTCGCCAGAGTTCGTTGGATGCGCATCTGCCCTGGCTCGATGCGCAATGGGACGCGGGAACTCGGAACGCAGCTGCTCTCTGGCGCTCGATGAGGACGAAAGGCTTCCGGGGAAGCCTCAGGGTGATCTCGGAATGGGCGACACGCCGCCGCCGCGCGGAGAAAGCGGACGCAAGCAGCCTCGCGCGTGTCCCGTCGGCCCGGACCATCGCGCGGTTGATGACCACCGGTCGCGACAATCTCACAAAGGCTGAAACCGTCACGATCGCGGCGATCGAGGACGGCGTGCCGGCATTGGTCGAGGCTCGCGAGATCATCGCCGACTTCCATGCCATGATTAGGATGAAGCGGGCCGAGCCCTTGTCATCTTGGATCGATCGAGCCTCCCAAAGCCTGGTCGCCTCCTTGGCCAATGGCGTCCGACGAGACGAGGCCGCTGTGCGAGCAGCAATCCTCTCGACTTGGTCGAACGGTCAGACAGAAGGCCAGATCACCCGCCTCAAGCTCGTCAAACGCCAGATGTACGGCCGCGGAAAGATCGATCTTCTCCAGGCGCGTCTGATCGGCGCGCAATGATCTCAAATGTCAGCGGGATTGCGTCAGACCCAACATTGGACGCCGATCGGGGGGCAACTTTGCGCGCCGTTTGACACCTTGCGGCGCCAGCCTACCAAACGGTCGATCTGTGTTTGAGACAGGCCGCCCAGGAACTGGCCTCGATCTATTTACTGTCCGTATTGAAGATCTCCGGCTTGCCGAAGCGGGCCATGGCGTCCTCGACCGCCTCGATGCAGAAGGCGGTGTCCATCGTGATCGAGAGCCGCCAGGCCAGGACCTTGCGGCTGAACCAGTCGACGACCGCGGCGAGATAGACGAAGCCCCGCGCCATCGGGATGTAGGTGATGTCCATCGCCCAGACCTGATTGGGACGCGTCACCGGCAGCTTGCGCAGCAGGTAGGGGAAGATCGCGTGCCCCGGCACCCGCTTCGAGGTCCTCGGTCTGCGATAGAGCGCCTCGATCCCCATGCGCTTCATCAGCGTGGCGACGTGCAGGCGCCCGGCGACATGACCCTCGGCATTGAGAAGCCCCTGCAACATCCGGCTGCCGGCGAAGGGATATTCCAGATGCAGCGCATCGATCTGGCGCATCAGAGCCAGATCGGCAGCCGGAACCGCGCGGGGTAGATAGTAGACGCTGCCCCGGCTGATCCCCAGAACTTTCGCCTGCCGGCTGAGCGGCAGGTCGTGATGACGGTCGATCATCGCTTTGCGCTCAGAAGGCCGGCCTTCCCGAGCGCGCCGGACAAAAAATCATTCTCCAGCGTCAGTTCCCCGATCTTCGCGTGCAGCGTCTTCACGTCGATCACCGGAGCCGGTGCCGCGGCCTTCGCCTCGCCGTCGAACACGCCCGCAGCCCCGTCGAGAAGCTGATTGCGCCATTGCGTGATCTGGTTCGGATGCATGTCGAACTGCTGCGCCAGCTCGACGATCGTCTTCTCGCCCCGCACGGCTGCAAGGGCCACCTTCGCCTTGAAGGCCGGCGTGTGGTTCCGCCGCGGTCGTTTCGCCATGGTCTCTCCTGTCGCGGCCATCATGCCGCCTTCAGGCAGAAACTCCACTTATCCGACCTGTCCAGTTTTCCCGAGCCAGCTCTCAACCTCGGCTAGGCGATGGCGGAGCGCCTCATGGGGTTGGCGTCGAGATCGTGAAGCCGAACGTTCGGGCAAACCCGCCGGACGATCTCGCAGAGATGCTGGTGGTGGGTCAGGTAGATCACCTGGCCGCTCTGCGCCATGTCCGTGAACAGGCGAAACGCTTCCTCTGCCCGAAAATCGTCGAACGTCTCCATGATGTCATCCGCCACGAAAGGCACGGCTCGGCGCGCCTTGGCGAATTCATGGTATCCGGCGACGCGCAGCGCGAGATAGAGCTGGAAGCGCGTGCCTTTCGAGAGCTCGTCCGCGGCCTTCGAGCCGCCGCCGGCGGCAAGGGCGATCAGCGTCTCGCCATCCTTGCCCGGTTGCGCCGCGAGGCCGGAATAGGCACCCCGGCTGATCGTCCGGAACGCGGACGAGGCCTGCTCCATCATCGAACTGCGATGACGCTCCCGATAGATCGTCAGGGCCTGCTCCGCTGCGGCGATGCCGGCGCGCAATTGCAGATAGCGCAGTGCCCCGTCCTCGATCTCCAGCAAGGTCGTGCGGCGGCGTTCCTCGATCTCGGCGACCCTGGCATCGCCGCCGATGGCCTCGACCTGGTCGATCGCCGTCGCCCGGGCGGCGAAGAGCTCGTGGCAGCGCCGATCCTGATCGTCGAAGCGCACCTTCAGCTCGTTCCATTCGGCCTCCAGCGCCGGGCGGGCCGCGTTGTCGAGCGCCGTCTCGGCACCCGCGAGGTCGTCGCTGCGCATCGCCTCGCAGATGTCGCGCTCGGCTTCTCCCGCCCGCTCCTGCAATGCGCGGCGCTGCGTGATCAGCTCCAGCGCCTCGGCGACGTCGGCCAGCGAACCCGCCTCGAAGAAGGCGATCATCCGCTCCGTTTGGCCGGCATGGATCCTGTGCCTCTCGGCCAGCCCGCGTTGCCGCTCCTCCGCGGTCTCCAACTGGGCGGATAATTGCGCACGGCGGTCCTCGCCGGCGCCCGCCTGCCGGACCCTGTCGACGATCTCGCGGACGCTGTCCAGCACCGGCATCTCGCGCGGAAGCCCCAAAGCCTGCGCGAGCACCGCGACCTCGTCGCGAAACGCCGCCTGGTCCTTCTCCATCTTGTCGATACGGTCGACGAGCCCTGCGCGCTTCTCCAGTGTCGGCGCGAGATCTGCCATCGTGATGACAGTCTCGCGCACGACGCCGAGCGCGGGGACGGAACCCGCTTCCGCCAGCCAGCAACCGCGGCAGGTCGCGGACCAGGCCTCGACCCAGTCCCGCTCCTTCGCCGCCGCCTGTTCCGCCGAGTGCTCGCGCATCGCCAGCTCGCGCTGCCGCTCCGCCAGGTCGGCGTGGAGCCGCCTCATCTGCGCCTCGCTCTCCAGGCCAGCCTGGGCTTCCGCGAGCAGGGCGCCGACATCGGCTTCCTCCGCCGCGGCGAACCCGGCCCGCGCCAGCGCGGCCGCAAGACGAGCCCGCGCGTCGCGGATGTCCGCCTGCGCCGCGTCCAGATCCTGTTCGGCAGCCCGCACGGCCCCTCGCGCCTCCAGGGCCCGGTCCCGACGCGGCAGCCAATCCTCCAGCTCCGGCAAGGACGGCACCGGGGACCAGGACGGCGCCATGACGCACACGGCCTGCGCCACCTCGGCGTCGATGCCGTCGAGAGCGGTCGCCGCCTGCGCGGCCAGTTCCTGCGCGCGGGCGAGATCGGCCTGCGCGACGGCCAGCACCTGCCCGCTCTGATGCAGCCGCGCCAGCTCGGCCATATGCGAGAGGCGCCCGGCGCCGACCAGATCGTCCTGGCGCAGGGCGGCCTCGAAGTCATCCGCCGACGCGGCGCCGAGGTCGCGCCGATGCGCGGCCCAGGCCTGCTCGCGGCGCGCGCGGATCTCGGCCGCCTCCCGATCGGTCACGATGCCGGTCGTCGCGGCCAAGCCAGCCCGCTCCGCCTCGACATGGCGCATCTGGGTCGTGAGCCGCTCGATCTCATGCCGATGCTGGGTCAGCGCGGCTTCGCTCTCGCGCCGCGACGCTTTCCACCGCTGCAACAACTCCGGCCTGGGAACCGCCATGTCGACGAGTTGCTCCAGCGTACCCTGCCAGGGCCGCAGCGCCAAAAGGCGCGCGTCGAGATCGTCCTGCGCCGATGCCCGCGCCCGTCCGGCGAGCCGCGCGCGCGGCTGATGATCGGCCGATCGCAGGGCCTCGACCGTCGCCGCCAACGCCGCGACGGCGCGGGCCCGCTCCGGGGACTCCGGCTCGGCGCCCTCCGCCCGCGGCAGCCTGCCCGCGATCTCCGCGAGCCGGCGCTGCGCCTCGTCCCGTTCGTCGCCGGCATTGCGCAGGGCGGCGTCGATGCCCGATCTGGCCTCGATCAGAGCGCGCAGCCGGCCCATCGTCGCGGCGGTCAGGACGAGGCGCTGCGGCTCGCCCTCCCCGTCGCGCTCGATCCGCTGCAGGATGCCGGAGACCTGCAGGTCGAGCTGGCGCAATTGCAGCCGGCGTTCGGGGATGTCCTTGTCCGCGGTGATGTAGCGCGCCCGCAGCTCGGTCAGCCGCTCCAGCCCCTGCGCCTGTCGAAGAGCGGCCTCGTCGACGACGGTCGCGTCGATCTCGGCGCGCAGCCGCGCGATCTCCTCGCGGCTGGCCTGGCTCTGGACGCCGAGCGCGATCTCGTCCTTCTGCAGTGTCGGCAATTCGGCCGCCCAGCCGGCCGGGGCTTCCGGCAGGCCGGCCAGGGGCGCCAGGCGCTCGCGGTCGGCCCGCAGCGCGGCAAGCCGGGGCAGCGCTGCGAGGTGGCGCTGGATCTCGTCCAGGCGCGCCTGGAGGCGCGCACGCTCCCCGACCGCTTCGTCATATTGGCCGGTGGCGCTGTCCCGCCTCTCGATCAGGCGCGCATAGTCCGACGCCGGCGTGTCGAACTGCTCGCGCTCGGCCTTCAACCCCGCGAGGCGCGCCTTGAGCTCGGCGAGCAGGCCGCTGCGGGCCCGGAACTTGTAGAACCCCTCCGCCTCGGCCCGGAGGTCGACGAGCTTGTGGCTGAGATGAGCGAGGCCGGCGCTGGCCGAGAACAGCAATTGCCCGAGATCGCCCTTGCTCGCCAAGATGCTCTCGCCGCCCTTCTCCAGCGTCTCGTCATCGAGCGAGAACATGGTGCGATAGGCGTCGCGCTCGATCCCGCCGATCTCCGCGCGGATGGCGGCTTCGGGCAGCGGACGATCCTCGGCATCGAGCAGGCTGTTCTGCGGCCGCTTGATGCGGGCGAATTCGCGCGTCTCGCCGTCGAACTCCAGCGCCGCGCCGATCCGCATCGTGGCATAGGGATGCAGGAAACCGAACGCGCTCTGCGATCCGATTCCGAACAGGAGATCGAGCAAGGCCGAGAAGGTCGTCGACTTGCCGGCCTCGTTCGGCCCGTAGATCACATGCAGATCCGGCTCACCTTCGCGCCGCGCACCGAAATCGATGCTGTGATCGGTGAACTTGCCGTAGCGCGTCAGGTCGAGGCGGCGAAGGCGCATGCTCAGCCCTCCTCGCCCGCCGCCTGAAGGCGCGCGACCACCGTTTCCGCGCCATCGCGGGCGAGGCGCGCGACATGCTCCCGGAAGGCGTCCTCGTCGGCGCCCAACACGTCGCGGCATTCCTGCGGAAGCTGGGCCCGGATCTCCTCCGCCATGCCGGTCAGCGTCGCGGCGAAGGCGTCGGAGCCGAGGATCTGCTCCTCGATCAGGCGGTGGAGATCGGTGAGCGGGTCGCCGCTCGTCGCCCCCGGCAGCGCCGGCGGCTGGCAGGCGATCTCCAGCTTCTCCACCCAGCATGAGCCGATGACGGCGGCCCGGTCGTCGGCCTCGGCCTTCAGCAGATCCATGTCGCGGCGGATGCGCCAGGCCAGCGATGTCGCTCCCACGACCTGCAGCCGCGCGACCAGATGCGCGGACGCGACCGCGCTGCGTGTCGCCTCCAGGGCCCGCGCGACGCCCGAAACCAGCTCCCGCCAATCCTCCACCCCGGTCGCGTCGACCGTGACCCGCTCGAACTGCGCGACGCTGGTCAGGCGCTCCTCGATCGTGATCGAGCGGTCGTCGCCGACCGTGACCAGGGAGACGGATTTCGGACCGGCCTCGTTGATGTCGCGGCCCTGCGGCATGCCCGGCATCGCGATCAGGCAGCCATCGTCGACGATCGCGCGCTTGTGGATATGGCCGAGCGCCCAGTAGCGAAAGCCCGTCGCCCTGAGGTCGGCCAGGCTGCAGGGCGCATAGAGGTCGTGGCCAGGGTTGCCGGCCAAGCTGGTGTGCAGCATGCCGATATTGACGGCGCCTTCGACCGGCGGCCGGTATTTGCCGAGCAGGCTCTCGGGTGCGTGGGGCTGCGCAAAGCTCAAACCATGGATCACGATCGGAACCCGCCCCGCCGCGCCGGGAAGCTCCAGCGCCTCGGCGCGACCGCCGAAGACCTTGACCGAGTCCGGAAGCACCAGCTCCTTCGTGATCCGCGACATCGCATCATGATTGCCGCGGATCACGAAGGTACGGATCCCGGCCTGGTCCAGCCGCCGCAGCTGCTCGGCCAGGAAGCGCGCCGTCTTCATCGAACTCTGATCGCCATCATAGAGGTCGCCGGCGATCAGCAGCGCATCGACCTGCTCCGAAAGGCAGAGGTCGATAATCCGCACAAGCGCTTGCCGGGTGGCGTTGCTGATCAGATCGGCGAGATCGGGATTGCGCAACGCGAGGGAGCGCAGCGGCGAGTCGAGATGGATGTCGGCAGCGTGAACGAAACGAAAAGTCACTAAACCCTCGTCAGCAGGGCATGCGGCCGCCCTGAGCGTCCGCTAGCGAACGAGCAACTCAAGAACGAGTTGTCAATCGCCAACAGCCGTGTGTTCCCATCCAATGGAGTTTTGTTGCCCATATCGGGGCTTTTCCGGCGCCGCCACAATCCCACGAATACCTTGCACTTCAGCGAATGCCCAAACTGCCATATTTTCAGGAAGTGATTCTCATCTTTTGACTTTGATGAGCACAGGCTTGTACGGGGGATGGTATGAAGATCGCGAAGGTCAAGATGAACCGCCCCGGGTTTGTCGGAGGCCCCAACTCCTGAGAGGATGGGGCTATGACGAGCAAGACGACGAACAAGTTCTCGCCTGAGGTGCGTGCCCGCGCGGTGCGGATGGTGCTGGATCACGAGGCCGAGCATCCGTCGCGCTGGGCGGCGATCACGTCGATTTCGGGCAAGATCGGCTGCACGGCGCAGACGCTGAGCGAGTGGGTGAAGAAGGCCGAGGTCGATAGCGGCCGCAAGCCCGGGCTGACGACGGATATGGCGGCCAAGCTCAAGGCTCTCGAACGCGAGAACCGGGAGCTGCGGCAGGCAAACGAGATCCTGCGTAAGGCGTCGGCGTATTTTGCCCAGGCGGAGCTCGACCGCCGACACCGGTCATGATCGGCTTCATCGACGATCATCGCGGAGCCTATGGGGTCGAGCCGATCTGCAAGGTGTTGCCGATCGCCCCGTCAACTTACCATGAGCATGTCGCCAGGCGGACCTATCCCGGGAAGCAGTCGGCTCGGGCGAAGCGGGACTTGGAGCTGAAGCCTCAGATCGAGCGCGTGTTCGGCGAGAACTTCGAAGTCTATGGCGCGCGCAAGGTCTGGCGACAGATGTTGCGCGAGGGGTTCGACGTTGCCCGCTGCACGGTCGAGCGCCTGATGGCCGACCTTGGTCTGCAAGGTGTCATTCGCGGCAAGCCGATCCGCACGACTGTCCAGGACAAGGCCGCGCCATGCCCGCTGGACCATGTCAACCGGGTGTTCCACGCGCCGGCGCCCAACCGGCTCTGGCTCTCGGACTTTACCTACGTCTCGACCTGGTCGGGCTTCGTCTATGTCGCCTTCGTCATCGACGCTTATGCTCGGAGGATCGTCGGCTGGCGTGTATCCCGGACTGCCCATGCGAGCTTCGTGCTCGACGCGCTGGAGCAGGCCCTGCACGAGCGACGGCCCGCCCATCGCGGCGGCCTCGTGCATCATTCCGACAGGGGTTCACAATACGTCAGCATTCGATACACCGAGCGCCTCGCAGAGGCCGGTATCGAGCCCTCCGTCGGCAGCGTCGGAGACTCTTACGACAATGCTCTCGCCGAGACGATCAACGGACTCTACAAGGCCGAACTGATCCATCGACGCGGACCTTGGCGGAGCTTCGAGGCAGTCGAGTTCGCCACGCTGACGTGGGTCGACTGGTTCAACCATCGCCGGCTGCTGGAGCCCATCGGTAACATCCCGCCGGCGGAAGCCGAGGAACGCTACTACGCCATGCTGGATGAGCCAGCCATGGCAGCGTAACTCAAACCAAACGGCCTCCGGCGAACCCGGGGCGGTTCAAGATCCACAACTTCAAATGCTATGCAGGGACCTTCGAAATTCCGCTAAATGATGGCATCAACATTATCGTTGGAAGCAATGAGTCCGGCAAATCGACGATCCTTGAAGCGATTCATCTCGCGCTGACAGGCATGCTGAACGGACGCCCGCTTCGAAACGATATCTCAAGCTATCTCTTCAACCTCGCGGTCGAGCAGGAATACGTTGCACGACTCTACAGCGCAAATCCGCTGCCGCCCCCGAGCATCTTCATCGAACTCTATTTTTCGGGCGAGGAAAAGGAGTTGGCCGATCTCGAGGGCGACGGCAATTCGGATAAAGTGAAGGCAAGCGGCGTTGCCCTGAAGATCGAATTCGATGCGGATAATTACAGCGATGCCTATGCCGAACTCATCAAAACCAAGACGCTCGAGGCCATTCCAATCGAGTATTATACAGTTACGGCGATGTCATTTCGGCGCGCCGGTATCACGGCCCGGAACATTCCAATCAAATCCGCCTTGATCGACTCGGCCAGCTCACGGCTTCAGAACGGCTCCGATCTCTATGTCGCGCGCATCATACGAGAGAGCCTCGAAGAGAAAGAGCGCGCGTTGATCTCGCAGGCCCACCGCAAGCTGCGGGAGGCATTCATGCGCGACGACAATCTCAAAGTTATCAACGAACGCGTCAACAATGCTGCGAAGATCAGTAAAAAATCAGTCAGCATCTCGGTCGATCTATCTTCCCAATCCGCCTGGGAGGGGAGTCTGATGACCTATATCGACAACATCCCTTTCCACTACATCGGCAAGGGTGAGCAGTGCATCATCAAAACTAAACTGGCACTCAGCGCCAAGAAGAACTCCGAGGCCACCGTGCTCCTCATCGAGGAGCCTGAGAACCATCTTTCCCATTCGAGGCTCAATCAGCTGATCCGCGACCTGACTGCGGATAACGGCGACAAGCAGGTGATCATCTCAACCCACTCCAGCTTCGTTGCGAACAAGCTCGGCCTGGAAAACCTCGTCCTCCTGCGGCAATCGAAAGTAACCAGGATCGGCGCCCTGAGCTCCAACGAGTTTTTCAGGAAATTGGCTGGTTACGATACACTCCGTCTCGTGCTCGCCGCAAAGGCGATCCTGGTGGAAGGCGATTCAGACGAACTCATTGTGCAGCGTGCCTATATGGACGCAAATAACGGGCGCCTTCCGATCGAGAACGACATTGACGTCATCTCGGTCGGCACATCCTTTTTGCGTTTCCTAGAGGTGGCGCGAGCCCTGCGCATCCCTGTTGCCATCGTCACCGACAATGACGGCAATCCAAAAGCGCTCGACAAAAAATACGCAGCCTATGACGGCATCGACCATATAACGATTTGCTATGACGAAGCCGTTGACAAGGGCGAGCTAAAAATCGGGGATAAATCCTTTAATTACAACACTCTGGAGCCAAAGCTGCTCAAGGAGAACGACCGGAAGACGCTTGGAAAGCTCTTTGGTTTCGAGCCAAAATCTGACGACGATCTGCACCGTCATATGCACGCAAATAAGACAGATTGCGCGCTCGCCGTCTTTGCAGCGAAGGAGAAAGTCAAGTTTCCGGCCTATATCACCAAGGCTATTGCTCTATGATGGGGTCAAACCACGTCGTCATCGCCGCGGCGGGCTCAGGAAAAACAACTTACCTCGTCAACGAGGCACTTAAGGTGAAGGACGATAAGGTCCTTATAACGACCTATACGGAATCAAACGAAGCCGAAATACGTCAGAAGATTTTCGACGTAAATGGCCACCTTCCGGCGAATGTTGTCGTTATGACCTGGTTCGCGTTCCTCATCTCACATGGGGTAAAGCCTTTCCAGGGCAGCCTGTTTGATTTTCCGGTGAAGGGAATGCAGCTTGTCTCAAGCCGATCGGGTCTCAAAGCACGCGATAGGGCCGGACGTCCCCTCTACTGGGGTGAAGCGGATTTTGAGCGACACTACTTCGACTCTAGGCGTCGCATTTACTCAGATAAATTGGCGAAGCTCGTGATCCGCTGCAATGAAGCGTCGAAAGGAAACGTTTTCGATCGGGTCAGCCGCGCTTTCCGGCACATCTTTGTCGACGAGGTTCAGGATCTCGCAGGCCATGACCTCGATATCCTGACCGCGTTTTTCGCGAGCGCCTCGCGGATTGTGCTCGTCGGCGACCCGCGTCAGGTGACCTATCTCACGCACAACGAAGCGAAATACGACAAGTACGCAGAGGGAAAGCTGGTGCAGTTTCTCAAAGAGAAATTGCCCAAGAGAGTCGCCTATGAACTCGACGAAGAGAGCCTGAACACGTCCCACCGCAACAGCGACGCAATTTGCGCGCTGGCCTCGAGGCTATACCCCGAGCTCAAGGCGAGCACCGCTTGCAAGTGCGCGTCCTGCCGCAAGGACGACAATGGCCATGCCGGATTTTTCATCGTGCGGCCCGACGATATCGCGCGCTACATCGCGACCTTCCGGCCCATGCAGCTTTGTCTCGCGGCCAATTCAAAGGGCGTCGACCGAACCAATCCCGCAATGAATTTCGGGGCTTCGAAAGGACGCGGGTTCGATCGCGTACTCATCCACCCAACTGATCACATGCTGCGTTGGCTGCGCAACGATAAGCAAGCACTCGCAAATCAAACGCGAGCGAAACTATACGTTGCTTTGACACGCGCGCGCATGAGCGTCGCCGTCGTTGCAAACTTAAACCAAGAAGACGCGCCGGTCGGATTTGAACTTTTTGCCCCAGCATTTTAGAGCAGTCGGATCGGCCGACACAGCTGATGCGGTGGAGAGTACGCCACCGTCACATCGCGGCCATTCAAGCAGCGTCATCGTTTCGGAGACGGGCTCGCAAAAATCGCGAAAGCCGAGAAGTGTCAGCAGTGACAGTTTAGCGGATTGTGGGACCTTGCGCCGCGATCTGACCTATGGTCGCCTCGTTTAATGGCTGAACCGATCAAAAAATCGAGCCTTTTGGACATCTCGCTCGATGCGCTTTTCGATTGTGGTCGGAATGGGATGTCCGTCGTGGCCGTTGACGAACATGGCAGGCTCGTTTCGATTCGTGACGTGCCGAGGGGCCTGGCCTGCAAATGCACCTGTCCTGGCTGCGATCGCCGAATGGTCGCGAGAACGAAGGATGACAAGCGGACTGCCCACTTCGCCCATCACGGCGAAGCAGGCTTCACCTGCACATCGGCGGGCGAAACAGCGCTTCACAAGTTCGCCAAGGAGGTTCTCAACGAACACCTGGAGTTTGAGCTCCCATCGCGGGCGGTCGAAGAAGCTGGCGAACGAGAGGTCGTGGTTCCGGCCGGCCGCTACAAATTTGACGAGGCTGTCCTGGAAAAGAAAACCGGTTCGATCGTACCGGACGTCATGCTGCTGAAGGGCGAGCGACAGCTCATTATCGAATTCAAGGTTACGCACGCCTGCGGACCGGAGAAGATCGCCGAAATCCGCCAGCTCAATATCGGTGCCATCGAGATTGAGCTGGAGCCGTATCGTGGACTGAAACTCGGAGACTTAGCGGATAAGATCCTGTTCGAGGCGAGCCGATCTTGGCTCCACAATCCCAGAGACCTTGATGCCCGTCAGCGGGCGCGTCAGCGCGCGGCTGACAAGGCAGCGGCAATTGAGAAAGAGGCCACTGATATTGCGGCTGGTTATCGGCATGTGCCGCCGACCGCGGCCGCTGGTTCGAGCAAGCAAGAGAAAGCGGTCCGGAGCGATGGGCTCGGCGAGTTCATCAACATCGATGTCAAAGGCTCGGGCTGCTTCAATGTCCCGCTCGGGCAGTGGCAGGCTGCTGTCCTCAGGATATACCTCGGGCCCGACGATGAAGAATTTGGCTTTGGCGAGGTCTACCTCGTTGTTAAGCAGCTCGGGTGGATCGATAAGCTCTACCTCTCGATCTCTCGCGACGTCGCGCAGAAAGTTCAAAGTAAGATACCTCACTTCCAGATAGCCCCCTACGCGGTACGTGATTATCTAAAGCATCTCAGCGATAGCGGGCTGCTTTTACCCACCCAGCATGACGGGTGGCGCCCTGCGCCGGCGCTGCGGAGACTCGTTGCGGCAGCGAAGGAGCTGCGAGAACGCCCGGCCAAGCGTTTCGAAGATCTCGAGGCTTGCGCTCGAGATGTTCTGAAAGACCTTCCTCCTGAGGAAGTCGACACATTCAATATCAAAGCCTGGGCCGACCAGGTCCTGCCCGGTCGAGATTTTTCGCCAATACAGGCCCTTGATTTCGACGACATGCCGTGGCGATCGTTCCGAGGCGATTTGGTCAACCTTCGGTGGCAGGTCCGGGGCAATCCCAAGCCAGAACTGGATCTGATGGGATTGCCGCTCGCTGGCGAGCTACACCGCACGCTGGAACGGAAGGCCCAAGAGTTCGCCGCGCGCGAGCAGGCCAAAGCTCAAAAGGAGCGGGCAGCGGCTGATAGTCGCGTCGGCCAGCTAAAATCGGAAGCTTGGCAGGGATTGGGAGCGGAGGCCGACGCATGGTTCAACTCCCCTCATCGAGATTTGAACGATCGAACTCCACTTGGGGTCGCCGCGATCAGCGATGACGAGTACGTCCGAGCTCATCGGCTTCTTACAGAGCGCATTCGAGAATTCGAACTGGCCAGGGCACAGAAGCAGAAAAAGGGCGCAGCTCTCGGCGATGTCGTCAGTTTCGCACGCACGAAGTACGGCGAGCAAAAGGCCGGGCTCTGGATCCGGGGCGTTCACCCTCGCCTACAAGCTCGGCCAGAAGATTACATCGTTGACGAGACTACGCGCGATGTGTGCCTGAGGCTCATCGACCCTAAGGTGGATATTAGCAGATTTAGGAGAAAGCGGGCGTAGCAGTAGGTCTTCTCGGGGAATCTGTGAGACGGTCGCGATGTTTGCGGTTGCGCTTCGAGCTGCCATCGTCGGCCACCAAGGAGACTAGGCCCGGGCTCTTAGGCAGTGTTTTGACGTTCTCAGCGCTGTCCGGTTTGACATTGCACAAAAATGCGTCAGACTTTATCGTCTCTAAGCAACTGAAATTTAGGCATTATTTTTAATTTCGCTCGATGTGTAAAAAAGGACGCCGGTGTAGAGAGAAGCTGTTATAAATAGAGCAGTGTGACACGGTCGTCATTCTCGTTTGATAATGATCTCGTTCGGCTGCTCCGCAGCACCGGACCTTCGCTCACCATTGCGCTTATTGCCGAGATGGTGAAGGACGGCATATCTCCAGCGGCGGCGCGTCAACGCATTGCGCGTGCCGGCGATAGCGTGACCAAGCTCGCGGGGCTGAGGTTCGCGCACAACGCGCGCTTCTTCTTCTTGTCGGAGCAGTTCGGCCGCCCGTCGTTCTGGAAAGCCATCGAGAGGGCTTGCAAATCCCATGGGCCATCATACTGGGGGGCGATCATCGGCCTGAAGGCCCGTGGCGGCGCTTTCCCCCTGAGGCTATTTCCTGGGCTCTGTGGCGCTCCCCTCGCTCGCAAAGGACAGCTATCGCCCGAGCGGATCATACAGCGCCTGCAGGCCATTCACATGGTTGAGCAGATCACGGACGAGGCAACCGGCGAACGCTTCGTCGCCTTTCAACCACGACAGTATCGGACTGCAAAACTATCGCATATCCGCGCCCAGTTGGCAGCCGAGGACGTGGTTTTGCACGGCATGAAGGAGTGGTGCCGGCGCCTTGGCCTTGCCAGCTTCGAGCGCATCAAACTTCGCGGCGACGACGAGCCACCCGTCGTATCAAGCATTACCTGGGATTTCAGCGGCCCGTCCTATGCACGACCGCTCGCGCAACCACTTAATGGCACCTTACGGCCCGGTTTCGTCGTGGCAGACGTCAATCTCAGCAAGATTCTAGATTCCGATGAGGTGGCGCACTTCGTCCGGAAGCACGACCTAGCATCGGGGCCTCGGAATGTCGCCCCCATCATGCCGTTCTTGGTCGCGGACGGTTTCACGGCAACTGGCTTCAGCCTGGCACGCCAGAAAGGCATTCTCGCGACTACCACAGCGCAGATGTTCGGCGAGGAGGTCGCCAAGGCCCTTCGCGACCTCATCAACCTGTTGAGCAATGCCGGGGCGACAGCAGCCATGAACCCCGAACACCTCGAGCGCGTGATGGGAAGTCTGACAAAAATCGAGGGCGCCGCCCACAATCTGCGAGGCCATTTGTTCGAGCTAGCAGTTGGCGCATTAGTAAAGGACGTAGAAGGCGGCTATTTGCGCGCCGGCGACGAAGTGAGGGACGCACTGACGCGCCGGTCGGCCGAGATCGACGTGCTGCTCGACATGCCGGATGACAAAGGCGTGCTCGTCATCGAGTGCAAATCAAAGAGTCCCACCTCGCGTATTGGCCTTCAGGAAATCAAAAAATGGCGGGAGGATCGTGTGCCGCTTCTTCGCAGCATACTCCGAAGTCAGTCGCTGTTCGCTGACAAGAAGCTCACCTTTGAGCTTTGGACCAATGCCCCGATCGCCGGCCCCGAGCTTGAGTGGCTGGAGAGCAATCGGTTGGAGGAGGGCTGTGAAATCGGCTGGCGGGATGGCGAAGCGATGAAACAGTATCTGGAAAAATCAACGTCGAAATCGCTCATCAAAATCATGAACGAGCATTATTTCCGGCACGCGCTTGTGCGCGTCATTCCAGGTCAGTAGCGCGTCATGACCACTCGTTTCGGGTAGTTGACTCAAACTATATGACCACTCATATTGTGCGGACACAAATGAGGGGGAGGTAGCCAATGAGCCGCTGGCTTACAAACTATGGCGCGACGGAAACCGGGCGGCGGTTAACCGAGATCATCGATCAGCCTGAGCACTTTGCCGCTT
This sequence comes from Allobosea sp. FW305-C-101, assembly GCF_058783685.1. Lineage (NCBI taxonomy): Bacteria > Pseudomonadati > Pseudomonadota > Alphaproteobacteria > Hyphomicrobiales > Alloboseaceae > Allobosea > Allobosea sp. FW305-C-101. Next base: position 2,974 of record NZ_JBYSYT010000008.1, on the reverse strand, counting down.
TCGTGACGCTATCGGAGCAGAGGAAGCCCGCCGTCCAGGCAGTGGCCAAGGACGTCGCCGCGATCGTCGCGGCCCTTCACTCGAAAAAGGAACGCGATGCCGCGTGCCAGTTTGTCGGGTGGTACGTCGGGCAAATGATGCGCGAAGCGGGATACGTCGTTGTTCAAGAACGCGGTCGCGTTTCAGACGCCCCTTACAAGACTGGAGCGGTATGGGCGCTGGTGCCGACAGAGCCCAAACTGACCTGGGACAGCCCACCCATGATGCCTCAGGGGCGTCTCCAGCTGAAGGTAAGCATGGGTAAAAATGGTGCCGTGGCAGATTGGGAACTGACGACGTCGGACAAAACCCGGAGTGGAACGCCGCGCCGCGTGCACCAGATTATGAGCGTCAAGAAGCCAGTCGCCGCCGCCGTGATCGAGGTGATCGCCTACGCCCGCCGCCATGGTCATGCACTGATCTCGGTTATCGATCACGGCAATCAGTATCCGAAAGCCGACTGGCCAGAGGCAAACCGGTAGATCGCAGCGCTGCTGAATACATACAATCGAGACACTGCCTAGAGGCACCGAGGCCGTTAGCTGACCCCAGCGCAGTGACCCCCGATCGGGTAGCATCGTCGAGACACTCGCACTGGTGACATGCCGCAACGTCGAGCCACCACCAGCTGCGAGGATGGAGCGCCTCGGCATCGTGCAAGGGGCTGGTTTTTGGGCAAGACGTGCTCGCCCAATCTAGAGGCCAAGCGCTGCCATCCAGGCATGCACCTGGCCGAAGGCGTCCCGTTGCCACTGGTCAGGCGTTCTATCGCCCATTGCCGCTGTTCCCTCAACAAACTGGCGCACCCAGACCGGCCCGATCATATCCTCTGCAGCAAACTTCTCAGCGATCCCCTGAAACCCTTCGCGGGCCTCCTCGATCTCCAGCAGCGGGCGACAAAGTTCGGCCAGTGCTTCGGGCCCGCCGTCGTAGTTGCGAATGCAGTAGTACACATCGTACGCGTCTTTGCGCTTCTGCCGACGCGCGAGTGCCTGTCCCTTCATTGCAAGCAGCGCAGGGATGGATGCGACTGCAATCTCGACGCGATTGCGCCCACCGCCCGGCATTACGCCTTCCACGGCGATCAGTTGGTGGAAGCGGATCGCAAGCTCAGCCCCGGACGCACGTTGGACTGCGAACTCCGATAGGATTGGCGGAATATTCTTCTCAATCTCCGCATTGCGCGGCATCAAGAAGTCAACGATGACCTCGATCGGCGGCCCTCCATCAGCCGATTCAACGAGACGCACGAGCTGAAAGCGTCTGTGATCAGGGCTTTGCGCATAGCCGTTTTTCATCAGGGCTTCGACGAGACGCACATATTCGCCATCGCCGAGTGCCTCTGCATCGAGCGTCAGGTCAACATCGATAGTGCCGACATGCTGCATATCGTCCGCCTGAAGAAGGAGCCAGGGAACGGCTCCCCCGACAACGGCAAACTTCCCCTCAAAGCTGCCAAGGACCTGACCGATTTCGAGGAGCGCGGATTTTACGGCCTCGGTGACCCGGTCGGTGTAGTCGGCGGCAGATTGTGGATCAGGCGCTAGTGCCATTTAAGCAGTTTCTCTCTCAAGTGTTCGGCCGCCTCTTGCCCACGATCGTCGAGGTGCGAGAGGTCGAGATAGGTCAAGATCGGCGACGCTACCGGAGGCGCGCCGGGAAGCTTCACACGCTCCTTCAGGATCGAAGAATCGTCTGGCTCGATGATTTCGACGTTAGCGCCGGTTGTGGTGGGCTTCAGCTTTAGCCGCTCGATCAGCTCAGGCATTATCGAGGTGTCGGCATAGAGCGTGGTTGTATTCCCACGCATAAAGGGGGCGAGCCACTGCGCCGCGGAAAGGCCGCCGAGCATGGCATGCCCGTCAGTGTCCGGCGCTTGCAGGGCTCGGCGCAGCGCCTCTTCCCACTGCTTGCCGTGAAGAATGCTATACCAGCTCGTTCGCTTGCCCCGCACAGGCTCATAAGAGCTTCGCCATGCATCCAACAATGCGTCCGGCGCCGTCAGGCGAAGCCCATCGTCGCCAACCGTCGCCCATTCCCGATCCCGCAGGGCAGACCGCACGTTGCTGACATGGCCGAGGCTGGCGTTGGCAGCCTCGGCTAGGTCGGCGACCTTCCAGGCGTGGTCGGGGTCGCGTAATAGAGTCCGCAAGATTTGCCCCGCCTTGGGGGAGAATACCGCCTTATAGGAGCGAGCCGCGGGCTTGGGACGTTCGGCGGTCTCGCGTTCGATGAAGATGGTGTCGAACGCAATCCGGCAGTTTCCGGCGAGGTCGAGCCAGCCCACTCCCGCCGCTTGGCAGATCGCCCGGGACTCGGGCGAAAGCCATGACGAGCCGACAATGGGGACAAACGTGCCTTGTGCAGCCCCATTGTGATATCTGCCGATATAGGCGTGAAGCAGGTTGATGGCGTGCCTGATCTGCTTTGGAAATCCCGGATTCTTCACCTCGCAGAGCAATGTCGCCTCGCGATCTCCCGTTCGCAGGCGAGCGACGATGTCGAGACGCCGCAAGGCCGCGTGGGGGTCGTTGAGGACGACCTCATTGTCGATCGACTGAATTGCGATCGAGGGGATCCGCTCCAATTGCTGGCGCAGCGCATCAGCAATCAGAGGCCCAAGCTCGCCTTCTTTCATCCGCTCTAGTGTTTTCATTGGTCAGTGAAATAGGCCGTCTCGGTGAAATTTTCAACCTCTTCCACTACGAATGCCACTTTCAATTTTCAGTGAAATCACTCATTTGAGTGAAATCGAAGACGCCCCCGTCGCCGGTACGGCCGACCAGCACCGCAGCGCATCGGCCACCAACGCCCACTGATATTCGGAAACGATCTGTATGGCCGCGCCAACCTACGCCGTAAGCGCTGTTCTCAGGCCACGGCCTTGAGCGGCTGAGGCGCATAGGCCCAAGGCAGCAGATCGTCGATCTGGCTC
>NZ_JBYSYT010000007.1:0-165005 GCF_058783685.1 Allobosea sp. FW305-C-101 | reverse complement strand
AAGACCGGCATGGGTTCGGTCGAGAGCGACGACCCTTACGAGCAAGCGGTCGCGGTCGTGCTGCGCGACAAGAAGGCTTCGACCTCCTACATCCAGCGCCGCCTCCAGATCGGCTACAACCGCGCCGCATCCATCATGGAGCGCATGGAGAACGAAGGCATCGTCGGACCCGCTAACCACGCCGGGAAAAGAGAGATCCTCGGGGAAAGCGCCCGCCCGCGTGATGAGGAAGACTGAGCGCCGTTCGAAGTGGGTGTCATTCCGGGCGGGAGCGCAGCGCAGGCCCGGAATTCTGCCTGAACCTCTGCCGGAAACGCTCCGGTATGGATCCCGGATCAGCGCCGCTTCGCCGCTTGTCCGGGATGACGATGCGGTTGTGACGACGGTGCGGCGAGCCGACTTTGCCGCTCAATCCAGCAGGATCGACCTGATCTCCTGCCAGCTCGCTTCGTCGGGCGCGCAAAGCAGGCCCGCCGGACGCTCGGTCGGCGCATAGGGGCGACCGTCGAGCAGGCGCGCATGGCCGCCGGCCTCGCTGTAGAGCAGCACGCCCGGCGCATGGTCCCAGGGGTTGAGCACGCCGTAGAGCAGGAATTGCAGGCGTCCCGCTGCCGCCAGCCGGTATTCCTGCCCGCAGCAGCGCAGCGAACCGACTTCGAGGAAGGCCGGGAAGCGGCCGGGAAGCGTGCTGCGCAATGGCTCGGGGAAATATTGCCAGCTCGCCATGCCGTTCATCTGCCGGGTCGCGACGGACGGCGCGACGCGCAGGTCGCGGCTCGCGCCGTCCGCAGAACTCATCCACGCGCCTTCGCCGCGCAGGGCCACGGCGCTGTCCTGCGCCGTCGGATCATGGATCACGGCGGCGACGATCTTGCCTTTGACGATAACGGCGGCCATCACAGCGAAGAGCGAGAGGTCGCTGGCATAGTTCAGCGTGCCGTCGATCGGATCGATGACGAAGGCGAGCTCGGCTTGCGCCAGCTTTTCGAGAAGGGAGGGGTCCTGCGTCACGGCCTCTTCACCGATCAGCGCCGCGCCTGGAAAGGCCTTGGCCAGCTCGGTGCAGATGAAACGCTCGGCCGCCTCGTCCGCTTCGGTGACGACATCGACCGGGTTCTGCTTGGCGCGGATATCGCCAGCCGCCAGGCGCCGGAAACGCGGCATCACCTCGCGGCGTGCCGCCTCGCGCAGGATGGCGTCGAGCCGCTCATGGTCCTGCCGGGTGAAGATCATCCGAGGTCGAACTCGACCAATATGGGCTGGTGGTCCGAAGCCCGTGCCTCGATGTCATAGGTGATGGAGCGCGCTCGCTCGGCGAGATCAGGCGTCGCCAGCACGAAGTCGAGACAGCCCGGCGGGCCATAGGTCTGGTCGCAGATGAAGGCGGAGGGCGGATGCGGCTCTGCGCCCTTCAACACCGGCCAGAGATCGATCAGCGGCGGCACGTCCACTGCGAACGGAGCGAGCAGTTGCGCCAGCCCGGCATCGTCGGGCCGCATGTTGAAATCGCCGGTCAGGATCGCGCTCGCCGCGTTCGGCGTCGGCGCATAGGTGTGTGGGCCGGGCAGGCGCGGCGTCGCCTGCCGTGCGGCGGCCATGCGGTGGACCTGCCGGATGCCTTCGACCTGGGCAGCACGCAGAACGGGCGAGGAATATTCCAGATGGGTCGTCATCACCCGGATCGGACCGTGGGGTGTCTCGACCATCGCCTCGACCAGCACGCGCGGCATGTTGCGCGTCGCCGCAGCTTCCCAGGGCAGGACATGGCGCAGCGCCTGTGCCACCGGCAATCGCGACAGGACGAGATTGCCGAAGCGCTTGCGACCGCCGGCGCCATCCGAGACATCGACGCCGATCGCCTCGATCGCGGTGAAACCGGGCAGCAACTCACTGAACAGAGCGAACTGGTCGGTGCGGTCATTCCCGTCGAGATCGGGGAAATTGGCCGCGACCTCCTGCAGGCAGAGCACGTCGAAATCCGCCATCTGCTTGACGTGATCGATGATGCGGTGCGGGTCGACCTTGTCGTCGACGCCGCGGGCCCACTGGATATTCCAGGTGATCAGCTTCATCGGCGTATCGCTACTTGATGCCGGCGCGCATGAAGCTCTGCACGAACTGGCGCTGGAACAACAGGAAGCCGACGAGCAGCGGTGCCGAGGTCATCAATGTCGCCGCGCAGATCACCGCCCAGTCGATGCCCTGGTCGGCCGAGGAGAAGACCTGCAAGCCCACCGTCAGCGGCCGCGACTCCACGGAATTGGTCACCAGCAATGGCCAGAGGAAGTTGTTCCAGTGATAGCTGACCGAGACGAGGCCATAGGCGACATAGGTCGGCTTCGCCAGCGGGACATAGACCTTCATCAGCACCTGTAGCGGGCTCGCGCCCTCGACGCGGGCGGCATCGTCCAGTTCCTTCGGCACGGTCTTGAAGGTCTGGCGCAGCAGGAAGATGCCGAAGGCGGAGGCGATATAGGGCAGGGCGATCGCCGGGATCGTGTCGATCAGGTTGAGCTTGGCGAGCGTGCGGTAGTTCTCGACGATCAGCGCGTCCGGCATGATCATGAGCTGGGCCAGGATCAGCACGAAGGCGACGTCGCGGCCCCAGAAATCCTGCCGCGCCAGCGCATAGGCCGCGAGCGTGCCCAGCACGATCTGGAAGACGAGGATCAGGGTGACCAGGATGAAGGTGTTGAGGAAATAGCGGGCGAAGGGAGCCGCCGCCCAGGCGCGCGTGAAATTGTCGAGCGTCAAGGGTGCGGTCAGCACGAAGCGCGTGGTGTATTCGGCCGGATGGAACGCCGCCCAGACGGCATAGGCCAGCGGCAGCACCCAGAGCACAGCGAGCAGGATCGCTCCGGTCGATTCCAGCGTGAGTGCGAGGCCCTTGGGCGCATAAGGGTCGGTCCGCGTCGCGGCCGGGGCGGGATGGGGCGCGGCGCTCATTGATAATGCGTCCTGCGTTCGAGCCAGCCGTACTGGACGAAGGCGACGAGCGCGAGCAGCGCCAGCAGCACGCAGGTCAGCGTCGCCGCATAGGCCGTGTCCCAGAAGCCGAAGCCGACCTGGTAGATATAGAAGAGCAGCAACGTCGTGGCGTTGTCCGGCCCGCCGCGCGTCATCACGAAAACATGGTCGACCATGCGGAAGGCGTTGATCACGGCATTGATCAGCACGAACAGCGTCGTCGGCATCAGGAGGGGGAACTGGATGCGCCGGAAGAAGGTCCAGCGCGAGGCGCCCTCGATCGCCGCCGCCTCGCCGAGGCTGGGCGGGATCGCCTGCAGCGCCGCGAGGTAGAAGATCATGAAGAAGCCGGCTTCCTTCCAGATCGCGACGATCGTGATGGCGTAAAGCGCGGTGTCCTGCGAACCCAGCCAGTTGGTCGAGCGTGCGCCGAACAGGCCGGTGATCTGCTCCAGCAAACCGTATTGCGGCGTGTAGAAGAACAGCCAGATATTGGCGACCGCGATCATCGGCAGGATCGTCGGCGTGAAGAAGGCCATGCGGACGAGCGTGCGGCCGGCGATCTTGTCGTTGACCCAGACCGCCATCAGCAGCGCCAGCGCGATCGAGGTCGGTATCGTGCCGAGCGCGAACCAGAGATTGTTGCTCATCGCCTTCCAGAAGATCGGATCGGCGAGCATCTGCTGGTAGTTCTCGAGCCCGATGAAGCGCGCCGGGCGGCGCGCCTTCGGGGTCGAGTAGAAGCTCTCGATGAAGCTCGCGACCGCGGGCCAATGCGTGAACAGGGCCAGGCAAGCCATGGCCGGCAGCAGGAGCAGCCAGCCATGGATCGTCGCGGTCGCGCGGTTCGTCATCGGCGCGGGATCAGCGATAGGCCTTGAGGATGCGCTCGGCCTCGGCCTGCGCGTCCTCCATTGCCTTCTGCGGCGTCTTGGTGCCGGTCAGCGCCGCCTGCAAGCCGTCGTTCAGCGCCTTGGTGACGCGCTGGTTCTCGTGGGTCGAGAGCTCCGCCACCGCGCTCGGCAGCTGATCGCGCGCGACCAGCGCCTGCGGGAAGTCGGCGACGTATTTCTTCATCGCCTCGGTCTCGTAGGAGGCCGGCGTCACCGCGACATAGCCGGTCTCGGCGCTCCACTGCGCCGCGCGCTCGGGCGTGGTGATCCAGCGCACGAACTTGAAGGCGGCTTCCTGCTCGGCCTTGGTCGCCTTCTTGGAGAGGTAGAAATTGCCGCCGCCGGTCGGGCTGCCCGGCTTCTTGCCGGCCGGCAGAACCGCGACGCCGAAGGGGAACTTGGCGTTGGCGCGGACATTGGTGAGGTTGCCGGTGGTGGTCCACATCATCGCGACCTTCCGCTCGAAGAAGTCGCGCGGCGTGGTGCCCCATTCGACGATGCCGGGCGGATGGACCTTGTGCTTCTGCGCGAGGTCGACCCAGTACTGCAGCGCCTCGACCACGGCGGGATTGGCGTAATCGGTCTTGTTGCCAGCCGGATTTGCGAGGATCGCGCCGGCCTGCGTCGAGAGCCCCTGGAACAGCCAGTAGGGGAAGCCGGAGGAGGGGATCTGGATGCCCCATTGCGTGACATTGCCGGCGGCGTCGCGCTTCGTCAGCTTCTGCGCGGATTCGAGCTGCTCGGCCCAGGTCTTCGGCGGCCTCTCGGGATCGAGCCCGGCTTCCTTGAATAGCTCCTTGTTCCAGTAGAGCACCACGGTGGAACGCTGGAACGGGATGCCCCAGGTCTTGCCGCCGGTCTGGCTGTTTTCCATGAAGCCGGGGAAGAAGCTCGAAAGCCACTTCTTGTCCTCGTCGGTCTTGATGAAGTCGTCGAAGGGCACGATCGCCTCTTCGTCGATCAGCGTGTACATGTCGGTCGAGAGCAGGACCGAGAGCACCGGCGGCGTGCCGCTCTTATGCGCGGTCAGCGCCTTGACGATGGTCTCCTGATAGGTGCCGGCATAGATCGGCTTCAGCTTGATCGTGGGGTTCTCCTTCTCGAAGCCGGCGGCATAGGCGTCGATCAGCTTGGTGATCGGCCCGCCGACGGCGACCGGGTAGAAGAACGAGAGCTCGGTGGTGCTCTGCGCCCGGGCGATGCCGGGTAGCGCCGTCGCGCCCGCAAGGGCGGCCGTGCCGCCAAGAAATTCACGCCTGTCCATCATGTCCTCTCTCCCTTGTTGGGATGGTCCGCACGCCCGACGCTCCGGCCGGTTCAGTTGCGAACCACCTTCCGTTCCGACGCCTGGTCGAACCAGTGCAGCGCCGATTGTGACAACGTGATGTAGATCTGTTCGCCGGCTGTGGTCCGCACTTTGCCGGGCTGCTTGACGATGAAGGAATGCCCGTCGATGCGGGTTTCGAGCAGCGTGTCGGAGCCGAGATATTCGACCGCGACGACATCTGCGGCGACGCCGCCACTGGTGATCTCGACCATCTCGGGACGGATGCCGACCGCGAGGCTGGCGGGATCGATGCCGTCAGGAGCGGTGATCGCGCCACCCCGCGCTTGCACGGTGGCGAGCGGCAGCACGTTCATCGGCGGCGTGCCGACGAAGCGGGCTGCGAAGATCGTCGCCGGGTTCTCGTAGAGCACGTCCGGCGGCGCATCCTGCTCGATCCGGCCGTTGCGCATCAGCACGACCTGATCGGCCATGGTCATGGCCTCGACCTGATCATGCGTGACATAGACCATGGTCATGCCGAGCCGCTGCTGCAATTCGCGGATCTCGCGGCGCATCTCGACGCGCAACTGGGCGTCGAGATTGGAGAGCGGCTCGTCCATCAGGCAGACCGGCGCCTCGGCGACGATGGCGCGGCCGAGCGCGACGCGCTGCTGCTGGCCCCCGGAGAGCTGCGAGGGCTTGCGTTCGAGCAGGGCGGAGAGGCCCAGGATCGAGGCGGCGCGGGCGAGGCGCTCGTCACGCTCGGCGCGGGAGACCTTGCGGACCTTGAGCCCGAACAGGATATTCTCGGCGACGCTCAGATGCGGGAACAGCGCGTAGCTCTGGAAGACCATGGCGATGCCGCGCTGCGAGGGCGAGGCATGGGTGACGTCGCGCCCGCCGATCTCGATCGTGCCGCTGCTGGTGTCTTCCAGGCCGGCGATCAGCCGGAGCGTCGTCGACTTGCCGCAGCCGGATGGGCCGAGCAGCGCGACGAGATTGCCGCCTTCGACGGTGAAGCTGATCGCATCGACGGCGGCGATGCCGCCCCAGGTCTTCGAAACCGTCTTCAGCGCTACAGAAACCATTCGCGATCCGGTGAGCCGAGGTCATGTTGAGCCGGCACAGCAATAACCTGCCGCCAGCGTGAAGTCAGCGCGACCATGACGCGAAAATTCTTTTGCGCACAAGAGGCTGCGTGCCGGCTGACGACCGGGCTTTCGAGGGATCGGATTGCCCCTATTGTTGCCGCTTCAGGCGGCCTGCCCGCCATGGCGCCTGACGAAGGCGAGCGCCGTCTCCCAGGCGCCGGCATTGGCCTCGGCATTGGCGGCCGGCGTGCCGCCCATGGTCGTGGCGATGCCGCTGACCGGATGGCGATGGGCGATACGGGTTGCTGGCGTATGGGGAAACAGGATGGAATGGCCGGCCGCGGGCCAGTTCTTCCAGAGAACCTCGTGCGGATGGCCCGCCGCGAGCAGGCTCGACTGCACGATCAGCGAATTGAGATCGGAAGGCCAGGCGCCATCGTCGCCCCCGGACAGCAGCAGCACCGGCCCGGCGATCCGTTCGACCGGAATGCGGGCGCGCGCCATGGCGGCGGGGTCGCCGAGCGCTGTCCGCATCGCATCGGCATTGCGACGCGTCTCAGTCGCCTCGTCGTAAGGCTTCCAGCTCGCCGTGGCGTTGTCCTGCCACTGATGCACGAGCGGCTTGTCGTCGAGCGTCCAGCCGGGGCCGTCGCGACCGAGGGCCGGGTCGGCGGCAGCCTGCCCGCCATGGACGAAAGCGCTCGGCACATAACCCAATACCGCCGAGACCTTTTCGGGGAAGGTCGCGCCAAGCAGGAGTGCGAGCTCACCGCCGCGCGACTGCCCGGCGACGGCGACGAAATCATTGAGCGGCCGCACGCGGGCACGCAGCCAGTCAAGCCCCCTGGCGAAATACTCCAGCGGCGTGTTCGAGATATATTTCGGCAGGCCGGGCGCGCCGAAATAGCCGAGCGCCAGCGCGGCCACGCCGCGCGAGGCCCAGAGCGCCGCACGCGGCTCGTTGATGCCGCCGCCCGAGCCGTTGAGGATCATGATCGCCGGATGCGGGCTTGTGCCGGCCGGCAGGAACAAGGTCCCGACGAGCCCGTCCTCGGCGAGCGGGTGCCGCGTCACACCGTCCGCCATCAGTGCCTGGCTGAAGCGTCCGGTTGCGACGGTCTCGCCGCCGATTTCGGCGATGAGCGTGGTTTCGAGCGGGCGGGACAGGTCGGCGGGGAAAAGTTCCCCGTTGCCGGTCTGCGCCCAGACCAGCCCCATTCCCGCGACGCCCGCGTAATCGCCGCGCACGGGCGCATCGCGTTCGAGGTCGATGGTGCCATCGGCCCCGGCCGCGAACACCGCCTCAGCCCGCCAGACATGACCGTCGCGCCGGGTCTCCGCAGCGATGGTCACCTCCGCGCCCGCCGGCAGTCCAGTTAGGACAATCCGGCGGGGCACGTCGATCAGGTCGATGGCGGGGCTGATCGCGAAGGCGGCCGGCATGACTGCGTCCTTACTTGGCCTTGCTGACCTGCATCGCGACGGTGCGGTCGCTGTGCCAGGGCACGACCTTCAGGTCCGGCCGGCTCGCCCAGATGTTCTTGTAGTGGTAGAGCGGCATGATCCCGACATCGTCCATCACCACCTTGACCGCGTCCTTGATGATCGCCTCGCGCTTGGCGTCGTCGAATTCGGCGCTGGCCTTGGCGAGAGCCTCGTCCAGCTTCGGATTGCTGTAGCGGCCCCAGTTCGAGGCACCCAGCCCCTTGGCGGGATCGACGGTCGCGAGGATCGCCAGCATCGCATAGGTGCCCTCGCCGGTGCCGTTGCCCCAGCCGATCATGCTCATCGCGTATTCGTTCTTGTTGGCCGCGCCGGAATAGACCGAGAAGGGCACGACCTCGACCTGCGTCTCGACGCCGATCCGGGTCCAGAACTGCGCGATCGCTTGTGCGGTCTCCGGCGCCAGCGGGTAGCGCTCGCCCGGCACATGCATGGTCAGCTTGAACCCGTTGGGATAGCCGGCCTCGGTCAGCAAGGCCTTGGCCTTGTTGGGGTCGACGTCGATCTTCGAGCGGTCGGGATCGTAGCCGAAGCTGCCGGCCGGCATCCACTGCGTCGCGACGGTCACGCCGCCGCGCGCGACGCGGTCCGCGATCGCCTCGCGGTTGATGGCCATGTTAAGCGCCCTGCGGACGCGGACATCGAGCAGCGGGTTCTTGTCGAGCGGCTTGCCGGCCTTGTCGGTGAGGAACTTGGACGGGGCCGGGTTGAAGCTCGGCTGCATGATCAGTGCGCGCAGGCCCGGATAGGACCAGACCTTGACCTTCGGGTTCTTCTCCAGCTTCTCGATATCGGAGAAGGAGACCTTGTCGATGACGTCGACATCGCCCGAGAGCAGGGCGGCGGTGCGCGCCGCCGGGTTGGCGATATAGCGGTAGTTGACCTTTTCCCATTCGGGCTTGGGACCCCAGAAGCGCTCGTTGCGCTTCATTTCGATGCGGTCGCCGGGCGTATAGCTGACGAAGGAATAGGGGCCCTCGGTGACCATCGCCTTGCCGCTGTTGTAGTCGTCGGTCGTGGCGCTCTGGCCGACATGCTTGCTGACGATATAGATGCTGGAGATGTTGATCGGCAGCAGCGGATCGGGCGCGTGGCTGGTGATCACCAGCGTATGCGGGTCCTTGATCTCGACCTTGGCGACATTGCGCAGGAAGCCCTTGTAGCTCGCGACCGTGCCCGGCACGTTCTGAGCGCGCTCGTAGGAGAAGGCGATATCCTCGGCCGTGACCGGCTTGCCGTCGCTCCAGACCGCGTTCTCGCGCAGCTTGAACTCCCAGGTATTGGGCGCGAGGTTCTTCCAGGATGCGGCGATGTCGGGCACCACGCCGCCCTCGGTCTTCTGCGCCACGAGGCGCGACCAGAAATGCTGCGAGACCGAATGGTCGCCGGCATGGTTGTTGAGCTGCGGATCGATCGCCGAGACCGGATCGGCGAAGGCGATGCGCAGGTCGTCCGCATGGGCAGCGCCCGCGGCGACGATCAGCGCCGCCGAGAAGGCGAAGGTGCTCAGTTTGGTCGTCATGCGATCTCTCCTGTTTGCGCGCGGGCCGGGGCCACTGCGACGTCGTTGAGGTGGCAGGCAGAACGGTGGCCCGGCACGATTTCGCGCAGGACAGGTCTTTCGATGCGGCAGCGGTCGAAGGTGGCCGGGCAGCGCGGGTGGAAATGGCAGCCGGGTGGCGGCGCGGCCGGGCTCGGGATCTCGCCCTTGACGGGCGCATACACACGCCGCCGCTGCTTGAGATCGGGGATCTCCGCCAGCAGCCCCTGCGTATAAGGGTGGTTCGGATGGGCGAAGAACCGGGCGGCCGGCGCATCCTCGACGATACGGCCGAGATACATGATCACCACGCGGTCGGCGATGTGCTGCACCACCCGCAGGTCGTGGCTGATGAAGAGATAGGTCAGGTCGAGCTCGCGCCGGAGCTGCATGAACAGGTTGAGGATCTGCGCCTGGATCGAGACGTCGAGCGAGGCGACCGACTCGTCGCAGACCAGGAAGCGCGGCTGCAAGGCGAGCGCCCGTGCAATCGAGATGCGCTGGCGTTGGCCGCCGGAGAATTGGTGCGGGAAGCGCTGGCGGAGGGCCGGATCGAGCCCGGCCCGGCGCATCTGCGCGCACACATACGCGTCGATCTCGGCGCGCGAGGCGATGCCGTGGACGAGCGGCGCCTCGCCGATCGCTTCCGCCACGCGCATGCGCGGGTTGAGGCTGGCCTGCGGGTCCTGGAAGATCAGTTGCACGTCGCGATGGACCGAGCGGTCGCCCTGCGGCGAGCGCCCGAAGACTTCGACCTCGCCCGTGCTCGGCGGCAGCAGGCCGGCCGCGATGCGCCCGAGCGTCGACTTGCCCGAGCCGGATTCGCCGACGAGCCCGACGAACTCGCCGGTCGGGATGGTCAGGTCGATGCCGTCGAGCGCCCGGATGATCGGCTGGTGCTTGGCCAGATGCAGCTTGACCGCAAGCCCGGCCGGGCGGCCGAAATGCCGGGTCAGCTTGCGCGTCTCCAACGCGGGGGCGGAGGGAGTGGCGGTCACGGTCATGCCGACACCTCGGCGGCCGAGGCGGGGCCGGACAGGGGGTGGAAGCAGCGCAGGCGGTGCGCGCTCTCCGTGAAGGCGGGCTGGCGCTCGCAGGCGTCGTCGCGGCGCGAACAGCGCGGCCCGAAGGCGCAGCCCTGTGGCGGGTCGACCATGTCCGGCGTCGTGCCGGGGATCTGCACCAGCATCGAACCCGGCGCGCTTGCGCCGGGCAGGCTGCCGATCAGCCCGGCCGTATAGGGATGGCTGGGCTGGTCGAGGACGGCGTCGATTCCGCCATGCTCGACGATGCGACCGGCATACATCACGGCGATCTCGTCGGCGATGCCGGCGATCACCGAGAGGTCATGCGTGATCCAGAGCAGGGCGGTGCCGCTTTCGCGGGTGAGTTGCTGCACCTCGGCCAGGATCTGCGCCTGGATCGAGACGTCGAGCGCGGTGGTTGGCTCGTCGGCGATGATCAGGTCGGGCTTGTTGATCAGCGCGATAGCGATGGCGACGCGCTGGCGCATGCCGCCCGAGAGTTGGTGCGGATAGGCATCGAGCCGCGCCTCCGGGCTCGGGATGCCCATGGTGCCGAGCAGGTCCCGCGCCCGGCCGCGCGCGGTGATGTCATCGATCACCTCATGCGCCCGGATCGTCTCGATCATCTGCGTGCTGATCCGCAGCACCGGATTCAGCGTCATCATCGGGTCCTGGAAGACCATGGCGATGCGATTACCGCGCAGGCGGCGCATCGCCTCCTCGTCGAGCTTCGTCAGGTCCTGCCCGCGGAACAGGATTTCGCCGCCCACGACCTGGCCGGGCGGGTCGATCAATCCCATGATCGAGAAGCCGGTGACCGACTTGCCCGAGCCGCTCTCGCCGACGAGGCCGAGCGTCTCGCCGGCTCGCAAGATAAAGGAGACGTCGCGCACGGCGTCGAGATCGCCGCGATCGGTGCGGAAGCGGGTGCGCAGGTTGCGGATTTCGAGCAGCGGCGCGGTCATTTCAGCGCCCTCGGATCGAGCACCTCGCGCAGGCGGTCGCCGACGAGGTTGATCGCGACGATCGCCGTCAGCAGCGTCAGCCCCGGGAAGAAGCTGATCCAGTATTCGCCCGAGAGCATGAACTGGAAGCCGTTGGCGATCAGCAGGCCGAGCGAGGGCTGCGTCACCGGGGCGCCCAGCCCGAGGAAGGAGAGCGTCGCTTCCAGCGTGATGGCGCGCGCGACCTGCAAGGCGCCGATGACCAGGAGCGGCGGCAGGCAATTCGGCAGGACATGGCGCAGCAGGATGCGCGAGGTCGGCAGGCCCAGCCCTCGCGCAGCTTCGAAATAGTCGCGCTTGCGCTCGACCAGCGCCTGGGCGCGGGCGGTGCGGGCATAATAGGCCCATTCCAGCAGCACCAGCGTCAGCACGACATTGCCGATGCCCTTGCCGAGCAGCGCCAGCATCAGGAGCGCGACCAGGATCGAAGGCAGCGACATCAGGAGGTCGACGAGCCGCATGATCAGCGCGTCGATCAGCCCGCCGCTCCAGGCCGCGATCAGCCCGAGCAGGATGCCGATGATGCCGGCGAGCACGGCTGAGCCGACGCCGACGGTAAGACTGGTGCGCAGTCCGTAGAGGATCGCCGAGAACAGGTCGCGGCCCTGTCCATCGGTGCCGAGCAGATAGGTGATGTCGCCGGTCGACGACATGGAGCCCGGCGTCATCCGCGCGTCGAGCACGTCGATCGCCGCGAGGTCGAACGGGTTCTGCGGCGCGATCTGCGGCGCGAACACCGCGCCGATGACGAGCAGCGTCATCAGGCCGAGCCCGATCCAGGCCGAGGGTGCACGCAGGAAGCGGCGGAGCGCGCTGCTCGACGGGCGGCGGGCGGAGGCGGCGGCGGGAACCGTGGTCATGCCGAGGCCTCCTCGCGGACGCGCGGGTCGAGCACGCGATAGAGAATGTCGACGATGAGGTTGATGATGACGAAGAGCGTCACCACCACCAGCAGGTAGGCCATCACCACTGGCCGATCGAGCGCGTTGATGCTGTCGAGGATGAGCTTGCCCGAACCCGGCCAGGCGAAGATGCTCTCGGTCACCACGGCGAAGGCGATGGTCGAGCCGAGTTCGAGCCCGAGCACTGTCACCAGCGGGATCATGATGTTGCGCAGGATATGCATCATCACGATCCGGCCGCGGCGCAGGCCCTTGGCCCGTGCGAAGCGGACATAGTCGAGCGGCAGAACCTCGCGCACGCCGGCCCGCGTCAGGCGGATCACCAGCGAGACCTTGAACAGCGACAGGTTGATCGCCGGCAAGAGCAGGTGACGCCAGCCGTTCAGCGTCAGGAACGACCATTCGACGCCGAAGACGCGCACCGTCTCGCCGCGTCCGCTCGCCGGCAGCCAGCCCAGCGAGACGCTGAAGGTCATGATCAGCAAGAGCCCGACCCAGAAGGTCGGCAGCGAGAAGCCGAGGATGCTGCCGGTCTGGATCAGCTTCGACAGCAGGCGCTCGGGATAGAGCCCGGCATAGAGCCCGAGCGGCACGCCGATGATCACTGCGAAGATCATCGCGGCGAAGGCGAGTTCCAGCGTCGCCGGCAGGCGCTGCAGGATCAGGGTTACGGCGGGCACATTGTAGACGAAGCTGCGCCCGAGATCGCCCCGCAGGGCGCTGCCCACGAAGTTCAGGTACTGCTCCCAAAGCGGCCGGTCGAGGCCGAGCCGCGCCACGAGCTCGGCCCGGTCGATCTGGGTCGCGTCCGGTGCGAGCAGGAGGTCGGCGGGATTGCCGACGGCATGCAGCCCGAGGAAGACCACGAGCGACATGGCGATGATCACGAGGAGCGCCTGCGCGACGCGCTGGAGCAGCCACCCGAGCATCAAACCGGCACCTTCGCGGGTTCGGGCAGGATCGGCACCCATTCGTCGCCGAAGATTTCGGGCTCCGAGTACTCCTGGCCACGCTGGAAATGGACCTCGATATCCTCGCGGAAGAGGCTGGAGGCGATGGCCTGCGACAGCCGCTCGGCGCCGTCGCTGATCGCCGGGATATCGCCGGAAACCGTGCCATGCGACATCATCGCCGGGTAGCAGAAGCAGTGGATGCGCGCGAGTCCGGGGCAGGTGCCCGGTACTTTCGGCTGGAACTCGAAGGCCGGCCCGAGATCGGGCATGGCGCCGAGGCTCGGTTCGGCATCCTCGGGCACGCCGCGATCGACCCAGTTGCGAGCGTTGGCCGCGATCTCCCTGAGGAAGGGCCGGCTGCCCCAATCGACCTTGAAGCCGGTCGAGAAGATCATGAAGTCGAAGCGTATCGCGCCAGTGCTGGTCTCGACCACGATCTCGCCGCCCTCCATACGGGCCGAGATCAGCGCCGTGCCTTGCCGGAAGAAGGCGTTGGGATGGCGCGAGACGCGCAGCACGCTGGCGCGCGGCGGCGGCACCTGCTCGCGGGCGATATAGCTGTTGATGCGCCATTTCCAGGCATCGGGCAGATGGCGATAGCCGGCGATGGAACCCGGATGGCCCATGCCCTTGCCGCGGTTGATGCGGGGGATGTCGCGGCGGCGGATCAGGAGATCGACGCTGGCCGCGCCGGCTTCTAGCGCAGTGCCGGCGCTGTCCATGGCCGAGGCCCCGGCGCCGATGACGGCGACGCGCTTGCCGCGCAGCAAGGCGTAGTCGTTCTCATCCGAGGAATGCGCCCAGCGTTCGCGCGGCAGGCTCTCCGCGATCTCCGGCACGGCCGGGCCGCCGAGCCCGTCGCGGCCGGTCGCGAGCACGACATGACGGGCGAGCACGCGCTGGCGCTTGCCGGCGGCGTCGATCTCCAGCGTCGCATGCTCGGGGCCGGGATGGATCATCGCGATCTCATGGCCGTTGCGGACATCGAGAGCGAGAACCTCGCGGAACCAGCGCAGATAGTCCATCCACATCAGGCGCGGGATCTTGTCGAGCGCCTCCCAGTCGGCAGCGCAGAACTGCGCCTCGAACCAGGCGCGGAAGGTCAGCGAGGGAATGCCGAGCGCCGGCCCGGTCAGGGTCTTCGGCGAGCGCAGCGTCTCCATCCGCGCCGTCGTCGCCCAGGGACCTTCGAGGCCCTGTGGTCGGCGGTCGAAATTGACGGCGCGCAGGCCGATATTGCGGAAGGCTGCGGCCGCGGCGAGTCCGGCCATGCCCGCGCCGATGATCGCGACATCGAGCACCGGCTCGCCGCCGACTTTTGTCTCCGGCACCCAGGGCGCGGCCGGCAGGGTCAAGAGTTCGAGCTCGCGGGCGACGCGGCGGTTCAGCGCCTCCAGCCCTTCCGGCGCCCCGGCCTGTTTCGTCGTCACAGCCGCGTCTCCTGTTTGGTCAGCGAGGCGAGGAGCGCGTGGTGCTCTTCGGGCGGGATCAGGGTGAAATCGGCGAGCCGCTTCTGCGCCGTCGCCTGGAGCGCCGCGATCAGGTCGCGGGCTCTGTCGGAGACGGTGACGCCGCGCGCGGTCACGACGCCGAAGCAATAGGGGATCGAGGTTGCCAGCGGCAGGAAGCGGATGCCGGGCGTCGGGTTGCCGGTCAGCGTCAGCGGCTCGACGATGGCGATGCCAGCTCCGGCCCGGATGAAGGACAATACATTCATCGTCGAGGTCGTGCGGACCCTGACCCGGACCTCGACGCCGGCTTCGTTGAGTGCCGCGCGGATGCGCGCCGGGACGCCCCGGCGCAGGGACATGCCGACGAGGTCCCGCCCGGAGAGGGCGTTGAGATCGATCGGCCCTTCGCTTTGGGCGAGCGGATCGGTCTCGGGCACGGCGAGCACGCAAGGCGCGGTTCCCAGCCATTCGAGCGCGAGATCGCGATGCAGCAGCGGCGCGCTGGTCGCGCCGAGCTGCGCGTTGCCGGAGATCACCGCGTTCTGCACGCGATCGGGATTCTCGACCTCGATCGCGAGTCTTGGCGCGTCCGCTCCGTTCCAGGCATCGGTGAGCAGGCCGAAGGCGAGCGAAGACACGGCCGAAATCCGGATCGGCGGCTCGGCCTCGCCGATCACCTCGCGGGCGCGTTCCCAGAGGTTCACGAAGCCGGCCAGCGCCCGATCGACATCGTCGCGCAGCACCATGCCCTTCTGCGTCAGCACCAGCCGCTGGCCGACACGCTCGAACAGCGGCTGGCCGAGATCGCGCTCCAGCTCCTGGATCATGCGGCTGACCGAAGGCTGAGACACGCCCAGATGCTTCGCCGCAGCCGTGACGCTGCCGAGCGAGGCGACCTGCAGATAGGCTTCGAGGATCTTGAGACGGCTCATCTCACCCGTCTTTGCGGACGGGGTCGCCGAGGATGTGCATCAGCCGGTTGGCCCAGCCGAACAGGGCCGTGGAGAGGATGAGATCGACGATCTCGGCCTCGTCCAGTCCGGCCTCGCGCAGGCGGGCGGTGTCGGCCTCGGTAACGGCCGGCGGCGATTGCGAGAGCTTGACGGAATAGTCGAAGATCGCCTGGTCGCGCGCGCCGAGCCTGGCCTTCTCGCCATTGGCGAACAGTTCGTCGGTGACGGCCGTGTCCTTGCTGAGCTGGGCATGGCGCGCGGCATGCACGGCGGCGCAGTAGATGCAGCGATTGACCACGGAGGCGCCGATCGCTCCGAGTTCGCGCTCGGCCCGGCTCAATCCGCCGGGATCGTACATGATGCCGTTGAACAGCGGCGAGCGCACGTTGAGCGTCTCCGGGTCATGCGCCAGAACCAGCACGTAATCCGAGACCTTGGTGTTGGACGGCGTGACCTTCAGCGCGTCGAGCTGCTCGGGGCTCGCCTTGGCGAGATCGACCGGGGTCACCCGCGGCTGCCAATCCGGCACGTTGCGGGTGAAGCGATGCACGACCCGGCTCATGCGGATGCTCCCTTGAGAACGGCGAGCCCGGCAAGGACGCGGCACTGGTAGCTCATGAAGGCGTTGAGTTCGCAGAGCCGCACGATATCGGCATCAGTCACGCCGGCTGCCTTGAGCCCCTCGATCTCCTCGGCCTGCACGGCCCGTGGCTGGGTCGCGACCCGGTCCATGAAGGTGATGACGCTGCGCTCGCGGTCATCGCGTCCGGGTTCGGTCGGGTCGGCGAGGATGCGCAGCGCCGGCTCGGTCACGCCGGCGAGGTAATGCGCGGCCAGCTCCGGCAACGCGTTCTGAAGCGCGATCCGGGCCGAGATCGCGCGGCGCCAGGGCGAGGGGAAGCCGCCGGGGTCGCGTGGATCGATCACCGCGCTTTCGGCCTGCCGGCTCATCTCGAAGATGTTGCTGCGTGACTGTGCGGCGGCCGATGCGGCGCCGAGCCAGGGAGACGCCTCAGGGTTGGCGGGTTGGGCCATGGCAATCCCTTTCATGCATCAACTTCGCTGCTTGATGCTTTAGATGAATGAAGCAACGAATTTGCGCTGCGTCAAGGAGCTTTGCCGGCAGCGTGGTAGGCTGCGCTCTGCGGGCGCTTCGTTGGGTTCGCGGCCTCATTGGAGGGCCTGCGCGAGCAGGAGAATGCCGGCGGCCGCCATGGCCATGCCGGTCGCTTCGGGGATCCGCGCTTTCGCCGGCAGCAGACGTTCCGCCGTGACGGCGATCGTCACGCCGATCATCAACGGCAGGTCCATGACACCGCCCGCGATCAGGACCGCCATGGGCCCGATGCAGGAGGCGCAGCAGCGCAGGCCGAGCATGAGGCCGGCCCGAAGTGCGGGCAGCGGAGCGGGCCGTTCATGCAATGCTTGAGGGGAGGCAGAGCGGCAGCTCGCGAGGAGCTGCGCCTTCCAGCGGGAGAATTGCGAGAGTCCCGCGATCAGGACGAGAAAGCCGCCCGCGATCGGGCCGAGGTGCCCAAGCGCGGGCCAGAGCATGGCTGCCTGCGCCAGCGCCGCGCCGGTGAGGAAAACGAGAAGGCCGAAGCCGGTCCAGACGGCGAAGTAGCAGGTGCCGACCAAGGCTGCGAACCCGCCGGGCCGGTTCGCCCCGGCTTCGAACGCCGCATTCCGATAGCGCCACAGCGCCGGCGCCAGCGATGGCAGCATCATCGCGACCGTCATCACCAGCCACATGCCGAGGAAGCAGGCGGCGGTCTCGAACCAGGACTGGCCGCAGAGTGGCAGCCAGATGCCCGAGAGCAGCCAGCCGCCGGCCATCGGCACGGCGCCCATCACCTCCATCGCCGCGCCGGACAGGACCGTGATGGTCGTTGCCGCAGCGAAGAGCAGGCCGGCCGTTCCGAAGAAGACGAGCTTGGCCCCGCGCCCGGTCTCTCGACCGGATGCGGGGCTCTTCTCGGCAGCGATGTGAGCTGCACTCACGACACGGCTTGGCGGGCGGCGTAGCGGTCGCGATGGAGCCACCACGGGCCTTCCGCCTCGTTGCGGCCTTTCGGCGCCCGGTCGAGCCAGGCATACATGCCCCAGACGCCGTCCACCCCGCGCGAATAGCTGGAATAGCTGTGGTAGATCGCGCCATCCTCGCGGATGAAGGCGCTCAGGCCCGGTCGGTCGCGATGATAGGTCGGGACGTCGACCCCGGACATCCCGGCAAGCGAGCGCTCGATCGCGTTGCCGGAGGTCCGCCACTCGAATTTCGGCTGGTGGCGGAAATTGTAGTCGATGCCCTGCGTCCGCTCCTGCATCTCGGTGAAGGAGACGTTGTAGTCGAAATTGAAGTCGCTCTCGCCCGACGAGGCCCAGGGGAAGCTCCAGCCCATCCGCTCGCGGAAGGCGAGGAGCTTGTGGATCGGCGCTCGCGAGATCGCCCAGAGCATCACGTCGTGATTGGCGAGATGGGTGGCCGAGCCGTTGAACCCGTCGGCGATCGCCGAACAGGACGGGCAGCCGGCCGTGTAGTCCGGCCCGAACATGAAATGGTAGACGAGGAGCTGCGAGCGCCCCTGGAAAAGCTCGCTGAGCGAGGCGTCGCCCTGCTCGGTCTGGAAGAGATAGTCCTTCTCGACCTTGACCCAGGGCAGGGCCTGTCGCCGCTTGGCGAGCGCGTCGCCCTGTCGGGTATAGGCCTTCTCGGCCTCTAGCAGTTCGAGCCGGGCGGTTAGCCATTCCTCGCGAGTTCCGATCGCATGACTGGTCATGATGTTTCACTCCTGTAGGCGGATGTCCGCGCCGTCTCGACACTCGATGCGGCGTCGCGATCGGTGGTAAGGCGGAGGCGGCAGACGGTGGGAGTGACAAGTTTGGCGGGATTCCGATGGACTCGCTGATCACGGCCGCGGCGCAGGCCTTGGCGAAAGGCGACCCGCTGGGGGCGCTGAACCGGGTCGCCTTGCGCGACGATGCACCCGCATTGGCGCTGCGCGGCATCGCGATGGCGCAGCTCGGCGACTTCGCCCGCGCCAAGGTTTTGCTGCGCCGGGCTGGCCGCGCCTTCGGGGTGAGGGAAGCGGTCGCTCGCGCGCGCTGCACCGTCGCCGAGGCGGAGGTCGCGCTGGCGGCGCGCGATCTCGGCTGGGCTCCCGGAAAGCTCGACGAGGCCGCTGCCGTGCTCGAAGCCCATGATGACCGCGCCAACGCCGCCCATGCGCGCCTGCTCGACATTCGCCGGCTGCTGCTGATCGGCCGGCTCGACCATGCGGGTGAGCGGCTCGCCGGCATCGATCCTACGCAGTTGCCGGCGCCGTTACAGGCCGTCCATGGATTGGCGAGGGCCGGGATCGCCTTGCGCCGGATGGAAGCCCGCGCTGCGAAATCTGCGCTGTCAGGAGCGAGTGATGCCGCCCGCCGAGCCGGCATCCCTGCGCTGATCGCCGAGGTCGAAGCCGCACGCCGCCTGCTCGACGAGCCCGCTGCGCGTTTGATCGCTGACGGCGCCGAGCGTCCGCTATTGCTCGACGAGATCGAGGACCTGCAGAGCTCGGGGGGATTGATCGTCGATGCCTGCCGCCATGCCGTTCGCGACCGGGCCAGCGCCGTTTCGCTGGCGACGCGCCCCGTGCTGTTCGCTTTGTTGCGGGCACTGGCCGAGGCTTGGCCGCAGGATGCGCCGCGCGAGGCGCTGATCGCACGAGCCTTCGGCTCGCGTTTCACCGATGAAACGTATCGGGCGCGATTGCGCGTCGAGATCGGTCGTCTGCGCGCAGCCTTGCGGCCGCTGGCGCGGATCAGCGCGACCGAGCGCGGCTTCGCCATCGCGCCACGCCGCGCGACGGGAATCGTTGTGCTGGCGCGCCCTGTCGAGGAGAAGCATGCCACGGTGCTCGCCCTCATGGCCGATGGCGAGACATGGTCGAGTTCGGCGCTGGCGCTGGCGCTTGGGTCGAGCCAGCGCAGCGTCCAGCGCGCGCTCGATGCACTCGCCGCAACCGGCAAGGTCCAGTCCTTTGGGCAGGCGCGGGCACGCCGCTGGGTGATGCCGCCGATGCCGGGTTTCGCGACGAGTTTGTTACTCCCGGTCTCCTGGCCGGATGGCTAGGGTCCGGCATCGCATCAGACGCAGGAGCCAAGCCATGACGATCCCTACCGCCGAGATTGCCCGTACCTACGGCCCGTTCCCGGGCGTCGAGAAGGTCCATGGCGTCAGCTTCGACGGCGCCAATGTCTGGTTCGCGTCCGGCGACAGGCTGAACGCGCTCGATACCGCCAGCGGCGAAGTCATCCGCACCATCGATGTCCCCGCCCATGCCGGCACGGCCTTCGACGGCACCCATCTCTTCCAGATCGCCGAGGACCGCATCCAGAAGATCGATCCGCGCACGGGTTCCGTGCTGGGCACGATCCCCGCGCCAGGCAAGGGCGGCGATTCCGGCCTTGCCTGGGCCGAAGGCTCGCTCTGGGTCGGCCATTACCGCGAGCGCAAGATCCACCAGATCGACCCGGCCACGGGCAAGGTGCTGCGCAGCATCGAAACCAACCGTTTCGTTACCGGCGTGACCTGGGTCGAGGGCGAGCTGTGGCACGGCACTTGGGAGGACGACGAGTGCGAATTGCGGCGGATCGATCCCGTATCCGGCAAGGTCCTCGATGCGCTCGCGATGCCGCCGGGTGCAGGTCTCTCCGGCATGGAGTCGGATGGCGCCGACCTGTTCTATTGCGGCGATGGCGGCAAGAGCACGCTGCGGGCCGTGCGTCGGCCGAAGCGCGCCTGAGTGTTGAAACATGAGCCTGTTCGACAGCCATTGAGGCGGAGCAGGCTCATGTCTACGCCGGCACGCGTAGGATTTGGCTCCATAGATCGGGGGGTGTTTGCAAGGCGCTTCCCCGAAAGCGCCACCGCAGGAAAGCTTTCGTCTTTCGCGGGGCTGAAGCTCAGCTCTCGCCCAGCCGGTGCCTGACGATCGAAGCGTGAAAGCGCGCGCCGTGGATCAGGCCGCGATCGTCGAAATCGTAGGACGGGTTGTGCAGCGGCGCCGAGCCCTCGCCGTTGCCGACATAGGCGAAGCAGCCGGGCACATGGTCGAGGAAGCGGGCGAAATCCTCCGAGCCCGTCATCGGCTCGGAGGCGAGCGCGACATTCGCCTCGCCCAAAACGGTCCGGGCGGCCGCAAGCGCTTCCTGCGAGAGCGCCTCGTCATTCACCAGCGGCACGAATTCGCGCGTATAGGTCAGTTCGTGGCTGAGATTGTAGCTCTCGGCCGTGCCGCGCGCGATGATGCCCATCTGGCGCTCGATCGCGGCGCTGACCTCGGGGCGGAAGCTGCGGGCGTCGCCGAGGATGCGGGCCGTTCCCGGCAGCACGTTGCGGGTGCCGTCGGTCAGGAGCTCGGTCACCGAGACAACCGCGATATCGGCCGGGCTCAGGCGGCGCGAGACGATGGTCTGGAGCTGCATCACGAGCGCGCAGGCGGCGACGAGGACCTCGCTGCCGGCATGAGGCTTGGCGGCATGCCCGCCGACCCCCTTCAGCACGATCTCGAAATTGTCCTCGGCCGACATGAAGGAACCGGCGCGGGTCTGGAACTGCCCGATGCCGAGGCCCGGCATGTTGTGCAGGCCGTAGATCTCGTCGAAGGGGAAGCGTTCCATCAAACCGTCGTCGAGCATGGCGAGCGCGCCGCGACCCCATTCCTCCGCCGGCTGGAACAGGAAGCGCACGGTGCCGTCGAAGTCGCCTTCCTCCGCCAGCAGCTTGGCCGCGCCGAGCAGCATGCTGGTATGGCCGTCATGGCCGCAGGCATGCATCACGCCGGGCGTCTGCGAGCGATAGGGCAGCTCGCCTTGCTCGGCGATGCGCAGGGCGTCCATGTCGGCGCGCAAGGCGATGGCGCGGTTGCCGCTGCCGCGCTTCAGCGTCCCGACCACGCCGGTGCCGCCGACGCCCTCGACGACCTCGTCGAGGCCGAATTCACGCAGCTTTGCGGCGACGAAGGCCGCCGTCCGCTTCTCCTCGAAGCCGAATTCGGGATGGGCATGCAGATGGCGGCGCCATGCGGTCATCTGCGACTGGAGATCGTCGAGATCGAGCTTGGACATCGATACGGCCTCGTTCTGCGGAGTTGAGAACGGATAATCCAGACGCGTCGAAAGAAGCGCTGCAATCCTGCCCGCGGGGTGCAAGTTTGTTTCGCGAGCCTCAAGTTATTCGCGGCGCGTGCCCGGTCGCGCGCCGTCCGGCCGGGCAGGGCGGTCGCCGGCTGCAGCCTCGACCAGCCAGCGGCACACCTCTTCGACCGGCTCCGGATGCCTCGGCTTGCGCGGGAAGACGATATGGAAGCCTGCGTCGACCGGTAGCTCCGCCGGGAGGACACGGACCAAGCGGCCTGATGCGATGTCGTCGGCCACAAGGAAAAGGCTGGCCAGCGCGAGGCCCTGCCCGGCAATTGCCGCCTCGACCGCGAGCGAGGTCTGGTTGAAGCGTACATTCTGCGCCGAGGCCGGCGCACCGGCCGGGAATGCCTTGCCGAGGAAGGCCGGCCAGAAGTCGTGGGCATCGTGCAGTAACGGATAGCGCGCCCAGTTCCGGGGCTCGCCGGGATCGCCAAGCTTCTCGATGAGCAGGGGGCTGCCGATGGCGATGATGGTCTGCTCGTGCAGCAACTCCGCATTCAGCCCCGCCCCGAATGGCGGCTGACCGAGTCGGACCGCCAGATCGACATCATCCGTCTCGAAATTAGAGAGGCGATCGGTCGCGACGATCCGCAGGTCGATGGTCGGGTGGGCGGCCGTGAAGTCGGGAAGGCGCGGGATGAGCCAGCGCGAGGCGAGGCTCGGCGTGACGCTGATCGTGAGGCGCTGCGGTTCCGCGCGCAGGTCCCGCGTCGCTTCCGCGATCAGGTCGAAGGCGCGCCGGACCCTGGTCGCATATTGCTGGCCGGCCTCCGTCGGCTCCAGACCCTGGGGGCGGCGCAGGAAGAGCTTCAGCCCAAGCTCGGCCTCGAGGGCGCGGATCAACTGCGCGACGGCGCCTTGCGTCACCCCGATCTCCTCGGCGGCGAGCCGGAAGTTGAGATGGCGGGACACGACCTCGAAAACGCGGAGGCCGTTCAACGGCGGCAAGCGGCGAGAGAAAGAGGCCATGCGATAGTTTTTCTACTGTCTATGCTGTGTGGAACTGGTTCGCTGCGTGGCGCCTTCAATGCTAGAAGGCAAGTGAATGATCATTGTGTAGCAGCGTTGACCGCTGCGGTATCAAGCCGGAGGATAATAGCATGTCGGTAGAAAAAGTGGCCCTGGTCACCGCGGGCGGGAGCGGCATGGGCGCCGCGGCAGCGAAGCGCCTGGCGCAGGACGGCTTCGCCGTCGCCATCCTCTCCTCCTCGGGCAAGGGCGAGGCGCTGGCCTCTGAACTCGGCGGCATGGGCGTCACCGGCTCGAACCAGTCGAACGACGATCTGAAGCGCCTCGTCGATCTCGCCATGGGGCGCTGGGGTCGCATCGACGTGCTGGTCAACAGCGCCGGCCACGGGCCCCGCGCGCCGATCCTCGACATCACCGACGAGGATTGGCACCGCGGCATGGACGTCTATCTGCTGAACGCCATCCGCCCGACGCGTCTGGTGACGCCGATCATGCAGAAGCAGAAGGCCGGCGCGATCATCAACATCTCGACCGCCTGGGCCTTCGAGCCGAGTTCGATGTTCCCGACCTCTGCGGTGTTCCGGGCCGGGCTCGCCTCCTTCACCAAGATCTTCGCCGACACCTATGCGGCCGATAATATCCGCATGAACAACGTGCTGCCGGGCTGGATCGACAGCCTGCCGGCGACCGAGGAACGGCGGCAGGGCGTGCCGATGCAGCGCTACGGCACCAGCGACGAGATCGCCGGCACCATCGCCTTCCTTGCCTCGAAGGACGCGGCCTATATCACCGGCCAGAACCTGCGTGTCGACGGCGGCATCACCCGCTCGATCTGAGGCTATGCCGGGCGCCACTCAGGCGCTCGGCTTCCCGCCCTCGGTCGCCGGCACGGCCGGATGGAGCGCGGGCTTGCGGATCAATGGCAGGCCGATCGCGACGAGCGCCAGCAACCAGAGCACGATGCTGGTCGGCGTCGAGAACAGGATCTCGTAGCCGCCATCCGAGAGCGACAGCGCCCGGCGGAAATTGTCCTCCAGCAGCCGCGCCAGCACGAAGGCCAGCATCAACGGGATCAGCGGGATGCCGACCTTGCGCAAGCCATAGGCGAGGATGCCGATACCGGTGGTGATGATCAGCTCGAAGGCCGAGTTCGAGACGGCGTAGACCCCGGCATAGGACAGCGCGAGGATGCCGGGATAGAGAATCCAGGCCGGCACCAGCAGCAGCCGCGCGAACAGCCCGACCAGCGGCAGGTTCAGCACCAGCAGCATCAGGTTGCCGATATACATCGAGGCGATCAGGCCCCAGGCGACCTCGGGGCGCTGCGTGAACAGCAGCGGGCCGGGCGTGATCGAATACATCAGGAAGGCGCCGAGCATCACGGCGGTGGTACCGGAGCCGGGAATGCCGAGCGCCAGCATCGGCACCATCGAGCCGGTCTGCGCCGCGTTGTCGGCGGTTTCCGGCGCCGCGAGGCCGCGCATGTCGCCCTTGCCGAAGGTGCCCTTGTCCGAGACGCGCTTCTCGGCGGTATAGGCCATGGCCGAGGCGATGGATGCGCCGGTCCCCGGCAGCACGCCGAGGACGAAGCCGATGCCGGTGGCGCGCAGCATCGCCGGCACGCAGAACAGGATTTCCTTGAAGGACAGCCGGGCGCCGTCGCCGGTGCGCGAGACCACGCCGCTGATCATGCCCTCGGCGAGGACGAGGATTTCGGCGACGGCGAAGAGCCCGATCGTCAGGCTGGTGAAGTCGATGCCGCCGAGCAGTTCCAGCGAGCCGAAGGTGAAGCGCTCGACGCCGGTGCCGCCATCGATGCCGACCATGGCGAGCAGGAGCCCGAGCGCGACCGAAATCCAGGTCTTTACCGCCTTGCCCTCGCTCATGGTGCCGAGCAGGGCGAAGGACAGTACCATCAGCGCGACATAGTCGGCGGGGCCGAAAGAAAGCGCGAGCCTTGCCAGCGGCACGGCAAGGAAGGTCATCAGGATGACGGCGCTGGTGCCGCCGACGAAGCTGCCGATGCCGCTGATCGCCAGTGCCGCCGCGCCGCGCCCGGATTTGGCCAGCGGATAGCCGTCGAGCGTCGTCATCACCAGCCCGGGGTCGCCGGGGATGTTGAGCAGGATCGAGGAGATGCGGCCGCCATAGCCGCTGCCGTAATAGAGCCCTGCGAGAAGGATCAGCGCCGTTTCCGGCGGCAGCTTCAGAGCGAAGCAGAGCGGCAGCAGCAGCGCAACCGCATTGATCGGCCCGACGCCGGGCAGGGCGCCGATCGCCGTGCCCAATGCGACGCCGGCAAAGGCGACGGCGAGGTTGAGCGGGGTCAGCGCGACCTGGAAGCCGGTGAGGAGGGCGGCGAATGCGTCCATCTCAGATCCCCAGCGGTCCGCGCGGCAGTGGCAGGTCGAGCAGCTTATCGAGCAGCACGAAGAACACGACCGCCGTGGAGACGGCGGATACCGCTGCCGGCAGCGGCCGCGCATGGAAGGCCAGCGCCGCCACGAAGCAGAGCAGGCTCGTGGCGGCGATGAAGCCGATCGGCAGCAGGAGCAGCGGATAAATCAGGCTGGCTACGAGCACGGCGAGCGCCCGCGGCCATGTCCCGAACTCCATCGTCACCGGCCCCGGGCGCAGCATCAAGATGCACCCGCCCAGGATCAGCACGCCGCCGATGATCGTCGGGAATAAGCGCGGCCCGACCGGGTCGGCCGCGAACGGCACGTGCAGGGTTTGCGCGTGCCAGATCGCGCCCGCGCCGATGAGCGCACAGATCAACCCGACCAGGCGATCGATCATGATCCTCTCCCGTCCTGCTGTCGTCGCGAAGGGCTTTTGCCCTTACTTTGCGAGGCCGACCTCGGCCGCCAGCGCCCGGAAATCGGCGGTCCGCTTCTTGGCGAAAGCGTCGAACTCCGCGCCGACCATGCTGAACTCGAACAGCCCCTGCTCGCCGCGCGCCTTCTGCCAGCGCGGATCGGCGTTGAGCTTGGTCAGCACGCCCGTCCAGTAGGTATAGGACGCTTCGGGCGCCTTCGGC
Organism: Allobosea sp. FW305-C-101; assembly: GCF_058783685.1. Classification (NCBI taxonomy): domain Bacteria; kingdom Pseudomonadati; phylum Pseudomonadota; class Alphaproteobacteria; order Hyphomicrobiales; family Alloboseaceae; genus Allobosea; species Allobosea sp. FW305-C-101. The sequence continues at coordinate 139,261 of NZ_JBYSYT010000007.1, read as the reverse complement.
GGGGCGTAGAAGCCGCGCACGATCGGCCATTGCACGTCGTAGCCCTGTTCCTTGGCGGTCGGCACCTGCGCGAAGGCGCCGGGCAGGCGCTTGTCCGAGAAGGTCGCGAGCAGGCGGATTTCGCCCGCTTCGAGCTGGCCGCGCACCTCGGAGGCATCGCCGGGGAAGAGGTCGATATGCCCGCCGATCAGGGCGCCGATCGCCTCGCCGCCGCCCTCATAGGCGAGATAGCGCATCTTGCGCGGATCGACGCCGGCCGCCTTCAAGACAAGCGCCGGCTTCATCCAGTCCTGGCTGCCGACCGTGCCGCCGGCGCCGACCTTCACCGAGGTGGGGTCCTTCTTCAGGGCCTCGACGACCTCGGCGAGGGTCTTGAAGCGGCTGTCCTTGCGCACGGCGAGCACGCCGTAATCGGCGCCGATCGCGCCGAGCCAGCGCACGTCGGATTCGCTGAAACGGCCGAACTTGCCCTGGGCGAGATTGACCCAGGAGCCGGTCGAGACCGCGACGATGACATTGGCATCGGCGGCGCGCTGCGCCTGGATGTTGTTATAGGCGATGGCGCCGATGCCGCCCGGCATGTTGGTGGTGCGGATCGACGGGCCGACCAGCCCGGTCTCGTTCAGCATGCGGCTGGTGAGCCGGCAGGTCAGGTCGAAGCCGCCGCCGGGCGCGGCAGGCGCGATGCATTCCGGGTTCTGCGGCTGGAAGTCCTGCGCGTGGGCGGTTGCCGAGAGCAGCAGCGCGCAGCAGGTGGCGATCGTTGTCCTCATGGCGTTCCTCCGAAAGTCTTGTTGCTCCCGCCTGTCGGTGGCGGGGTTCCGTCGCCAGTCCGGGCTCATGGTTGGCCTGGTTCGATTGTCGACAATTTTTAGATTAACGAGCCGGGGGCGCTTGTCAAACGGGCCTGTCAATGTAATTTGTGTCGACAATAAACGCTGGCCAGGCTGAAAAGGCGAGCGATCGATGCGAGGAACGGCCCAAAATGGCGACATTCAACAACAATGAGCGTCCGGCTCCGGACGGCGTGCTGGTCGATATCGCCGATTACGTGCTGAACTATCGCGTCGACAGCGCGCTCGCCTACGAGACCGCCCGCAACTGCCTGATCGACACGATGGGCTGCGGCATGGAGGCGCTCGAATACCCCGCTTGCACCAAGCTGCTCGGTCCCGTCGTTCCCGGCACCACCGTGCCGAACGGTGCCCGCGTGCCGGGCACGCCCTATCAGCTCGATCCGATCCAGGCGGCGTTCAATTTCGGCACGATGATCCGCTGGCTCGATTTCAACGATTGCTGGCTCGCGGCCGAATGGGGCCACCCGTCCGACAATCTCGGCGGCATCCTCGCCGTCGCCGACTGGCTGTCGCGTACCGCGGTCGCGGCCGGCAAGGCGCCACTGACCATGCGCGACGTGCTCACCGCGATGATCAAGGCGCACGAGATCCAGGGCTGCCTGGCGCTGGAGAACGCCTTCAACAAGGTCGGCATCGACCATGTCATCCTGGTCAAGGTCGCCTCGACCGCGGTGGTCGCCGGCATGCTCGGGCTCGACCGCGACGAGATCGTCAACGCGCTCTCGCTTGCCTTCGTCGACGGTCAGGCGCTGCGCACCTATCGCCACGCCCCCAATGCCGGCTCGCGCAAGAGCTGGGCGGCGGGCGACGCCACCAGCCGCGCCGTCAGGCTCGCGCTGATCGCCTGGACCGGCGAGATGGGCTACCCCTCGGCACTTACCGCGAAGACTTGGGGCTTCTACGACGCCTCGTTCCGCGGCCAGAGCTTCAAGTTCCAGCGCCCCTACGGCTCCTATGTGATGGAGCACGTGCTGTTCAAGATTTCCTACCCGGCCGAGTTCCACTCGCAGACCGCGGTCGAGGCGGCGATGACGCTGCACGGGCAGCTCAAGGCGATGGGCCGCAGCAGCGACGACATTGCCTCGATCAAGATCCGCACGCACGAGGCCTGCATCCGCATCATCGACAAGCGGGGGCCGCTGCATAACCCGGCCGATCGCGACCACACGATCCAGTACATGGTCGCCGTGCCCTTCATCTTCGGGCGCCTCACCGCCGCCGATTACGAGGACGATGTCGCCGCCGATCCGCGCATCGACGTGCTGCGCGACAAGATCGAATGCGTCGAGGATCCGGCCTTCACCAGGGATTACCATGACCCCGAGAAGCGCTCGATCGCCAATGGCATGACGGTGACTCTGAAGGATGGCACGGTGCTGCCCGAGCTCGTCGTCGAATACCCGATCGGTCACAAGCGTCGCCGCGGCGACGGCATCCCGCTGCTGGAAGCCAAGTTCCGCACCAACCTCGCCCGCCGCTTCGTCGAGAAGCGCCAGCGCCAGATCCTCGACGTCTCCCTGGATCAGGCGAAGCTCGAAGCGATGTCGGTCAACGATTACGTCGATCTCTACTGCAACTGAGCGCCCATGCCCTATCTCGTCGCCTCCGATATTCCATCCGAGCCCGCCGGCCAGCGCTTCCGGGCGTTGGTCGAGCGCGGCGGCATCGCGCGCCTCCCCGGCGCCCATAACGGCATGGCCGGGATTCAGGCCAGAATGGCCGGCTTCGAGGGCCTGTATCTCTCGGGTGCGGCGATGACCGCCTCGATGGGAATTCCCGATCTCGGGATGATCACTGTCGACGAGGTCGCTTTCTTCATCCGCCAGATCGCGCGGGCCTCGGGCCTGCCGCTCCTGGTCGATGGCGATACCGGCTATGGCGAGGCGCTCAATGTCATGCACATGGTCCGCGTCTTCGAGGAGGCCGGCGCCGGCGCCGTCCATATCGAGGATCAGCTGCTGCCGAAGAAATGCGGCCATCTCAACGACAAGAAGCTCGCCGACGCCCATGACATGGCGGCGAAGGTCGCGGCTGCCGCCAGGGCCCGCCGCCACCTCTACGTCATCGCCCGCACCGATGCCGCCGCGAGCGAGGGCATCGACGGCGCGGTCGAGCGCGCCAAGCTTTACCTTGAGGCCGGCGCTGATGCGATCTTCCCGGAAGCGCTGACCACGGCCGAGATGTTCCGCGAGTTCGCCCGCCGCATGCCCGGCGTGCCGCTCCTCGCCAACATGACCGAGTTCGGCCGTACGCCCTTCTTCACAGCCTCGGAGTTCGAGGCGATGGGCTACCGCATGGTGATCTGGCCGGTCTCGTCACTGCGCGTCGCCAACAAGGCGCAGGAAAAGCTCTACGCGGCGCTCGCCCGCGACGGCGGCACCCATGCGATGGTCGACCAGATGCAGACGCGGGTCGAGCTCTACAAGACGATCGGGCTCGCCGATTACGAGGCGCTCGACGCCTCGATCGTCGCGACGATCGCGCCGGAAGGCATGCCGCAACGCGAACGCAGTGCATGAGGACATGAGGGCGCCGGAACGACCTGGCGCCCGAACCGCAAATGACGCGGCAAGAAACGACCAGCTCGAAAAGGGCGGCGTAACGACAACGGGAGGAGATGAAAGATGCTGAAGCGTTTGACGATGGCCGGCGTTCTGGCCTTGGGGCTCGGCGCTGGTACGGCCCTGGCTGAACCGGCCAAGGTGATGATCCCCGCCAATCCCGGCGGCGGCTGGGACGGGGCCGGACGTCACACCATGGCGGCCTTCGCCCAGTCCAAGGTCTTCACGGACGGAGCGTCCTTCACCAACAAGGGTGGTGCCGCCGGCACGATCGGCCTCGCCGAATTCGTCCGCACCGCCAAGGGCGACGACAATGCCCTGCTGGTTACCGGCGTCATTATGGTCGGCGGCGTCATCACCAACCAGACGCCGGTCTCGCTCAAGGACACGACGCCGCTCTTGCGCCTGACCAACGAGTACAATGCCATCGCCGTGCCCGCGAACTCGCCGATCAAGACCCCGGCGGACTTCATCGCCGCGCTCAAGGCTGATCCCGGCGCGCTCTCGGTCGGTGGCGGCTCGGCCGGCGGTGCCGACCATGTCATGCTGGCGCTGCTTGCCAAGCATGCCGGTGCGCCCGTCGCGAAGATCAACTTCGTCGCCTTCTCCGGCGGCGAGATCCTGGCTGCGCTGGGCGGCGGCAAGATCAAGGCGGCGATCTCCGGTGCCTCGGAATTCCGCGCCTTCGCCGAATCCGGCCGCATCCGCATCATCGCGACCTCCGGCCCGACGCGGGTCGAAGGCCTCAACGCCCCGACGCTGAAGGAAGCCGGCATCCCGGTCGAAATCGGCAACTGGCGCGGCTTTGTCGGCGCGCCCGGCATGAGCGACGCCGCCAAGAAGAACTGGCTCGACCGCTTCGCCAAGCTCCACGCCACCAAGGAGTGGAAGGAGACGCTGAAGACGCAAGGCTGGGAGGACGCCTATCTGCCGGGCGACGCCTTCAATGCCTTCCTCAAGAGCGAGGAAGCGAACTGGACCAGCGCGCTCAAGGAAGTCGGCATCCTGAAATAGAGCATCGGCCCGAAAAGTGGTCCGCGGTTTTCGGGCAAAGCCGATGCAAGATCAAAGAGCTGGAGGATCGAACTGAATAAGATATTCAGTTCGATCCTCCAGCCTCCGTCGAAGCCGGGCGGCGCACCTGAGCGCCGCCCGCCATCCATCGCGAAGGGCGGGCAAGGCAGATGTCGTCGATGAAGACCAATTCCGTTGCGGGCGGCGGCGGGCGACCCTGGTGGCTCGGGCTCGCCATCCTGGTCATGGGCGCGCTCTGGCTCAATGGCGCACGCAGCATCGCCTCGACCACGAACTATGTCGGTGTCGGGCCGGCCGCGATCGTGCTTGCCGTCGGGCTCGGCCTCGTCCTGCTCGGCTTCCTGCTGATCGTGCAGGCGCTGAAGGGGCAGTTGGCGCCGGCCAGCGAGGATGAGGAGGAGGCGCCGTTCTCGCGCCCCGCCTTCCTGATGGCACTGGCCGGCGTCGGCGTGCCCTTGCTGACGATCCGCTGGCTCGGTTTTCCGTTCAGCGCGATGCTGGCCTTCACGCTGGTGACCCATGCCTTCGGCTCGCGGCGCACCTTGCTCGATCTCGGCATCGGCGCGCTGATCGCCAGCCTTGCCTGGCTCGGCTTCTCTCGCCTCGGTATCAGCCTTGGCCCCTTCTTCCCGCTGCTGGGCTAGAGCATGGACATCCTGAACCAGTTGCTCGGCGGGTTCGCGGTTGCCTTGCAGCCGATGAACCTGTTCTGGGCCTTCATCGGCTGCGGCCTCGGCACGGCGGTCGGCGTCCTGCCCGGCATCGGCCCGGCGCTGACCATCGCGCTGCTCCTGCCCGTCACCGCGCAGGTCAATCCGGCCTCGGCCTTCATCATGTTCGCCGGCATCCTCTATGGCGCGCTCTATGGCGGCTCGACCACCTCGATCCTGCTGAACACGCCGGGCGAGAGCGGCTCGGTGATGACGGCGCTCGAAGGCAACCGCATGGCCCGGCGCGGCCGCGGCGCCGCGGCGCTGGCGACGGCCGCGATCGGCTCCTTCGTCGCCGGCACGATCGGCACGCTGGCGCTGACCTTCCTCGCGCCCGCTATCGCTGAGCTCGCCTTCGTCTTCGGCCCCGAGGATTACTTCGCGCTGATGATGCTGTCCTTCACCTCGGTCGCCGTGGTGATGGGGCGCTCGATGGTGCGCGGCTTCGCCGCCCTGTTCTTCGGGCTCGCGCTCGGCACCATCGGCATCGACACCCAGACTGGCCAGACCCGCATGGTCTTCGGCTCGCTCGAACTGCTCGACGGCATCTCGTTCACGGTGGTGCTGGTCTCGCTCTTCGCCATCGGCGAGACGCTCTATGTCGCGAGCCGGCACAGCGCTGCGCCGGCCGCGATCAACCCGCTCTCCGGCGGCAGCTGGATGACGAGGCAGGACTGGAAGCGCTCCTGGAAGCCCTGGCTGCGCGGCAGCATCATCGGCTTCCCGATCGGGGCGCTGCCGGCCGGCGGGACGGAAATCCCGACCTTCCTCTCCTATGCGCTGGAGCGCCGCCTGACCAAGCATCCCGAGGAATTCGGGCAGGGCGCGATCGAGGGCGTCGCGGGACCGGAGGCCGCCAACAACGCGGCTGCTGCCGGCATCCTCGTGCCGCTCCTGACGCTCGGCCTGCCCTCGACCGCGACGGCGGCCGTCCTGCTCGCCGCCTTCCAGAATTACGGCCTCCAGCCCGGCCCGCTGCTCTTCGCGACCAATCCCGATCTGCTCTGGGGCCTGATCGCCTCGCTCTACATCGGCAACGTCATCCTCTTGATCCTCAACCTGCCGCTGGTCGGCATCTGGGTTCGGCTTTTGCTGATCCCCCGGCACTACATTTATGGCGGCATCGTCGTCTTCGCGATGGTCGGCGTCTGGGGCCTCTCGACCTCCTGGATGGACCTCGCGCTGATGTGCGGCCTTGGCCTCGTCGGCTATGTCGCGCGCGTCCACGACTTCCCGATTGCGCCGGCCCTGATCGGTCTGATCCTCGGCCCGCAGGCAGAAATCCAGCTCCGGCGCGCGCTCGCCGTCAGCCAGGGCGACTGGAGCGTGCTGGTCGGCACGCCGATCGCGGCGACGCTGCTCGGGATCGCGGCTCTGATCCTGATCGTGCCGCCCTTGCTCGCCTATCGCCGTCGTCGCGCCGAGGCGGAGGGGCAGTCGGCTACTGCTACCGGCTGAGGCGGTCAGCGCTTGGCGCCGTTGCGACGCTTTCCCGGCTTGGCGCTCTCGCTTGCCGTAAGCGCCGCCTGAAGCGCCATGCGCGCGGCACGGATATGGCGTCGCATCAGGATTTCGGCGAGCTCGCCGTCGCGATGGCTGATCGCCTCGGTGATCCGCATATGCTCGCGCCACGCCTCGCGGCCGCGCCCCGGCACGGTGGAATGCAGGCGCCGGCACAGGCGCAGGCGCGGATAGAACTGCTCGCAGAGCAGTTCGGCCAGGATCGGGTTGCCGCTGCCCTTGGCGATCCGGCGGTGGAAATCCGCCTCGGGTTCGTCCTGGAGATAGGCGCCCATCGGGTTGCGCTCGATCTCGTCGCGATGGCCGGTGACCAGCGCTTCCAGCGCCGCGATCTCGTCATCGCTCATGCTTTCGGCCGCGAGGCGGGCGGCCATGCCCTCGGTCGCCTCGCGCACGTCGAGGAGCGCGAGGAACTCGGCCGCGCTCGGCTCGGCGACGCGGGCGCCCTGGTTCGCGACATAGGTGACGAGCCCGCGCTCCTGCAGGCGCCGGATCGCCTCGCGCACCGGCGCACGGCTGACGCCGAAATGGCGGGCGATCGCCGGCTCGCTCAACTTGGCGCCGGGCGCGATCTCCCCGGAGACGATGGCCGAGGTGAGATCGTCATAGAGTTTGACGGTGACGCCCACGCTCGCGGGGGGCAAAGTCTCGGCCAGCATCGAGCGGGTGCCTATCTGCTTCTGTTGTGCGGAGTATAGCGCAGCAGCCGCAATTGCCGAGCCTGTTCATCGCCTGGCCGCCGATATCGACAGGGCCGGTGACAGGCGCTACCTCGTCTGGGTGGCTAACGAGGGCGGGACCAGCGGAATGCGTGGGATAGCGGCAGGTCTGGCGGGCGCGCTCATCCTCTTCTTCGCTCGCTTCATCACAGCCGTTCGTGGCCGCTGGGCGGGTGTCGAGCCCAGCGACGAGCAGCGCATCTATTTCGCCAACCATGCCAGCCACGGTGATTTCGTCCTGATCTGGACGGTGCTGCCGCGGCGCCGGCGCTTTTCGACCCGGCCCGTCGCCGGCAGCGATTACTGGCTGAAAAGCGACCTCCGCCGCTTCATCGGCTGCGACGTCTTCAATGCCGTGCTGATCGACCGCGATCGCGAGAGCCGCACCAACGACCCGATCGCGCAGATGACCGAGGCGCTCGATGCCGGCTCCTCGCTGATCGTCTTCCCGGAGGGCACGCGCAACACCACCGAGGCGCGCCTGCTGCCGTTCAAGAGCGGCTTGTTCCATCTGGCGCAGGCGCGGCCGAACGTGGCGCTCGTACCGGCCTGGATCGACAATCTCAACCGCGTCATGCCGAAGGGCGAGTTCGTGCCGATCCCGCTGATCTGCACGGTCACTTTCGGCGCGCCGTTGCGCCTCGCTGACGGCGAGATGAAGCCCGATTTCCTGGCGCGGGCCGAAGCGGCGCTGCTCGCCCTGTCCCCGAAGGCGAACGCGTCATGACGATGCCGCATCCCGATCTCGTGGCCGTGCTCGCCGGCATCCTCGGCGTCCTCGTCCTCGCCTCGACCATCGGCTTCGTGCTCGAGCGCCGGCTCTCGCCGGATGGCTCCAATACCGTGATCGAGAACCTGAACGATCGCATCCGGGCCTGGTGGGTCATGGTCGTGCTGATGGGGCTCGCGCTGATCGGCGGCAAGACCGGCGTGACCCTGCTCTTCGGCTTCTGTTCCTTCGCGGCGCTGCGCGAATTCATCACGCTGACGGATACGCGCCGGGCCGATCACTGGGCGCTGGCCGCGGCCTTCTTCGTCGTGCTGCCGGTGCAGTATTACCTGATCTGGATCGAGTGGTATGGGCTCTATTCGATCTTCATCCCGGTCTACGCCTTCCTGCTGATGCCGATCATCGCCGCGGCGCGGGGCGATACCGACCATTTCCTCGTGCGCATCGCCGAGGTGCAATGGGCGCTGATGATCTGCGTCTTCGCCACCTCGCATGTCCCGGCGCTGCTCAGCCTTCAGATTGCCGGCTATGACGGCCGCAACGTCCTGCTCATCGCCTTCCTCGTCATCGTCGTGCAGATCAGCGACGTGCTGCAATATGTCTGGGGCAAGCTTCTGGGCCGCAACAAGATCGCGCCGAAGCTCTCGCCTTCGAAGACGGTCGAGGGCTTCGTCGGCGGGGCGCTGAGCGCCACCGCCGTCGGCGCCGGCCTGTCCTGGATGACGCCGTTCACAGCCCTTCAGGCGGCTTTCCTTGCGCTGGTCATTGTCCTGATGGGCTTCTTCGGCGGGCTCGTGATGTCCGCGATCAAGCGTGATCGCGGCGTCAAGGACTGGGGCCACCTGATCGCCGGCCATGGCGGCTTCATCGACCGGCTCGACTCCGTTGTCTTCTCGGCGCCGATCTTCTTCCATCTCGTCCGCTACGGCTGGTCCGCCGTATGAGCGGACCGCTCGCGCGCCTGATGCGGAGCAGCATCGTCCATGTCGGCTTCGCCTTCCTCGCCATGGGAAGCTGGGCGGCCTTCGCCAACCGCGCTCATCCGATGCCGGCGCCGCTCCAGGCGGGGCTGCTGCAGGGTGCGATCTCGGCCACGATCACGCTGGTCCTCAAGCGCTGCATCGAATATCTCGCCAGCCGCTTCTCCGGCCTCACCGCGCTGCTGGCGCCGCCCGTGATCGCCGGCCTCGTCTCCGCGACATTGCTGACGATCCTGCACACGCTCAATGGCACGCCCGAGATTGCTAAGACCATTGCCGTGCCGCTCACCGTCGCGACGAGCTATGCCGCGCTCTACAACTATTCGCTCTGGCGCATCCGGAAGGCCTGAATCATGGCGCAGGACGAGAACCGCCGCCCGCTCGCCAGCCGCGATTCCGGCTGGGCCCGCGTGATCGCGCGCCGCCTCAGCACGGCTTCCGTGACGCCGAACCAGATCTCGATGGCGAGCATGGCGATGGCGGCGGTCGCAGGCGTCGCCTTCTGGCAGGCGGGTGCGGCTACCGGCGGCTCGCGCGTTGCCCTGTTTCTGGCCGCGGCGCTGTTCTGCCAGTTCCGGTTGCTCTGCAATCTCTTCGACGGGATGGTGGCGATCGAGGGCGGCAAGCAGGCGCCTGACGGGCCGTTCTGGAACGAGTTCCCCGACCGCGTCGCCGATATCCTGATCCTTGTCGGCGCCGGCTATGGTGTGGGCCAGCCGGCTCTGGGCTGGGCGGCGGCGGCATTCGCGGTACTGACCGCCTACACCCGCGAGCTCGGCCGCAATTGCGGCTTGCCGGCGGATTTCTCGGGGCCGATGGCCAAGCAGCACCGCATGGCGGTGATTACGGCTGCCGCCCTGCTGTCGCTGGCGGAGCCGCTCTGGAGCAGCCACAATCAGGTGCTCATCGGCGCGCTCTGGCTGATTGCTGTCGGCGCCGCGATCACCACAATCCGGCGCGCCGCGAACATCGTCCGTAGGCTGCGCGCCGGCTGATAGCGTCCATCGATCTCAGATCGACTCGATCAGCAGCTTGCGCGCCGCATCGACCGTCAACTCCACCGGGTTGCCGCCGGTCGAGGGGTCAGCCACGGCGGCCTCGGCCAGCTCGTCGATCCGGTCGGTGCCGACGCCGAGCGCGCCGAGCTTGTCGGGGATGCCGAGATCGGAGCGTAAGCCCAGCACGAAATCATAGAAGCCGTCGAAGCCCCCAGTGATGCCGAGATAGGCGGCGGCCGCTGCGATCTTCTCCTCGATCGCCGGTCGGTTGAAGCGCAGCACCGGCGGCATCACCACCGCGTTCGTGGTGCCGTGATGGGTGTGGTAGACCGCGCCGACCGGGTGGGAAAGCGAATGGATCGCGCCCAGCCCCTTCTGGAAGGCGACGGCGCCCATCGCGGCGGCGGCCATCATCTGCGTGCGCGCCTCGATATCGCTGCCGTCCGTGTAGGCGCGCGGCAGATAGGTCTTCACCAGCCGCATGCCTTCGAGCGCGATGCCCTGGCTCATCGGATGGAAGAAGGGCGAGGAATAGGCCTCCAGGCAATGCGCGAAGGCGTCCATGCCGGTTCCGGCCGTAATCGCCTTGGGCATGCCGACGGTGAGTTCAGGGTCGCAGATCGTCACGCCTGGCAGGAATTTCGGGTGGAAGATGATCTTCTTGGTGTGGGTCTGCGAATTGGTGATGACCGAGGCGCGCCCGACCTCGGAGCCGGTCCCGGCCGTGGTCGGCACCGCGACGATCGGCGCGATGCCCTCGATCGAGGCGCGCGTCCACCAGTCGCCGATATCCTCGAAATCCCAGACGGGCCGCGTCTGGCCGGCCATGAAGGCCACGCATTTGCCGAGATCGAGGCCCGAGCCGCCGCCGAAGGCGACGACGCCGTCATGCCCGCCCGCCTTGAAGGCGCGGACGCCGTCGTCGAGATTGCGCTCGTTCGGGTTGGGATCGACATCGGCGAAGATCGCCCGGCCAAGCCCGCCGGCCTCGAGGATGTCGAGCGCGTTGGCGGTGATCGCCATGCTCGCGAGCCCGCGATCGGTGACGAGCAGCGGTCGCTTCATGCCGAGCGCCTTGCAGTGATCGGCCAGTTCCCTGATCCGCCCGGCGCCCAGCTTGACGGCGGTCGGATAGCTCCAGTTCGCGGTGATCGGCATCAGCCAGCTCTCTTCAGATGGTAGGATTTCGGACGGGTGAGGTTGTGGAAGCCGATGATCGAGAGCGAGCCGCCGCGGCCGGTCTCCTTGACTCCGGTCCAGCACAGGGCCGGGTCGAGATAATCGGCGCGGTTCATGAAGACCGTGCCGGTTTCGATCTGCTCGCCCAGCCGCGCGGCGCGCTCGGCATCGCCGGTCCAGAGCGAGGCGGTCAAGCCGTATTTGGAATCGTTCATCAGCGCGAGGGCTTCTGCGTCATCGCGCACCTTCATGATGCCGACCGCCGGGCCGAAGGTCTCCTCGCGCATGATCGTCATGGAATGATCGACATCGACCAGGACCTGCGGCGCGAGATAGGCGCCGCCATCGTCCTGCGGGAAGAGCTTGGGATCGACCAGCGCCCGCGCGCCCTTCGCGGTCGCTTCCGCGATCTGCTCGCGCACCACCTGCGCGAAGCGCTTATGCGCCATCGGGCCGAGCGAGGTTTCAGGATCGAGCGGATTGCCCAGCCGGTAGTTCGAGACCCAGGCGACCGATTTCTCGACGAAGGCGTCGTAGAGGCTCTCGTGGACATAGATGCGCTCGATGCCGCAGCAGCATTGCCCGGAATTGAAGGTCGCGCCGTCCATCAGCGTGTCGACGGCCTTGTCGAGATCGGCATCCTCCATGACATAGCCGGGGTCCTTGCCGCCGAGCTCCAGTCCGATCCCGGTGAAGGTGCCGGCCGCCGCACGCTCGATCGCCTGCCCGCCCGCGACCGAGCCGGTGAAGTTGATGAAGTCGAACTGCTTCTCGGCGATCAGTCGCGACGAGGTCTCATGGTCGAGGAAGACATTGGCGAAGACCTCTTCCGGCACGCCCGCCTCGTGGAAGGCGCGCGCCAATCGCTCGCCGGTGAGCAATGTCTGGCTGGCATGCTTGAGCACGACCGCATTGCCGGCGATCAGCGCCGGCGCGACCGAGTTGATCGCGGTCATATAGGGGTAGTTCCATGGCGCGATGACGAAGACGACGCCATGCGGCTCGCGCGCGATAGAGCGCTTGAAGGCGGCGCTGTCCTCGATCACGAGTGGCGCCAGCGCTTCGCCGGCGATCGAGGCCATGTAGTTCGAGCGCTCGTTGAAGCCCTTGAATTCGCCGCCGTATTTGACCGGCCGGCCCATCTGCCAGGCGAGTTCGGTCACCACTTCGTCGCCCATCTCGTTGAGCCTCGCGACGCCCTTGAGCACCAGCGCGATGCGCTCGTCGAGCGGGCGCTTCGCCCAGGCCTTCCGCGCCTTGCGGGCGCGCGCGACCACGGCCTTGGCCTCGTCGAGGCTGAGAGCCGGCCGCTCGGCATAGACCGAGCCGTCCACCGGCGACACGCATCGGATCATCGTCATCGTCACTATCCGTCTGTCTGAGATTCTTTACGGGAGGGAGCCGGTTCAGGCGCGTTCGAAGCCGCGCTTCACTTCCCAATCGGTGATCCGGCGGTCGTATTCCTCCTGCTCCCATTCGGCGGCGCGGACATAGTGGTCGATCACGTCGTCGCCGAAGGCCTTGCGCAACATCGCCGAGCCCTTCAGAGCGGTTGTCGCGTCACGCAGGGTCTTCGGGATCTCGCGGATGTCACGGCTGCCATAGGCATCGCCGACGAAGGCCTCTTCCAGCTCCATCTTTTTCTCGATGCCGTCGATGCCGGCGGCGAGCAGCGCCGCCATGGCGAGATAGGGGTTGAGGTCGGAGCCGCCGACCCGGCATTCGATGCGGATGCCCTTGGTGCCGGCGCCGCAGAGCCGGTAGCCGGCGGTGCGATTATCGGCGCTCCAGACCGCCTTGGTCGGCGCGAAGGTGCCGGCGACGAAGCGCTTGTAGGAGTTGATATAGGGCGCGAGGAAGCCGGTGATGTCTGAAGCGTGGGCGAGAAGTCCCGCCACATAGTTCCGCATCAGCGGCGACATGCCGTGCGGTGCCTGCGCATCGAGGAAATGCGGCGTCTTGCCGTCGGCGCTCCAGAGCGACTGGTGGATGTGCGAGGAGGAGCCGGCATGCGCGTTGCTCCACTTGGCGAGGAAGGTGATCGACTTGCCCTGCGACCAGGCGATCTCCTTGCAGGCGTTCTTGATGATCGCGTGCCGGTCCGCCATCGTCAGCGCGTCGGCATAGCGGACGTTGATTTCTTCCTGCCCGGCCGAAGCCTCGCCCTTGGAGTTCTCGACCGGGATGCCGGCGCCCTGCAAGCCGTTGCGGATCGCCCGCATCACCGCCTCTTCCTTGGTCGTCTGGAAGATGTGGTAATCCTCGTTATAGCTGCTCGCAGTCTTGAGATCGCGATAGCCGCTGGCGCAGGCATTCTCGTAGCTCTGGTCGAACAGGAAGAATTCGAGCTCGGTCGCCATATAGGCCTTGAGGCCCATGGCTTCGAGCCGCTTCACCTGCTTCTTCAGCACCGCGCGGGGCGAATGCGGGATGTCATGGCCGTGATGGTCGAGCACGTCGCAGAGCACGAGCGCCGTCCCTTCGAGCCATGGCACGCGGCACAGCGTCGAGAGGTCCGGCTTCATCGTGTAGTCGCCATAGCCGGCGGCCCAGCTTGTCGCTGCATAGCCGGATACGGTTTCCATCTCCATGTCGGTGGCGAGCAGGTAATTGCAGCTATGCGTCTCCTGATGCCCGCTTTCCACGAAGAAGGCGGCATGAAAGCGCTTGCCCATCAGGCGCCCCTGCATGTCGACGAGACAGGCCAGCACGGTATCGATGCGGCCGGCGGCGACATCCTGCTTCAGAGCGTCGAACGTGTAGGCTTGCGTCATGCCGGTCATCCATCTCCGATGCGCGATCTTCACACGGGAATGCGTCCGGCGGAATAGCCGGCTCGCATGTCCCCGTGCGGTTTATGCAGAGATCAGACCAGCGCCTGGACCTGGATCTCGACCAGGATGTTCTCGGCCGCCAGGCGCGACTCGACGGTGGCGCGGGCCGGCGGCTGCGCCGGATCGACCCAGGCTTCCCAGGCGGCGTTCATCTCGTTGAAATTCGCGATGTCCTTCAGCCAGATATTGGCGACGACGATGCGGGTCTTGTCCGTGCCGGCCATCGCCAGATAGCCGTCGATCTGCTTGAGGATGTCGGCCGTCTGCTCGCGCACGCCGCCGCTGCGGTCGGCTGCGGTGAGGCCGGAGAGAAAGGCGAAGCCGTTGGCGACGAGCACCTTGCTCAATCGTCCGGTTACTTCATGGCGCGTGATCATGGTGTGTCCTCCGGGGAATGATGCCGGCGACGGCCGGCGGGGCAGGGAATTCGCTCTCAGCCTTCCGCCATCAGGGCGGCGGCGCGCTCGCCGACCATCATGGCCGGCGCGTTGATGTTGCCCGAGGGAATGGTCGGGAAGATCGAGGCATCGACGACGCGCAAGCCTCCGATGCCATGCACCCGCAACTTGGCATCGACGACGGCGTCGCTTGCATCGGGCCCCATCCGGCAGGTCCCGCAGGGGTGGAAGACTGAATAGGCGTTTGCGCGGATGGCGGCGATATGCGCCTCCTCGTCGGCCGACTCCGGCCCCGGCCGGATCGCAGCATCGATCACGGCCGAGAGCGTCGGCGTCGCGGCGAGCCGGTGCAGGAAGCGCGCACCGTCCAGCAGGATGCGCAGGTCCTCGGGCTCGGCGAGGTAGTTGGGCGCGATCTCCGGTGCGACCTGCGGGTCGGGTGAGCGGATCGCGACATGGCCGCGGCTGAGCGGGCGGCAGGGCGAGACGCTCAAGCTGAAGCCGGGGAAGGGGTCGGGCTTCATCAGCGCGCGCACGCCCGGCACGGCGCGCTCATAGCTCAGCGGCGAGAAATAGAGCTGCATGTCCGGCCGGGTCAGCTCCGGCCTTGTGCGGTAGAAGCCGCCGCCCTGGTTGACGCTGAGCGAGAGCGGCCCGCGCCGCCGCAGCAGATAGTTGGCGGCCATGCCGATACGGGAAGGCCAGGAGAGCAGCGCATCGTTCAGGCTCGGCCGCTTCGAGCGATAGACATGGTCGTAGCAGAGATGGTCCTGCAGGTTGCGTCCGACCGCCGGCTGGTCGAGCAGCGGCATAATGCCGTGCTGTTTCAACAGTTCGGCAGGCCCGATGCCTGAAAGCTGGAGCAGTTGCGGCGAGTTGAATGCGCCGCCGGAGAGGACGACCTCCCTGCGGGCGCCGAAGCGCAAGGTCTCGCCGCCGCGCCGTGCCTCGACACCGACAGCGCGCCGCCCATCGAACAGGATACGCGTGACCTGCATGTCGGTTTCGAGTTTCACGCGCCCGCGCCGCCTTGCCGGATGCAGGAAGGCGCGTGCGGCCGACTCGCGCCGGCCGTCGCGCGTGGTGATCTGGTAGAAGCCGGCGCCCTCGCTGGTCGCGCCGTTCAGGTCCGGGTTGAAGCGCAGGCCCGCTTCGCCGGCCGCCCTGACGAAGAGCGGAGTCAGCGGGTGAACTTCAGCCGCGACGTTCTCGACATGGAGCGGGCCGCCTGCACCATGCCAGATGGAGGAACCCAGCGCATGGTCTTCCATGCGCTTATAGGCGGCGAGCACCTCGGCCCAGCCCCAGCCGGGATTGCCGAGCCGCTTCCACTCGTCGAAATCCTCGGCCTGGCCCCGGGCATAGACCATCGCGTTGATCGCGCTGGAGCCGCCGACGACCTTGCCGCGCGGCTGGTAGATCTCCCGCCCGTCCAGCCCGGCTTGCGGCGTGGTCCGGTACATCCAGTTCATGCGGCGATGATAGAAGGTCTTGCCGTAGCCGATCGGCAGATGGACCCAGGGACTGAGATCGCGCGGCCCGGCTTCGATCACCAGGATCGAGCCCTGGCCGGCTTCGGCAAGCCGCCCGGCCAGCACGCAGCCGGCCGAACCTGCACCGACGATGATCACGTCCCATTCCGTCAAGATGATCGTCCTGCCGATGCTGCAAGGGCAATCTGGCTAGCTTGCCTGCCACGAGTCCTAGGGAGAATTGGGCTTCCCGCTAAGGGCCATTCCCGCCGAAGCACCAGTCCATTCGTTGACTGCCGCGAGGTCGTCGATGGCGCGGCGCAGGTCAAGCACGCCGGCCTTGATCTCCGCGGACGTGAAGCCGCTGAAGCCGAGCACGAGCCCGTCCCGCGCCACGGGTTCGAGGCAGAAGCGGCTGATCGGCGCGACCGTCACGCCGCGCCGGGCTGCGGCCTGCGTCAGCGCGACGGCCTCGAGCCCGTCGCGGAGATAGGCGATCGTGTGCATGCCGGTCTGGGTCGGCACGATCTCCAGATCGGGGGCGAGATGCTCCCGTGCCGCATCCTCCAGCGCCTGATAGCGCTCCTGATAGAGCTTGCGCATGCGGCGCACATGCGTCGCGAAATGCCCCTCGACGATGAAATCGGCGACGATCCCCTGCAGCGCCGTCGGCACGCCCGGCGAGAAGGCTTCGAGGCAGATGCCCATCTGCTCGACGAGATGCGGCGGCGCGACGAGGAAGCCGAGCCGCAGCGACGGGAACAGCGTCTTCGAGAAGGTTCCGACATAGATCACCCGGCCGCTGCGATCGATGCTGGTCAGCGTCGCCATCGGCGCGCCCTGGAAGCAGAATTCGCCGTCCCAATCGTCCTCGATGATCCAGGCGCCGCTGGCCTCGGCCGCCTCCAGCAGGGCGAGCCGCCGCTCCAGGCTCATCTTGGCGCCGAGCGGCTGCTGATGCGCCGGCGTCACGAAGGCGAGCCGGAATTCGGGCGCGCGGCGCAGGCCTTCCTCGACGATGAGGCCGGCCTCGTCGACCGGGACGGGCACGATATCGACGCCGGACTGGATCATGCTGTTGCGGGCACCGATCGCGCCGGGGTCCTCGAACCAGACCTTGTCGCCGGGGTCGAGCAGCGTCGCGGCGATCAGTTGGAAGGCCTGCTGCGCGCCGGCCACCACGAAGACCTGCTGCCATTCGCAGGCGATGCCGCGATTGAGCCTGAGATGCGCGGCGATGGCCTGGCGTAAGGCCCGCTCGCCATGCGGATCGGGATAGCCGAGCACCTGATGACGCGGCTTGCGCCAGTGTTTGCCCGAAAGCCGCGCCCATTGCGCCATCGGGAAGGCGTCGAAGGCCGGCATCGCCGTGGTGAAGGCGCGGGGCTGATGCGGCAGGCGCGTGCCGAACAGTTTTGACGCCGTGTTCATCGCCTGCGCCAGCTTGACCCGCGCGGTCGGCGCGGCGGTCGCCGCAGCCGCAGGCGCCGGCCGTTCGTTCGCCAGCGCCTGGCTGACATAGGTGCCGGAGCCGACGCGGGTCTCGATCAGCCCTTCCGCCGCAAGCCGCTCGAAGCTCTCGACGATGGTGGTGCGGGCGACCCTGAACTCCTGCGCCAGGGTCCGCGTCGCCGGCAGGCGCTCGCCGACCTTGAGCGTGCCGCCGAGGATCAGCTCGCGCAGGCCCGCGCAGATTTGGACGCTGAGCCCATGCTCGCCCTCGCGGTCCAGCACGATCGATTGGAGCAGGGCGCCTTCCTCGCGTTTGACCATGATGCTCCCGGCGAGAGTGGACTGTCGATTTGGTGAGAATGGACCTTGGGATCAGGCCAATTCAAGCCCCTTCTTGCGCCGAAGCTGCCCGCGGTTCTGCCGGGCGGCGCTCCCGGAACGGATAGCGGCAGCGATGAAGATCACCCGGCTCGAAAGCTTCTCGACGCAGGACGTCGGCTTCGTCCGCGCCACATGCGAGGATGGCAGCCAGGGCTGGGGCCAGTTCTCGCCCTATAATGCCGACATCACCGCGACCGTCTTCCACCGGCAGGTCGCGCGCTGGGCGATCGGCGAGAACGCCTTCGACATCGACGAACTGATCGCGACGATCGGCGAGCGCGAGCACAAGTTCCCCGGCTCCTATCTCTGCCGCGCCATGACCGGGCTCGATACCGCCTTGTGGGATCTGCGCGGCCGGAGCGAGCGGAAAAGCGTCTGCGAATTGCTCGGCGGCACGCCGCGTTCCTTCCCGGTCTATGCCTCCAGCATGAAGCGCGGCGAGATCACGCCCGAAGCGGAGGCCGAGCGCTTCCAGCGCCTGCGCGATGCCCATGGCTACCGCGCCTTCAAGTTCCGGGTCGGGCGCGAATGTGGCCGCGACATCGACGAATGGCCGGGCCGGACGGATGCGATCGTGCCGCAGATCAGGCGCGCGCTCGGTGCCGAAGCGACGCTGCTCGTCGACGGCAATAGCGGCTATTCGCCGGCCAAGGCCATCGCGGTCGGCAAGATGCTGCAGGATCACGGCATCGTCCATTTCGAGGAGCCCTGTCCCTATTGGGAGCATGCCTGGACCCGCGAGGTCCGTGAGGCGCTCGATCTCGACGTCACCGGTGGCGAGCAGGACTGCGATCTCGCCGTCTGGCGCGCCATGATCGACGGCCGGGTGGTCGATGTCGTGCAGCCGGACGTCTGCTATATCGGCGGTGTCGGGCGCATGCTGAAAGTCGCGCGCTGGGCCGAGGCCGCAGGCATCCCGGTGACGCCGCATTCCGCGAACCAGTCGCTGGTGACCGTGTTCACGCTGCACATCATGGGCGCGCTCGCCAATGCCGGCCCCTATGTCGAATTCTCGATCGAAGGGCCGGATTACTACCCCTGGGAGCAGGGCCTGCTGCGCAACCCGCCGCAGGCGCGCGACGGGATGGTGGCGATCCCCGACGGGCCGGGCTGGGGCGTCGAGATCGAACCGTCCTGGCTCGACAAGGCCGCCTATCGGGTCACGGAGATCGGCGCGTGATCGTGGATCGCGCCGAGCTCGTCGCCGAAGCCATCAGGACGGGGACGCTCGCTGGCCTGCCGGGCGGGCATTTCATCGACGGGCGCTTCGTCGAGTCCGCTTCTGGGCGGCGAATGGAGAGTTTCGATCCCGGCCGGGGCAAGGCTTTCGCCGCGGTCGCAGCCGGCGATGCCGAGGATATCGACCGCGCGGTCGCAGCCGCCCGCGCTGCGCTCTCCGGCCCGTGGTCGCGCCTGAGCCCGGCCCCGCGCGGCGACATCCTGATGCGGGCGAGCCGCCTGATCGCCGAACGCGCGGCTCGTTTCGCCGTGGTCGAGACCCTCGATTCCGGCAAGCGGCTGGCGGAAGCCGAGGGCGATGTCGGGGGCGTCGTGAGGGCCTTCGCCTATTATGCCGGCGCGGCCGACAAGCTGCATGGCGACAGCATGCCGCTCGGCCCCGACCATATCGGCTTGACGATCGAGGAGCCGGTCGGCGTCGCTGCCCAGATCGTGCCCTGGAACTATCCGCTCTCGACGGCGGCACGCGGCATCGCCCCCGCGCTTGCGGCCGGGTGCACGCTCGTGGTCAAGCCGGCCGAGCAGACGCCTTTCACCACGCTGATGCTGGCGGAATTGCTGCATGAGGCCGGCCTGCCCGCAGGCGTGCTCAACGTCGTCGCCGGCACCGGTGCTGAGGCAGGCGCGGCGCTCGTCGCCCATCCCGGCATCGACCACATAACCTTCACCGGCTCGGTCGCGACCGGGCAACGCGTGATGCGGGCGGCGGCCGAGCATGTCACCCGGCTCGTGCTCGAACTCGGCGGCAAATCGCCCCTCGTTGTGCTCGCCGATTGCGATCTCGACGCGGCCGTGGCCGGCATCATGGAAGCGATCTTCGAGAATGCCGGGCAGATCTGCTCGGCCGGCTCCCGCCTGATCGTCGAGGAGGCGATCGCGGAGCCACTGCTCGAACGCCTCGTCGCCAGCGCGCAGGCGCTGCGGCCGGGCCATGGCCTTAGCGAGGCCGGGATCGGGCCGATCAATTCCGCGGCGCAGCTCGCACGCGTCGCCGGCCATGTCGACCGGGCTCGCGCCGCTGGCAACCGCATCCTGACCGGAGGCGTGATCGTGCCGCCCGAGGACTGCGACGGCGGCTGGTTCTACCAGCCGACTATCGTGCTCGCGCGTGGCCCGGACGATCCGCTGGTGCAGGAGGAGATCTTCGGCCCGGTGCTGACGGTGCAGATCGTCCCGGATTTCGACGCGGCCATCGCGGCGGCGAACGTCACCTCCTATGCGCTGGTCGCCGGCATCTACACCCGCGATCACGCCAAGGCCTGGCGCTTCGCTCGATCAGTCGATGCGGGGCAGGTCTATATCAACGAGTTCTTTGCCGGCGGCATCGCGATGCCCTTCGGCGGCAACCGGAAATCCGGCTTCGGCCGTGCCAAGGGCATGGCGGGCTTGCGCTCTTACTGCAAGCTCAAGAGTGTGGTGGCGCGGATCTGATCCGGGGGAAGACGAGACGATGCCGAGCGATCTGTTCGCCAGTGATTTCAAGGCCGCGCCCTATTGGTGGGACGCGGTGCCCCGGCCCGACCTGCCGCGCAATGATCCACCTGCACAGGCCGAGGTCGTCGTCGTCGGCTCCGGCTATACCGGCCTGCAGGCGGCGCTCCAGACGGCGCGCGGCGGGCGCCATACCGTCATCCTCGATGCCGAAGCGGCGGGCTTCGGCTGCAGCACCCGCAATGGCGGCCAGATATCGACCAGCGTGAAGCCGGGCTTCGATGAGCTCGCCCGCCGCCATGGCCGTGAGCGCGCCTTCGCGATCATGCAGGAAGGCCGGAACTCGCTGCGCTACATCGGCGATTTCGTTTGCGACGAGCAGATCGACTGCGATTTCGGCGTCGTCGGCCGCTTCCACGCCGCGCATGCGCCGGGCAGGTACGAGGAGCTGGCCCGCAGCGTCGGAACCCAGCCGAAAGGGCTGGAGGTCGCCTGCCATGTCGTGCCGCGCTCCGAGCAGCGCAGCGAGATCGGCTCCGATCTCTATCATGGCGGCGTCGTCTACGAGAGCCACGCCTCGATCAATCCGGCACGCTACCACCAGGGGCTCTTGCAGCGCGTCGTTGCCGCAGGTGCGGAACTCGTCCCGCATTGCCCGGCGACGGGAATCGAGCGCATCGGGCAGGATTTCCTGGTCCAGACGCCGCGCGGCACGATCCGTACCCGCGATGTCGTCATCGCCACCAACGGTTATACCGGCCCGCTGACCGGCTGGCTGCGCCGTCGCGTCATCCCGATCGGCAGCTATGTCATCGCGACCGAGGCGCTGGAGCCGGAACTGGTCGACAGGCTGATTCCGAGGAACCGCATCGTCAGCGACACCCGCAAGGTGGTCTATTACTACCGCGCCTCGCCCGACCGGCGGCGCATCCTGTTCGGTGGTCGCGTCTCGCTGAGCGAGACCGATCCGCGCCGCAGCGGGCCGCTGCTCCACGCCGCGATGAGCGGCATCTTCCCGGAACTCGCCAATCGCAAGATCAGCCATTCCTGGTGCGGCCTCGTCGCCTACAGCTTCGACGAGCTGATGCATATCGGCCGGCATGAGGGCATGCATTACGCCATGGGCTATTGTGGCTCCGGCGTCGGCATGGCGAGCTATCTCGGCATGCGGCTCGGCCAGCAGGTGCTCGGCCTCGCCGAGGGCAAGACCGCTTTCGACGGGCTGCCCTTCCAGACGCGCCCCTTCTACACCGGCAATCCCTGGTTCCTCGCGCCGTCGGTTCTCTACTACAGCTGGCGCGACCGGCTGGCGCGCTAACTCATCGGATTGGTCGCCCCGAATTCTCAGAGTGGACCTTATGGCCAGACCAATTTCGCCGGACCCTGCATGAGGCGAGACGTGCGGACGCCGCTTGCAGGCCAACCGCGCGCTCATCTCTAGGGAACGCATTGAACAAGAACGCAACGTTCGAACGGGAGAACAGACACATGCCGCGCCAGCCGATCATGCCGACGAGAACGGCCCTTGCCCTCGTCATGGGCCTTGGCCTGTTGAGCGCTGCGCCCGCCTGGGCGCAGGAACTGACCGTCGTCTCCTTCGGCGGCTCCTATCAGGAGGGCCAGAGCAAGGCGCTCTTCCAGCCCGCCGCCAAGGCGCTGGGCATCAAGATCAAGGAGGAGACCTATACCAGTATCGCGGACCTGCGCCTCAAGGTGAAGGCCGGCGCCGTGACCTGGGACGTGGTCGCCAGCGGCTCCGGCAGCGCCGCCCGCGCCGGTGCCGAGGGCATCCTCGAGAAGCTCGACTACAAGGTCATCGACACCTCGAACTTCCTGCCCGGCACGGCGCAGGATTACTGCGTCGGCGGCGACGTGTTCTCGACCGTGCTCGCCTGGAACACCAAGACCTATGGCCAGAACGGCCCGCAGAGCTGGGCCGATTTCTGGGACGTCAAGAAGTTCCCCGGCAAGCGCTCCTACCGCAAGGGCGTGGCCGGCGCGCTGGAGCCGGCGCTGATGGCAGACGGCGTTCCTGCCAACAAGGTCTACGAGGTCCTGTCCCAGCCCGGCGGCATCGAGCGCGCGATCAAGAAGATCCGCGAGTTGAAGCCGCATATCGCGGTCTGGTGGAGCTCGGGCGCGCAGCATGCCCAGCTGATGAAGGACGGCGAGGTCGATATGATCACCGGCTGGAACGGCCGCTTCGACGTCGCCGCCAAGGACGGTGCTAAGGTCGCCTATACCTTCAACCAGGGCCTGCTCGACTATGATTGCTTCGCGATCGCCAAGGGCGCGCCGAACAAGGATCTGGCGATGAAGTTCCTCGCCGAGATCAGCAAGCCGCAATACCAGGCCGAGTTCACGAAATACATCACCTACGGCCCGACCAACAAGAAGGCCTATGAGGGCGGCGCGATCGACGCAGCCTTCGCCAAGACCTTGCCCTCGCATCCCGATAATGCCGGCAAGCAGCTGCCGATCGACCTGGACTGGTACATCAAGTTCGAGGCCCAAGCCTCCTCCGCCTACCAGAACATGCTGACCGAATGAGACTGGCCGGCGATCACGAGCGGCCGCGCGATGCGGCCGCTTTGGCCTCGGGTTCCGCGACGGCCTTGCCCATCGCGGTCCGGCGGCTGAGCAAGGCCTATGGTGCGGTGTCTGTGCTGGACGAGATCGATCTCGATGTCCGGCCCGGCGAGTTCCTGACCCTGCTCGGCCCCTCCGGCTCGGGCAAGACGACGCTGCTGATGGCGATCGCCGGCTTCCTGCGGCCCGACAAGGGCTCGATCCGCTTCGGCGAGCGCGAGGTCGTCCGCCTCGCGCCGCACAAGCGCGAGATCGGCATGGTCTTCCAGAACTACGCGCTGTTCCCACATATGGACGTCGCTGGAAATGTCGGTTTTCCCTTGCGTTTGCGCCGCGTGCCGGCGGCCGAGACCGCCCGCCGTGTCGAGGCGGCGCTGGAGATGTCCCAGCTCGGCGGCTTCGGCAGCCGCCGCATCGACCAGCTTTCCGGCGGCCAGCGCCAGCGCGTCGCGCTCGCCCGAGCCATCGTCTTCGAGCCGCGCATCATCCTGATGGACGAGCCGCTCTCGGCGCTCGACAAGCAGCTGCGCGAGCGCATGCAGATCGAATTGCGCCAACTCCATGAGCGTTTGGGCACCACCACCGTCTATGTCACGCATGACCAGCGCGAGGCGCTGACCATGTCGGACCGCGTCGCCATCCTCGACCGCGGCCGCATCGCCCGGATCGATACGCCGCGCGCGATCTATGACGATCCCGGCAGCCGCTTCGTCGCCGAGTTCATCGGCGAATCCTCCTTCCTCGACGTCGCGGTGGCCGATGGCGTCGCCCGCGCGGCCGGCGCGACCATCCGCGCCGGCAACCTGCCGGCGCAACAGGGGCGCTGCACGATGGTGCTGCGGCCGGAGCGCCTGCATCTGCTCGGGCCGGGCGAGGGCGAGGGCATGAACTGCTTCGACGGCCGCGTTACCGGCGCGGTCTATCAGGGCGACACGCTGCTCCTTCAGGCTGTCCTGAGCGGCGGCAGCCCGGTCTCGCTGCGCCTTACGACGCGCGGCGGCGAGGGCCCGCCGCCCGCACCGGGTACGCCCGTCCGCATCGGCATCGCAGTCTCCGATACCGTGCTGCTGTCCGACGAGGCGCGGGGCGCGCCGTGACGACCGTCAGCGCCTTCGATGCTGCCGGCCCGGCCGGGGACGACCACGCCGCCGGCCTGCGGCGCGACCAGTGGCGCGAGCGCATGGGGCTGGCCGGGCTCGCGGCACCGGCGCTCCTGCTCGTCACCGTCACCATGCTGGTTCCGGTCGGCTGGCTCTTCGGCCTGTCCTTCCTCGACGACAATGGCGCGCTGAGTCTCGAGCATTACCGGCGCATGCTGGCCGAGCCCTCTTATGGCCGGACCTTCCGCACCACCTTCGAGATCAGCTTCGTCACCACGCTGATCTGCATCCTGCTCGGCTATCCCCTGGCCTATTTCCTGTCGCAACTGCCGCGACGGGCCGCCAATCTCTGCATGATCGCGGTGCTCTTGCCGTTCTGGACCTCGCTGTTGGTGCGCACCTATGCCTGGCTCGTGCTGCTCCAGCGCAGCGGGCTCATCAACACATGGGGCATGAAGCTCGGCCTGTGGAGCGAGCCGTTGCAGCTCGTCCACAACATGGGTGGCACGCTGATCGGCATGGTCCACATCATGCTGCCCTTCATGGTCTTGCCGCTCTACGGCACGATGCGCGCGATCGACCGCAACCTGCTGCGCGCAGCCGCCAGCCTCGGCTCGACGCCGGTCCACGGCTTCTGGACGGTGTTCTTCCCGCTCTCGCTGCCGGGGCTCGCGGCCGGTGCCTCGCTGGTCTTCGTGCTCTGCCTTGGCTTCTACGTGACGCCGGCCATGCTTGGCGGCGGCAAGGTGACGATGGTCTCGAACCGCATCGCCAACGATATCGAACTGTTCTTCAACTGGGGCGCGGCGAGCGCGCTCGGCGTCGTGCTGCTGGTGATCACGCTGGCCGTGCTTGTGCTCGCGGCGCGATTGTCGCGCGGCGCAGGCCTGTTCGGGGCGGGGCACTGAGATGAGCTGGCTCGACCGTCCCGCGAGCGACACGCAGATCAGCCACGGCGCGCGGCTCTGGCTTTATGCCGTCGGTGCGCTGGTTCTGGCCTTCCTGGCCATCCCGACGCTGATCGTCATCCCGATGTCCTTCTCCCAGTCGCAATATCTGGAATTCCCGCCACGGGAATGGTCGTTGCGCTGGTACGAGGCCTATTTCTCCTCGTCGAGCTGGATGGCGGCGACCGCGACCTCGTTCAAGGCGGGTTTCTGCACCGCGCTCTTGGCGACGCCGATGGGCACGCTCGCGGCCTATGGCCTGCACGCCGCGCGCCTGCGTTTCGCCGGGCTTGCGATCCTCGCTTTGCTGACGCCGACGATCGTGCCGGTCATCCTCGTCGGTATCGCGCTGTTCTACGCCTATGTGCAGCTCAAGATGGTCAATTCCTTCCTGGGCATCGTGCTGGCGCATACGATGCTGGCCGTGCCGATCGTGATGATGATCGTCGGCTCGGCCCTGAAGAGCTTCGATCTCGATCAGGAGCGGGTGGCGCGCAGCCTCGGCGCGACGCGGACGCAAGCCTTCCTGCAGGTGACGGCGCCGCAGATCGGCTTCGCCCTCGTCACCTCGGCGGTGCTGTCCTTCCTGACCTCCTTCGACGAGGTCGTGGTCGCGCTCTTCGTCTCCGGCGGCGACAATGCGACATTGACGCGGATGATGTTCCTGGCGTTGCGCGACCAGATCGACCCGACCATCGCCGCGATCTCGACGATCATGATCGTGATCACGTCGCTGCTGCTGGCGGTATCCCAGCTCTTCGGCAAGAGCGAGAGCTGAGGCATCACCGGTAACCCTGGCCGCAGCGCGCCAAAGCGGCTGCCGCCGGGGCAAGTCGATGCACTCAGCCGCTGGTCGCGAGACCACGGCAGGCCAGCCGCACCAGTCCCTCGATCTGGCGGTCGAGTTCGCGGCGGGGCACCGCGATCAGCTTCTCTTCCAGTCCGATCGCGACGACGCCATGGACGGCCGAGAACAGCGTCCGGCCCAGCAGGTTCCTGTCGTCCTCGCTGCGATCAGGCACCAGCATGCCCAGCGGTCCAAGGATGTGCCGGAACATCGTCATCTGTTCGGTGACGGCCCAGTCGGGCACGGTCGAGCCCTCAACCATCCGGTGTTCGAACAGAACGCGCCAAAGCTGGAGGTTGTCGCGGGCGAAAGCCGAGTAGGCGAGGGCGACCGCGACGAGCGCCTCGGTGGCCTCATCCCGTGACGAGACGGGCGGCGATGCGGCGCTGAGCGTCGCGTCGAGCCGGGCAAGCGTGCGCGAGCCGACCCGCAGGACGAGCTCGTCCATATCCGCGACCAGATTGTAGATCGCGCCGAGCGAGCAGCCGATCTCCTGGGCGAGCTCGCGCGCCTTCAGGCCCGCGAGGCCTTTCGCGGCGATGGCCCGTTCCGCCGCCTCGATCAATTGCTCGCGCTGCCGGTCCCGTCTCGCCGCGGTGCTGGTCATCTCGTCGCTCTCGTCATGTCTTTTCCAGTGATTTGAACGTCGTTCAAAATATATCTTGAACGTCGTTCAAGCATGCGCTATCCATCTTCCTGTGAACGATGTTCATAGCAGGGGAAAGCCAATGCTCAAGATGTTTCTCACTTTTGTTCGCGGCGGTGCTGCCATCGCTGAGGAGCGCTATGCCGACCGCAACGCCCTCTTGATCCTCGACCAGCAGATGCGCGATGCCGCCGGCGCTTTCGAACGCGCCAAGAAGGCGTTGGCGATCGCGATCGCGCAGGACCGGCAGGAGACCGATCGCTTGGCGGCCAGCAAGGCCCGCATCGCCGATCTGGAAAACCGCGTCGCGGCGGCGCTGGCGGCCGGTGATGAAAGCCTTGCCCGCGAAGGCGCCGAGGCGATCGCCGCTCTTGAGGCCGACCGTGATGCTGCCGCGAGTGCGCAGGCGCTCTTCGCGGCGGAAATCCTCCGCCTGCGCCGGCATGTCGCCCAGGCTCAAGCCCGGATCACCGAGCTCGACCGTGGCCGGCGCCTCGCTCGTGCCTCGGAAGCCGTGCGCCAGATGCGGCAGGGCCGGATCGAGCCCGGCCCCGCTCATGAGGCGACGCTGGCCGAGGCCGAGCAGACGCTGAAGCGATTGCGCGAGCGCCAGGTCGAGGCGGAAGCCGCGGAGACCGCGCTCGACGAACTCGATGGGGCGGCTGCGGCCTCCGTCACTGAGAAGCTGGCGGCCAAGGGTTTCGGGCCTCGCTTGCGCACCACCGCCGAGGACGTGCTGGAGCGCTTGCGCAGCCGCGCGGCCGCTCCAGCCAACTGATCGCAACAATTGCATTTCAAACAGGAGATCGCCGTCATGAACCAGAACGTTCAGCCCCATAGTGGCGCCTGGGTCAGCTTCACCTACGCCTCCTTCTTCGCCGCCGCCGCGATGGTCGGCTCCGGCATCCTGTTTCTGCCGCTCGACTGGTGGGCCAAGGGCTATCTCGCCATGGGCTGCGTCATGCTGGTCCAATCCTGCATCACCATGACCAAGACGGTGCGCGACATGCACGAGGCCGCCAAGCTGGTGAACCGCATCGAGGACGCCCGCACCGAGCGCCTGCTGATGGATGCCGGCAAGCCGGCGCTTTGAAGCGCTGCCGGTAAGTCCCGCTTAACCGCAAGATCGCATCGCCCGCCGTAGGCAAGGATTGCTTTGCACGGGCGATGCGAACCTCCCTCGAACCGCGCGAGTGCATGATGTTCGACACCTTGATGCTGAAACGGCGCTTCGCGCCGCTGTTCTGGGCGCAGTTCTTCTCCGCCTTCAACGACAATTTCCTCAAGAATGCGCTGGTCTTCATCATCCTCTACCGGCTCGCCGGGTCGCATGGCGAGGCGCTGGTGACGCTGGCCGGCGGGCTCTTCATCGCGCCTTTCTTCCTGCTCTCCGGCATCGGCGGCCAGATGGCCGACCGCTTCGACAAGGCGATGATGGCTCAGCGCCTGAAGCTCGCCGAGATCGGCGCGGCCGGCGTCGCAGCGCTCGGTTTCACGCTCCATTCCGTGCCGATGCTCTTCGCCGCGCTCTTCCTGTTCGGCGTCATCGCGGCCCTGTTCGGGCCGATCAAATACGGCATCCTGCCGGACCATCTGAAGCGCGAGGAACTGCCGGCCGGCAACGCCCTGATCGAAGGCGCGACCTTCATCGCCATCCTGCTCGGCACCATCGCTGGCGGCCTGACGGCGCGCGAGGGAGGCGACGCCGCGCAGCTCAGCCTGTTGATCATGGTCTTCGCGCTCGCCTGCTGGGTCGCGACTCTGTTCATCCCGAAGACCGGCGCGGCCGCGCCCGATCTCGCGATCGACCGCAACATCCTGCGCTCGACCCGCGACCTCCTGAAGGACCTCTGGGCCGATGCGCGCTTGTGGCGCACCGGCGTCATGGTCTCGCTGTTCTGGCTGATCGGCGCCGTCGTGATGGCGCTGCTGCCAGCGCTGGTGAAGAACGGCATGGGCGGCACGGAAATGGTCGTCTCGGCCTATCTCGCCACCTTCGCCATCGCGATCGCCGTTGGTTCCGGCATCGGCTCCTTCCTGGCGAGCGGGCGCATCGTGCTCCTGCCCGTGCCGGTCGCCGGCATCGTCATGGGCCTGTTCGCGCTTGATCTCGGCTGGGCGGTCTCCGGCGTCGTCGCGCATCAGCCGGCGCAGGATATCGACGCTTTCTTCGCCAATGCCTCCGCCTGGCGCGTCGGCATCGACCTCGCCGGTCTCGCCATCGCCGGCGGCATCTTCATCGTGCCCTCCTTCGCCGCGACCCAGGCCTGGGCGCCGGTCGAGAAGCGGGCGCGCATCGTCGCCGCCGTCAACGTGCTCTCGGCCGCCTTCTTGGTCGCGGGTGCCGCGCTCGTCGCCGTGCTGCAGGCGGCGGGCCTGACGCTCAGCCATCTCTTCCTGCTGATCGGCGCCCTGACCATCGCGGCGTCCGTCTGGATCTTCCGGACCCTGCCGACCAATCCGCTCAGCGACTTCCTCTCGATCCTGTTCCGCGCCTTCTACCGCGTCGAGGTCACTGGCCGCGAGAACATAGCCAAGGCCGGCGACAACGCCATCATCGCGCTGAACCACGTCTCTTTCCTCGATGCGGCGCTGGCGCTCTCGATCCTCGACAAGGAGCCGGTCTTCGCCATCGATCACGGCATCGCCCAGCGCTGGTGGGTGAAGCCCTTCCTGAAGCTGACGCGCGCCATGCCGCTCGATCCCTCGCGCCCGCTGGCGACGCGCTCGCTGATCAACGCGGTCAAGAACGGCGAGAGCCTGGTGATCTTCCCGGAAGGGCGCCTCACCGTCACCGGCAGCCTGATGAAGGTCTATGACGGCGTCGGCATGATCGCCGAGAAATCCGGCGTCCCGATCGTGCCGGTTCGCATCGAGGGGCTGGAAGCGACGATCTTCTCGCGCCTGACCCGCGAGCAGGTCCGCCGCCGCTGGTTCCCGAAGGTGCGCGTCACCGTGCTCGATCCGGTCTCGCTGACCGTGCCCGACGCGCTCAAGGGCAAGCCGCGCCGTCAGGCGGCCGGTGCCGCGCTCTACCAGATCATGTCGGACCTGATCTTCCGCACCACCGATATCGATCGCAGCGTCTTCGAAGCGGTCGCGGAAGCCGCCAAGCTTAACGGCAAGGGCCGCGTCGCGGTCGAGGACCCGATCACGGGCACGCTGACCTACAAGCGCCTGCTGATCGGCGCCGAGGTGCTCGGCCGCAAGCTCATGCCGCTCGCGGCGAAGGGGGAGGCGGTCGGCGTGATGCTGCCCAATGCCAATGGCGCGGCAGTGACGCTGCTCGGCCTGATGTCGGCGGCGCGCGTGCCGGCGATGATCAACTTCACGGCCGGCGCCGGCAATATCGCCGCCGCCTGCAAGGCGGCGCAGGTGAAGACCATTGTCACCTCGCGCGCCTTCGTCGAGAAAGGCCGGATGGGGCCGCTGGTCGAGGCGCTCTCGACCGATGTGAAGATCATCTACCTTGAGGACGTGCGCGCCACCGTCTCGACCGCCGACAAGCTGTGGGCGCTCTGGCGCCATGGCGAGGCGATTGAGCCGGCGAAGGGCTCGGATCGCGCCGCGATCCTGTTCACCTCGGGCTCGGAGGGCGCGCCCAAGGGCGTCGTGCTCAGCCACGCCAACATGCTGGCCAACGCGGCGCAGGCGGCGGCCCGCATCGATTTCGGCCGGCGCGACAAGGTCTTCAACGTGCTGCCGGTCTTCCACTCCTTCGGCCTGACGGCAGGGCTGATCCTGCCGCTGGTCTCGGGCGTGCCGGTCTATCTCTATCCCTCGCCGCTGCACTACCGGATGGTGCCGGAGCTGGTCTACGGATCGAACGCGACGATCCTGTTCGGCACCGACACCTTCCTGACCGGCTATGCCCGCGCCGCACACCCCTACGATTTGCGCTCGCTGCGCTATATCGTGGCCGGCGCCGAGCCGGTGAAGGATACGACACGGCGGACCTATGCGGAGAAGTTCGGCCTGCGCATCCTCGAAGGCTATGGCGTGACTGAGACTGCGCCAGTGCTGGCGCTGAACACGCCGATGTTCAACCGCTTCGGCACGGTCGGCCGGATCATGCCGGGCATGGAAGCCAGGCTCGAACCGATGCCGGGCGTCGAGGAGGGCGGAAGGCTCCATGTGCGCGGCCCCAACATCATGCTGGGCTATCTCAAGTCCGAGAAACCTGGCGTGCTGGAGCCGCCGCCCGAGGGCTGGCACGATACCGGCGACATCGTCGTCATCGACAAGGACGGTTTCGTCACGATCAAGGGCCGCGCCAAGCGCTTTGCCAAGATCGCCGGCGAGATGGTCTCGCTCGCCGCGGTCGAGGCGCTCGCCGCCGAATGCTGGCCGGGCGTGCTCTCCGGTGTCGCCAGCCTCCCGGATGCCCGCAAGGGCGAGCGGCTGGTGCTGGTGACGCAGCAGAAGGACGCGACGCGCGCCGCCTTCCAGGCCTTCGCCAAGGGCAGGGGCGCGGCGGATCTCATGATCCCGGCCGAGGTCGTGGTCGTGCCGGCCGTGCCGGTGCTCGGCTCCGGCAAGCTCGACTTCGCCGGCATCGCCCGGCTGGTCAACGAGCGGGCCGCGTCGCCCGCCTTGGTGGAGGTCTGATGCTCGGTTTCTGGCTGAAGGCGCTGACCCGGCCGACGCTGGACCTGACGCTGGCGACGGCGCCAGGCCAGCAGACCCGCATCATCGAGCGGCCCGGCTTGGTGCTCGACGATGCGGAGCTGGCGGCGCTGGTCGAGCATTTGCGCACGGTCGCGGGGCGGACGCTGGCGCAGGGCACCCTGACGTACGGTGTCTTTTCCGGCGAGCGCGAGCGCCTCAGCCAGAGCATCATTACCCTGATCAGCGAGACGGCGACCGGCCGGCCGATCGCCTTCAACGCACTGGCGCAGATGCCATTGACGCTCAATGGCGAGCCCGAGCAGGTCACGCATCTCGGCCTCGTCATGGTCGATCCCGAGGTGCGCGGGCGCGGTCTCTCCTGGGTGCTCTACGGCCTGACTGTGCTGGTGCTCTTCGTCCGTGGCGGCCTGCGCCCGCGCTGGATATCGAACGTCACGCAGGTGCCGGGCGTGGTCGGCATGGTCTGCGAAACCTTCTCGGAGGTCTATCCCTCGCCCGATCCGGGCAGCCGCCAGAGCTTCGCGCATCTTTCGCTCGCGCGGCAGATCATGCGCGACCACCGCCATGTCTTCGGCGTCGGCCTTGAGGCCGGCTTCGACGAGGTCAATTCGATCATCACCGACGCCTATACTGGCGGCTCCGACGATCTGAAGAAGAGCTTCGAGCAGGCGACGCATCACCGCGAGGAGCGCTACAACGCCTTCTGCCGCGACAAGCTCGATTACGCGCGCGGCGACGACGTGCTCCAGCTCGGCCGGATGGATCTTGCCGCGGCGCGGCGCTACCTGCTCGGCCAGGTGCCGCGCGCCTCGCTGCCGGGATTGCTCGGAGCCTCCGCCTTCCTGCTGGTGCAGCGCCTGTTGCTGCCGCTCGTGCACTGGCTCGACGATACCCGACGCTTCGGCACATTGCGGCCGCGCACGGCAAGGGCGAAACCATGATCCCCGGCTTCAGCTACGAGCTCTTCGCCACCCGCAATATCGGCTTCGTCTCGGAGGCCGAGCAGGCGCGGCTCAGGCAGGCGACGGTCTTCGTCTGTGGCGTCGGCGGCATGGGCGGCGCCGCCTTCATGGCGCTGGTGCGGGCCGGTATCGGCCGCTTCGTCATCGCCGATATCGATGTCTTTGAGATATCGAACCTGAACCGGCAGGTCTTCGCCCATGCCGGCACGATCGGCCGGCCCAAGGCGGAAGCGGCGGCCGAGGCCGCGCGCGCTATCAACCCGGGGATCGAGATCGAGGTGCTCGGTGCGGAATGGGTCGATCGCCTGCCCGAGATCGCCCGGCGCTGTCCCGTGATCGTCAACGGCATGGACGATATCGCAGCTGGCCTCCATCTCTACCGCACGGCCAAGACAGCCGGCGCGACCGTGATCGACGCCTATATGGCGCCATTGCCTTCGGTGATCGTGGTCCGCCCCGGCGACCCGCGCCCTGAGGAACGCCTGGGTTTCCCGACCGTTGGCAAGGACTGGAGGACGTTGTCCGAGGATGACAAGCGCGCCGCCATGCTTTGCGAGGTCACGCATGTCATGCTGCATTCGCGCTCGCGCCATCATGTCGACCTCGCCATCGCCGGCGAGGTCGCGGCCGGGCGGCGCAGCCGCATGTCCTTCGCGCCGATGGTGATCACGACGGGCATGATGATGGCTTATGAGGCGATCGCCCTGACGCTCGGCCGGCGCACCGGCACCGATTGCCGCGGCTGGTTCTTCAACCCCTACCGGCCGGCGGTGGAGCGGCCCTGGCCGGCGCCGATTGCTGCGCTGCTGAAGCCCTTCGTGGTACGGGCGCTGAAGCAAATGGTGTCCGGCCGATGACCGGCGGCTTCGCCAATCCCGGCCTGGTCGCGGATTCGATCGTCGATCTCTGCGGCGCGCTCGGCCTCGCCGTCGCCATGGTGACCTTGCGCCGGCGCGATCCGCGCGGCGCGCTGACGCGGCGCTTCCTTGTCGCGATGGGGCTGGTCGCGGCGCTTTTCCTGCTGCGGGCGCTGGGTTGGTGGAGCGGCAGTGTATTGCTCGGGCGGCTGGCACTCGCCTGTGCCGCCCTGTTCCCGCTCGGCGCGTTGATCGTGACCGAGGGCATGCTGCGCCGGCATGCGCCGCGTCCCGGCAAGATCGCGGTACTCGGCGGTTCGGTTCTGCTCGTCCTCGCCAGCCTCCTCGGCCTCGACGACCCCGGGCAGCTTTATGATCTGGCGCTGGCCGGTTTCCAGCTCCTGACGATCGCGTTTTGCGGCATCCTGTTGTTCCGCCGCGATCAGGCTGCGCTGACGGCATCCGAGAATGCCGGCGTCTGGCGGCTCGGGCTCTGCGCCTTCCTGATCCTGCCCTTCGCGCTCAGCGATTTTCGCGAATTGCTGCCGGATATGCCGGTGAGGCTCGGCGGCGTCGGCGCCTTGCTGCTGGTCTCGATTCTGCTGGTCGCGGGCGGCGCCGCGCCGGCCCGTCGGCAGCGTGTCGCGATGCTCAGCCTGCGTGTCGCGACCGCGCTGCTGCTCGGCTTCGCGGCGGCACTCGTCACGCCGGATGCCGGCTTTGCCCATATCGCGCGGCTTTGTGCTGTCTCGCTTGCCGGCGTGCTCGCCATCGCGCTGGCGGTCGATGCGCTCTCCAGCTCCTTCGACGCCGAGGCGCCGGGCGTGCTCGACTCGCTCGCCCGCTCCAAGGCAGGCACGCGCGAGGCCTTGATCGCTCAGCTTGCCGCCCATCCCCTTTTCACCAGCGCGCGCCGGCTCGATGAAGCCGCGCTCGCCGATTACGACCCCCTGATCCTGCGGCCGGCCTTGCAGGGCATCGGCGTGCTCCATGCTTCCGGGCGTGGCTGGCGCTGGCCGCCGACCGATCCGGCCGCCGAGCGATTGGCCGCGCTGATGGCTGTGAATTCCGCGAGCCATCTGCTCGTGCTTGGTGAGGCGCCGCTCGACCTCCTGCTGGTGACGGTGCCGGTGGTCTCGGCCGATCCGGCGACCGAGACGGCGCTGGCGCTGGTGCGCCGCCTGCTCGCGACCGCACCGAGCGAGGCACGCGCATGATCGAAATTCGCAGCAACGACCGCAAGGCGGCTTTCGCTGTCACCGCCAATGCCTATCCGGCTGACAACCCCTACGTTCCGCCGATGTGGTCCGATTTCGACCGCATGCTCGATCCCGCCAGAAATCCGCTGGTGACGCAGGGCCATGGCCGCTTCGAACTGTTCACGGCGTTGCGTGACGGCCGTCCGCTCGGGCGCATCGTCGCGACGATCCATGACGCCTCCAACGCCCGGCACGGCACGATGCGTGCGCAGTTCGGCTATTTCGACTGCACTGATGATCCCGAGATCGCCGCCGCCCTGCTCGGCGCGGCGGAAGGCTGGGCGCGCGAGCGCGGCATGGTTGAGATTACCGGCAACTTCAATCTGACGGCGATGCAGCAGGCCGGCGTCGTCACCGGCGGCTTCGACAACGCGCCCTTCACGGACATGCTCTGGAGCCCGCCGCATATCGCGCGCCTGCTCGAAGCGAACGGCTATGCCCCGGCCTTCCCGATGACGACCTTCCGGATCGATCTCGCCGATATCGATCCGCGCGGCCTGCTCGGCCCGAAGCAGCAGGAGATCCTGGCCGATCCCGACTACCATTGGATGCCGATCGACCGCCGCCATTTCACGGAGCGGCTGGAGGATTCCCGGCTCATTCTCAATGACGGCTTCGACGCCAATCCGATGTTCGTGCCCCCGACCGCTGCGGAATACCGCTTCCAGGCCGGCGACATGATGTGGGTCATCGACAAGCGCATCTCGACCGTCGTCCACCACAAGGGCGAGCCGGTCGGCGCCATCATCGCCATCCCCGATCTCAACCCGTTGGTGAAGGCGGTGGGCGGGCGGCTGGGCCTGAGCTTCCCGTTCCGCTTCCTGCGGCATCGCTGGACCAACCGGCGCGCCGTCATCGTCTATCAGTCGGTCAGTCGCGCCTTCCATAATCGCGGTCTCAACGGCGCGATGCTGTTCAAGGTGGCGAGCGCGCTCAAGGCAGCCGGCTATACCGAGCTCGGCGGCACCTGGATCGCCGACGTCAACGGGCCGAGCCTCCGGCAGGCGGAGAAGGCCGGCGCGAAACCGCTGCATCGGCTGCATCTCTTCGCCAAGCCCCTGCGAGATTGAGCGATGCTCGATAGCGATCTCTTCCGGAGGTTGATCGCCGAGGCGAGCCTCGCGCCAAGCGTCCATAATATCCAGCCGACACGCTGGCGCCTGCTATCGGCTGATACGGTGTTGCTGCTTGAGGATGAGCGACGGCGCGTGCCGGCGGCCGACCCGACCGGGCACGATGTCCGTCTGTCGCATGGCGCTGCGCTCGAAGGATTGTCGCTGGCCGCTGGCCGGCACGGCTTCAGGATCATGCGTGTGGAGTTGGACGAGCGGCCGGACCGCGCATCGGGGTTGCGCGTGATCGCCCGGCTGACGCTCGCCTCCGGAGGAACGCTCGACCCGCTGGCTGCGGCGGTTGCCGGGCGCAGCAGCTGGCGCGGCCGGTTCCTGCCTGTCGATGCGGCGTTACATGACGCACTCGGCAAGCTGGCGACCGTGCCGGATCTCCGTCTCGTTCCACCTGGTCCGGCAGTGGCGGAGATCGCCGAACTGGGAGATCGCGCCGGCTTCCATTTCCTCGGCGAGGATGAGCACCGGCGCGAGCTGCTCGCCTGGATGCGGCTTTCGCGCAGCGACCCGCGTTACGGCCGCGACGGCCTCAATGCCCAAGCGATGGGGTTCGGGCGCATCGAAGCGGCGGGCGTATCGTTCGTGCTGGGGCCTCTTTTCCCATGGTTGAAGCGTCTCGGCCTCGCCGAACCGCTCTCGCGGGAGCGCGGGAAGGCCACATACAGCGCGATGGCGCTGTTTCATCGGCCCGAGGGCGAGGACCCACTGGAGACGGGGCGAGCCTTCTACCGGGCCTGGCTCGCGATCACGGCACAGGGGCTCGGCGCCTGCCCGGTCTCGGTGCTCGCCGACTGGCCTGTCAGCAACGCGGCGCTCGTCGCACGCCATCCGCTGCCGGCCGGGCGCCGGCTCGTCAATGTCTTCCGGCTGGGCCGTGTTGCGCCGGGTGCCGGCGCGGCACGCGCGCGCCTGCCGCTTGCTGAGCTGATCGTCTGACGGTGCTCAGTCCTGCTTGCGGCGCGAGCGAAAGCGATCGAGCAGGCCAAGGCACCACAGGGCGAAGCGCGCCATCGGCCGTTGCAGGATCGGCATGTCGGCGGCGAGCAGCAGCAGGCCGAGCGGCAGCATCCAGGCCCCGAGCAGCGGCAGGAACGAGAAGATCCCTCCGGCGATGAGGCCGATCCCGGCGGGAATGCGGACCAGTCGAGACTTGGGATGGCGCAGCCAGCGCAGGCCTGCGGCCAGCCGGGGCGGCAACTCGTGTTCGATGCGCTTGAAGGCGCGGCGCAATTCCTGCCTGGAGGATAGCGGCTCCATGATCTGGTGTCTGTCGCCTCTTCGGGGCTAGCGGGCGACGAAACCTTGCCGACGCCCTTTGGACGTGCGGCAGGAGCAATCGTCCCCGAGCGCGGCCGGCCGCGCCAGCGTGCATTGCCGCGTCGGCGTCCGGCAATGACGTCCGAGGCTGCTCGTCCGCTCCGCCCTGCGATAATAGCGACCCGATGACGGGCTCGGCTCGTAGAAGCGCGGGCTGGGGGCGCCGGCCCCGACCGGCGGCCCGGCTCCCGGAATGCCGCCCTGGCTCGAACGCAGCCGGAGATCCGGCACGTTGTCCGTGATCGATGGCGGACCCAGGCCTTGCCGCGGGCCGCCCGGATAAAGCGGGCCGTTGCCGGGTGTCGCGTCGAACTGGGCGCTGGCTGGCAGCGAGGCCAGCATGGCCAGCAGGGCAGCCATCGCTGCGATGAGATTGCGCGTCATGCCGTGCCTGGCCTCCCTGAATGTTCCACCGATCTAGGCGTCCAAAGCGATGAGCATAAGGCCGGTCTCGTGATCCCGCTTCTTTTTCAGGTAGGTGGGCTGCTCGGTCAGGATGATTTCCAGCGTCGGGCGGACGATGCCCTTGTTGAGATGTCCCGCGAGGGCGCTGCCATCGCGGCGCCCGAGGACGGCATGGACATGGACGCCCGGCTTGCCGCCGGGCTCGACAGCGATGTCTCCGGTCAACGACGCGACTTCGACCTGCTCATCGACCGGGATAGGCTCATAGGTCTTCGTCGCCCAATCGAAGAAGCTCAGCTCGGCACGTTCGAAAGCGCCGATGGCCTTGAAGCTCGCGGCCGTCAGCCGCTTGTCGCGGGCGAAGGCTTCCAGCGAGGCGATGGCCTCATCGCCGACATCCAGGATGATGGCAAACGTCTTCTGCCCGTCGGCTTCATGGATCAGTTTGTGTCGCATCGCCCAACCATGTGCTCGCGTCAGCATGGAACGCGAGGCGGATGGTCGTGTTCCGGGATCTTAGCGCCCCGGGCTGATCACCGACGCCACCTCCGACCATTGTGTCCAGCCGAGCGTCTGATAGAGGGCCCGGCCGTCCGGCGAGGCGATCATGATACCATGTCCGGCGCCGCGTTCGAGAGAGCGCTGCGTCAGGGCGCTCATGACCGCGGTGCCGAGGCCCAGGCGCCGATGCTCCGGCTGGGTGAGGATCTGGTCGTAGACCGTATGGCCATCGACCACCCCCGCCATGCCGCTCGCCGCCAGCTCTCCCGTCTCGTTTCGGATCTCGACCCTGATCGCGGCACCATTCTCGTTCGTCACGGTCCCGTATCCGGGTGGGAGGACAGGAGTCGAGGTTTCCAGCGTGGTTGTCATGAGATAGGCGCGCTCGCGTGCGGTCCAGTTTTCCGGCAGCAACGCCGCGGCGGTCTCGCGGGGCGCGGGGATCTCGATATAGATGTTCCGCTCCTCGATCGAGCGCGCGAGTTCCGGAAGAATTGCCGGGTCGAATCGGGGTAGCACGAACCGCCCGCGCTGGTCGGGCTTGCCGACCTCCAGCCAGAGGCCGGTGGGAACGGCGCCGGGCGCCGGATAGCCCCGTGTCAGGGCATAGCCGAACGCCCAGGTTTCCATCGGATTCATCAGACGGTCTCCAACTGCCAACGGGCCGGGAAAATCCCGACCCGCGTGACGAGCCTCGCTCGGCCGCTTCCTTACGCTTGAAAAGCCCATTCCGCAGCCATCCAGCGCAGCCGACCTTGGTCGGAGACGATGCGGCCGAGGCCTGGGAACGGCATATGAGTCGCGGCGATCAAGGCCTTCTCCTCGGCCGCGCGCGGGAAGAAGCGGGCGCGCATTGCGCGGGCAGCTTCCGGATCCTGCTCGAAGATGAAGCCGATATCGGTAGCGGCCGGGTGAAGTGACGGGTGGAAGAGCATGTCCCCAACCATCAGCAGGCTTTTGCCGCCATCTTCGATGCGCACCCCGATATGGCCGGGCGTATGGCCGGCAAGGTCGATGGTCGACACGCCTGGCACGATGCTGCGCTCGCCATCGATCGCCTGCAGCTTCGGGTAGAGCCGGATGAGCTCTGCCGACGCGTCGAAGCTGCTTTTCAGGAAATCGGGTGCTGCCGCGCGTTGCGCCGGGTCGGTCCAGTGCGCGACCTCGCGCCGGCCGATATAGATCTCCGCATTCGAGAAGTTCCGTCGGCCGCCCGCGACGAGGCCGCCGATATGGTCGCGATGCATATGGGTGACGATCACCGCATCGATATCTTCCGGCGCAAGCCCGACCGCTTTCAGGGCCGAAGGCAGCTTGCCGCTTTCGCCGAGCAGGCCCGCCGGGCCCGTATCGATCAGGATGCGCCGGTTGCCGTCCTCGATCAGGTACTGGTTGAACACCAGGCGGATGCCGCCGGGCCTTGCGGCGAACTGCCCTGCCGCGGCGGCTTCGATCTCCTTGGGTGAGCGCCCGACGAAATAGGAGAACGGCATGTCGGCGAAGCCGTCGGTCAGGGCCGTGACCTTGAACCGGCCGATCGAAATCTGCGCCAGAGGCGGCACGGCAGTCGTGACAGCGGCAACCGGGGTTGCGACGGCCCTGCCGGCGGGCAGCACTGCGCCGGCGGCGATAGACAGGGCAGGGGCCGCAAAGGCGAAAGCGCGGCGGGACAGCATGGTCATTGAAGGACTCCAGAAAGCGCGAGGGCCGTCTTCAAGCGCGGCCGCTCGGGTTGAGGATGGTGTAGGCCCTTCCTTGAATCCGAGGTATCTGGATATTTCGGGACTTTCCCTCCCGAAATATGGAAGGGTTCGATGGATCGTTTCGATGCCATGTCGGTGCTCCTCGCCGTTGTCGAGGAAGGCAGTCTTTCGGCTGGCGCACGCCGCCTGCGCGCGCCGCTCACAACGATCAGCCGCAAGGTGGCCGATCTCGAACAGCATCTCGGAACCCGTCTACTGATCCGCACCAGCCGGCGGGTCGAGTTGACGGATGCGGGCCGCGACTATGTCGCCGCCTCCCGTCGCATTCTGGAGCAGGTCGAGGAAGCGGAGCGTACGGTTGCCGGCGAGTACAGCGAGCCGCGCGGCACCCTGGCGGTGACGGCATCGGTGGTTCTCGGGCGACGTCATGTCGTTCCGCTGGCGGCTGAATTCCTGGCCGAGCATCCCCGGATCGACCTGCGTCTGTTCCTCATCGACCGTCACGTCAATCTGGTGGAGGAGCATCTCGACCTCGGCATTCGGGTCGGCCATCTCGAAGACAGCAGCCTGATGGCGCGGCGTGTCGGCGAGGTCAGGCGCATCTTCTGCGCGAGTCCGGGTTATCTGGCGCGCCGCGGCGTTCCGGTTCGGCCCGAGGACTTGAGCGACCATGACGGCATCACATTCCGGGGCTTCACGATATCGCCGGAATGGCGCTACCGCGGCGATTTAGCTGCCCTTTCGGTGGAGCCGCGTACGAGGCTCGCGGTCAATTCGACCGAAGCGGCGATTGATGCCGCCCTGGCAGGGGTCGGCGTCGCCCGGGTGCTGTCTTATCAGATCGTCGATGAATTGCGGT
Organism: Allobosea sp. FW305-C-101; assembly: GCF_058783685.1. Lineage (NCBI taxonomy): Bacteria > Pseudomonadati > Pseudomonadota > Alphaproteobacteria > Hyphomicrobiales > Alloboseaceae > Allobosea > Allobosea sp. FW305-C-101. Next base: position 99,016 of record NZ_JBYSYT010000007.1, on the reverse strand, counting down.
CCGGTGCGCTGGTGCCGCTGCTCGAAGCGTTCGCTCCGGAGGCGATCCCGGTTCAACTCGTCTATGCCGCCCAGGGCCAGTTGCCCATCAAGGCGCGCGCATTCCTGGACTGGGTCGCGCCGCGCTTGCGCGCTCGTTTGCTGCCGAGCGATGCGTAAGCCGGTCGGTGCGCCGGGGACTCAGCTTTCCTTGGCCGAGATGTAAAAGCCGAAAGCCGAAGCGCAGGCCAGAACCACGCTGATCTCGATCAAGCCCATTGTTGCCTCCCTCTTTGCGATGGAGGGGAAACCGTCTTGGACCTGCCATTGTTCCGCCGCGTATGAGGCCGGCCTTCTGAAAGGCCGCTACCTGTCCCATCGGATCAAGGCGCGCCCGCTGGTCAGATCCGTCACCAGCCGGCTGAGACCGTCGATTTCGGCCTTCGGTGCGCTGACCGAGAGGATCGCACCGGTATCCGTGAAGGCCTGATCACGCAGTTGCACGCCGGGAACTGCGCCGAGACGTGCCTGGACGCGCGTCAGGTCGCCGAAGCTGCAGGTGATCGTCGCCGCTGCCGTCTCGACGAGCTCGACCTTGCGGGCCTCGCGCAGGCACAGTGCGGCCGTGCCGCCATAGGCCCGGATCAGCCCGCCGCTGCCCAGCAGGACGCCGCCGAACCAGCGCGTGACCACGACGGCGACACCGTCGAGAGCCTGTCCGTCGATGGCCGCGAGGATCGGCTTGCCGGCCGTGCCGCTCGGCTCGCCGTCATCGTTGAAGCGATAGCTCTGCCCGAACCGCCAGGCCCAGCAATTATGGTTGGCCTCGGGATCGGAATGCGCGGCGATGAAGTCCTTCGCGGCCGCTTCGTCGGCAACCGGCGCGGCCATCGCAACGAAGCGGCTTCTCTTGATCTCCTGCCGGGCGGAGCAGGGTTCGACGAGGGTGAAACGCGCGGCCATCAGGCCCTGTAGCATGCCGGTTTGCCGAGGGAACCATCCGCTTTCGGCCGTGCTCCACGCCCGATGCCGCGCGGTTTTCCACGACCGGGAGTGGCGGGAGATGAGCACCGTTCCCGGGCCAGGCCCGATCGAAAGCGCTTCCGGAACAAGCCCATGGGCGCAGCAACATGGAAGAGTTCTAATTCAATATCAAAAACAATGGCTTGGTGGAATTTATGTTACAATGTACATGGGTTCTCAGCCGCTGGAGGCCACCCATAAAAGCTGATCCATGATCGAGTATTCCGAAGACCATCGGCTCCATGTGAGCGGCGAGATTTCCTATCGGGACGTCGAGGCCTATCTCGACGGTACGGTCTACCTGTCGATTGCCGCTCCGCGACAGGTGCTCCAGACCGGCGTCTCCTTCGCGCGTGGCAGCTACTGGATCGAACCGATCAGGCCCTCCGTCCATCTCACCGGCTGCGACCTCGAATATCTCGATGACGAGCGGGTGGTTGGCTCCTACCGGCCGAGCCTCTTCGTCGGCATTCTGCTCGCCGGCGAGCATACCGGTTTCGTCGATGGCCATTCGATCGCAACGACGCGGATTGGTGTGCCGACGTTGCTGGGCGTCAGCGATCAGGTCGATATCCGCTCGGCGCAGCGGCCCGGCCAGACCTGCCGGATGAGCGGTTTCCATGTCGGAGCCGAGTTCCTCCGCGAGCTCGGGGAGGAGGCTGGGTTGCCGGGCTGCGAGACGATGCTGGACAGCTTCGCCGACGGCTTTCTCTGGCAGGAGGTCGAGGCCCGGACGGCCTTACGGGCCCATCTCCTACAGCTCGCCGAGAATCCCTATCAGGGCAGGCTGGCGCAGCTCTATTCCGAGAGCCGGGTGCTGTCCGCGCTTGTCGAGGTCGCCAGCATCTTCCGGGAGCAGCGCCGCGGCATGCCGCAGCTCTCCCGCTCACATCGCGAACACTCCGAGCATGCGCGCCTGATCCTCGACAACCAGCTTGCCGATCCGCCAGCGGTCTCGGAACTCGCGCGCCTCGTCGGCCTCAACGAAACCAGCCTGCGGCAGGCCTTCAAGGCGGCCTTCGGCTCGACCATCATCGACTACCTGCGCGACCGGCGGCTGGAAGTGGCGCGGGTGCTCGTGCGGGAGCGGCGCCTGTCGATCGCCGAGATCGGCTATCGCGTCGGCTTCTCCAGCCCGGCCAATTTCGCCACGGCCTATCGCCGGCGTTTCGGCCTGTCGCCGAGCCAGGATCTGTAACCCTTCCAAATCCTGCGGACGCGCAAAGGAAAAACGACGGCCGGCAAAGGCCGAATGCATGGAGGCGCCTTCGTCGCGCCAATAAGAAGACGGTCCATCCTCGGATCGAAGGTCTGCCGTGACGGTCAGCGCTTCCACAGAGGCCCTCGATGTAGACGCGCGCGGGCCGGTTACGGACAAGACGGAGAAGGCCGCGACGGAGCCGCGCGCCTCGGTCTCGATTGGCGCGGTGGCCCTTCGGCTCTTTGCGATGATGCGGGAGCGGCGCTGGCTCCTCCTGCTCTCGATCATCTTCGGAACGCTGGCGGCGCTGCTCTCGCTTGCGCCCTATGCCGCAGCCGCTGTCGCTCTGGTCGCGATTCTGCAAGGCCAAGTCGACTGGCACTGGATCGGTCTGGTCGGCGCGGCGGCTCTCGCTACGGTGGCGGGGCGGCACCTGTTCTTCTCGCTGGCGACCGGTCTCTCGCATCGGATCGCCTTCCAGACCCAGCAGGAGCTGCGGCTTGCGCTGGCCGCCAAGCTTGCACGCGTCCCGCTCGGCTTCTTCGACGACCGCTCCAAGGGTGAATTGCGCACCATCCTGCTCGACGATGTCGAGGGCGTCGAGGACGGCATGGCGCATCTCGTGCCGGAGCTGAGTGCGGCGATCGTCGCGCCGGTCGTCGCGCTCGTGCTGCTGGCCGTCATCGACTGGCGCCTGACGCTCCTCGCGCTTCTTCCGATCGCGCTCGGGCTCGTCCTGATCGGGCGGGTGATGAAGCAGGGCGAAGGCCCGACGCATGACTATCTCGCGATCCAGTCCCGCATGGCCGAGACGGTCGCCGAAATGGCCGATGGCCTGCCGACGGTCCGCGCCTTCAATCAGGACGAGCAGGCCACGGCGCGCACGCAGCGCATCTTCGCCGAGATGACGCATTTCTCCGATGCCTGGATGCGCCATGCCGTGGTGCCGGGCTCGGCCGCGCAGGTGCTGCTCTCGAGCCATCTGCTCTTCGCCGCGCCTGCCGGGTTGCTGATGGCGGCGCAAGGCTGGCTCAGCGCGACGACGCTCGCAGCCTTCCTCGCCATCGCCTACGGGCTCGGTGACGTCTTCGCCTCGCTGCAGGGCATCAGCCATCGCCTGATGCGGCAGGTGCAGTTGCTCGACCGGATCGATGCGGTCATGGCGGCGCCGGAACTGCCGGTCAGTGCCACGCCGGCCGAGCCGGCCGATAAGCTGCTGCGCTTCAAGAATGTCGGCTTTTCGTACGGCGCGCGGCAGGTGCTGCATGGCGTCGATTTCACGGTGGCGCCGGGGCGCTGCCTTGCGCTGGTCGGGCCGAGCGGTTCCGGCAAGTCGACGCTCGCGCGCCTGATCGCGCGCTTCCACGATGTCGGCAGCGGCGCCGTTTCGATCGGCGGCGTCGATATCCGCGAGATGGCGCCGGATGCCCTCAACCGCGCCGTCTCCTTCGTCTTCCAGGAGGTCTTCCTCTTTGCCGGCACCATCGCCGACAATATCCGCCTCGGCCGGCCGGATGCCGATGACGACGCGGTGATCGACGCAGCCAGGCGCGCCCGGGCACATGATTTCATCGCGGCATTGCCGCGAGGCTACGAGACCATCGTCGGTGAGCGCGGGCTCGGGCTTTCCGGCGGCGAGCGCCAGCGCATCTCGATCGCGCGCGCCATCCTGAAGGACGCGCCGATCCTCGTGCTCGACGAGGCTACGGCCTTCGCCGATCCCGAGAACGAGGCGCTGATCCAGGACGCGATCGCGGAATTGTCGCGCGAGCGCACGCTGATCGTGATCGCCCACCGTTTGCACACCATCGTCCATGCCGACGAGATCCTGGTGCTCGACGCCGGCCAAGTAGCTGAGCGCGGCAGCCATGCCAAGCTGATCGTGCAGGGCGGGCTCTATGCCCGGATGTTCGCGGCGCATGAGGCGGTCGCCAGTCATCGTCATGCCGATGCGCTCAAGGGCAATGAGGTCGGCCAAACCCAGAGCACAGCGGAGGCCCGGCCATGAAGCTGCTCGCCTTCATCCACGCCCATCTCGGCGATGCGCGCGGCCTGTTCCGGCGCGCCATGCTCATCACCTTCCTCGAAGGGCTGGCGACGGCCGGGCCGGTGATCGCGGTCGCGCTCGGCCTGATGCGGCTGGCGCAAGGCCCCGCCGACGCGCTGGCCCTGCTGCCTTACGCCGTGGCGGTGGTTGCTGCCGTCGCGTTGCGCATTGTCCTGATCCGCCTCGCCTGGTCGTCCGGGTTCCGGGCCGGCAATGCCGCGACCGAGGCGATCCGCAACCGGCTGGTCGGGCATATGCGGGCCGTGCCGCTCGGCGCGCTCGGGCGCTGGAGTGCGGCGCGGCTTGCAACCCTCGTCACCGAGGACGGGCGCTGGATCAACGAAGCCTCGACCTTCACGCTGAACCGGCTGTTCGGCGGGCTCGCCGCCGGCCTGTGCCTGTTGCTGGCGGCGGCCTGGTTCGACCCGCCGACCGCGCTCGCAGTGCTCCTCGCCTTCGGCCTCGGCCTGCTGTCGCTGCCCGTGGCCGGGCGCATCCTCAAGGGCCTGATCGCACGCCGCAATGCCGAGCTGACCGATATCAGCCAGCGCATCGGCGAATATGGCGAGGGCATCGCGGTGTTCCGCTCCTTCCGCGCCGGCGAGGGCGCCTTCGCCCGCTTCGCCGAGGCCGTCGATCGCCTGCGCCGCCTGATGCTCGGCTACACGCCCGTCCTCGTCTCGCTCCATGGCGTCGCCGCGACGTTGATGGGCGCCGGCCTGCTTCTGGCGCTGATGATCCTGGCCTGGCGCGGTGGCGAAGCCGCACCGTCGCTGATCCCCGCGCTGCTGCTCGGGCTTGCGGCGAGCCATGCCCTCTCGGCGGCCGTGCTCGGCCAGATGCTGCCCTTCAGCCTGGGCATGCAGGCTGAAGCCGGCATGGCCCGCTTCCTCGCCGAGCCGGTGCTCGCACATCGGGGCAGCGAGCCGGGCATGCCGCTTGATTTCACGCTCGAACGCGTGGCGTTCAGCTATGACGGCGAGCGCGGGGCGGTTGATAACATCGCGCTGGCGGCCCGGCAGGGCGGCATGACCGCGATTGTCGGGCCGAGCGGGGCCGGAAAGTCGAGCGTCATCGGCCTGATGATGCGCTTCTTCGACCCCCAGAGCGGCCGCGTGACGGTCGGCGGCGTCGACATCGCCGATATCCCGCCGGCCCGCTTGCAGGCGCTGACGGCGCTGGTGAACCAGGACGTCCACCTCTTCCGCGACACGCTGCGCGCCAACATCCTGCTCGGTGCGCCCGGCGCCGACGAAGCCCGGCTCGCTGTCGTTATCCGCGCGGCACGGCTGGAGGAACTGATCGCGGCCCTGCCGGACGGGCTCGACACGGTGATGGGGGAGGGTGGGCGCACCCTGTCGGGCGGCGAGCGTCAGCGCGTCGCGGTCGCGCGGGCGCTGCTCAAGGACGCGCCGATCCTGCTGCTCGACGAAGCCAGCTCAGCCATGGACCCGTTGACCGAGCGGGCGATTCAGCAGGCGGTCGCGGCGCTGGAAAACGGGCGCACCCTCGTCGTCGTGGCCCATCGCCTGCGCAGCATCGCCGAGGCCGACCGGATCTACGTGATGGACCAGGGGCGGATCGTCGAGGAAGGCCGGCACCCGGACCTGCTCGCGCTGGACGGTCTCTATGCCCGGCTCTGGCAGGCGCAGGAGCGCGCCGCCGGTTGGAGGTTGAGATAAGTCGTGTCGGAATCCACCGCTCACAGCGTGCCTGAGCCCCTGCTGTTGCAGCGGTCGCTGCGCCTCGGCATCGGCGCGGTCTATGGCGCGGCGGCCGTCCCGCTCTTCTTCATCTACAACATCCTGCCGGCAAGCCTCCGCCAGGCCGGCCAGTCGCCGGAAGTCGCCAATCTTGTCTTCCTGGCCTATCTGCCCTTCGCGTTGCGTGTCGTCTGGGCGCCCGTCGTCGCCCGCATCGGCCGAGGGCAGACCTCGGTCTTCCGGCGCATCGTGCTCGCCTGCCTCGCGCTTGCAATGGCGATGACGGGTTGTCTCGTCGCGTTCGAGCCGAACAGCGGCACGCTCGGCATCATCGCGATCGCCACGCTCGCGATCATGGCGATCGCGACGGCGGCCGTGGCGCTCGACGGCTATTTGCTCGCCGGCTTCCCGCCTGAGGCGCGGGTGCGCTGCGCGCCGTTGCAGGGTATCGGCTTCGCGCTGGGTGGCCTCATCATGGGCGTCGGCATCATGTTCTTCGAGGGCGCGGGCTGGAGCGGCATCATCCTGCTGCTCGTCCTGATCACGACGGCATTGGCGCTGCCGGCTGTGCTGCTCCCGGTTGCCGGAACCACGACGGATCAGGGCGAAGGTCGTCCCGAGGCGCCATCCGGCCTCTGGCGCTTTCTGAAGAGCGCTCCCGCGCGCCGGAGGCTGGCCTTCTCGCTGCTCGGTCATGGCGGGCTCGGTCTCGCCGGCGGCATGCTGCCGGTCCTGCAAGTGGACGCGGGCCTGAGCCTCGGGCAGATCGGCCTCGTCGCCGCCGTCGGCGCCAACGGCGTCGGCGTGATCGCCTCCTGGGCGACCGGACTCATGCTGCGCGGCAGCGAGGTCTGGCGCGTAGCGCTCTTCGTCACCCTTGCCTCGGCGCTCTGCTTTGCCGGCTTCGCCGTCGCGGGCTTCCGGGCCGAGCCGGTCGTCGCCATCGTTCTGTCGCTCGCGGTGATGGCGCTCGGCTACGCCTTCTTCGTCGTCTTCCGCGCGCTCGTCCTGCCGGTCTGCGCCGGCGATGGCGGCACGACTCAGGCCGCGGCCCTCTCCAGCATCGACGCCCTCGTCGCGACGGTCTCGGCCATCGCGGCCGGCTTCGTCCTCAGCCTCGGCGGCCTGCCGGCGGTGCTCGGCCTTGCTGCCGGGTTCTGTGCCGGGAGCGTGCTCGTCGCCTGGCTCGCGGGTCGCAGCGGCGAAAACCTCAACGCATCATCATCCCACGGAGCCTGACCACCATGAAGCGGCCTCTCAGCCACTCAGCCAGCCCTTTCATGCTGCTTGCGACGACCGCGCTCGCCGGAATGCTCTGTCCGCTCGCGCCGCCCGCCCAGGCGCAGGGCCGGGATACGCAGGTGCTGCAGCTCGACGAGATCACTGTCACGGCGCGCCGGCGCGACGAGACGCTCCGGGACATCCCCTTCACGGTCGATGTGCAGACCCGCGCCCAGCTCGACGAGAAGCGCGCCTATGACGCGCCATCGGCTCTGAAGGACGTCGCCGGCGTCTACATTCCGGGCTTCGGTGACCGCTCGACCTCGTTCCTGATCATGCGCGGCGTCGGACCGATCCTGTTCCCGCTCGGCCCGGACGATTCCTCCGTGCTGACCTTCGTCGACGGCACGCCGCTGCCGATCGGCTCCTCCAACGCCAATTATCTCGATCTCGATCGCGTCGAGGTGCTGAAGGGGCCGCAAAGCACGCTGTTCGGCCGCAACACCACGGGCGGCGCCGTCAACCTGGTGCCGGCCCTGCCCGACGAGACCTGGAAGGGCTATCTGCGCTCCGAATACGGCACGCAGAACCACCGCATCCTCGAAGGCGCGGTCGGCGGTCCGCTGATCAAGGACAAGCTCGGCATGCGGCTGGCCTTCCGCCTTCGTGGCATCGACGGCTTCGTCAACAACGTCGTCGGCCCCGATCTCGGCCGGGAACAGAGTGCGACAGGCCGCCTGACGCTGCGCTTCACGCCGACCGACCGGACCACCTGGACGCTCAGCGGCAGCGCCGATTCCTCGGATGGCGTGCCGGTCTATTACGCGCTGAAGGGAGACGGCTTCCCGATCCTCGCCGCCCAGAACCTGGGGCGCGAGGTCACCAAGAACTACGCCTTCCAGTCGAAGTTCGAGCACCGCTTCGACCATTTCACCTTCACCTCGCAGACCTCCTACAACGCGATCCGGGCCGACCTGACCTATAACGGCGCCGATTTCTTCCTCGGCAACCGCGTCTCCGGCCTGCCGTTCGGCGCCTTCGGCAACATCGCTGGCAACTATTTCGACCGGAATATCGACCAGACCCGCTTCACCCAGGAGCTGCGCCTGAGTTCCAATCCCGGCGACAAGCTGCAATGGGTCGCCGGCGCCGCCTATTACCGCGACGAGGCGAAGCTGTTCTCGATGCGCAACGTCTTCCTCTATGGGCCGGCCGTCTCGGGCTTCGACAACCTGCACCAGGCGACGACCGGGCAGGCGGTCTTCGGCGAAGTGACCTATCCGGTGATCGACCGGCTGAAGCTCTCGCTCGGCGGCCGCTACACGCGCGAGCAGAAGGACTATGATGGCCAGTTCTACAGCGACGGCACCCCCGGCACCGTTCCGGTCTTCATCGAGGCCGGCAAGAAGGACTACAATTTCTGGACCGGCCGCGCCTCGCTTGCCTACGACTGGACCGACAAGGTGACGAGCTTCGCCTCGGTCTCGCGCGGCTACAAGAGCGGCGGCTTCGGCACCTTCAACTCGCTGATGTGGGCCGGCGTGCCGCGCACGCCCTATGATTCGTCGAGCATCCTCTCCTACGAGATCGGCGGCCGCGGCTCCTTCTTCGACGACCGGCTGAAGGTCTCGGCCGCCCTGTTCTACAACGATGTCAGCAAGGAGCAGATCCTCGCCTACGATCTCCAGAACTTCGCCCAGCAATCGCTCAACCTCGACACCAGGAGCTATGGCGTCGAGCTCGACGCCACGTGGCGCGTGAACGGGAACTGGGAGATCGCCGGCGGCATCACTTATACCTCGACCGAGATCACCGACGTGCCCGCTGCGGCTGCCGCGGCGCAGGCCGGGCTGAAGAAGGGCAACCAGCTGCCGCAGGTGCCGGAATGGGCCGGCAAGGCCTCGGTGACCTACCGCGCCCCGCTTGGCACGCTCGGCATCGCGGCTTTCGGCCCGGCGAACCTGCTCGCCCGTGTCGGCTACAACTATATCGGCCCGCGCTATTCGGAGGCCGGCAACCTGGCCAAGCTGAAGCCGGTCCACCTGCTCTCGGCCCGGCTCGGCGTCGAATGGGAAAAGGGCGAGGCCTATCTCTTCGGCGAGAACCTGCTCGACAAGCGCTACGTCACCTTCGCCCAGCCCTATGGCACGAGCGTCCTGACCGGCGGGCCGGTCTACGGCACGGTCTATGCGCGCGGTGCGACGATGGGCGTCGGCGCGGCGATCAAGTTCTGAGCCGGGCGCGATGATCGACAGCTCATCCTGGCCGGTCGTGCGCTGGACCATGCCGGCCCGCATCCCTGACGAGGACGCCGAGCGCGTCCTCGCGGAATTCGATGCGCTGCTCCGGCGCGGCGAGCGCTTCGTCGTGGTTTTCGACGGGGCGGAGCGGCCCGAGCAATCGCCGCTGTTCCTGCGGCTCTACAAGGATTGGTATCGCCAGCGCCGCAAGGAGCTCGGGCGATGGGTCGCCGGCGCCGTCCGGATCGAGCCGGACGAAGCCAGGCGCAAGGCCGTGCTCGGCAAGCTGATGAATGCCGCGCTCGCGGCGTTCATGCCCTATCCCTTCCGGGTCTTCGCGTCGGACGCGGAGGCACGCCCACAGCTCGATCAATGGCTCGGGCGCTAGCCTCGTTGCCGCCTTACACCTTCTCGTCGCGGGTCAGCCGCCAAAGCAGATAGAGCCCGCCCAGCAACCCCGTCGTCAGTCCGATCGGCATGTTGAGACCGGACGGGAAGCGCTGGCTGATCAGGTCGGCTGCCAGCAGCAGGATGGCGCCCATTGCCGCGCCGGGCAGGAGCGGCACGTCCGGCGAGCGGCAGAGCCGCCGAGCAAGCTGCGGGCCGGCCAGCGCGATGAAGGCGATCGGGCCGGCCGCGGCCGTCGCCAGCGCGGTCAGGCCGACCGCCGTCATCACCATCGCGAGCCGCGTGCGCTCGACGGAGACGCCGAGCTGGCTCGCGGCGTCGTCGCCCATCTCCAGCAGGGCGAGCCGCCGGGCATGCCACAGCGCGACGGGCACGATCAGCAGCAGGCCGAGTGCGGCCGGCACGGCATGCGACCAGCTGCGCGCGGCGAGCGAGCCGGCAAGCCAGATCTGCGCCGAGACCGATCGATCGAGATCACTCGCCACCAGCAGGACGGTGTTGACGCCGGACAGGGTCGCTCCGATGCCGATGCCGACGAGCACCAGCCGGTAACCGCCGGTGGCGCGCCCCTTCAGTGCGAGCAGGAAGACGAGCGCGGCCGTCGCCATGCCGGAGAGAACGGCCGACAGCGAAACGGCGAGCGGGTCCGCACCGAACAGGATGATCTGGACGATCGCGCCGGTTGCGGCCCCCGTGGTGAAGCCGATGATATCGGGCGAGCCCAGCGCATTGCGCGAGATTGACTGGAAGATCGCGCCGGCCATGCCGAGCGCCGCGCCGACGCAGGCCGCCGTGACGACGCGCGGCAATCGCAGGCCCCAGACGACACGCTCGGCCATCGCATTCCCACTTTTGCCGAAAAGGGCGGCGGTGACCTCTGCCGGGGTGAAGGTGAGTGTGCCCGTGCCCAGCAGCGCGATCGCGAGCACGAGGCCGATGCCGGCAAGTGCTACGCAGACCCATGCGGTTCGTGGGCGCCATAGCAGCGAGAGCGATCCGAAACGGAGTGGAATGGGAGCGCTCATGGGCGGCTCACCCGGAAGCGACGCACCGCCATGATGAAGAACGGGCCGCCGACCAGGGCTGCGACGATTCCGGCCGCGACCTCCGAGGGGGCCGCGACCACGCGTCCGATGAGATCGGCGCCGAGTAGCAGGATCGCGGCGGCAAGTCCCGCGCCGGGCAGAATCCAGCGATGGTCCGCACCCAATAGGGCACGCGAAAGATGCGGCGCGATCAGCCCGACGAAGCCGATCGGGCCCGCCGTTGCGGTGGCAGCACCCGCCAGCAGCATCACCGCCAGGCAGGCGGCGAGCCAGATCCTGTGCGGTGCGGCGCCGAGTGCCTGCCCGAGTTCCTGCCCCAGCGCGAGGGCGTTCAGGCCGCCGACGACCGAAAGGGCGACGAGGAGCCCGGCAATGACGCAGACGGCGAGCGCTGCGACGGCCTCGAAGCTCGCACCCTCGACCGAGCCGGCTGCCCAATGCCGGAAATCGTCGAAGGCGGTGGGCGGTGCATTGATCGCCACGATGCCGATGATCGCGCCGAGCACGATCGAGAGCCCGGCGCCTGCGAGCACGAGCCGGATCGGATTGGTTCCGGTTTCATGCGCCCGCCCGAGCAGGAAGACGGCGCTGCCGGCAAGCCCGGCCCCGAGCGCGGCGAGCCAGACATAATGCATCGGCCGCGTCAGGCCGAAGACGGTGACGCCCAGCACCACTGCGACCGCCGCGCCGGCATTGATGCCGAGCAGGCCAGGCTCGGCCAGGGGATTGCGGGTCACGGCCTGCATGATCGCGCCGGCGACGCCGAGCGCCGCACCGGCGAAGACGGCTGTGATCAGGCGCGGCACGCGCAATTCCCGGACGATCAGGTGGAGATCGTTGCCGGGATCATAGGCCCGCAAGGCGTTGAGGGCCGTCGCCAGCGGAATCGGGCGGGAGCCGATCGCCAGGCTTGCCAGTGCGAGCAGGGCGAGCACGCCCGTGCCGACGGCGAGCCACCACCCGCGCCGGAGCCTCCTCATGGCTTGCCGAAGCTCGCACGCACCTGCTCGAGGATCTGCCGGCCGGAATAGGGATCGATGCGGAACGAGGTCAGCCCGAGCGGATAGACGCGCTTGCCGATGACGGCCGGATGATTGGCGAGCACGGGCTCTGCCAGGAAGGCCGGCACGTCCTTCTCGGTCGCGCGCAACAGGAGGACGACGTCCCCGGTAATGGCGGCTGAGAGGTTCTCGCGCGAGAAGAACTCGAAATCCGAGGTGCGCCCCGTATTCGGCCGCAGCTCAGGCGGCAGGCCGACGATCTCGAAGCCCAGCTCCGAGAGCAGCTTGGCGACCGGGCTCGATGTCCGCGCGACCGAATAGCTGCCGGCGATGTTGTAGCCGACGATGCTGGCCTTCGTGCCTTTCGCTGTGAGCGTGCGGGCCGTGGCTGCGAGATCGGCGTCGAAGCTCGCGATTGCCGCCGCTGCTTCGCTTTCGAGGCCGGCTGCCTTGCCGAGTTCGGTCGCGAGCTCCTGCCAGCTGCGGCTGGAGTAATCGACGACCATCGTGGGAACGCCGAGCGCCTCCAGCTCGGCCCGGTGCTGCAGGATGCTGTCGGCGCCGGTGGTGGAGGCGATGACGAGATCGGGCTTCCAGCCGAGCACGGCCTCGATGTCGAATTTCAGGTTGGGATAGAGGACCTTCACACCTTTTCGATCGGCATCCCCGGCCCATTGCGAGAAGAAGCCCTTGCCATCGGTCAGCGGACTCGGCGTTGTCGCGGTGCTTGCCACCAGTGGCGCCTCGATCGCCAGCAGGATGCCGGTCACGCTCGGTGTGGTCGAGACGATCCGCTTCGGCTTCGCCGCCAGGGTCAGTTCCCCCGCGACATGCCGGATCGTGCGCGGCCAGCCGGCTTCCTGACTGCGCGCGGGCGCGCCGCCCAAGCTCAGGGCGCCTGCGATGGCGATGATGGCGATGAAAAGCTTGGCGAAAGGCATCGTCGTTGTTCCCGGGCGGGAGTGTCCTGTCGAGCCTGCGGGTCGTGCGCTGCCGGGCCGGCGACATCATACCGTCCGGCTCACCGCCATGCGCATCCGCGTGAAGGCTCGATATTCCTCATGGCGGATCGCATTCTGCAATGCAATATGAGCGTGTGAATTCTGTAGCGTTATCGGGTATAAACCGACGGATGTACAGGATTTCGAGGCAATATAGGTGGTGATTGCAGCGCAAGGATGGAAATCTGTAAAGCAATCGTCAGGATATAGAAGAATTAAAAAGTAGATCGATGTTCGAGAGTCTAAAGAGAATAAGCGCAGAATCCCCTCGTTCCGGCCCCACCGGTGCGGGAGTCGAGCCCGCTCTTGCGCGTCACTCCGAGGCCCGCCTCAGCGCCGAAGCCGTCACGCTCCGCTACGATGCGCGCACGATCTCGACCGGGCTCTCTGTCGCGATCGCCGATGGCTCCTTCACCGTGATCGTCGGTCCCAATGCCTGTGGCAAGTCGACCCTGCTGCGCGCCCTGTCGCGATTGCTCGTCCCGACCTCCGGGCAGGTGATCCTCGACGGATGCGAGATCGGCGAGCGCCCGGCCAAGGAGGTCGCGCGGCGCCTCGGCCTGCTGCCGCAGAGCGCCATCGCGCCTGACGGCATCACGGTGGCGGATCTCGCCGCGCGCGGGCGTTATCCGCATCAATCCTTCCTGCGGCAATGGTCGAAGGCGGACGAGGTCGCGGTTGCGGATGCGATGCGGGCAACGCGCGTGGACGGGCTTGCCGCCCGCGCCGTCGACGAGCTTTCCGGCGGCCAGCGCCAGCGCGTCTGGATCGCGATGGTGCTGGCACAGGAGACGCCGATCCTGCTGCTCGACGAGCCCACGACCTTCCTCGACATCGCCCACCAGATCGAACTGCTCGACCTGCTGGCCGAGCTCAATGCGCAAGGCCGCACCGTCGTCGCCGTGCTGCACGACCTCAACCAGGCCTGCCGCTATGCGTCCCATCTCGTCGCCATGAAGGACGGTGCCATCGTCGCCGAGGGCAACCCGGCCGAGATCGTCACGGCGGAATTGGTCGAAGCGGTCTTCGGCCTGCCCTGCATCGTCATTGCCGACCCCGTCGCGGGCACCCCGCTGATCGTGCCCAAAGGCCAAGGCCGGGTGCGCAATCCCAGCTTTTGAGAAACCAGAGACAAACGCCATGGCCAGGGCCAGACAGCTTCATATCGGATTGAGCCTGACGCCGACCTGGCTGAAGGGCCGGCCGGCCGATGATGGCGAGCCGCGCCCGAATGGCGATCCGACGGATTTCAATCTCGAACTGACCCGTATGGCGGAACGGGCGAAGCTCGATTTCGTCTTCAAGCCGGACTACCTCCTCCTGCATCCGGGCATGGGCGGCGGCTTCGTCGGCCTCGATCCGACGCTGCTGATGGCTGCGATCGCCCGCGAGACCGAGAAGATCGGCCTCGTCACCACGGTCTCGACCAGCTTCAACCCGCCCTATGTGGTGGCGCGCCAGATCCAGTCGCTGCATTGGATCAGCAACGGCCGCGCCGGGCTCAACATCGTCACCTCGATCGAGGGCGCCGAGAATTTCGGCGACGAGCCGATGCCGCCGCCGGATATACGTTACCGCAAGGCGGCGGAGTTCACCGATGTCATGCAAAGGCTCTGGCAGAGTTATCCGAACGCGGCACTGAACGGTGCGGCGACCAGCGCCGCGATCGACCATCGCGGCGCGTTCTTCAGCGTCAGGGGGCCGCTCAACGTGCCCGGCCATTCGGCAGGGCCGCCGCCGCTCTTCCAGGCGGGGGCCTCCGATATCGGCCGTGACTTCGCGGTTTCGATCGCGGATGCGACCTTCGCCGCCATGCCCGATCGGGAGGCCGGCATCGAGTTGCGCGCCGACCTTCGCCGCCGTGCCGAAGCGCGTGGGCGCAGCGCTGCGTCCGTGCGGGTCCTGCCCGGCCTGCATTTCTTCCTCGCCACGACGCGGGAGGAGGCCTGGGCGCTACACGCCCGAGCCCACGCTCATCTCACACCGGACCAGCGCCGCAAATCGGTGAAGACCGTGCTCGGGCTCGATCTCGGCGATCTCGCCCCGGAAACGCGGGTGACGGCCGCGATGCTGCCCCCGGCTGATGCGCCGGTCCGCAGCCGGACCCATGCCACGCTGCTGCGACGCTTCGTCGAGACGAGCGAGCCGACCGTGGCGGAATTGCTCTCACGCCCGGAGGTCGTGGGCTCGGCGCATTGGGTCTCCGTCGGAACGGTCGACGAGGTTCTCGCCGAGATCGTCGACTGGTTCGAGGCCGGCGCGATGGACGGCTTCATCGCGATCCCCGGCGGCTCCTTCCGGTCGCTGCGCCTTTTCACGGAGGAGCTGGTCCCGGCCCTGGCGCGGCGGGGCCTGTTTCGCGGCGAGTACGAGGGATCGACGCTGCGCGAGCACCTGCGGCTCGACGCGGCGTGCTAGGCTTGAACTCAGCCGCCGGATTCCCGCGTCGCGGCCTTCGCCGCCGCATAGAGCGCGGCGCGGTGGCCCTCCGCCTCCGCCGTCTTGACGAAGGACACCGTGGTCACGACGCAGGCGATCTCGCCGAGTGCGTTGAAGACCGGCGCGGCCTTGCCGGTCAGCAGCGAGAACAGATGCTCGTTCAGTTCGGCGCCGCCATCCTGCCGGATCGCATCGAGCATCGCGCCGGCCGGCCGGCTGCCACGAAAGGACGCCGGCTGCTGCTTGCGCACCGCGGCGATCGCATCCTTCGGCAAATGGGCCTGGAAGACGAAGCCGCAGGCGGTGTTGTCGAGCGGCAGGACGTCGCCGAGTGTCACCGTGCTGATCGCGAAATCGGTGCTGCGATACCAGCGCACGATCGTCGGGCCGCGCTCCGTCCAGATCGCGACGCCGCAGCTCGCGGCGATGCTGGCGGAGAGCGTCTTCATGGCACGCGCCGCGACTTCGACCGCATCGATACGCCGAAGTGCTCTGACGCCGATGCTCAGCGCGACGGGGCCGAGATCGTAATATCCGGTTACCTCGTCCTGTGCCGCGAGCCCCTCGCGCACCAGGCTCTGCATGTAGCGATGGGCGGTGGAGGCGCCGGTGCGCGCCCGCCGTGCGATCTCGCCCAGCACCAAAGGGCCGTCTGCCTTGGCGAGGATGTCGAGGAAGCGGGCCGCGATCGAGATCGACTGGATCGTCGCCGAGCGCTTGGCCTTGGGCGCGCCGCGGCCCTCGGATGGCGGGGGCGTCACCGACACCGCTCCGGATCGGGCGAGGCGGAGGCGCGCGCGACGGCAGAAGGGAAAAAGCTGGTCATCATGCGAATCGCGGTGAGGCTCCCGGCGGCCGCCGGAACAGGCTTTCTGCCATTGGCGGCCTTGTCAGGACAAGCGGGCCGGTGCGGCCGGCAATGGGCGTCGCACGGCTGCGGCCGGAAAACAACAGGCCGGGACAATACCGTACAGGTGCCGGCTCTCGTGTTGACATGCGGAATGCATTCCACATTGTAGGATCATCATTGCAAGCTCGCGAGCCACGGCCCTGTCCCCAGCCAGCGAGACGTCTTCGGATTGCGGGGAACATCATGTCGTCCAGGTTCGCTCTGCTGCGCGGCGTCAGCGTCGTGTCGCTCATGGCCGTCGCCGCCGCCTCGCCGGTCTTCGCGCAAGGCGCGCCCGCTCCGGCGGCCGGCACGACGATCGAGCTCGACACGATCATGGTCACCGGCGAGAAGGTCGAGCGCGACCTGCGCAGCACTGCTTCGTCGGTCGCGGTCAAGACGGCCCGTGACATCGCTCGCGAGAACACCGGCAACAGCTCGGTCTCCGAAGTGCTCGTCGGCACGCCGAACGTGACTTACACCGACACGGTCGGGGCGCCGGTCATCCGCGGCCAGGATACGCAGGGGCCGCTCACCGGCCAGAACTCGTTCTGGGGTGGCACTGTGCCCCGTGCCACGATCAACGTGGACGGCCACTATCTCAGCTATAACGAGTATTATTTCGGCGCGACCTCGCCCTGGGACGTCAAGAGCATCGAGGTCTTCCGTGGGCCGCAGACGACCTCGCAGGGCGCCAACGCCATCGCCGGCGCGATCATCGTCAACACCAAGGACCCGACCTTCACGCGGGAAGCGGCTTTCCTGACCGAGTTCGGCAGCTATGCGTCACGGCGCACCGCGATGATGCTGTCCGGTCCGATCATCGCCGAGCAGCTCGCCGGCCGCATCTCGCTGGACTATTCGGCGCGCGACACCTTCATCAACTATGTCAGTCCGAACTTCCAGACGCGCTATGCCGACCAGGACTTCAGGGCGCTCAACCTGCGCGCCAAGCTGCTCTGGCGCCCGACCGCGCTGCCTGGCTTCGAGGCGAAGCTCACCTTGTCGCGCAATTCGACCAACCGGCCGAGCCAGGAAGCGGCATCCGCCCCGTTCCACAGGCTGAGGCACATCACCACGACCATGCCGAGCTGGCGGCAGGACACCACGACCGGCATCCTCGATCTCAGCTATGATTTCGGCAACCGCTTCAAGCTGTTCAACCAGACCCAGTACAGCGATCTCTCGACCAGCCGGAAGACCGGCATCCTCGGCAGTGGCGATGCCTATATCAAGCAGACGAATGCCTCGAACGAGACGCGGCTGACCTACGGCGATCCGAGCGACGTACTCAGCGGCGTTGCCGGCATCTACTACGCCCACACCAAGACGGACGAGGACCTCTACCTCACCGGCCGCTCGACCTTCGACGACACCAAGCGCAATCTCGGCATCTTCGGCGAGGCGAGCTACCGCCTGACCGATCGCTGGACCTTCACCGGCTCGCTGCGCTTCCAGCAGGACCAGATCCAGCGCGTCGGCAGCACGGTCTTCGCACGGCAGGGCGTCGATTTCGACAAGACCTTCCAGGCGGTCCTGCCCAAGGCTTCGCTGGCCTATGCGGTGACGCCGGACTGGACCGTCGGCGCCATGGTCAATCGCGGCTACAATCCCGGCGGCGTCTCGCTGAATCTTACCGCTGGCCGCTGGCAGTCCTTCAAGGAAGAGACGCTCTGGAATTATGAGCTGTTCACCCGCGCCAGCCTGTTCGACAACAGGCTGAACGTCAGCGGCAACCTGTTCTACACCGACTTCCGCAATGCCCAGTACTTCATCCCGGTGGTGCTCGCGACGGGCGTCGTCCAGTCCTATGGCATCAATGCCGAGAAGGCCCATGCCTACGGGCTTGAGGTCAATGCCGACTATCGCATCCTCGACAATCTCACGCTCAAGGCCGGGGCAGGCCTGCTGCGCACGGAAATCGACAGGATCTCGGCCAATGCCGGCTACAAGGGCAACGAGTTCGCGAAGTCGCCTGGCTACATGCTCAGCTTCGGCGTGAGCTGGGACGTCACCAGCAAGTTCAACGTCACCGCGCAGATGCGCCATACCGACGGATACTATTCCGACGTGGCCAATACGCGCCTCTACCTGATCAAGCCCTACACGATCGCCGATCTGCGCGCGAGCTACCAGTTCACCGACAACCTGCAGCTCTACGGCTATGTGAAGAACATCTTCGACGAGCGCGCGCCGACCTATATGCAGCAGAATCGCGGCATCGGCGGCACCGAGGCGAGCATGACCGAGCCGCGCATGTTCGGCGTCGGTCTCAAGGGCACGTTCTGAGCGGATGATGCGGGCCGGCTTGGCGCGATAGCATGACGCGCCAGGTCGCTTTTCCGAAGGCAGGGAGGGCAGGGTGGCTTCACCGTCCACCCGCCCCCCTTCACTTGGTCAGGATCAGCTTTCCCTGCCGGGTGATCTTCAACCGGTAGAGCTCGCCATGATGCTCGATGCCGATCTCGGTCGCGCCGTTGAAAACGGCCGAGCTGGTGAGGCTCTTCGCGGGCTTGGCGTCAGGCTTCGCGGGAGCCTGCCTGGGGTTGCTCAAGGCGGCCCGCCCCGTGGGCCGGCGCGGATTCGGGGTGTTCATGAGAGCGCTCTGGTGATCAACGATGCCGCACATGGGTGTCGGAAACCTGCCATCGTACAAAAAATATAGCAATTACAATAGTTTATACGTGTAATCATTCAAAGTTTCCCGGTCTGCACGCGATCCGGGCAACTGTTGCCGGCGCATGATGATTTGCGGCGATCGCCGAAGCGCGAATGCCTGCTTCGGACCTCCTCTTGCCTCTGGCTGGCTTGCATCACCCAGGCTCGTGACGACGGTACCGCGTGCCGGCGTCGCTGAGGGTTTCGTCGTGTCGCCGGCGCGTCGCGAGGCGTCCGGTGCGCGAGAAAACTTCTAATTGCTAATCAATCGCACTTGCAAAATTGCTCGACTTCGGGTTAGCAATGAGTTGTTGCAATTCATTGTCAATAAGGATGCCTCGATGGCCGTTGGTTCGCGTAGATCGGGTCTGATCGGTTTGGTGGGCGCCGCTTTCGTTGTCGCTTTCGGCGGCGCGCCCGCTGCGGCGCAGGAGAAGTTCAAGGCTGTCACGACCTTCACGGTGATCGCCGATATCGCGCGCAATGTCGCCGGCGACGTCGCCGTGGTCGAGTCGATCACGAAGCCGGGTGCGGAGATCCATAACTACCAGCCGACGCCTGGCGACATCCAGCGTGCGCAGGGCGCGCAGCTCATCCTCTGGAACGGCCTCAATCTCGAACTGTGGTTCGAGAAATTCTTCCGGAACCTCAGGAATGTCCCGAGTGTCGTCGTCTCGCAGGGCGTCGAGCCGATGGGGATCAGCGAGGGACCCTACAAGGGCAAGCCGAACCCGCATGCCTGGATGTCGCCGGCGGCTGCGCTGATCTATGTCGACAATATCCGCGACGCCTTCGCCAAGCACGATCCGAAGAACGCCGAGGCTTACAGGGCCAATGCCGAAGCCTACAAGGCCCGGATCAAGGCGGCCGTCGATCCGATCAAAGCCGAGCTCGCTGCCGTTCCCGCTGAGAAGCGCTGGCTCGTCTCCAGCGAGGGCGCGTTCTCCTATCTGGCGCGTGATTTCGGGTTGAAGGAACTCTATCTCTGGCCCATCAATGCGGACCAACAGGGCACGCCGCAGCAGGTCCGCAAGGTCATCGACGCCGTCAGGAAGAACAAGATCACCGTGGTCTTCTCCGAGAGCACGATCTCCGAAAAGCCCGCCCAGCAGGTCGCGCGCGAGACCGGCGCGAACTATGGCGGCGTGCTCTACGTGGATTCGCTGAGCGAGGCGGACGGCCCGGTTCCGACCTATATCGACCTGCTCAAGGTCACGGCAGACACGATCGCGAAGGGATTGACACGGTGAACGCTCCCGTTGCCGGCCGCTCGCTTCCCACCGTCGTGGAGGAGGGCTCAGGCATCGCGGTGACCGACGCGACGGTCACCTATCGCAATGGCCATACCGCCCTCCGGGATGCGAGCTTCCGCATCCCCACCGGCACGATCGCCGCACTCGTCGGCGTCAACGGCTCCGGCAAGTCGACGCTGTTCAAGGCGATCATGGGCTTCGTGCGCCTTGCGAAGGGTGAGATCCGCATCCTCGGCCTGACCGTGCGCGATGCGCTGCGCCGCAACCTCATCGCCTATGTCCCGCAGGCCGAGGAGGTCGACTGGACCTTCCCGGTGCTGGTCGAGGATGTCGTGATGATGGGCCGCTACGGCCATATGGGCATGATGCGCATCGCCAAGGCCGCGGATCACGAAGCCGTCGCCACGGCGCTCGACCGCGTCGACATGAGCGCCTTCCGCAAGCGCCAGATCGGCGAACTCTCGGGTGGGCAGAAGAAGCGCGTCTTCCTCGCGCGCGCGCTCGCCCAGGACAGCCGGGTCATCCTGCTCGACGAGCCCTTCACCGGCGTCGACGTCAAGACCGAGGACCAGATCATCGCCCTGCTGCGGGAACTCAGGGCGGAGGGCCGCGTCATGCTGGTCTCCACGCATAATCTGGGCTCCGTGCCGGAATTCTGCGACCGCACCATCCTGATCAAGGGGACGGTGCTGGCCTACGGTCCGACGGCTGAGACCTTCACGCAGGAAAACCTGCAGCGCGCCTTCGGCGGCGTGCTCCGCCATTTCGTGCTGGGCGGAGCCGGCCACGAAGGGCAGGCCCCGGTCGGCGTCTTCACCGATGACGAGCGACCCCTGATCCTGCGCGAGGGCAAGGCATCGCGCCGGGAGGCCGAGGCGCCTGACGGAGAGCGGCAATGACCGCGCTCCTGCTCGAGCCCTTCGCCTATGGCTACATGCGCAATGCGATGTGGGTCTCCGCCCTCGTCGGCGGCGTCTGCGCATTCCTGTCCTGCTACCTCATGCTGAAGGGCTGGTCTCTGATCGGTGATGCGCTCTCGCACGCGATCGTGCCGGGTGTGGCCGGCGCCTATATGCTGGGGCTGCCCTTCTCTGTCGGCGCCTTCTTCTCCGGCGGGCTCGCGGCCGGCGCGATGCTCTTCCTGAACCAGCGCACGCGGCTGAAGGAAGACGCCATCATCGGCCTGATCTTCTCCAGCTTCTTCGGGCTCGGCCTGTTCATGGTCTCGCTGTCGCCGACCTCGGTGAACATCCAGACCATCGTGCTCGGCAATGTGCTCGCCATCACCCCGGCCGACACGATCCAGCTCGCGGCCATCGGTTTCGTCTCGCTCGCCATCCTGCTCGTCAAATGGAAGGACCTGATGGTCACCTTCTTCGACGAGAGCCATGCGCGCTCGATCGGCCTCAACCCGACGGCACTCAAGCTGATGTTCTTCACCCTGCTTTCGGCCTCGACGGTGGCGGCGCTGCAGACGGTCGGCGCCTTCCTCGTGATCTGCATGGTGGTCACGCCTGGCGCCACCGCCTATCTGCTGACCGACCGCTTCCCGCGGCTCCTGACGATCGCGGTCGCGATCGGCGCGCTGACGAGCTTCATCGGCGCCTATGTCAGCTATTTTCTCGACGGCGCCACCGGCGGCATCATCGTCGTGCTGCAGACGACGGTCTTCCTCATCGCCTTTTTCCTCGCGCCCAAGCATGGCCTCTTGGCCGCCCGCCGCCGCGCCGCCTGCGAGCTGGAGGCCGGGTGATGGTGCTCATCGAGACATTGCTGTCGCCCTTCCGCTTCGATTTCATGGTCAATGCGCTGGTGATCTCGGCGATCGTCGCCGTGCCGATGGCGCTCCTGTCCTGCTTTCTCGTGCTGAAGGGCTGGTCGCTGATGGGCGATGCGATCAGCCACGCCGTGTTCCCCGGCGTGGTCCTCGCCTACATCTTCGGCTTTCCCTATGCGATCGGCGCCTTCGCCGCCGGCATGATCTGCGCCACCGCGACCGGCTTCCTGAAGGAGAACAGCCGGATCAAGCAGGACACGGTGATGGGCGTGGTCTTCTCCGGCATGTTCGGGCTCGGCCTCGTGCTCTACGTCAAGATCCAGTCCGACGTGCATCTCGACCACATCCTCTTCGGCGACATGCTCGGCGTCTCCGGGGCCGACATTGCAGGCGCGGCCGCGATCGCGCTGTTCACCGCGGCGGTGATCGGCATCAAATGGAAGGATTTCCTGCTGCATGCCTTCGACCCGGCGCAGGCCCAGGCGGTCGGCTTGCGGGTCAAGCTGCTGCATTACGGCCTGCTCGGTCTGATCTCGCTGACGATCGTCGGCGCGCTGCAGGCCGTCGGCATCATCCTCGCCATCGCCATGCTGATCGCGCCCGGTGCCATCGCGTTCCTGCTCACGCGCCGTTTCAGCTCGATGCTCCTGGCGTCGGTGGCCATCGCCGTGAGTGGTTCAGTACTCGGCGTCTATCTCTCGTTCTTCCTCGACAGCGCGCCGGCCCCCACGATCGTGCTGCTTTTGTCGTTCGTCTTCGTCCTCGCGCTCCTCCATACCAGCCGAAGGGCGGCCGTGGTCTCTTGAGGTCTGCCTGACCCATAGAGCGCGCCGGACAGGCAGTCGGGGCCGGGCAAGGCTCCTCGCCGGCCGGCTCCGCTCTTCGCCTTCAGGCTTTCGCCTCATCGTCCGGGTGGGGCATCTCGCAGAAATGGCCGCCGAGATAGCGCCCCGTTGGCGTCTTCGGATCGAGAGCAGGCGCCTTCGCCTCGACCTTGGCCCGGAACGGTTCCGAGCTGTCCTGCGGGCGATAGCCGAGATGGCCGGCACCGCTATTGTCCACCGCCTTCACCGTGTTGTCGGAGGTGCCGAATGTGATCGTATGGCCGACGAAGGGCGCGGTCAGCGACGCCGTGACGAGGCGCACGCAATCGGCAAAGGACAGATAGGACCAGAGCATCCGGCGATCGGCCGGCTCGGGGAAAGACGAGAAGATGCGCAGGCACGCCGTCTCGATGCCGTACTTGTCCCAGTAAAGCCGGCTGAGGCTTTCCACGAAGGTCTTGCCGACGCCATAGAGGCAATCGGGGCGGACCGGCGCATCGACCGAAATATGCGCGCCGATCTCATGGAAGCCGATCGCATGGACGGACGAGGCGTAGATGATCCGCTTGACCCCGTGTTTCCGGGCGCCCTCGTAGATGTGATAGGAGCCGCGGATACTGGAATCGAGGATGACCTGCCATTCGCGTTCGGTCGGTGCTCCCCCGAAATGGACGATGGCATCGCAGCCCTCCGTCGCGGCGATCGTCGCCTCCATGTCGGCGAGATCGAAGATCGCCTCCTCCTCATGGGCGTCGAGCGGGCCGAGCGGCTCGCGATCGGCGAGGCGGATCACTTGCGCGAGCGGCGCAAGACCCGCACGGAGCTGCGAGCCGAGGCGCCCAGCCGCGCCGGTGATCAGGATGCGGTTGTAGTGCGGCATGCGATCCTCGCGTCTGACGGCAGCATCGCAGCGATGCTGCCCTGTTCAGGCCATCCATATCGAAGGACGCAATGAGGCATTGACCGGTGATCGCTGGCAAGCCGCGGCGCGGCTGGGCCGCACTGCGCAGGGTACGGGCCGCCTCGCGGCAATCTCCCGGCTAGCGAGGCAATTCACCCCGCCGGGCTGTGGCTACCACATCGATCACGCGCTCCTCGGGCAGGCCATAATCGGCGCGAGCCGCCGCGGCGGAAACATAGCCCAGGGCGAGGTCGCGTTCGATACTGCGCTGATCCCGTTCCGCCGGTAAGCCGTAGCCGGCACCGCCTGGGAAGGCCATGACGACCTTGCGGCCGTGCGGCACGAACTGCTTGCCCTTGCCCTTCATCGCCGTGCCGTCGTCGAGCGCGATGGTCGTCGGCGCGCCGCCACCCCCGCCGCGCCGGCCGCGGGCGGGATGGTGGACACGATCGAACATGGCCTGGATGTCGAACTCGTAGCCCTCCCAGGCGCCGACCTCCATATGCTGGCCGAGGCCGCCACGATGCTGGCCCTTGCCGCCGGAATCGGGCCGGAGCTCCTTGCGCCAGACGATCACCGGGCCGACCTGCTCGGTCGCCTCGACCGGCATCGTCATCACGCCGGAGGGGAAGGCGGTGGCGTTCATGCCGTCGAGCGCCGGCCGTGCCCCCGAGCCGCCCGAGTTGAAGGTCAGAACCTCCGCGCGCACCGCGTCAGCCGGCCATGGGCCGTCGCTGCGCGGCCGGAGCGAGACCTGGAAATTGCAGAGGCTCCCGGCGCCCTCGGCCGGAACGAGGCCGGGCAGGAGCTTGTCGAGCGCGTCATAGATCGTGTCCGGCACCATATGGCCGATGATGTGGCGCAGCGCGACCGGCGCCGGCCAGACCGCGTTGACGATGGTGTGCTCCGGCGCCGTGATGCGGAAGGGCTCCAGCGAGGCCGCGTTGTTCGGGATTTCCGGCGCGATCGCGCATTTCAGTGCATAGCAGGTATAGGCCTTCGTATAGACCAGCGGCACGTTGATGCCGTTCTTATCGACGCCGGATGTGCCGGCCCAGTCGCAGAGCACGCCGTCCGGCTCGATCGAGATCTTCACCTTGAGGTCGATCGGCCGGCTGTAGCCGTCGATCCGCATATGACCCTCGGCCTCCCCACGCGGCAGGGCGGCGATCCTGTCGAGCGTCGCCTGGCGGGAATTGGCCAGGATGAAATCGGAGATGCCGGCGAGATCGGCGAGCTTGAACTCGACCATCATCTCGATCAGGCGGCGATGGCCGATCTCGTTACAGGTCGCGAGCGCATAGACGTCGCCGACGAGCTGGTCGGGTTCGCGGACATTGCCGCGGATGATCATGACCAGCGTCTCGTTGACCGTGCCGCGATCGGCGAATTTCATGATCGGGATATGCAGGCCTTCCTCGTAGACCGAGTTGGCATCGGCGCCGAAGCCGCGCCCGCCGATATCGACGATATGGGCGGTGCAGGCGAAGAAGCCGACATGGCGGCCCTGGTGGAACGAGGGGCTGACAACGGTGATGTCGTGGAGGTGGCCGGTGCCTTCCCAGGGGTTGTTGGTGATGTAGACATCGCCTTCGGCGATGTTCTCGCGCCCGATCCGGCGGATGAAATGGGCGACCGCATCGGCCATGGCGTTGACGTGGCCGGGCGTGCCGGTGACCGCTTGCGCGAGCATCTCGCCCTTCTCGTTATAGACGCCGGCCGAGAGATCGCCGGCCTCGCGCACCGAGGTCGAGAAGGAGGTGCGGATCAGCGCCTGCGCCTGTTCCTCGACGACCGAGATCAGGCGGTTCCACATGACCTGATAGGCGACCTTGGAGATCTCAGACATGGGCGGGCTCCTTGCGCGCAGCGACAGCGACAGCGGCGGCGGGTGCGGCTTCGGCCAGGCGAATATCGATGCAGCCGTCGTTCAGCGTCACGGCGAAGCGGCTCGACGGCAGGACGATGGTGGTCTCGTCCTCGGTGACGATGCCGGGACCGTTGATCCGGCTGCCGGCGGGCAGAGCGGTACGGTCATGGGCTCCAGCCTCGACGCGGCGGCCGAGGCCGGCATCGAAGACGGAACGGCTGCCTTGCGCCGGTGCATCGCGCATCTGCGAGACCGGCGCGACCGGGGCGACAGCCTCCTGCGGCGTATGGGCATTGACCGACCAGACCGTGATCTCGGCGGCGAGCCCCTTCACCGTGCGCCCGAACAGGTTGGCGTATTCGTGCTCGAAGCGCTGGAGGATGACGGCCGGGTCGGCAGCGCGCGCTTCCTCCGGCGTCAGCGTGACCGGGATCTCCCAGCCCTGGCCCGCATAGCGCATGTAGATCTTGTACTCGGCCTCGATCGCGCCGGACCAGCCGCAGGAGCGCACCACCCGCGTCGCTTCCTCCTCCATCTCGCCGAAGAGTTTCGTGACGCGCGTGGTGTCGAACTGGGCCAGCCTCATGAACAGCGTGCGGTTGGCCTCGAAGCTGAACGGCGCCCTGAGGAAGCCGATGGCCGAGCCGACACCGGCGCCGGGCGGCACCAAGCATCTGACGATGCCGAGCTTCTCGCAGAGGCGCCCGGCATGCAGCGGTGCCGCGCCGCCAAACGCGATCATCGTGTATTCCGAGAGGTCCTCGCCATTCTCGACGGCATGGACCCGCGCGGCATTGGCCATGTTTTCGTCGACGACCTCGGCTACGCCCCAGGCGCTTTCCTCCGCCGCCATGCCGAGCTTGCCGCCGATCTCGGCCTCCAGCGCCTTGGCCGACTGGTCGGCGAAGAGCGGGATCGTGCCGGCCGCGAAATTGTCCGGGTCGATCTTGCCGAGGATGACGTCGGCATCGGTCACGGCCGGGCGCTTGCCGCCACGACCATAGCAGGCCGGGCCGGGCTCGGAGCCTGCGCTCTCCGGTCCGACGCGGATCTGGTTCATCGCGTCGACATGGGCGAGGCTGCCGCCGCCGGCCCCGATCTCGACCATGTCGATCACGGGGATCGAGATCGGCATCCCCGAGCCCTTCTTGAAGCGATAGGTCCGGGCCACCTCGAAGACGCGCGCGGTCTTGGGCGTGTAGTTCTTGATCAGGCAGATCTTGGCGGTGGTGCCGCCCATGTCGAAGGAGAGCACCTTCTTCAACCCGTGCCGCGCGGCGATGTCGGCGGCAAAGACCGCGCCGCCGGCCGGGCCGGATTCGACGAGGCGGACCGGGAATTCCGAGGCGCTTTCGAGCGAGATGATGCCACCGCCCGAATGCATCAGGAAGATCGGACACGCCGCGCCTTCAGCCGCGAGCCGCCCCTTCAGCCGGACGAGATAGCTCTTCATCAGCGGCTTGATATAGGCGTTGGCGATCGTCGTGTTGAAGCGCTCGTATTCCCGCATCTGGGGCGAGACTTCCGAGGAAAGCGAGACCATCGCGCCCGGCAGACGCTCGGTCAGCACCTCGTGGATCAGGCGCTCATGGGCGTCGTTGACATAGGAATGCAGCAGCCCGACCGCGACGCTCTCATAGCCGGCTTCGCGCAGTTCATCGACCAGTGCCTCGACAGCGGCGCGATCGAGCGGGATCAGGACCTTGCCGCGCGCATCCATGCGCTCCTTGACCGTATAGCGCCGGTTGCGCGGCAGCAGCGGCTCGGGCAGCGTCAGGTTGAGGTCGTATTGCTCGAAGCGGCTCTCGGTCCGCATCTCGATGACGTCGCGGAAGCCCTCGGTGGTGATCAGCGCGGTCTTGGCGCCGCGCCGCTCGATCAATGCATTGGTCGCCAGCGTCGTGCCGTGGATGATCTGCCCGATCGTCGAAGCCGCGATGCCGGCCTTCTCGCAGACGCGGTGCATGCCCTCGATGATCGCATCCTCGGGGGCGGTGTAGGTGGTCAGGACCTTGGTCGAGAACCGCTGCCCGCCCTGCTCCAGCACGACGTCGGTGAAGGTTCCCCCGATATCGACGCCCAGGCGGGCCCCGAGAATGGACATGGCTTACGCGCCTCCGTTGTCTGAGGCGGCGAGGATGGAACGCGGCGTCGATGGCGTCGAACTATTATTTTCTATGTGTTCGATAGGGAGCTTTATGGCCGCATCGCGCGCGCGGCGGCCCCCACAGTCCTTTGTGCATCGCCCTGGCGCGCGCGGTCCACATCGGCCTGACGGTGCGCCGCCTAGAGGCGTCGCGCCGTCAGGCCCTTGGCGATGATCGGGCCGGTCGGGCGTCCGGTAGGCGATCCGGAGGCCGGTTCCACAGTGATCTCGAAGAGCTGGTCGGCGCCGAGCGGCAGATTGTCCAGCCGCAGCGGCACGGCGCGGGCACGATCGATCAACCCGACGGAGCGTGGCCCGGTGGCGCGGTCCCACAATGTCCAGATCTCCAGCGCACGCCCCTGCGGCACCGCGATATCCTGAAGCGGCAGCAATTCCACGCGCCCGTCGGCGAACGTGTTCACCACGGCCGCGGCGACATTGGTGTCCGTCAACAGGACGGCGACCATCACGGGCTGGCGGCGGGCACGATCGAGGGCCGCGACAAGCCCGATGGCGAGCAGGATGGCTACGGCTGCCCCGGCAAAGGCGGCACCGCGCCAGAGCCAGAGATCGTCCCACCATCGCGCAAGCCGGGTGCCGAGCGCAGGCGATGAAGACGTCGTCCGGAGCGGCGCGGAGGTGCGGCCAAGTCCGCTCTCGATGCGCTGCCAAAGCCCGGCGGATGGCTCGATTTTGCGCGCGGTCGCGTCGATCGGCGCCAGCCGCATCTGCCAACGGACCACCGCGGCATCCAGCTTTGCGTCGCCGGCCATCTGCCTTTCGAACGCATCCCTCTCGGCCTCGTCGAGCAGGCCCAGCACATATTCTCCGGCGCGGATTTCGGGGTTCGGTTCCTGCGTCATCCGAGGCACTCCTTGAGTGCGATCAGCGATCGCCGGATCCAGGATTTCACCGTCCCGAGCGGCATGCCGAGCTTGCCGGCGATCTCGCCATGGCTCAGCCCCTGCACGAAGGCGAGCAACACCATCCCGCGCCGGGGTGCCGGCAAGGTCTCCAGGCAGCTGCGCAATGCCTTGGCGTCGGAGAGCTTCGCCATCACCGTTTCGGGGTCATCCTCCTCGCTGGCGGCTTCCGCGGCGATCGGGCTTTCGTCGGTCTCCATGCGCTTCTCGTCGCGCAGGATCGAGAGCGAGCGATTGCGCAGGATGGCGTAGATCCAGGTCATGCCCGAACCGCGTTGCGGATCGAAGCGTCCCGCATGCCGCCAGATCAGGATGAAACTGTCCTGCACCGCTTCCTCCGCCAGTGCGCGGCGCTTCAGCATGCGCTGCGCCACACCGATCATACGCGGGCACTCCTGGTCGTAGATGCGCCGGAGCGCGTTTTTATCGCCGCTGGCGCAGGCTGCCAGCGCCAGCTCGATGCCTGTTGCGTCCGACTGCGCGGCATTGACGGCCATGCGGTGTCCCTTGCTCGGCGGTCCCGGTTGGGCTGCACGACGGAAGGATACGCTGCCCCCGCTGCGATGGATGCACCCCGGCGGCTTTATTTTTTCAAGCGCATCCAACGCCTTGCCCCGGCTCTATCCGGCATGAGCGCCGCCGGCAGGTATCGAGGCCGCGGCGCCTGACAGAACCGGAGGACAAGATGACCAAGACGATCCGTTTCGCCCTCGTCGTTTCCACCTGCCTTGGCAGCGGAATCGCCGCGCAGGCCGCCACGCTCGCAGCCCTGACCGGCGACGACACGCTCACCATGATCGACACCGCAACGATGAAGGCCGGCCAGTCGATGAAGGTCAGCGGCATCGCCGGCAAGATCGCCGGCATCGATGTCAGGCCGGCCGACGGCATGCTCTACGCGCTTGGCGTCGATGGCACGATCTACACCGTCGACAAGGCCGGCAAGGCGACCATGAAGTCCAAGATGGACACCGTGTTGTCCGCCAGCGCCATGGCCACGGTCGATTTCAACCCGGCCGCCGACCGGCTGCGGGTGATCGGCTCCGACGGCACGAACCTTCGCGTCAATGTCGATGACGGCAAGACCACGGTCGACGGCAAGCTGAAATTCGCCGAGACCGACATGCACAAGGGTGAGGCCCCGATGATCGTGGCCGGCGCCTACACCAACGCCGTCAAGGGCACCAAGGAAACGGCGCTCTACGACATCGACGGCAAGATCGGTGGCCTGATCAAGCAGGCTCCGCCCAACGATGGCGTTCTCGGCGCGGTCGGCAAGCTCGGCGTCATGCCGAAGGCGATCGCCTTCGATATCGAGACGGCCGCCGACGGCTCCAATACCGGCTGGCTGCTCGCTGACGGCGCGTTACACAAGGTCGATCTCGCGACCGGAAAGGCGACTGCAGTCGGCAAGGTTACGGGGCTTGCAGCAGGGGCGAGGGACATTGCCGTCCTTCCTGCGATGTAGGCTTCTCGCCTGGCCGGGACGCTCGCTATCGCGCGGGCGTCCCGATCAAAGCGGTCCGGACTCGCATACGATCAGGCCGTTGCGACCCTCATCCAGCGCGCTCACGCGATCGCTTCCTTGTCGAACTCGATCGCGCATTCGCGGATCCGGGATCGTGATGCGCGATGGAGCGACGCCAGGCGTCGACAGTACGAATCGCAGCGGCGGCGCCGGTTCGGAAGTCGGATAGGCCGCACGCCTTCCAGGGACATTTGAGCCCAGACCATTTCCAACTGTGATGCGAGAGCGTTCGCGGATTTGTGCGCCTGAGGCAGCGAACGGGTGTGCAGGCAGGTGACGACGCGTGCCTGATCGAAGCGAGGCTGGAGCGATTGCGGTACCCTGCGGGAGAAGTAGAAAACACCCCCGCTTTTTGAAGGTATAAATCGCCTTCTGGTCTACCACTTGGCACACTCCAAGCATGCTCAACGTCAGAAAACGCCTGCTCGCCAGACACTTGGAGGAGATTGAGGGGAAGATTGACGGCGCGCCATTCAGGATAAAACTGCGAACACTTATGTGTTTGAAATAGCGATATGATTTAGTCTGCCGCAAGCCGAGGCCGCCTCGTCTCGACGCTTCCGGTCGGGGCCCTTTACGGACTCTCGAAACGTCCGCTTCCGGACAATCCGATGCTCGCTTTGCCCAGCTAGAGCGGTTCCGGACTTGGTTGAATCGAGTGTGATGTGACGTGGCGCCGGCCGGCTGATTCAACGTGATCGTTGATGAGGTGGGCGATGGCACGAGCACTGAGCGATGATCTGCGTGGACGTGTTTTGACGGCTTCAAGCACGGGGCTTTCAGCCCGGCAGGCGGCCCGGTTAGGGATCGGAAACTCGACGGCGATCCGCTGGATCGCGAGGGCCCGGCTAGGCGAGACGACGGCGCGTGTTCAAGGCCGGTGGCGTGCATCACGCCTCGATGCGCAAGAAGCCTTCATCGTGGGGCTGACCGAGGACCGCCAGGACATCACGCTGAACGAGATGATGGCGCGGCTGCGATCACATACCTGGACGTTCAAAAAAGTCCGCCCATGTACTGGAGCAGGAGCGCCCCGACGTCCTGAGACGGCGCCGGGACTGGTTCGAGGCCCAGCCCGATCTCGATCCGCAACGCCTCGTCTTCATCGACGAGACTGGCCTGTCGACCAAGATGGGCCGCCTGTGTGGCCGTGCCCCGCGCGGCGAGCGCTGCCGGGCTGTCATTCCTCACGGGCGTTGGAAGACGACGACCTTCGCCGGAGCCCTGCGCCTCGGCGGCATGACCGCCCTTTTCGTCTACGAAGGAGCCATGAACGGCACAGCCTTCCTGGCTTATGTCGAGCAGGTCCTGGTTCCGACCTTGAGACGGGGCGATGTCGTCGTGATGGATAACCTGCCTGCTCACAAGCCCGCCGGCGTTCGCGAGGCGATCGAACACGCCGGCGCGACGCTATCCTTCCTGTCGCCTTACAGCCGAGACATGAACCCGATCGAGAATGCCTTCGCAAAGCTCAAGGCCATGCTCCGAGCCAGAGCCGAGCGCTCGATCAGCGCCCTTTGGGATGCCGTCGGCACCATCGTGGACCTGTTCTCGCCAGCCGAATGCGAAAATTACTTCAAAGCCGCAGCCTACGACCCAGATTAAACCGGAAACGTTCCAGAGTATAGCTCGTTCGGGCAGTGCTGATCGCCATACCCTATAGAATGACTATCGGAGCAAAGAACTGGCCAATCGCCGAATGGAGCGAGTGAGCAACGATTTGTGAGCTCTTGGGGTTCGACTTCGACGGGGAGTTGGCGATTCTCGCCTCGAATGATCCCAGCTCGCTATCGACACGCACCAGATGCACGTTGCTTTGCAACTCGGGATCGCAGACCACCTTGACCCGTATTCCTTCGAAACCGGTCCCAGCGAGAGCAAGGGCGGCGGCGACGTTTAGGTTCTGCGGATACGCGGCCGCTGCCTGACGCGCACTTCCTTCAAAAAGGGTGATCGATTCGGACAAGGTTTCGGGCTCCTGCCCGAGTTGCCGAAGTTCGGCTTCCCACGCCTTCACCGGCTTGCGGGACTCGTACGTAATGACGGGCTCTCGCGCATCTCGAACAGCTCGAACGTAGTCAAGCGCGCCAAGAGCCCCGGACGCGAGCATGATACGAGTTCCATGCTCCATTGCCGTCCATTCGAGGCGGCTGCGGAATTCGTCATCACCTAGCGCGCCAATTGATGACAGTAGAACCGGGAAACCGGCGGCCAGCAGAGCGGGGACGGTGTCGCGTACCGATTGGTGGCCTGCCGCCTCTACGACAAGATCAGGTGCGAATTCGCAGACCTGGGCGATATCCTCGAGAACTGCGATATCAGTTGGCACACGGCTTCGAGATTGAGACCCGGGCCGCAACAGCACTGCAACGGCGTAGCGCGTGCTCTGGGCTTGCAGTTGTTGAATGAGGTCGGCAGCTATCGATCCAAAACCTATTGTTACGATGTTCTTCTTCATAGTTTTTTGATCCAAGAACGGACTTTCCTGACGAAAGCGTCATGACGCGACACGGGGAAAAAATGCCCTCCTTGCCTGAAGTTCACGAGACTCGCCTGCGGCAACGCAGCGACCAATTCGTCTTGCATGAACGACGGAATGACGAGATCGTCGCGGGCGCTGAACACTTGGATGGGAAGCTGAAGCTGAGAGGCTTGTTCGGTCCCGTCGAATGCCAGCAACGCCTCAATTCGCTGCTCGACGATGGCTCGGGCCTCAGCCGAGGCCGGGGCGTTTGCGCGAGATGCTGCAACGACCTGCATGTTCTTCTGAAGCCAGTCCGGCGGATAGGAGATTAGCGTCGCGTTGACCGCGTAGGCTGCCGGAGAAACAGTCAGGAGTTCCCGGCGCGCATCGAAAAGGCTCTGCATGTAGGCGCCGGGCTTCAGCCAGGTCCCGCTCAGGATCGCCCCCTCGAATCTGTCGGGTGCGACGCAAGTCAATGTTTGGGCAATGCAGCCGCCAGTCGAGTGCCCGAGAACGACGCAGCGCTCGATGCC
Source organism: Allobosea sp. FW305-C-101 (assembly GCF_058783685.1). Classification (NCBI taxonomy): domain Bacteria; kingdom Pseudomonadati; phylum Pseudomonadota; class Alphaproteobacteria; order Hyphomicrobiales; family Alloboseaceae; genus Allobosea; species Allobosea sp. FW305-C-101. The sequence continues at coordinate 65,942 of NZ_JBYSYT010000007.1, read as the reverse complement.
CGCTGCATCCAACATGGTCAGGCAGTCCTCCGCCAGTGTGCGGATCGTGCACTCTGCCGTTCCGCGCGTGCTGTGCCCGATGCCTCTCTGGTCAAAGCGCAGGACCTGCAAGTCGCGTGCGAGCGCAGCGGAAGCTGCACGCCAGAATGCTGCGCTTCCACCCAGGCCACTGACAAGAAGCAAGGTCCGCGAGCTCGATCCTCGCATCCACCCCTTGAGGTTGGCGCCATCGGGGGTGACAGCCTCCACGGCTACGTCATCTGCCCATTGCCGGAGATTCATTCCCGGTCTCCAAGAACATTGGGCGCCGTTCCGGCGCCCAATGCGAATTGCCTATTTCTTCTGGTTGAAGCTGGAATCGACCCACCCGAACACGGTTTCCCGCTCGATTTCAGCGATGTTCTCTGGGCGCGGAAAGGGTTCGGGCGCCGTGTCTCCAGGCGTCTTTGCCCGTCCGATTCTGGCAAAGAAATCATCCAAACCACCCGGCATCAGCAAGACTGTGAAGCTTAGCGGCTCGTCATTGGGGTTGAGGAAATGGTGCTTTATCCCCGATCCGATGTAGGCGCAGGATCCTGCCTCCAGCGGATGATCGACGCCTTCAATCCTGGCAATGCCCCGCCCCTGGAGAACAAAGATGATCTCTTCATGATCCTCATGCGTGTGTTCACGGATGAAGCTGTTTGCTGCGACCGTCTGGGTCCCCATCGAGAATTGGGCAGCGCCACCGGTTTTCGCCGTGTTCAGGAGATTGCGAACGAAGCCGTTGGCGGGGAGAGGTTGCCAAAAGCTGTCCCCGTCATCGGGTCCCAAGACGATCGCTTTGCTCTCGCTCTGTTGCGTGGTCATCGATCACTCCGCTGTTTAACTGGGTTCACGCGATTTACTGAGCGGCAATTCCAAGGGGCATAGGCGCGTCGTAGCGAGCCATGGCGTCCTCGATGGAGCTGCTGAAGCGATCCCAGGGCGTATAGATGAAATTGTAGTTCCTGACGGCGAAGGCCGGCCCAACGAAGAACTTTTCATAGGATGTAGCCCGGCTGGCGAGATCCGATCCGATGAGATCCCACGCGAATTTGAACACGCGCATTCGATCGACGGCGGAGATTGCGCCGGAGGCCCAGAGCTCCTGAAAAGTCTCGGCCAATTCCTCATTCTGAAGAATGCCGATGTCCGCGGGGAACTGAAAATGCCCGCCCCCCATCAACTCTCGAAGCGTGTCGATGATGGCGCTGTGCTGCTCCATGGCCCAATGGATTGCCCCGTAGAGCTCGCGCCGCCCGTACATTACACCGGAGTCGCCGACCTTCTCGTAATTCTCGATCTGACCGGCTACCATCGCGCTGAAGCCCGCCTCGGCCGCGGCCAGTCTGCCCAGAACTTCGCGAACAGCGGGAATCTCATGCGCTCCGGTGGCTCGCGTGATCAGGTTCGCCATTCCGAGGAACGTCCTCATCTTGGTCGAAAACCGGACCATGCACTGATGGTTGGCGATCACATGCGCGGGGGTATGATGGTAAATATTACGAGAGAGTTCCGCGTCGTCGTGAACGATGACCTTCTCCCACGGCACATGTACATCCTTGAAGACGAGCATGCAGTCGGATTCGTCGTATCTTGCGGTCAGCGGGGCATCGAACTCAGCTTCGCCGCTGCGGTTGAACGGCCGGCGGGCCCAAAGTGAAAGCCCCGGCAAATTCAGGGGGATGACGCAGGTGATAGCTTCCTTCCGGCGGGCCGCGTCCAGCGGCATCACATTGCCGATGAGAACTTCATGCGCGTATGCAGCGCTGGTTGCGAGCATTTTCATGCCATTCAACGTCACGCCGCGGTCATCCTCCGCAGTGACCTGAAGGGCCGGTTGCCGCACCTTGTTGTTGTAGAATTCCTTGCTGCGCGCGCCCTGCGGAGGCACGATCGCGTAAGTGCAGAAGACGTCATTGCGGCGCATATGCCGATAGATGTTTTCGAGGTTGTCGGCATAGCCGCCTGGCCGCTCAAACACCTCGCGGGCGAGCGTCATGCCCGTGATGCTGCTGGCAACGGTATCCGGCGTCCTCCCCATCAGACCAAGCGTGAAATCGGTGATGCGGCGATGGGCACGATGACGCCGGCGCAGATCCTCCTGGGTTCTCGGTTGCAGATAGTGCATCGAGAAGCGCTCGCCGCCTTCCTCGAAAGTCATCTCGTCGCGGAGTTCGGGCGAGGCCTTCAGATCGTAGATGGCTGCGAAAGTCTGCGCCGCCCCGCGAAATGCCGGGTGGGTCGTCGCGTCCTTGATCTGCTCGCCACCGACATAGATCGTCCGCCCGTCCCTGATGCTCTCCAGATAGTCCCGGCCGCTCAGAATCATCGCATGCTCCCCGTCGTAGTGCCTGGTTAGTTGGATATCATTATTATATAACTTAGTTATATAAATTGATAAAGGACGTCCAGCGCAAAATCGCCTGTGACGCTTCAGGCCGCGTGACGAAGTGCGATCAGCTGTTCGATCTGGTCATGATCGGGATCGCGGTCCCGGCCGTTGTCGTAGACAATCGTGCCGTGATCGAGAACCACGGCGCGATGCGCAAGCGACAGCGCGATCGAGACATGCTGTTCCACCAACAGGATCGCGATCCGGCGCTCGTCCCTGATCTTGTTGATCGCAGCGATCAACATCTCGACGATGACCGGTGCAAGCCCCTCCATCGGCTCATCCAGCATGAGCAACTTGGGTTCGGCCATGAGCGCACGCGCGATCGCCAGCATCTGCTGTTCGCCTCCGGACAAATGGCCGCCCATGTTGCGGCGGCGCTCAGCGAGGCGTGGAAACAGATCGTACACCTGATCGATGCCTTCAGCGCGGGAGCGCCCTGCAATACGGAGGTTCTCTTCGACGGTGAGGCTTCGGAAGATCTCGCGTTCTTGCGGGACGAGGCCAATCCCGCTGCGGCTCCGCGCCTCGATCGATCGATTGCCCAGCGCGACGCCGTCAAAGCGTACAGACCCACCGCGAAAGCGGGCACGCCCCATAATCGTCGACAGCAACGTGGTCTTGCCTACGCCGTTGCGCCCGAGAATCGCTATCGTTTCGCCGGCATTCAGATCGAAGCCGACGCCGTTCAGCACTTCCGTCTCGCCCCATCCGGCACGCAGGTTTTCGCATGCAAGGAGGGGAAGTTCGCCGCGCTCAGCCATGAGATTGGGTCCCCAGGTAAACTTCTCGGACGAGGGGATTGTCCACGATCTGACCAGGATTGCCCTGACAAAGCACGGCTCCCTGCGCGAGGACGGTAATTTCCTGGGCGAAACGAAACACCAGGTCCATGTCGTGCTCGATAATCAGGACGGCCATGTCGCCAGGAAGACTGCCGATGAGTTCCATCATTTTTCGGGAATCGGATGGAGGCACGCCGGCCGCGGGCTCGTCCAGGAGGAGCACTTTGGGGCGCATGGCCATCGCAACGACGACTTCAACCAGACGTTGCCGGCCGTAGGGCAAAGTCGCGACGCGATCGAGGGCAACTTCTGCCAGGCCGAAGGCTTCCAGCAGGTCCAGCGCCTCTTCGGCTGCTCTTCTCTGGACGGCAACGGCGGGAAGCGGCCGTGAGCCGACACGCTCGCGCTCGAGAACTGCCAGCTGGACGTTCTCAAGAACGCTCAGGGCCATCAGGAGCTGGTTGATCTGAAATGTCCTGACCAAGCCCTTTCTGACGCGGCTGTCGAAGGACAGGGACGTCACATCCTCGCCGAGGAGGGAGATCGTGCCACTCGTTGGCCTGAGATTCCCGGTGAGCAGGTTGACGAAAGTGGTCTTTCCAGCGCCATTCGGCCCAATCAGCGCGTGTCTTGCGGCGGGCCACAGGACGAAATCGACATGATCCGTGACAACCAGCGGGCCGAAGCTCTTACAGAGGGCCTGTGTCGCAAGCAAAGCGGTCATGACCGAGCCTGGCTTAGCGCGGAAGACGCGGCAGGTTGCAACCGCATGCGGCCAAAACCGCGGGCGAGAATTCCCAAAACTCCGCCACGCGCGAACAGGACGATCGCGACAAGCAGCAACCCAAGCCAAAAATTCCAGTATACGGGATTGTCCTTGGATAGATAATCCTGCGCGATGAAGAATACGGGTGTCCCGAGAAATGCCCCGTACAGCCGACTAACTCCGCCAAGTGCCAGAATGACCAGAACCATTCCGGACAATTCGAAACTCAACATGTTGAGCGAGACGAACTGATCGATCTGGGCCGCCAATGCGCCCGCCAGGCCAGCCATGGCAGCCGCAATCGTGAAGATCGCGAGTTCGCGGCGTCTCACGTTGGCACCGATCGCGGCCATCCGAACCGCATTCTCGCGAATCCCGACGACAGAACGTCCAAAGGGCGTCGCCAGCAGCATTCGCAGAAACAGCCAGCAAACGAAGAGGACGCCGAGGGAGTAGAGGTAGATGACCTTTCCGTCGAGGCCGAAGCGATATTTTCCAAACAGGGGGGCCATCGACATTCCCGAAAGCCCATCGGCTCCGCCGGTCCAGGCCGAAGCTTGGTTCGCCGCTTCCTGGAGCAACAACAGCAGGGCCAAGCTCAAGATCAGAAGGGCAAGACCTCGGGTCCGCAGGATCATGAGCCCTGACAGAATGCCGACGACCCCGCCGACAATTGTCCCGACAGCCAGTCCGGTGAAAGGTTCGTTGATCCCGGCCGAAACACAAAGGATGCCCGCAGCGTAGGCGCCGGCACCATAGAATGCGGCGTGTCCGAGCGTCACAATTCCAGCATAGCCGATCAAAAGATCCATCGACAGGACGAATATGATCGTGACGAGGACGTGGGCGCCAAGGTTCAGAAACTGCGGGAACAGAAAGAAAATCAACGCGGCAGTGAGCCAGGGCAGCACCTCGTACGGGTGAAGCCTGTCACGGCGCTGATGGGCGTCAATGATCGAAGCCTTCAGAGACGAGTTCATTTGGCTATTCCAAAGAGGCCGTTGGGCTTGACGGTCAAAATCGCAAAAACAGCCGCGTAGGTGAAAAATGCCGCCATGTCCGGCGCGATGAGTTTGCAGGCCGTATCGGCCACACCGAGCAAGATCGCCGCAAAGAACGGCCCCTTGATCGTTCCCAGCCCGCCAACGGCGACAACGATCAGAAAGCTCGCGAGATGCACGCTGGCATAGTTCGGGAACAGCGGGATCAGCTCCGCGCCGAGGGAGCCTCCCAGTGCCGCCAGCCCGGAGCCGAGCGCGAAGACCCCAGTGTAGAGGAGTCGCGTGTTGACTCCGAGGGTCTTGGCCATCGTCGGGTTTTCGACCGTGGCCCGCACCCGGGCGCCAATGAGTGTGTGCTCGATCGAAAGCCAAAGCGCCGCGAAAACCGCAACGCCGCTGACGATCAACAAGGCACGGTAGGTCGGGAAGGAGAATTCCCCGAAACTGATCGCACCACGCAAAGCTGCTGGCAGCGAAACACGAATGGCGAGCGGGCCAAAGACATACTGAAAAGCGGCCGTGCCGATGAAAATCAGCCCGATCGAGAAGAGAACCTGATCCAGTTCGGAAGCTCCATGGAGCCTTGCATAAAGCAAACGCTCCATGATCGCTCCGAGCGTAGCGATGCCGAGAAACGAGACTGCCAGCGCAAGCGGCAGAGACCATCCCTGCGCAGACAAAAGTGTCATCGTTAGGTAGCCGCCTGCCATGGCGAATATACCGTGGGCAAGATTCGCAATCCCGAGCAGGCCCATCGTGACCGACAGGCCAACGGAGATCAGGTAGAGAACCATCGCATAGGCGAGGCCGTGCAGAAGCACGCCGAGCACTGTTTGGAACAGAGCCATGACGAGGAGCCCTATTCAGGATTGATGATTTTCCACGGATCCTTGACGTCGGGAATGACATCAATTCGCCGGTTCATCATTTTCCCGTCGATGTTTTCCATTCGATTGACGACGACGGATTGAACGATATCGCGCGTTTTCGGATCAATCGAGATCGCCCCGCGGGCTCCCGAGTCACTCTTCCAGTTGGAAAGAAACTCCAGGATGGCTTCCGGCTTGGCGTCCGGTCCGAGCTTGGCGATGGCGCTGAAGATCATATCCATCGAATCCCAACCGGTGACACCGAGATAGCTTGGCTTGTTGTCCGCTCCGTACTCGGTCGCCCAGGCTTTGAGAAAAGCGACGTTCTGCGGACTCGGGTCGACCAGATTGGAAGTGTAGATACCGCCTGTGATCACCCCCTCCGCGGCGGTGCCGATCGCTGGCATCTCGTCGTCGTTCAGAAGGTCGCCTGGCCCCATCAACTGGATTCCGGCCGCCTTCAATCCAGCCGCTTCATATGCCTTGAGGGCAGCGATGCGGGAGTTGATGTACATGAAAACCATATCGGGCTTAGCGTCCTTTATGCGCTGCATGTAGGGAGCAAAATCCGTCACGTTCTGCGGTATACGAAGCACGCCGGTAATCTGCCCTCCCTTGCCGACAAAGGCTCGGGTAAAGGCTTCCTGGGTGTCGTGTCCGGGGGCGTAATCAGCCACCACGATGTAAGCTGTTTTGTAGCCTTTCTTGGCAGCCCACTCGCCCATGGGATAGGCAAGCTGCCACTGGGTCAGGGAGACGCGGACAATATACGGCGACATCCTGGTCAGACTGGACGTCGACGCATTCGGCAGGATGAAGGGCAGCTTCGCCTCCGTCGCGAGCGGAGCGATGGCTGCGGCATCAGGCGTGAAAATCGCCCCCGTCAGGTATTTGATCTGATCCCGGACAACCATTTCCTGGACCAGGCGCTTCGCTGCTGTCGGATTGGGCCCGGCATTGTCCCGCCGAATAAGTTCGATGCTGACTCCTTTGGGCAGCTTGTCCCTGTTCAGCTTCATGTAGAGCGCCGCGCCTCTGTCGACGCCCTCGCCCATCGAGGCAAAGGGCCCCGTCAACGCAAGCACCGATCCAACCTTTACGACGGTATCCGCGCTGACGGATGGCGCTGCAAGCGCACACAAGGCCACAAGCCCGACCAATCTGTGGGTGAGTATCATGTCCATCCCCTTCGTGTTTCGCTGCTCTCATGGCAGGTGTCTGCAGGGGCTATTAGATAGGTAAATTATATAATTTCAATCTATTTTTTAGGGCGCTGGCAGTGACGCGCTGCGCGGTCGCGGACTCTCACTCAAGAGGAGAAAGCTAGGAAACTAAATTATGTAGGTTTGATAACTTTCTGGCGCCAAAGAGGCGCTTGAAGTATGGTTGATCGACGTGGACGTAGGGCTTCGCTGACACGAAGCCAAAATCAGAGAATACGGTGTCGTGAAAAAAGTCGAACCACAAGAGAAGCACGAACGCTTCCCCCCGCTCAGCACCTCGCTTCCGACCTTCTTGAAGGATGGCTGCGACGCGGGCTTCCGACAGACGATCTACGGCCTGCTCCAGGTTTCAGCGCTGATGCTGAAGGCGCGAGAATACTACGGCGCCTATATCGGCGTATCGGGACCGCAATACAGCATGATGGTCGCTATCGCCGAACTGCGCGAGACCACCGTACGCGACCTGTCGACGAAGCTGCACGTCTCCGGTCCATTTATCACCGTCGAGATCAATAAGCTGATCAAAGCTGGATATGTGGCCAAGCGGCCGGACGACAATGATAGGCGCAGTTCCTTGCTATCGCTGACGGAAGAAGGAGTTGAACACGTCAAAAAGGTCTCAACCATCCGCATGATGACGAACGATGCCATCTTTGGTTCGTTCGACGCCGCTGACGCTCAATCGCTCCAGCGCCTCGTGAAAGCGCTCGTCAGGGACCTTGAGGTCGCTGTTCATCATCTGGAATCGCCGCAATGGAAGCCGGAGCCTTCAGCGCGCGGTCCCTGGCAAAGATCGCAGGAAAAATGAGATAGACATATATAACTAACTTATATAAATAATTACCCAATGAGGCGATGGCGCCAACCGCCACGCAAAAGCTTCATGGGGAAACGAGCATGGGCGATTCCAGCCAGGACAGCGTACGTTTGAACCCGCTCCCGGATCTCAGACAGGTCCTCGGGCGATTTGCGACAGGTGTCGTAGTCGTCACAGCGCGCACGGGCAACGAGCACTTGGCCGTCACGATGAACTCCTTTTCGTCGGTATCGCTCGATCCGCCTTTGATCTCGATCTGCCTGGGTAAGCATTTGCGCTGCGGTCCGGCTCTGGAGACGGCGCCACACTTCTGCATCAGTATCCTGGGAGCCGGGCAACGGGCGATCTCGCAACGGTTTGCAAAGGCCGGTGACAAAGCGTGGGAGGATGTACCCTATCGGACGACCGAACTGGGCATCCGAGTTATCGAGCCGAGCGTAGCGGTCCTGGAATGTCGTCGGCACATCGCCGTCAAGGCTGGCGATCATTCCATTCTTCTCGGGGAGCTGACACTGGCCCGTCTGGGGGATCTGCCAGACCCGCTGCTCTTTTTTGGCTCGCAATACGCCACGCTGAATGCGGCCAGTTGCAGTCTCTGACGGCGCAGTAGCGAGCTGAATCTCGATGCCTGAGCATCGTTGTTTCGATGCCGCATGTCGCGTCCTCGGAAAGACGATCGTCGAGCTGGCACGGCAGTTCGATGTTCATCCGAGCCAGATCATGCCGTGGCGCAATCCGCTTCTCGACGGGGCTGTGGGCGTCTTCGATGGCGAGGCGAAGGTCGCAGCGCCAGCTCCGGTGATCGACGTGAAGACGCTTTACGCGAACGGGATGCTGTCACCCGTCGAGTTCGGACGACAGCACGTTATCTAGCGCTCGTGGACAAAGGTTGACTGCGGAATCCGGTTTTGATTCAAGGCTCCTCTTTGGAGGCAGCCTTGGGCGAATGGATTGGTTTGACGGGCGAGGAATGGGCGCTGATCGGTCCGCTTCTTCCTGCTGAACGAGGGCGCGGCTGCCGCCCTGCCCAGGACAATCGACGCTATTTCGAAGGCATGATGTGGATGGCGCGCACCGGCGCACAATGGCGGCATCTGCCTGACGAATATGGCAAGTGGAACAGCGTCTTCCGCCGTTACCGCCGCTGGGTCGAGACCGGCGTATTCGAGGCGATGCTCGAAACCCTGGCCGAACTGGTCGAGCGGGATCGAAGCGCCGACATGATCGACAGCACGATTGTCCGGGCGCATCATTGTGCGGTCGGCATAAAAAGGGGTCTCAGGAGGCCGAGGCGCTTGGCCGATCGCGCGGCGGCTTCACCACCAAGCTCCATGCCCGATGCGATGCAAAAGGCCGTCCGCTCGGTTTCCTCCTGACGCCCGGGCAAACCCACGACATCCAGGGCTTTGCGCCCCTTTTCCGGATGATTTCCGACCGGATCGAGGCGTTCCTCGCTGACAAGGGCTATGATGCAGACGCCATTCGCGAGGAGATCGCTGAGGCCGACATCGAAGCCGTCATCCCGGCAAAGAGCAATCGGCGCGAGCCCATCCCGCACGACAAAGCCAAATACAAATGGCGCAACCAGATCGAGCGGCTCTTCAACAAGCTCAAGAACTGGCGACGCGTCGCGACCCGCTACGACAAGACCAAAGAATCCTACCTCGGCTTCGTCGCTATTGCCGCAGTCAAACTATGGATACCATTTGTCCACGGGCGCTAGCCCGATGGCGTCCACGAAACTCGGAGCTATTCAGTGAACAGCTCTGCTTTAACGGTTGGATGTTCTTGGTTGTTTAATCAATCAGCCGGTACGGGACGGCTTTGCGAATGTCGGGATCGATCTGGATCGACGCACCGGCCGGCGGGAAAGCCCGTTGCGAGCAGGTGGACCGTTCACAGAGCCGGCAGCTCGTCCCAATCTGGACGATGGATTTGAGGTTCTTGGTATCGAGCTCGTCCGCATAGACGAGCTGGCCGGCGTCCGCCAATTCGCAGCCCAACCCGATCGCATAGCGCCGACGCGCGGCGCTATGTCCGATCCCAGCTTTCGTGATTGCTTGCGCCAGCGAGAGATACCGCGTCCCGTCGGGCATCTCCGCGATCTGCGCGAGCATGCGGTCAGGCGTTTCGAAGGCCTGGTGCACATTCCAGAGCGGGCAGGCTCCACCATAGCGCGCAAAGCGCAGGCGGGTCGCGCTGTGGCGCTTGGTGATGTTTCCGGCGCGGTCAATGCGAAGAAAATAGAACGGCACGCCCCGCGCGCCGGGCCGCTGCAAGGTGGAGAGGCGGTGCGCCACCTGTTCGAGGCTCGCCCCGAAAAGATGCATCAGGACGCCGAGGTCGTGTCGATGCAGCCGGGCGTCATCCAGGAATTTCCGATAGGGCAGCATGAGCGCGCCGGCGAAGTAGTTGGCGAGGGCGACCGAGCAGACGGCGTTGGCGCTCGCGCTGCGGAAGCCGGCCTGCGCCAGAACCTCCGTCGTAACGTCCTGCGCCTCGAACAGGGCTAGTTGGTGAGCAAGCGCGAAGGTTTGGCTGGGAGCGTCGGTGCAGCCGTCGATGCGCAAGGTTCGGGAAGCCCGGTCGAACTGTCTGATCGGCCGATCCAACCCTAAGGACCGGTCGATTTCGACCGAGAGCCGGTGGCGCAACTCGAGCCGGTCGATCAGGGCGCCGGGCAGGGCGGAGACATCGGCGCCGAGCTCCACTTGGGTCGTCTCCGCCTGCCGGTCCAGATCATCGACATAATTGCCAATCCGGTGGAAGAAATCGCGCACCTCGTCATAGGGAAAGGCGAGGGTGCTGGCCGCGGGGCTCGCTTCCGAGTGTAACAAGGTCTGGTCCAATGCCTGGTACTTGTCCTCCAGCGCCCGATGGGCGGCCTGGAGTCTGATAACGGCCTTCGCGATGCTGGGCGCATGCTGGATGGCCGCCTGCAATTCGACTGATGGGGGGGCAGGGTGAGCGAGGATCGGATCGGATAGGGCATCTTGCAAATCGATCAGCAGCCGGTCCCCGTCGCTGTTCGAGATTTGCGAGACGTCTACGCGAAAGACCCGCGTCAGCTCCACGAGGACGGCGGCGCTGAGCGGTCGCTGCGACCGTTCGATTTGGTTCAGGTAGCTCGGTGAAATGCCGATCTTCCGGGCTAGGATTTGCTGTGGCCAGCCCGCTTCCTCCCGCAATCTGCGGACGGCCGGGCCGGCGAAAATCTTGCGTTTCATTTTGCAAATTTGCCTGTTTCGCAATTTTGCAAATTGGCACGGATTGCCGAGACGAGCAACGCCGCGTGCCCTATTTCAGGCGAAACGTACCACTGCCGGACTGCGATTATGCCATGAAGGACATCCTCGAACAGCTCGAAACCCGCCGCGAGGGCGCCCGCAAGGGCGGCGGCGAGCGACGCATCGAGGCGCAGCACAAGCGCGGCAAGCTCACCGCCCGCGAACGCATCGTGCTCCTGCTCGACAAGGACTCCTTCGAGGAGTTCGACATGTTCGTGCAGCATCGCGCCGTCGATTTCGGCATGGACAAGGCCGAGAAGATCCCCGGCGACGGCGTCGTCACCGGCTGGGGCACCGTCAACGGCCGCACCGTCTTCGTCTTCTCCAAGGACTTCACCGTCTTCGGCGGCTCGCTCTCCGAGACCCACGCCCAGAAGATCATCAAGATCCAGGACATGGCGCTGAAGATGCGCGCGCCGATCGTCGGCCTGTTCGATGCCGGCGGCGCCCGCATCCAGGAGGGCGTCGCGGCGCTCGGCGGCTATGGCGAGGTCTTCAAGCGGAATGTGCAGGCTTCGGGCGTCATTCCCCAGATCTCGGTGATCATGGGCCCCTGCGCCGGTGGCGACGTCTATTCCCCGGCGATGACCGACTTCATCTTCATGGTCCGCGACACCTCCTACATGTTCGTCACCGGTCCGGAGGTGGTGAAGACCGTCACCAACGAGACGGTGACCTCCGAGGAGCTCGGCGGCGCCAAGGTCCATACCTCCAAGTCCTCGGTCGCCGACGGCTCCTTCGAGAACGATGTCGAGGCGCTGCTGCAGGTGCGCCGCCTGCTCGACTTCCTGCCCGCCAACAACACGGCCGGCGTGCCGGAATGGCCGTCCTTCGACGTGCCCGATCGCGTCGACATGAGCCTCGACACGCTGGTTCCGGACAATCCGAACAAGCCCTACGATATCAAGGAGCTGATCCTGAAGACGGTCGACGAGGGCGACTTCTTCGAGATCCAGCAGGCCTATGCCGGCAATATCGTCACCGGCTTCGGCCGCGTCGAAGGCCGCACCGTCGGCATCGTCGCCAACCAGCCGATGGTGCTGGCCGGCGTGCTCGACTCCGACGCCTCGCGCAAGGCCGCCCGCTTCGTGCGCTATTGCGACGCCTTCGAGATCCCGATCGTCTCGCTCGTCGACGTTCCCGGCTTCCTGCCCGGCACGGCGCAGGAATATGGCGGGCTGATCAAGCATGGCGCCAAGCTGCTCTTCGCCTATAGCGAATGCACCGTGCCGCTGGTCACGATCATCACGCGCAAGGCCTTCGGCGGGGCCTATGACGTGATGGCCTCGAAGCATATCGGCGCCGATGTGAACTATGCCTGGCCGACGGCGCAGATCGCGGTGATGGGCGCCAAGGGCGCGGTCGAGATCATCTTCCGCGGTGGCGACGCCGAAACCATCGCGCGCCAGACCAAGGAATACGAAGACCGCTTCATGTCGCCCTTCGTCGCGGCCGAGCGCGGCTATATCGACGAGGTGATCATGCCGCACTCGACCCGCCGCCGCATCGCCCGGGCACTCGCCATGCTCCGCACCAAGAGCGTCGAACGCCCCTGGCGTAAGCACGACAACATTCCGCTCTGAGATGAGGCAGCCGATGACCGATCGTCACCCCGTCCCTGAGGCAAACGTCGAAAACTTGGCGGAGAGGCTGATCGAGGTGGTCGACCGGGCATCGGACCCACGTCAGGCCGCAGACATGCTCGATGAAGTGTCCGAGCTCCTCTGGCTCGCGAGCAGCTTGGACCCCGCGGCTGAAAACCAGATGAGCCGATCACGCTATCTCTCACAGAGCGGGCGTGGCGACCTGAGCTGAGTTCGACCTCTTGTTGATTTCCTTAGTTGAAGAAGACCAGCGCATGTTCTCGAAGATTCTGATCGCGAACCGCGGCGAGATCGCCTGCCGTGTCATCAAGACGGCGCGGCGGATGGGCATCAAGACCGTCGCCGTCTATTCCGACGCGGATCGCGATGCGCTGCATGTCGAGATGGCCGATGAGGCCGTGCATATCGGCGCAGCCCCCGCCGCCCAGTCCTATCTGCTGATCGACAAGATCATCGAGGCCTGCAAGGCAACCGGTGCCGAGGCCGTGCATCCCGGCTACGGCTTCCTCTCCGAGCGCGAGGCCTTCGCGCAGGCGCTCAAGGATAACGGCATCGTCTTCATCGGCCCCAATCCCGGCGCGATCGCCGCGATGGGCGACAAGATCGAATCGAAGAAGGCGGCGGCTGCCGCCAAGGTTTCGACCGTTCCGGGCTTCCTCGGCATCATCGAGAGCCCCGAGCATGCCGTGACCATCGCCGACGAGATCGGCTATCCCGTGATGATCAAGGCCTCGGCCGGCGGCGGCGGCAAGGGCATGCGCATCGCCCATTCGGCCGGCGAGGTGGCGGAGGGCTTCGCCCGCGCCAAGTCGGAAGCGGCGTCCTCCTTCGGCGACGATCGCGTCTTCGTCGAGAAGTTCATCGTCGATCCCCGCCATATCGAGATCCAGGTCCTCGGCGACAAGCACGGCAACGTCATCTATCTCGGCGAGCGCGAATGCTCGATCCAGCGCCGCAACCAGAAGGTTCTGGAGGAGGCGCCGTCGCCGCTGCTCGACGAGGCGACCCGTCGCAAGATGGGCGAGCAGGCGGTCGCGCTGGCCAAGGCCGTGAACTACGACTCGGCCGGCACGGTCGAGTTCGTCGCCGGGCAGGACAAGTCGTTCTACTTCCTCGAGATGAACACCCGTCTCCAGGTCGAGCATCCCGTGACCGAGATGATCACCGGCATCGACCTCGTCGAACAGATGATCCGGGTAGCCTTCGGCGAGAAGCTCGCGATCGCGCAGGCGGATGTGAAGCTCGATGGCTGGGCGGTGGAGAGCCGCGTCTATGCCGAGGACCCGACGCGCAATTTCCTGCCTTCGACCGGACGGCTCGTGACCTATCGCCCGCCGAGCGAGGGGCCGGATGGCGAGGCCATGGTGCGCAACGATACCGGCGTCTTCGAGGGCGGCGAGATCTCGATCTATTACGACCCGATGATCGCTAAGCTCGTGACCCATGCGCCGACGCGCGAGGCCGCGATCAAGGCGCAGGCGCGCGCGCTCGATGCCTTCGCCATCGACGGCATCCGCCACAACATTCCCTTCGTCGCCGCGGTGATGCAGCATCCGCGCTGGATCGCCGGCAATCTCTCGACCGGCTTCATCGCCGAGGAGTTCCCCGAGGGCTTCTCGCCGCCGGTGCCGCAGGGCGAAACCGCGCAGCACATGGCGGCGATCGCCATCGCCTGCGACCACCGCATGAACCAGCGCAAGCGCAACGTCTCGGCGCAGATGGAGGGCTGGCGCAAGGTCTCCTTCGATCGGCAGCGCATCGTCCAGCTCGGGGCGGAGCGCTTCGAGGGCGAGGTCACGGAGCAGGGCGGGGCGGTCGTCATCGCCTTCCCGGCCGGCAGCATCAGCGTCGTCAGCGACTGGGTGCCGGGCGAGCCGGTCTGGCACGGCACGCTCGACGGCGTGAAGGTCGCGGCGCAGGTCCGGCCGATCCTGAATGGCGTCGCGCTCGGCCATGCCGGCGCCTATGCCAACGCCCATGTCTATACGCAGCGCGAGGCCGAATTGGCCGCGCTGATGCCCGAGAAGGTCGCGGCCGATACCGGCAAGTTCCTGCTCTGCCCGATGCCGGGGCTGGTCAAGGCGATCTCGGTGACCGGGGGGCAGGAGGTCAAGGCCGGCGAGCCGCTCGCCATGGTCGAGGCGATGAAGATGGAGAACGTGCTGCGCGCCGAGAAGGACGTCACCATCGCCAAGATCCTGGCGAAGGAGGGCGACTCGCTCGCGGTCGATGCCGTGATCATGGAATTCGCATGAACTCGGCTGCTCCATCCGACCTTCCCTATCTCGACGCTTTCGCGGCGCCGTCTCATGACGCGTGGCGTGCAGCGGTCGACAAGGTCCTGAAAGGCGCCGATTTCGAGAAGAAGCTCGTTGGGCGCACTGCCGACGGCATTCGCATCGAGCCGCTCTATCTTGCCGCCGCCGCGCCCCAACGCGCCCTGCGGGCCGAGGCCGGGCGCTGGCAAGTCGCTGCCCGGCTTGATCACCCGAAGCCGAGCGAGGCACGCACGCTGGCCCTCGCCGATCTTGAGGGAGGAGCCGACACCCTGACGATCAGCTTTGCCGGCGCGCAGGCAGCCCGCGGCTACGGCCTTCTCGCCGACGATGTCGCGGCGCTCGATACCGCGCTGCAGGGCATGATGCTGGACCTGATCCATCTGCGGCTCGACCCTGCCCCGCAGGCCCGTATCAACGCCCTCCTGCTCGCCGCCCTGATCCAGAAGCGCGGCCATGCGCCGAGCGAGCTCTCGGTCTCCTTCGGCCTCGATCCGATCGGCGTCTTCGCCGGCCGCGGCACGCTCGCCGCGCCCTGGCCGGAGCTGGGCCGCCGGCTGGCGGCGACGATCCGCACGCTGAAGGAGCGCGGCTTCGCCGGGCCGTTCATCGAAGTCGACAGCCGCCCCTATCACGAGGCTGGCGCTAGCGAGGCGCAGGAACTCGGCGCAGTGCTCGCGACCGCCGTCGCCTATCTGCGTACGCTCGAAATGCAGGGCATGCCCCTGTCCGAGGCGCGCGATGCGCTGGCTTTCACGCTGGTCGCGGATACCGACGAGTTCCTGACGGTGGCGAAATTCCGGGCCGCCCGCCTGCTCTGGAACCGCATCCAGCAAGCCTGCGGCCTGACGCCGAAGCCGGCCCGCATCCATGCCGAGACCGCCTGGCGCTCGCTGACGAAGCGCGATCCGAACGTCAACCTGCTGCGCGGCACCGTCGCCGCATTCGCGGCCGGGGTCGGCGGTGCCGATTCGATCGCCGTCCAGCCCTTCACCGCCGCGCTCGGCCTGCCCGATGCCTTCGCGCGCCGCGTCGCCCGCAACACCCAGCTCATCCTGCTGGAGGAGAGCAATCTCTGGCGCGTCGCTGATCCCGCCGCCGGCGCTGGCGGCTTCGAGACACTGACGCAGGCGCTTTGCGAACAAGGCTGGCAGGCTTTCCAGGAGATCGAGCGGCGGCGCAGCGGCAATCTCGGCGGCATCGTCGCGTCCCTGGTCGAAGGCCATCTCCAGAAGGTGCTCGCCGAACAGCGCGCCGCTCGCGCCAAGGCCGTGGCCACGCGTCGCGAACCGATCACCGGAACTAGCGAATTCCCGAATATCCGCGAGGAAATCGCCAAGGTGCTCGCCGTCGCGCCGGTCAAGCTCGACGGCAAGCGCGTGCAGGGCAGCCTGGCCGAGCGCAACCAGGGCGAGATCATCCGCTCCTTCGTCGACGGCGCCGGCCGTGCCGACGCTCTGGCCGGACCCGCTGACGGCTTGCGTGCGGAGCGGCTGCCCTCGCTCCGGCTGGCGGAGCCGTTCGAGGCGCTGCGCGACAAGGCCGACGCCCAGCCGAAGCGCCCGGCCGTCTTCCTGGCGACGCTAGGCCCGATCGCCGATTTCACCGCGCAGGCCGGCTTCGCCCGCAATCTGTTCGAGGCGGGCGGTCTGGCGGCCTCTAGCGGCGACGGCTTTGCCAAGGAGGGCGTGACCGATCTCGATGCGCTTGTGGGCGCCTTCCGTGCCTCGGGCGCGAAGCTCGCCTGCCTCTGCGGCTCGGATGCGGCCTATGCCGCCGAGGGCGCGGCGGCTGCCGAGGCTCTCGCCACGGCCGGCGCCACCGTCTGGCTCGCCGGCCGGCCGGAAGACGGCCAACGGCTGAAAAAGAGCGGGGTAACTTGGACGATTTTTACGGGCTGCGATGCACCTGAAGCTCTTGAATGGGCACAGGCATTCGCCCGAAGCGGGAGTCAGTCATGACCGCGATCCCGGATTTCACGAAGCTCGCCTTTGCCGGGGCTCGCCCCGCCGCCAGCGCGTTGCCCACGGGCGAGAGTTGGCAGACGCCCGAGGATATCCCGGTCAAGCCGGTCTACACCGCCGCCGACCGTGACGGCCTGCCCTTCGTCGAGACGCTGCCCGGCGTCGCGCCCTATCTGCGCGGCCCCTACCCGACCATGTATGTCAACCAGCCCTGGACGATCCGGCAATATGCCGGCTTCTCCACGGCCGAGGATTCGAACGCCTTCTACCGGAGGAACCTCGCCGCCGGGCAGAAGGGGCTCTCGGTCGCCTTCGATCTTGCGACGCATCGCGGCTATGATTCCGACCATCCGCGCGTCGCCGGCGATGTCGGCATGGCCGGTGTCGCGATCGACTCGATCTACGACATGCGCACGCTGTTCTCCGGCATCCCGCTCGACCAGATGAGCGTGTCGATGACGATGAACGGCGCGGTGCTGCCGGTGCTGGCGCTCTATATCGTCGCCGCGGAAGAACAGGGCGTGCCGCAGGCCAAGCTCTCGGGGACCATCCAGAACGACATCCTCAAGGAGTTCATGGTCCGCAACACCTATATCTACCCGCCCTCGCCCTCGATGCGGATCATCGGCGACATCTTCGCCTTCACCTCGGCGAATATGCCGAAGTTCAATTCGATCTCGATCTCCGGCTACCATATGCAGGAGGCTGGGGCGACGCAGGACCTCGAGCTCGGCTACACGCTGGCGGATGGCGTCGAATATATCCGCGCCGGCCAGCGGGCTGGGCTTTCGGTCGACGTCTTCGCGCCGCGCCTGTCGTTCTTCTGGGCCATCGGCATGAACTTCTTCATGGAAGTCGCCAAGATGCGCGCCGCCCGGCTGATCTGGGCCAAGCTCGTCAAGGATTTCGGCGCGCAGAACGAGAAGTCGCTGCCGCTGCGCACCCATTGCCAGACATCCGGCTGGTCGCTGACGGCGCAGGACGTGTTCAACAACGTGCCACGCACGATGATCGAGGCGATGGCGGCGACGCAGGGGCATACCCAGTCGCTGCACACCAACGCGCTCGACGAGGCCTTGGCGCTGCCGACCGATTTCTCTGCCCGCATCGCCCGCAACACCCAGATTCTGCTGCAGCAGGAGAGCGGCACGACTCGGATCATCGATCCCTGGGGCGGCTCCTATTATGTCGAGCGGCTGACCGCCGAGCTCGCCGAGAAGGCCTGGGGCCATATCCAGGAGGTCGAGAAACTGGGTGGCATGGCCAAGGCGATCGAGGCCGGCATCCCGAAGCTGCGCATCGAGGAGGCCGCCGCCAAGACGCAGGCGCGCATCGATGGCGGCCAGCAGGCGATCATCGGCGTCAACTGCTACAAGCCCGACAACGAAGCGGCGATCGACGTGCTCAAGGTCGACAATGCCGCGGTACGCGCCCAGCAGCTCGACAAGCTGAAACGCCTCAAGGCGGAGCGGAACGAGACCGAGGTCGAGGCTGCGCTGACCGCACTGACCAATGGCGCGGCCGGCAACGGCAACCTGCTCGATCTTGCGGTCAAGGCCGCCCGGGCCAAGGCCACCGTCGGCGAGATTTCCATGGCGATGGAACAGGTCTTCGGACGCCACCGGGCCGAGATCAAGGCGATCTCGGGGGTCTACAAGCGGGAGGTCGGCGAGATGAACCCAGCCGTCACGCGCGTCCAATTGATGTGCGAGGCCTTCGAGGAGGCGGACGGGCGCCGCCCGCGCATCCTCGTCGCCAAGATGGGCCAGGACGGGCACGATCGCGGCCAGAAGGTCATCGCCTCGGCCTTCGCCGATCTCGGCTTCGACGTCGATATCGGCCCGCTTTTCGCAACGCCCGACGAAGCAGCGCGGCAGGCGGTCGAGAACGACGTGCATATCGTCGGCGTCTCGTCGCTGGCGGCGGGGCATCTGACGCTGGTGCCGGAATTGAAGGCCGCGCTCGCCAAGGCCGGCCGGCCCGACATCATGATCGTCGTCGGCGGCGTCATCCCGCCGCAGGATTTCGAAGCGCTGATCGAAGCCGGCGCCTCGGCGATCTTCCCGCCCGGAACGGTCATTGCGGACGCCGCCGAGAAGCTGCTGCAGGAACTGAACGAGCGCCTCGGCTACGCCCAGCGAACCGCGGCAGAGTAGGAGAATACTTTGATGAAGATCTTGGTGCCCGTGAAGCGGGTGGTTGATTACAACGTGAAGATCCGCGTGAAAGCGGACGGGTCCGGCGTCGAGCTCGCGAACGTCAAGATGTCGATGAACCCGTTCGACGAGATCGCCGTCGAGGAGGCGCTGCGCCTCAAGGAGGCCGGCAAGGCGACTGAGGTCATCGTGGTCTCGATCGGCCCGGCGCAGGCCGCCGAGACGATCCGCACCGGCCTCGCCATGGGTGCCGATCGCGGCATCCTGGTGAAGGTCGACGGGATCGTCGAGCCGCTCGCCGTCGCCAAGCTCCTGAAGAAGGTCGTCGAGCAGGAGAATCCCGGCCTCGTCATCCTCGGCAAGCAGGCGATCGACGACGACTGCAACCAGACCGGCCAGATGCTCGCCGCCCTCCTCGGCTGGGGCCAGGGAACCTTCGCCTCGAAGGTCGAGCTCGGCACGGATTCGGTCGACGTCACCCGCGAGGTCGATGGCGGCCTGCAGACGGTCTCGCTCAAGCTCCCGGCGATCGTCACCACGGACCTGCGTCTCAACGAGCCGCGCTATGCCTCGTTGCCGAACATCATGAAGGCGAAGAAGAAGCCGCTCGACGAGACCACGGCCGAAGCGCTCGGCGTCGATGTCGCGCCGCGCCTGAAAGTTCTGAAGACGGTCGAGCCCGCCGGCCGCTCCGCCGGCGTCAAGGTGGCCAATGCTGCCGAACTCGTCTCCAAGCTCAAGACCGCCGGGGTGATCTGATGACCACGCTGCTGATCGCCGAACACGACAACGCCTCCGTCAAGGACGCGACCGCCAAGGCGCTGACGGCTGCCGCCAAGCTCGGCGCGCCCGTCCACATCCTCGTCGCTGGTGAGGGCGCCAAGGGCGCGGCCGATGCGGCCGCCAAGCTCGCCGGCGTCGAGAAGGTGCTGCTCGCCGATGACGCGATTTACGGCCATGCCCTGGCCGAGCCGCTCGCCGCGCTGATCGCCAAGCTCGCCGACGGCTACGACGCCGTCGTCGCGCCCTCGACCACGACCGGCAAGAACGTGCTGCCGCGCGTCGCCGCCCTGCTCGACGTGATGCAGGTCTCGGATGTCAGCGCGATCGTCTCGCCCGACACCTTCGAGCGCCCGGTCTATGCCGGCAACGCCATCCAGACGGTGCAGTCGACCGACGCCAAGAAGCTGCTGACCATCCGCACCGCCTCCTTCGCGGCGGCGGGCGAAGGCGGCTCGGCTACGGTCGAGAGCGTCTCGGCGGCCGAGAACCCCGGCAACTCGTCCTTCAAGGGCGAGGAGGTCGCGAAGTCCGACCGTCCGGAACTGGCCTCGGCCAAGATCATCATCTCGGGCGGCCGCGCGCTGGCCTCCGCCGAGAATTTCGGCAAGGTGATCGAGCCCGTCGCCGACAAGCTCGGCGCCGCGATGGGCGCCTCGCGCGCCGCGGTCGATGCCGGCTACGCCCCGAACGACTGGCAGGTCGGCCAGACCGGCAAGGTCGTGGCGCCCGAGCTCTACATCGCGGTCGGCATTTCTGGCGCCATCCAGCATCTCGCCGGCATGAAGGACTCCAAGGTCATCGTCGCCATCAACAAGGACGAGGAAGCCCCGATCTTCCAGATCGCCGATTACGGCCTCGTCGGTGACCTGTTCACCGTCCTGCCGGAACTCGACGCCGAACTCGCCAAAGCCGGCAAGTAAGGCCGGCGCCGTCCTTCCGGGCCGCCTCTGCGGTGTTCAAGGCATTGTTGCCGTTGGTCCGGTGTGATCTGTCTGATGCAAAGCTGGCCGAGGCGCTCGATAACTGCGCCTCGGCCAGCTTTGCCGTGGATTCTCATGCTGCCAGGCAACGCAGGAGCGGTTGGCATCCGCGCCTGCGCTCATGCGGCAGTAACGGGTCGATCAATTCCCATTCAGAATCCAAAAAGCCGATCCGGTCGTCCAAATTGGCCTCCAAAAGGCGATCTTGAAGGAAGCCGGTATGATGCCACCAAGCTTTTCCCACGAAACCCAGTTCTCCGCAGCATAATTGCGTTGTGTGTTGTGATGGCCGGTTGGGGTTGCCTTAGGCCTCCTTTGCAAAGCTGGATCAGCTGAGCCTCAGGGCAAGGCGTGTCGTATCGTTCTCATGACATGATTCATGTTTGAAGCTCTGGCAGATTCACGAACAAGTCCAGTGCCTCCGGATTTGCCAGCGCATCCTTGTTCGTCACCATGCGGCCGTGGATAAGGTCGCGAACCACCAATTCTGTGACCTTTCCCGATTTAGTGCGGGGGATGTCGGCAACGGCGACGATGCGGGCGGGGACATGCCGTGGGCTCGCGCCGGTGCGGATCTGGGTCTGGATTTTCTGAGTCAGCGCTGAATCCAACGAAACACCCGCTGCAAGGCGCACGAACAGGACGACGCGGACATCGTCTTCCCAGCTTTGCCCGACGCAGAGCGCCTCGACGATTTCCTCGAGCTGCTCGACTTGATTGTAGATTTCCGCAGTGCCGATGCGGACGCCCCCCGGGTTCAAAGTGGCATCGGAGCGCCCATAGATGATCATGCCGCCGCGCTGTGTCCATTCAGCGAAGTCGCCGTGGCACCAGATCTGGTCGAACCGCTCGAAATAAGCTGATCGATACTTCGCGCCATCGGGGTCGTTCCAAAAGCCGATCGGCATCGAAGGAAACGCTGCGGTACAGACCAGCTCGCCCTTTTCGCCGCGTACCGGACACCCGTCATCGTTCCAAACATCGACAGCCATGCCGAGGGCAGGTCCCTGGATTTCGCCGATCCACACTGGCTCGGTTGGAATGCCTGTGACGAAAGAGGCCACAATGTCCGTTCCGCCGGAGACAGAGGCTAGGTGAACATCGTCCTTGATGTGCGAATAAACATAGGTGAAACTGTCCGGCGCCAAAGCCGAGCCGGTCGAAAGGATAGCTTTCAGGCTCGAAAGATCATGGGTCTTTTTCGGGTTTAACTCGGCCTTGCGCACCGCATCGATATATTTGGCAGAGGTGCCGAAATAGGTCATTTTTTCGGCTTCGGCGTAATCGAACATTGCGTTGGCCTGCGGATAGAACGGCGAGCCATCATAAAGCAGCAGGGTCGCCTCGCTGGCGAGGTTTGATACCAACCAGTTCCACATCATCCAGCTGCAAGTGGCGAACCAGAAGAAGCGCTCCCCCGGCAGCACGCCGGCATGCAGCTTTTGCTCCTTGAGATGCTGGATCAGCGTGCCGCCCGCCGAATGCACGATGCATTTTGGAATGCCGGTGGTGCCTGATGAGAACAGGATATAGAGGGGGTGGTCGAAGGGCTGTCGCGCGAAATCGATCGTCTTCGTCGTGTAGGGAGCTATTGCGTCCTCCAGCGACATCGCGCCGGGGATGGTGGGTGCCACCTGCCGCGCCGTGCCGAGATAGTCGACGATGATAGTCGCGCGGACCGATGGCAGCTTTGTCGCGATCTCTTTGACCTTGGCCGACACGTCATTCTGCTTGCCGGCGTACCAGTACCCGTCCGGAGCGATGAATATCACCGGCTCGATCTGCCTGAAGCGATCGAGCACGCCCTGTGAGCCGAAATCGGGCGAGCAGGATGACCAGACCGCGCCCAGTGACGCGGTAGCGAGCATGGCCGCCACGGTCTCCGGCATGTTTGGCATCATCCCAGCGACACGGTCGCCTGCCTTAACGCCATGGGCCTCGAATAGCTGGCGGATGCGCGACATCATGGCCGCAAGTTCGTCCCAGGACCAGCGGCGAGCGACCTTATTCTCTCCGCGGAATATAATCGCGTCGGAGCTACCGCGGCGGCGCAACAGGTTCTCGGCAAAGTTCAACCGGGCGTCGGGGAAGAACCGCGCGCCGCGCATTGCGGCTCCATCCTGAAGAACGCGGGTTCCCTTTTCGCCGATGACACCGCAGAAATCCCAAATCAGACTCCAGAAGGCGTCCCGGTCCTCGACCGACCATCGGTGTAGCGCAGCGTAGTCGACAATAGGCCTCCCGGATACTTCAGCTGCACGGCGCATGAAGGCCGTCATCGGTTCGGAGGCGATTCTGTCAGGAGATGGTTCCCAAAGCGGAGCGGTCATCCGGTTGTCCCTAGTTGATCTCGAACAGGCCGGCAGCGCCCATGCCGCCGCCCACGCACATGGTCACGACGGCGTAGCGAACGCCGCGCCGCTTGCCTTCGATCAACGCGTGGCCCGCCAGCCGCGCGCCGCTCATGCCATAGGGGTGGCCGAGGGCGATTGCGCCGCCGTTGACGTTCAGCGTTTCGGGGGCGATCCCGAGCCGGTCACGACAGTAGAGCACCTGCACGGCGAAGGCCTCGTTGAGCTCCCAGAGTCCGATGTCGTCGATACTGAGGCCGTGGCGTTCGAGTAGTCGCGGCACAGCGAAGACCGGGCCGATACCCATCTCGTTGGGCTCGCAACCGGCAACGGCAAACCCGCGGAAGATGCCGAGCGGCGAAAGACCACGCTTCGAGGCTTCCCGCCCGTCCATCATCACGGCGGCCGATGCGCCATCAGACAGCTGGCTGGCGTTGCCGGCCGTGACCGTGCCGCCTTCCCGCACCGGCTTGAGCCCGGAAAGGCCCTGAGCGGTCGTATCACCGCGCGGTCCCTCGTCATGAGCGATCTCCACCTCGCGGTGGCTGACCTGCTTGGTTTCCTTGTCGATCACGGCCATACGCGCCGTGATCGGCGCGATCTCGGACGAAAACCGGCCGGCCTCGCGGGCGACGGCGACCCGTCGCTGGCTTTCCAGACCGTATTCATCCTGCTGTTTGCGGCTGATGCCGTAGCGCTTGGCAACAACCTCGGCTGTGTCGATCATCGGCATGTAGACGTCAGGCTTCACTGCCATCACATTCTCGTCGATCAGGCGGAAGGTGTTGCGATGCTCGTTTTGCACGAGGCTGATCGATTCCAGCCCACCTGCGATACCGGCGGTCAGACCGTCATTGCGAATCGCGTTGGCCAGTACTGCCATTGCATTGAGGCCCGATGAGCATTGGCGGTCGATCGTGGTGCCCGCAACCGTTGCCGGAAGGCCAGCCGCCAGCAGCGCACGGCGAGCAGCATTGAGGCCGGTCGTGCCCTCCTGCATGGCGCAGCCCAGCACCACGTCCTCGATCTCGGCGCCGTCGAGCCCTGCACGTGCGAGCGCATGCTTGATCGCGTGGGCGCCGAGCGTGGCGCCGGGTGTATCGTTGAGGCCCCCGCGATAAGCCTTGCCGATCGGTGTGCGGGCAGTCGAAACGATAACAGCGTCGCGCATGGGCGATTCCCCCCCCATCACATCGGGCAGGCTCCTTCGTCAGGCGCCTCTCAACCGTCAATGCGATGCGGAGAACTTAGCCATGGACCTGTGGACGACGGAGTAGTAGAAACACTACATGTTGGCACTTCGTCGGGACGCTTCCCTTGGCATTGAAGACATCCCGCTCCCCGCCGTAATCGGGTCGTTTCGGGTGATGAGGGAATGCAATCAAGCGTTCTGCGAGCTTTTTGAGTATGAAAAACAACAAATTATCGGGAAAAGTTTCCGCATTATCTATCCTAATGATGATGAATACATAAGCAGAGGAAAAAGCTGGAAGCTGAACCTCGAAAACAAACTCTTCCACGTTGATGAGCGCTTCATGAGCAAGTCGGATGGTGAGAGATTCTGGTGTCGTGTGCACGGAAAGGCGCTAAACCGTAACAACCCGACTTCACATGCAATCTGGTTGATTCAGCCTATAAGCTGGCCTGTGGCCGTTGCCCGCCCGGCCCTGACAAGAAGGCAACTGCAGATCGTCGGGCTCGTCGCGCAAGGCATGAGCAATCACGGCATTGCGCAGGAAGTCGGCATATCCGTGCGCACCGCCGAGACGCATCGATCACGGATCATGAAAAAGGTCGGCGTGAGGAATGCAGCGGAACTAGCGTCGTGGTTCGGCGGATTGCGGCAGCCGGGCTTTCCTCGCGCCGTCCGATAACTTGATCGGGTGAGCCGGGGCTGGCGCCGCGCCGTGTCAAGACTTGCCGCTGAATGACGACACGTCGGCAGGGTGGCTTTCAGCTAGAGCATTTTCGCGCTTCGTTAAAACGAGGAAAAGCTCTTTTCAGGCAAGCTGGCGGCCATTTCGACCGAAGATGCTCTACTCGTCGGTTCGCGCCGAGCAGCCGTTCAAAAAGATTCGGACGATCGTCGTCCCGAGTTCATCAAAGCTACGCTGCCCTTTAGGCTTGAACCACTCAAGCGCCCAGTTCATCGAGCTGAGTAGCAGGAGGCGGGCAAAGCGCAGGTCGACATCGGTCGCCACAACACCCTCGCGCACACCTTGGGCAAACAGATCGGCCCAAAGCTGCTCGTACGCGTCTCTGGTTTTAATATTTTTCGTTCGGGCGCCAAGCGGAGCCTGCTTGAACTCGCGAATATGGGTGGCCGTATAGTGACGGTGCAGAAAAAATGCGTTGAGGTGCGCACGGATTGCCGCATGGAACCTATCGGAAAACCCGACATCTTTGCCCAATTGCTCAAGCTCCGCTTTCACGGCGTTGGCGATGAGCTCAATACCCAATTCGAGGACTTCGGCAACGATTTCATCCTTGGATTTGAAATGATAGTATAGGCTGCCAGCCTGGATGCCACATTCTTTCGCAATTTGGCGCATTGACGTAGACGCTATACTGTTTTCCGAAAAAAGTCTCGCGGATTCGTCCAATATCCGCTGCCGCATATCGGGTGAAGATTGCTCCAGTGTCATTTTGTCGAGATCGCATTTCCGATTTTCTGGAGGCTACATAGATTTTGGTGAATTTCTGTCAAGTAGGGCCCATTTTCGATCATTAGCGAGTTTCTCAGGATTTCGATTTCCCGGCCATTTTCAGCTCTAGAGCAGTTTTGGAGCGCGCCAGCAAGTCGGCGCATTGCGAGATTTCAAAAAATTATCTGCAAAAATATTTGATTTCGACAGAGACGATATCGATTTTTTAAGTAAATCTGGCCATAGCGATAAGTAAAACTCATGTATTAATTTCACATAGGCGAATATTTGGTGATTAAAAAACCTATTTGAACTGCCCGCAGCCGGTCGGCGCCGCGGCGACCTGTCGCAAGTTGTCGTGATATCTCCAGACGAGAATTTTTTCGGCAACCATGCGGTTTACATGCGCGTGTGTCTCGCTGAAAGCGAAGCCGCGCTGGTGCGGGTCGAGTGGACGCGGAAAAAGCACCGGCAAGAGCTCCGCCAAAGTCATGAATTTGGACCGGCAGGCGTCCGTGATAAGGGCGCAGCGGTGCTGGTGATGACTGATCAGTTCCGAGCAACGGTGATGGAGGCCGATGAATGGCAGCTGGTGGCCGGGCAG
Source organism: Allobosea sp. FW305-C-101 (assembly GCF_058783685.1). Taxonomy (NCBI): domain Bacteria; kingdom Pseudomonadati; phylum Pseudomonadota; class Alphaproteobacteria; order Hyphomicrobiales; family Alloboseaceae; genus Allobosea; species Allobosea sp. FW305-C-101. Next base: position 39,415 of record NZ_JBYSYT010000007.1, on the reverse strand, counting down.
AACCAGCGTATCCGCCGGCAGGCTGGACATCAGAGCGTGAAGCGAACGCAGATATAAGCCCAGCGGGTCTCCGTCCGGTTCGATAGCCCAGACGCTGATGTTGGGAGTAATCTTTGCGATGACCTGATCGGCAGCAAGCAGGATATGGTCTTGGGGCGAAAAGAGCATGATCTGCTCCGGTGCGTGGCCATCGCCTGAAAGGACGTCGAACCGTCGCCCGCCCAGCAGGAGATGATCTCCCGCCACGAGCCGGCGAAAGGTTAGCGGCAAAGGCGCAACCATTCTTTGATACGCATGGCCCTGCGTACTGACGATTGACGCCATTTCCTCCGTCAGGCCATGCTGCACGTAGAAGTCGCGGTAGGGTCGTGCTTCTAGCGCGCCGGGATCGAGGGCAAGATTGATGCAGCTGAGATATGACGCCTGACTGGTCAGAAGCGGAACGTTGAAGCGTTCGCAAAGCCAGCCAGCCAGCCCGATATGGTCGGGGTGATAATGAGTGATGATCACCTTCGTGATTGTCCATCCTGCCAAAGGGCCGGACAAGAGCGCCTCCCATGCGGCCTTGGCGTCATCATGCGCTATCCCCGTATCGACGATGGCCCAGCCCTCGTCGTCCTGGATAAGGTAAACATTGACGTGGTTGAGTTGGAAGGGCAGCGGGATGCGTGCCCAGAAGATACCGGGCGCTACCTCGAATATTTGGCCGGGGCCAGGCGCGTCGACGAACGGGTATCGCGGGGCGTCCTCCAGGGGCATAGGCGGCATCTTCGCGTCGATCCTTCGCATTGCTTCTTTCCATAGTGAGGTGGGACGACAGCTTAGAAGGGAGTCGTCCCAAGGTCGTTGCGCCAGCCGAAATCGCTCCAGGGATCGGGCTTCGATCAGATGGCGTCTGCCCGCCGCAGCGCGGAGATCGCCTCGGGAGACGTGCCCCAGGCGCGCAGGATCTCTTCGGTATGTTCGCTGGGGGCAGAGGGTGCGCGCGGCACCACCGTAGGCGTGCCGCTGAACCGTACGGCCGGTCCCGGCTGGACCACGCCGGCAATCTCGATGAACGAGCCCCGATCGCGGTTGTGCGGATGCTGGATGGCTTCGTCCCAATCAAGCACCGGGCTCAGGCACGCATCCGCGTTCTCGAACAAGGCCGCCCAGTCGTCTCGCGGCCTGGTCCGGATGATCTCAGCCAACTGCTGCTTCAGCTGCGGCCAGCTTTCCTTGTCATGCTGCTTCGCAAAGGCTTGGTCTCCCGTTCCGAGTAGCGAGAGAAATTCTGCATAGAATTGTGGCTCGATCGCGCCGACCGCGACGAATTTCCCGTCCGCACATTCATATGTGTCGTAGAAGTGCGCGGCGCCGTCGAGCAGATTGTCATGTCGTTCGCTCGACCACGCGCCCGCTGCTTTGAACCCGAACACCATCGCGGCGAGAAGTGCGGCGCTATCGGTCATCGCGGCATCTACGACCTGCCCCGCGCCGGTCATTCGCGCTGAAAGAAGAGCGCAGACTACGCCAAATGCGAACTGGGTTCCGCCGCCGAAATCGCCCACCACATTGAGCGGAACGACGGGCGGCGCGCCTTTGCGACCGATTGCGTTGAGCAGGCCCGACAGGGCAATGTAATTGATGTCATGACCTGCCCGCGACGAGAGCGGGCCTTCCTGGCCCCATCCGGTCATTCTGCCGAAGACCAGCCGCGGGTTGCGTTCGAGGCAGGCGTCCGGCGCGAGGCCGAGCCTTTCCATGACGCCAGGCCGAAATCCTTCGATGAGGGCATCGGCTTTTTCGATAAGGTCGAGCAGGACCCCACGGGCGCCGGGCTTCTTAAGGTCGATCGCCATCGAACGCCGTCCGCGCGCGAGGACGTCGTAGCGCGTGTTCAGCAATGGCAGGACAGGCTTCGCGCCTTTTGCATGCACACGAATGACTTCGGCTCCCATGTCGGAGAGCAGCATTGCCGCAAAAGGGCAGGGGCCGATGCCTGCCATCTCGATGATGCGAATGCCGGCGAGCGGGCCACTCACGGCTGTTGTCCAGCCACAGAGGGGGGAGCCGCTTCGCCGTAGCCTGCAGGTCTGACAGGGCAAGGAATCGCTGCCTTGTTGCTCATTTGAATGTCTCCTCCGGGGGGGGGGGCTTGCGACCTTAACTACGGCTTCGGAATTGCGGCTGGGCAACTGTCACCGCCAGTCGGGTGAAAAGCTCGATTGACAAAGCGCAGCGTGTGTCTTTACTACAGAACAAACGTTAGGTAGTCAAAGGGAGGTGGCGATGAACGGGCTCTTGAAGTTCTCACTAGGCATGAGCATGGCGCTTTCTGTGATGTCGTCCGAGGGGCGCGCGCAGGATGTGAAGGTCGGAGTGATTTACGACGCGACCGGTCCGGTTGCGACGCAAAGCGTTCCGTATGCAAAGGGCGTGCAGGCGGCTATTCGCTCGATCAACCTGAATGGCGGCATCAATGGCAAGAAAATCACCGCCCTGGTTGAGGATTACGGCTATCAGATCCCGCGCGCATTCACGGCCTATAAGAAGCTGAAGGGCGCCGGGGCTGTCGCCATCCAGGGGTTCGGTAGCGGTGACACTGAGGCTCTCATGGAGACCGTGGCGAAGGACAAGATGCCCTGGTTCTCGGCATCCTACGCGGCCAGTCTCGCCGATCCCAAGGGCGCTCCTTACAATTACTTTGCTGGTGCTGACTATTCCAGCCAGGCTCGCGCCGGATTGAAGCATATCGCAGACAACTGGGCCGACACGACGCGTCGGCCGACGCTCGCGATCATCTATACGGACAATGCGTTCGGCAAAAGTGTCCTTCCGGCGATTGAAAGCTATGCCGCCGAGCTCAAGATCAAGGTCGTCGGGAAGGAAGTGGTCAACCCGGGCGCGTTGGATGCGGTCAGTGCGGTAACGCGCCTCAAGGATTTGAAGCCGGACTATATTTGGCTCCAGCAGATCGCCTCGACGGTCGCTCCCATCGTGCGTGATGCGAAGAAGGTCGGGCTCAACACGAGCTTCTACGGCGGTGTGTGGACCTACGACCCCAATCTGATCAAGCTTGCCGGCCCTGCCATCGAGGGACTGGTCTCGGTTCAGATCGCCGCGCTGAGCGCGCGCGGGTTGCCGGTCGAGGCTGCAGTGAGGGCTGCTGCCGAAAATCCAGGTGACGTGGACGATCACAACTTCCTGCGGGGCTGGGTGGCGATGATTGCCCTTGGCGATGGCATGAAAGCCGCTGACGCGGCCGGCAACCTGACTGGCGAGGGGATCAAGACGGCGCTCGATTCCGGAAAGCCGATCGATGTCGGCGGGCTGATGCCGCCGTTGGTCTATTCCCCAACCGATCATCGCTCGGGCGATACCGTATTCATCTACCGGATCGCCGATCAAAAGCCGGTCCTGTTGGGAGAAGTGGTGCTCGAACGGCGCGCCGACTGGCTCGGCAAATAGGCTCCTGGCCGATTTCTTAGGCGAGTGGCCCGTTGCCGCGCCACTCGCGGTCCCTCACCCTCACGATCAGACCGGTATCATGCCCAAATTGAAGACGCGGATCGACCGAGCCAGCGCCGATTTTCAACGCAACCACGCCGACAATACGGCATTGGCCGAGTTGCTGCGGGAGCGTCAGTCCTGGGTGGTGTCGGGTAATCGTGAGCGGGAGATTCGTCGCCATCTGGATCGGGGCAAGATGCTGGTTCGCGATCGCATCAACTGCGTCGTCGATCCCTGCTCGCCGTTTCTCGAACTATCGACCCTCGCGGCGTTCGGACAGTATGACGATCAGTCTCCCGGCGCGGGAATTGTGACCGGCATCGGCATGATTCATGGCATCCATGTCATGATTATCGCCAATGACGCCACCGTAAAGGGTGGCACGCTGTTCCCTCAAAGCGTGGAAAAGCATATTCGGGCTCAGCGGATTGCCGAGGAAAATCGCCTCCCTTGTCTGTACCTGGTTGATTCAGGCGGCGCTTTCCTGCCAACGCAGGACCGCTCGTTCCCCGGCAAGGACCATTTCGGGAAGTCCTTCTTCAACCAGTGTCAGATGTCGACGGCTGGTTTGCCGCAGATTTCGGTTGTTCTTGGCGGCTGTACGGCAGGGGGCGCATACGTGCCGGCCCTATCCGACGAGGTGATTATCGTAAGGGGGATTGGACGGATTTTCCTCGGTGGCCCGCCCATCGTAAAGGCTGCCCTCAAGGAAATCGTCGACGCTGAAACCCTGGGAGGCGCGGAGCTCCATACCTACAAGTCCGGCGTCTCCGATCTGATGGTGGACACCGAGGAGCAGGCCTATAGCGCGGTTCGGTCCATTTTTGAGAGCCTGAATTGGCCCAGGCAGAATACGTTCGACCGTCGGCCTGTGAGCGCGCCCTTGTATGATCCGGAAGAGTTGTCCGGCATTGTCCCGACCGATTACAAGGTTGGCTATGACGTTCGCGAGGTGATCGCGCGCCTTGTCGATGGCAGCGACTTCCAGGAGTTCAAGCCCGCCTACGGCACGACGATCGTCACCGGCTTCGCCTTTATCCATGGTTATCCGATTGGGATCGTTGCCAATAACGGCATCCTGTTTTCCGAATCCGCGTTGAAGGCCACACATTTCATCGAGCTGTGCAACCAGCGTGGCACGCCGCTGCTCTTCTTGCAGAACACGACTGGCTACATGGTCGGCCAGCAAGCCGAAGAGGCCGGCATCGCCAAGGATGGTGCCAAGATGGTTGCCGCCGTCGCTTGCGCAACCGTGCCGAAATACACCGTGCTGATCGGAGCCTCTTTTGGCGCTGGAAACTACGGCATGTGCGGGCGCGGATTTGAGCCGCGTTTCCTGTTCGCCTGGCCAAACTCGAAGATCGCGACGATGAGCTCGGAAACGGCGGAGACCGTGCTGGTCGATATCCGCCGCAGCGGCCTCAAGGGGGGGACCGAGGAAGAGCTTGAGGAGCTCAAGCTGGGCGTGCGCCAGCAATACGAAACCCAGAGCGACCCATTCTACGCCACCTCGCGCCTTTGGGATGATGGCATCATCGAACCAGGGCAGACACGAGACGTGCTCGGATTGTGTTTGAGCCTTGCCGATCGCGTGCCACGGGCGCCGGCGCGCTTTCGCGTTTTCCGTATGTAGGGTGCAGTAATGTACGAGACTTTGATCGTAGAGACCGATCGACGGGGTGTGGCCCGCATCACGCTCAACCGCCCCGAAGCCGCAAATGCGCTGAACGATGCCCTCCTGCGCGACCTGAAGGATGCGTTTCACGACTGCGGTCGCGACCTGAATGTAAGGGTGATCGTGCTGACCGGCACCGGGAAGGCCTTCTGCGCCGGCGGCGACCTTGCCTGGATGCAGGCGATCAACAATTCCAGCCGCAGTGAGCGCGTGCTCGGTAGCCGCGCCGTCGCGGACATGCTGTACGCCGCCGATACCGTTGGGAAGCCGGTGGTCGCACGGGTCAACGGTGCTGCGTTCGGAGGCGGTGTCGGCCTCGCCTGCACGGCAGACGCCGTAGTCGCCGCGCAAAGCGCCTCGTTCGCGCTGAGTGAGGTCAGGCTCGGTTTGGTGCCGGCAAACATCGGCCCTTATGTCGTCCGTCGCATGGGCGCCAGCCAGGCGCGCAGATACGCCCTGTCGGGGCGGCGGTTCTCCGCCATGGACGCCCAGAAGCTGGGTATCGTTCACGAGGTCGTCGCCGACGAACAATTGGAGGACGCTGTCGAACGCGAAGTCGCGACCTTTCTCGAGGCCGCTCCAGAGGCGATCAGCATCACCAAGTCGCTGATCGCCTATGTTGATGGGCACAGCGAGCAGGACAACATTCTCTACACCGCCGATCGGCTCGCCGATGCGTGGGAAACAGAATGCGGTCGCGAAGGCATCAAATCATTCCTCGGCAAGACGGTTCCTTCATGGCGCGCGTGATAAACAAGATCCTGATCGCCAATCGCGGCGAAATCGCCTGCCGTATTGCTGCAACCTGCCGGAGCCTGGGAATCGGCTCGGTGGCGGTCTATTCAGAGGCGGACCGCGACGCGCTGCATGTGCGTGCCTGCGACGAGGCCGTGGGCATCGGCCCTGCCGAAGCGAGCCGCAGCTATCTGTTGCCCGAAAAATTGATTGCCGCTGCCCTCGAAACAGGGGCGGACGCGATCCATCCGGGTTACGGCTTCCTGTCAGAGAATCCCGTGCTCGCGCAGGCCTGCGCAGATGCAGGCCTGATCTTCATTGGCCCGAGTCCCGACGCCATCGTGGCGATGGGTTCAAAGCTCCAGGCGCGCCGGATTGCTAAGGAGCACGGCGTTGCCACTGTTCCCGGCTATGATGGGGAAGACCAGAGCGACGAGACGCTGACGGCAGCGGCCGCGGACGTCGGATTTCCTCTGCTGATCAAGGCGAGCGGCGGCGGCGGCGGCAAGGGAATTCGTATCGTCGACGATGCGAGCGGCTTTTCCGTCGCGCTTGATCTGGTGCGCCGCGAGGCTTCGACGGCATTCGGTGACGCGCGAGTTGTTTTGGAGCGTTTCGTTCCCTTCGGCCGGCACATCGAGGTTCAAGTTCTCGGCGATAGCCATGGCAACGTAGTCCATTTGTTCGATCGCGAGTGTTCGCTGCAGCGTCGACATCAGAAGGTCGTGGAGGAGGCTCCTGCTCCAAATCTCTCCGAAGAGCTGCGCCATCAGTTGTTTGACAGCTCGGTGCGTCTGGCCAAGGCGATTGGCTACAGTTCGCTCGGAACGGTCGAGTTTCTCTACGACGCCTCGTCTGGAGAAGCTTACTTTCTGGAAATGAACACGCGCATCCAGGTCGAGCATCCGGTCACCGAGATGGTGACCGGGCTGGATCTCGTGGCTCTGCAGGTGGGCGTGGCCGAGGGGGGCGTGCTGCCGTTCGCGCAGATCGATATTCGCGTCAATGGCCATGCCATTGAAGCGCGACTCAATGCCGAGCAGCCCGAACGCGATTTCATGCCGTCCATAGGTCGCATCGAGCGGCTGACTGCAGTTGCCGAGATGGGGCATGGCCAGCGCTTCCGCATGGACACCGGCGTCGCCGCCGGCAGCAGCGTAACGCCCTATTACGACTCGATGATCTCGAAACTCCTAGTCTGGGGAGAAGATCGGGAACGGGCCCGCAACGGCCTGCTCAAGGCCCTGGACGGGTTCGAGTTGCATGGTCTCGAAACAAACAAGGCCTATCTGCAGGCCATCCTGAAAACAGCCGAGTTCCGCTCCAGTACAGTAACGACGCGCTTTCTCGATTCCTTCCGACCTTGGGAAGATGTCGTTCCTGCCGAGGAACTGCAGAATGCGCTCGTGGCGGCTGCCGTGGCGGGAACCTTTGCGGCCGAGGATGCGCTCAAGGCTCGGCACGGCGATGACCCATGGGGGTCTCTCGCTGGGTGGCGTCTGCTGGAGCGGGCGGGAAGTTCGTCCCATCTGGTCACGAACATCGTGGACGACACCGGCGAGAGCCACCGCGTCGTAGTGCATGGGCGGAAGGGCAAATACCGGGTCGAGGGTGCAGGCGAAGACGAGATGTTCGACGCGCGCCGCGACGGTGGACGAATTCTGTTACGTGCCGGCGACCGGGCATACTCGGTCGATGTCGACCAGTTTGGCGCCAAATATGAAATTCGCAGCGGTGTTGCACAACGCATGCTGCGGGCCGTGGAAGCACCGACCCAGGCGGCTACGGGCGGCCCGGAAGGCAGGGCCGGTTTGGACATTGTCGCACCGATCCCTGGCCTCGTCATCGAGGTGCCGGTGACGGCCGGTGACAGGGTTGAAACAGGTGACGTTGTCGTCGTCCTCGAGGCCATGAAAATGGTGCATCGTCTCGTGGCCATAGGCCCTGGGACGATCGGCGAGGTGACCTGTCGGCCCGGTGATACCGTGGAGATGGGTCGTCTCCTCGTCAGCTTCGCCAGTAACGCCTGAGGGGCAGAGCCGTGCCTGAAACCGCCATACTGACCGATGTCGTGGTGCGCGACGGCCTGCAAGCCCTCAAAACCGTCGTGCCGACGCAGCGCAAGATCGAACTGGTTCGAGCTCTGATCGCTGCCGGATGCACGCGGCTCGAGGTGGCCAGTTTCGTGAATCCGAAATTGGTTCCAACAATGGCCGATGCCGACGAGTTGTGCGGGCAGTTGCCGCGTGCCGCGGGCGTCCAATATGGCGGAGTGGTGCTGGATAGCCGCGGGATGGATCGACTTCTGGAAGCCGATCTCGATTGGGGCGGCGTCGTCATTGCGGCGTCCGATACGTTTCTTGAGCGCAACCAGCGTTGCGACAGGGCTGGCGCGCTCGCTCGCATCGTCGAGATTGAACGGATGCGCCGCGACGGCAAGACGCGCATCAGCGGTTATGTATCCTGCTGCTTCGCCTGCCCGTACGAAGGACCAACTGATTTCGAAGTTGTGGCGGAGTTGTGTGACACGCTGCTCCAGCTCGGAGTCGACGACGTCTATCTCGCGGACACGAACGGTCACGGAACGCCGCCGAAAACGCGCGAGCTCCTGAACCGCGTTCTGGCTCGTGTCCCGGCCGACCGGTTGGGATGCCACTTTCATGACACCCATGGGCAAGCGATCGCAAACCTGGATGTCGCATTGCTCGCGGGCATCCGCGCGGTCGACGCCGCTACGGCAGGGCTCGGCGGCTGCATGTTCGCACCGGGAGCGACGGGTAATGTCGCCAGCGAAGATGTGCTGGTCCTGTTGGCTGCTCATGGAATCGACACGGGTATCGATGCGCAGCGGATGGCCATAGCGGGACAGTCATTGTGCGACGAACTTGGATTACTCAATAACAGCAAGTCAGGCCAGGCACTTCTAGCTGCATATCAATAAGATAAATCGAGGAAACGTCAGTGGACAGCATCTATTTTACTGAAGAGCACCACGCGCTACGCGAGCAAATCGCACGGTTTGTGGAGAACGAAGTCAGGCCGAATGGGCGCGCCTGGGAAGCGGCGGGGTTCGTTCCTCGCGATGTTCTGCGTAAGATGGGCGAACTCGGACTGTTCGGCATTCGCTACCCCAGCTGCTATGGTGGCTCCGAGCTCAGCCAACTTTCCACGGTCATTCTTGCGGAAGAGCTTGGTAAATCTGGCTTTGGCGGCTTCAGTGCGACGGTTCTTGTCCATACGGATATGGCCTCGCCTCACATCGCGCATTTTGGCAATCCGGCTCAGCTCGACAAGTACATGCCGAAGATCATCTCTGGCGAGACGATCACTGCCGTCGGGGTGACCGAGTCGGACGCCGGGTCAGATGTGGCGGCTCTGCGCACCAATGCCCGCCGGAACGGCGATGGCTGGGTGCTCAATGGCAGCAAGATGTTCATCACCAATGGTGTTCATGGCGACCTCTTTTTTGTTGCCGCCCGAACGGACCCGGAAGCAAAGGGGTCGCGAGGGATATCGATGTTCATCGTCGAAAAGGGCACGCCGGGCTTTGAGGTGGCGCGGCCTCTCGAAAAGTTTGGTTGGCATTGTTCGGACACCGCTGAACTGGTTTTCACTGATTGCCAACTTCCGGCGGAAGCGCTGCTCGGAGAGGAAAACCGCGGCTTCTATGCGGTGATGAGCAATTTCCAGAACGAGCGACTGGTTATCGGAGCGATCGCTGCTGGCGAATGCGCGCGTGCGCTTGAGTTGACCCGTCGCTACGTCAAGGACCGCAAAGCTTTTGGCGGCACGCTGTGGGACAAGCAGGTCGTGCGTAATCGGCTGTCCATGATGGATGCACGTGTCCAAGCGTTGCGTCAGCTGGTCTACCACGCTGCTTGGCTCATGGAGCGCGAGATCCCGTGCGTCAGTGAAGTGTCGATGGTCAAGGCCCTGGCAGGCGAACTCGTCAATGAAGTCACCTACGCCTGCCAGCAATTCCATGGCGGCTTTGGCTATATTCGCGAAAGCGACATCGAACGCATGGTTCGAGACGCGCGTATCCTGTCCATCGGCGGCGGTGCCACCGAGGTGATGCTCGAAGAAGTGGCCAAGCGCTACGAGTGAAGGTGGACATGGCTGACAATCCCTCATCCTTCGGGCCTGCACCCGAGGAGCTGGCATCGCTGCCGATCGCGTTTGCCCCGGAGCTTTTCAAGGGCAAGGTGGCTCTGGTCTCGGGAGCCGGAAGCGGCATCGGGTTGGCAATCGCCACCTTGTTCGCCCGCCTCGGCGCGTCGCTGGTTATCTGTGGCCGTGATCCGGCGAAGCTGACGAATGCGAGCGACTTTCTCACCGGTCTCGGGGCGGACGTTACCGCGGTGCCGATGAGCATTCGGGATCCGGAAGCGGTGGATCGACTGATCGATACAGCCAGCGGCGGGCAGGGGCTTGATATTCTCGTCAACAATGCTGGCGGCCAGTTTCCTCAGGACGCTTTGAACATCTCGAAGAAGGGATGGAACGCTGTTGTGGACACAAATCTCAACGGCACCTGGTACATGATGCAAAGCGCTGCGCAGCGTTGGGTTGCGCAAGGTCGCCCAGGGACGATTGTCAATATCGTCGCCGACATATGGCGCGGCATGCCGCAAGTCGCGCACACCTGCGCGGCGCGTGCGGGTGTGATCTATCTGTCGAAGTCGGTGGCGGTTGAATGGAGCCCCCATGGAATCCGGGTCAACTGTGTTGCTCCGGGTATGATCGAGAGCACCGGGTTTCGTGTCTACCCGCCCGAGGCCTCCGCGCGGTTCGCTGCCTCCAACCCCATGTTGCGTTGCGGGTCACCATGGGACATCGCGGGCGCTGTAGCCTATCTGGCTGGCCCAACAGGCGCCTTTCTCAATGGCGAGGTCATCACGGTGGATGGCGGGCAGCAGATGTGGGGCGATGTCTGGCCCGCCGGCGAGCCGGAATATTTCAAAAAAGCCCGGGTAGTCTGACATGGCCACGACGTTGCTTGATGTCCGGAACCTTGTTCTGTCGTTCGGCGGGGTCAAGGCTCTCCGCAATGCGTCGATCACAGTATCGGCCGGCGCTCTTGTTTCCATCATTGGACCCAACGGCGCCGGCAAGACCAGTCTGCTCAATTGCATCAGCGGGCGCTATCGACCCCGCGAGGGAAGCATCAGTTTCGACGGTCACGATCTGACCCATAAGTCTCCGGCGATGCGTGCGTCTCACGGGATTTCGAGGACATTCCAGAATCTAGCGCTCTTCAAGCATCTTGATGTCATCGATAACATTCTGGTGGGGCGCCATCGTCGTTTCAAACCGAATGTGTTTCTCGATGGCGTGTTCTGGGGGCCGAGCCGTCGACGCGAAATCGAAGCTCGCGCCGAGGTCGAGGAGATCATCGACATTTTGGAGCTACAGCCGCTTCGGCACCGGCCCGCAGGCACTCTTGCTTATGGCCAACAAAAAAAGATCGAGCTTGCACGCGCTCTGGCAATGAAGCCCCGGTTGCTGCTGCTTGACGAGCCGATGGCGGGCATGACGCTGACCGAAAAGGAGGATATGGCAAAGTATATCCTCTACGTTAATCGAGTCATGGGCGTGACTATCGTCATGATCGAGCATGACATGAAGGTCGTTATGGATCTGTCTGAGCATATAACCGTTCTCAGCTTTGGCTCTGTCATCGCTGAGGGGACGCCGGATGACATCTCTTCCAATGCCGAAGTACAGCGCTCTTATCTGGGCGAGCCGGGCATGTTTGAGACGATGGTGGAGGCGCGGGCGTGAAGACCTTTCCACAGGAGTTGCTCGACAATGCGCGGACGCTTCCGGCTTCTGCCGTGGCGCTGCGGCAGAAGCGATACGGAATATGGCAAGAGATTAGCTGGCAGGATTATGCGCGCCGAATGATCGACACGGCGCGCGGCCTGCTGGCGTGCGGCCTGAAGCATGGTGACCGTGTCGCCATTATCGCGGCAAATCGCGAGGAGTGGCTCTATGCTGAACTTGGCACACTCGCGGTCGGCGCCGTCGCTGTCGGCATCTATATCGAATCGGTCGCGTCCGAGATCGAGTACGTCATAAATCAGTGCGAAGCCACGGTCGTCTTTGCCGAAGACCAGGAGCAAGTCGACAAGCTGCTTTCCCTCCGCGGGAACCTGCCATCCGTCCGCGCGATCATCTATTTCGAGCCGAAGGGGCTCGGTGAATACCGCGATCCACGTGTGATGCATCTGGGTGCCTTGTGGGCCAAAGCGGAGGCTGCGGCCATACCGGTGGCCGAGATTGAGCGCTTGATCGGCCAAACCTCCATCGACGACCTGGCGCTGCTCGCAGTGACCTCGGGGACCACAGGGGGGCCGAAGCTCGCCTGCATCACCTATTCGGCGATGACTATAATGGCTGCGGGGATGAACTCGGTCGATAAGAAGAATCGAGGTGACAATTACCTCTCCGCGCTGCCGATGCCCTGGATGGGCGAGCAGATGACGATCGTTGGCTGTCATCTTGCTGCGCATTTTACCGTCAATTTCCCAGAAAATTTGGAGACAGTTGAGCAGGATATATATGATATCTCGCCGCAGTTTCTGGTTGGGCCTCCGCGCTACTGGCAAAATCTTGCCTCGCAAATTCGCTCGGGGATCGACGATACGACCGCGTTCAAGCGCGCGGCTTACAACCTTCTGTTGCCGCTGGGCGAGCGTTACGCGGCGGCCGTCGAAGCCGAACGGGCCGGGAAGGGGCATGTGCCTCTGCTGGTGAAGCTCGGGCGCATTGTGGGCGAGCTGTTGCTGTTCAGGCATCTCAAGGACACTCTGGGCCTTGCACGCATGCGGGTTCCGATGACGGGAGGGGGCAGTCTGGCGCCGGATGCCATCCGGCTGTTCCATGCCTTGGGCATCCCCCTGAAGCAGGTCTATGGACAGACCGAACTCTGTGGCATTTCGGTCATGCACCAGGCTGGCGACATAAATTTCGAGACTGTAGGCCAGCCGCTCCCGAATACCGAAATCCGGATTGCGGAGAGTGGCGAAATCCAGACGCGCAGCAAGGCGTCTTTCGCCGGCTATTGGAACAATCCTGCAGAGACGGAGAAGGTGCTGGTCGATGGCTGGCTCTACTCTGGCGACGCGGGTTATATCGACGAGGCATCAGGCCACCTGGTCGTGATCGACCGGCTGCGCAATCTCTGCCATCTCGCTGACGGTACCAGCTTCTCCCCGCAGTTCGTCGAGGACAAGATCAAGTTCATCCCTGTCGTGCAGGAGGCCGTGGTTTTCGGCGATGGTCGAAGCTTCTTGGTCGCGCTCATCAACATCGACGCCAGGCTGGTCAGCCTCTGGGCGGAAAACAATCAGATCGCGTTCACGACCTATAGGGATCTTGCCGCTCATCCCAAGGTATACGAGCTCGTGGCCAGGCATCTCGACAAGCTTAATTCGCGCCTGCCGGAGAGCTTCCGCGTCCAAAGGTTCGTTCTGCTTCCCAAGGAGCTCGACGCTGACGATGGCGAGCTGACGCGCACCAATAAGGTACGGCGCAGTGCTGTTTCGGAAAAATACCGAAGCGTGATCGAAGATCTTTACGGGGTCGAAAATAAGACCGCACGTCTATCGATCGAGATTTCGTACAGGTCTGGTCGTGTGCAGAGACTTGAAGAAGATTTAAAAATCCGGGAGATGTTATGTCCCTAGATGCATTAATATCGCTGTGTGTGAGCGGGATTGTTGTCGGTTCTGTCTACGCCATGACAGCGATTGGTTTTGTCGTAATCTACAAGACCACACGTGTTATCAATTTCGCTCAAGGTGAATTGATGATGGTGGGAGCCTATATCTGCCTGTTTCTGACGGTCGACTACAAGCTGCCGTTTTGGGCGGCATTCCTGATGACGGGCATTGTCTGCGCCTTGTTGGGGTATGTGATCGAGCGCGTTGTTCTGCGTCGGGTGATCGGCGACCCTATCGTCTCGGTCATCATGATCACGCTTGGGCTTGGTATCGTACTCAAGGCGATCGTCGGGGCCATCTTCGGAGTCGACGTGCGGGTTCTTCCAACTCCCATTCCCGACGGAGCGGTGAGCATCGGGGGAACGCCGGTGTCTTACCATTATCTGTTCAGCATGGCGTTTTCCGTGTTGGCGATGTGCGCCTTCGCGGCATTCTTCCGCTGGTCGCGTTTGGGGCTAGCTATGCGCGCCACCTCGTCGGATCAGCAGGCGGCCATGGCGATGGGGGTTAATGTCGGTCAGATTTTTGCGCTGTCCTGGGCGATTGCCTGTGTCGTGTCGGCGGTCGGCGGAATGTTGATCGCAACGATCAACGGCGTAAACCTCGGCGTTTCCGCCTTCGGATTGAAGGTCTTCCCGGTCGTCATCCTTGGTGGGCTCGATTCAATCGTAGGTGCGGCTGTCGGCGGAGTTCTCATCGGCGTACTCGAGAACGTTGCCGATGGTGTCTTCAAGAGCGTGTTTGACCTGGACGGCTTTCGGGACGTCGCAGCGTTCGTTGTTCTCGTGTTGGTGTTGATGATCCGACCTTATGGATTATTCGGCCAGCACGATATTGAAAGGATCTGAGCAATGAGCAGTGGCGAGTTCATCACCAGCCATGCGCAGGCCATTCGTTTGTTTCCGACAAAATTGACGCGGTTTCGCATTGCGTTAGCCGCAGCATTCGTTCTTGTGTTTCCTTTCGTGGCGAGCGGTTATCAGCTCGGCCTTGCCAACTTGATATTCATCAATGTGATCGCCGCCCTAGGGCTGAACGTGATTACCGGGTTTACCGGCCAGATCTCGATCGGACACGGCGCCTTTCTTGGGGTCGGTGCTTATACTTCAGCCTATCTCGTAAGCGTCTTGGGCGTTCCCTTTTTCGCAGCGATCGTGATCGCGGGTTTGTTCACGGCGCTCGTCGGGAGTTTTTTCGGCGTCCCATCGGTGCGACTGAAGGGGCTCTATCTGGCGATAGCCACGCTGGCGGCGCAGTTCATTCTGGAGTTCGTGTTCCGGAGTTGGACGTCCGTCACCGGAGGTAGCAACGGCATGTCCGCTGGTTCGGCATCTGCGTTCGGGCATGAATTGTCGGGCGACACAGCCTTCTATTGGATCCTGCTCCCAATAGCGGCCCTGTCGCTGCTCTTCGTGAGAAACCTCGCGCGAACGGCTACCGGCCGTGCGTTGATGGCAGTGCGCGATCACGATCTCGCCGCGGAGATCATGGGCATAAACCTGTTCCGCAGCAAGCTCATCGCCTTCGCCATCGGGTCATTCCTGGCAGGTGTGGCGGGCGCCTTGTGGGGGCAGTATGTCGGCTATGTCACGCCCGAGCAATTCACGCTGGGGCTGTCGATTAGCCTGCTGGTCATGATTATTGTCGGCGGTTTGGGCAGCGCCCTTGGTTGCGTGCTCGGTGCCGTATTTGTGACCCTGCTTCCGGAAGCGCTCTCGGAGGGGGCCGCGCTGTTTGTCGCTGATCCTGCGGCTGTGGCGGGCACCCTGGCTTTCCTGCGCGAGGGGCTTTTTGGAGCATTGATTATCTTTGTCCTAGTTGCCGAACCGGCAGGTCTTGCAGCGCGTTGGCAGCGTATCAAGACCTATTGGAACGTATATCCATTCGCCAGGTGACGACAAAATGCTGACAATCGAGAATATTGAAGTCGTCTATGATACCTACGTTCTGGTTCTGAAAGGCCTCTCCCTTCAGGTGAAAAGCGGCGCAGTGACTGCATTGCTTGGCGCGAATGGCGCGGGCAAGTCGACGACGCTGAAGGCGGTGTCGGGACTTCTCGCGTCAGAGGAAGGAGAGGTCACGCGCGGACGCATCACCTTCGACGGCGTGGACATCACCCACATGTCGCCTGATCGAAGAGTGGCGTCGGGCCTCGTGCAGGTGATGGAGGGGAGGCGCATTTTCCAGGACCTTACGGTCGAAGAAAATATTCGCATCGGCGCCTTCCTGGAAAAGGATTCTCGCAAGATCGCGTCGCGCCGGGAGCTTGTTTATGAATACTTTCCGAAATTGAAGGAGCGGCACACGCAGGTCGCGGGATATCTGTCCGGCGGCGAACAGCAGATGCTGGCGATTGGCCGCGCATTGATGGCGGGCCCCCGGATCATGATGCTGGACGAGCCCTCGATGGGTTTGTCGCCGCTGCTCGTCCAGGAAGTATGCGGGATCGTCCGGCGTCTCAATCGTGAGGAGGGGCTGACGATCCTCCTGGTCGAGCAAAACGCGAGCTTTGCGCTTGCTGTGGCGGACCAGGGCTATGTCATGGAGGACGGGAAGGTGGTGCTCGAAGGTTCGGGGGCGGAGCTGAGGGGCAATCAGGACGTCCAGGAATTCTATCTGGGGGCGGGAGCTTCTGAGCGCGGCAGATTCAGTAGCGTCAAATGGTACCGCCGCAAGAAAAGATGGGTTTAGGTATTTGTGGAATTTTGAATTCTGCAAAACTTTGCCTTGATTTGAGAATAATTTCCAAAAAAACTTATTTTTCTCTATTTTTGCGTTACCGTTCCTGTGTTGTTCTCGAAAATGTGTCAGTCTAATCATGATAACGTCTTATAGTTGGGTGAGAACGATATGAAGAGACAAACGATGTTTGCGAATTTGCGGGAGAGCCAGGCTGAAGCCTACAAGCGCGCTCCGGCCATTCGCGAGATTTACGACCGCGCCGGCATTCGGCCGGATGATCTGCGGACGGCGGATGATCTGTCGCGCTTGCCCGTGCTCAAAAAGGAGCGGCTGCTTGATCGACAGCGCGAGAGTCCGCCCTTCGGTGGCTTCCTTGCTGCACAGAACGAGGATATCGCCCGCATCTTCGTATCCCCCGGTCCGATCAATGAGCCGCAGATGAGAGGCGAGAATGATGGGTTGGGATTTGCGCGTGCTTTTGCCGCGGCTGGAGTTGGGCGCGGTGATCGCGTGCTCAACACATGGTCTTATCATCTGGTTCCCGCAGGCCTCCTGCTCGACGACGGCTTGCGCGACAGGGGAGCCTCCGTCATTCCGGCCGGCACCGGCGGCAGCGAGGCGCAGGCCAAGTTGATCATGGACCTTGGCGTGACCTGCATCTGCAGCTCGACGGCATTTTTTATCACGCTCGCCGAGACGATCGAAGGCCAGGGGTACGCTTTGCCGGAGGCATGGAACGTCAAAACAGCGCTGCTCGGCGGCGAATTCGGCGACTGGATGGGCAAGCGGCGCCGGCTTGAAGAGCGCTATGGCATCCGTACGTTTTCGGTTTATGCGACGGCTGATTTCGGCGTTATCGGTTTCGAGAATAATGGCTCTGAGGGTTATGAAATCCACGAAGACCGCATCGTGCAGATATGTGACCCGGTTAGCGGCGTTCCTCTGCCGATGGGAGAGTCTGGAGAGATCGTCGTCACCACGCTGAGGCCGGGCTGGCCGCTGATCCGTTTTGGTACTGGAGACGTCGCCTTTGCTACTGCCCTGACCGAGGAGGGCACCGTCCATCGCATCGGCATGCTGCAGGGGCGCGTCGGCCAGGCTGTGAAGGCGCGTGAAATCTTCATCTACCCAAGGCAGATCGATGAACTCGCCATTGCAAGTCCGGGAGTTGCACGGGCTCAGGCCGTCATCAGTCGGCCGGGGCATCGTGAAGAGATCACGCTGCGACTTGTTCTGGCCCCCGACGCCGACCGCGATACGGTAACCGGATGGGTGCTGGGCCGGTTCAGGGAACTCACGCGACTCAAGGTCGATCATCTGGAATTTATTACCGCAGGTGAGCTCCCTGCCGATGCGCCCTTTCTGGTCGACAGAAAGGACCAATGACAAGGGCGCTCATCCAATCATTGCTCAAATGTCAGGACGTTGATCGGCCTCGTGTTGCGAGATCTTTTCGCGTGAAGCTCGAACGTCTTCTGAATGGCCGCTCCGACTGGGGAAGCGCTTGATGTCATCCACTGCAACTGTATCGAGGAACTCCGAAGAGCGTGTAAGAGTATCATTCTCACGCCAGAATGCGATGTCTACCATCGGCGCAACATTGACGGTTGTGACCCCGGGCATGGTGGAAATCGAGATGCCCTATTGCGATTCACTGACCCAGCAATACGGATTCATTCAAGGTGGAATTCTCTCAACTGCGCTGGATTCGGCCTGCGGCTATGCAGCTTACTCTCTTATGCCGGAGAATACAGCGGTTTTGACCGTTGAGTTCAAGGTTAATTTCCTCGCTCCAGGCAAAGGAGAGCGATTTTTGTTTCGCGGTTCGGTGATCAAGCCCGGCCGCACGATCATCGTGGCTGACGGGCAAGCATATGGATTTGCCGCGGATGGCGCCACAAAACTGCTCGCGACCATGACAGCCACGATGATGGCACTGCCTGACCGCGCCGACATCGTGGACTGAGGTGTTGGCAAACCGTGATATGAAATCGTTGTCCAAAATCGATCGAGGCGTGCAGAGATGCTCCTGCACGTGTTTCTATCGATGTTTTTCTGACGCTGTGCGTCTCGCTTTATTTAGCGTAACACATAATCATTGGCTCTGCTCACCTCGGCGGCTTGACGGATTATCTCAAGACGCGATCCGAAAAATTGGCGAGCGCGCAGTTTTACGCATCGCGGAGTGATGATGCAGAGAGGGCGCCGGAAAGCCGGTGCTGCCGGCCCGTTCGACACGCTTTCAACCTCGAGACACACAAATGCCGGAGACGGCTGATGACTTCGTATTGAACGGAAAGAATGACAGAATGGTAGCCTATATCCCGCCGGTTGATGATATCCGTTTCCTCTTGAATGAAGTCTTCGATTTCAACGAAACGATGAAAACTCTTCCGGGGTACGAGGAGATCGACGCTGATCTTGCTGTGTCCATACTGGAGCAAGCCGGCAAGTTTTGCGCCGCCGTGCTTGAGCCTTTGAATCGGCCAAGCGACGAAGAAGGTTGTCGACTGGAAAACGACCAAGTTTTTACACCCGATGGCACTTCCGAAGCCTATAAGGCGTTCATCAACGCTGGTTGGAGCGGGCTCTCCGGCGACCCTGAGTTCGGGGGGCAGGGCCTCCCGCGCGTGATGCAAGTCTTGCTCGATGAAATGCTTTCATCTGCAAACCTGTCCTTTGGTCTTTTCCCCGGGTTGACCCGCGGTGCAGCCGAAGCCATCTCCATTCACGCCAGCGATGCCCTGAAGCAGCGTTACCTGCCGAAGATGATATCTGGTGAGTGGACCGGCGCCATGGCGCTTACGGAAGCGTCCGCCGGCACTGATCTTGGCCTTTTGAACACGCGCGCCGAAGCTTCGGTAGACGATTCGTATCGAATCACTGGGACGAAGATCTTCATCTCTTCCGGCGATCACGATTTCGGCGGCAACATTATCCATCTCGTGCTGGCGCGCCTTCCGGATGCGCCGAAAGGGGTCAAAGGCATCAGCCTGTTCCTGGTGCCCAAATTCCTCGTCAATGACGACGGTAGCCTGGGTGCTCGCAATGGCATGTCCGTTGGCTCGTTGGAGCACAAGATGGGCATCCATGGTCAGCCGACCTGTGTCATGAACTATGACGGGGCCACTGGTTGGCTCGTAGGCGAGGTGGGGCGCGGCCTCAATGCCATGTTCACCATGATGAATGCTGAACGCTTGTTTATTGGCATCCAGGGACTCGGGATTGGAGAAGTGGCGAACCAGAAGGCCACCGCGTATGCCCGCGAGCGCCTACAGGGCCGCTCGCTCGACGGCTCCAGGGGGCCGGTTCAGATCGTCGAACATCCCGACGTCCGCAATATGCTGCTGAGGGGGCGCGCCTATGCGGATGCCGCCCGCGCGCTGGCCATTTGGACCTCCATGCAAATGGATATCGCGGCGCGTCATCCAGACGAGGGGGCGCGCAAGAGTGCTAATGGCCTGGTTGCGCTCCTGACCCCGGTGGTCAAGGCAGCCTTCACGGATTTCGGTTTTGAGACGGCGGTGTTGTCTCAGCAGGTTTTCGGCGGTCATGGCTACATCCGCGAATGGGGCATGGAGCAATTCGTGCGCGATGCCCGCATCACCCAGATTTACGAAGGCACCAATGGTGTTCAAGCCATCGACTTGGTCCAACGCAAATTACCGATGGAGGATGGGGCGCTGCCAAGCCGCTTCTTCGCCCTTATCAAGCAGGATCTTCAGTCGCCCGTGACCTGTCGGAATGCCGATGCTATCGTCGGAGCAACAACCGAAGCACTTGAGCGGCTTGAACGAGCCACTGAGCGGCTGCTTTCCGGCCGTCTCGATCCATTCGCCGCTGGGGCCGCCTCAACAGGTTATCTCAGGCTCTTCGCACTGGTTGCCTATGGCTGGATGTGGACAAGAATGGCCAAAACGGCGGCGATGTCCGACGCTGGCGACCGAATTTGTCGCCGAAAGATTGCGGTTTCACGCTTCTTTGCCGAGCGCGTGCTGCCGGAGACTATCGGATTGGAAGTCGCGCTTAACGCCAGCCCCGAGTCCGTGATGGCTCTCGATGCCGACTCCTTCTGAATGGGATGGCGAGAGCGGGTTGGGCTCCCAATCGGGAGCGGTGCCGGTGAGACGATCGTGAAGTCATGGTCTTGGACCCGGCCAATCCCGGTGTTGGCCAAGCGCTAACCAAGTTAGGCCGGGCGAAGGGCCCAACCGCGTTCAGCCGAGCCAGCCTGCCGGTGGTCTATCTCGTGCGAGATTGCGCTTGATGGCGAGGCCCGAGTGGTTCTGAGGCGCATTTGGGGCTCGAGTGTCCGCGCTTGGAGTATCGCCGGGGTTTTTCGGATCGCGGCAATGTTCTGGTTCTTTGTTCTCGCATTTTCTTCACGCGAGCCGGTGTCCGCTTCGCTCGAAAATGCTCTAGCAGGATCGCGATGGCATGCTGAGTGAACTCTATGTGCCGGGTGACAGCTTCCTTCATAGAATGCCGCCGCAATACATGCTGTTAGCGCTGGCGGCGTTCTGCACGCTGCTTTTCTTGTTCAGCGATTGGGGCGTTCTGGCGGCTGCCGGCCTGCTGGTTCTGGTCGTCTATCGGGTCGCGGGGCTTCGGCTGCACCATGCGGTGACGTCGGTGCGCCCGGCATTTTGGGTTCTGGCCTTCATCTTCGCTGCGCATGTGCTGACGACTGATATCTCGCAGGCGGCCATCGTGGTCGTGCGCTTCGTCCTGATGATCCTAGCAGCGTCGGTCGTGACGCTCACCACCCGAACGAGCGAGTTCGTCGGCGGCATCGAGGCCATGCTGAACTATGCTCCGGCCTGTGTCCCGACCAAGCGCATCGCGCTGGCGATCACGCTCACGATCCGCTTCATTCCCTCTGTGCGCGTGATCTTCACCGAGGTTCGGATGGCGCAGAAGACACGCGGTCTCGATCGAAATCTCACAGCTACGCTGGTGCCGCTCGTCGTGAGGACGTTGAGGATGGCCGATCAGGTGTCCGAGGCGCTCGAAGCGCGCTCAGCCGGCAAGCTCTGAGCGGCCAAGAGCCTTCTCTATATTTGAGAGCGGGCGATATAGTCCGGGATCACTGCGACTGGAGCGCCATCGCCGACGAGGGCGCCGTCTTCGCAATGGAGCACCCGGTCAAAATTCGCGATTAGGTCGAGGTCATGGGACACCATGACCACATGTTCGGTCAGTTCTGCGATGGCCTTCATGAACAGGCTCTTATTGCGCAGATCGAGCAACGTCGTCGGTTCATCGAAAACGATCATCTTTGGCTTCATCACCAGAACGCCCGCCAGCGCGACGAGTTGCCGCTCACCGCCGCTAAGCTGATGCGTAAAGCGATCCCGCAAATGTGCGATGTCGAAGCGTGTTAGAACTTCATCGATACGCTCGCGGATAACGGCGTCGGGGAGCTTTAGGTTCTTGAGGCCGAATTCCAGATCCTCTTGCACGATCGGATAGACGATCTGGTTCTCCGGGTTTTGGAACAGGAAGCCGACATGCCGGCGCAACTGGCCGTCATTGGGAGCGCCGTCCCAGGTTACCGTGCCGGTGGTGGGCTTTTCCAGCCCGTTGAAGAGTCGAGCGAATGTGCTCTTGCCGGAGCCGTTGCGCCCGATGATTCCCACCCGCCGCTCGCCGATGCGCAGGTTGATGTTTCCGAGCACGCAAGTGCCGGATTTCCGGACGGATACGTTGGTGAATGTGATCATTCGGTTCGTCGAGGTTCCGGCAACTTCAGGCGCGGGCAGTCGGGATAATGATCGGATAGGAGCGCTTGACGATCACGACGACCAGGCCCGCGACGTAGCATTTGAGGATGTCGCCGATGAGGAAAGGCAGCGACCCAAAAAAGGCGTTCGGAACTGATATGCCGGCGACCGCGGCGCTCCAGGGGATGCCGATCGCATAAAGCACCACGACGCCGCCGATTGCGCAGATCAGCGTCGCCTTGAGTGTGGTCAGGCCGTTCCAGAAGAGTTCGACGAGAAATCCGACGACGAAAGCAGCGAAGATCCAGCCGAACAAATAGCCTGCAGTCGGTCCGAGGAAGACCCCGATGCCGCCACGCCCGCCGGACAGGAGTGGCAGGCCCATGGCGACCAGAGCGAGAAACAGCACCATTGAGAGCGCGCCGCGACGAGCGCCCAGAACGCCGCCCGCTAGCATCGCGCCGAGGGATTGTGCCGTGACTGGCACGCCAATTGCTGGCAGGACGATGGGAGGAGACATTGCCAGACCAGCCGTGATCGCCGCAAAAAGCGCAATGAGGACGATGTCGCGCATCTCGTGTCTCTTCCAGAATGCCGATTGAACGAACCCGCTGACGTAGGAGAGCTGCGGGTTTTTTTATGGGATGGTCGTGGTGGGAGGGTTTGGGCGTTGCGCCTCTTGTCTAGCCGAAACTCCCGATGGCCGGAGTCGAGCCGAGAAATGTCCTTGGTCGCTGCGTGATCGACGGCATGACGCCCCGCAACCTACTACCGAAGACACAACCATCATATCTGCAAGTGGGAACCAAGTTCGGCCGCCATTTCGGTTGCGTCGATACATTCGTCATGCTCGCCATCGAACTGGGGCTGGCGGCCCACCGCCTACAATGGCTGACGCAACCGGCGCTGCCCGAAGTGCCAGGAGCCGACCAGCGAGGCTTGACTCGCCGCGCGTGCGAAGGGCCTCCTGCCCACACCGTAGTTCCATGTCGAGCTCACCGTGCCATCGCGACTTGACGCCATTGCTTTCTAGAACAAGGCCGTCGTGTTTGCCATCCTGCTCGCAAGTTGGGCTAATCCACCCCGACTGAATGGTTCATCCTGAAGAGTGCTCTTTAGCGGACGGGGACGGTGGTGTCGAAGAGACGCTACAAGCCCGAAGGGATCGTCGCGGAGCGGTGTCAGGTGGGTGCTCTGGGCTTGCCGCGCCAGCTCGCCGCTGCCGCAATCCGCTCGATCGGCGTGACGGAGTTAAATTGGTAATGCTGGCGTCGAGAATTTGGCAGGCCGAAGACGGATCAGGTGAAGCGGATGAAGGGGAGCTCAAGGCCGAGATCGCCCGGCAGCGCCTCGCTGTCGCTGACCCGATGCTCGACAATCGGATCCAAAAGAGTGCTTCGCTCATGACGATGAGGTCGAAATTACCAGGGCCGGATTTCATCTTCCCGTCGTGGCGCCCGTAGTTCAGTTTCATCATCGGATAGGAAGAGAGGAAGACGAGCTCCTAAGGTGGGCCGCCGATGCTACGCCATGTTGGAAAACTAGCCATGGCGGCATGACACACGCCAAACGGCCTACGGCGACCCGTAGCGGTTCAATTGCGAGCAGCGCTTGACGGTGCGGCGGCAGCAAGCGGACGATCGGATCGCGTGTGAGATCGCCTGCAATGTTGGGTCTGACGCAATCTCGCTGACGTTCGGGATCATTGCGCTCCGATGAGGCGCGCCTGGAGAAGGTCGATCTTTCCACGGCCGTACATCTGGCGTTTGACGAGCTTGAGACGGGTGATCTGTCCTTCGGTCTGGCCGTTTGACCAAGTCGAGAGGATTGCCGCTCGCACGGCGGCTTCGTCGCGCCGGACGCCATTCGCCAATGAGGCGACCAGGCTTTGCGACGCGCGCTCGATCCAGGAAGCCAAGGGCTCGGCCCGCCTCGACCTGATCATGGCGTGGAAGCCGGCGACGATTTCACGGGCCTCGACCAAGGCCGGGACGCCGTTCTCGATCGCCGCGATCGTAACAGTCTTGGCCTTCGTGAGATTGTCGCGACCCGTGGTCATCAACCGTGCGATGGTCCGAGCCGATGGGACGCGCGCGAGGCTGCTAGCATCCGTTTTCTCTGCGCGCCGCCGGCGTGTTGCCCATTCGGAGAGGACCCTGAGGCTTCCCCGGAAGCCGCTTCTCCGCATCGATCGCCAGAGGGCGGATGCATTGTGGACGCCAGCATCCCATTGCGCATCGAGCCAGGGTAGGTGCGCCTCCAGCGAACTCTGGCGCGGTCGGAAGACGTCGCCGCGCTCGCCTCGGACGATGCGCCTGACGGTCTGGCGGTGATGGCCCGTGCGCCTGACGATCTGTTTGATCGGCACGCCTTCCTTCCAGAGGGCAAGAACCGCTGCGTTTGTCTCCTCGCGCCGCAGATACCCTTCGTATTGCAGCCTCTCCGCCGCCGTCAGAAGCGAGGGGTTGACGACCGTGGTGCCGATGGCGCTGCGGATCTGGCGCATCGACTTGCGCACGGCGTCGAGGAACGCACGGCTGGCATTCTCCATCAGGTGCCAGCGATCGGCGACCTGAACGGCATGCGGCAGGGCTCGCGCCACCGCCTCTCCGTACCCACCGCCGCGGTCACGGGCGACCGTATGGACAATGGGCTGGTGCCTGAGCCAAGCCTCGGACGTTGCTGGCTCCCGATCCGGAAGCAAAACGACCGGTCGGCGACGCTCAAGATCGCAGACGATCGTGCCGTAGCGGTGATTGCGCCGCCAGGCGAAATCATCGATGCCGATCACGCGCAACGGCTCGCTCGGCACCCGAGCGCGCTGCCGTACCACACGCAGCAGGGTATCGTTGCTGACCGGCAGCATCATCCTCGCGGCAAAACTCGCTCCAGGTCGGCCGCCCAGGGCGAGGCCGAGATGCTGGACGATATGATCGAGACGATCAGTTCGGCGTGCTCGTGGCGCGAGGATGCGGTCACCAAAGCGCTCTGCGAAGATCTGGCGGCCGCATAGGACCGCATCGCACCGAAAGCGCCGGACCAGAACGTGGAGTTCGACGCGTCGGCTGCTCAGCGGCAGATCCTTTGCTCGCCGGAAATACCGGCTTTGGATCCGCGGCGAGAACGCCCCGCAGTCAGGACATGGACAGGCCCTGACGGCGGACCGTGCTCGGACAACAATCCGATCGCCTTCGATCGCGATGCCGTCGACGATAAGACCTGCGGGAACCAAGCTGGCCGGTCGAAATCGCTGCTTCATCATGCTGATTCCTTCTGGAAACCAGCGTCAGAACAGCCCCAACCTGCAGCGAAACTGAGTCAGACCCCAATGTTGGCCCCGTGAGGGGCGGTTATTGGCCGAGTTCGGATTCACTCCATCGATTGGCCGCAAAGGTTATGCTCGATGCCGCGCCTACCGTCGCAGACATACCATCCCGATCTGAGAATCTCGGCGATGGCGGGAGCGTCGTGCTTGCCGGCGTTGTTGCATATGCCGAAAGTGCGGCGCCGCCCTGATGTGCCTCCAAGTGGATGACGTCGTAGCCGATCTTGGCCAGCTCATAGGTGATGGGCTGTGTCAGCGCGCCCAAACCCGTTTAGCATTGGAGATGCACAGGTGTGAACAATTCGATTTAATTTATTTTGATCTGACATAATTTAATTTTATGCGGTAAGATTTTATATGTGAGAGCATGTCTATGGGCGTGGTTTGTTGCAATCGGCGGGGATGAAGGCAGGGGATGGCGAAGCGGTCAGTGATCAGCGACGAGGTTCTGCTGAAAGGAGCAGAAGCGATCGCGGCCGATATGCAGGGGCCGGAAGGGCAGCGCCTGAAGCTTGCGAGGGTCATCGATGTCCATCTCGACTGGTTCGATCAGGCTCGTCGTCGCGGCCTGGAATGGAACGACATCGTCGCGTTGCTGTTCCGAGCGGGAGCGACCCGAAGCGATGGCCGTCCGCTGTCGCGGGGACATCTGCAATCGCTGGTCTGGCGCAAGCAACCTGCGGAGCGGCAGCCCACGGAGGCGAAGCCGACGCGCAACGATGCTACACCGATGATCACGAAACCGACCGCTCGATCGCCTGCGACGGGCCAGAGCATCAAGCCCGCGCGCGGACGAAAGCCGCAGCCTGCGGAGGGAACGCTGGCTTTCTCGGGGGCTCTGCCGAAACCGCCTGCCGCCGGCGCAGGCCCCGATGGAATTCCCGCCGCGCAGCCAGAGGGGGACGCGCTGCTCGCCTATATGAAACGGGCCGCCCGCCTCAGGCGGGAGGAATGACATCAGCCGGGCGCGTCTCCGCGGCCTGGTCCGTCTCCGAAACAGCATGGGCGATGCCCCGCCGGAAGCGTCCGGCGGGGCATCGTCAGTGGTCTCATTCGCCGTTGCGGCGGCTGGGGCGGGACCAGATCAGGCTGTAGCTCTCGCCTTCCTCGTCGTCGAAGAGGTTGGCGAAGATCGGGGCGGTGAAGCTGGGATCGTCGAGCTTGAGCCCGAGATAATCGCGGCCTTCGCTGGAGCGCTTGGACCAGGCGGCACCGATCTCGGCGCGGCCGACGAAGACGCGGTGGCTGGGAGCGTTCTCCCCGGTGACGCGGGTCTCCGGGACGATGCGGACGCCCTTGGCCTGGACGCTGAGGGTGACAATGTCGCCGGCGAACTCGTTGGTGGCGGTCTGCTTGAAGGTGCCGATGGTGGCCATGGTGGTTCTCCTTGATGTCTGCTTCGAGCCCGCACCGTTGCGGCCTCGATGGCGATCGGCAGGCCGAAGGCGAGCGCCGGCGCACCCCCGGCAGGGGGCTTGACAGCAGAGGAGGAAGTTTCTTGGCTCGTGAGGAATGAGGGGTTCGGGGTCCCCGCGCGACCTGTCGCGTGGGGTGGCCCCTCAGGGGAAGAAAGTTTCGACGGAGCTGTTGCGCCTGAGGCGGTCGAGGCGCCAGCCGTCCTTCGGCCAGATCAGCCCATTGGAGAGGCCGTTTCGGAGCGCGCGACTGGCGGGTCAAGGAGAATCTGGTCGGGCTCGGCGGGTTCAGGATGACCGGCACCGAGGCACGCCGACTGCCGGTTGGCTCTTATCGCGTCGGGGCTGTGAAACATGATCATCGTGAGATGTGTCGACGGGGATGCTCCCGCTTCGCCTGCCCCAGTCCGACCGGGGTGATGATGACGCCCGGCGCCAAACGCTCTGCGCGGCCTGGATGAGCGGCAGTCGTCGATCCGGTTTTCCGGCCGACCTGCCCGTCTTCGACGATGAGGTGACGGGATCGGCTGTTCCGCGTTCGCCTGACGGAACCAAGGCGGGCAGCACGCCTGCTCAACCGAACATCTCCGGCGGGGAATCGCCATTGTCGGCTGAACAGGACGACGCCGGCCGCGGCGGTGCGGCCGGCCGCAAGACAGGAGGGAGCTTACGCTTCCTCCTCCTTCTGGAGTCGCGCGACCTCCGCAAGCAAGGCTTCGAGGCGTTGCAGGGTCGCGGCGCGCTCCCGGCGGGTGAGGATGCACTCCGAAAGCTCGGCGCGCAGCTCGGCGATGTCGGCGTGGATATCGAAGAAGTTGGTCATGGTGAACCTCCGTTGTCTCGATGACGGAGGTCGCCGACCAGGTGTTGGGGGATCGGGTCAGGGATCGCGCAGCGACCGGCCTGCCGGCGGGCGGGGGAGCCGATTTTGTGGTTCGGCTTCGCCGGATCGCAAAATTGGGGGAACCGCCCGTCCTTGACGCGAGCCGCCTGCCGGTAGGATCGCGGTAACAGAGAGAAGGACGGCCTGGCTCGACGCCGGGGCCGGGCTCCTATCGCGCATGCGGGGGGGCGGCACTCACCGGCATGCGCTCCGGGCGGCAAGCTGCCGGTAAGCCCACCGGCAAGCGTCACCGCCGGCGTTCATGCACCGCTGAATCTCCAGACGGGGATACCGAGCTTTTTCGCCTTGTCGGCAAGATTGTCCTGGATGCCGGTGCCGGGGAAGATCATGACGCCCATGGGCAATATCTCCAGCATGGTGTCGTTGCGCCGGAACGGTGCTGCCCGGCCATGCCGCGTCCAGTCGGGCGCGAAGCCGATTTGCGGCACCTTGCGATGGTCGGCCCAGCAGGCGGCGATCCGCTCGGCCCCCTTCGGTGACTTACCGTGCAGCAGCACCATGTCCCGGTATTTCGCATGGACGCGATCGAGTGCATCCCAGATCAGCCGGTGGTCGTTGCAATCGAGCCCGCCGGTGAAGGCGATCTTGGGGCCGGACGGCAGCAGCACCTCCTGTTCGGCACGCTTTCGCGCCATCAGGAAGTCGTGGCTGTCGATCAGCGTCGCGGTCAGAGACTTGTGGTTGACCATCGAACCTGCGCGCGGGCGCCAGGGCGTGCCGATATGGCGCTCGTAGTGCCCGGCGGCCTCGTCGCGCATGCTCTCGAAGGCGTCGCGGCGTTCGATCAGGTTCTGTGCGTCGACGAGCAGGCGTTCGAGGATGACGGATTGCACTTCGCTGCCGTCTTGTTCCGCCTGGGTTCGGCGCTGCGCCTGCTCGTTGCGGTCGAGTTCGCGCTCGATCCGGCCGGTGGCCCGGTGGAAGAGCTGGACCGCCGACCAGAGCAGGTCGTCGAGCTCCGGTTCGAGGCGGGTGTCACCGAGCGTGCCGGCAAGCGCATCGAAGATTTCGGTAACGGCGCCGGCGAGATCGGCCTCGTCCGGCAGTGGGCGCGGATCGGGCTCGTCGGGCTGTGGATGGTAGCCGTAGAGTTGCAGGCCGGCCAGGACCTGTACGGTCGGGGATGAGGCGTGCGGTTCGTGGTGATGGTCCGGATCGCGGGGCATCGGCGTGGTCTCCTTCGTCGGGCTGGCCGCGCCCTTGCGGCCTTCATGGCGACGGACAGCCCACGGGTCGGCCGGACCGGCAGCCCTCGCCTTGCGAGGGCCCTGATGGCCAAGGCCGGCGATTTTGGGTCGCGATGGAACGCGCGGGCCTGCCCCGCGCGCCGGAAAATCGTCGGCCGCGGCCATTGCCTGGCCGGCCGGCTTGTGGGCCGATCGCCCTCCCGAAGGCCGGGCGCGGCCTCTTCGACCTGGTGACGGCGCGAGGCGTGACGGCCACACCGCCGCCCGTCTTCTTCCCTTTCCGGATTAACCTGCCGGGTTCAGGAAGCGGCTGACATCCTCCTGCGCGAGCTGACGGCGCAGCCATGCCCTGAGCGCGGACGGGCCGAGATGCAGCAAATCCTCGTTGAAATCCCGCTGCCGCGGCGAGAGCATCACGGTCTCGATGCCGGCGCTCGTCGCCCGCCCGCTCAGCCGGTCACAGGCTTCGCTGCCGGCCGGATCACGGTCGCGCAAGATATAGAGACAGCGCAGCCCCTGCGGAAACAAGATGGCGGCGAGATGTGCGGCCGAGCCGGCGGCCAGCATCGGCATGCGCGGCAGAACGGAGCGCGCCGAGAGCACCGTCTCGATACCTTCACCGGCTGCGAGCACGT
The DNA here is from genome assembly GCF_058783685.1 of Allobosea sp. FW305-C-101. Taxonomy (NCBI): domain Bacteria; kingdom Pseudomonadati; phylum Pseudomonadota; class Alphaproteobacteria; order Hyphomicrobiales; family Alloboseaceae; genus Allobosea; species Allobosea sp. FW305-C-101. The sequence continues at coordinate 9,915 of NZ_JBYSYT010000007.1, read as the reverse complement.
CGCTGGCAACGCCGAAGCGGACGGCATGGCCGAGCAGATCACCCATGGCCCGCCTCGGCGTGTCGACTGGCGCTTTGCCAAAACCGTCGCGCGCGAGCCAGGTGCGATGCAGGCCGGTGATCCGCCCGTCGCGATCGGTGACGGCGGCGATCAACGCTGGCCAGGTCTCGGTCGGCGCGCTCGCATCGGGGCGATAGTAGCAGCGCGGATGGAAGCGCAGGCTCGACAGATCGGTCTGATCGGCGATCCCGCGCCGATGCAGATAGGTTTGTGCCAACGTGCCGGCGATCGGTTGCGACATGGCGAAGAGCCGCCGGGCCGCCGCGGGCGAGCCAGGCTGCGTGGCGCGATCGGCATGCCGCTCCGGTTCCGGATGCGGCAGGGAGAGGAAACGCCTTGCCTCCTCGGCGACATCGCGGAAGTCGACGAGTCCGTGCGCCTCGCGGATCAGGTCGAGCAGATCACCATGCTCGCCGGTGGCGGCATCGCTCCAGCGGCCGGCGGCACCGCGACCGGTCTCTGGTCCGGCGAGCCGGACGAAGGTCGATCGACCGGGTGCGTTGCGAATATCACCGACCAGCCAGTAGCGGCCAGAGCGCCAGCCATTGGAGAGATAGTGGCGGCAGACCGCCTCGGCGCGCCGGCCAAGGCGGCGCGCCAGATCATGCGGGGATTGCGCCATGCGGCACCTCGACAGGGAAGAGGCCCGCCGTCGCCGGCGGGCCGATCGGAGGTTCGGGGACGATCATTCGGCGGCGATGAGGGCCGTCGAATCCCCGTCGTCATCGGAAGGGCGCGTGTCGCGAACTCCGGTTTCGTCCGCGCCGTCAGCAGAACCCGGCGTGCGCAGCGGCTCCGGCAGCCAGCCGGTCTCGGCCAGCAGGCTCTCGGCCTCGGCGGCCATGTCGCCCTTTTTCAGATGTGCGATGCGCTCAGCGGCACGCTGGTCCTTCGCCTCGGCAACCGCCTGCAGGATGCGGGCCTTCGTTACCCGGCCGAGGAAGTTGTCCACGGTGGGCTTCCACCCTGCCGCCGCCATGTCGAGAGCGATGGCGCCGGCCAGATGGTCGGCATGGGCGAGCGCCCGCGGCCGGCGGTTCCAGGGCTCATGCACGGCGTTGACCGAGAGGCTGACGATATGGGCGAACAATCCTGCCTGACTGTCCCCGTCCCACGACTGCAAGGCGTCCCAAAGGTCGCTTGCGTCCTTCGGAAGCGCGTTGGCCCAGTTGTCGTGCCGCACACGGATCGCTTCAGCCGAGGCGCTGTCGTTCAGCCCCGGCGCCTGGGAGCTGAAGGCGACGCTCTTCAGGTCGAGCTCCAGGCAGCTCTCCGAGGCGTAACGGTAAAAGATCTTCTGGGTCAGCGCGTGCAACGCCGCGAGGAAGGCGACATCCGGACGATCGCCGAGCGCCTGGCGCAAGGCGAGCGTGCGATGCGAGGTCAACTCCGTCATGAGCCGGTCGGAGATTGGCGAAAGACCTTCATCCTCCTCCGCTTCCGAGTCCGCCTCCTCGGCATCGGTCACGACGGTGGCGTCGCCGGCGCGCTGAGCGGCGGCAGCCCGAACGGCGTTCACCTCGGTGTCGTCGACGTCCGGCTCGATCGGTGCCTCATCCTCCGGGCGGACATAGCCGCGCTCGACCTGCAACCGCCCGTCATGGGCGATGCTGACGAAGGCGCCGGCGCGGGCGATCTCGGCCGGATCGAAGACGAGCGGCCGGTTCTCGAACGCTTCAAGCGCCGTTTCCAGCTCGCTCAGACGCTCGTCGACCTCGCCGGGCAGTTCGTCTGCGCTCGAATAGGCGTCCGAGAGGCTGTCATATTCGGTCTGGAGGGCGTCGCGGGTCGCTTCCTCCTCGGGCGTGAGCGCGACGGTTTCGCCGCGCAGCCGGCGCAGACCGAAATTGTGGCCATAGGCAAAGTCCGGCGCGACCTCGATCCACTTCCAGCCCTCGGCGGCGACCGCTTCGGAATCAGCCTTCAACTTTTCGGCGACCATGCGGTCGACCAGCGCGACATCCTGCAGCCAGCCGCCATCATCGCCCTGGAACAGGTCGCGCAGCGCGGTGCCGCCGGTCGCCTCGTAGGCCTCCACGCCGATAAACTGCGCCCGCTTGTCCGAAGCGCGGACCGCGCCTTCCGTCAGCATGCGGCGGATGACATAGGGCTGTTTGTCGTATGAGGCTTTCAGCCGCTCGAACACCTGTTCCTGCCGCTCATGGTCGCCGGAGACGGTAAAAGCCATGAGCTGGTCGAGCGTCATGCCGTCCTCGGCATAGATATCGAGCAGCGTCGGCGCGACCGAGGCGAGCTTCAGCCGCTGCTTAACGACATTGACCGAGACGAAGAAGGCGGCGGCGATCTCCTCCTCGGACTGGCCTTTCTCGCGCAGCGTCAGGAAGGCCCGGAACTGATCGAGCGGATGGAGTGGCGCGCGCTGGACGTTCTCGGCCAGCGAATCCTCTTCGGCCAGACCTCCCTCGCGCACGACGCAGGGGACCGGCGCGGTCTTCGCCAGCCGCTTCTGCTTCACCAGCAGTTCGAGCGCCCGGTAGCGCCGGCCGCCGGCCGGAATCTCGAACAATCCGGTCTCGACGCCGGCTGCGTCGGTGACAGCCCGGACACTCAACCCTTGCAGCAGGCCACGCCGGGCAATGTCCTCGGCAAGTTCCTCGACCGAAACGCCGGATTTGATCCGCCGGACATTTGCCTGGCTCAGCACCAGCCTGTCGAACGGGATGTCGCGCGAGGGCGAGAGGGTGATCTTCTTCGCAGCCATCTGGATGATCTCCGTGACGGACGGCCGGGAACTTCTCTCGACCTCGAAACCCGTCACGAAGGGCAGCGCCACCCTCTCGCTCTGGAGGGCAGCGCCGCGAAAACGATGACCGCGTGAAGCTGGACAGCGCCGATGCTATGGCCGAAGCGTCAGGCGGCCCGGTCGAGGAGTTTCTTGGCCCGCCCCTCCAGATCGAGTCTCGCATCCTGATGGGTCTTGTCCCGCGCGACCGCCGTGATGCCCTGCACGAAATCGAAAACGGTTTCAGGCGGCCGGCCTTCGTCGGCCAGCACCGTCTCGATGATCTTTGCCGTCTCGGCTTTGGAGAAGCCGCGCTTGCGCAGGAAGTCGCTGCGATCCTCGTCGCTTCGGGCGACGATCTTCTCCCGCGACGCCTTGATGCCGTTGATGAAAGGCATAGGCGAGGAATTGGCGAAGCGGGTCAGCGCCGGAGCCGCCTCATGCGCGAAGCGCGAGGCGGCGTATTTGGAGTGGCGGATGGTGATCTCCTGAAAATCCTCGACGCCCCAGAGATTACGGTTCTGGCAGACGGCTCGCAGATAGAAGCTCGCCATGCCGAGCGTCTTGGCGCCGACCTCGGAATTCCAGCAATAGAATCCGCGGAAATAGAGGTCCGGAGAACCGTCGGGCAGCCGGCCGGCCTCAATCGGGTTCATGTCGTCGACCAGGAAGACGAAGACGTCCCGGTCCGAAGCGTAGAGCGTCGTCGTGTCTTTGGTGATGTCAACGCTCGGGTGGTAGGTGCCGGTCGACCAATCGAGCACGCCCGGAACCTTCCAACGGGTGTCGCCGGTGCCGTTGCCGGCGATGCGCTGCACGGCCGCGACCAGATCATGGTCGAAGATCCGGCCATAATCCGGCCCGGTCGCGGCGCGCAATTCGACACGACCGTCCGCGACCTCCAGCGTCTTGACCTGCTCGGCCCGATGCGAGGTCAGGCCGTATTGCAGGTTGATCGCGGCGAGCGGCGCCGGGAGCTGCCGCAGATAGGATGCCGGTGCGCCGACCAGGCTGGCAAGCTGGCCAAAGCTCCAATTTGTCGGCGCAACCGGCGCATCGGCACCCGGCAGCACCAGCGCCAGCCGCTCCGGATCACCGCGACTGGCTTCGACCCGGATCGCGGCACTCTCCACGGTGCGGGTCCGGCTGCGCTCGGCCCGACCCCGCACGGACGTATAGAGCTCCGAGAGCGATAGATAGCGCTCATCGTCGGGCCGCGAGAACCATTCCGATGACACCCGGCCGACCCGCTCGCCGCGGCTCGCATCCACCTTGTAACCGCCGCTCGCATCGCGGCGGGCTTCGAGCACCTGCATGGTCATGGGGCAAACCTCCATAACGGGCGCCGGGAGCCTCTCTCCCTGTCTGAAACCCGTCGTGATGACGGGTTCGATCCTCTACCTCTCCCAGGTCCCGCTCATCCGGTGTGCCGGGCTCGGCGCACTCACCGTGACGGCACCCGGCCGCGACGCCAGCCGCGATGCGGCGTGGGTTCGATGGCCGAACCAGACGCCCCGGCCCGCCGAATCGAGTTAATCCCAAACTCTGTCGGGCCACCCGCGCCATCGTGTCGGTATGGCGATCCATCCCGACGATATCGGCACGAACATCGTGTCCACCGATCAACCGGCGCGGTCTGGCGCGAGCAATCGCGTCTGTGCCGAGATGACGATCGTCGACAATGCGTCGTACGATGCAAATTCGGGGCGGGAATTTCCGCAAAACCCCACTGTCCTGACCTATGGGCATTTCGTCGCCGCGTACGCGTTCTTCAACGCGCGCCTCTTTGCCGGTTCGCTTCCGGGTTGCCTGATCACGATGCAGCGCAAGAAAGGGGCCCGCGGATTTTTCCACGGGGAGCGCTTCGGGTCGCGCGATCAGGCCGAGATCACCGACGAGATCGCGCTCAATCCGACCTCCTTCGCTGTTCGCGACGACAGGGCGATCCTGTCGACGCTGGTTCATGAGATGGCGCATCTCTGGCAGCATCACTTCGGAAAGCCGTCGGGCGCCGACTATCACAATCGCGAATGGGCGGCGAAGATGCAGAACATCGGGCTCGTGCCCTCCGACACCGGGATGCCCGGTGGGCGGCAGACGGGGCGCCGCATGACCCATTACATCCAGGCCGATGGGCCTTTTGATCGCGCCTGCGAGGAGTTGCTGTGGTCCGGCATCCTCGTCGCCTATGTTCAGCGGGGCGACGACGAGAGGGGCGAGACGGTCCGTGCCAAGAAAGCCGCCAGCAAGAGCCGCTACACCTGCGCCGGCTGTGGATTGAATGTCTGGGGCAAGCCCGGCATCCGCGTAATCTGCGAAAGCTGCCGCCGGCCGCTGCTTCGTTCATCCTGCTGAGTTCGAGGTCATCATGGTCAATCGCGACAAGTCCAACGATGTTCCAGACCAGATCGAGGAGGTGGTCCGGGCTCAGCTCGAAAGCCTGGGGTCCCGCGGGAAGCCGTTCGCAATTTTCGATCCCGAGTTGATCGATGAGGCCGGTGAAAGGGACGTATGCGAGCTGGCGCGCTTGCTGTCGCCGGAAGAATTCGCCGTGCTGGCGGTACCGGTGGCGATGCTGCCTGCTTTGCTCCCGTTTCTCGCTCCCGATCACCGTGAGATGTTTCAGGCCGGGCGCCCGCTGGTGATCGCGCCGATCGCGGTGGAGGACCGCGAGGCGAATGCCGCGCACCGTCCTCCCGATACCCAGCCCGTCAAGGCCGCCAAGGCCGCACTCGAGACACAAGCCTTCCGGCTTGTTACGGCTCAGAAGGCCGCCGAACTCGCCCGAAACAACCAGGCCCGCCTGCTAACCGCCGCAGAAGCAAATGAGCGGGCGAAAGAGGCGATCGGCGAAGCTGTCTGGCGTGAAGGTTCCGACCCGGACGGTAGCCGCAGGATCGGTCGCGTGGAGGGATTGATCGATCGCGGGCGGCGTCTGGCGGCAGAGTTCTTCGGCGTCGCAAATGCTCGCGATGTCGGCAAGGCCGAGACCTTTCGTGTTGCCGACAGGTTGGGGGAGAGCCTGCCGGGCTCCGCAGAGCGCAGGGAGATTGTTGCGACGCTCGAACGCGATCATCGCGAGCGGGCTGGCGGACTGGCCGATCACGAACTCCGTGCAAGGGCGCATGAAGGAGCGATGGGGCGCTGGTCGGGCTCAGTGCGCGAAGGTGCGCCGATCGAATTCGCGGACGGCCTCGACGTGACGAACGGCATCGCGACGCGACAGTCAGCTCCGGCCCTGATGCGCGTCGCGATCGACGGCGATCTCAACCCGGGCGAGGTGCACCGGAATCTCGCTACGATGAGCGAACCCTTCGAGATCGGCCGGCTGATCGGGCGTTTGAGCCGCGGGCGCTCCATCGAACTGAAGCCGGAACAGGCCAAAATCCTGGTGCAGTCGCTGCATGTTTTCGCCAGCCAGCTTCATGGCTCCGGCGAGCCAGAGACGGAGGCTGACGGCTGTGCGTGGTATCTCGCGCATGCGGCGCTGAGCTGCCACGATCTGGGCTTCTGGAACAAGACGATCACGCGCATTCTCGAGACCGGCGCTGCCGAGACGATCGAGCCCGGGGCCCCGTGAGTTAATCCCAAAGCCGGGAATTCTCCGGCTGCCATGATCCTCCCTGTCGACGTCACCTCGACCCGACAGAAAGGATCGATATGGCCCAGTTGAAACGCAATCTCATCAGCGGCACGGCGATGCCGCATCTCATCATCGTTGCGAACGAGAAGGGCGGCCAGGGCAAGAGCCTGGCCGCGCTCGCGGTTGCGGATCATGCCCATCTGCACGAAGCCCCGCTCGGGGTCGCGCAGGTGGATGCGCAGCACCGGCTTGCCCATGCGCTCGGGCGCAACGTCTTGACGATCGCGCCGGTTGCGAAGGACGCGCGGCGCGATCCCGCAGCCGAAGCGCGATCGTTCACCCCGCTCTATACGATGATCGAAAAAGCCGCCGGACGCGGCGCCAGCGTGCTGATCGACACTGGAGCCAACCAAGCGACGCGGTTGGCGCATTGGAGCGGCCTGGTCGATCTCGCCGAAGATCTGGCGCTCTGGAAGATCGCGACCACCGTGATCGTTCCGTATGTGGCCGAAGCTGAAGCCATGCGACAGGCGGCTCATACGGCCACCCTTCTGCTGGACCGGATCCCGCAGGCCCGGCTCGTGCTGGTTGAAAACGAGCGGGATGGGATGTTCACCCTGCTCCACCCGGCGTCGGACGCTGCCGGGGTGCATCGTACGATGATCGCGCCGCTGAAGGCGCAGGCGACGGTTCTGCGGATGCCGACGATCGAAGCCGGCTCCTGGCGGCCCTTTGAGGCCGCGCGCTGCCGCCTTGTTCAGGTCGCCCAGATGCCGGTCGAAAAAGTCATGACCCTCACGGGTTTGCCCCGACCGGAAGCGAAGATCGTGCGTGGCGACGTCGCCGCATGGACCGCGACGGTCTTCGACGAGCTCGATCGCGTGCTCCCGTGGAGCAAGCGCGGAGGTGGTCATGACTGAGCGGCGCGGAGCCTTCGAGCGGGCAGCGAAACTCGCCTCAACCGAGAGGCGCGAGGGGGAGCGGGGCCTGGTGCAGCGTCTCGCCGACGATTTCCGGCAGGACCCGGGCGCGTTCGATCCGCGCCGGCTGTCCTATCTCAGCACGCTGGGCTGGGTCGACCTCCTGAAGACGCTGGAGATTTCTCCGGCCGGGGGCGAGAGGCCCTTCCTGGGCGGGTTGGTTGATGCCCCGCAGCCGGATCAGTGGCCGGCTCCCGGATGGGCAAACCTGCGCCGGCCGGAGCGCTCGGCCTGGCTCGCCGGCGTCGCGTCCGGCGCCGGGTTCGGAATTGTCGTCCTCCTTTTTGCCCTTCTGCTCGGCGCGACGCTCGGTTGAGCGACTCTCAAACCCGCGAGGCTTCCCATGACCACCCATAACCCGTTCATCGAGATGAAGCGGGTCGCACCTGCGGTTCTCGGTGCGATCACGGCGGCCGCGATCGTCCTCGTTATTGGATCGCTTCTGCTGTTCGAAATCCGCCCGCCGCAGGTTGTCGGAGCACGCGGGACCGTCGATCTCGATCTGGCCAGCCTCGCCTGGATCGGCGCTGTGATGCTCACCAGCGACGGCTGCCTGCCTGTCGTGCCGTATTGGATCGGGCTGGAGTGCCAGCCTGGCGTGAGTTCCCGCCTGATCGGCGTGATCGCGCAGTCGCACTCGGCGAAGTTTCAGCTGAGCATGCTCGCAGCAGCTGTTCTCTCGGCCGCTGCGATCGCCTTCGTGAGCATCGTTTCGGCCACGCCGAAGCGGGAGCAAACAAAGACCCTGAAGGGTAAGCGACCGGTTTTCGATGGCGACGCCCGCGCATCGTTGCGCAGCGCCATCGCCAAAACAGGCCGCGTGCTGAAGCGCGGCCTCTGGCTGGTGCCGCATGTGCAGCTGACGCCGACCGTTGAAGGTTACAACATCCTGGCGTTGGGCACGCAGGGCTCGGGCAAATCGTCGACGCTGCGCGCGCTGATCGAACAGCTCGTCCTCCGCGGCGACAAGACGCTCATTCACGACTTCAAGGGCGACATGACCGCCGGGCTCCCATCCGACGATTTCATTCTGGTGGCCCCGCACGATGCCCGCTCCTGGGCCTACGACATCGCCGCAGACATCCGGAACCCTCAACACGCGCGCGAGTTCGCAGCCCACGCGGTCCCGACATCGGCCGGCGAAACCATGTGGGGCGACGGCTCGCGCGCCGTCTGGTCCGATCTGGTGATGGCACTGCGGACCGACACGCAAGGCCACTGGGGCTGGGTCGAGCTCAGGGATGCGCTGCTCTCGCCTGGAGCTGATATCAAGGCGGTGCTCGACCGTCACGGTGCGGCGAGCGCGAGCCGTTTGATCTTCGGCAGCGAAGATCCCGAAGAGAACCGAACGACGATGTCGGTTCTCATCACCATGTGGATCGCGGCGCTGACCGTCGTCCACCCCCTCGCGGAAGCCTGGTCCGAAACTCCTGCGGATCGACGGTTCAGCCTGCGTCGCTGGCTCGACGACGATAATTCGCTGCCACGTGTTCTCATCCTGCAGAAATCCAGTGAATATCCAGAGCTGACGACGCAGCTTTCTGCGTTCTTGGTCGATCGCCTGGTCGGACTGGCCTTGCGTCCGGGACGGGAACGCAACCCTGCGACGAAGCTGGCGTTGTGCCTCGACGAGCTTCCCGAATGTGGCCGTCTCCGTCGCCTTCCAAACTTGCTGAATATCGGTCGCGAATTCGGCGTCGTGACGGTCGCGGCGGTCCAGGACATCGCCCACCTGATCGAGCTCTACGGCGAAAGCCTCAGCCGCATTCTCCTCGCCAGGTTTCGCATCAAGCTCGTCCATCAGCTCGATCCTGGCGATACCGCGGAGCGCGTCGCCGGATGGCTCAAGCAGCGGACGATCGAATATGACGGACCCGAGCGATACGATCCTGCGGCCAAGCGAAACATTCGTGACACCGTTCGCGAAACGGCTCCCGTCCTGGCTGAAGATCGTATCGAGACCGAACTCGGCGTCCGGATGGAGAAAGGACAGCCCATCGTCCGCGCGATGATCCTAGGCTTTGGCAACCCCGCGATCCTAGATATTCCGGCGACCGGATGGCCCGATCGCCGCCCCGGCCATGAGCCGGCGCCCTGGCTCGACCCGTAAATCCCGTATCCGCGCAGTACGCGTTTGCGAGATGGACGAAGTCGGATCGCCTCCTGTCGGAGAGCGATCCGATCACTCTATACCAGTCAAGCGGCGCTATGCGAGGGTAGCGGGTCAGTTTGAAATTTAAGCGCGCACTCAAGGTGGAAAGCACGATGAGAAAGTATCATCGTATGATCCATGACCGATCCTGCACCGGGCCTCACCATTGTTCGCGTCTTTATGACCGATAATCTCGTTGGTCCGGAGCGACAGCCCGCTGTTCAGTTGTGGGTGGCAGCGGTGCCTCGCGACGAAGCCGTCGCGGCGGTGCTCAAATGGGTTCCGAACCGTTACAAAGCGGAGCTGACAGACGATATTGTGTAAGCGCTGTTCTCAGGCCACGGCCTTGAGCGGCTGAGGCGCATAGGCCCAAGGCAGCAGATCGTCGATCTGGCTC
>NZ_JBYSYT010000006.1:0-224110 GCF_058783685.1 Allobosea sp. FW305-C-101 | reverse complement strand
TGGTCGCGGCGTTCAAGACCGGCCGCGAGGCCGCCGGCCAGGCGGGTTACGCCCAGCCGGCCTCGGCGCCGCGTGCGGTGAAGGCGCCCGTGCGCGCGGCGGCAAGCCAGGCAAGCATGGCATCCGACGAACCGGCACGTCTGCGCCAGCTCGCCGAGGCCGCCTTCGTCCAGTCCCGCGCGCCTGCCCCGCGCAAGGTCGCCAATGGCCGTGTTCAGGACGCCGGGTGGGAGGAATTCTGAGGCAACAGCCTCCGGAATGACATGACCAGAATATCGGAACGGCGCCCTCTCGGGCGCCGTTCGCGCTTCCAGGCAGCGGCCCTGTCCATGCCCTTAGCCCGGCAGCCGATAATCGCTGAACATCTCGCGCAGCTTGGTCTTCTGGATCTTGCCGGTCGCGGTGTGGGGGATGGCCTCGACCAGCACGACATCGTCCGGCAGCCACCATTTCGCGATCTTGCCGGTCATGAAGGCGAGCATCTCGTCCTTGCCCGGCTTGCGCCCCGGCTTCGGCACGATCACCAGCAGCGGTCGCTCGTCCCATTTCGGATGGGCGATGCCGATCACAGCGGCTTCCGCGACATCGGGATGGCCGACCGCGAGGTTCTCCAGATCAATCGAGGAAATCCATTCGCCTCCGGACTTGATGACGTCCTTGGAGCGGTCGGTGACCTGCATGTAGCCGGCGGGGTCGATGGTCGCGACGTCGCCGGTGTCGAAGAAGCCGTGATCATCGAGGATGCCGTCCGCGCTCCGATAATAAGCTCCAGCGACCGCCGGCCCACGCACCTTCAGCCGGCCGAAGGTCCTGCCGTCCCAGGGCAGGTCCGCGCCGGCATCGTCGGTGAGTCGGAATTCGACCGTGAAGGGCGGATGGCCCTGCTTCACCTTGAGATCGTAGAGCGCGTCGCCCGAAAGTCCTTCATAGACCGGCTTCAGCGAGCAGAAGGAGCCGAGCGGGCTCATCTCGGTCATGCCCCAGGCATGGGCGACGGTGACGCCGAACTTGCGTTCGAAAGCCTCGGTCATCGCACGCGGACAGGCCGAGCCGCCGATGACGACGCGCTTCAGCGTCGAGAGCCCGCCGCCGGTCGCCTCCAGATGCTGGAGAAGCCCGAGCCAGACGGTCGGCACCGCCGCCGTCATGGTCACGCCCTCCTCCTCCAGCAATTGGTGCAGCGAGGGCCCGTCGAGCCGGGCGCCCGGCATCACCAGCTTGGCCCCGGTCATCGGCGCGGAATAGGCCAGCGACCAGCTATTGGCATGGAAGAGCGGCACCACGGGCATCACCGTGTCGCGCGCCGACAGGCCCATATAATCAGGCGCGGCACAGGCAAGCGCGTGCAGCACGTTCGAGCGATGCGAATAGAGCACGCCCTTCGGCCCACCGGTCGTGCCCGAGGTGTAGCAGAGCCCGGCCGCCGTGTTCTCGTCGAAGTGAGCCCAGACGAAATCGTCGTCGGCATCGGCGAGCCAATCCTCATAGGCGACAGCGCCCTTGAGGCTCGTCTGCGGCATATGCGCGGCGTCGGTCAGGACGATGTAGCGTTCGATGCTCGGGAGCTTGTCCTGGATCGCCTCGATCATCGGCACGAAGGTGAGGTCGAGGAAGAGCAAACGGTCTTCCGCGTGATTGATGATCCAGGCGATCTGCTCCGGGAACAGCCGCGGATTGACCGTATGCGTGATCGCACCGATGCCGCTGATGCCGTACCAGAGTTCGAGATGGCGATCGGTGTTCCAGGCCAGCGTCGCGACACGGTCTCCCAGCGCGATACCGTCTTTCTGCAGCCGCTTCGCCACTGTCAGCGCGCGGCTGCGAATCTGGACATAGCTGCGTCGCCTGAAAGCGCCATCCTCCACGGCACGGCTCACCACCTCGCGCGTGCCGTGCTGGACGGCGGCGTGGTCGATGATGCGATGGAGCAGAAGGGGCCAGTCCTGCATCAGGCCGAGCATGCGCATATCCTCCCAGATCCATTTTGCCGGAGGATAGCGACCGGCTTCCACGAAAGGAAAGTCATCCGATCGAAGGCTCGCCTGCGCGCGCGAGATGGTTTAGGTCTGATCCTTCAAAGAGCGGGGGGAACGCCATGACCGCAGCGAAAGCCGTGCCACAGGCTGTGACCGAACCGGACCGGGTCTGGTTCCGCTTCCTGCGACTGCACCAGCGCATGCTGATGCAGATGACGGCGCGCATCCGCACGCTCGGCCTCTCGATCCCGCAATTCGACCTGCTCTCGACCCTGACCGAGCAGGAAGGCATCAGCCAGAGCGAACTGGCCGAGAAACTCTATGTGACCAAGGGCAATGTTTCGGGCCTCGTCGACCGGCTGGTGCAGGCCGGGCTGGTCGAACGCCGCGCGATTGCCGGCGACCGGCGTTCCTATGCGATGCACCTGACGCCGGAAGGCCGCCGCCTCGCCGAGGCCGGCATCGCTGCCCAGCGCGATTTCGTCGCCAGCACGCTCGGCAAGCTGAAGCCGGACGACCTCGCCGAGCTCGACCGGCTGGTGCTGGTCTGGCGCGACCTCGCCCGCGCCGTCGATGCCGAGTGAGCGGCCATGGCTGACGGCATCGACCTGACCGCCTCCGCCACTGCCTTGCGTCAAGCGCTGCTTGCCCGTCGCTTCAGCGCCGCCGATCTCCTTGAAGCGACCTTCGCCCGCATCGATGCGCTGAACCCGCGCCTCAACGCGATCGTCGCCGAGGATCGCGACGCCGCCCGCGCGATGGCGAAAGCTTCGGACGAGCGCATCGCCAACGGCACGGCCCGCCCGCTCGAAGGGCTGCCGATCACGATCAAGGACGCGTTCGACGTCGTTGGTTTGCCGTCCTCCGGCGGTTTGCCCGCCTATCGCGAGCGTGTTCCCGCTGATGATGCCGCCCCGGTCGCCAGGCTGCGGGCCGCCGGTGTGGTGATCATCGGCAAGACGAACGTCCCCGTCTTCTCCGGCGATTTCCAGAGCTACAACCCGGCCCATGGCGTGACCAACAATCCCTGGGACGAGACGTGCTCGCCCGGCGGCTCGTCGGGCGGGGCTGCGGTTGCCGTCGCGACCGGCATGAGCGCCTTCGAGCTCGGCTCCGATCTCGGCAGCTCGATCCGCTGGCCGGCCCATGCCTGCGGCGTGTTCGGGCTCAAGACGAGCTGGGGGCTGGTTTCGACCTGGGGCGCGATCCCGCCGCCGCCCGAGCGGCGCACCTTGCGCAATGTCGACCTGATGGTCGCCGGCCCGATCACCCGCGCCGCCGAAGACCTCGACCTGATCCTGCCGGTGATCGCAGGACCGCGCGATACTGCCCTGCCCTCGCCTGCCCTGCCCGCACCCCGCCAGACCAGCGCGAAAGGCCTGCGGGTCGCTCTCTGGGCCGACGATCCCTTCGCGCCGGTCGACCGGGAGGTGTCGGAGGCCGTGCGCGAGGCCGCGCGCCTCCTGGCCGAGGCCGGCGCGATCGTCGACGAGACGGCGCGCCCCTCGATCCGTTTCACCGACGCGTTCGAGGTCTATGCGCTGCTGAACCATGCCGTCGTCGCCTATGGGCTGCCGCCGAAGGTGCGCGCCCGCATTCAGGCGCAAGCCGCCCGCTTCAGCCCGAACGACCTGTCGCATCAGGCCCTGCAGGCGCGTGGCGCCCGGATGACGCCGGGCTTCTACCAGCAGATCAACCAGCGCCGCCTCGCCCAGAAGCGGCAATGGGCGAGCTTCTTCACGCGCTACGACGTCGTGCTCTGCCCGCCGGCGCCGGTCGCCGCGATCCCGCATGACCATGGCCCGGATATCCATGCGCGGCGCCTGATCGTGAATGGCGAGCCGCGGCCCTATCTCGACTTCCTGCTCTGGGCGGCGCTCGCAACAGGTGCGGACCTGCCGGCCCTGTCGGCGCCGGTCATGCGCTCGCGCGAGGGCCTGCCGCTCGGCGTCCAGATCATCGCGTCCTTCGGCGAGGACCGTACCGCCATCGCCGTCGGGGCGATGCTGGAAGAGTTCGGCGGTCGCTTCACCCCGCCGCCGGCCGCTCGCTGAGCCGCCCGGAAGGCGCTTTCGCCCGTTTGGCGCGCACCCTTTCCGTTTCGCTCGCCCTGCGGCAGAGTCTACCGTCCCCTGCATCAAAATCGCTCAACATTTGCGGTCACTTCAGCTTACACTGGCAAGAATATTAAACAGAACCGGGAGCCCATCATGCTGTCGAATGTCGCCGTCAGGGATATCGAGACCCTCGTCCATCCCTATACCAACCTCGCCACGCATCGGCAGACGGGCCCGCTGATCCTGGAGAGCGGCAAGGGCATCTATGTCTACGATTCCGCCGGCAAGGAATATATCGAGGGCATGGCCGGGCTCTGGTGCACTTCGCTCGGCTACTCGAACCAGGAACTGGTCGAGACCGCCTATGAGCAGATGAAGAAGCTGCCCTTCACCCATATCTTCGGCGGGCGCAGCCATGACCCGGCGATCGAGCTGGCCGAGAAGCTGAAGGAGATCGCTCCGGTTCCGATCTCCAAGGTGTTCTATGGCGCCTCCGGCTCCGACGCCAACGACACCCAGGTCAAGATCGTCTGGTATCTCAACAACGCGCTCGGCCGGCCGCAGAAAAAGAAGATCATCTCGCGGCTGAAGGGCTATCACGGCGTCACCGTCGCCTCGGCCTCGCTGACCGGCCTGCCGAACAACCATATCGATTTCGACCTGCCGCTGCCGGGCATCCTGCACACCTCCTGCCCGCACCATTACCGCTTCGCCGAGCCCGGCGAGAGCGAGCAGGACTTCTCGTCGCGGCTGGCCGCCGAGCTGGAAGAGATGATCCTGCGCGAGGGGCCGGACACGGTCGCCGCCTTCATCGCCGAACCCGTCATGGGCGCCGGCGGCGCGATCATCCCGCCGGAGGGCTATTTCGAGAAGATCAACGCCGTGCTCGGCAAGTACGACATCCTGTTCATCTCGGACGAGGTCATCACCGGCTTCGGCCGCACGGGCAAGATGTTCGGCACAGAGACCTACGGGCTCAACGCCGACTCGATCTCGCTCGCCAAGCAGATCACCTCGGCCTATTTCCCGCTCAGCGCCGTGATGATGAACGACAAGATCTATGACGTGCTCGTCGACCAGAGCCGCAAGATCGGCACCTTCGGCCACGGCAACACCTATGCCGGCCACCCGGTCGGCTGCGCTGTCGCGGTCAAGACGCTGGAGATCTACCAGCGTGACAAGATCGTCGAGCATGTCGAGAAGGTCTCGCCGACCTTCCTGCGCCGCCTGAACAAGCTGGGCGACCACCCGCTCGTCGGCGAAGCCAAGGGCGTCGGCCTGATCGGCGGCGCCGAGCTGGTCAAGGACAAGCAGACCAAGGCCTCGTTCGAGGGCAAGAAGGGCGTCGGCGCCAAGGCCGTGGCCTATGCGCTGGAAGAGGGCTTCATCACCCGCGCCATGGGCGACCGCCTCGCCTTCTGCCCGCCGCTCGTGATCAACGAGGCCGAGATCGAGGAAATGTTCAACCGTTGCGAGCGCGCCCTCGACAAGACGCTGAACTGGGCCAAGGCCGAAGGCCTGCTGACCTGATCACTCCAAGATCGTAGAAAGACCGAAGGCCGGGCGGCAGCGCCCGGCCTTTTTCGTGTTCAGCAATATGGCGAAATCGGAGATCGCCGCCCGAAAACGCCACGAACAGATCACAGAGGCGCCCCGGCGCCGTCCCGATCAGGCATCAGAGATGGAGGGGTCGGCAGGCGCGAGCCGCCGGCACGAGGTTCATCAGACGAGTCAGGAGCCATGCTTCAACGCGACGCCCAGTCCACGACACCGGTCCGCAAGGGTTTCCACGACGCCACGGCGCGGGCGACCTATGCGACCCTCTTCCGCCCGATCGCGATTCAGGCGGTCGCCGCGGGAACCCGACAGATGTCGCCTGCGTTGAAGCAGGACGGTGAAGCGCGCGGGGCCGATCTGCCCGGCGTTCTCCGCCACGGTTTCATCGACTGAAACCTCCCCTTCGAGACCCAATGACTTGGCCGGTGCGGAGCTTGCTCCCACCGGCCTTTTTCTTGGGTTGATTCCCCAAGCTCATCCCAGCGCGCGCCACGCTGTCATTCCGGGGCATGCCGCAGGCATGAACCCGGAACCCACGACTGGGTGCGCCGCTTCGCTTTACTGATCGGGCAGAGGCTCGCGCGGTCGTGGGTTCCGGGTTCTTCGCTACGCGAAGCCCCGGAATGACAAAGATGGCTCACCCAGAAGCATGCCCGAAACGAAAACGGGCGGCCCGAAGGCCGCCCGCTGAATTCTCCGGCTCGTCCGATCGATCAGACGACGATGACCTTCGCGCCCGCGGGCACGCGGTTGAACAGGTCGATCACGTCGATATTGCGCATCCGGATGCAGCCCGACGAAGCCGAACGACCGATCGTCTCGGGCTCATTGGTGCCGTGGATGCGATAGAGCGTGTCCTGGCCGTTCTGGTAAAGATAGAGCGCGCGCGCGCCGAGCGGGTTGTCCGGACCGCCATTCATGCCGCCGGCAACCGGCTTCAGATGCGGCCAGCGCTTGATCATCTCGGCCGGCGGCGTCCAGCGCGGCCATTCCGCCTTGCGCTGCACGACGGCCTCGCCGGTCCAGCCATAGGCTTCCTCGCCGGTGGCGACGCCGTAGCGGATCGCCTTCTTGTTCGGCAGGACGAGGTAGAGGAACTTTTCCTTGGTATCGATATAGATCGTGCCCGGCGGCTGCCCAGTCGGATCGGCGATCTCGTAGGGGAGATAGGGCAGGTAGGTGTCGAACTTGGGGACGAGCGCGATATATTCCGCATCACGGGCTGACAGCTCCGGAGCGGCCACGCTCTTATACTGGCAAGCGCCCAGCAGGGCGGACAGCGCCAGCGCGACGAAAACGGTCTTCTTCATAGCCTCCACCCAGCCGACCCGAAGGCAGCCTTTATGATGAATCGAACGTTAACGCTTCGTATCGCCAGGGCGCTTCCCCAAAAGCGGCGGCTCGGCGAAGCACTAGGCCTCAAACGGCCATGGTGCAATCCGGTTCCGTTTCCGGGGCTCAGAAGGCCGTTTGGCGTGGCAAAGCGGCCACGCATGGCGTTTCAGGCTGATTTGATGCAGGGGTAACCGGCTTTGACGACCCTGCTCTTCACCCACCCGGCCAGCCTCGCGCATGCGATGCCGGCGGGCCATCCCGAATGCGCCGACAGGATCAAGGCGGTCGAGCAGGCGCTTGAGGCCGAGCGATTCGCGGCACTGATTCGGTTGGAGGCGCCGCTCGGCACGCTCGAGCAGGTCGCGCTCTGTCATCCTGAGTCCTATGCGCAGGCGTTGATCGCATCCGCCCCTGCGGCGGGCTTCGTCCAGGTCGATGCGGACACGCTGATGTCGCCCGGCACGATCGAAGCGGCGCTGCGCGGCGTCGGCGGGGCCGTTGCCGCGGTGGATGAGGTGATCACAGGCAAGGCGCGCAATGCCTTCGTCGCGATGCGCCCGCCCGGCCACCATGCCGAGCGCGAGCGCGCCATGGGCTTCTGCTTCTTCAACCATGCCGCGATCGCGGCACGCCACGCGCAGCAGGCGCATGGGGCCGAGCGCGTCGCCATCGTCGACTGGGATGTGCATCACGGCAATGGCACGCAGGACATCTTCTGGGACGACGCCAGCGTGCTCTACGCCTCCGTGCACGAGATGCCGCTCTATCCGGGCACCGGCTCGGCCATGGAGCGCGGCACGCAGGGCACGATCGTCAATGCCCCCTTGCGGGCCGGCGACGGCTCCGACGAGTTCCGCGACGCCTTCGAGACGGCGATCCTGCCGCGGCTCGATGCCTTCCGTCCCGATCTCGTGGTGATCTCGGCCGGGTTCGACGCGCATTGGCGCGACCCGCTCGCCAGCCTCAACCTGCGCGAGGCGGATTTCACCTGGGCGACCCAGAAGCTGATGGCAGCAGCCGACCGCCATGCCGGCGGCCGGGTCGTCTCGGTGCTGGAGGGCGGCTACGATCTCGACGCGCTGGCGAAATCGACGGCCGCCCATGTCTCGGCACTGATGGAGGGCTGAGCGCCGGAAGCGCCGCGCCTATTCCAGCGGCGCCGTCCCGGCGATCTCGATGCCGAAGCCGGAGAGGCCGACGAAGGAGCGCGGCGAGGAGGCGAGGTTCACGATCGAGCGGACGCCGAGATCGCGCAGAATCTGAGCGCCAAGGCCGACCTCGCGCCATTGCTGGCTGCGCAGCGTGTCGGAATTCTCATCCTCGACGCTCTTGACCGGCACGCCGGCGCTGCCGTCGCGCAGATAGATCAGCACGCCCTTGCCTTCCTGCTGGAAGCGCCGCAGCGCGCACTGGACCGAGCTTCCACCGCCGAGCACGTCGGCGACGACATCGGCGCGATGCAGACGGGCCGGCACCTTCTCGCCGTCACCGAGCTTGCCCATCACGAAGGCGAAGTGCTGGGTGTTGTCGAAGGGCGTGACATAGACGTGGCCGGTCACGTCGCCGAACTCGGTCTTGACCGGGAAGGAATGCACCCGCTCGACCAGCTTCTCGCGCGACTGGCGATAGGCGATCAGGTCCGCGACGGTGATCTGCTTCAAACCGTGCTTCTCGGCGAAGGCGGTGATCTGCGCGCCCTTCATCACCGTGCCGTCGTCATTGGCGAGTTCGCAGATGACACCGACCTGCGGGAGGTCGGCGAGCTTGCACAGGTCGACCGCGGCTTCGGTATGGCCGGAGCGCATCAGCACGCCGCCATCCTTGGCGATGAGCGGGAAGACATGGCCGGGGCGGACGAAATCGGCCGCGCCCATATTGCCGTTGGCGAGCGCACGCACGGTGTTGGTGCGCTGCTCGGCCGAGATGCCGGTGGTCAGCCCGTGCTTGACGTCGACCGTGATGGTGAAGGCGGTGCCGAGCGGGGCATCGTTCGAGGAGACCATCGGATCGAGGCGCAGGCGCCGCGCCTCGCTCGCGGTCAGCGGCGCGCAGACGATGCCGCAGGTGTTGCGGATGATGAAGGCCATCTTCTCCGGCGTGCAGAGCGAGGCGGCGACGATGAGGTCGCCTTCGTTCTCGCGATCGTCGTCATCGGTGACGATGACGATCTCGCCGCGGGCGAAGGCTTCGATGGTCTCGGCGACATTGTTGGACATGGCAGCCTCGCGTGGCCCGGACAGGCCGAGGAAATCGTTGGGGGTGACGGCGCCGCCGGTAGCGGCGGTGATGCGCTCGGCGCTTTCGCGAGAGATCCAGGCGGCGGGGTCGTTGCAGAGCGCGGTCACGCTGGCCGGCGACAGGCCGACCTGCTTTGCGAAGGCGCTGCGCGCGATCTTGTTCTGCCGGAGCCAGACGTCGAGCTTCATGACGCGAAGCTAATACGGCGCCGCTTCATTCGCAATGAATGGTCGATGCATTTTCAGTATTGCTGAAATGCATAATTCTAGCACCGTCATGCTCGGGCTTGCCCCGAGCCTCTCATGACGAGGAGGCTCCTTACCAGGGCCTCTTCCGGCCAGAGATTCTTGGGTTTGCGCTGCGCTTCGCCCGAGAATGACGCCTTACGTCACTCCTGGAACGGCCAGCGCGGCTCGACGACGCCGACCTGCGCGCGATGGCGCAGATACTGGTCGGCCAGCACGCAAGCGACCATCGCCTCGCCGACCGGCACGGCCCGGATGCCGACGCAGGGGTCGTGACGGCCCTTGGTGAACATCTCCGCCTCGCCGCCAGTGCGGGTCACGGTCGCGCGCGTCGCCAGGATCGAGGAGGTCGGCTTCACGGCGAAGCGGGCAACGATCGGCTGACCGGTCGAGATGCCGCCGAGGATGCCGCCGGCATGGTTGGAGAGGAACAGCGGCTTGCCGTCATTGCCGGCGCGCATCTCGTCGGCATTCTCCTCGCCGGAGAGCGCGGCCGCACCGAAGCCCTCGCCGATCTCGACGCCCTTGACCGCATTGATGCTCATCAGCGCGGCGGCGATCTCTGAATCGAGCTTGGCGTAGATCGGCGCGCCCAGCCCCGCCGGCACACCCTCGGCGACGATCTCCAGCACGGCGCCGATCGAGGAGCCGGACTTCCGGACGCCGTCGAGATAGCCCTCGAAGAAAGCGGCAGCCTTGGCATCCGGGCAGAAGAACGGGTTGCGCCCGATCTCGTCCCAATCCCAGTTGCCGCGGTCGATCTTGTGCGGCCCCATCTGCACGAGCGCGCCGCGCACGATCATGCCGGGCACGACCTTGCGGGCGATGGCGCCGGCGGCGACGCGCATCGCCGTCTCGCGCGCCGAGGAGCGCCCGCCGCCGCGATAATCGCGGATGCCATATTTGACGTCATAGGTGTAGTCGGCGTGGCCGGGCCGGTACTTGTCCTTGATGTCGGAATAGTCCTTCGAGCGCTGGTCGACATTGTCGATCAGCAGCCCGATCGAAGTGCCGGTCGTGACCTGCACGCCATCGCTCTCGCGGGCGAAGACGCCGGAAACGATGCGGACCTCGTCCGGCTCCTGACGCTGCGTGGTGAAGCGCGACTGGCCCGGCCGGCGCCGGTCGAGATCGCCCTGGATGTCGGCCGCGGTCAGCGGCAGCAGCGGCGGGCACCCATCGACGACGCAGCCGATGGCCGGCCCATGGCTCTCGCCGAAGGTGGTGACGCGGAAGAGATGGCCGAAACTGTTATGCGACATGGGAGCCTGCGCGAGATACGTGCAGGGTCTTAGTCCGTGGCAGGACCAGCGGTCAAACTCCGGGCCGATCCCGTCAGTGCGCCGGCCCCTTCGCCGGCGCTGCGGGCGCGCCCTCCCAGCGCGTATGCGCCGGCAGGTTCTCGCCCTTCATGATGACGGTGAGCAGGCCGATCTGGGCGTAGTCGCCGACATGGGTGTCGTAGAGCACGGTCGCGCCCGCGCCGACGCAGACGCCCTTGCCGAGGCGCACGCGGCCGACCTTCATGACCCGGTCCTCGTAGAGATGGGTCTGCAGCGCCGAATGGGCGTTCACGGTGCAGAAATCCCCGACCTTGATGCAGTCGAACTCGGTGATATCGGTCGAGTCGAGCCAGACGCCCTTGCCGTATTTCGCGCCGAACAGCGTCAGGAACCAGGGCAGGAACGGCGTGCCGCGCAGATAGTCGAACAGCACCTTGCCGCCGAGGCCCCAGTACATCACCGCGACGGCTTCTGTGCGCATCGCCCACCACGACCACATCGGCTTCATCACGGGCTTGTAGACGCCCATCATCAGCCACTTGACGGCGGCGCAGATCAGCGCCTGCACCACCGCGATCGCGACCGCGACGCCCATGAAGGAGAGGACGAGGCCGAGCCAATCGCCCTCGTTGATCTTCTGCTGCAGCACCATGTCGACCGCGATCGTGCCGAAGGTGATGAACAGCATCGCCGGGAAGGAGGTGTGCAGCGCCTCGAACAGGCCGCGCCCGAACTGCTTGGCGAAAGAGGGCTTGTAGGTCCAGTCCGCGCCGAGATCGACCTTCTGCCGTGTCGGCAGGCGGATCGGCGGCGAGCCGAACCAGGTATCGCCGGGCTGCATGCGGTCATTGGCCGGGGGTTTCGACTTGATGCCGATCAGCACGCGATCGGGGATGACGGCGCCGGGCGGCACCACCGCGTCGTTGCCGACGAAGACCTGATCGCCGGTGCGTGTGGCGTCGAGGCGCATATAGCCGCGGCGCATGTCCTCGTCGCCGAAGACGACCTCGTCGGCGATGAAGTTGCCCGCGCCGATGCCGGTCAGATCATAGCGGCCGGAGAGATTGGTCGAGATCTCCGCACCCTTGCCGATACTGGCGCCCATCAGCCGATACCAGGCGCGCATATAGATGGTGGCGAAGAGCGAGGAGAGCGTCTCCAGCGTCACCTCGGTCGCCAGCGCCACCGTCCATTTGCGGGCGTAGAAGCTGGAATGGATCGACCAGGAGCCAGAGGTCACCCGCGGCAGGATCGCCCAGCGCAGGCCCGCCATCAGCAGGACGGTGAAGGAGATCAGGCCGATCGCGGTCGGCCAGGTCAGGATCGGCAGGAACCAGAGATAGCTGATCTCGGTCCAGCCGGCGATCCAGTAGTCGATCTTGTCGAACAGCCAGAAGGCCGGGAAGATCGGCAGCAGGCTGACCGGCGGCAGCACGACCAGCATCAGGATGTAGAAGGCCGTCAGCAGCGCGCGCCGGCCGGCCGAAGCCTCGGCCTGCTGCGGCAGGGCCGCGACATCGACCATGCCGATCTTGCGAGCAGGCGTGCCGTCCCAGATCTCGGCCTCGCCGACATGGGCGCCGGGCGCGATCGCGGTGAGGTCGCCGATCTCGGCATGGTCGCCGATGACCGCGCCATGGCCGAGCACGACCGAGGCGCCGGCGGAGACGTCCTTGCCGATGGTGATCCGGCCGATGATCAGCTTGTCGCCGATCGCCTCGCCATTGGCGAAGGTGGTCTTGGAGCCGAAGCTCGTGCCCTCGCCGATCTCGATCAGGTCGATGGCGCCGGCTTCGTAGTCGGAAATGATAACGTCGCGCCCGACCTTGGCGCCGAGCAGGCGCCAGTAGAAGCGCATCACCGGCGTGCCCTGAAGCCACTTGATATGGACGAGCCCGGCGACGCGGGCGGCGAACCACCAGCGGAAATAATAGACGCCCCAGAGCGGATAGACGCCCGGCTTCGTGCGGCCAAGCACCAGCCATTTCAGCGCGATGGCGATGAGGCCGGTGACGACGATGATCGCGACATAGACGCCGAGCAGCGCCGCGATCTGGCCGAGCAGCGGCAGGTCCTCGCCCGAGAGGATCATGTAGGTGACGAAGACGCCGAGCCATTGCGCCGTCGCAAGGCCGATGATGACTGGGAGCGCCGCGGCCTGGGCGAGGCCGCAGAGGAAGCGCCGCAGGAAGGGGGGCGGCGTGAAGGAGAGATCCTCGGCCACGGCGACGCCGCGCTCGTCGAGCAGCACAGCCATCGCCCGGAGCGTGCGGGCGGCATAGACATCCTGCAGCGTGATACCGGCATAGGCCGGCGTCTCGCGTACGATCGAGATGAAGCGGGCCGCGAGCAACGAGTGCCCGCCGAGATCGATGAAGAAATCGGCTTCGAGCGGCAGGCTCGTCGTGCCAAGCACCCGCTTGGCCGCCTCCAGCAGCGCGGCTTCCGTCGCGTTGCGCGGCGGCTCCTGCTCGCCATCGGCGCTGGGCGCCGTCAGGGGCGCCGCCTTCAGCATCTTGCGGTCGACCTTGCCGGAGACCATGCGCGGCAAGGAGCCGGCCGCCTCGAAATGCGCCGGCACCATATAAGGCGGCAGCTTCTCGCGCAGCGCCGCCCGCAGAACCGGCCCGTCGACCGCGACGCCGGGCTCGGGCACGACGAAGGCGACGAGGCGCTCGATACCGTCATCGGTGCGCAGCACGACCGCCGCCTGCGCGACACCCGGCTCATCGGCAAGCTTGGACTCGATCTCGCCGAGTTCGACGCGGAAGCCGCGGATCTTGATCTGGTCGTCGATGCGGCCGTGGAAGACGATGTTGCCGTCGGCATCGAGGCTGACGGCATCGCCCGAGCGGTAGAGGATCGGATCGCCCTCGCCTGCGACGCCCGTGAAGGGGTTGGCGATGAACTTCTCGGCCGTCAGCTCGGGGCGGCCGTGATAGCCCTTGGCGACACCGGGGCCGCCGATCAGCAATTCGCCCTGCTCGCCCGGATGGACGAGGCGCATGTCCTCGCTGACGATGTAGGCCGTGTAGTTCGGGATCGGCTTGCCGATGGTCACGGTCTCGCCGGGCACGACCTCGGCAGCCGTCGCGACGACCGTGGCCTCGGTCGGCCCATAGGTGTTGAGGATGCGCCGGCCGGGCTTCGACCATTTCTGCACGATCGCCGGCGGCAGCGCCTCGCCGCCGAGCAGGATCAGCTTCAGCGAGGGCACGTCGGCCGGCAGGATGCCGAGCAGCGTCGGCACGGTGTCGATGATGGTGACCCCGGCCTCGTTCAGAATCGCCGGCAGCTTCTCGGCATCGCCCATCATCTCGGGCGAGGCGACGAAGAGGGTCGCGCCGACGAGATAGGGCGTCCAGATCTCCTCCATCGACAGGTCGAAGGCGACGGAAGCGCCCTGGAAGGCGACGTCGTCCGGCCCGAAGCCGTAGAGCGCGTTTCCGGAGCGCAGGAAATGGCAGATGTTGTGGTGGCTGATGACGATCGCCTTGGGCGTGCCCGTCGAGCCCGAGGTATAGATCAGATAGGCAGGATGATCGGCGGTGAGTCCCGCCGGACGCGCCGGCGGCTCTGTTCCATCGGCGCCCGCGGCAAGGCCCTCGGGCGTCCAGACGGCGCGCTCCGTCGCCTCGGCCCGGCCGACCCAGCCGGCGCAGGTGACGATGCCCTTGGCCTGGGCATCGTCGAGGCAGGTCGCGATGCGCTCGACCGGCGCTTCGGCATCGAAGGGAATCCAGGCCGCGCCCGCGCGGGTGATCGCGATCTGCGCGACGAGGAGGTCGATGCCGCGCGGCATCCACAGCCCAACCATGTCGCCGGGCCCGATGCCGGCAAGCTGGAGGCCGCGGGCCTGACGCCCGGCCTCGGCCCAGACCTCGGCATAGCTCAGGCGGCGCTCGCGGTCGGTGAGAGCGGGGTGATCGGGGCGAAGCGCGGCAGTGGCCGCAAAAATCTCGGCCAGCACCTCGTCCCGAATCAAATCGGGACGCTTCTCGCCGGCCAGCATGGCGAGGGGGTTGGCGGCAGCCGCGTCAGACGCCGCCGACAGCTTCGTCATATCGTTCATCGCGCCCCGTTGCGCTGAAAGGCCCGCCGCTGACACCGCGGCAGACCCTGCCTTCGGCCGTATGGCGCCCTATCACGCACCTCGTGAAGAAAACCGGAATCGTCGCTCCCGCCTCGCGACATCCGCGTGAGCCCCCCGGCCGGGCAGGCCGCCGCATCACAACGCCTCGCTAGCATATTCTCCCTGCAAAATCACGCCTGAACCGGCCATGAATGCCGCCCGCGCCGCCGTGATCCCGCCGCGTGCAAACTCAGATCCAGTCTGCCTTGTTCCCGTTGACGACGAGCAGCTTGCCCTGCCAGATCTCGACCATCGAGGCCTCGCGCGGCGCCACCGCCCCGACCAGCGCCAGCACGGCGCGCGCGACGCCGCCATGGCTGACGATCACCGTCTCACGCTGGAGTTCTGCCAGAACCGGGCGGATCCGCTCGGCCAGCATGCGATAGCTCTCGCCGCCCGGCGGCACGAAACCCCATTTGTCGCGCTCGCGCAGATGCGCCTGCTCGCGCTCGGCCTTGCGGATGTCCCGCCAGGTGAAGCCTTCCCACGCGCCGAAGGTCAATTCGCGCAGGCGATCGTCGACACGGTACTCGCCGGCCGGCAAGGCGAGCTCACGCCGGAGGATGTCCATGGTCTCGCGCGCCCGCTGCATCGGCGAGCCGATATAATCGAGATCTGCGTAAGCCGGCTCCAGCGCCTTCAGGCGGCCTGCGGCCTCGGCGGCTTGACGGCAGCCGAGATCGTTCAGCGGAATATCCTGCCCGCCCTGCAGCCGGCCCTCCCGATTCCAATCGGTCTCGCCATGGCGGACGAGGATGAGGCGGTGAGGAAGCGATAGCGGAACCATGTCTCGCTTCTGCACGCCGGCACCAGCAGGGTCAAAGCTCTTCCCGGCGCTTTCCGGCGATGGCGACAATCGGCCGCTTTCTGTGGCCGAAATTACACGGCGTGTGTATAGCGCCCTTGCCTCGTCACTAGCGGAACAGCATGCCCCCTGCCCTCACCCTGCCCGACGGCCGCAGCCTCGCGCTTCCCGCGACGCCGCTCGTCATGGGCATCGTCAACATGACGCCCGATTCGTTCTCGGATGGCGGGCTGCTGGCAACCGCGGAAGCGGCCGTCGCCCATGGCGCGCGCCTCGCGACCGAGGGCGCCGCCATCGTCGATATCGGCGGCGAATCGACCAGGCCCGGCCATGCGACTGTCGATGCCGCGACCGAGATGGCGCGCGTGCTGCCGGTGATCACCGGGCTGAAGGCCAAGGTCGAGACGCCGATCTCGATCGACAGCTACAAGGCCGATGTCGCGGAAGCGGCGCTCGCAACCGGCGCCTCGATCGTCAACGATGTCTGGGGCGCCCAACGCGATCCCCGCATCGCCGCGGTCGCGGCGCAAGCCGGCGCGCCGATCATCCTGATGCATAACCGCGAGAGCATCGATGCCTCGCTCGACATCTTCGACGAGGTGCTGCGCTTCCTCGAACGCTCCATCGCGATCGCGACGCAAGCCGGCGTCCCGCAAGGCCAGATCGTCGTCGATCCCGGCATTGGTTTCGGCAAGACGGTCAGGCAGAATCTCGACCTGATCCGCCATCTCGACCGGCTCGCCGTGCTCGGCTGCCCGGTCCTGCTCGGCGCCTCCCGGAAATCGACGCTCGGCCGCATCACCGGCCGCGAGGTTCCGGCCGAGCGGCTCGCCGCCAGCATCGCCGCGCATCTCTATGGCGCGAGCCGCGGCGCCGCCATCATCCGCGCCCATGACGTCGCCCCGCATATCGACGCGCTCAAGACCTGGGCCGCCATCGAAGACAGCATGAAAGCAGACCTGTGAGCGAAACCGGCCGCATCCTGATCGAGAAACTCGATATCTACGCCTATCATGGCTTCTTCTCGGAAGAGGAGCGGCTCGGCCAGCGCTTCGTGCTCGACCTCGTGCTCGATGCCGACCTGCGCGCCGCGGCCGCCAGCGACCGGCTCACTGATACCGTCGATTACGGCCGGGCCGTCGCGATCGTGGCCGAGGCTTTCACGGCCCGCCGCTATCATCTGCTGGAAGGCGCGGCGCGCGCCGTGGCGCTGGCGCTTTTCGACGCCTTCCCGACCGTCGCGGGCGTCGAGGTCACCTTGCGCAAGCCGGCCCCGCCGATCCCGGCGACGCTCGGCTCGGTCGGCATCCAGTTGAGGTTCCAGCGTGAAGGTTGAAGCCGCACTCGCCTTCGGCGGCAATATCGGCGACCCCGTCGCGGCCTTCGCCGCGGCGCTGAAGGGGCTGCGCGAGCATTCCAGCGTGACGCTCGGCCGGTTGTCCTCGATCTATCGCACGCCGCCCTGGGGCAAGACCGACCAGCCGGAATTCCTCAACATGGCGGCGCTGGTCGAGACCTCGCTGCAACCGGCGGACCTGCTCGCCTTCTGCCTGGAGCTGGAGCGCGCCGGCGGCCGCGAGCGTCGCGAGCGCTGGGGACCGCGCACGCTCGATATCGACATCCTGACCTATGGCGATGCGATCATCGACCAGGCGCGGTTGCAGATCCCGCATCCGCGCATCCCCGAACGCGCCTTCGTGCTGACACCGCTGGCCGAGATTCTGCCGCAGCGCCTGATCGGCGGGCGCAGCGTGACCGAGTTGCTCGCCGCCGCCACAGACGAAACGATCCGCCGCGACGAAGCCGCGACGGATCGGTTGAAGGCACTGCTGGAAGCTTAGCTCACCACTTCGACATCGGGTCGATCAGGCGCACGTCGCCGGTCGATCCGATGAGCGGTGTCACTCGCCCTTGTCGAGGGAGATGTCCGGCGCGGTCGGCACCTTCATGCCGACGACATGGTAGCCGGCGTCGACATGCATGATCTCGCCGGTGATGCCGCGCGACATGTCGGAGACAAGGAAGACCGCGGTCTCGCCGACCTCCTCGATGGTGACCGTGCGGCGCAGCGGCGAGTTGTACTCATTCCAGCGCAGGATGTAGCGGAAATCGCCGATACCCGAGGCCGCCAGCGTCTTGATCGGGCCGGCCGAGATCGCGTTGACGCGGATCTTCGAGGGGCCGAGATCGGCGGCGAGATATTGCACGCTCGATTCCAGCGCAGCCTTGGCGACGCCCATGACGTTGTAATGCGGCATCCACTTCTCGGCGCCGTAATAGGTCAGGGTCAGCATGGCGCCGCCATCCGGCATCAGCTTCTCGGCGCGCTGGGTAATCGCGGTGAAGGAATAGCAGGAGATCAGCAGCGACTTGGTGAAATTCGCCTCGCTGGTCTCGACATAGCGGCCGGTCAGTTCGTCCTTGTCGGAGAATGCGATGCAGTGGACGACGAAGTCGAGCTTGCCCCAGAGCTTCTCGACCTCAGCGAAGACCGCGTCGATCGTGGCGCCGTCGGTGACGTCGCAATGGCCGACGACATGGCCGCCGAGTTCCTTGGCGAGCGGCTCGACGCGCTTCTTCAGCGCATCGCCCTGATAGGTGAAGGCGAGTTCCGCACCCGCGTCCGCCGCCGCCTTGGCAATGCCCCAGGCGATGGAGCGGTTGTTCGCGACGCCCATCACGAGCCCGCGCTTGCCCTTGAGGAGATTGGCGGTCGGCGAAACGGCGTTGGAATCAGGCATGGGAGACCCGCAGATGAATGACGAGCAGGTCTCTTAGAACAGTCGCAGGGAAACGGGAACCGCTTTTGATGCCCGCCTCCACGGCTGAATCATGCATAAGGCCGCGATCCGCGGCCCGCGCACCCCGTTTTCAGCCGTGCTGGCGCCGGAGCCGGCTCAGTTCGCCTCGTCCCGCGCCTTCATCAGCGCCGTGAGCTCGGCGTCGCTTGCCGGCATCTCGATATCGATGGCGACGAACAGGTCGCCGACAGCACCCTTCTCACCCTTGAGGCCCTTGCCGCGCAGGCGGAACTGCCGGGTCGTGCCGGTCAGCGGCGGGATGTTCATCTCGACCGCGCCGGTCAGGGTCGGCACATGCAGCGGCCCGCCGAGCACGGCCTTGGCGAGCGGCACCGCGACGCGCGTGCGCAGGTCGTTGCCATCGACGATGAAGCGGGAATCCGGCTTCACCTTGATGGTCATCATCACGTCGCCGGCCTCGCCCGAGAACGGATCGGTCTGGCCGAGCCCGCGCAGGCGCATCACCTTGCCGTCGCTAACCCCCTCGGGGATGGTGATCTCGACCTCACGGCCCCCCGGCAGCTTGACCCGGCGGGTGCCGCCGGTCGTGGCCTGCGCCAGCGTGACCTCGAGCGTGAAGCTCTGCTCCGGCGGCTTCTGCGGCTCCGGCTTGCCACGGGCGCGCCGGGAACCCTCGCCGAAGAGCGAGGAGAAGATGTCGGAAGCGTCGAAGCCGGCATCACCCGCTCCGCCGCCCGGACCGGCGCGACCGCCAAAGGGATTGCCGCCGCCCTGGCCGAAATTGAACTCGAAGCCACCGCTGCGCCCGCCGCGGCCGGCACCCATGCCCTCGAAGCCCTGGAAGCGCGGCTTGCCCTCGGCATCGATCTCGCCGCGGTCGAACTGCTTGCGCTTGGCCTCGTCACCCAGGATCTCATAGGCCGTGTTGAGTTCGGAGAACTTGTCCTGCGCCTTGGGGTCGTCCCGATTGCGGTCCGGGTGCAGCTCCTTGGCGCGGCGGCGGAAAGCCTTCTTGAGTTCCGCATCGCTCGCGCCGCGGGCGACGCCCAGAACCTGATAGGGATCGCGCATTCAAACCTCTTTCACACAAAGTCGAACGGCCGGCGCCAAAAACCGCCAGCCGTCCGCTTCACCTCATGTGGGGACGGTGTGGCGTACGCGCAACACCTGAACGAGGCCGTTTTGCACCCGGCACGACACCGACGCAAGCGGCGTGAAGCTAGCTCAGGTCCTTCCAGGGGCCCATGTCCTTGACGGCCCATTCGCCGCCCGAAGGGCGGCAGGCCGTGCCCTGGAGCTTGACCGGCCGGGCTTGTGTCTGGACGCTGGCGATGAAGGCGCGGCAGATCTCGTCGGAGCGCAGGAACGGCACACCGACCGGAATGAAAGAGCCCTTGATGCCGCTCTGGGGATTGTCCCAGGAAACGGCGGCGCCATTGCCCTGTGGATCGAGCGCCACGCCCATCGCTCCATCGGCGCGGCGCATGTCTTCCGGCCCGAGTTCCGTTGCCAGGCTGGCGAGCGGACCGGCGCGATCGCCGCCTCGCGCAGGGAGGACCGATGAGGTCGTCATCGCCGAGGTCGCAGCGACCTCGTCCTCGCTCTTGCTCGACAGGCCGAGAATCGGAAAGGACACCGAGCAACCGGCGCTGAGCAGCCCCAGCAGCATCGCGGCAGCCAGCGGGCGCATGGGGGCTGCGCAACGGTTAAGGCTTGGGAACGCCCCCGCCCCTGCCCTATATAAGCCAAACGCCCGAACTCGGATCACTTCTGCGCTCGCCCGACGCCCACTTCAACTACCCGAGGATTAGAACGTGCAACCGTTAACGAGCGGTGACTTCACCGAGGAAAACGAGCCTTTCGCCTTGTTCCATAAGTGGTTGGACGAGGCCACGAAGTCCGAGCCGAACGACCCGACCGGCATGGCGCTCTCGACCGTCGATGCCGAGGGCATGCCGAACAGCCGCATGGTGCTGCTCAAGGGCCATGGGCCTGATGGTTTCGTGTTCTACACCAATACCGAAAGCCAGAAGGGGCAGGAGTTGCTCGGCCAGCCAAAGGCCGCCGCGCTGTTCCACTGGAAGAGCCTGCGGCGGCAGATCCGTATCCGCGGCCATGTCGCGCTCGTCACCGACGCCGAATCGGACGCCTATTACCAGTCCCGCCCACGCGACAGCCGCATCGGTGCCTGGGCCTCGCAGCAGTCGCGACCGCTGGAGAGCCGTTTCGCGCTGGAGAAGGCGGTGGCGAGCTACACACTGAAATTCGGCATCGGCGAGATTCCGCGTCCGCCCTACTGGCGCGGGTTTCGCATCACCCCGACCTATATCGAGTTCTGGCGCGACGGCGCCTTCCGTCTGCATGACCGCATCATCTTCCGCCGCGACGCGACCGACGCGCCCTGGACGAAGACGCGCTTCTACCCCTGAGGATCTCAGCCACATGGCGATGCCCACGTTCGATTTTCCGAAGACCGAACCGGGCAAGCGCCCGGTCATGCTGCTGACCGGGGCGAGCCGCGGCATCGGCCACGCCACGGTGATGCAGTTCGCCATGGCGGGCTGGCGCATCCTGTCCTGCTCGCGTCAGGCCTTTTCCGACAAATGCCCGTGGCCGTCCGGCGCCGACGATCATATCCAGATCGATCTCGGCGACCCCGAGGACACGATGCGGGGCATCGCCGAGATCAAGAAGCGGCTGGCCGTCGAGGGCGGCAAGCTCAACGCGCTGGTCAACAATGCCGGCATCTCGCCAAAGGGGCCGAAGGGCGAGCGGCTCGGCGCCGCCACGACCTCCTTCAACGACTGGCACAAGGTCTTCCAAGTCAATTTCTTCGCGCCGATCATGCTGGCGCGCGGCCTGCTCGACGAGCTGACGGTCGCCAAGGGCGCGATCGTCAACGTCTCCTCGATCGCGGGCTCGCGCGTCCACCCCTTCGCCGGGGCGGCCTATGCGACCTCGAAGGCGGCGCTCGCCAGCCTGACCCGTGAGATGGCCGCCGATTTCGGCCCGTTCGGCGTGCGCGTCAATGCGATCTCGCCCGGCGAGATCGACACCTCGATCCTGTCACCCGGCACCGAGAAGATCGTCGCGACCCTGCCGATGCAGCGCCTCGGCAAGCCCGACGAGGTCGCCAAGGCGATCTATTTCCTGTGCACGGACGCCTCGAGCTACGTCACCGGCTCGGAGCTGCACATCAATGGCGGGCAGCACGTTTGATGCGTGAGCCGCTGGCATGAGCGAAGACGGCGGCCAGGTCATCCGCTTCCCCGCACCAGGGCGGGCCGCGGCGCGACCGGTGCTGGCAGCCTCCGTCGCCGTCTTCCGCGACGGCAAGGTTCTGCTGGCGACCCGGACGAAGCCGCCGGCCGACCAGCTCTGGTCACTGCCGGGCGGCAAGGTCGAAGCCGGTGAGACGCTTGAGGAAGCAGCCTTGCGCGAGCTGGAGGAGGAGGTCGGCGTCGCCGCCCGCATCCTCGGCTTCAACCGCCATGTCGAGATCTTCGGCCGCGACGCCAAGGGCGCCGTGACGCATCATTTCGTCGTCGCATCCTTCATCGGCGAATGGCTCTCCGGCGAACCGCACACGGGGCCTGAGGCCGGCGCGGTGATGTGGGCCGATCCGCTGAAGCTCGGCGGGCTCGCGACGACGCGCGAGCTCGGTGACGTCCTGCGCCGGGCCCATCAGCTCTTCACGACCGGCGCCTCGGCATCATGAGAATCGGGCCTCGCCATCAGGCGCTTCTGGCCGCCCTGCTCCTGCTGCCGATCGCGGTGGAAGCACAGCAGCGGCCCCCGC
Organism: Allobosea sp. FW305-C-101; assembly: GCF_058783685.1. NCBI lineage: Bacteria > Pseudomonadati > Pseudomonadota > Alphaproteobacteria > Hyphomicrobiales > Alloboseaceae > Allobosea > Allobosea sp. FW305-C-101. Next base: position 201,921 of record NZ_JBYSYT010000006.1, on the reverse strand, counting down.
AACCTGCCGCGAAGCCCCCCGCGACCAAGCCCGCCGAGCAACCGCCGGCTGAACCAGCCGCCCCGCCCTATGAGCCCCAGCTCCTGCAATTGTCCGAGATCATGGGATCGCTCGCCTATCTCAGGACGCTCTGCGGCGGACGCGAGGCGCAGGACTGGCGGACGCGGATGACCGCGCTGATCGAAGCCGAGGGCCGGACGCCGCAGCGCCGCGACCGGTTAACCGCAGCCTTCAATCGCGGCTTCAAGGCCTATTCCCTGACGCATCGCTCCTGTACCGAGGCCAGCCAGGAGGCTTCGTCCCGGCTGGCGGCCGAGGGCGAGGTGCTGTCGCGGGCGCTCGCCGGGCGCTATGGCGGCTAGGCAACAGCTGTTGCCGTAAGGCTTCTTCCACCGGATTTTCCCGGTCGCGTTAACCTTTCTTAAACGCCGTGGTAGCGTGCCGCTCTGGCACGGCTTATGTCTTGAGCATCGCCCAACCGTCGCGATCCGGGGCATATCCGCCGCGATTCGCGTCAGACAGAAGGCTCAGAGTCCCGTTTCGATGCCGATCCAGCCAGACGACACGATGCTCGACCCGAATCTTGCCGAGGACCACGGCGACGTCCGCCGCGTGGCCTATGGCTATGTCGAGGACGCCTTCAACGAGGCGCAGCAGGACGGGCTCGATCCCGACGCCATGGCCCATGCCGCGCTGTTCGCGGCCCTGCGGACGCTGGTCGAGACCTATGGCGAGGACGCCACCGCGACCTTCGCAGAGACGCTGGCCGACAAGGTCCGCTGCGGCGCCTTCACCTGCGGCACGCGCCACTGAACAAGTCGATCAGGGCGCTGCCGCCGGGTGTGCCCGAACCATTTTGATGATCCGCAGCACGGCCGCGCTGTCGCCGAGCGGCATCTCCGCGCAGGCGCTCTTCCCCGCACGAATCGCCGCCATCGCCGCCTCGGCCTGGAACTGAAGGCCGTTGCCGGCAAAGGCGAAGTTTTCGCTGACCCGGCCGGACTTAGGCAGGCGGTCGAGCAGGCGCGCCATGCTGCCCGCTCGGCGTTCGTAAGCTGCAAGCGCGCGGCCGGCATCGGCATACCAGCTCAACCGCTGGGCCTTCAGGAACGGCGCCTCGAAGATCAATCCGCCGCTCTCACCTGCGACGAGCAGCCGGTTCGTTCCGGTCCGATCGAAGCCGCAGGAGAGCTCGGCCAAAGCCGCGGGATAATCCAACCGGAAGGAGCTGCGCCGGTCGACGCCGGTTCCGGCGGCAAGCCAGCTCCCGCTCACGGCCTGCGGCTCGCCCAGCAGCTGCAGGGCCAGCGACAGCGGATAGACGCCGAGATCGAAGGCGGCACCGCCACCGAGAGCCGGATCGAAGAAGCGGCTGCCGGCCTCTTCGGGATGGAGATAGGAGAGATCGGCGCGGATGCGCCGGACCTTGCCGATGCGGCCAGCCGCAACCTCATCGCGCGCCCGGCGGACAGCCGGCAGGAAGCGGCTCCACAACGCCTCCATCGCGAAGATGCCGCGCGCGCCGGCCGCTTGCGCGATCGCTTCCACATCGGCGCTGGCCAGCGCGATCGGCTTCTCGATCAGGACCGGCTTGCCGGCCGCTATGGCCTTCAGCGCCTGCGCGGCATGGAGATGGTTGGGCGTCGCGATATAGACCGCCTCGATCGCGGGATCGGCGAGGAAGGCAGCCTCGTCGTCATAGGCTTTCGCCTCGCCGAAGCGCGCGGCGAAGCCTTGCGCCTTATCGAGCGAGCGCGAGTGCACGGCGGCGATGCGCGCCTGCGGCAGCAAGCCGAGATCGGCGGCGAAGAGCCCGGCAATCGTGCCGGTGCCCATGATCCCCCAGCCGAATGGCCTGTCCTGCGCCACGCGCCCCTCCCTCGCTGGCGACGAGCGATAGCGGAGGGGCGTTAAAGCCGCGTGTGCGCGACGTCGTTTGCCTCGTCCGCGGTCCGCAAAAACACGCCGTCATCCCGGGCTTGTCCCGGGATCCATCGAACGGCGCTGCGCTCTACGATGGATCCCGGAGCTCCGCTGCGCTCCGTCCGGGATGACACCGTGGTTCCGAGCTAATCCAACAGCGTCACACCGCCAGCGCGAAGCCGTCCTTGCGGTGGTCGGAAGCGCCGAACATCACGCCGCGCTTGTGATCGACCCAGATCGCCTGGCAGCCGCCGAGCGGCTCCTCGGCCCAGACCACGTCATGGCCGCGCGCCTTCAGATCGGCGGCGATGCTCGCGGGAATCGTCGTCTCCAGCGAGAGCTTGCCGTCATAGGCGAAGCTGCGCGGCGCATCCGAGGCCTGCTGCGGATCGAAGCCGCGGTCGAGGATGCCGGAGAGGAAATGGGCATGGCCGGTCGACTGGTACTGGCCGCCCATCACACCGAACGGCATGATCGGCTTGCCGTCCTTGGCGAGCATGCCCGGAATGATCGTGTGGAACGGGCGCTTGCGCGGGGCGATGGCGTTCGGGTGCCCCTCGATCAGGCGGAAGCCCGAGCCGCGGTTCTGCAGCATGACGCCGGCCTTCGCCGCATAGATGCCACTGCCGAAGGCGGAGAACAGCGAATTGATGAAGGACACCATGTTGCCGGCGCCGTCGACGACGCAGAGATAGATCGTGTCCTTGTGCAGCGGCATGTCGAAAGTTTCCGGCGCCGCCGCCTTCTCCAGGCTGATCTCCCCACGGATGCGGCCGACGAACTGGTCGGAGAGGAAGGCGTCCGTGTCGAAGGGGCTGACAGCCGGGTCGGCGACCAGCGCGTCGCGCTGGCGATAGGCGGCCTTGCTGGCTTCGGCGAGGAGATGGATGCGATCGGCCTCGCTGAGCTTCTCGTCCTTCATGTCGAGGCCTTCGAGGATGCGCGCGATCAGCAGCGCCGCGATGCCCTGGCCGTTCGGCGGGCATTCCCAGAGGCGGTGGCCGCGATAATCGGCACCGATCGGATCGACATAATCCGGCTTCGAGGCGGCGAAATCCTCAAGGCTGATCAGGCTGCCGGCCGCGTTCAGTACCGAGACCATGTCCTGCGCAAGCTCGCCCTCGTAGAAGGCCGAGCGGCCCTCGCGGGCGATGCGGCGCAGCATGTTGCCGAGCGCGGGGTGGACCATCTTGTCGCCGACCGCCGGAGGATTGCCGCCCGGCAGGTACACGGCATTGCCGAGGCCGTGCTTCTCGATGCGGCCGCGAGCCTTGGCCCAGTCGAGCGCGACGCGCGGCGTCACCACGAAGCCTTCTTCCGCAGCGCGGATCGCGGCTGCGAAGATCTCGTCGAGGCTCTTGCTGCCATGGTCAGCAACGAGGCGGCACCAGGCGTCGATGGCGCCGGGCACCGTGACGGCATGGGGCGAATCCGCTGCGATCGAGGTCATGCCCTGGCCGAGGAACCAGCCGAGCTCGGCCTTGGCGGCCGAACGGCCCGAGCCGTTGATCGCGACCATCTTGCCATTGGCCGGCGCATAGATCGCGAAGCAATCGCCACCGATGCCGGTCATGTGCGGGTCGACCACGGCCTGGACGGCCACAGCCGCGATGGCAGCATCGATGGCGTTGCCGCCGTTGCGCAGGATTTCGACCGCCGCCAGCGTCGAGGCCGGATGCGAAGTCGCCGCCATGCCGCGATCACCGACCGCAACCGGCCGGCCCGGCACCATGAAATCGCGAACGCCCCAGCTCATGCTCGTCTCCACCTCTGCGACGCCATCGTTGCGCGACGCCTTGTTTCTCCCAACGCTTTGGCGCGCCGGCCATAGGCTTGGCAATCCCGCCAAGCGCATGGCCGGCACCACCCGTCCCTCGCCGCACGCAACGATCTCGATTGACATAACCGCACATCGGACTATCGCCGCGTCCGAAGGACGGGCCTGCCATGCAAGACTACATCCGCAAGATCATCGGGGCGCGCGTCTATGACGTCGCGATCGAAAGCCCGCTCGACCCGCTGCCGCGGCTCTCCGCCCGGCTCGGCGGCAGCGCGCTCCTTAAGCGCGAAGATCTGCAGCCCGTCTTCTCGTTCAAGCTGCGCGGCGCCTACAACAAGATCGCCGGCCTCTCGACAGTCGAGGCCGAGCGCGGCGTGATCTGCGCCTCCGCCGGCAACCATGCGCAGGGCGTGGCGCTGGCGGCGAAGAAGCTCGGCATCAAGGCGACCATCGTGATGCCGCGCACCACGCCGGACATCAAGGTGCAGGCGGTGCGCAGCCTCGGCGGGCGCGTCGTCCTGCATGGCGAGAATTTCGACGAGGCTTATGGCCATGCCCGCAAGCTCGAAGCCGAAAAGGGCCTGACCTTCGTCCATCCCTATGACGATCCAGACGTCATCGCAGGCCAGGGCACGGTCGGCATGGAAATCCTGCGTCAGCATTCCGAACCGATCGAGGCGATCTTCGTGCCGATCGGCGGCGGCGGGCTCGCGGCCGGCGTCGCGGTCTACGCAAAATTCCTGCGGCCGGAGATCAAGGTGATCGGCGTCGAGCCGGAAGACGCCGCCTCCATGGCCGGCGCGATCGCAGCAGGCGAGCGGATCGTGCTCGATCAGGTCGGCCTCTTCGCCGACGGCGTCGCCGTGCGGCAGGCCGGCGAGGAGACATTCAGGCTCTGCCGAGAGCTGCTCGACGAGGTCGTCACCGTCTCGACCGACGAGATCTGCGCGGCGGTGAAGGATATCTTCGAGGATACCCGCGCCATCGCCGAGCCCTCCGGCGCCGTCAGCCTCGCCGGCCTGAAGACCTATGCTGAGCGTGAGCCTAAACGTACCGGCGCGCTGATCGCGATCAATAGCGGCGCCAACATGAATTTCGACCGGTTGCGCCATATCGCCGAGCGGGCCGAGATCGGCGAGCATCGCGAGGCGCTGCTGGCCGTGACCATCCCCGAGAGGCCCGGCGCCTATCGCGCCTTCATCGAACTGCTCGGCCGGCGCGCCATCACCGAGTTCAACTACCGCTATTCCGATCCGAAGGCCGCGCGCATCTTCGTCGGCGTGCAGTTGTCCGAGGGCGATGCCGAGAAGCGCCAGATCATCGCGATGCTGTCCGAGCACGGCTATCCCGTGCTCGACATGAGCGATAACGAACTCGCCAAGCTGCATATCCGCTACATGGTCGGCGGCAAGGCGCCGGGGCTCGGCGACGAACTGATCTTCCGATTCCAGTTTCCGGAGCGGCCGGGCGCGCTGCTGAAGTTCCTCAACAGCCTCTCGGCCGACTGGAACATCTCGCTGTTCCACTACCGCAACCACGGCGCCGATTACGGACGCATCCTCGCCGGCATCCAAATTCCGCCGGCCCAGCGCAGCCAGCTCGCCAAGCGTCTCGATGCCCTCGGCTACCCCTATTGGAGCGAGAGCGACAACCCGGCCTATCTCTCGTTCCTGGCGGAGATGCCGGGCTGATCGCGAAGCCATGCCGCCGTCATGCTCGGGCTTGACCCGAGCATCTCCTTCCAGACGGGGCTCTGGCGCTTTCTCGTCGTGAGATTCTCGGGTCTGCGCTACGCTTCGCCCGATAATGACGGCGCGAAATCATTCGTTCAGATCGAATGATACGTTTGATATTATGCATTGGATCGATCGGACGGAGAAGAATATTTCCTGACCAGCATCGGAGAGCTGGTCAATGTCCTCTTACGCCCCGCAGAACCTCGCGCAGCCTGCCCCTGCGGCATCTGGTGCGTCATGGTTCCCCATCGGCCCCGGCCTGCTGCTTGCCGGCACGATCGCGGCGGCCGGTTTCGCCTTGCGGCAGGTGCCGGGGCTCGGCGCCTTCAGCCCGATGATCCTGGCCATCCTGATCGGCATCGGTTTCCACAACCTCGTCGGCACGCCGGCGCGCGCAAAGGCGGGTGTCGCCTTCGCCATGCGCAAGGTGCTGCGCTTCGCCATCATCCTGCTCGGGCTCCAGCTCACCGTGGCGCAGGTGATGGCGGTGGGCTTCAGCGGCATCGCCGTGATCGCGCTGACGCTGGTCTCGACCTTCCTCTTCACCACCTGGCTCGGCCGGCGGATCGGCGTCGAGCGCAAGCTGGCTGAGTTGATCGCGGCGGGCACTTCGATCTGCGGCGCCTCGGCGGTGATCGCGACCAATACCGTGACGCAGGCGCCCGACGAGGATGTCGCCTATGCGGTGGCTTGCGTCACCGTCTTCGGCTCGATCGCGATGTTCGCCTATCCGCTGTTGCCGGGGCTGCTGCATCTCGATGCCCATGCCTATGGCCTGTGGACGGGCGCCTCGATCCATGAGATCGCGCAGGTCGTCGCCGCTGCCTTCCAGGGCGGGCAGCAGGCCGGCGAGTTCGGCACGGTCGCCAAGCTGTCGCGGGTGATGATGCTGGCACCGGTCGTGATCACGCTCGGGCTGATGGCGGCGCGGCTCGCCCGCGGCAAGGGCGATGCCGGTACTCAGGCCAAGGCGCCGATGCCCTGGTTCGTGCTCGGCTTCATCGCGATGGTGGGGCTCAACAGCCTCGTCAGCATTCCCGCCGATGCCAAGGCCGGCATCGTCACGGTGACCACCTTCCTGCTCTCGATAGCGCTGGCCGCGATGGGGCTGGAGACCGATCTCCGCAAGCTCAAGGCCAAGGGCCTGCGCCCGCTGCTGCTCGGGCTCGCCGCCTTCCTGTTCATCGCCTGCTTCAGCCTTCTGCTGGTGAAGCTCGCCGCGTAAGCTCGGGCGCATGACGCTCGAACAGCTCCGCATCTTCGTCGCCGTCGCGGAACGGGAACACCTGACGCAAGGGTCCCGCGCCCTCAACCTCACCCAATCGGCGGTGAGTTCCGCGATCGCGACGCTGGAAGCGCGCTATGCGACCAAGCTGTTCGACCGGATCGGCCGGCGTATCGTCCTGACCGAGGCCGGTCGCCTCTTTCTGATCGAGGCGCGCGCCGTGCTGGCGCGGGCGACAGCAGCGGAGGCGGTGCTGTCCGATCTCTCGGGGCTGGCGCGCGGCTCGCTTGCGCTGATGGCAAGCCAGACCGTGGCGAATTACTGGCTGCCGCCGCTGATCCAGCGCTTCCGCCGCGAGCATCCCGGCATCGCCGTCTCGCTCGCGATCGGCAATACCGAGACGGTCAGCGCCGCGATCCATGACGGCGCGGCCGATCTCGGCTTCATCGAGGGCGAGATCGACGACCCGGCACTGGCGATGACTGAGGTCGCCGAGGACGAACTCGTCATCGTCGTGCCTCCCGGCCATTCCTGGTTGAAAGCGACGCCCTCCTCCGCGGAGCTGTCGCAAGGCGCCTGGGTTCTGCGCGAACCGGGCTCGGGGACGCGGGCGATGTTCGAGGCGGCGTTGCCGGGGCTCGGCCTCGCGACGACCGATCTCGCCATTGCGCTGGAACTCCCGTCCAATGAAGCCATCTGCGCAGCCGTTGCGGCCGGCGCGGGCGCGACCGCGATCTCGCGGCTCGTCGCCGCCAATGCGATCGCCGCCGGGCGGCTCGCCACCGTGGCGCTGCCGCTGCCGAGGCGCCGCTTCCTCGCGCTTCGGCACAAGGAACGCTACCTCGCCAAGGCGGCGGCAGCGTTCCTCGCGCTCAGTCAGGCTGGCTGACGCTCAGGCCGCCGCGGCGGCGCCCGGCGCGGCGCGCATCAGCATGCCGAAGAGATCGCGGGAATCGTCGGGATCGGCGATCAGGTCGAGATCGACATAGGTGCCGGCCTCGCGGATGCGCTCGTAGACATAGCGCAGCGCCGAAAAGTCCTCGATCGCGAAGCCGACCGAGTCGAACATCGTGATCTGGCGGGCGTCGGTCCGGCCTTGAGCCGCCCCGGTGATGACCTTCCAGAGCTCCTCGACCGGATGGTCGGCATCGAGCTGCTGGATATCGCCCTCGATGCGGGTCTGCGGCGGATACTCGACGAAGATCGACGAGCGCAGCAGCACGTCGCGGTGGATCTCGGTCTTGCCGGGGCAGTCGCCGCCGACCGCGTTGATATGGATTCCAGCGCCGACCATGTTGTCGGTCAGGATCGTCGCATACTGCTTGTCGGCCGTGACGGTGGTGACGATCTCGGCGCCCTCGACCGCCTCCATCGCGGTGGCGCAGCGGGTGATCTTGAAGCCGTGGCGGGCGAGGTTGCGGGCGCATTTCTCGGTCGCGGCCGGATCGACGTCATAGAGCCGCAGGTTCTCGATGCCGAGGATCGCGCGGAAGGCAAAGGCCTGGAATTCGGACTGGGCGCCATTGCCGATGATCGCCATGGTCGAAGCGTTCTTGGGTGCAAGGTGCTTCGCCGCCACCGCCGACATCGCTGCCGTGCGCAGCGCGGTCAGGATGGTCATCTCGGAGAGCAGGACGGGATAGCCGGTCGCGACATCCGAGAGCAGGCCGAAGGCCGTGACCGTCTGGAGGCCCGCCTTCATGTTCTTGGGATGGCCGTTGACGTATTTGAAGCCGTAGAGCTTGCCGTCGCTGGTCGGCATCAATTCGATCACGCCTTCGAGGCTGTGCGAGGCGATGCGCGGCGTCTTGTCGAAGATTTCCCAGCGCCGGAAATCGTCCTCGATATAGGCGGCGATCTCGGACAGCATCCGCTCGATACCGATCGCATGGACCAGCTTCATCATGTGGTCGACGCTGACGAAAGGCACGACGTTGAGCTGGTGAATCATGGGTCCCCGCACTGTTCTCGTTGAAGGAGCCATTGTCCCTGTTTTTGGCGGCAGGCGGAAGAAGCCAAAACGACCAGATCGGCGCCAAGATTGATCGATATGGTAAAGTCATCTATCCATTTCGGACGATGGACGATCTCGACCGCAAGCTCATCACCCTGCTGCGTCATGACGGGCGCCGCAGCATCTCGGACCTCGCCGCCGATCTCGGCCTGACGCGGGCGACGGTGCGGGCGCGGCTGGAGAAGCTGGAGCAATCCGGCGAGATCATCGGCTTCACCGTGATCCTGCGCTCGGACGCGATCGACCTGCCGGTGCGCGGCATCACGATGATCGAGATCGCCGGTCAGGCAGCGGATTCGGTGATCGATGCGCTCTCGGGCTTCACCGAGGTCTCCAGCATCCACACCACCAACGGCAACTGGGACCTTGTCGTCGAGCTTGGTACCTCCGACCTGATCGCTTTCGATCAGGTGCTCCGGCGCATCCGCATGATCCCCGGCGTCACCAACAGCGAGACCAGCCTGCTGCTGGCGACGCCGCGTAGCGTCAAGGCGCGGCTCTAGCCCCCGCAAGAAGCGCCGCTGCATGGCGGCCATCCGCAAACGCGGCGTGGCGCCCCGTGACAGGCGCGCATCCGCCCCCTAACGTTGTGCCCCGTCAGATACAGCGTTGGTGGCGGCCGGCGATGCATGATCGCGCAAGGCCGCCCGTTCGCGTCGGACACCCACAGTTCCCGCTCGGGGCATCGATATCCGGCCGCTTCCGGCAGGTTGTCCGTGCCACGAGCCAAGATGAGGCAGGAAACCAGACCATGGCACATGAGCTCGAATTCTATATCGACGGCCAGTGGGTGAAGCCGTCGGGCAGCCGCACGCTCGGCGTGATCGACCCGTCGAACGAAGAGGTCTTCGCCACGATCGCGCTCGGCGAGCAGGCCGATGTCGACAAGGCCGTCGCTGCAGCCCGCGCCGCCTTCCCGGCCTTCGCCAAGACCTCCAAGGCCGAGCGCCTCGCCCTGATGCGCCGCCTCGCCGAGGCCTACAAGAAGCGCTACGACGATATCGCCGACATCCTGTCGCGCGAGATGGGCGCGCCGAAGGAGCTGGCGCACCGCGCGCAGGCCGCGATGGGCACCGCCCATCTCGCCAAGATGATCGAGACGCTCGAAAACTTCGAGTTCGAGGAGCTGCGCGGCACGACCCTGATCGCCAAGGAGCCGATCGGCGTCGTCGGCATGATCACGCCGTGGAACTGGCCGCTCAACCAGATCATGTGCAAGGTCGCGCCCGCGCTAGCCGCCGGCTGCACGATGGTGCTGAAGCCCTCCGAGATCGCCCCGCTCAACGCCATCATCTTCGCCGAGGCGATGGAGGAGGCCGGCGTGCCGAAGGGTGTGTTCAACCTCGTCAACGGCGATGGCCCGACGGTCGGTGAAGCCATCTCGCGCCATCCCGGCGTCGACATGGTCTCCTTCACCGGCTCGACGCGCGCCGGCATCCTCGTCGCCAAGGCGGCGGCGGACACGGTCAAGCGCGTCCATCAGGAGCTCGGCGGCAAGTCGGCCAACATCATCCTTGATGATGCCGACCTGAAGAAGTCGGTGAAGCTCGGCGTCGAGAGCGTGATGCGCAACTCGGGCCAGTCCTGCAACGCGCCGACCCGGATGTTCGTGCCGGAGAAGCTGCATGAGGAAGCCCTCGCCATCGCCAAGCAGGTGGCCGAGCCGCTCAAGGTCGGTGCCCCCTCGGCGGATGGCGTCTTCCTCGGCCCGGTCGTCAGCGAGGTCCAGTACGAGAAGATCCAGCGCCTGATCGAGGCCGGCATCAAGGAAGGTGCGACGCTGGTCACCGGCGGCACCGGCCGTCCGGAAGGCCTCAACCGCGGCTACTATGTCCGCCCGACCGTGTTCGGCGGCGTCACCGACGACATGACCATCGCCCGCGAGGAGATCTTCGGCCCCGTGCTGTCGATCCTGCCCTACAAGAGCGACGATGAGGTGGTGGAGCGCGCCAACGACACGCCTTACGGCCTGGCGTCCTATGTCCAGTCCGGCTCGCAGGAGCGCGCTCGCGGCATCGCCGCGCAGATGCGCTCGGGCAATGTCTACATCAACTATCCGGCCTGGGACGCCGGCGCGCCCTTCGGCGGCTACAAGCAGTCCGGCAACGGCCGCGAATACGCCGATTTCGGCCTCGAGGAGTTCCTGGAGATCAAGGGCACGGTCGGCTACGCCGCGGCCTGATCGGATAGCGATCTGACGACGACGAGGCCCGGTGGACCAAAAAGCCACCGGGCCTTCATTTTAAGCTCGTTTCAATCGATTGAGAGGCTCAGGACCATGGTCAATCCGAACCGCTATGACGCGATGCGCTATAACCGCTGCGGCCGCAGTGGATTGCAATTGCCGGCGCTCTCGCTCGGCCTCTGGCAGAATTTCGGCGAGACCGGCAGCCACGCCAACATGCGCGAGATCTGCCGCACCGCCTTCGATCTCGGCATCACCCATTTCGACCTCGCCAATAATTACGGCCCCCCGCCCGGCTCGGCCGAGACTGCCTTCGGCGAAATCCTCCAGCAGGACTTCGCTGATTATCGCGACGAGCTCGTGATCTCGACCAAGGCCGGCTACCGGATGTGGCCCGGCCCCTATGGCGAGTGGGGCAGCCGCAAATACCTGATCTCCAGCCTCGACCAGAGCCTGAAGCGGATGAAACTCGACTATGTCGATATCTTCTATTCGCACCGCTTCGATCCGAACACGCCGCTGGAAGAGACGATGGGCGCGCTCGACGCCATCGTGCGCCAGGGCAAGGCGCTTTATGTCGGCCTCTCCTCCTACAATGCGAAGCGCACGCAGGAGGCGGTCGCGATCCTGCGCCGGCTCGGCACACCCTGCCTGATCCACCAGCCGAGCTATTCGATGCTCAACCGCTGGATCGAGCAGGACGGCCTGCTCGACACGCTCGACGCCGAGGACATCGGCTCGATCGTGTTCTCGCCGCTGGCGCAGGGCATGCTGACCGACAAGTACCTGAAGGGCGTCCCAGTCGGCAGCCGCGCCGACAAGAAGGCGCCCTCCTTCCGCGAGGGCTTCCTGAGCGATGACAATCTCAGGAGCATCGCGGCGCTGAACGAGATCGCGGCAGCGCGCGGCCAGAGCCTTGCCCAGATGGCGATCGCCTGGGTGCTGCGCGGCGGGCGCGTGACCTCCGCCCTGATCGGCGCGAGCCGGCCGGAGCAGGTGACGGATTGCGTCGCGGCGTTGAAGAACCCGGAGTTTTCGGCTGAGGAACTGGCAGCGATCGACAGGCACGCCGTCGATGGCGGCATCAATATCTGGGCGGCTTCGGCGGAACGATAAGCGCCCGCTCCGCCGTCATGCTCGGGCTTGACCCGAGCATCTCGGAAACCAGCGCCCTCTCGTCCTGAGATTCTCGGGTCGCCGCTATGCGGCGCCCGAGAATGGCGGCTGTATCGGCCGACCAGTCGACTTAATCCTCCTCCGGCACCGCCGCGATCGGGAGCGCGCTGGAGCGCTTCACCTGCCCCAGCGCAAAGCTCGACTCGATCGAGGCGACGCCGTCGAGGCGGGTGAGCTTGTCCTTGAGGAAGCGCTCATAGGCCGGCAGGTCGCGCACGACGATGCGCAGCAGGTAGTCGCGCTGGCCGGTCATCAGGTAGCAATCGACGACCTCGGGCCAGCGCGCCACGGCCTGCGAGAACCGGTCGAGCTCGTCCTCGCGCTGGCGCTCCAGCTTGATCGAGACAAAGACGCTGATCGGCAGGCCGACCTTGGTCTGGTCGATGATCGCGGCATAGCCGGTGATGACGCCGGCCTCTTCCAGGATGCGGATGCGGCGCGCGCAGGGCGAGGCAGAGAGGCCGACCCGCTCGGCCAGATCCTGCACCGAGAGGCGTGAATTGATCTGCAACTCCGCGATGATCTTGCGGTCGAGCGCATCGAGGCGCAGGCGTGCCATGCCCTGTCTCCGGTCCCGGCTGAAATCGCTCTATGACAGGAGAGGAAGCTCGCCACCACCGGCATCTCCGTGAAAGCGGCCGGCGGCGATGGCATGCCTCTGGCGCGAACGCGCAGGCCGCGCTATGCGATACCTACAATCCAACGAATGTATGGAAACCAGCTTGGCGATGGTCGACAACGGCGCGCTCCACTGGACCGGCCGGCTCGATCCGGCGGCGGGACCGCGCTACCTGCAGATCGTCGCGCAACTCGAACAGGCCGTCGCGTCCGGGCTGCTGCGGCCGGGTGATCGCCTGCCCCCGCAACGGCGACTGGCCGAGCACCTCGCGGTCGATCTCACCACGGTGACGCGCGCCTTCGGCGAGGCCCGCGAGCGCGGCTTGATCGATGCGGTGACGGGGCGCGGCTCCTTCATCTCGGCGCGGCAGGAGCAGGAAGGGCCGCCGCTCGATCTCAGCATGACCATTCCGCCAGCGCCGAAGGGCCTGCGGCTGGGCGAGTTGATGCAGCGCGGCATCGCCGAAATCCTGGCGCGTAGCGATGCCGACCAGTTGATGAACTATCATGGCGGGGCCGGCTCGCTCGCCGAGCGCGCTGCCGGCGCGGCCTGGCTCGCACCGCTGACGGGTGCGGTTCCGCCGCAACGGATTGCCGTGGTGCCGGGCGCTCAGAACGGGCTCACCGCCCTGCTCTCGCTGCTGGCACGGCCCGGCGACACGATCCTGATGGAGCCGCTGACCTATCCCGGCCTGATCGGTGCGGCGCGGCAGCGCGGACTGACGATCGCGCCGGTAACGAGCGATGCCGATGGCCCTATGCCGGACGCGCTCGACGAAGCCGCGAGCCGCCATGGTGCGAGGCTGTTCGCCCTGACGCCGACATTGCAGAACCCGACCTGCATCACCATTCCGGAACGGCGCCGGCAGGATCTCGTTGCCGTCGCCCGGTACCGCGATCTCATCCTGATCGAGGACGATCCCTATAGCCTGCTCGCAGGCGATGCGCCCGCCCCTCTCGCGGCCCTGGCGCCGGAGCGGACATGGCATGTCGCGACCTTGTCGAAGGTGCTGACCCCCGGCCTGCGCACGGCTTTCGTGGTGACGCCGGAAGGAGCCGACGGCGCTCCGTTCCTCGCTGCGTTGCGGGCAACCGCGCTCATGCCTGCGCCTCTGATGACGGCGCTTGCCGCGCATTGGATCAGGATCGGAGCCGCGAAAGACCTGTTGGACGGCGTGCGGCGCGAGGCGGCCGAACGGCAATTGCTGGCGCGGGAGATTCTGCCGGCGACGATGCAGGCCCATCCGCATGCCCTGCATGTCTGGCAGCCCCTGCCCGCACATTGGGAGCGCGACCGATTGATCGAACGCGCCCGCGAGGCCGGACTCGGCGTGATGGCAGCGGACGCTTTCAGCACGGACGATGCGGCACCTGACGCCATCAGGATCGCGCTCGGCGCGATCCCGGAGCGGGCGCGATTGGCGGAAGCTCTTGGCCTGCTCGCCGGGCTGATCCGGGCGGAGCGCTGAGCGCACCGCCTCAGTTCGAAGCGAGCGGCTTCTCCTGCGGCACCGGGCGGGCGAGCCGGCCTTCCTCCGCCTTGTGGAAATATTGCGAGGCGACCAGCCAGCCCTTGAGCGGCTGCAAGGGCGGAATGCAGGTCAGCAGGATCAGCGGCAGCGTCGTGACCAGATGGACCCAGGTCGGCGGGTTGTAGGCCAGTTCCAGCCAGAGCGGGAAAGCCACCGCCGGGATGCAGAGGAACATCATCACGAAGAAGGCCGGTCCATCCGCCGGATCGGCGAAGGCATAATCCAGGCCGCAATTCTCGCATTTCGGCTTCAGCTTCAGGAAACCCTCGAACATCTTGCCCTGCCCGCAGCGCGGGCAGCGGCCGCGCAGGCCGGTCTTGAGCGGAGAAAGTGGCGGCCAGTGCTCGCCGGACATGGAATGTCTCCTCAGGACGGCGCCGTTCGTTCGGCGTCGCCCTTCAGATCGCGCTCGATGCAGACAATGTCAAGATTGTATGCATCATAGCCGGCTGCCTGCGCGGATCGGTCGCGGGGCACCCGCTCGACCGTCGCGAACACGCGTCATTCTCGGGCTTGACCCGAGAATCTCTGGAAAGCGAGGCGCAGGAGTCTCCTTCGGCAGGAGATGCTCGGGTCAAGCCCGAGCATGACGGCGTTTTGCTCAAATATGCAGCGCGTGGCCCAGCGCCTTCATCGCGGCCTCGGGGAAGGCTTCGCCCAGCGTCGGATGGGCGTGGATCGTACCGGCGATGTCCTGAAGCGTCGCGCCCATCTCGATGGCGAGCCCGAAGGCCGCCGACAATTCCGAGACGCCCTGTCCAACCGCCTGGATGCCAAGCACGAGTTCGCTGCCCGCCTGCGCGACGACGCGCACGAAGCCAGCCTCGGCATGGCGGGTCATTGCCCGGCCATTGGCGGCGAAGGGGAACTGGCCGATCTTGAGTTCATGGCCGGCACGCTTGGCCTCGTCCGGCGAGAGGCCGACCGAGACGATCTCGGGATCGGTAAAGCAGATCGCCGCGATGCCGCGCTTGTCCCAGGCGCGCGGCAAGCCGGCGACGATCTCCGCCACCATCTCGCCCTGCGCCATGGCGCGGTGCGCCAGCATTGGCTCGCCGGTGACGTCGCCGATGGCATAGATGCCGCGCATCGCCGTCTCGCAGCGTTCGCCGATGCGGATGAAACGGCCATCCATGTCGAGCACGAGGTTTTCGAGACCGAGACCATCCGTGACCGGCTTGCGGCCGACCGTGACTAGGATCTTGTCGGCCGGCAGGCTGCGCTCCTTGCCATCGGCCGTCTCGATGCGCAGGCCGTCGCCCTTGGGCGTGGGCCCGAGCGCCTTGGCGCCTAGCAGCACCTCGACGCCGAGCGCGGTCAGGCGCTTGGAGATGGGGCCGGTCAGTTCGGCATCGTAGAGCGGCAGGATCTTGCCCTGCGCCTCGACGACGGTGACCTTGGCACCGAGCTTGGCGAAGGCAGTGCCCAGTTCCAGCCCGATATAGCCGCCGCCGACCACGACGAGGCGCTTCGGGACCTCGGTCAGCGCCAGCGCGCCGGTCGAGGAGATGGTGTTGCCGCCGAAGGGCAGGAAGGGCAATTCGACCGGGGCCGAGCCGGTCGCGATGACGATCGCCTCGGCCTGGATCGTCTTCGGGCCGGTCTCGGTCTCGACAACGACCGTCTTGCCGTCGCGGAAATGGGCGCGGCCATGGACGATCTTGACCTTGGCCTTGCGCAGCAGGCCGGCGACGCCGTTGTTGAGGCGCTGGACGATGCCGTCCTTCCAGGCCACGGCCTGCTTCAGGTCGAGCTTCGGCTCGGCCGCGGTCAGGCCGAAGGGCGTCTTGCCGGCCGCTGCTTCCGCCGCCTTCTCGAACTCCTCGGCGACATGGATCATCGCCTTGGAGGGGATGCAGCCGACATTGAGGCAGGAGCCGCCGAGCTTGGTGCTCTCGACGATGACCGTGTCGATGCCGAGCTGGCCGGCGCGGATGGCGCAGACATAACCGCCGGGGCCGGCGCCGATGACGAGGAGCTTGCAGGTGATCTCGGTCATGGCACGCTCCTCAGATGTCCACGAAGAGCGTGGCCGGGTTCTCCAGCAGCTCCTTCAGCCGCTGCACGAAGACGGCGGCGTCCCAGCCGTCGATGACGCGGTGGTCGAAGCTGGAGGAGAGGTTCATCATCTTGCGCGGCACGAAGGTGGTGCCGTCCCAGACCGGGCGCACCACCATCTTGTTGACGCCGACGATGGCGACTTCCGGATAGTTGATCACCGGCGTCGTCGCGATGCCGCCGAGCGCGCCGAGCGAGGTGATGGTGATCGTCGAGCCGGTCAATTCGTCGCGCGTCGCGGTGCCGTCGCGGCCGCGCTCGGCGAGGCGGGCAAGCTCGATGCCGCAGCCCCAGAGATCGCGCGCCTCGGCATGCTTCACCACCGGCACGATCAGGCCGGTCGGCGTCTGCGTGGCGATACCGATATTGATCGCGGCATGCTGGCGCACGATGCCGGCATCGTCGTCATAGAGCGCGTTCAGCGCTGGCTGCTCGGCGAGCGCCTTGACCATGGCGCGCATCAGGAAGGGCAGCAGCGTCAGCTTCGGCCGCTCCGGCGTCGGCTTCTTGTTGAGCGTCGCGCGCAGGTCCTCCAGCGGCGAGACGTTGATCTCCTCGACGATGGTGATGTGCGGGATGCGCGATTTCGACAGCGCCATCTTCTCGGCGATGCGACGGCGCAGGCCGACGATCTTGACCTCGGTGACGGCGCTCTGCTCGACGAGTCCGCCGCCACGGGCCGGCTCGGGGCCGCGCAGCAGGAAAGCGTCGATATCCTGATGGGTGATGCGGCCGGCAGGACCCGTGCCCTGGACCTGGCGCAGATCGACCCCCGCCTCACGCGCCTTCAGGCGCACGGCCGGCGAAGCGAGCGGCTTCTCGCCCGGCGCACGGCGCTGGGCGGGGGCGGCGCCGGCACGCGCCGGCTTGGGAGCAGGCTGAGACGGTGCAGCCGGCTTGGCGGGGGCCGCCGTCGCGGCAGGCTTTTCCGCCTTGGGCGGAGCAGCGGCAGCAGCCGGCACCGGCTTCTCCGCAGGCGCGTCTTCGGCCGGCTCTTCGGCCGCGGCACTATCGCCCGCGACCTTGAGCTTCACGATGGCCGAGCCGATCGCGACGGTATCGCCGACCTCGGCGCCGACCCAGGTGACCTCGCCCTCGACGGGAGAGGGAATCTCGACCGTCGCCTTGTCGGTCATCACGGCGGCGAGCAGGTCGTCCTCGCGGACGATGTCGCCGACCTTGACGTGCCACTCGATGAGTTCGGCTTCCGCGATGCCCTCGCCGACATCCGGCAGCTTGATGATGCGCTCGGCCATCAGCGTGCCTCCATGATGTCTAGCAACGCCTGTCCGAGGCGGGCGGGGCCGGGGAAATAGTCCCATTCCTGCGCATGCGGATAGGGCGTGTCCCAACCGGTGACGCGCATGACCGGCGCCTCCAGATGGTAGAAGCAGTGTTCCTGCACCAGCGCCGCAAGCTCACCGCCGAAGCCGGAGGTCAGCGTCGCCTCGTGCAGCACGATGCAGCGCCCGGTCTTCTGGACGGACGCCAGGATCGCTTCGAGATCGAGCGGGACGAGCGTACGCAGGTCGATCACCTCGGCATCGATGCCGGTGTCCTCGGCGGCAGCCAGCGCGACATGGACCATGGTGCCGTAGGCGAGGATGGTGACGGCGGAGCCCTCGCGCCGCGTCACCGCCTTGCCCAGCGGCACGGTGTAATGGCCTTCCGGCACCTCGGCGAGCTCATGCTTCGACCAGGCCGTGACCGGGCGGTCGTGATGGCCGTCGAAGGGGCCGTTATAGAGCCGCTTCGGCTCCAGGAAGATCACCGGGTCGGGGTCCTCGATCGCCGCGATCAGCAACCCCTTGGCGTCATAGGGGTTGGAGGGGACGATCGTCTTCAGGCCCGCGACATGGGTGAAGAGCGCTTCCGGGCTCTGGCTATGGGTCTGGCCGCCGAAGATGCCGCCGCCGGTCGGCATGCGGATAACCATCGGACAGGTGAAGTCACCGGCCGAGCGGTAGCGCAGGCGGGCCGCCTCCGAGACGATCTGGTCATAGGCCGGATACATGTAGTCGGCGAACTGGATCTCGATGCAGGGCTTGAGGCCGTAGGAGGCCATGCCGATCGCCGTGCCGACGATGCCGGCCTCGCTGATCGGCGCATCGAAACAGCGGGACATCCCGTATTTCTGCTGCAAACCGTGGGTGCAGCGGAAGACGCCGCCGAAGAAGCCGACATCCTCGCCGAAGACCACGACATCGTCGTCGCGGCCCATGGAGACGTCCATGGCGGAGCGGATCGCCTCGATCATCGTCATGCGTGCCATCGCGTCAGACTCCGATCTGCTGGCGCTGGCGGCGCAGATGCGGCGGCAGCTCGGCATAGACGTCCTCGAAGATGTCGCGCGCCGAGGGCTTGCCACCGGAATGCAGGGTGCCGAAGCTCTCGGCCTCCTTCTGCGCGGCGATGACGGTGGCGAGAATCTCGGCCTCCGCCTGCTTGTGGCGCTCTTCCGACCAGGCACCGACCGCGATCAGATGCTGCTTCAAGCGGATCAGCGGGTCGCCCAGCGGCCAATCGTCGGATTCGTGCTTGGGGCGATAGGCGGAGGGGTCGTCCGAGGTGGAATGGGCGCCGGCGCGATAGGTGACGTATTCGACCAGCGTCGGACCCAGATTGCGGCGGGCGCGCTCGACCGCCCATTGCGCGACCGCATAGACCGCGAGGTAGTCGTTGCCGTCGACGCGCAGCGCCGGGATGCCGAAGCCGAGGCCGCGCGCCGCGAAGGTGCCGGAGCCGCCCCGCGCGATGCCCTGGAAGGTCGAGATCGCCCACTGGTTGTTGACGACGTTGAGCACGACGGGCGCCTTGTAGGTCGAGGCGAAGACGAGCGCGGCGTGGAAATCCGATTCCGCCGTCGAGCCGTCGCCGATCCAGGCGGCGGCGATGCGGGTGTCGTTCTTGATCGCCGAGGCCATCGCCCAGCCGACGGCCTGGACGTATTGCGTCGCGAGATTGCCGGAGATCGAGAAGAAGCCGTGCTCCTTGGAGGAGTACATCACCGGCAATTGCCGGCCCTTCATCGGGTCGCGCTCGTTCGAGTAGATCTGGCACATCATGTCGACGAGCGGATAATCGTGCGCGATCAGCAGGCCGGCCTGGCGATAGGTCGGGAAGTTCATGTCGCCGGGCTGGAGCGCGATGCGGAAGGCGCAACTCACCGCCTCCTCGCCCGTATGCTGCATGTAGAACGAGGTCTTGCCCTGGCGCTGGGCCATCTGCATGCGCCCGTCGAAGGTGCGCAGCGTCATCATGTGGCGCAGGCCCCGGATCAGGTCGTCATGCGAGAGATCGGGCACCCAGGGGCCGACCGCCTCGCCCTCGCGGTCGAGCACGCGGATGATCGAGTAGGCGAGGTCGCGGATGTCCTTGGGATCGACATCGACCGGCGGCCGCGCGACCGAGCCCGCCTTCGGGATCACGACATGGGAGAAGTCCGGCTTCTCGCCCGGTCGGCTCGCTGGTTTCGGGACATGGAACTGCAGTGGCTGGGTTGCTGCCGGCGCCTGGCCTGACTTGTCGCTGCTCATGAGCGCCTCCATCCCTGACGCCGCCAGCATTCCGCCTTCGCACGCATCCCGCAAGCGCCCTCTCGCGCTCCTCGTGATGCGGCAGGACGCACAGCCGGCCGGCGATCGTTCCCCTTGCAACCAACGCTAGCGGGGACGGTTCGGAGGTTCATTCCGAATTTGCCGGAAACGGCGAAATCAGGCAGAAGAAATTCCTGACATACACCATTTTTCCAGAATGATCATCCGATGAAAAAAAAGAGCCAGAACGGTCCTGCTCTCGATCTGATCGATCGCAAGATTCTCGCTGCGTTGCGGGATGACGGGCGGCTGACGACACAGGCCCTGGCCGAGAAGGTCGGGCTTTCGCCCTCGCCCTGCTGGACGCGGGTGAAGCGCTTGGAGGAATCCGGCGCGATCGAGAAATATGTCGCGCTGCTCGACCACAAGGCGCTCGGCTACAACAACATCGTCTTCGTCGAGATCACACTCGACAAGCATGACGACCAAGTGCTCGACCAGTGCGGCGAGGCGCTGAGCCGCGCGCCGGAGGTCGTCGAGGCGCATCTCGTGACCGGCGAATACGACTATCTCGCCAAGGTCGTGGTCAGCGGCACCGACCATTACGAGCGCTTCCTGCGCGGAACGATCTACCGCATTCCCGGCGTCCGGCAGACGCGGACGACCTTCGGGCTGAGGGCGTTGAAGCGGACGCTCTCGGTCGATCCACTGAAAGTGGTGGGGTAAGTAAGCCGTCATGCTCGGGCTTGACCCGAGCATCTCCTGCCGAAAGAGGCTCCTTGAGCCTCACCGGCCTGAGATTCTCGGGTCTCCGCTTCGCTTCGCCCGAAAATGACGGGTTTTGCGAACGCTCTACGCCAGCATATCCCGCACCAGCGGCACGACCTTCTCGCCGTAGAGCCGGATGCACTCCATCGCCTTCTCGTGCTCCAGCGGGCCGGCGCTGTACTTCAGCTGGAACCGGGCGATGCCCAGGCCCTTGGCCGTCGCGGCGATCTTGCGGGCCACCGTCTCGGGCGAGCCGAGATAGAGCGAGCCGCGCGAGACCTCCTGCTCGAACTCGTCCCGGCCCATCGGCGGCCAGCCGCGCTCGGCGCCGATGCGGTCGCGCATCTGCTTGTAGGCCGGGAAGAACTCCTCCCTGGCCTGCTCGTCGGTGGCCGCGACATAGCCCGGCGAATGCACGCCGACGGGCTTGGCCGGCTTGCCGATCTGGCCATAGGCGCGGTGGTACAAGTCCACGAACGGCTTGAAGCGCTGCGGGTCGCCGCCGATGATGGCGAGCATTAGCGGCAGATCGTAGCGCACCGCGCGCACCACCGATTCCGGGCTGCCGCCGACGCCGATCCAGGTCTTGAGCGGACCATGCTCGATCGGCGGATAGACCAGCTGGTCCTTGAGCGGCGGGCGGATCGAGCCCTGCCAGGTCAATGGCTCCTGCGGCAGCAGGCCGGCGAAGAGGTCGAGCTTCTCCTCGAACAGCTTCTCGTAATCGCGCAGGTCCAGCCCGAAGAGCGGGAAGGACTCGGTGAAGGAGCCGCGGCCGAGGATGACCTCGGCGCGGCCGTTCGAGAGCGCATCGACCGTCGCGAAACGCTGGAAGACGCGGATCGGATCGTCCGAGCTCAGCACGGTCACGGCCGAGCCGAGCTTGATCCGGCTGGTGCGCGTGGCCATGCCGGCCAGCACCGTCTCCGGCGAGGACACCGCGAAATCGGCGCGATGATGCTCGCCGACACCGATGAAATCGATGCCGATCTCGTCGGCCAGGACGGCTTCGTCGACGAGATTGCGGATCACCTGCGCATGCGGCAGCGGCTTGCCGTCCGCCCCGTTGGTGACGTCGCCGAAGGTGTCGAGCCCGAATTCCAGTTCCTGTGCCATGATCATCCCGAGGCCGCGACGCGACCCTTTGCCTGCCGGCCATCCCGGCCTCCGGGAGTTAGGGTCGGGATTGCCGCAGCGCAATTCTCCAGGCGTTGCCCTGCCAGCAACAGGCTGTTTGCAGGAATGCAACCGCCGCGCTTGCATCGCCCACGCAAGCTGCCGATGCTCGGGCGCGCGGCGATATTCGGCCGCCTCTGAGCCGACGCCATGATCATTCGCCAGCTGGTCTATCTCGACGCGCTCGCCCGCGAGAAGCATTTCCGCCGCGCGGCCGAGGCCTGCCATGTCTCGCAGCCGACACTCTCGGCCGCGATCGTGCAGCTCGAGGAAGAGCTCGGCGTGATGATCGTCGAGCGCGGGCGACGCTTCCAGGGCTTCACCAAGGAGGGCGAGGTCGTGCTCGCCCATGCCCGCCGCATCCTGGCCGAGGCCGAGGTGATGAAGGATTCGATCGCCGAACTGCGCGAAGGCGTCTCGGGTCGCGTCCGGCTCGGCGCGATCCCGACGGCGCTGCCGATGATCGCCCATATCACCGCGCCGTTCTCGGAGCGCTATCCGGCGGTGTCGCTGACCGTGCTCTCGCTGACCTCGCAGGAAATCCAGGAGCGGATCGACAATTTCGAGCTCGATGTCGGCCTGACCTATCTCGACAACGAACCGCTCGACCGGGTGATCTCCAAGCCGATCTACCAGGAATCCTATGTGCTGCTGACGCGCGAGGATGGGCCGCTCGGCGCGCGCGACACCATCTCCTGGGTCGAGGCGGCCGAGCAGAAGCTCTGCCTGCTCACCGGCGACATGCAGAACCGGCGCATCATCGACGGCATCTTCCGCTCGGTCGGCACGGCGCCGCGCCCGTCCATCGAGACCAACTCGATCTTCAACCTCTGTTCGCATGCCGGCATCCAGGGCATCGCCAGCATCGTCTCGCTGCAATTGCTGGAGTTCTTCGGCGTGCCGCTCGGCACCAAGGCGCTGCCGCTGGTCGAGCCGGAGGCGCAGCGCACGATCGGGCTGATCGTGGCGGACCGGCAACCGGTGGCGCCGCTCGCGCGCAACCTCCTGATGATGACGAAGCCGGTAACCGACGCGCGGCTGCCGCGGCGCCCGATCGTACGATAGAGTTCGTCTATCGTCTTAGAAGCAGCGCAGCATTGTGCGGCGCAAAGCGGCAGCTTTCCGAAATTTTCAAGTCACGAGAACGGAGCATTCAAGCCGCATCAGCGGCTATCGCTCCGTTTTGATAGCCACCGCCTATCACACCTTCGAAAGAAACGATTTGAAATCATTCCAGTTTCAACCACCCTCCCCTTAACGAGCGCCCGGCGAACCGGGCCTATGGAGGAAAGATGGCGGCTTATACGGCCTGGGATCAGGACAGCGCACGCATGATCGTCGCGGGGCTGGCGCATCTGGAAGGCGCCACGCTGCCGATGCTGCACGCCCTGCAGGACGAGTTCGGCTATGTCGATCCGCAGGCCGTGCCGCTGATCGCGGAGGCGCTGAACCTGTCGCGCGCCGAGGTCCATGGCGCGATCTCCTTCTATCACGACTTCAAGACCGCCCCGCAGCCGGCCCGCATCGTCAAGCTCTGCCGGGCCGAGGCCTGCCAGGCTTTGGGCTGCGAAACGGTCGTCGATGACCTCGCCCGCACATATGGCATCACGGTCGACGACCACCATGCCGGCGACGCCATCGTCGAAACGGTGTATTGTCTCGGCAATTGCGCGCTCGGGCCCTCGGCCTTGGTCGATGGCGAACTGATCGGGCGCGTCGATGCCGCCCGCATCGCCGGGCTTTGCCAGCACGGAAGGGCGCATTCATGAGCGCCAACCCGGTCCGCATCTTCGTCCCCATCGACGCTGCCGCCCTGTCGGTCGGCGCGGAGGCCGTCACGCAGGCCATTACCAACGAAGCGGCGGCGCGCGGCCTTTCCGTCGAGATCGTCCGCAACGGCTCGCGCGGCATGCTCTGGCTGGAGCCCATGGTCGAGGTCGAGACGAACGAGGGCCGGATCGCCTATGGGCCGGTCGCGGCCAAGGATGTGCCCTCGCTTTTCGATGCCGGCTTCGTCACGGGCGGCGCGCATGGCTTGCGTCTCGGCAAGACCGAGGAGCTCGACTGGATGAAGCGCCAGCAGCGCCTCACCTTCGAGCGCGTCGGCGTCATCGATCCGCTCTCAATTGCAGACTATCGCGCCCATGGCGGCTTCAAGGGGCTGGAGAAGGCCCTCGCGCTCACCGGTGGCGAGATCGTCGAGGCGGTGAAGGCGTCCGGCCTGCGCGGACGCGGGGGCGCCGGCTTCCCCACCGGCATCAAGTGGAAGACGGTCCACGACGCCAGGGCGGAGCAGAAATACATCGTCTGCAATGCCGACGAGGGCGATAGCGGCACCTTCGCCGACCGCATGCTGTTCGAAGGCGACCCCTATCTCGTGATCGAGGGCATGGCGATCGCTGCGATCGCAGTCGGGGCGACGCGCGGCTATATCTACCTGCGCTCGGAATATCCGCATGCCCATCGCACGCTTCAGCGCGCCATCCTGAAGGCCGAAGCCGCCGGGATGATCGGCGCTTCGGTGCTGGGCTCGCAGCACGCTTTTCATCTCGAAGTGCGGCTCGGCGCAGGCGCCTATATCTGCGGCGAGGAGACCTCCCTGCTGGAGAGCCTTGAAGGCAAGCGCGCCATCGTCCGGGCCAAGCCGCCGCTGCCGGCCTTGCAAGGGCTCTTCGGCAAGCCGACCGTCGTCAACAACGTGCTCTCCTTCGCCGCCGTGCCGTGGATCATGGATCATGGCGCCCAGGCCTATGCCGATTACGGCATGGGCCGCTCGCGCGGCACGCTGCCGATCCAGCTCGGCGGCAATGTCAGGCGCGGCGGGCTGATCGAGCTCGCCTTCGGCATCTCGTTGCGCGAGATCATCGAGGATATGGGCGGCGGCACGCTCTCGGGCCGGCCGATCCGGGCCGTGCAGGTCGGCGGGCCGCTCGGCGCCTACCTCACGGCCGGGCAGCTCGACGTGCAGATGGATTACGAGGCGCTCGCCGCGATGCGCGCCATGCTCGGCCATGGCGGCATCGTCGTGTTCGACGACAGCGTCGACATGGCCAAGCAGGCCCGCTTCGCCTTCGAATTCTGCGCCAAGGAAAGCTGCGGCAAGTGCACGCCCTGCCGCATCGGCGCGACGCGTGGCGTCGAAACTATGGACCGCATTATCGCCGGCACCGAAGTTCCCAAGAACATCGCCGTGCTGCGCGATCTTTCGAAGCTGATGACCGATGCCTCGCTCTGCGCCATGGGCGGGCTAACGCCGATGCCGGTGCTGAGCGCGCTGAACCATTTCCCCGAGGATTTCGACCGTCCTCCGCTGCCAATGGCAGCCGAGTGAGGAGGCTGAGATGAGCCTGATCAAGGAAATCGACTACGGCACGCCGATCCGGCTTTCCGAGAAGACGGTGACGCTGACTATCGACGGCCAGAGCGTCACGGTGCCGGCCGGCACCTCGGTGATGGCGGCGGCGATGAGCCTGGGCACCAAGATCCCCAAGCTTTGCGCCACCGACTCGCTCGAACCCTTCGGCTCCTGCCGGCTCTGCCTCGTCGAGATCGAGGGGCGGCGCGGCACGCCCGCTTCCTGCACCACGCCGGCGGAAGACGGCATGATCATCCGCACCCAGTCGGAGAACCTCTCCGGCCTGCGCAAGGGCGTGATGGAGCTCTACATCTCCGACCATCCGCTGGACTGCCTGACCTGTTCGGCCAATGGCGATTGCGAATTGCAGGACATGGCCGGCGCGGTGGGCCTGCGCGAGGTGCGCTACGGCTATGAGGGCGAGAACCACGTCTTCGCCAAGGGCAAGGACAGCGCGGTCAACGAGAACTGGCTCGCGAAGGACACCTCCAACCCCTATTTCACCTACGACCCGTCGAAATGCATCGTCTGCAATCGTTGTGTGCGGGCCTGCGAGGAGGTGCAGGGCACCTTCGCGCTGACGATCACCGGCCGCGGCTTCGACTCGCGCGTCGCGGCGGGACCGACCGATTTCCTGGGATCCGAATGCGTCTCCTGCGGCGCCTGCGTGCAGGCCTGCCCGACGGCGACGCTGATGGAGAACAAGGTCATCGAGCATGGCCAGCCCGAGCATTCGGTGGTCACGACCTGCGCCTATTGCGGCGTCGGCTGCTCGTTCAAGGCGGAGATGCAGGGCGACCGCGTCATCCGCATGGTGCCCTACAAGGACGGCAAGGCGAACGAGGGCCATAGCTGCGTCAAGGGCCGCTTCGCCTGGGGCTATGCCACCCATACCGACCGCATGACCAAGCCGATGATCCGGGCGAAGATCACGGACCCGTGGCGCGAAGTCTCATGGGACGAGGCGATCAACTACGCGGCCTCCGAGTTCAAGCGTATCCAGGCGAAATATGGCCGTGAATCGGTCGGCGCCATCACATCCTCGCGCTGCACCAACGAAGAGGTCTTCCTCGTCCAGAAACTGGTGCGCGCCGCCTTCCGCAACAACAATGTCGATACCTGCGCCCGCGTCTGCCATTCGCCGACCGGCTATGGCTTGCGGACAACGCTCGGCACCTCGGCCGGCACGCAGGACTTCAAGTCCGTCGCCAAATCCGACGTCATCCTCGTCATCGGCGCCAACCCGACCGACGGCCACCCGGTCTTCGCCTCGCGGATGAAGAAGCGCATCCGTGAGGGCGCCCGCCTGATCGTCGCCGATCCCCGCAAGATCGACATGGTGCAGTCCCCGCATGTGAAGGCGGACTACCACCTGCCGCTGAGGCCCGGCACAAATGTCGCGCTGCTCAATGCGCTCAGCCATGTCGTCGTCACCGAGGGGCTGATCGACGAGGCCTATGTGCGCGAGCGTTGCGATCTCGGCGATTTCGAGCACTGGGCGCGTTTCGTCGCCCGCGAGGAGAATTCGCCCGAGGCAAGCGAGCAATATACCGGCGTGCCGGCGGCGGATGTGCGCGCCGCGGCACGGCTCTATGCCACCGGCGGCAATGGCGCGATCTATTACGGGCTCGGCGTCACCGAACACAGCCAGGGCTCGACCACGGTGATGGCGATGGCCAACCTCGCCATGGCGATCGGCAATATCGGGCGCGACGGCGTCGGCATCAATCCGCTGCGCGGGCAGAACAATGTCCAGGGCTCCTGCGACATGGGCTCTTTCCCGCACGAATTCTCGGGCTATCGCCACGTCTCCGACGACTCGACCCGGCAGGTCTTCGAGATGCTCTGGGGCGTGCCGCTCGATCCCGAGCAGGGCCTGCGCATCACCAACATGCTGGACGAGGCGGTCGGCGGCACCTTCAAGGGCCTCTATGTCCAGGGCGAGGATATCGCCCAGTCCGACCCGAACACCAAGCATGTCACGGCCGGCCTGGCCTCGATGGAATGCGTCGTCATCCAGGACATCTTCCTGAACGAGACGGCGAAATACGCCCATGTCTTCCTGCCGGGCGCCTCCTTCCTGGAGAAGGACGGCACCTTCACCAATGCCGAGCGGCGCATCAACCGCGTCCGGCAGGTCATGGCGCCGCTCGCAGGCAAGGACGAGTGGCAGGTCACGATCGACCTAGCCCGCGCGCTCGGCTACGAGATGAGCTACAGCCATCCCAGCGAGATCATGGACGAGATCGCGCGGCTGACGCCGAGCTTCGCAGGCGTCTCCTACGACAAGCTCGACAAGCTCGGCTCGGTGCAGTGGCCCTGCAACGACAAGGCGCCGACCGGCACGCCCTTGATGCATGTCGACCGCTTCGTGCGCGGCAAGGGCAAGTTCATGATCACCGAGTACATCGCGACCGACGAGCGGACGGGGCCGCGCTTCCCGTTGCTGCTCACCACCGGCCGTATCCTCTCGCAATACAATGTCGGCGCGCAGACAAGGCGCACCGAGAACGGCGCCTGGCATGACGAGGACGTGCTGGAGATCCATGCCTTCGACGCCGAGAGCCGCGGCATCCGCGACGGCGATCTCGTCGCGCTCGCCAGCCGCTCGGGCGACATCGCGCTCCGGGCCGTGATCTCCGAGCGGATGCAGCCGGGCGTGGTCTATACGACCTTCCACCATGCCAAGACCGGCGCGAACGTCATCACGACCGACTATTCGGACTGGGCGACGAACTGCCCGGAATATAAGGTCACCGCCGTCGAGGTTCGCCGCACCAACGCCTATTCCGCCTGGCAGGAGAAGAATTTCGAGGAGGACGTGACCTTGCGCCGGATCGCGGAGCGCCTGCCCGATGCCGCGGAATAACCGCGAAGCCCAGCCACCGGCCTCGGCCGCCGTCACCGCCGATCCGCTGCGCTTCGGCGCGGCGCGGGAAGCCGCGCGCGAGATCGAGGTCGCGGTCGAGACGCCGATCAACATCGTCTACGGCAACATGCCCTATGCGGTGATGATGGCGAGCCCGTCCGATCTGGAGGATTTCGTTGCCGGCTTCAGCCTGACCGAAGGCATCGTGCGCGGGGCGGACGAAATCCGCGGCATCGCCGTGGAGCCGAAGGACGAGGGCGTCATCGTCACGGTCGAGCTCGCGCCCGGCCGCTTCCGCGAGCATCTGGCGCGGCGGCGCAATCTCTCGGGCCGCACCTCCTGCGGACTCTGCGGGGTCGAGACCATCGCGGAAATCCCGATGGCCGATGCGGCGGCGCGGGCTTCGCGTGCCGTCTCCGCATCGGCGATCGAGGCCGCGCTCGCGGCGCTCGACAAGCATCAGCCGCTGAACCAGCTCACCCGCGCCGTCCATGCCGCCGCCTGGTGCGATGCCTCGGGCGCGATCCTGGCGGTGCGCGAGGATGTCGGCCGCCACAATGCGCTCGACAAGCTGATCGGCGCCCGGCTCCGCGCCGGGGCCGATGCCGGCGAAGGTTTCCTGCTCGTCACCAGCCGCGCCTCGTTCGAGATGGTCGAGAAGGCCGCGATCTTCGGCGCCGGCACGCTGGTCGCGATCTCCGCGCCGACCTCGCTTGCAATCGAGCGCGCCCGGCATCTCGGCCTGACGCTCGCCGCCGTCGCACGACGCGACGGCTGCATCGTCTTCACCGGTGCGCTCGCGCCAGAGCCTGAGACGATCGCCCGATGACGGAGGCTGGCCTGACCACCGATCACCACGCTGAAAACGTCGAGAAGCTCCGGCGCATGGCCGGGCAGATCGCCGATTTCTTCAAGGCCTATCCGGAGGCGGAAGCGGCCGCTTCCGTCGCCGACCATATCAACCAGTTCTGGACCGGACGCATGCGCGGGGACTTCCTCGCCGCCTTCGCCAACCGGCCGGAGGACCTCACGCCCCTGCTGCGGCATGCCCTGCCGCGGATCAGGCCGGGGCGCGGAGGTTAGCAGCCAGACGCCGGTTCTGCCGGCGATGAGAACACACAAGCGAGCTGGGACCCTACCCGGCCCGAACGGCGAAGCTTTGGGGAAAGGACACCGGGAATGAGCGTCGCACAGGATATCGGACAGGTCGGGGGCGGCATTGGCCTGCTCGACCGCGAACGGACTATCGCCAAGCCGGGCTTCAACCGCTGGCTCGTGCCACCGGCTGCGCTCTGCATCCATCTCTGCATCGGCATGGCCTATGGCTTCTCGGTGTTCTGGCTGCCGCTGAGCCAGGCGATCGGCATCACCAAGCCCGTCGCCTGCGCGGCGGATGTCGGCCTGATCGGCTCGCTGTTCACCACGGCCTGCGACTGGAAGGTCGCCGATCTCGGCTGGATGTACACCCTGTTCTTCGTCTTCCTGGGCTCCTCGGCCGCGATCTGGGGCGGCTGGCTCGAGCGCGTCGGACCGCGCAAGGCGGCCTTCGTCTCGACCTTGTGCTGGTGCGGCGGTCTCTTGATCTCGGCGCTGGGCATCTACACGCACCAGCTCTGGCTGATGTGGGTCGGCTCCGGCGTGATCGGCGGCATCGGTCTCGGCCTCGGCTATATCTCGCCGGTCTCGACGCTGGTGAAATGGTTCCCGGACCGGCGCGGCATGGCGACCGGCATGGCGATCATGGGCTTCGGCGGCGGCGCCATGATCGGCTCGCCGCTGGCGGACATGCTGATGAACACGTTCAAGACGCCCGCCTCGGTCGGCGTCTGGCAGACCTTCGTCGCGATGGCCGCGATCTACTTCGTCTTCATGATGGCCGGCACCTTCGGCTATCGCGTGCCGCCGGCGAACTGGCGCCCGGAAGGCTGGACGCCGCCGGTGACCCAGAACGCGATGATCACCTCCGGCCACGTCCATCTCCAGAACGCGCACAAGACCAAGCAGTTCTGGCTGATCTGGGCCGTGCTCTGCCTCAACGTCTCCGCCGGCATCGGCGTGCTCGGCATGGCCTCGCCGATGTTGCAGGAGATCTTCGCGGGCTCGCTGATCGGCAAGCCGGAGATCGGCTTCGCCGCGCTCGATGCCGGCCAGAAGACGCAGATCGCCACGATCGCGGCGGCCTTCGTCGGCCTGCTCTCGCTGTTCAACATCGTCGGGCGCTTCTTCTGGGCCTCGCTCTCGGACAAGCTCGGGCGCAAGCTGACCTATGCCACCTTCTTCGGGCTCGGCATCCTGCTCTATGCGCTCTCGCCCTGGGCGGCGCATGCCGGATCGCTCGCGCTCTTCGTCGGCTTTTTCTGCATCATCCTGTCGATGTATGGCGGCGGCTTCGCGACGGTCCCGGCCTATCTCGCCGACATGTTCGGCACGCAGTTCGTCGGCGCCATCCATGGCCGCCTGCTGACGGCGTGGTCGACCGCCGGCATCATCGGCCCGGTGGTGGTGAACTATATCCGCGAGGCGCAGATCAATGCCGGGGTGCCGCGTGCGCAGGTCTATGACCGCACCATGTATATCCTCGCAGGCATGCTGGTGCTCGGCTTCCTCTGCAACCTGCTGGTGCGCCCGGTTGCGACCAAATGGTTCATGAAGGAAGCCGAGGTCGCAGCGCTGCAGAAGCGGTCGGCGAGCGTCGACGCGACGGCCCATTACGGCTCCTGCGGCATCGGCAAGGGCAGTTTCAACGGCCCGGCCCTGCTCGCCTGGGCGGTCGTCGGCCTGCCGATCGCCTGGGGCGTCTGGATCACGCTGTCGAAGTCGCTGGCGCTGTTCCGCTGAGCGGCGAGATCACCGGCCAATCGGGGGGCCCGCATCGAGCGATCGGTGCGGGCCTTCCGCTTTTGCGGCGAAGCTGTCGAGCGGCGCCCTATTTCAGCGAGACGGCAACCGACCCGGCGATCGGATCGGTGACGCCGAGCCCGTTGCCGAGATCATCGAGCGTATGGCGGAAGCTGTTGAGCGTGGCGATCATCTGCGGACGGGCCGCCACCATCGCCTCGAAACTCTCCCATTCGGCGATGATGCAGTAGCGCCCCTCGCCGGCCGCGATGATGTTGGCGTGCCGCAGGCCCGGCCAGTCCTCGGCGATCTTGTTGTGAGCGTCGAGGAAGGCAGTCTCCATCCCCGGCTTCACCTTGAAACGAACGGCGTTGAATGCGGTCATGACAGCCTCCAGCGTTCGGAGCGATGACCTTAGGGCAATTCGGAGCCTTTGTCGTCACGATGAACCGGACTCGCGCTGGACCGTTGTCAAAGGGTAGCGTTCCAGCCGCAAAGTACCGATCCAACCAGAACGGGAGACAGCATCATGGCGATCAACAAGACCGGCGCGGCCCATTGGGAGGGCGGCATCAAGGACGGCAAGGGCACGATCTCGACCGAGACCAAGGCGCTCGACGCCTATCCTTACGGCTTCGCCAGCCGCTTCGAAGGCAAGCCCGGCAGCAACCCCGAGGAGCTGATCGGCGCGGCGCATGCCGCCTGCTTCACCATGGCGCTCTCGCTCATCCTGGGAGAAGCCAATCTCAGGGCCGATGCGCTCGACACCACCGCGCGCGTGACGCTTGACAAGCTTGACGACGGCTATGCGATCACCGCGATCCACCTGACGCTGAAGGGCAAGGTGCCTGGCGCCGACCAGGCGACCTTCCAGTCTCTGGCCGACAAGGCCAAGGCCGGCTGCCCGGTTTCCAAGCTGTTCAAGGCGCCGATCACGCTGGAAGCGACGCTGGCCGATTGAGGCTGACGATCTCTGACGGACACAACGCGTCATCCCGGACAAGCCGCGAAGCGGCGCCGATCCGGGATCCATCGTAGAGCTTCGGAGCCCTCCGATGGATCCCGGGGCAAGCCCGGGATGACGAAGCGGTTCCGAGCGTAACCAGAACGCCCCGCCTCAGGCGAAGTGGCAGGAGACGCTGACCTCGCCGAGCTTGCGCAACTCCGGGCGGTCGACGCGGCAACGATCGGCGGCTTGAGCGCAGCGCGGATTGAAGGTGCAGCCGGCCGGCGGGCTGATCGGGCTCGGCACCTCGCCGGACATCGGCCGGCGTTCCCGGTTCGGGCGCTCGACATCGGGGATCGTGTCGAGCAGCAGGCGGGTATAGGGGTGCTGCGGCCGGGTGAAGACCTGCTCGGCCGGCCCGGCCTCGACGAAGCGGCCGAGATACATGATCGCGAGGTCGTCCGACATGTGCCGGACGACCGAGAGATTGTGGCTGATGAAGAGATAGGTCAGCCCGAATTCCTTCTGCAGCCGGACCATCAGGTTGAGGATCTGCGCCTGCACGGAAACGTCGAGCGCCGAGGTCGGCTCGTCGCAGACGAGGAAATCGGCTTCGGTCGCGAGAGCGCGCGCAATCGAGATGCGCTGGCGCTGGCCGCCGGAGAAGGCGTGCGGATAGCGGCTCGCATCGGTGCGCGACAGGCCGACCACTTCGAGCAGGTCGCCGACGCGCTGCTGGATGGCCGCCTCGTCGGCGCGCAGGTTCAGCTCGCGGATCGGTTCCGCGATGATGTCGCCAACACGCCAGCGCGGATTGAGCGAGGCATAGGGGTCCTGGAAGATCATCTGCACGCGCGGCGGGCCGATGGTGCCGTCGGCACGGCGGATGTCGCGGAAGCTGAGCTTGCCCTCGGTCGGGCGCTGGAGGCCGACGACCATGCGGGCGAGCGTCGACTTCCCGCAGCCGGATTCGCCGACGATGCTGTAGGTGGTACCGCGCCTGACCGTGAAGGAGACGCTCTCGACCGCGCGCAGGATGCGTCGCGGCTCCTTTGAGAACAGCCGCGACAGGGCCGGCGCCGAGACGTCGAAGCGGCAGTAGGCGGCCTCGACATCGAGGATGATGTCGTCGCCGGCGGCTTGGGCGGGGGCGAGCGTCGAAACCTGCTCAAGCATGGGCCGCCTCCTTCAGGGGAAAATGGCAGGCGGCAGCATGCCCGGCCAAGGGCAGGCCGGGCTTGTGCTCGCGGCAGAAATCCTCCGCCCGGCCGCAGCGCGGGTTGAAGGCGCAGCCCGGCGGGATGGCGTTGAGGCGCGGCATGGCGCCGTCGATCTGGTTGAGATGCTCGTGCCGGACATGGACGCTCGGGATCGAGGCCATCAGGCCGGCGGTATAAGGGTGGCTCGGCCGGCGCGTCACCTCTTGGACCGGGCCGATCTCGACGATGCGGCCGGCATACATCACCGCGACCCGGTCGGCGGTCTCGGCGATCACGCCCATGTCATGGGTGACCAGCATGATCGCCGTGCCGTGCTCGCGGCAAAGCCGCTTCAGCAAGGTGGTGATCTGCGCCTGGATCGAGACGTCGAGCGCGGTCGTCGGCTCGTCGGCGATGATCAGCGAGGGCTCGGCGCAGAGCGCGAGCGCGATGACGACGCGCTGGCGCATGCCGCCCGAGAACTGATGCGGGAAATGGTCGATCCGCGTCTCGGCGGCGGGGATACCGACCTCCTTGAGCAGGTCGAGCGCGCGCTTGCGCGCCTCCGCCCGACTGACCGGCAGATGGGTCAGGATGGTCTCGACGAGCTGGTCGCCGACCTTGAGCAAGGGATGCAGCGAGGTCAGCGGGTCCTGGAAGATCGCGCCGATGCGCCGGCCGCGCAGCTTGCGCATCTGCTCCGCCGGCAGGTTGTCGATGCGCTGGCCGGAGAGATGGATCTCGCCGCCGGCGACACGGCCCGGCGGATCGAGCAGGCCGATCACCGCCGTGCCGGTCAGGGACTTTCCGGCCCCGGATTCGCCGACCACGCCGAGGATCTCGCCCGGCGCGATGTCGAAGGAGACGCCGTCCAGCGCGGTCAACGGGCCGTGGCGGCCATCGAAGACGATGCGCAGGTCGCGGACGGACAGGAGAGGCGCGGCGGCGGGCGCGGTCATGCAGAGGCCTCGCTGCGTTCGATCGGGTAGCTCGACGAGAAGATCTCGCTCATCGGCGGGTGGCCGAGCGTGCGCTCGGGATAGCGCGACATCACGCCCTCGAACTGCTTCTGGGCGCGGGCGTTGTCGGCGGCCTCGTCCTGGCCGGGGATCGCCCGGTTCTCCATGACGAAGCGGCCGTCGATCACCACGGTCGCGAAATCGCGGCCATGGCCGGTCAGCATCATCGTCTGGATGGGATCGATGACCTGCCCGCTATGCGGCCGGTCGAATTCGAAGACGGTGATATCGGCGCGGGCGCCCGGCTGGAGGCGGCCGAGATCGGGCCGTTGCAGAGCATTCGCGCCGCCGAGGGTCGCCGCGTCGTAATAATCCTCGGAGCGCACGGCGCCGACATTGCCGGCCATGGTGCGGGAGAGGATCATGCCGGTCTGCATGTTCATCACCATATCCGGCGGCGCCGTATCGGTGCCCATGGCGATGTTGAGGCCCATGGCGCGATAGCTGCCGAAATGATTGATGCTGTTGCCGTGCCGGCCGGAGACCAGCGGGCAATGCACGATGCTGGCGCCGGAATCGCGGATGATCTCGAGATCGCGGCCGGGACGGTCGATCAGGCGGCTGCCGGAGACGACGGTGCCATGCGGCAGCAGGCAGCGCTCGTTGAGGAAGCCGAGGCTTTCCAGCCATTCCGGCGGGCTCATGCCGTGCTGGGCGAGGACGAGGTCGTACTCGATCTTCGACTGGCAGCAGTGGAGCCGGACGGGGATGTCGAGCTCGCGCGAGGCAGCCGCCGTGCGGCGCAAAAGCTCGGCCGTCGAGGTCTCGATGCGGTCCGGCGCGAACATCGCGCGGATCAGGCCGCCAGCGACGCCCTCATGGCGCCTGGCGAAATCGATCGCGGCGTCGAGCTCGGCGAGGCCACGGTCTTCCTCGTAATAGGTGACGACCCGGCCGTCGCTTTCGACCACCTGATTGCCGGTGCGATAGGCCGGGCCGAGATAGGCGCGCATGCCGAGATCGGCAGCCGCTTCGGCCGCGTCCTCGAATTCCTGAACCGTCTCGCCCCAGGCGCGATAGAACAGCGAGGCGATCGGCAGCGCGGTGGTGATGCCGTTGCGGATCAACTGGGAGAAGGCATAGCGCTTCTGGAAGGCCAATTCCTCGCGCGTGTACATCTCGTAGGGACCGGCTTCGAGATAGCTGCGCGGCCAGACGCGGCCCTTCTTCCAGGCCGGCTGGTTGTCATAGCCGAGGATGGTGGTGTCGAGATCCGAGAGCGCATCGCAATCGACGAAGCCCGGCCCGATCAGGGCATGGCCGTAATCGATGCGTCTGCTGACTTCGCCCGGGAAGCCGTGGCCGACAAAGACGACCTCGCCGTTCTCGAAGACGACCTCGCCATTCTCGTAGAGACGATGGCGGCCGTCCTTGTGGCCGACCACCCAGCGCGCGGTCATCAGGATGCGGCCTTCGGGGCGCTTCTTGGCTTGCAGGTTCACGGGGCAGTCCTCACCGAAACGCCGTCACGGGCGACGATCTTGCCGCGCTTGATAACGCGGCGCTTGGGCGAACGCGTCACGACGATATCCGTCAGGCTCTGGCCGGGCATGATGACGAGATCGGCGATCTTGCCCTCGGCGAGACCGTAATCGGCGATTTCCATCACCTGGGCGCCACCCGTCGTGCAGACATGGAGGCCGAGCTCGACCTCGTCGTCGCGGCGGAAATTGTTGCGCAGGCCGATGAACATGGCGCGCTCGACCATGTCGGCATTGCCATAGGGACCCCAGGTGTCGCGGATGCCGTCCGAGCCCGAGCAGACGCGGATGCCGGCATCGAGCAGCTTCTTGACGGCCGGCGCGGTGTTGCGGGCCGGCGCTGTCGTCATGATCGCGATGTCGAGCTCGGCGAGCTGCGGGATCACGGGATCGACCAGCTCGGGCGCGGTGCCCAGGCAGAAGGCGTGGCTGACGGTGACCTTGCCCTTCATGCCGAGCGCGCGGGTGCGCTCGATGATCAGGTCGAGCGAGAACAGGCCCATTTCGCCGGGCTCGTGCAGGTGGATGTCGAGCGGCCGGCCATAGGTCTGGCAGAGCCCGAAGATCGCGTCGAGATGGCCCTTCGGGTCGCGGTCGATGGCGCAGGGGTCGAGCCCGCCGACGATCTCGCAGCCGGCCTTCATCGCCTCGTGCATCAATTCCAGCGTGCCCGGCCGGCGCAGCAGTCCGGATTGCGGGAAGGCGACGAGCTCGATGTCCATGATGTCCGCGTAATCCTCGCGGGTCTTCATGATGCCCTCGACGCCCCAGAGGCCGAGATCGGTGTCGACGTCGACATGGCTGCGGGTATGGGTCGAGCCCAGCATCGAGGACTGGACGGTCTGGCGCGCCGACTGGCGCGCCGGGTCGAGATCGAGGCGTTTCTTGCTCAGGCGCTCGTTGTCGATCTTGTCGAGCAGCTTGGGGCCGACCTCATTGACGTACCAGGTCATGCCCAAGAGGCTCTTGTCGAGATGGGCGTGAGCCTCGATCAGGCCGGGGATCGCGATGTCGCCGCGGCCGTCCTCGACCGTCACGCCGGCGGGTGCCGTGATGTCCTTCGCCATCCGGGTGATGCGGCCGTTCTCGATCAGGATATCGAGAGCCGGCCCGGCATTCGGCCTGACATTGCGGATGAGGAGGGAGGCAGTCATCGCAGGCGTATCCTCGTGGTTTCTTATGATGGTCAGCGCAGCTTCGGGTTCAGCGCGTCGCGCAGCCAGTCGCCGAGCAGGTTGACCGAGAGCACGATCAGGCCGAGCTGCAGTGAGGGGAAGACGACGAGCCACCAGGAGCCGGAGAACAGGTACTGGTTGCCGATGCGGATCAGCGTGCCCAATGAGGGCTGGGTGATCGGCATGCCGACGCCGAGGAAGGACAGCGTCGCCTCCGAGAGGATCGCGAGGCCGAGACTGAGCGTCGCCGAGACCAGCACCGGCGTCATCGTATTGGGCAGGATATGGCGGCCCATGATCCGCGTCGCCGGCACCTTGATGATGCGGGCGGCGAGGACGTATTCCTTGCGGCGCTCGACCATGGTCAGCGCGCGCACGGTGCGGGCATACTGGACCCAGCTGGTCAGCGCGATCGACAGCACCAACACCACGGCGGAGAAGGGCTCGCGCAGGGCCGGCGGCAGCATCTCGCGGAAGATCGCCGAGACCAGGATCGCCATCAGCAGGGTCGGGATCGAGAGCACGGTGTCGCCGAGCCGCATCAGCAGGTTGTCGACGCGCCCGCCATAGAAGCCGGCGGTGAGCCCGATCGAGACGCCGATCAGCATCGAGACGACGACGGCGGAAAAGCCGATGATCAGCGAGATGCGCGAACCGTAGAGGATGGCCGAGAGCACGTCGCGGCCCTGCGGATCAGTGCCGAGCAGGAAGGGCCATTCACCGCCATTCTGCCAGATCGGCGGGATTTCGGCCTTGTCGATGAAGATCTGCGCGAGATCATAAGGGTTCTGCGGCGCGATCAGCGGCGCGAAGAGCGCGGTCAGGACGAGCAGCGCCAGCACCAGCGTCGAGAGCCAGGCGACCGGCGTGTGGCAGAAGCTCCAGCCGATATCGCTGTCGAGGAAGCGGCGCAGGCGGCCGGGTTTCTTCACGGTGTCAGCGGGCATTGGCGCCTCCCGTCAGCGCGTCCTCGCGCAGGCGCGGATCGACCCAGGCATAGGTCAGGTCGACCAGCGTGTTCAGCGTGACGAAGATGAAGGAGACAACGATCAGATAGGCCGCCATCACCGGAATATCGACGAAGGTCACGGCCTGGACGAAGAGCATGCCCATGCCCGGCCACTGGAACACCGTCTCGGTGACCAGCGCGAAGGCGATGAGGTTGCCGATCTGCAGGCCGGTGACGGTGATGACCGGCATCAGGCAGTTGCGCAGCGCGTGGCCGAAATGGACGGCGCGGGACGGCAGGCCGCGCGCCCGGGCAAAGCGGATGAAGTCGGTGCGCATGGTCTCCAGCATCTCTGCGCGAACGAGGCGCATCACCAGCGTGATCTGGAAGAGCGAAAGCGTGATGCCGGGCAGGATCAGCGCCTTGCGGCCCGACGCGGTCAAGAAGCCGGTGCTCCACCAGCCGATCTGCACGACCTCGCCGCGCCCGAAAGCCGGCAGCCATTGCAGCGTCACCGAGAAGATCAGGATGAACAGGATGCCGAGCGCGAAGCTCGGCAGCGACACTCCGAGCACTGAGACGAACTGCAGGGTCTTGGCGAGGAAACTGTCTCGCCGGATCGCAGTGTAGACGCCCAGGGGAACGCCGACGGCGAGCGACAGGAAGGTCGCGACCAGCACGAGCTCGAAGGTCGCCGGGAAGCGCTCCGAGATCAGCGTGAAGACGTCCTGCTGGTTGCGGTAGGAGATGCCGAAATCGCCGCGCACGGCGTTGCCGACGAAGGTCGCGTATTGCAGCACGAAGCCCTTGTCGAGGCCGAGGCGGACGCGCAATTCGTCGCGCTGCTGCTGGCTCGCCTGTTCGTTCAGCATCAGCTCGACGGGGTCGCCGACGAAGCGGAAGATCAGGAAGGCGAGAAACGCCACCGCCAGCATCACGCCGGCGGCGTTGAGCAGTCGCTTGAAGAGAAAGGCCGGCATGGGAACTCCTGCGTTCCGGCGTCATTCCCGGGCTTCGCGATGCGAGAACCCGGGAACTTCAGGAGAAGGCGCTGGTTGCCGAAATGGCCGGGGGTCAAGCCCGGCCATGACGGTTGGACCGCGGCAGCCTCACTTCATCATGGTCAGCCAGAGCCGCGGCTTGTTGTCCGAGGCCTGCACGGTCGAGGCGACGGTGTTGCGCATCGCCCAGGCCATCGGCTGCTGGTGCAGCGGGATGAAGAGCTGCTCCTGCTTGGCGATCTTGAGCGCTTCCTTCATCATCTCGATGCGCTTGGGCGTATCGAGTTCGACGCCGGCCTTGTCGATCAGCGCGTCGATGCGCGGATCGCCCCAGTTGCCCCAGTTGAAGACGCCGCCGGTGCCGCTCTTGGAGCGCAGCACCTGGACCAGCAGGGAGTAAGCGTCGATCATCGGCTCGTTGGCCCAGCCGAAGGAGATGACGTCGAACTCGCCCTTGACGCGCTTCGGCGTCTGCTGGCTGCGCGGGGCCATGCTGAGGTTCGGCTTGAAGCCCGCGCGCGACCACATCGCCGCGACCGCCTGGCAGAACTCCTCCTCGTTGACGAGGGAGTCGCTCTGGCAGTTGATCTGGAACGAGAAGCCATTGGGATAACCGGCATCGGCCAGCAACTTCTTGGCGCCGTTCAGGTCGAAGGGCAGGCGCTCGTCCTGCGAGGGCTCGTAGCCGGGGATCGCCGGGGCGACGAGGGCGCCGGTATTGCGCGACAAGCCGCGCATGGCACGCTTGTGCACCGCGTCGATGTCGATGGCGCGATAGAGCGCCTCGCGTACCCGGATGTCCTTGAAGGGGTTTTTGTCCTTCACGTCGCTCTCGATCAGCTTGTCGCCGAGATTGAGCGCGAAGAAGACCGAGCGCAGTTCGTTGGTCTGCAGCACCTTGACGTCAGGCGAGGCGGAGAGGCGCGGCAGGTCCTGCAACGGGGCGACGTTGGTGTAGTCGATCTCGCCCGAGAGCAGCGCCGCGACGCGGGTCGAGGACGAGGTGATCGGCGAGAACTCGATCACGTCGATATTGTGCTTCGGCTTGTCCCACCAGGCGGCGTTCTTGACGAAGACCGTCTTGGAATCGGCACGGCGGCTCTCGACCTTGAACGGGCCGGTGCCGTTGGCGTTGTCGGTGGCGTAGCCCTTCACGCCCTTGCCGGAATCGGTCGGGAGCAGCGAGTTGTTCGCCTCCATCCACTCCTTGTCGAAGATGAAGATGTTGGTGAGGTCGTTGAGCAGCAGCGGATAGGGGCCGTTGACCTCGAGCTCGATCGTGTAGTCGTCGATCTTCTTCGAGCTCTTATAGGCCGGCAGGTTGCCCTTGAGCGGCGAGGTCTCGTGGGTGACGCGGGCCAGCGAGGCGAGAACGTCGTCCGCGGTGAAGGGGTTGCCGTTGTGGAACTTGACGCCCTGGCGCAGCTTGAAGCGCCAGACGGTCGGCGACACCGTCTCCCAGGACTCGGCCAGGGCCGGCTCGATCTTGAGATCGCCGGTATAGCGGACCAGCCCCTCATAGACGTGGTTCAGCACGGACAGCGTGAACGTCTCGCCGTAGGAATAGGGATCGAGCGAGGCGATCTCGCGTGACGCGCCCCATTTCAGCGTCTTGGCTTCCGCCGCACCGGTGAGCGCAAAAGCGGCGACGGCCGCCAGCAACCAGGCCTTCTTCATCGACTTCTCCCCTTTTGCATCGGCACGCCCGCGGCGGTGCCGAGTCTCGATCGCGTTCTGCCGTCCCGTTATGCACCTGGCGCTTTGCGCGCCATTTTCGTGTGCGATTATCAGGCATACTTGCATACGATATGAGAAGCGTATTGTATGCGATTATTGAACACAAGCGGAAACTGGCGCGGAGCCCGCTATCGTGACATTGACACCCCCGGACAAGACCGTTCCTGCACGAGGGAAAGCCACGATGGCCGAGAAGCGAGCCCCGGTTCTGCGCGCCGAATCCGTCTATCGGGCGCTGCGCCGGGCGATCATCGAGCAGGCGCTGAAGCCCGGCATGAAGCTGCCGGAGGATTCGATCGGCGAGCAGCTCGGCGTCAGCCGCACCCTGGTCCGCGAAGCCTTCGGGCGGCTCGCCGTCGAGGGGCTCGTCGAGCTCAAGCCCAATCGCGGCGCTTCGGTGGCCTATCCCACGCTGGAAGAGGCCCGCGACGTGTTCGAGGTCCGGCGCGGGCTCGAACGGCTCGTGGCCGAAAGCCTGGCCGGCCGCATCACCCCCGCCCAGGTCGCCGAGCTGGAAGCCCATGTCCGCCAGGAAGAGAAGGCGCATGAGCAGGACGGACCGGAATCGATCCGCCTCTCCGGCGAATTCCACATCAAGCTCGCCAAGATGACCGGCAACGCGCTGCTGCTGCGCTATGTTCAGGAAGCCTCCTCGCGC
Organism: Allobosea sp. FW305-C-101; assembly: GCF_058783685.1. Taxonomy (NCBI): domain Bacteria; kingdom Pseudomonadati; phylum Pseudomonadota; class Alphaproteobacteria; order Hyphomicrobiales; family Alloboseaceae; genus Allobosea; species Allobosea sp. FW305-C-101. The sequence goes on along the minus strand of NZ_JBYSYT010000006.1, from coordinate 160,967 downwards.
TGCTCGCTGATCCTGGCGATCTACGGGCGCCCGCATTCCAGCGAATGCGCCGTCTCCGAGCACCGGCAATTGATCGATGCGCTGCGTGCCGGCGACGCCACCCGGGCAGCCGACCTGATGGACCACCACCTGCGGGCCGTGGTCACCCGCGCATTGCTGACGCCCCGCGTCGAACGCGACATTCGCGACGTGCTCGCGCCCTACGCCCTCAGCGAAGGCTTGAACCCGTCCTGACCCCGTAACCGAGCCTAGCGACATCCCGGCAGCCCGCCGCATCGCGCACAAAGACATGCACCAGACGCAGGCCAATTAGTCTTTGGTCTATTTGATCTGCGTCAAGAACATTGCGCCCCCTGCGCTCAAGCCATGGCGGGGGCGGGATCGATGCGCCATCCTGACACGAAGCGATCCCATCGGCCAATCAAGACCGAGCGATCAGGGCGGGCGACCCACTATTCCAGGGAGGATGGGGCCATGGACGGAATCATGCGCGGGCTGCGCAGCATTCGGCATCTCCATCCGCGAGGTGACGCATGACGGCCACCACGGACATCACCGACTTCAAGGTCGAGACGCCGGACGGCGCCGTGCTGCACGCCTTCAAGGAAGGGCATGGCCAGCCATTGCTGCTGGTCAGCGGGCTCAGCGGCAGCGCCGCCTTCTGGAGCGATATCGCCGCGACGCTCTCGCGTTCCTTCCAGGTCATCCGCTTCGACCAGCGCGGCATCGGCGCCAGCACGCGCGGTGAAGCGCCCTGCACCATCGAGTTGCTGGCGCAGGACAGCCTCGCCGTTCTCGACGCGGCCGGCGTCTCGCGGGCCGTGGTGCTCGGCCACTCGACCGGCGGCTGCATCGCGCAGGCCATCGCCAAGCTTGCGCCCGGACGGCTCGACGGTCTGATCCTGAGCGCGAGCTGGCTCAAGTCCGGCCGCTATCTCAACGCCGTCTTCGGCGCGCGGCGCGCAATCCTCGCCTGCGACCCCTATGCCTATGCCGCGACCTCGGTGCTCAGCGGCTACCAGCCGCGCTGGATCGAGGCGAACTGGCACATCTACGATGCCGCGATCGAGGCCGCGCCGGTGAGTGAACACGCCCGGACGATCACACGCGAGCGCCTCGACGCGCTGCTCGCCTTCGACGGCACCGCCGATATCGACTCGCTGATGATGCCGGTGCTCGTGCTCGGCACGCGCGACGACATGGTCGTGCCCGTCTATCATCAGGAAGCGCTTGCCGCCGCCCTGCCCGGCTGCCGCCGCGCGATCATGGAAACCGGCGGACACCTCTTCCCGGTCTCGCGCCCCGATGCCTTCACCGCGACCGTGGCGGAGTGGATCGGCGAGCTCTGACCAAGACGCCGCGCGGCGAAATGGCTCATGCCGCCGCTGCGCATCTCGGCATTAAGTTGAGAATGTCTCCAAGTCGAAAGACGTGATCATGCGAGCCATTCTCTCCGGCCTTGTCCTCCTGCTTCCCCTCCTTGCCCAGCCTGCCACGGCACAGGACATCTCGGCCGGCGAGCGCTCCTTCGCCAAGTGCCGGGCCTGCCATCAGGTCGGCGAAGGCGCGCGCAATCTCGTCGGCCCCGAGCTCAATGGATTGATCGGCCGGCATTCCGGCGCGGTCGAGGGCTACAGCTATTCGAACGCCAACAAGAATTCCGGCCTGACCTGGGACGAGGCGACCTTCACCGACTACATCAAGGATCCCAGGACCAAGATCCCCGGCACCAAGATGATCTTCGTCGGCATCAAGAGCGAGAAGGAGATCAAGGACCTGATCGCCTTCCTCAAGCAGTTCGACAAGGACGGCAAGAAGCTCTGATTCCGCCTGCGGCATCGGCAAACTTGGTCTTGGGCGGCCGCCTGTCGTATTTCTCCTCGCTCGATCGATAGAGGAGAACCTGATGACCGGCGCCGCCCACCGGACCCGCCCCGTTTCCGCCTTGCGGGATTTCCTGCATAGCGAGGCCGCCGGCGGCATCATCCTGATGGTGGTTGCGGCGCTCGCCCTCGTCATCGCCAACTCGCCGCTGGCGCCCTTCTATTTCGGCGCGCTTAAGAGCTATGTGCTCGGGCTTTCGGTCCTGCACTGGATCAACGACGCGCTGATGGCGGTGTTCTTCCTGCTCGTCGGGCTGGAGATCAAGCGCGAGATGCTCGACGGCCAGCTCTCGAGCTGGAGCCGCCGCGTTCTGCCCGGCTTCGCCGCGCTCGGCGGCATGGTCGCTCCCGCTCTGATCTATGTCGCCTTCAATCTCGGCGCGCCTGAGAGCCTGCGCGGCTGGGCGATCCCGACCGCGACCGACATCGCCTTCGCGCTCGGCGTGCTCTCGCTGCTCGGCCCGCGCGTGCCGGCCTCGCTCAAGGTCTTCCTGACGGCGCTCGCCATCCTCGACGATCTCGGCGCGGTGATCATCATCGCGATGTTCTACACGGCCGGCCTGTCCGGCCTCCATCTCGGCCTCGCGGCAGCGACGCTGGTCGCGCTCACGCTGCTGAACCGCTTCGGCGTGACTCGGCTCGGCCCCTATCTCCTGCTCGGCGTCGCGCTCTGGGTCTTCACGCTGAAATCCGGCGTGCATGCGACGCTGGCTGGCGTGGCGCTGGCCCTCACGATCCCGCTCAAGCCCTCCCCGGCCAGGCCCGACGACGCCAATTCGCCATTGCACCGGCTGGAGCACGGCCTGCACCCTTACGTCGCCTTCCTGGTCATCCCCATCTTCGGCTTCGCCAATGCCGGCGTCTCCTTCAGCGGGCTCGGCCTGTCGACACTGGCCGCGCCGGTGCCGCTCGGCATCATGCTCGGGCTCTTCCTCGGCAAGCAGATCGGCGTGTTCGGCTTCAGCTGGCTGGCGATCCGCACCGGCTTCGCCGACCTGCCGGCCCGCGCCTCCTGGGCGCAGTTCTACGGCATCGCCCTGCTCTGCGGCATCGGCTTCACCATGAGCCTGTTCATCGGTCTCCTCGCCTTCCCCGAGTCGGAAGCGCTGCAGAGCCAGACGAAGATCGGCGTAATCGCCGGCTCGCTCATTTCCGGCATCGGCGGCTGGCTCCTGCTGCGCTTGTCACAACCGCAGGATGTCCACACCCAGGGCATGCACGAATCGAAAGGCTGATGCGATTCAGCGGAACGCCTCTTCCATTTTTCCGAATCGATGCAATATTTATTCGCTCCGGCGAACATCTGTGATTCGGAGCCGGACGAATGTGCAGCCGAGGAAGGGCTCTCAGCGTCGATGAAGAAGGCCAAGCGGAAACCGGGGGAGAAGCGGTCGCAGATCGCCGCCATGCCGATCCGCCACGCCGCCGACGGCTCGACTGAAATCCTGCTCGTCACCTCGCGCACCACGCGCCGCTGGATCGTGCCCAAGGGCTGGCCGATGAAAGGCCTCAAGGACCGCGACGCCGCCGCGCGCGAGGCCTATGAGGAGGCCGGCGTCGTCGGCCGCGTCAGCGAGAAGCCGGCCGGGCGCTACACCTACTGGAAGCGGATGAGCGATCATTTCGCGCTCTGTGAGGTCAAGCTCTACCTGCTCGAAGTCGAGAAGCAGCTCGACAGCTGGGCCGAACAGCACCAGCGCGACCTGCACTGGTTCAAGCTGGCCGACGCTGCCGATATCGTCGACGAGCCAGAGCTCAGCACCGCGATCCGCAAGCTCGACACGCAGCTCGCCGTCGCGGCTTAGACCTTTGTTTTTACGCAATTCCGGACGCAAAACCGCTACGCACTTTTGCTGGAATGGCTCTAGACGAAACCGATCCAGCGCCCCGCCAGCAGCACCGCAAGCCAGAGCGTGAAGGACGCGAATGCGCTCGCCCGCACCCTGAGCGGCACCCGGTCCGTCGCGAGCGCCTCCGCCAGCGCCCTGCCCCGATGCTGGAGCGCGATATTGCCGAGCGCCAGCGCGAGCAGGGCGAGCTTGGCGAGGAAGGCGGGATTGCCCGCATATTCCGCGGGCTTCACCGTAAAGAGCCAGGCGCCGGTCAACAGCGCCAGCGAGAGGCCGAAGGCGGCGGCGCGCGTCAGGAAGGGCGCGAGCACGGCGAGCGGGGCGCCGCGCAGCAGGCCGATCAATCGGAGATCGAGCGGCAGGATTGCGCCGACGAGCAGGCCGATGCCGAGGATATGGGCGGCACTGACGACGAGATAGGCGGCGCCGGAGCGCTGCAGCAACAGCGCGCCCGGCCAATGCCCCAGCGCTTCGATCAGACTCGTCACACTCAATTGGTCCGAATGCGCTCCGGGTACATGTCGTAATCCTTGCCGGCGAGGGTGATGCGCACGGCCTTCATGTGCAGCTTGGTCTTGTCGAGATGGCGGTTGCCGAGCGCGGTGATGGCATCGCCGGGCTTGGCCGTGTCGCCGCGGAAGCCGGAGCGTTCGGTCTGGTTGGGATTGCCGAGATCGACCTGCCAGAGCTTGCCCTCGGACTCGACCATCAGCATCGGATGCGGCGGGGCCATCGAGATCTTGCTGATCTTGCCCTTGAGCGTCATCTGCTCGCCCTCGGCCCAGGCCCAGCCGTGATGCGCCAAAGCCGGCAGCGCGACGGTGGCGGCAAGGCCGGCGAGAAGGACGGGAAGGCGGCGGCGGTTCAGCATCGTCATGCAACGTCTCCCTGCTCGGGCGCGCAAGCCGCGCGCCTCTCCACAACCAGCCTGCCACGGCCGGGTTGCAGCCCGGCCATCACATCTGCGTTGACCCGCTCAGGAACACGCAAGCGCCTGCGGCCGCCCGTGTCGCCGCGTGCGGGGAGAATGAGGGGCAGCGGAGCGCCGCGAGGCGCGGGATATCTTGCCGCTTCCATTGAGCCAGGATGCGGCGCGGAGGGATTGAGCCACCCTCCGCACGCCACGTGGCGCTCCGCTTGCCGGCGATTTGAAAGCCACGGGCCGCGCTTATACGGTCGGAGTTCCGTAGGCCCGGCGCTTCACGGATCAGTTCGGCTCATCGCCTCGTCACCCGTTCCGCGTCCGGCCTCGGATATCCCGAGCCTTCCAGCGAGCTCCTCGCACAGGCGCCGTAGTACGCCCAGGGCGGTTCCCGCAGCCTCCCGAGTCCGGGGTGCAAACCCGGCCGCAGGGCGCCGCCCCCGCCCCGCCATGCAGCATGCCTCCGGATGGCCGCCCCTCGGGGTGAGGTGGGCCGAGGATAGGCATGGGCCGCGCGGGCGGGGATTAGTTTTCATCGGCCACACCGGCATGGCATAAGCCCCTCATGCAAATCCGACCCGAACAGCCCGCAGATTCCGACGCCATCCGCGCCCTGACCACGGAGGCCTTCGCGACGGCGCCGCATAGCAGCGGCACCGAAGCGGCGATCGTCGATGCCCTACGCGCGGCCGGAGCGCTGACGCTCTCGCTCGTCGCCGTCGAGGGCGACGAGATCGTCGGCCATGTCGCCTTCTCGCCGGTGACGATCGACGGTGCGGAGCGCGGCTGGTTCGGGCTCGGACCGGTCTCGGTGCGGCCGGGCCGGCAGCGCGGCGGCATCGGCTCGGGCCTGATCCGCGAGAGCCTGCGACGCCTGCGCGAGATGGGCGCCGGTGGCTGTGTGCTGCTCGGCGACCCCGCCTATTACGGCCGCTTCGGCTTCGCCAACGATCCGGCGCTGGTGCTGGAAGGCGTGCCCCCGGAATACTTCATGCGCCTCGGTTTCGGCGCGGAGCTACCGGCCGGCACGGTGCGCTATCACACGGCTTTCGACGGGGCTTGAGGCTCAGACCGCCCAGAATTCCCGCGCGCCCGGCGGCAACTTGGCCAGCGCGCGCTCGAAGGCTTGCGGATCGACATGCCGCCGCAGCGCCCGGGCGACATCAGCGATGCCGCTTTCGGGCAGGATGCTGTGGTCGCCGCGAAAGGCCATCGCCTCCCGCGTTAGCGCCGCGCGATCGGCGAAGGGCCTTGGCGGTTGGCCGACCTCCCAGCCCTGCAAGACCATCGCCGCGAGCAGCGGCGGCAGCGCGTCGGCGAAGGCGAACCCCTCGGCCGGCGTCAGGCGCGCCCGGAAAGTGACGAGCACAGCCAGCACCGACTGCCAGGTCTGATGCGTGGTGGCATGGCCAAGCTCATCGCGCGCATCGAGCAGGAAGCGTTCGAGATCGCGCGAGGCGTGGACGAAGGTTGAGGGGACGGTCACGGGGCGGAGGATAGGTGATGACGCTCCTCCCGTCATGGTTCAGTTCGTTCCGGCGATGAGCACCTGTGCGGGCTATGCACGCCTCTCTTATCCCTCATAGCGGAGTACACCGCAGATAATCTGAGGCCACTCAGATTGCAGAAATGGAAATCCTTGTTAACTGCCCCCCTCCACACCTTCAGCGTCATAGTAACCTGAATCGTTCCGGCCTAACTGACCTCGTTTTACCATGCGACCTAGCAACGTATATCCATACTGCGGATTTCGTTGAATTTTTTCTCCGAGCGCAGGATGAGCCCGTATGGCCTGCCCCATCTCCGAGGTGCTCATTTCTTCCCCTACAGATCGACCCTTTATGATCTTTCTCACAATATCGGGCGCAGCCTCCTCCTCCTCATATCCAGCAAACGGATCGGCGCCCTTCGTCATCAGTCGATCATAAACATCGGCTGCAATTAGACCTTTACCCCGCCGCTTAATCTCCCCTCGGTCGACCATCCGCGAGACAGTGTTGTAAACGGAGTTGGCATTGCGCCGCACACGGTCGCCAAATTCTGAACGCTCCGCGGCAGCCATCAAATCTCGATAAGCGACGACTTCATTTGCAGCGATCAGAAAACCGCGAACCCATGAAGGCAAATCAGCCTTCGATTTCTCATTAATGCTTTTATCTTGCGCGACACTGGCCAACATTTCTGGCGGCAAGATAAGCTCAATAGCTGATATTAGGCGATTCAGCTCGCTAAGCCGAACCTCGATCTTTTTGCGTTCTTCAATCCATCTGCGCACATCGCCGATGGTAAGAAGGACATCTGTTTCAGGCGGCATCGAAGACCCCTTTCCCCATCTCGACGGCATAGCACATACACCTCCCCACAGGAAGCCCACAGACATATGAGGACAAGGGATTGACGACACGCCCCTCCTAAGCCAGAACTGCGAAGAAGGAGGCTCCGATGCGAATCAGGAGGGTTGCTCTTGCCGATGTTACGCTCACGAACGCGGCACGGGCGAAATGAGAAAGCCGCCGACCCAGGCACGGGTACGGCGGCTTAGCGTGGGCATCTAGCGATAGAGACCAGCGGCGGTGTGAATAACACCGCCGCTATGATTTGTGAATCCCAATTCGATACCATTTCGTGGGTATCGTTAGAGACTGTCTACCTCCGCCGCCTTCTCTCCCCCGCCCCCTTAGGCCGCGATTCCGGCACCGGGCCCATCTCGTCCAGGGTCGGCTTCCGCACCCGTGAGGTGCCGGTCAGCAGCGGGTTCGGCTTCTCGCCGGCTTTCGGCTTGCCCTCGCCGCCGCCCCAGTTATGCGGGCCCATGTCCTCGTCCGTGGGCTTGCGGGCGCGGGTGGGCGGCAGGTTGGCGCTGGAGCCGTAAGAGCGCTCGCCCTTGTATTTGCCGGCGGAGGCCTCGACATCGCTCTGGCGGGCAAGCGGGTCGTCGCTGATCGCCAGCTCCGTCGCCTGCAGGCGCTTGATCTCGTCGCGCAGGCGGGCCGCCGTCTCGAATTCGAGATCGGCCGCGGCCTCGCGCATGCGCTTTTCGAGATCGGCGATCGCGGCCTTGAGATTGTGGCCCGAGGCCGGCGTCACCAGCCCCTTGTCGACCGTGACATGGTCGCGCTCATAGACCGAGCCGAGGATGTCGCCGATGGCGCGCTTGATCGTCTGCGGCGTGATGCCGTTCGCCTCGTTATAGGCGACCTGCTTCTCGCGGCGGCGGTTGGTCTCCGCCATCGCCCGCTCCATCGAGCCGGTGATGTGGTCGGCATAGAGGATGACCTTGCCGTCGACGTTACGGGCGGCGCGGCCGATGGTCTGGATCAGCGAGGTCTCGGAGCGCAGGAAGCCCTCCTTGTCGGCATCGAGAATGGCGACGAAGCCGCATTCGGGGATGTCGAGGCCCTCGCGCAGCAGGTTGATGCCGACCAGAACGTCGAAGGCGCCGAGGCGCAGGTCGCGCAGGATCTCGATGCGCTCGATCGTGTCGATATCCGAGTGCATGTAGCGCACGCGCACGCCGTTCTCGTGCAGGTACTCGGTCAGGTCCTCGGCCATGCGCTTGGTCAGCACGGTGACGAGGGTGCGGTAGCCCTTCTCGGTGACCTCCTTGACCTCGTCGAGCAGGTCCGCGACCTGATGCTTGGCGGGCCTGATCTCGACCGGCGGGTCGATCAGCCCGGTCGGGCGGATGACCTGCTCGGTGAAGACGCCGCCGGTCTGCTCCATCTCCCAGCCGCCGGGCGTGGCCGAGACATGCACCGACTGGGGCCGCATCGCGTCCCATTCCTCGAAGCGCAGCGGCCGGTTGTCCATGCAGGACGGCAGGCGGAAGCCGTATTCGGCCAGCGTCGCCTTGCGGCGGAAGTCGCCCCGGTACATGCCGCCGATCTGCGGCACGGAGACATGGCTCTCGTCGGTGAAGACCAGCGCGTTGTCGGGCAGGTATTCGAACAGGGTCGGCGGCGGCTCGCCCGGCTTGCGGCCGGTGAGATAGCGCGAATAGTTCTCGATGCCGTTGCAGGAGCCGGTGGCCTCGATCATCTCGATGTCGAAGGTGCAGCGCTGGTCGAGCCTTTGCGCCTCCAGGAAGCGGCCCATGCGGTTGAGTTCGTCGAGGCGGGCCTTGAGCTCCTCCTTGATCGACTTCACGGCCTGGGTCAGCGTCGGGCGCGGCGTGGTGTAGTGCGAATTGCCGTAGACCTTGATGAATTCGAGCTCGCCGGTCTTCTGGCCGGTCAGCGGGTCGAATTCGGAGATCGACTCGACCTCGTCGCCGAACAGGCCGATGCGCCAGGCGCGGTCCTCATAGTGCGCCGGGTAGAGCTCGATGACGTCGCCGCGGACGCGGAAGGTGCCGCGAGCGAAATCGTGCTGGGTGCGCTTGTACTGGAGCGCGACGAGATCGGCGATGAGCTGGCGCTGCTCGATGCGCTCACCGAGCTTCACCGAGAAGGTCATCGCCGTATAGGTCTCGACCGAGCCGATACCGTAGATGCAGGACACCGAGGCGACGATGATCACGTCGTCGCGTTCGAGCAGGGAGCGCGTCGCCGAGTGGCGCATGCGGTCGATCTGCTCGTTGATCGAGGACTCCTTCTCGATATAGGTGTCCGAGCGCGGGACATAGGCCTCCGGCTGGTAATAGTCGTAATAGGAGACGAAGTACTCGACCGCGTTGTCGGGGAAGAAGCTCTTGAACTCCCCGTAGAGCTGCGCCGCCAGCGTCTTGTTCGGGGCGAGGATCAGCGCCGGGCGCTGCGTCTCCTCGATCACCTTGGCCATGGTGAAGGTCTTGCCCGAGCCGGTGACGCCGAGCAGGACCTGGTCGCGCTCCTGCCGGCGGATGCCGTCGACGAGATCGGCGATCGCGGTCGGCTGGTCGCCTGAGGGAGAGAAGTCCGACTTCATCGTGAAGGCGATGCCGCCCTCCGACTTCTCGGGGCGTTCGGGCCGGTGCGGCGTCCAGGGCTTGCCGGGCTGGATGAAGGGGCTGCCGGTCTCCAAGAGATGCTGCAGCGAGCTCGCCGTCGCGGCGGCCGCGCCCTCGGCGCCGATGAAGGCGGAATCCGCCTTCTTGGAAAGCTTGCGCTTCGGCCTCTCCTCGCCGCCGGGCCGTTCCAGTGCATAGCTCGGCTTGGCCTCGTAACCGGCCTGCGGCTGGTCGCTGAAGCCGGAGGCGCCGCCGGGCACCGCCGTGCCGCGGTTGATCGCAGGATTCAGCAGGTCGGCGAGATAGCCTTCGAGCGGCTTCAGCTCGGGCTTCGTCGCCTTGGAGTTCGGCGTGCGCGCCGACGAGGGCTTCTTCGCAGCCTTGGGCTTGGTCGCGGTGGTGTCGGAGCTTTTCGGCATGGCCGCAATATGGGGCGGAACGCGCGATGATGCGAGAGGGCGCGACGCCCTGCCGGCATGATTGGTGACAGGAGTTGACAGGATCGAGATATGCAATCTTAGATTGCATGTTATTTTCAAATTCAACCTGTGGAGATGGGCCATGTCGGGGGGCGGGTCCGAGGCCAAAGTGGTGGCGGTCGAGGCCGCTGGCGCCGCGCCGCCTTCAAGCCCTAACCACCCGGCCCACCTTCGCCCACGAAAATGCGTCCTCTAGCCTGTCATCGCCCCAGAAGGCCTCCTTGCCCACCACGAAGTGCGGAGACCCGAAGAGGCCGAGAGCCCTGGCTTCGTCGGCACTGGCAGCCATCTTCGCGTCCATCTCCGGGGCTGCGATGCGGGAGAGGATCGCGTCGGCATCCTTGCCCATTTCGCTGAGCATCACCGCGAGGTTGCCGTCCATGCCCGGCGGTTTGCCCTTGAGGAACCACCATTCGAAAGCCTTGAGCGCATATTGCTTGGCCCAACCTTCCTCGTAGGCAATCAGCGCTGCCTTGAAGTTGAGCGTCTCCGGGTCGCTTGGATAGGCCGGTCGCTCATCGGGGAACGGGAGGCCGTGCATCAGCGCCCGCCGCTCCAGATCCCGCCACATGTATTCCGTCTTGGCCCGGCCGGCAGGAAACGGCACATGGTTGTTTTCGCGGAGGAGCGCCCGGAGGTTGAACGGCTTCCAGCGAACCTCGATGCCCTCCCGCTCAGCCGCAGCATCGATGCGATTGACCGTCAGGTAGGTGTAGGTGGAGGCAGACCAGAAATAGAAGTCCACGGGGCTGGGCATGCGTGCGGTCTCCTCAACCTATCGCCGGTAAAGCATCAAGCAGTCCCTCGATCCGACTGGCTGCTCCAGGACCACAGGCTCATGCGGAATGCCCTCATTGGTGCTGGCGTGCTCCGCGTAGACCGGCAACCCAGCCGGAATGATGCTGTCTGGCCGCGCCATCGAGATGAAGATGTGCTTGGAGGTCTCTGGCTCGATGCCAAACCAATGCGGATCGTCGTAGGTGCCGGCGTAGATGCCGCAGGCGCTCGGGAACCGCTCGAAGGTCAGGAAAAGCTTGGTGCCACACCTTGGGCAGAAGTGGACGCGAACCGCCTTGCCGCTTCCTGCCGATTGCAGCTCGAAGACGGCCGGCTCGCCAGCGGTGACCTCAAGGGCGGATAGCTCAAATACGGGCTCCACCATATACGCGGCCCCGGTGGCACGCTGGCAGAAGCGGCAGTGGCAGACCGTGACCCTCGTGGGCTGGCCTCGTGTGGCGTAGCGCATCGACCCACACAGACAGCCGCCAGCGTGAGATTCCATCCTGCGCCCTCCTGAGGGCAGCGTAGAGCAGGATGACGCTGGGTCAACGGGCTGTCTTTGTGCTCGATCGCAGCCGCCATCAGCGTCCGGCGAGCCAGGCTTCGATGCCAGCTGCGGCCGCGACGCCGGTGGCGAAACTCGCCTGCAGCAGATAGCCCCCGGTCGGCGCCTCCCAGTCGAGCATCTCGCCAGCCGCAAAGACGCCCGGCAGGCGCTTGAGCATCAAGCCTGCATCAACCTCATCGCTGATGATGCCGCCCGCCGTCGAGATGGCGCGCGCGATCGGCATGGGAGCATCCAGCCGCAGCTTTGCCGCCTTGATCAACCCCGCGAGCGCCTCCGGTTCGTCGGGAAGGGCTGCCTTGGCCGCGTCCCGCAGCAGGGCGATCGCAACCGGTGCGAGACCCGCCGCCTTGCGCAGATGGTTGCTCAGCGTCTCGCCCTTGCGGCGTCTCGCGAGGCGGGCGACAAGCTCCGCCACGCCGAGATCGGGCCGCAGGTCGATGCTGATCGCGGCAAAGCCATCGCGCTCGACCGCCTCGCGGATCGGCGCTGAGAGCGCGTAGATCGCGCCACCTTCGATGCCATCGGCATCGATCATCGCCTCGCCGGCGACCACCTCACCGCCGCACCGGATGACGATGCGCTTCAATGGCTGGCCAGCGAAACGCTCCGTCATCACCGGAGACCAGGCCACGGTGAAACCGCCATTGGCCGGCCGGAGCGGCGCAACCGCGACGCCGCGTGCGGCGAGCATGGGCACGCAGCCGCCATCGGAGCCGAGCCGCGGCCAGCTTGCACCGCCGAGCGCCAGCAGCGTGGCATCCGGGCGGACCGTTTCGGCTTCGCCGCCAGCGAGGCGGAATGTCAGGCCGCCATCGGCGTCCCAGCCGGTCCAGAGCCGGCCTGCGGAAAGCTTCACGCCCAGCCCGTCGAGCCGGGTGAGCCAGGCCCGAAGCAGGGGCGACGCCTTCATCGCGCGAGGGAAGACTCGCCCGCTGGAGCCGACGAAAGTTTCGGCACCGAGCCCGTCGGCCCAATCCCGAAGCGCCTGCGGAGGGAAGGCGCGCAGGATCGGTTCCAGCCAATCTCCCGCTTCGCGATAGCGGCCGAGGAAAGCGTCGAACGGCTCGGAATGCGTGAGGTTGAGGCCGCCACGGCCAGCGAGCAGGAACTTGCGGGCTGGCGAGGCCATGCGCTCGTAGAGCGTGACGCGATGCCCTGCGCCGGCCAGCCGCTCGGCGGCGATCAAGCCTGCGGGGCCTGCGCCGATGATGGCGATATTGCGTATCGACTTTTCCACCGCAGCCCTGTTCTCATCTCGACGCGTCATCCCGGGCGCAGCGAAGCGCAGACGCGGGATTCATGCCTGAAGCTCTCCCGGAGATGTTCCGGCATGGATCCCGGATCGGCGCCGCTGACGCGGGCTTGTCCGGGATGACGGCGTGTTTCCGTTCGAAGACCTACCGCTTTAGACTGGCACCTTCGCCTCGAAAAGCCCTGCAACGGACTCCGACTTCCATGCCGACCATCGCCGCCTATATCGGCGCCGCGCTCTTCGAGATCGCCGGCTGCTTTGCTTTCTGGGGCTGGCTCAGGCTCGGCAAGCCGATCTGGTGGCTGCTGCCGGGCTTGGTTTCGCTCGGGCTGTTCGCCTGGCTGCTGACGCTGGTCGAGAGTGCCGCGGCCGGGCGCGCCTTCGCCGCCTATGGCGGGGTCTATATCGCCGCCTCGCTCGGCTGGCTCTGGGTTGTCGAGGGCATCCGGCCCGATCGCTGGGACCTGACCGGAGGCGCCATCTGCCTCGCCGGCGCCGCGATCATTCTGGCGGCGCCGCGCTGAAGGCCGGGATCACCCGCCCGAATGGGCCGCGGGGATGAGCACGGTCGGCATTTCGCGCTGCTCGGCCGCGGCCTTGGTCTCGCGCAGGCGGCTCTCCCGCAACTCGTTGGCGGTCTCCAGGATCGGGTAGGCGATCGAGACGATATGGCCGTGGATGCGCTTCAAGTCGCGGATGATGTCGAGATGGATCGCGCTGGTCTCGATCGATTCCGGCCGGCCCGAGCGCAGGCGCTGGAAATGGCTGTCGGTGGCGCGCCGCTCGGCATCGCGCATCGCCGCCTTGTCGGCGAAGAGCTGGCGGGCGAGCACCAGATCGCGCGTCGCGAAGACGTTGAGTGCCAGCGCCAGCGCCGAAGCGACGCGGTGATGGAAATCACGGATCTCGGCCAGCCCCTCCGGCGAGAAGGAGAAGCGCTTGCGGATCTTCTTCTCGGCGAGCTCGCGCAGGTTCTTGTCGATGATGTCGCCGATATGCTCGAGATTGGTGATCAGGGTGATGATCTCGAACAGGCGCCGGCTCTCCTCCTCGGAGAGCTCGTTGCGGGAGACCTTGACCAGATAGAGCTTGATCGACTCGTGGATGGTGTCGACGCCGTCATCGGCCTGAGCGATCGCACGAGAGAGCTTGAGCTCATCCTTCTCCAGCAGCGTCATCGTATCGCGCAGCATGCCTTCGACGCGGTCGCCGAGGCGCAGGGCCTCGCGCATCGCGCCGGCGAGGGCTTCGGTCGGGCTGTCGAGCGCGTTGGGGTCGAGATAGCGCGGCGTCACGGCCTCCACCTTCTCGTCCTTGCCGGGCATGAAGCGCTCGACCAGCGCCGAGACCGGCCCGACGAAGGGCAGGAAGACCAGCGCGCCGACGACGTTCAGCATGACGTGGAACTCGATGGCGAGCCTTGCATCCGCCGAGGGCAGGCTGACGAGCCAGGCCGAAAGCGGGCCGACGAAGGGCAGCACGGCCAATGCCAGGATCAGGCGCGTCGCCAGATTGCCGACGGCGGCGCGGCGCTGGGCGGCTGGCGCTCCAAGCTGATCGAGCACCGGGATCAACGCATTGCCGAGATTGGCGCCGATGACCAGGGTCAGCGCCGTCGCCGGCGGGAACAGGCCGGAGGCCGCGAAGGTTGCGACCAGCAGGATGATCGCGATCGAGGAATGTACGATCCAGGTCGCGGCGATGGCGGCGAGGATGCCGAGCAGCGGCTCGGAGCCCATGGCGGCGAGGACGACGCGGAAGGTCGGCGATTGAGCCAGCGGGGCGGCGGCCGTGTTGAGCTCGATCAGCGAGAGCAGGATCAGGCCGATGCCGACCAGCACGCGGCCGATATTGCGCGGACGCTCCATCGCCTCGCTGGAGAGATACATGGCGACGCCGACCGCGACGCAGAGCCCCCAGAGCCAGCCTAGATCCATCGAGATGACGAAGGCTGCGAGCGAGGTGCCGAGATTGGCGCCGAGCAGGACGGCGAGCGCCATGGCCGGCACGATGAGCGCCTGACCGGCGAAGGATGAGACCAGCAGCGTCGTCGCCGTCGAGCTCTGCAGCACCATGGTCACGGCGACGCCGCTGCCGAAAGCGGCGAAGCGGTTGCGCGTGAAACTCTGCAGCGCCTGCCTCAGCTGAGAGCCGAAGGCGCGCATCGCGCCGGTTCGCACCAGCCTGACAGCCCAGATCAGCAGCGCGACGCCGCCGACAAGGTGGATCAGGATGGTGGTTGCGCTCTCGCCCGTGGCCATTTTCGTGCGGTCTTTCCCCGATTCAGGTGACGATTATCAGCTGAATCTATCAATTTTTGATTAGCCAACTCAACAGAAATACGCAGTGAAAGTGCTGAGAATGCGGCAACGGCTGCTGCATTCTCAGTCTGCAGGCATCGAACTTCGGCTTCCGGCGTCGCTCAGGCCGGCGGAATCAACGTCACACCGGATTTCGCGAAGGAAACCGAGATCGGAGTGCCCGGCTCCAGCATCTCGCGCCCGCCATACTGGACGACGAAGAGTTCGCCCACTTCGGTCTCGACCATGATGTCCAGGTGATTGCCGAGATAGGCGCATTTGCGGATCGTGCCGGGCAGCGAGCCGCCCTGGCTGGGATCGCCCAGGAGCAGCGCCTCCGGCCGGATCGCGACCTTCGCCGGGCCGACGCCGAGCCCACGCGCCGGCAGGCTGACCGTCGCCGAGCCGATCGCGACATCGGCGCGGCCATCCGCCACCGCCTTCACGGTGACGTCGACCAGATTGGCGTCGCCGATGAAATCGGCAACGAAGGCGTTGGAGGGCTGCTCGTAGAGGTCGCGCGGCGCGCCTTCCTGCGCGATCCGGGCGTTAGACATTACGATGATGCGGTCGGAAACGGCGAGTGCCTCCTCCTGATCATGCGTGACATAGGCCACGGTCAGGTTGAGGTCCTGCTGCAATTCGCGGATTTCCTCGCGGACGCGGCGGCGCAGCTTGGCGTCGAGATTGGAGAGCGGCTCGTCGAAGAGCAGCACCTGCGGCTCCAGCACGAGCGCGCGGGCGACCGCGACGCGCTGCTGCTGGCCGCCCGAAAGCTCGGACGGGTAGCGGTTCTCGAAGCCCTTGAGGCCGACCAGCGCAAGCTTCTCCAGCGCCATCTGCTTGGCTTCGTCCTTGCCGAGGCCCTTCACGGTCGGGCCATAGGCGGCGTTGTCGAGCACGCTCATATGCGGGAAGAGCGCGTAGGACTGGAACACCATCGAGACGTCGCGGTCGGCGGCCGAGAGCTTGGTGACGTCCTTGCCGCCGATCAGGATCTGGCCGTCGCTGGCGATCTCGAGGCCCGCGATCATGCGCAAGGTCGTGGTCTTGCCGCAGCCGGAGGGGCCGAGCAGGGTCACGAGCTTGCCGGCCTCGATGGTGAAGTTGATGTTGTCGACCGCCGTCACCGCGCCATAGCGCATGGAGACGTTGCGGAATTCGACGGAAGCGGGTCCGGCCTTGGCCATCTCTGTCTCTTGTCCTTATCCGATAGCGGGGGCAGGCGCCGGTGCGGCGACGGTGGTGCGGGCACGCCGGCCGAGCTTGCGCTCGCCGACGGTAAACTGGATGAGCGCGATGCCGAGCGCCATGAAGACGATCAGAACCGAGGAATAGGCGATGGCGAGGCCGAATTCGCCCGCCTCGACGCGCCCGACGATATAGGCGGTGGCGAGGTTGTACTCGGCCGAGACCAGGAAGATCACCGCGCTGACCGCCGTCATCGAGCGCACGAAGGAATAGACCAGCGCCGAGACCAGGGCGGGCTTGAGCAGCGGCAGCACCACGCGCCAGAGCGTGGTGAAGCTGCGGGCGCGCAGCGTGGTCGAGGCCTCGTCCAGGCTCTTGTCGATCTGCGACAGGCCGGCGATGCCGGAGCGCACGCCGACCGGCATGTTGCGGAAGACGAAGGCGATGACGAGGATCAGGCCCGTGCCGGTGATCTCGACCGGCGGCACGTTGAAGGCGAGGATATAGGCGACGCCGAGCACCGTGCCGGGAATGGCGAAGGAGAGCATCGTCGCGAATTCCAGCCCGCCCCGGCCGCTGAAGCGCTGGCGTGTCAGCAGATAGGCGGTGAGCAGGCCGATCACCGCCGTCAGCGGCGCTGATATGGCGGCGACCTTCACCGTGGTGAAGAAGGACGACCAGGCCGAGCCCTGGAAATAGATGCCGTTGCTGAAATCGATGGCGAAGCCGGTGATATAGTGCTGGAGCGTCGGCGTGAAGTCGCGGCCCATGTTGCGGACGAAGCCGCCGACCAGGATGACGATGTAGATCACCAGCGTCAGCGCGACCCAGGGCACGATCACGGCCGCCGAAAGCCAGGTGATGCGGCGCGGCAACGGCGTCGGCAGGCCGGCATCGCCCTTGCCGGTGACCGTCGTGTAGGATTTGCCGCCGAGCCAGCGCTGCTGCACCCAGAAGGCACCGAGCGTGAAGCCGAGCAGCACGATGGCGAGCACCGCCGCCTGCCCCTGATTGTAGGACGCGCCGACCACCGCGAAGAAGATCTTGGTCGAGAGCACCTCGAAATTGCCGCCGAGCACCAGCGGGTTGCCGAAATCGGCCATGCTCTCGACGAAGCCGAGCAGGAAGGCATTGGCGATGCCGGGCTTGAGCAGCGGCCAGGTCACGGTGCGGAAGGTCTGCCAGCGCTTGGCGCCGAGCGTCTGCGAGGCTTCCTCGAGGCTGGGCGAGATGCCCTGCACCACGCCGATCAGGACGAGGAAGGCGATCGGCGCGAAGGCCAAAACCTGCGCCAGCAGCACGCCAGGCAGGCCGTAGAGCCAGCGCGAGCGAGGGATGTCGAACCACTCGTAGAGCAGGGTCGAGACGGCGCCGGCGCGGCCGAAAAGCAGGATCAGCGCGAGGCCGATGACGAAGGGCGGGGTGATGATGGGCAGCACCGTCAGCGCCCGCATGATGCGCTTGCCGGGCATGCCGGTGCGCAGAATCAGCAGCGCGCAGGCGAGGCCGAGCAGCGTGGTGATGACGCCGCAGAGCACGGCCAGGATCAGCGTGTTCCAGGCGACGCCGCAATTGGTGTTGCTGGTGACGCAGCCCAGCCCCCAGATCGAGGAATCGAGGAAGCGCTCGATGAAGGCCCCAGGCGCGAAGGCGCCGTTCTGGTCGACCAGCGCGCTCTTCAGGATGATCGCGACCGGGAAGAAGATGAAGATGCCGATCAGCAGGACGACCAAGCCGATCGTCGAGGTCGTGAAGAGATCGCCGCGGCAGACGCCGCGATAGGCAAGGCCGTGGCAGAGCAGGAAGAGCAGCGACAGCAGCGTCAGGAAGGCGCCACCGCCGATGCCGCGCTGGGAGGCTCCGGCGCCGCCGAGCAGGGCGGCGAGCCAGGAGATGCCCTGGTCCTTCAGCACGATCGAGAAAGCCTGGGCGAAGAACAGGACCATGCCGAGCAGGCCGGCCCAGACCAGCACGCGAGCCGTGCGCTGGCGATCAGCGCTGCCCCAGAAGAACGTCGCAGCCGCGAGCGCGATGCCGATCGGCAGGAGCCAGGGTGTCTGGCCGGACAGGGAAAGCGCCAGCGCGCTGCCCGCCTTGCCGAACGGGTATTCGGCGAGCCAGGCCCAGTTCGTCAGGCTCATGCCCTCGACGAGATACCAGGGCATCAGCGCATAGCCGAGCCAGCCGATCAGCAGCACGAGTCTCGTCGCTGGCGCCATAGTTGCCCTGTTCCCTTGCCCTGATGCGGCCGACCGTTGTCCCGGTTCTGAAGGCCGCCAAACGTGTTTGGTGATGAGACCGACTGATCATCCCGGGCTCAGCCCGGGATGACGGAGCTTGTTGAGGAGAAAAGCCGGAAGCCGCTTACTTCGGCAGCGCCTTGACTTCCTTGTCCCACTTGGCGAGCAGGCGGGTGCGCTCGGCCGAGGAGCCGTATTTCACGAAGTCGTAGTTGATCAGCTTCATCTGATCCATCTTCGGCGACTGCGCCGGCACCGGCGAGGCCTTGTTCGACGGAACCTGATAGGACTTCGCGGGAGCGGCGAGCGCCTGCGCAGCCGGGGTCAGCGCCCAGTCGTAGAACTTCTTGGCGTTCTCCAGATTGCGCGCGCCCTTGACGATCGACATCGAGCCGATCTCGTAGCCCGTGCCCTCGCAGGGCGCGACCGGCTTGATCGGGTCGCCCTGCACGGCGAAGACCACTGCGTCATGGATGAAGACGATGCCGACGGCGGTCTCGCCGAGGCTCGCGGCCTTGGCCGGGGCAGCTCCCGACTTGGTGTACTGGCTGACGTTCTTGTGGAGCTGCTTCAGATACTCAAAGCCCTTGTCCTCGCCCATCAGCTGGATGACCGTCGCCAGCAGGTTATACGCCGTGCCCGAGGAGTTGGGATCGGCAACCTGGACGTCGTCCTTCAGCTTGGCATTGAGCAGGTCGGCCCAGCATTTCGGCTCGGGGATGCCCTTGGACTTGATCTGCTCGGTGTTGAAGCCGAAGCCGAGCGCGCCGGCATAGATGCCGACCGAACGCTGCTTGGCCGCCTTCCACTGGTCGAGCGCCCAGCTGTGCAATTCCTTGTTCTTCGGCGATTCATATTCGAGGGTGAGCCCCTCTTCCGCCGCCTGAAGATGCGGGTCGCCCGTACCACCCCACCAGACGTCACCGCGCGGGTTGGAGGACTCGGCCTTGAGCTGGGCGTAGATTTCGCCGGCCGACTTGCGGGTCATCGCGACCTTGATGCCGGTCTCCTTCTCGAAGGCCGTCGACATGGCGCGGCACCATTCTTCCTGGACACCGCAATACATGACGAGCGAGCCCTGGGCGCGGGCCGGGGTGGCGGCGACGGCTGCCGTTGCGAGCGCGGCGAAAAGCCCCGCCTTGAGCCATGATTTCGTCTGCATGTGAACCTCCCTGTTCGGATCTTTCGTTTCTTGTCGCTTAAGACGAAGCTGAGATGAATTTTGTCGAAAGATCAATGAAATATGACGTCGGCTAAGCGATTCCGGTGATCTCCCGCAACGGCGCCGCGAGCGCGGGCGTGCAGCACAGGATGGGGTTGCCCTTCGCGATCCCCTCGCCGGCGAAGAAGTCATTGATCTCGGCGCCCGCCTCGCTGGCGATGACGATGCCGGCGGCGACGTCCCAGGCATTGATATGCAGCTCGGCATAGGCATCGCTTGAGCCATTGGCGACATGGCAGAGGCCGAGCGTGCCGGAGCCGCCGCGCTTCATCGCGGCGCCGGCGGCATAGTTGCGCTCGATCACCTTCACATAGTTCTGCGCGGGGATGCGGGTCGACCAGCCGAGCTCGACCGAGGCGCGGCCGATATCGGTCGCGCCGGACACCTTGATCGGGTCGCCGTTCAGGGTCGCCCCGGCACCGCGCCGCGCGGCATAGACCTCGCCCAGGGCCGGCGCCGCCACGACGCCGATCTCGGGCTTGCGGTTCACGAGGAAGCCGATGGAGATGCACCAGTTGCGGTCGCCATGGGCGAAATTCGCGGTGCCGTCGATCGGATCGAGAATCCAGACCGCATCGGAGGCCTGTCCGCCCCCCTCCTCGCCGATGACGGTGTCCTGCGGGAAGAGCTCCGAAAGGCGGCGGCGCAGGAAATCCTCGACCTTGCCGTCGGCGACGGTCAGCCAGTCCTGCGCACCCTTCATGGTGATGCCAAGCGACTCGCGCTTGTTGAAATAGCCGAGCGCCAGATGGCTCGCCTCGGCCGCGAGGCCAAGCGCCGCATAATAGCGCAGGTCGCGCTCGGCCGGCGTCATCACTTCATCCCCAGATCGACGCGAACGGGCTTGCCGGTCTGCGCGGATTCGGTCGCGGCATCGGCGAGGATCTGCGCCTTCAGACCATCGAGCCCGGTCGGCGAGGCCGCCGACTTGCCGTTGCAGGCCGCGATGAAGACGTCGAGCTCGGCGCGATAGGCCGCGGCATAGCGCTCCAGGAAGAAGTTCTGCACGGGGTCGGCGCGGAAGCCCTGCCCCGTCGCGATCTCGACCGTCGTCTCATGGATATTGCCGGCGCGCAGCATGCCCTTGGAGCCATGAACCTCGATGCGCTGGTCGTAGCCATAGGTGGCGCGACGCGAATTCGAGATCTGGGCGATGCGGCCAGAGGCCGTCTTCATGACCACGGCGGCGGTATCGACGTCGCCGGCCTCCCCGATCGCCTTGTCGACAAGGGCCGAGCCGAGCGCAAAGACCTCGACCGGCTCCTCGGCCAGGAGGAAGCGCGCCATGTCGAAATCATGGATCATCATGTCGCGGAAGAGGCCGCCCGAACGCTTGACGTAATCGACCGGCGGCGGCGAGGGATCGCGCGAGATCACGGTGACGATCTCGATCGCGCCGGCCTCGCCTGCGCGCAGGCGCTTCTCGAGCGCGGCGAAATTCGGATCGAAGCGGCGGTTGAAGCCGATCATCAGCGGCTTGCCGGACTTCTCGACCGTCGCGAGGCAGCGGCGAATACGGGCCGCATCGAGATCGACCGGCTTCTCGCAGAACACGGCCTTGCCGGCGGAGACCGCCTGCTCGATCAGGTCGGCATGGGTATCGGTCGGCGTGCAGATCAGCACGGCATCGATGGCGGCGTCAGCAAGGATCGCCTCGGCGCTCGTGGCCTTAGCGCCAGAGGCAGCTGCGAGCGAGGCCGCGGCCTCCGGCATCGCGTCGGTGACGGCGACCAGCTCAGCATCGCCGCGCGCGGCGACGTTCAACCCATGGATGCGCCCGATGCGGCCGGCGCCCAGCAATCCGATCTTCATGGCCTTCGTCATTCCCGTGGTCGCGTTCTCGTCAGGCAGTCTTGCGGCGCTCGCGCCGCGGTGAAAATCCGGCGCTAGTCGTGCGCGCCCAGAATCGTCTGGTCGAAATCGATGTTGGAGCCGGTCATCAGCCCCGATTCGGCCGAAGCGAGATAGGCGACGGCCTTTGCGACCTCGCGCGGATCGATCAGGCGGCCGAAGGGCTGGGAGGCATTGGCCTCATCAAGCCAGCCGTCCTTGGCATCATGACGCAGCTTCATGATCGCATCCTCGCCCGGCGTCGCCATCCAGCCGATATTGAGCCCGTTGACGCGGATGCGATGCTTCAGCAGCCCATAGGCCGCATTCTTCGTCAGCGCGGCGAGCGCGGCCTTCGAGACGCTGTAGGCGGACAGGAAGGGCTGGCCGCCATGGGCCGACATCGACTGGATGTTGACGACGGCGCCCGGAATATCCTGACGACGCATGAGGTCGGCAGCATCCTGGATCAGGAAGAAGGGCGCGCGCAGATTCACCGCCATGATGCGCTCGTAGAGCGCGGGCGAGGTGTCGAAGATGGTGCCGCGATCGGTGTCGCCAGCCGCGTTCACCAGAATGTCGAGATGCCCGAAGGCCTTCTCGGCAGCAGGAACGACCTGTCGGACGGCATCGAGATCGGCGAGATCGACCTGATGAAAGCGGGCATCGCAGCCGGCTTTCCGCAGGCTTTCCGCCACAGCCTCGCCGCGCTGCGCATTGCGCCCGGTGAGCAGGAGACCGCGCGCGCCGCGGTCGGCGAATTCGCGGGCGATCGCCTCACCCAAACCCTGGCTGCCGCCCGTGACGATGGCAACCTTGCCGTGAAGATCACGGCCGAACGAACCGACTTGCGACAACGACCCGCCTCCCGAAGCGAATGGCAGGAATTTTTCGAGCTCCCGCTAGTTGGAATAAACATTCCATTTCTGGCACGCATGAGTCAAGACGAGCCAATCGGCACACCGGCGAACTGTGACCGCCGCCCCACAGGCACCTCGCCCGCGCGAGCAGCCGGATGGGGCATGACGATGACAACACCGCACGCAGACGACGCGGAGCGAACCGTTCTCAACGGAAAGAAAACTGTCGTCTTCAGCGGTCGGTCGACATAAAATTGTGATCGGGCCAATTAAACCAGCACATTCATGCAAATGACCCTGGTCCGAGCAGGCCTGTATCGCGGCACACGCGCATCTGCCCTGCGCTGCACAGTTGACGCTTTCGTTGGCACATGCCTTGCTGGGCCCATCAACGAGAACACGGCGCGAAGGCGCCGGGGATTAATTTTGTTTTGAAGGTGGAGGCTTTTCGATGAATGAGCAGGAAATCCGCGGCATGGTCGCGGATGTGAAGGAAGGCACGCTGTCGCGACGCTCCTTCATGCAGAGAATGGCGGCTGTCGGCATCGCCGCGCCGCTGGCAACCCAGATCCTGATCTGGAACGACGTCGCGATGGCGAATGCCACGCTGCAATACAAGCCGACCAAGGCCGGTGGCGGCGGACCGCTGAAGATGCTGCTCTGGCAGGCTCCGACCCTGCTGAACCCGCATTTCGCCTCGGGCACCAAGGACCAGATCGCCTCGCGCATCTTCTACGAGCCGCTCGCCGGCTGGGACAAGGAAGGCAACCTGATCCCCTGCCTCGCAGCCGAGGTTCCCAGCAAGGCCAATGGCGGTCTCTCGGCCGATGGCCTGAGCGTCACCTGGAAGCTGAAGCAGAACGTGAAATGGCATGACGGCAAGCCGCTGACTGCCGACGACGTCGTCTTCACCTGGGAATATGCCAAGGATCCGGCGACCGCCGCCTACACCACCGGCTCCTACAAGGACATCAAGGTCGAGAAGGTCGATAGCCACACCGTCAAGGTGATCTTCCAGCAGCCGACGCCGTTCTGGGCCGACCCCTTCGTCGGCACCGTCGGCCAGATCCTGCCGAAGCACCGGTTCGGCGACTATGTCGGCGCCAAGTCCCGCGAGGCCCCGGACAACCTGAAGCCCGTCGGCACCGGCCCCTACAAGTTCGTCGACTTCAAGCCGGGTGACGTCCTCACCGGCGAGCGCTTCGCCGACTACCACATCAAGAACCAGCCGCATTTCGACACGATCGAGGTCAAGGGCGGCGGTGACGCGGTCTCGGCGGCGCGCGCCGTGCTGCAGACCGGCGAATACGACTACGCCTGGAACCTGCAGGTCGAGGACGAGGTCCTCAAGCGCATGGAGACCGGCGGACGCGGCAAGATCAGCGCCGTGGCTTCGGGTGACATCGAGTTCATCATCATGAACACGACCGATCCGTGGACCGAGGTCGATGGCGAGCGTTCGAGCATCAAGACCAAGCACCCGTCCCTGTCGGACCCCAAGGTCCGCGAGGCGTTCAACCTCCTGATCGATCGCGAATCGATCCAGAAGTTCATCTATGGCCGCGGCGGCACCGCGACCGCGAGCTTCGTCAACGAGCCCAAGCAGTTCAAGTCGACCAAGCTCAAGTATGAGTTTAACATCGACAAGGCGAACAAGATCCTCGACGACGCTGGCTGGAAGAAGGGCTCGGACGGCATCCGCGAGAAGGACGGCAAGAAACTCAAATACGTCTACCAGACCTCGATCAACGCCCCGCGCCAGAAGACCCAGGCCATCATCAAGCAGGCCGCCCAGCGCGCCGGCATCGATCTTGAGCTGAAGTCGGTGACGGCCTCGGTGTTCTTCTCGTCGGACGTCGCCAACCCCGACACCTACACCAAGCTGTATGTCGACATCGAGATGTACACGACCACGCAGCCGCAGCCCGATCCGGAGCGGTTCCTCAACCAGTTCGTCTCCTGGGAAATCGCCACCAAGGAGAACAAGTGGCTGGGCCGCAACGTCTCGCGCTACTCGGACCCGGCTGCCGATGAGGCCTACAAGGCCGCTCAGAAGGAGCTCGATCCGGCCAAGCGCGCTGCGCTCCTGATCAAGGTCAACGAGATCTTCTGCGAGGCCAATGTCATCCTGCCGCTCCTGTCGCGCACCCGCGTCGCAGCGTCGCTGAACAACCTCTCGCACGATCACTCGGGCTGGGACGTCGACAGCTGGAACATTGCGGCCTGGTATCGTAGCTAAGCCCGATCGTCCGTCACCGCGGCCCCGCCGCGGTGACGGAAGACAAACGCGCCGGCCCGCCCTCGCGGCTCCACCAGCCACGGGGGCGGGCCGACCGTCATCAACATCGGTTCGCGGCTCGGCCGTGCGTACAGAGACCAATACATGGCGACATATCTCATCAGGCGGTTATTGATCGCCATTCCAAGTCTGCTCGGCATCAGCGTGATCCTGTTCACGATCCTGGCCTTGGCGCCGGGCGATCCGTTCTCGGAAATGGCGACGAATCCGAACGTTCCGCCTGAGGTCCGCGAGGCCCTGCGTGCCAGCTTCGGCCTCAACGATCCGGTCATGGTGCGTTATCTGCGCTGGCTGTCGAACATGGCGCGGGGCGACTGGGGCTTCTCCTTCGCCAGCCGCATCAATGTCGACGACC
This sequence comes from Allobosea sp. FW305-C-101, assembly GCF_058783685.1. NCBI lineage: Bacteria > Pseudomonadati > Pseudomonadota > Alphaproteobacteria > Hyphomicrobiales > Alloboseaceae > Allobosea > Allobosea sp. FW305-C-101. The sequence goes on along the minus strand of NZ_JBYSYT010000006.1, from coordinate 136,009 downwards.
TGATCCTGCAGCGCCTGCCCACCACGCTGTTCGTGGTCGGCTCGTCACAGATCCTGGCGCTCTGCGTCGCCCTGCCCGTCGGCATCTACGCGGCGACCCGGCCCTATTCGGTCTTCGACCAGATCGCCAACACGCTGGCCTTCGTCGGCTTCTCGCTGCCGACCTTCTTCACCGGCCTGCTCTTCATCCTGGTCTTCTCGGTCACGCTCGACTGGTTCCCCTTCGTCTACCGGTCCGACATCGCCGCCACCGGCTGGCGCTGGTACTGGGAGATGTTCCGGCAGGCGATCATGCCAATCACCGTGCTCGGCCTGTTCCAGGCGGCTTCCTACACGCGCTATGTCCGCTCGGCCGTGCTCGACGTCATCCGGCTCGATTACGTCACCACGGCGCGCGCCAAGGGGCTCAGCGAGAAGCGGGTCACGCTGCGGCACATCACGCGCAACGCGCTGATCCCGGTCGTGACGCTAGTCGCTCTGCAGATGCCGGCCGTGTTCGGCGGCGCGCTCGTCACCGAGCAGATCTTTCGCGTCCCTGGCATCGGATCGCTCCTGATCGACGCGATCCTGGCCAACGACACGCCGGTGATCATGGCCGTGACGTTCGTCTTCTCCTGCCTGGTCGTTCTCTTCAACCTCATCGCGGATGTTCTTTATGGCTGGCTCGACCCTCGCATCTCCTTCAGCTGATCCGGCTGCGGGCGCTGCCGTGAGCCAGGTTTCGGTTTCGCCCGGGCGTGAGACCTGGCGCCGCTTCCGCCGTCACCGCCTGGCCATGGCGAGCACCGTGGTGCTCGGCCTGCTGGTGCTGGGCGTCATCGTCGGCCCCTGGCTGTGGCCGGTGGCGATCAACGACATCGACTTCTCGGCGCAGCTCCAGGGCCCGTCCTGGTCGCACCCGCTGGGAACCGACGATCTCGGCCAGGATATCCTGGCGCGCATGATGTATGGCGGGCGCATCTCGCTCGCCGTCGGCCTCGCGGCGATGGTGGTGGCGACGATCGTCGGCGTCCTCATCGGCGCGCTGGCGGGCATGTCGCGCAAATATGCCGACCCGATCCTGATGTGGGTGACGGACCTGTTCCTGTCGCTGCCGCAGCTGCCGCTGCTGCTGCTGATCATCTACCTGTTCCGCGAGCAGCTGAAGGCGGTGTTCGGCGTCGAGGGCGGTGTCTTCGTGCTGATCGTCATCGTCATCGGCGGCCTGCGCTGGATGCCGGTCGCCCGCCTGGTGCGCGCGCAGTTCCTGTCGCTGCGCGAGAAGGAGTTCGTCGAGGCCGCCCGCGCCCAGGGCGCGACCAAGATGCGCCAGATGTTCCGGCACATCCTGCCGAACGCACTGGGGCCCGTCATCGTCGCCTCGACGATCGAGGTGTCCTCGGCGATCATCGCCGAATCGACGCTCTCCTTCCTCGGCCTCGGCTTCCCGCCGGATATCCCGACCTGGGGGCGCCTGCTGTTCGACGCCAAGGACCAGCTCGACACCGCGCCGCACTGGGCCCTGTTCCCGGGCGCCGCGATCTTCCTGACTGTGCTTTCGATCAACTTCATCGGCGACGGCCTGCGCGATGCGCTCGACCCGCGTCGCGTCATCTGATCCAGGGAAGGACTAGCCATGACCTCACCGATCCTGACCGTCTCGAACCTCACGACCTCCTTCCGGGTCGAAGGCCAGTGGAAGTCGGTCGTCCGCAACCTCTCCTTCGACATCAAGCCGAAGGAGACGCTCGCGGTCGTCGGCGAATCCGGCTCCGGCAAGAGCGTGACCGCGCTGTCGATCATGCGCCTGACCCCGCCCGGCTCCAGCAAGATCGAAGGCTCGATCAAGCTCAACGGCAAGGAACTCCTGACCCTGCCGGATTCGGAAATGCGCCATATCCGCGGCAACGAGATCGCGATGATCTTCCAGGAGCCGATGACCTCGCTGAACCCGGTGCTGACCATCGGCTTTCAGATCGCTGAAGCCCTGATCCTGCACCGTGGCCTGTCGCGCTCGGAGGCCGAGGCCGAGACGATCCGCCTGCTCGAGAAGGTTCGCATTCCCGCGGCGAAGTCGCGCTTCCACGAGTATCCGCACCGCTTCTCGGGAGGCATGCGTCAGCGCGTGATGATCGCGATGGCGCTGGCCTGCAAGCCGAAGCTCCTGATCGCCGACGAGCCGACCACCGCGCTCGACGTGACCATCCAGGCGCAAACGCTGGAGCTGATCAAGACGCTGCAGGAGGAGGAAGGCATGTCCGTCCTCTTCATCACCCACGACATGGGCGTCGTCGCCGAAATCGCCGACCGCACGGTCGTGATGTATAACGGCGATGAGGTCGAGACCGGCGCGACCGAGGACATCTTCGCCAGCCCGAAGAAGCCCTATACCAAGGCGCTGATCTCGGCGGTGCCGCGCCTCGGCTCGATGATCGGAAAGGGGCGCCCGATGCGCTTCCCGGTCGTCGACCGCAATACCGGCGAGTCCGACATCCCGACCGAGACGCCCGACACCGTCCAGGCGGCCGAGCGCCCGGTGCTCGAGGTTGCCGGCCTCACGACCCGCTTCGAGATCCGTGGCGGCCTGCTCTCCTCGGTCCGGGGCCGGGTGCATGCGGTCGAGAACGTTTCGTTCAGCCTGAAGGCCGGCGAGACGCTGGCGCTGGTTGGCGAATCCGGCTGCGGCAAGTCGACCACCGGCCGCTCGGTGATGCGCCTGATCGAGCCGCTTGCCGGTTCGGTGCTGCTCGACGGCGTCGACGTGCTGAAGCTCAACCAGCATGACCTGCGCGAGCAGCGCAAGCGCATGCAAATGATCTTCCAGGACCCGTTCGCCTCGCTGAACCCGCGCATGAACGTGGGCACCGCCGTCGCCGAGCCGCTGCTGATCAACAACCTCGCCACGCGCAACGAAGCGCGCGACAAGGTCGCCGACCTGCTCAAGCGCGTCGGCCTGCAGCCGGAGATGGCCAACCGCTTCCCGCACGAGTTCTCGGGCGGCCAGCGCCAGCGCATCTGCATCGCGCGTGCGCTCGCGGTCGAGCCGCGCCTGATCGTGGCGGACGAGGCGGTCTCCGCGCTCGACGTTTCGGTGAAGGCGCAGGTGGTGAACCTGATGCTGGACCTGCAGGCCCGCATGGGCCTGGGCTATCTCTTCATCTCGCACGACATGGCGGTGGTGGAGCGCGTCAGCCATCGCGTCGCGGTGATGTATCTCGGCGAGATCGTCGAGATCGGCCCGCGCGAGTCGATCTTCCAGAACCCGCAGCACCCCTACACCAAGCGCCTTCTGGCGGCGGTTCCGATCGCCGATCCGGCCCGTCGCCTGCAGAAGCGCCCGGTCTCGAACGACGAGATCAAGAGCCCCGTCCGCCCGGCCGACTACGTGCCGCCGGTGCGCCAGTATCGCGAGGTCTCGCCGGGCCATGCCGTGATGATCTGGGGCGAGGAATGGGAGAAGAAGGACCCGGCCGCGATCGCGGCCTGAGCCGTCCGAAACCTGAAACGATCAGCCCGCGGCGCCAGCCGCGGGTTTTTTTGTTGGGCGCAGGGGATATTGGAGACGGGTCGGAAGCGGACGCCTGCGGTAGTTCGGACTACCGGCGAATGATCGCCATGGAGACAGCGTCGCGATACACACCGTCAACCTGGAATGCGTCTCGAACCAATCCCTCACGCACGAAGCCAAACCGTTCATAGAGAGCTAGTGCGGAACTATTATCCGCATGAACACTAAGTTCGACCCGCGTAAAATCGCTTTTCCAAGCCTTCTGGAGAGCGGCCTCGATAAGAAGGGCTCCGATCCCCGCACCTCGATATTGCGATAGTAACCCCATTCCGAGCGACCCACGATGGGAGTGAGAGGGGAAACCGTGCCGGACAATGTCGCACCAGCCAATCACCTTTCGACTCACCAGAGCGATGAAGTGGGGGTTGCCTCTCGCCAAGCCGTTCAGCACGAAGTGGCGAGTATCGGCCAACGGCGGTGCTTCAAGAAAGGTTAGAAAACGCCGTTCGCGAGCCACAGCATCGAATACGGCATGGAAGCCTTCGATATGCTCTGCGGAAATGGGCTCTATGTTTGCTTCCAATTTTGGGATCATGGCGCCCATAGAGCCACTGCTTTGCAAGGTCCGCAACGGCCCGAAAGCCGAAGTCCGTGCTATTGGAAGGTCGCTGCACAGCCTCAATGGACGTTTGCCCGTGGATATCAATGTTGATCTGGTCAAGAGGCTAATCGAAAGCCAGTTTCCGCAATACGCCACGATGCAGTTGGAGGCGGTTCAGCCGGGAGGCTGGGACAATCGAACCTTTCGGCTCGGTCAGGAGCTTTCCGTTCGTTTGCCGAGCGCGGAACGCTATGCCGCGCAAGTCGAGAAGGAGCACCGCTGGCTGCCAAAGCTCGCCCCACAGCTCCCGCTCCCCATTCCGGTCCCGTTGGCGATGGGCATGCCGGTCGAAGAGTATCCTTGGCCGTGGTCAATTTATCGATGGCTGGAGGGGCAATCGGCCGCGACAAGCTCGATCACTGACCTCTCCGCGTTCGCCCGCTCGTTGGCCCACTTTCTGGCTGCACTGCACCGTGTCGACGCGACTGACGGACCCGCGGCGGGGAGCCACAACTTTCATCGTGGCGGTTGTCTTGCTATCTATAACGCGGAAACTCAGGCAGCTCTGTCTGCACTCCCCGGAAGAGTTGATACGGACACCGCTGCCGAAATATGGACCGCGGCGCTCTCCTCGGAATGGTCCCGGCAACCGTTATGGATTCACGGTGATATCGCTTCGGGCAATCTGCTGATTAAGAATGGCGTCCTCAGCGCGGTAATCGATTTCGGAAGTTCGGCAGTAGGGGACCCTGCCTGCGACCTAGTGATCGCTTGGACGGAATTTTCCGACGATAGCCGTGCCGCGTTCCGTGCTGAGCTTCCGTTCGACGACGATACGTGGAGGCGCGCTCGCGGATGGGCGCTCTGGAAGGCTCTCATTGCCGTCGCAAGAGGGGATGGAAGTTATCTGTCGATAGAAAAAGCGCGCAAGACCATAGCTGAGGTCATAGCGGACCACCGCAAATCCATCCTGGCTTAACGTCCGCAATGGGTCGACAGGCGACCTAACAACCCAAGCTCCCGGCATCAATCCGGAATCCGCTCCCAATCCTTCAGCCACGGCGCGGCCGAGGCATCGCTCGGCGCCCTCCAGTCGCCCCGCGGCGAGAGCGAGCCGCCGGATGACACTTTCGGACCGTTCGGCACGGCCGAGCGCTTGAACTGGCTGGTCTCGAAGAATCGCCGGATGAAGACGCCGAGCCAGCGCTTGATCACGGGCAAGTCATAGGCGACGCGCTTGCTCGCTTCCATGTTCGGCGGCCAGTCTCCTGCCCCGGCATCGCGCCATGCATGTTCGGAGAGGAAGGCGATCTTGCTCGGGCGGAAGCCGTAGCGCGTCGTGTAGAACAGGTTGAAATCCTGCAGCGCATAGGGGCCGACGAAATCCTCGGTCTTCTGCGCCGGCTTGTCGCCGTCGCCCGGCACCAGCTCCGGCGAGATCTCGGTCGCGAGGATGTCGAGCATCACATCCGAGGCCTCCGCGCCGAAGCGGCCGGACTGGGCGACCCAGCGGATCAGATGCTGGATCAGCGTCTTCGGGACGGAGCCGTTGACGTTGTAATGCGACATGTGATCGCCGACGCCGTAGGTGCACCAACCGAGCGCCAGCTCCGAAAGGTCGCCGGTGCCCATCACCAAGCCATTGTGCCGGTTGGCGAGGCGGAAGAGCACGGAGGTGCGCGCGCCCGCCTGCACGTTCTCGAAGGTGATGTCGTAGACCGGCTCGCCCTTCGCGAAGGGATGGCCGATATCGACCAGCATCTGCCGGCAGGCCGGCGTCATGTCGATCTCTTCGGCGCTGACGCCGAGGGAGCGCATCAGGCGCCAGGCATTGTCCTTGGTATCCTTGCTCGTCGCGAAGGCGGGCAATGTATAGGCGAGGATGTTTTCGCGGGGCAGGCCAAGCGCGTCGAAAGTGTGCGCCGCGACGATCAGGGCCTGCGTCGAATCGAGGCCGCCGGAAACGCCGATCACGACCTTGTCAAGCCGCGTGCTCTCCAGCCGCTTGCGCAGTCCGTGCGACTGGATGTTGTAGGCCTCGAAGCAGAGCTCGCTCAGCCTTGCGTCGTCGTTCGGTACGAAGGGGAAGCGATCGACCTCGCGGGCGAGGCCGAGATCGCTGTCACGGTCCGGTTGCAGTGCGAAGGCGATGCGACGGAAGCCGAGCCGGTCGCGGTTGAGATCGGCGCTATCGCCGAAGGTGTTCTGGCGGATGCGGTCCATCGCCAAGCGTTCCAGATCGATATCAGCGAGGATGAGCTGCGGCTCGGCGGCGAAGCGCTGGGCCTCGGCCAGGAGCGCGCCGTTCTCATAGATCATCGCCTGCCCGTCCCAGGCGAGGTCGGTGGTCGATTCACCGGTTCCGGCGGCTGAATAGGCATAGGCCGCGATGCAGCGCCCCGAATGGGCCTTGCAGAGTGCATGGCGCCAGTCCGACTTGCCGATGGTGACGTTGGACGCCGAGAGGTTGAGCAGCAGCGTCGCGCCAGCGAGCGCGGCATAGGACGAGGGCGGGATCGGCGTCCAGACATCCTCGCAGATTTCCATATGGACGACGAAATCCGGGATATCGCTTGCCGTCAGCAGGATATCGGTGCCGAACGCCACTTCCTGACCGCAGAGGTCGATATAGAGGGCGCTAGCGCGCTCGCCCGAGGCGAACTGGCGGCGCTCATAGAACTCGCGGTAGTTCGGCAGATAGGTCTTCGGGACGGCAGCGAGGATGCGCCCGCGATGGATCGCGATCGCGCAGTTGAACAATCGCCCCTCGACGCGCAGCGGCGCGCCGACCACGGCGACGCAGCGCAGGCTGCGGCTTTCCTGGACGAGCAGGGCCAGCGCATCGTTCACCGCATCGAGCAGTGCATTCTGCTGGAGCAGGTCATCGATGGCATAGGCGCTGATACCGAGTTCCGGGAACAGGCAGAGCGAAGCGGAGCTTTCATCCGCCCGGCGCAACATGGCGATGGTCTCGGCGACGTTGAAGGCCGGATCGGCCACCTTGAGCCGCGGCGCGGCGCAGGCGATGCGCACGAGACCGTGGGCGTGGATGTTGCGGAAACTCATCGAGACTCCGTTAAGCCGCATGCCGCAGCTGCGGCGCATCGCTTATCGCGCAGACGGCACCTGCCGGGCAAGGCTCCAGGCGGTGGACCGCCCCCCTCCGCCAAGACTCAGGAGATGATCGAGAGTGGGGAGCTTCCGGTCCTCAGGATCCCGGGAGAGTTTTTCCATCGGCACAGAGATCATAGGCATTAGCGAAATCGATCAATGCTCGATTGTTGGCGGCCATCTCGGCGACCGATCTGACCCGGTGCCGGTCATCCCGGATCCCAGTGATGATCTGGCGCGTTGTCGCAAGATCGAAATGCAACGGGTCCTTGAAGCGCGTCAGATCGTCAGAAATCGACCTATCCGCCTGGAAATCGAAAAAAGCGACGTTCTGGAAGCCGAGAACCTCTTCCGCCAGCCGTACCCGGAAAGGCAAATGGACCGGAAAGAACCGGCTGGCAGCAGGAACATAATTCAATGTCGCCAGGGGCGGCAGAAAGAGGTGGAACCGGACATCGGGATGAGATCGGATGAGATCGACGAGATTCCGCTGGATCGAGCGTTCGCGGTTCTCCACGAGATCGCGCGACAGAGGACGAGCGGCCTCGACATATTTCTCCTTGAAGCTGCCGCAGGTTCCACCCCAGGCCTTGACGGTGACGGCAGGGCCGAACTCGAACTTGTCGTACCAAGTCTGGTAGGCGTCGAAATCCGTCTCCCCGCGCCCCCTGAGCACAGCGATCGACAGGCGGGACGTGCCGAGCGCAAGCAAGTACTCGACATTGGGGACAGGTCCGTCCCGATACATATACCATGGGAAAGGCGCCTGATCGTCCCGGACAGCGTCCGGCGCGACATGGAAGGCGCTAGTATCGAGACCCCAGAAGACATTTTTGACACGCCCGGTCCGCAGGGCGGCCCGCAGGACGAGATATTGTTCATGAGCCGTCGAGCCTGAAATCGAAAGCTTGGTCGCTGGCTTGCCCCAAAGCGCGCGGATGTCGCGCAACAGGAAATTCTCCGTCACGGATGAGCCCACAACGACCGTGTCCTCGGCGAAATTGCGGGCAAGGCCGGCGTTCTGATAGCGCTGCATCCCGTTCCACAAGGCGGGCTTATACAGCGTCGCAGCCCGATAATATTGAAACGGATCGATGACATAATTGAACGCCGCCATTCCCACAGCCGACAGCACCAAGGTTGCCAGGAAAGCGGCCAAGAACCTCCGATAGTCGCGGGCCGCGCCATCCGTCATCGAACCCATCCTCGGTACAGCCTATGCGAAACCAGATCCGCCAAGGGAAGCACTTCACAACCGTGTCCAATAGCAAGATCTGCACCGACGCAAGCCATACCGACAGCTTGACCCGGCCCGCAAATTCTCACAGATGAACGCCATGCCAAAGAAGATACTCGTCACGGGCTGCGCCGGTTTCATCGGCTTCCATGTCGCCAAGCGCCTGCTGGCGGCGGGCTGGTCCGTCGTCGGCCTCGACAACGTCAACGACTATTATGATACCCGGATCAAGGACGGTCGCCTTGCGATCCTACATCAGCAGGCCGGCTTCCGCTTCGAACGCCTCGATCTCGCCGATCGCGCCGGCATCGCCGGCCTGTTCGAGCGGGAGCGCTTCACCCGCGTGGTTCATCTCGCGGCCCAGGCCGGCGTGCGGTATTCGCTCAGTCATCCGGACGTCTATATCGACTCGAATATCCGGGGATTTGAGAACATCCTGGAAGGCTGCCGCCATAACGGCTGCGAGCACCTGATCTACGCCTCGTCCTCCTCCGTCTACGGTGCCAACACGAAGCTGCCGTTCAGCACCTCAGCCTCGGTCGACCATCCGATCAGCCTCTATGCCGCGACCAAGAAGGCCAACGAGTTGATGGCGCATACCTATGCGCATCTCTTCAAGCTGCCATCGACAGGGTTGCGCTTCTTCACCGTCTACGGGCCATGGGGGCGGCCGGACATGGCGATGTGGCTCTTCGCCAAGGCGATCCTCGCAGACCAGCCGATCCGACTGTTCAACAACGGCCAGATGCGACGTGACTTCACCTATGTCGACGACATCGTCGAGGCCATCGTCCGGCTAGTTCCAAAGGTTCCTCCGGGGAACCCGGCTTGGTCCGGAGACAACCCCGATCCGGCGACGAGCTACGCTCCCTGGCGCGTCTTCAACATCGGGAACTCCAGCCCCGTCGAACTCATGTACGTGGTCGAGCAGATCGAGCGCGCGCTCGGCAAGAATGCCATCAAGGAGTTCCTGCCGATGCAACCGGGCGACGTGCCGGCCACCTATGCCGACGTTGCCGATCTTGAGGCTGCGGTTGGCTTCCGACCCGAAACCACGATCGAGGACGGGATCAGCCGCTTCATCGGCTGGTTCAGGGAGTATCACGGAGCGTAGCACGGCAGCCCGCAGGGCGGAGGGCCGGGATCACGCGTCTCGGCCGCTTCGGTTCCTTGCACCGGCAGCCGGGCCGGACCCGGGGCATCGCGATGGGCTTCGGCATCGCCGTCTGCGTGACGCTGTTCACGAGCACCCACGAATTCCTCTATTTTCAAATTTGAGTCCGTCGTATGGGGAGGTACGGGCACTCGGGGCAAGTCCACCGGTTGACTTCTCCCGACCTTGGAGCAATGCCTCGGCTCAGATCGCCCTCTCATCCGAAGTCACCGTTTCGCGGAAGTTCTCAATGGCCCAAACCGACGCCGGCAAAAGCGGAAGCTTGACCGATCTCCTCCCCCGTATCGCCGGCAGGCAGTACCGGATCGGCATCATCGGTCTCGGCTATGTCGGCATCCCGCTGGCGCTGACTGCCTGCAACGCGGGCTTCCAGGTCGTCGGCTTCGACATTGATGCCAAGCGCGTCGCGCAGATCAACCGCGGCGAGAGCTTCATCAAGCATATCCCGACCGCCGCGATCACCGCTGCGATCAAGGAAGAGCGCTTCCGCGCCACCACCGATTTCGACGAGCTACGCGACGTCGACGCCATCATCATCGCCGTGCCGACCCCTTTGACCAAGCATCGCGAGCCCGATCTCAGCTATGTCGAGGCGACGGCCCGCGCGATCGCGCCGCGCCTGCGCAAGGGCCATCTCGTGGTCCTGGAATCGACGACCTGGCCCGGCACGACCGACGAAATCATGCGCCCGATCTTCGAGAAGACCGGCCTGAAGAGCGGCGTCGACTTCTACCTCGCCTTCTCGCCCGAGCGCGAAGACCCCGGCAATCCGGATTTCGGCACCTCGACCATCCCGAAGGTCGTCGGCGGCGACGGCGCTGACGCGCTGGAGCTGGCCAATGCGGTCTATGGCGCGCTCGTGGTCAAGACCGTGCCGGTCTCGTCCTCGGCCACGGCCGAGGCCGTCAAGCTGACCGAGAACATCTTCCGCGCCGTCAACATCGCGCTCGTGAACGAGCTCAAGGTGATCTACGGCAAGATGGGCATCGATGTCTGGGAGGTGATCGACGCCGCCAAGACCAAGCCCTTCGGCTTCATGCCGTTCTATCCGGGCCCCGGCCTCGGCGGGCACTGCATCCCGATCGACCCGTTCTACCTGACCTGGAAAGCCCGCGAGTTCGACGTCACCACCCGCTTCATCGAGCTCGCCGGCCAGATCAACACCGCGATGCCGCATTGGGTGGTCGACCGGATCGCCGAGGCGCTCGACCGCCAGCAGGGCCGTGGCCTGAGCAAGGCGAAGATCCTGGTAATGGGCATAGCCTACAAGAAGAACATCGACGACATGCGCGAGAGCCCCTCGCTGCGCCTGATCGAATTGCTCGAGGAGCGCGGCGCCAAGGCCGATTACCACGACCCGCACGTGCCGGTGATCCCGCCGACCCGCGAGCATGCCAACTTGACCGGCCGTGCCTCGGTCGCGCTTTCGCCGGAGACGATCAAGGGCTATGACGCCGTGCTGATCGCGACGGACCATGACGCGGTCGATTACAAGGCGCTCGTCGCTGCCTCACGCCTCATCGTCGATACGCGCAATGCCTGCGCCAAAGCCGGCCTGACCGGCGATAATATCGTCAAGGCCTGAGCCGCGACGCCCCGGGAAACGCCAGAGACCAACGCCATGACGTCATTCGCACTGATCGGTGCCGCCGGCTATATCGCGCCGCGCCATATGAAGGCCATCAAGGCCGTGGGCGGCGACCTGAAGGTCGCTTTCGATCCCAACGATTCCGTAGGGATCATCGACAGCCATTTCCCGCAGGCGCATTTCTTCACTGAGTTCGAGCGCTTCGACCGCCATGTCGACAAGCTGCGCCGCCGCGACGAGCGCATCGACTATGTCGCGATCTGCTCGCCGAACTACCTGCACGACGCCCATATCCGCTTCGGCCTGCGCGCCGGCAGCGACGTGATCTGCGAGAAGCCGCTGGTCCTGAACCCCTGGAATATCGACGGGTTGATCGAGATCGAGCGCGACTCGGGCCGCAAGGTCAACACGATCCTGCAATTGCGTCTGCACCCGGCGATCCAGGCACTGAAGGAGCGTGTTGCCGCCTCCAACGAGCGCCATTCGGTCGACCTGACCTACATCACCTCGCGCGGGCGCTGGTATCACGCCTCCTGGAAGGGCGACGATTCCAAATCCGGCGGCGTCGCCACCAATATCGGCGTCCATTTCTTCGACATGCTCGCCTATGTCTTCGGCCCCCTGCAGTCGCAGACCGCGAACCTGCGCGAGGGCGAGCGCGCCGGCGGCCTGCTCTCTTACGAGAAGGCCGATGTGCGCTGGTTCCTCTCGGTCGATGCCAACGACCTGCCCGACAGCGTCAAGGGCCAGAAGACGACCTACCGCTCGATCACCATGGATGGCGAGGAGGTCGAGTTCTCCGAGGGCTTCACCGATCTCCATACCCGCAGCTACGAGGAAATCCTCGCCGGCAAGGGTTATGGGCTGGAAGACGTGCGCTTCTCGATCGAGGTCGTCTCGCAATTCCGCAATGCGCCGGTCGTGACTGCCGGCGAGACGCATCCTTTCGTCGCCAAGTACCTCAAGGGCTAAAGCATGGCCGGCGCGTCGCAGATGCGGGAAGACCCGCGTTTCCCGGGCGCTCTCGTGCATGAGAGCGCCTATGTCGACGAAGGCGCGACGCTCGGCGCCGGCACCAAAATCTGGCATTTCGTGCACGTGCTCGGCCAGACCACGATCGGCAAGGATTGCGTGCTCGGCCAGAACGTGATGGCCGGGCCGCGGGTGACAATCGGCGACGGCTGCAAGATTCAGAACAATGTCGCGCTTTATGACGGCGTCGAGCTGGAGGCGGACGTGTTCTGCGGCCCGTCCTGCGTCTTCACCAACGTCAACAATCCGCGCGCCTTCATGAACCGCAAGGCCGAGTTCCGCCGCACGCTGGTGAAACAGGGCGCGAGCATCGGGGCCAATGCGACCATCGTCTGCGGCCATACGCTCGGCGCCTATTGCTTCATTGCCGCCGGCGCGGTGGTGACGAAAGACGTGCCCGACTATGCTCTGATGGCCGGGGTTCCGGCGCGCCGGATCGGCTGGATGAGCAAGGCCGGCGAAAGGCTTGGGCCGGATCTGACCTGCCCGCTGACTGGAATGCGCTATCGGGAAACCGGCCCGGAGCAGCTTGAGGAGATTGCCTGATGAGCGAGCGTCCCGCGATCGAGTTCATCGATCTCAAGGCCCAGCGCCAGCATATCGGCAAGGCGATGGACGAGGCGATCCTCAAGGTCGTCCATGACGGCAACTACATCCTCGGCGAGCAGGTCCAGCAATTCGAGACCGGGCTTGCCGCCTTCTGCGGCGCGAAGCACGCGATCGGCGTCGCCAACGGCACGGACGCGCTGATCCTCGTGCTCGAAGCGCTCGGCATCGGCCCCGGCGACGCGGTGATCTGCCCGAGCTTCACCTTCGCCGCAACCGCCGAGGTTGTCGCCTGGATGGGCGCGACGCCCGTCTTCGCCGAGATCGACGAAGCCACCTACAATATCGACCCGAAGAGCCTCGGCGCGGCGCTGGAGACGGCGAAGCAGCACAAGCTCAATCCCCGCGCCCTGATCAGCGTCGATCTGTTCGGGCAGGCCTGCGACTACGAGCCGATCGAAACCTTCTGCAAGCAGAACGGCCTCGTCCTGATCTCGGATTCGGCGCAGGGCTACGGCGCGCGCTACAAGGGCCGTGTCGCCGGCGCGATCGGCGATTTCGCCACGACGAGCTTCTTCCCCGCCAAGCCGCTGGGTTGCTATGGCGATGGCGGCGCCATTCTCACCGACAATGACGAGCATGCTGCGCTGCTGATGTCGCTGCGCTTCCACGGCAAGGGCTCGTACAAGTACGACAATGTCCGCGTCGGCGTGAACTCGCGGCTCGACACGATCCAGGCCGCCGTGCTGATCGAGAAGCTCAAAATCTATGCCGAGGAGATCGAGAAGCGACAGGTCGTGGCGCAGCGTTACACCGCGGCGCTGAAGGACGTCGTCGTGACGCCGCATGTCATGGCGGATTGCGTCTCGACCTGGGCCCAGTACACGATCCGCGTCGCCGCCGACCGCCGCGATGCCTTCCAGGCGGCGCTGAAGGCCAAGGGCGTGCCGACCACCGTCTATTACCCGAAGCCCCTGCACCAGCAGACCGCCTACAAGCACTATCCCGTTGCCGGGAACGGCCTGCCGATCTCCGAACGCGTCGCGCAGGAAGTCGTCGCCCTGCCGATGCACCCCTATCTCGACGAAGAGACGCAAGGCTACATCATCGCGCAGGTCCTGGAGGCTCTGGCCGCGCCGACGGCCGCGGTCGCATGAGCTAACCCACCGGCTGGCCGCTCACGTCAGGCAGGCGAGCATCGCCTCGGCGCGATGCCGATAGGTGTGCCCGGCCATCACCATCTCGTAGGCCGCGCTGGCGATGCGGGAACGCTCGCCTCGATCCTTGAAGCGGGCGATGACGGCATCCGCATTGGATAGATCGCGCTCGAGCGCGAGGTAATGCTCGTCCGCGATCATGATGTCGTTGAAGCGGCCGCGATAGGCGATCTGGCAGGTTCCGGTGCCGATCGCATCGAAGTGGCGGGACGAAATGGCCTTGCCATAAGCCGGCGCGCGAGGCTCGTGCCTGAAGAAGACCTCGTTCAACTCCTCGAAGCTGGTGTTGTAGTCGTCCAGCACCTCGAAGCCGATCGGCCCCTTCTGCAGCAGGCGCCAGAGCACGGCCTTGACCGGGCTCGGCAGGTGGCGTGCCGCGCGGCGCAAGGGGCTCTCGTTGCTGATCACGATGCCGCTGCGCTTGCTCTTCAGGTAGGCGTAGATGCGGTCGATGAGCTCGTCGTTGGGTGAGATGTACCAACTGCCGGTCTCGGTCGTGATGGTGCCGTAGCTGGTCTGCAGGAAGCGAGCCCAGTCTGCGCGGTCGAGGCGCTTGTCCTCGCCGACATCGATCGACAGCCCCAGGCGCGCTCCGTTCTCGGTGAAAAAGCGCATCATGGTGTTGCGGTCATCGTCGCCGAGATAAGGCGGATATTTGTAGCCGCGCACGCCGATATCGCGCTCGCGCATCTCCGGGCCGGGCGTGAAGACAACCGGATTCAGGGCATGCGGCATCGAGACGATGCGGGCGCCCGATGCGGCGTAGAGATGATCGCCGGCTTCCTGGAGGAGCTGCGTCGCGACGATGTCGCAGCGGGCCTTCGCGAACAGCCTGACGCGCTCTGCAGTCGAAACATAGGGGAAATTGAACTCGTTGCCGACGAAAGTCGCGACCTTGGCCCGACGGCGCTCGGCCAGAATCGGGGCAAGCGGCGCGAAATAGTCGAGCGTGTCGCTGTTGCAGCTATGCAGGAGGATGACAGCGTCGAACGCGTCGATTTCCTGACGAAGCTGATCCGGCGTCAACGTCATGATGTTGCGAACGGTGCAATCGTAGCCGGGGTGCTGCTCGAAGGCGTCGCGCCAATCGTCGTAATAGGACACGCGATTGGGATAGATCAGCGCCAGGATCAGCGTTCTGAGGCGGCTTTCGTTCATTCCGTTTTCCGATATGTCCGACCGGCGGCCCGCGATGCGGCCGGTGTTATCGCTCGGCGGCGACCTTGTCGATCAGGTCCAGGAGCCTGTCTTCGTAGACCTCCCAGCAATAGCTGGTCGCGGCCGTCGCTTTTGCTCGTTCCCGCCGCGATGCGCGCGCGGGCGCATCGAGGGCGGCCGCGACAGCTTCCGCAAGCGAGCCCGGACGATTGACATCATAGACCCAGCCGATGTCATGGCCGCGCACCAGGCCGGCCACGAACGGGATGTCGTTAGTCAGGATGGCCAGCCCGGCATGCATGTATTGCGACAGCTTGTTTGGGCAGGCGAAACGGTAGGATGGCAGATCGCCCTTGTAGGGAATGATGCCGATATCGGCTTCCGCCGCTCCCGCGATCAAGTCCGATTCGAAGACCGGCGGCAGGAAATACACGCTGCGGTCCAGAAGCTTCAGCTGCTCTGCCTGCCGCTTGAGGGCAGCCGTAACGGCATTCTCCGGCCCCCTCAGGAAAAGCGCAGCGCGCTCGCCGTCGACGGCAACCCATTCGCGCAGCAGATCATCCAGTCCACGGCCTTCGACGAAATTGCCCTGGTAGAGGAATTTGACGCGCCCCTTCGCCATCGCCGCCATCTGGCTCTGGAACGGAATGACCGGTGCGGGTGGGCGCGGCTCGGCATTGGGAATAGCTTCGAAGGCCTGTGTCCCCAGAACCTCCGCCAGCTCGATCGCCAGTTGCGGGCTGACCGTCAGGCGCAGATCGGCGTGGGCGGCGAGCTTGCGCTCATACCAGAGCGTCGCAGCCACGAAGCTCGGATGCACGAACTGCATCGCGTAGTACTCGTGAGAGTCATAGACGATCGAGCTGCCGGTCTGTTCCTTCAGCCAGACGCCGGTCTGCATCACGTAGAGATCATGGCAGAAGATGATGTCCGGCTTGATCGGGTTGGCAGCCAGGTAGCGCTGCAGCGTGCGGTTCACGGCTAGCGTCTGCAGCAGGTAGGCGGCATTCGTGCGCAGCCTCCGGTAGAGCGACAAGCGAAAAGCCTTGGCCGTCACCGAGGCCGGCGCGCGGCCCGCGCGCGCGCCTGTGCCAGGAGCCTGCGGCAACGCCAATGCCTGCCAGGCCATCTCAGGCCAGGGCAGCATCGTATAAGGCAGGCGCACGGTCTCATATTCATACCGACTATCAGCCGGCGTTGCCGGGCGCGCGTCGCGCGAGCGCGTCGTGGCAACCACCTTTACCGTATGGCGCTTCGCCAGAGCGGCCGCGGTATAATGAATCCGCGGGTCGAGCGATGGCTCGTGCGGCACGAGCATGAGGATGGTCAGCCCGCCGGAAGGAGGGGTCGCGGAAAGGATCATTCTGTCAGGATTGCAACTTCTCGGCGCCGTTGGGTTGGCCTTAGCACAGCTTGGTGCGAAGCTGCCAGCCCGCGGCCGCGATTATCACAGGCCGGCGCAGCTAGTTGCTGACAAGGGCGAGCCATTGCTGTTAAAGGCCATCCGCCTGTGCTCGACCAAGTGCCCTGAATTGAGGAAGTCGTCTCGAAATGTGCGGAATCGCGGGAGCCGTCTCTCTGGCGCATAAGGCTGTGCCGAAGCTCGACCGTGCACTGGCCGCGATGAATCAGCTGATCGCGCATCGTGGACCGGATGGCCATGGCTTCTGGCGCGCCCCTTCGGATGTGTGCGGCCTCGCCCATCGCCGCCTCGCCATCATCGACCTGTCGCCTGCAGGCCACCAGCCGATGGTTGGCAATAGCGGCACCGTCATCAGCTTCAACGGCGAGATCTATAACTATGTCGAGCTGATGGCCGAGCTGAAGGCCGGCTGGTCCTTCCGCTCGTCTTCCGACACCGAGACCGTGCTGGCTGCCTACGCCAAATGGGGCGTCGATTGCCTGCAGCATCTGCGCGGCATGTTCGCCTTCGCCCTCTGGGACGGCGACCGCTTCTTCGCGGCGCGCGACCGCTTCGGCATCAAGCCGTTCTATTATGCCGTCGTCGACGGCGTGCTCTACTTCGCCTCGGAGATGAAGGCCCTGCTGCCGGTCCTGCCGGAGATTGCGACCGACGCGGACGCGCTGGCCGAGTACATGACCTTCCAGTACACGATCGGCGAGAACACGCTGTTCAAGCATGTGCAGACGCTGCTCCCAGGCCATGCGCTGACGGTGGAGAACGGCGAGGTCAAGGTCTTCCGCTACTGGGACGTCCACTACGACATCGACTTTGACCATACGCCACGCTGGTTCGGCGAGGAGATGCGGGGCCGTCTGACGGATTCGATCAACGTGCATCTGCGCTCGGACGTGCCGGTCGGCGCCTATATCTCCGGCGGCATCGATTCCAGCCTGATCGGCATCCTTGCCGGCCGCGAGGAAGCCTCCGGCCGCATCGGCTTCCACGGCAAGTTCACCGAATTCGAGGGCTACGACGAAAGCGCCTATGCCGAAGCGGCCTGCCGGGACGGCGGCATCGAGCTGCATCAGATCGACATCACGGCGAACGACTTCCGCAACAATATCGAGAAGGTGCTCTACCATCTCGACACGCCGGTCGGCGGCCCCGGCTCCTTCCCGCAATACATGGTCTCGGAACTGGCCGCCCGCCACGTCAAGGTGGTTCTCGGCGGCCAGGGGGGCGACGAGATATTCGGCGGCTATGCGCGCTATCTGATCGCCTATCTCGAACAGGCCATCAAGGCATCGATCGACGGCACGCAGCGCAACGGCAATTTCGTCGTGACGCCGGAATCGATCATCCCGCACCTGACGGTGCTGCAGGAATACAAGCCGCTGATCCGCCAGCTCTTCTCCAAGGGCCTGTTCGGCCCGCTGGACGAGCGCTATTTCCGCTTGATCGACCGCTCCGCCGACATGGAGAACGAGGTCGACTGGTCAGCCCTCGACCGGGCCGGCGTCTTTTCGCGCTTCCAGGCCATCTTCAATTCCGAGCGGAATGTGAAGAAGGAAGCCTATTTCGACTCGATGACGCATTTCGACTTCAAGTGCCTGCTTCCGGCGCTGCTCCAGGTCGAGGACCGGATGTCCATGGCGCACGGGCTGGAATCGCGCGTACCGCTGCTCGACCATTCCGTCGTCGAGTTCGCCGCGACCATTCCCGCCGACCTCAAGTTCAAGGGCGGCCAGATGAAGCATTTCATCAAGTCGACCTTCTCCGGTGACCTGCCGCAGGAACTGGCGCAGCGCCGCGACAAGATGGGTTTCCCCGTGCCGCTGAAGGAGTGGTTCTCGGGCGAACTCAAGGACATGGTCGCCGATATCTTCGCGACACAGAAGAACCGTCACCGCGAGTTCTTCAATTCCGACGCGATCCTCGCCAATTTCGACAAGGCCGAGCGCTTCTCGCGCAAGACTTGGGGGCTGCTCAGCCTCGAGCTCTGGCAACAGATATTCCACGACCGGGCCGCTTCGTACCGGCGCATGCTCGACGAGGTCGAGCCCGCCCAGGTCGCGGCCCAGTAACTCCAGCACTCACGGGAATTAGACGATGAAGGTTTTCATTACGGGAGGCTCCGGCCAGGTCGGCTCGACGGCGGCGGACATGTTCCTCGCGCGAGGCGACACCGTGATGTCGCTCGAGAATTTCTCGACCGGCCGGCATGACAACCTGCTCGCTCAGGAGAACCTGACCCAGGTCGAGGGCTCGATCACCGACTGGAAGCTGGTCGACCAGCTCTTCTCCGACTTCAAGCCCGACGTCGTCGTGCACACCGCCGCCTCCTACAAGGACCCGGAGGACTGGGAGACCGATGCACTGGTCAACGCGGTTGGCGGCGCCAACATCGCCAAGGGCTGCAAGCTGCACAAGGTCGGGCGCCTGATCTATTTCCAGACCGCGCTCTGCTACGGCACCAAGCCGCTGCAGCAGCCGATCACCCTCGATCACCCGATCGATCCGGTGAATTCGAGCTATGCGATCTCGAAGACCGCGGGCGAGCACTATGTGCAGTTCTCGGGCGTGGACTGGGTGACCTTCCGTCTTGCCAACGTCATCGGCCCGCGCAACGTCTCCGGCCCGCTGCCGATCTTCTACGGCCGCCTCGCCGAAGGGAAGAAGTGCTTCGTCACGCCGGCCCGCCGCGACTTCTGCTATGCCGGCGACCTCGCCAAGGTCGTCGTTCAGGCCGCCAACGGCAAGGGCAACGGCACCTATCACTTCTCGTCCGGAAAGGACGTGGCGATCAAGGAGCTCTATGACGCCGTCGTGAAGGCGATGAAGCTCAACGACTATCCCGAGCCCGAGGTGAAGCCGCTCGGCCCGGACGACGCCGCCTCAATCCTGCTCGACCCCTCGCGCACCTTCGCCGATTTCGGCGATGTCGAGTTTACGCCGCTCGACGAGATCGCGCGGCTGTCGGTCGAGCGCTGGGAGAGGGAAGGCGTCGTCGGCGGCTATACCCATCTCAAGGAAGCCCGCGCCCCGATCAAGACCTAAAGCCGGCGGGAACGGACCCGGCGACGAAAGGGCGAGCAACAATGAGTATCCTCAAGCGGGTTGGCCGCAGAATTCGGCGCCTTATCGAACTGAGCGCCGCGGAGGCCCCGGACGCTGTTGCGCGGTTGCAGCAGCAGGTCGACGCCCTCAAGGCGGAGAACGATAGCGTCTATGCGATGCTCTACGCCTTGGCGCATGACAACGATCAGCCCGCGGCCTTCGCCACGCGCAGCACCGTCGATGCCTTCGGCCATCAATGGGCCAATCTGCAGGAGGGCGCCTTCATGCTCTCCGACCCCTGGTTCAAGCAGAATGTCGATGACATCATCAGCGGCCAGGAATTGCAGATCGACCGTTCGTGGTTCACCGGCAAGCGCGTTGTGGATGCAGGCTGCGGCGGCGGGCGCTGGTCCTACGGGCTGGCCAAGCTCGGCTGCGAGGTGACCGCCGTCGACGTCAACACGTCGGCGATCGCGGCGACCCGCAAGGCGCTGGAAGCTCTCGGCGCCCGGGGCAGCTTCGTCCACAGCGAGATCGAGGAGATCGGACAGAAACTGCCGGCCGAGAGCTTCGATCTCGTCTGGTCGTGGGGCGTCCTGCACCATTGCAAGAGCTTCAACCGCGCTCTTGCCGCTGCAGCCGGCCTGGTCAAGTCTGGCGGCGTTCTTCACCTCTACCTTTACGGCCGCGAGTCGATCCCGCTCGCCGACGACGTGCAGCTCTTCAAGAAGCGCATGCACTACAATTTCCTACCCACGCCGGATGCGCGGATGGCGTTCCTGGAGCAGATGGCGGTCGGACACGGGCTGGACGTCCATCACGTCCACGACATCTATGCGCCGCTGATCAACCGACGCTTCACCTTCGCCGAAGTGAGCGACATGCTGCGCCCGCTCGGCTTCACCCAATTCGAGCAGACGATCGTCCACAAGGAAGTCTGGCTGCGCGCGATCAAAGGCGACGCCTCCCCTGAACTGGCTGGCAAGTTCCTGCCCAAGGCTACTGCGCCTTACTGGTTCCAGCGCGATCAGTCCTGATACAGACAGCGGAGAAAAGACGGTGCGTATCCTGATCACCGGCGGCGCCGGCTGCCTCGGCTCGAACCTGACCGAGCGCTATCTCGAAGCCGGACACGAGGTGCTCGTGCTCGACAATTTCGCCACGGGCCATCGCGGCTCGCTGCCGGAGGCGCATCCGGGGCTGACCGTCGTCGAAGGCAAGGTCCAGGACTGCGTCCTCGTCGACAACCTTTTCGCCGAATTCAAGCCGAGCCATGTCATCCATTCGGCCGCGGCCTACAAGGATCCCGACGACTGGCTCGAGGATACGCGCACCAATGTCGAGGGCACGATCCACGTGGTCGAGGCTGCCAAGGTCGCCGGCGTACAGCGCTTCGTGAATTTCCACACCGCGCTCGGTTACGGCAGGCCAGAGGCTCTGCCGATCCCGGCCGATGCGCCGGCCCGCCCCTTCACCAGCTACGGCATCTCGAAACAGGCGGGCGAGAACTACCTTGCCGTCTCCGGCCTGCCCTTCGTCTCGCTCAGGCTCGCCAACGTGACCGGTCCGCGCCTGGCGATCGGCCCGATTCCGACCTTCTATACGCGCCTGAAGGCCGGCAAGGGCTGCTTCTGCTCCAAGACCGTGCG
Source organism: Allobosea sp. FW305-C-101 (assembly GCF_058783685.1). NCBI lineage: Bacteria > Pseudomonadati > Pseudomonadota > Alphaproteobacteria > Hyphomicrobiales > Alloboseaceae > Allobosea > Allobosea sp. FW305-C-101. The sequence goes on along the minus strand of NZ_JBYSYT010000006.1, from coordinate 114,748 downwards.
TGACTTCATCGACATGGACGATTTCTTCTCGGTGATGGACGCGGTGATGGCCGAGGGCGCGCCCAGCGGCGTGTTCAATGTCTCCACCGGCACCGGCCATACCATCAAGGAAATCTTCGACATCGTCGTCGACCATCTCGGCATCACGCTCAGCGAGCCCGTTCCGGAGGTCGAGCCGGGAGCCGATGACGTCCCCGCCGTCGTGCTCGATCCCTCCAAGACGATCGAAACCTTCGGCTGGCGGCCGCGCTACTCCTTCGAGCAGACGATCCGGCGCATGCTGGCCTGGTATGATACCCACGGTGTCACGGCGATCTACAGTCACCTCAAGGCGCCGCCGGCCAAGGCCTGACCGCCGACGACCGCTGCGCCTCTCCTTCACCCGGACGGATATTTCCCATGACCGAAAGCTTTGCTGGCAAGAACGTGCTGGTCGTCGGCGGCGCCGGCTTCGTCGGCTCCAACCTCGTGAAGCAGATCCTGCGCGAGAAGCCGCGCAAGCTGACGATCGTCGACAATTTCCTCTCGGCCGACCCGGTCAATGTCCCGGACGATCCGGCGGTGAAGCTGGTGTCGGGACCGATCACCAGTGATCGTATCCTGGCGGGGCTCGACGACGATCTCGATTACGCCTACCACCTCGCCTGCTTCCATGGGAACCAGTCGTCGATCCATGACCCGCTGATGGATCACGACAACAACACCCTGACCACGCTGAAGCTGTTCGAGCGGCTGAAGGACATCAAGTCGCTGAAGAAGGTGGTCTATTCCGCGGCCGGCTGCGCCGTCGCCGTCAAGACCTTCGACGGCGCCACCGCTACGACCGAAGAGGCGCCGGTCTCGCTTTTCCACGATAGCCCGTATTCGATCTCGAAGCTGATCGGCGAGATGTACGGAAACTACTATTTCACGCGGTACGGCATGCCCTTCGTCAAGGCACGTTTCCAGAACGTCTACGGCCCCGGCGAAATCCTCGGCGCGGGCCGCTGGCGCGGCACCCCGGCGACGGTCTGGCGCAACGTCACCCCGACCTTCATCTGGAAATCGCTGCACGGCGAGGCTCTGCCGGTGGAGAATGGCGGCATCGCCACCCGCGACTTCATCTTCGTCGAGGACATGGCGCGCGGCCTGATGGCCTGCGGCCTGAAGGGCGAGGCGGGCGAGATCTACAATCTCGGCTCGGGCGCCGAGATCTCGATCCGCGAACTCGCTGAGCGTATCAATGCCGCGACCGGCAACGCGAGGCCGATCGCCCTGACCCCGGCCCGCGACTGGGACCGCTCCGGGCAGCGCTTCGCCTCGACCGACAAGGCCCGCGAGAAACTCGGCTTCGTGGCGCAAGTGCCGCATGAGGAAGGCGTGCGCCGCACCGTCGCCTGGACACAGGAAAACCGGGCCACGATCATGCGCTGCATGCTGCAGCATGTGCATTTCGTGCCTGAGGTCCGAAAATACGCGGCCTGAAGCCGCTCCGAAGCCGCTGTGCCGAACCAAGGAGAGATCTCACCTTGGAATATGCTGCGACAACGGGATCGCCGCCATCGATGATGGGGGCGATGGCGGCCTTTAGGGTTTCCGGCCTCTCAGCTTGTCGATGCGAAAGGTCCAGCCATGAATCTGGACCGTCAAGTTGTCGTATGCGCCACCGTCGAACGCGTGGAAGCGCCGTTCGAATTCAGCCGCCGCCATATCCGGCTCAATCTTGCACATTGCACGAAAGTCGGCACGCGAACGTTTGCGCCCCCCCCAGCGGAGATTCGCAACCATCACCACCTGCTGCCTCAGCAAACGCGGACCATATCGCCTCAGAAGGCGCATCGAAGCATCGTTGGCCAAACCAAGCAATTGGGCCGGCGTGCAAGCCGCCGGCACCTCGAACCATTCGACATCGACGATCGGCCCGTCATCGACCTTCGCCGTCATGCCGTGCAGCGTAGCACCATAGCGGCTGACGCCATCATAGATCGCGAAGTGATGCGGATCGCGGCCAGGATAGTCGGGAGAGGCGGCGTGCACGTTGAAAGCCCGGCCCTCGAAGCGCCCAAGCACATCCGGCGGCACGATGACCGACGTCCCGAACGAGACGAGAAGATCCCCTGTCGCCGTCCGGAGTTCGTCGAGCGTCTCAACGATCCGCGGCGGGGTGTCCCCGATCGTCAACGCATCGACGACCGCGTCCCGCAGTTCCCCGGCGACGCTCGTGAGCAGGATGACGGTGCCGGAAGCTTCAGACATGGGCCCGCTCCGGAAAAGCATCGTGGAGCGGCCGGCCGTCCCACATCAGGTAATCGATCACCGACAAGCCGGGCAAGAAGCGGGCCCCATCGCCATAAGGCGCTGGAATAAAGTTTTGCGGCACAAGCGTCTGGCCGTTTTCACCGAACACATGGTCCAGTTGATAGCCCGTGGCGCCGCCGCCAGCGAGATAGGCATCGCCGCCAGCGGCCGTGACGATGCTCACCAACAGATCCGTCGCGCTCCCGGAACAGGCAAGCTCGGACTGCCGCGCAAATCGCGTGGACAGGCCGAGCCGATCCGCGATCGCGCGGATCGCCGCGATGTTGAAATCGGCCAGATTGATCTCGGCTGAACGGATCAGCGGCTCCAGGAAGTCGAGAGCCGGCTTGTATTGGGGAGCCTTTCGATAGTTCGCCTCCAGCGTCTTCAGCAGCTTGGTCTGCCATGGCTGGCGGCCGTCAATCCGCGCCTGCGCGATCGGAGAGCCCAGGGGCATGCGCAGAACCGGGCAGCTCACCCATTGAGGTTGCCCCTGTATGGCGAGGCGCACGCGGTTGCACCAAGATCCCATGCTGCCGGACCCAGCGCGGGGATAATCCACCTGATCAAGAAACACGAAGGCATCAGCCTTTCGAATCTTGTCGAAATACCCGAGCCACGGGAAAAAATTCGGCTGATGGATAGCGACGAGCCCCGCCATGCGAGCTGCTCACAGACGGGTGTCGAAGAAGGTCTTGAGGCGGCGAAACCACCATAGCCCACCGACGAAGAGAACCGACGACAGGGCGACGAGGTAAAGCATCATCCAGGTTTCCGGCAGGGTTCCGTGCAGGATCGGCGCCCGAAAGCATTCCGCGATGACGTAGAAGGGATTGAAGAGCAGAATTTTCTGAATGGCCGCCGGATATGAGGACAGAGCGTAGAAGATCGGAGAGGCGAAGAGGGCGGCCGTCAGGACCGAGGGCAAGGCGATGGCCGTATCGCGGACGAAGACGTTCAGGGCCGATAGGAACAGGCCTATGCCCGAAACGAAGAAGAGCTGCAGAAGGATGATGACGGGCAAAATCAGCACCGTCGCGTTGATCGTCTCTCCTCCCAGAATCTGGAGCAGAAACACCGAGATGAGACCGACAGCGAGGGGAACCACCCCCATCATCGCCCCGACGATCGGCAGAATCTCCGATTTGAAAGCTATGTTCTTCACGACACCGGCGTTACCGACGACGGAATTCGTGGCGCTCATGAGGCCTTCGTTGAGTCCCAGCCAAGGAGCATAGCCGCTGAGCAGCCAGATGATGAACGGCAAAGTGCCATCCTTCCCCGGCAACCGGCCCGGGAAAACGTATGTAAAGACAAAAACGAAAATCCCCATCAGCAACAGCGGAGACAAGATCGCCCAGATCAGACCGAGCGACGAACCGAGGAAGCGGTCGGCCAGATTCATCCGAAAAAGACTGTTGATCATCCGGATATCATTGCGGTCGAAATAGAACATTGGCACGTCAGGCGCCCTTCTCGATATGTCCGGATAACTTCATCGGATAGTAGAGCATCGGCTTGCCGCCGAATTGTCCCTGTTCGTCACGGACCTCGAAGGTGAGGGCCTTTGACGCGATCGGCCGGCCTTCCTGCACCAGCGCAGCGTCCAGGCGATACAGGTTCTCTCCAAGCACCAAGGGCTCGAAAAGGATCTCGACCCCGAATTCGCCCGAAGGCAGGGCTTCACCTGCTCTCGATGACAGCTTTTCACGCCAGATTGTCGTGCCGTCGACACGCAGGATGCTGACGACCAGATCGGTGTCGGGCGTGGCATGGTTCAGCCTTCCCGAAACCCTGGCCAGCATCGGCACGAAAGCCTTCGCGGAGGCGACGACCGCCTGGCCGTTTTGCTCGAGCGAGAGAGCGTCAAGGCCACCGAGCTCCGGAAAATCGGGTGGCAGGCTCGGTGAGCCGAATTTACGGGCGAGATCCTCTGCATCGGCTTTTTCGACACTGCCGAGATAGGCTTCGGTGACAGCCTCGGGAGAACCGTCCATCACCAGTCTTCCGTTATCGAGCCATAGGCAGCGATTGCAGATTTCGACGATGGTCGTCAGCGAATGGCTTACCGCCACCACGATCTGGCCAGCCTGCGTCATCTCCTTCATCCGACGCGTCGCCTTGCGGGAGAATGTCGCATCCCCGACTGATAGCGTCTCATCGATGATCAGGATGTCGGTCTTGATGAAGGCGCCCATCGAGAACGCCAGACGCGCCTTCATTCCCGAAGAATAAGTTCGGACCGGACGGTCGATGAAATCGCCGAGCTCCGCAAAGGCGATGATCTCCTCGACCAACGTGTCGATCTGCCCTTTGGTGCGCCCATGAACGGCACCGTCGAGATAAATATTCTCGCGTCCGGTCGCTTCGTCCCGCAGCACCGCCCCGATCGAGAGCATCGCATGGAGATCGCCTTGCACCTCGATCGTACCCGAGGAGGGCTCTGTGATCCCCGCGATCAGTGAAAGCAGCGTCGTCTTGCCCGCACCGTTTCGCCCGATGATGCCGACACGCTCGCCCGGCGAGATCGTGAAGGAAACGTCCTTCAGCGCGTCGACATGGCGGGTCACCAGCTCCTTGCGGCCAAGACGCAGTGCCTCGGACAGGGAAACGGGGCCTCCCCCATATTCGGCCAAGGCAAAGGACTTGCCCACGCCCTTCACGGAGATCGAAGCGGTCATGGCCTCGCAACACTCCACCGTGTCGGCAGCGCAACGCCGCTCGTATCCTCGCCGAGAATCTCCAAGGCCACGCCGTTGCTGCTCAGCCAGCCGATGCTGTCGAGCAATGTGAAGGCGCCCGGCGCGTCCTCATCCTCCATGACCAGCTGGAAACTCAACTGATACGATCCAGGCTCCAAAGGCAGCTCGTCTACCTCCACGTCCAGCCGGTGCCGTCCCGCCTCCCTGGCAATCACAACCGGATATCGCGTCATCATCGCGATTTCCCAGCCACGGCCGGGCTGCATCCTTTCAATGACGAAAGCAGCACGAATTTCCCGGTCTTCGGAGACCTCCACCGGAACAGACAGACTTAAGCGCTCGCCGACCCTGCGCTCAATGGAAGAGGCAGGCGCGGTTCCAAACCGTGCAATCTCCTGCCGATAGCTCGGCGAGGCGTCCTCGCCGTAAAGATATATGCGCGCGGCGCGTTCGGCCGGCCCCGAGAATATGATCTGTCCCTTATCGAGAACATGCGCCGACCTGCATAGCTTCAGCACCGCGGACCAGTCATGGGTCACCAGAATCCCGGACGCGCCGTTGGCGACACGTTCTTGAAGCCTGCGCCAGCATTTTGCCTGGAAATGCTGGTCTCCGACGGAGAGAATTTCGTCGAGAAGATAGACTTCATATTGACCAGCCGTCGCTGTCGCGAAGAACAGGCGTGCTCCCATGCCGGCCGAGTAAGTCTGCACGGGATCCTCAAAACGATCACCCAATTCCGAGAAATCGTGGATATCGGCGATCATCTGCGCCCGCTCGCGTCGCGAAAAGCCATGCGTCGTCAGAAGCCTTTCCGCATATTGCCGGCCGGTGAGCAGAGCATTCCCGACGAGACCGAGTTCGTAGAGGCCGGAAAGGGTTCCCTGTACGCTGACGGAGCCCGTATCCGACGGATAAACGCCACCGATGATGCGCAGAAGCGTCGACTTGCCAGCGCCGTTCCGTCCGAGGATTCCAACAAACTCGCCCTTGGGCACCTCGAAAGTCACATCCTTGAGCGCGTGGAACCGGCTGAGCCGGGCAGGGTCAGAAAAGATGACCTTCCATACGTTTCCGGCATTGATCAGGGCAAAGCTCTTGGACACGCCAGAGCACGTCACTGAAATCGCGGCGGGTTTCATCGGAAACGTTCAAATCCCTCTGCCGACGCGAACAAAATGCACCCGGAGAACGGCCTTTGCGAATGCCGATCACGCCCGCCGACACGTAAGCGCAACCCACCGGCGCCATCGGCTGACCATGTCGCATGAGCCGCGTCGGCACTCAACCCTCGATCCCAGGGGGCCGAGTTCAGTTCCCCACGCGCCAGCGATCCTCGACCGGACGCTCCCCCCCCAAAAACACCCGACACCATTGTTCGAAGGACAGTAGCGACCAGATCAGCAGCCGGTTGTTCTTGCGGCCTGACATATGCGCCTCGACCGTCGAGCGGATAAAATCGGCATCGAGATAATCCGCCGCAGCAAGTTCTCCTCCCAGCAGCATTTCCCGCACATAGTCGGCGTTCGCGCCGCGGTACCACGAAGCTTCCGGCGACGAGAAACCCTGCTTCCGGCGGTTCATGATCTCCTGCGGGAGAACATGCGCCATCGCTTGCCTCAGGCAGCTCTTGCCGCCTGCAAACGAGTCCTCTGCGAGCAGCTTCTTGCGCAGGGCATCCTCATCGACCTGAAGCATGTGCTCCAGATCCGACAGCTTATGCCTTGCAGGCAAGCTCACGGCGAAGTCGACCAATGCGTTGTCGAGGAACGGGAAGCGCTCCTCAAGCCCACTTGCCATCGCCAGCTTGTCGCCGACAAGCAGCAGGCTGGAGAGAAAAGTACGGCTCTCAAAGTAAAGCGCTGCGGAAATATGATCTTCAGGAGAGTCGAATGACAAATTCGGGGCGCCGGAATAGACGGACTTGAAGACGTCGAACATCTCGGCCTCATCATCGGCATCAGCTCCGAATATGCGCTTCCTATCTTCAACCGTCGTCAATCTCTGCCAGAAACCATAGTAATTCGACAGATAATCCTCTCGCCCGATCGAACGAAATACCCGGTAATACCGCCACGGATACCCCCCGAACAATTCGTCCCCGCCAGCTCCGGAAAAACACACCTTGACAAATTTCGAAGCCAAGCGAGCGATATAGTAATTCGGATAGCTCATGCCGAGGCGCAGATCCTCGAGATGCCAGACGACGCGCGGCAAAGACCAACGGATGTCGCCGGCATTCATGACCTGCTCGTAATGCTCGGTCTTGAAGGTGTAAGCCATCAACTCGGCAGCGCGGCGCTCGTCAAACTGTGCCTCTACGCCCTCCACGTTGCTCATCTCGAAACCGGCGGTGAAGGTTTGCATCCGCGGAACATGAGGATGAGCGAGAGCGACGAGCGTACCTGAATCCATGCCCCCGGACAGATAGGCCCCGACAGGAACATCCGAGACGAGTTGCCGTTCGACGGCCGCGGCCATCAGGCTTTCGAGGGTCTCGACGGCTTCCTGCTCATCGAGTGGCTGCGGTTTCGAGTAATCGTAATCCCAATAGGTTTCCCGACGCTCCCCATGCTGGTCGACCATCAGGATCGTGGCCGGCGGCAGGTGCTCGACGCCCTCGAACAGGGTGTGCGGGCGAAAAAGATTCTGGAATGTGAAATATTCGCGCAACGCGGCGCGATTCACCTGGACCTTGAAATCGGGGTGGGAGAGGAACGCCTTGACTTCGGAGGCGAAGGCGATGCGGCCCGCCGAGCGCCAGAGATAGAGCGGCTTGACGCCGTAGCGATCCCGTACGAGCCATAGGCGACCCTCACGCGCGTCCCAGAGCGCGAAAGCTGCCATGCCGTCGATGCGCCGCGCCAACGACGCAACACCCCAGATGACGCAGCCAGCCAGCAGAACTTCCGTGTCGGAGCGGGTGCGAAATACCCAGCCCTGCTCCGAAAGCTCCTTTTTCAGCTCCCTGAAATTGTAGATCTCCCCGTTAAAGACGATCGTCCAACGGTTGTCCGGCGAATGCATGGGCTGGTTGGCAACAGCCCTGAGATCGATGATCGACAACCGTCGATGGCCGAGCCCGAGAGGCCCATCGACATGAAGACCCTTTCCGTCCGGGCCGCGATGCGCGAGCGCATCGCGCATCGCAACAACGATGCGCTCATCGGCTGGCGAGCCGTCGCGATTGAAGTAGCCGGCGATTCCGCACATTCAGCCAACTCACCTGATATTCGGGCGGCCGAATTTCGCGACCGTGTCATCGTACCAACGTCCCATCGCGGCAGCATAGCCATCGATCGCGCGCTGGAGACGCTGGCGCGGCGGCAGGACCTCGGCCGTCCACCATTCCGGGTGCGTCAACACCTGCAACTTGTCCTCGCGGGCTTCGCTTAGCACATCCCGAAGGCGCCGATAGAGCCAGACACCGTTGGAGTCAGAAACATAGCCATAGGTCTCGCGCAAGCGCCGGGAATAGGCATTGACCAGCCCGGCGAGCTCGTCATCGTCCGGCATCGGCTCTTCAAGAACTCCGTAGAGATGGAAACTGACAGCCGTCGGCTCCACGCCGAATTCGCGTTTCAGCAAGTCGCGTTCAGCTGCGATCGCCTCAATCAGCTGGCTCCGCGTCAACCCCTTGCCAAAATGCGTGGGATCGAAATGCAGCGCGATCTGATGACCAAGTGCGATAATCTGCATGACAAGCGCATGCGTCAACGGATTGAGCAGATTATAATACAAGCAGCGAGGAAAAAGAAAATAAGTTGCGATTACCCCTTCTTCGTGCTCGATCTGAGCTAATCGTAGCGCCCTATTCATCGAAGCATCGAGATCATGCCGCCACAGGACATGTGGCACGCCGCTGCTTTCCTTGTATCCTATAAATTTATACGTCTCTTTCGCTTGGCGAAGAAGGCTCCGATAGCTCTCTTCGGTGAAGTCAGAAAATTCTTCGAGATGGTGCTTCGCGTCGCGCATGATGCTTCATTTCAACCGATTGCGAAGCGAAGACAGGATCGCCTGCTTGGAGGCGGTTCCTCCCGCGCATCCGTCAACGCAAACATCCGTCAATCTGACATAGCCGCCGTTGCCGGCGATGACCGGATCACCGTCGATCGCATAAGCAACCTGCCCGGGAATGGCAAGGAACGGTTCCGGCGACACGATCCTGGCAGCCGACCAGATCGTGACTTTCCTGTGCCCTTCAAGGAACGAGAAGGCCCCAGCAAAGGGGCGGCCAGAGGCCCTGATCATGCGATCGACCGCTTCCACCGGTTGTGCCCAGTCGATCAGGCCGTCCTCTGGGCGCCGCGGATAGCAGCGCAGCGCATCCTCCGGCCGAGTGGATTGCGGGGTCAGAATCAAGCGAGCATTCGCGGCAGCTTCGACCACATCCAGAAACGCGTCGGGAATAGCCGAGCGCAACCATTCATAGACGTCAGCGACCGCGCTGGTCGACGTCAGGGGAAAAAGCCGTCTGGCGGCGACAGCGCCGGCATCCAAATCATCCTCCATTCGATGAATGCAGAGCCCAACCTGGCTTTCTCCGTTCAGAATTGCCCAGTTGGGACAGGCATTGCCCCTGTAGCGCGGCAAGTCTCCGGGATGCGCATTGAAGATACCATGGCCGAACAGGGCCCGCACATCGGCCGGTATGAGAGTGAGCCAGTTCATCGAGATCGCAAGGTCACACCCGGCGCTCCGGGCCATCGCGATGCCGCTCTCGGAGACGAGCTCCCTGTGACGCAGGAAGGGCGCTCCAGCAGCCTGCGCGAGTTCTTCGAAATCCCGCTCCGTTGCCAGCTCGTGGCCGGAGGGCTTGCAGGTCGCAACGAAGGCGATCTCGTGGTTGCGCCCCAAGGCGCGCCGCGCGGCCTCAAGGAGCATCTCTGTTCGGCCGATCACGCCCAACCGAAGCTTCTTCATCAGACGCGCTTCCTCTCACCCCTCCAGCGGGCGACACACTCGCTCACCGTCCATGACCGCGTCCCTTTCAGCCGAGCCAGCACGGCATCGAAAAAGGATCCCGTGCCCGGCGCCTGCGGATCGAGCGGAGGCAGATCGGCTCTCTTCAACGCCGCCAGCGGTCCGCGGCGCTTCAGGGCCTCGTAGGTTGCGAGCCGGGAGGTATTCAGAGCGACATGGACCGGATGGAAATTGAGCACCTTCCAGCCGGGCGTATCCAGTTCCGCCCCCGCCGCATCCCAGGCTCGGCCGGCCATCGCGTGCATATTGTCCTGAAACACATGCGGCAGGCGGACGATGGTATCCCCTTGCTGGGAGATATGTAGTTCATGCGGCACGACATGCTGCGCGCGCGGAAGGTGGATCGAGCAGTCGACCTCGATGCCGAACTCGCAGGCCATGCGCGCCAGCAACGGCTCGGACTGCACCAGGGAGTGCGTCCGACAAGCCGTCGCGCGAGGATACCAGTTCCGGAGCGTGGCGAAGATCTCCTCGGGGGTCGAGCCATGACTGCTCCCCGGCAGGAAATTGGGATGCAACCCGATCTCGATATGGGAATTATCGCCGAGCGAACGCAGGAAGGGACTTTCATGCGTCGCGAATAACGTCGCTCGCACGCCCGCCCGCGCCAAACGGTCGACGACATCCTCGACCATCCAATCCGGCGCCCAGTCGATGTCGAGCGTGACGAGAACGGGAGAAGCTCCGCCTGCCGGTTTTTCGCTAGCAATGACCGTCATGACTGCGGCTTGGTCGCGACGAGGTAGACGCCGAAGCGATGCTCATCGCCCTTCCAGTTATACCGGGTCAACCGCTCGATCTGGAACGCCGACAGCGCCCCCTCGATCTCATGTTGCCTGAAGTGATGAAAATGAATGTTGTCGCGAATCAACTCGGCGCGATGGGTCCATATCAAGCTCGCCAGGAAAAGCTTGCCGCCCGGTTTGAGCACTCGAAAGGCCTCGTCGAGGGCCGCATGATAATCGAAGACATGATCCAGGCTCGTCAGGAAGGCAACGCCGTCCAGTACCTCGGATGAAATGGGCAAGAACTCGGCCATGCCGACAATGCAAGGCTCAGGCCGGGGACCAAGGCCGGGCTCAATCCCGAAGTAGCGCACGGCCGAGGGAAACAGGAGGCGGCTCAGCGCGGGATTATCGCATCCGACATCGAGAACGAGCCCTTCCGCATCCCGGAGAAGCTCGCGTGAGCGGTGCAGATGGCGGCGGTACCAGTCGTCGGATAATGGCGTATTGTGATCGCCGCCGGAATTCTTGACCAAATTCAAATAGATATACTGCAATGCCGGATCGGCCGCATCCGCGAGATCGATCCGCAGCCTATCGCCGTCGAGACGATCACATACGAAATCCGGCAGCAGAAGAGGCCGACCTTCGTGGAATCGTAGGGGTAACCGATCGGAAGTCGCGCCAGCCTCAAGGGCAAGGCGCCTGCCGCCGCCGGGCTCCGCCAGGATGTCGATCAGATTCTCGATCCTTTGATTGGCGGCACATGCCGCGGGATCAAGGCTCTCGACAGCGAGTCGCGTCATGTCATCGGCGATCGGCAAAGCGGCCCAGGAGCCGGAAGCGGCCATCTCAAATCTCCAACGAAACATTGGCGATCAGGGCCGACAGACCCCGCTCGAACGAGGTCATCGCCGGCCCCAGTTCTCGATTCATCACGGCGATATCCGCCACATAGTTCCCTGGAAGCTCAGCGCCCTCCGTAAAAGCCACCGGCATCCCCAGTCGCTCGGCGGCCATTGTCGCGATATCGCGAACCGTCACCACATCGGGGCCTGCAATGTTCGCGACGAGCGGCTCGCGCCGATCCAAGGCAGCGACGAAAGCAGCCGCCGCATCATCGACCCAGATCGGATTCATCGCTGGCCCCGTGCCGCCATCCACCCGCACGTGCGCGCCCTCACGGATCGACTTGATCAATCGGGGTATCAGGAAGCTGGCGGCCTGCCCGGTTCCGTAGACGAAAAACGGCCGGAGAACATGAACCGTGAGATGCGGGCGGAAATAGCTCAGCAGGTTCTCGGTCACGGCCTTCGCCGCGAGATAAAAGCCGAGCTCGGACCCGGGACGCAACGGCGACGCTTCTCGGATCGGCGTCGACGAGGGGCCGTAGACGCCACCGGAAGAGGCCATGACCATGCAACCGGCACCGGCGGAGACAGCGGCTTCCGCGAGCGCCACGCTCGCGGCGACATTGACACGAGCCATTGCCCCAGCCCGCTTCGGAAACTCATGCCAGCCAGGCGCCTGTGCCAAGTGGATGAGACCGTCGAAAGCACCAAGTGCCGCCAAGCGCTCTTCGGGACGATCGCCCAGGTCGATCTCGACCGCATCTGCGCCTGCCGGAACCCGCTCCAAACTACCCGGCCTCACCACAGCCACGACCGAATTCTCCGCGGCCAGCAGTTGACGCACCACAGCGAGCCCAATCAGGCCCGCCGCTCCGGTTACGACCACGCGGCGCGCATTCCCGCGACGCGTCACAAGCCTTGCCCTCGACCTTCCTTCTGCACCACCATCATGAGATGTCCTCTTCCGCTGGCGGCCGGCCATGCGCACGAACATGATCGTAGACGCGCTCGAAACGCTCGGCCAACCGATCGGCCGACCACCATTTGATCGCATGCTCGCGGCTGGCCAGGCCGATCTCCGCACGTTTCGCCGGATTCAAGGCGAGATCGCGCAGTACGTCCACGACGGTGCTTTCATCGGCATGCACGATCGGCGTCTCCTGGATGCAGGCCGTCGCAGGCGAACCGTCCTGTTCAAACTTGTTAACGCGGCCGATGACCGGCTTTCCGAGCATCATGCCCTCGCGGGCAAGAGCGCCATAGCGGCCATAATTCAGCTGGTCGACGACGATGTCGGCCTGGACCTGGACGAAACGATTGTCCCGGCTGGGGACCGCGTCGACAAATGCCAACTCAATGTCGATTCCCTCGGCACGCAATTGCTCGATCGCGCTGATGACGGCTCCGGTTCCCTTCACATTGCGGCCGTCGACCGTCCTCGCCTTGTAATTGCCGACGCCGTGATAGACGCGGACCGTCTTTTCGGATCGCGGCATGTTGTAACGGTCGGGAACCGAGAGGTCAGGCCTCCAGGTCTCCGGATCGAGGGCAAAGGTCAAAGGCCCCCGGAACGCGGTGGGGTGCCCCTTGAAATCGAATGTCGGATCGGTCTCTGTGCAGAACAGATCTACCATGGCCGTCATCTTCCGGCCCCAGGCCAAATTCCTCTCGTCCGAACACACGTCCGGTCGGCTGTTCCAAACGCAATTTCCGCAGGTCGAAGGAGACCAGTCGCGGAACTGCGTCTGGGAAACACCGTCAAGGCAGCCGCTATGCGAGTAACCGAGCAGGATTCCACGTCGCTTCGCCTCGACCATATCCCAAGGGATCGCGGAAAATCGGCTATCCGTATCATATAGTTCCGGAAACAGGCTGAAGACACCAAGCCCATAGTGATGGATGATACCGAAACGATCGGCGTTGTTTCCGATGAATTGTCGAAGCAAATCGCGATGTTTCGCCGGATCCGGATCGTATACGACCTCATCCTGCCCATGATACAGCCAGCCGTTCTCACCAGCCGGCGATTCGGTAAGCAAGGACACCGCGTCCCATCCCCGCGCACGCAACGCCTTGGCAAGATAGTAGAAATTATAGTAGCACGGCCGCGTGAACAGAACCGAGCGACGCCTCGGCTCGGCAAACACATAACCCCCATAATACTTTATAACATTTTTGCGCGCTTCTGCGTCGGCCCAGAAATCGACGCAGGCCTTGTCGCCGATGACATCGACGATATCACCGGCAGGTCGCTCAGCCGGAGGCGGCACCCGCTTGTTGAGCCACGCGATCGCCGACATCATGTTTTCAGCGATGTCGGCGAGAAATGTCACGGCCTCGATGCGCGTCAGGACCCCGGTGGCGTCCCGCTTCAGAAGGATGGGCCGAGCGTGTTTCTTCTTCAGGAAGTGGACCAGGTCGACGAGATCGACGCTCCCGTAGCGGCCAACAGATCGAGCCTCGTCGAGCAGAATGACGACTTCATTGTCGCGCAACGCGACAAAAACGGCGTAATCGTCGGCGAGGTCGACGTGTTTCCTGACCAATCTCTCGAACTGATCGCCTAGGTATTCGTCGAGCGCACGCTGCGAATCGTCCAGCTTCCTGATCTGCCTGCGCGCGCCTTCGAGCAAACCCTCTAGCTCGCCGATACGTCTCTCGTTATCTTCTATCTTAAGCCGATTGGAATCGGTCCGCTCAAAAAGATTCTTCAAAGAATTCTCGACAAACGACTTCCACTGCTGACCGCGCCGGAACAGATTGAAGCTGGACATCTCGCAATCCCGGCGCGATTCTGCGATCTTACTTCCGCCTATGCTGGTCCGCCTTGCGCCACTCGATCAAGCGGCGCAGCCCCTCGTCAAGCGCGATCTCGGACACGAAACCGATCTCCTCGCTCGCGCGCTTGGGCGAGCCGATACGGTTGCGTACCAGCGTTGCCTGGCTGCGCGGAGCATAATTGATCGGCTGATTGCTGCCCGTCAGATGACAGATCCGCTCTGCCAGTTCCTTGAGAGACGTCCGCGTGCCGGTCCCTACATTGTAGAAGCGATCGACGGTTTCGGCTCGCATCGCGCAGAGATTGGCCCGCGCGCAATCCTCGACCGCCACGAAGTCGAAAGCTTCCGAACCGTCGCCAAGAATCGTCGGACCTTCACCCCGATCGATCGCGTCGAGCATCTTCATGATCACGGCGATATAGGCGCCGCGGTAATCCTGCCGCGGACCGTAGACGTTCATGTAGCGCAGCCCGACGAGGTTGAGCCCGTAGCGATGGTGGAATGCCCTCGCCATCGCCTCGCCCGCAATCTTGGTCGCACCGTAAAAGTTCTTGTTGTTGAACGGGTGGTCCTCGGTCATCGGCTCCTCGACGGCATCGCCATAAACCGACGCGGAGGACGAGTAGACCAGTCGCTTGACGTTCTTTGCAACGCAGGCTTCGAGTACGTTGAAAGTCCCGCGCACATTGACGTCGAAAGCCGAGCGCGGAAAATCATGGCACTGCAGAAGCCATAATGCAGCAAAGTGAAAGACGCCGTCAGCGCCATCGAAAGCGCTCTGCAGAACGTCCGTCTGCATGATGTCGCCGCCGATGTCATAAATCTTGACCCGAGGATCCTTGAGGGCATTCTCCAGGTTGGGGCGCGTACCGCGAACGAAGTTGTCATAAACGAGAATCTCGCCGACATCCGTCCGTGTCAGCTGATCAACCGTATGCGATCCGATCAGGCCTGCGCCGCCGATCACGACGACCTTCTTATTCTTGAGATCCATGTTTATCCGTCGCGAAAACTGCAGATCCACGAAATGCCCGCACGGCAGGCACAGGCGCATGCGCGCGTTGTATAACAGCCTCCGTATGGATGCCAGCGCCGCGTGCGGACCAGCCAGCCGCGGTTTGGAAAATGCCTCGAAGTGCGATATCAGCCGCGCCTGAGCACTCCCCACCGCAGATCGTCCGTTCCGAAAGGTCTCCGACTTCCCATGTGCGGCATCGCCGGGATTCTTCAGTTCGACCCCATGGCCACGCCCGACAGGGCGCTTCTCCGGCGCATGACCGACCTCATCGCCCATCGCGGCCCGGATGACGCCGGCCTGGAGATCGTCGGCCCTGCGGCGCTCGGCCATCGCCGCCTGTCGATCATCGACGTTAGCAATGGCGGGCACCAGCCGATGGCGAACGACGATGGCAGCATCGTCATCGTCTATAACGGCGAGTGCTACAATTATCGTGAGCTGGCCCAGGGCATGCGCGCCAGGGGGCACAATTTCCGCTCGTCCTCCGATACCGAAGTCATCTTGCGCCTCTACGAAGAGAAGGGCGAGGCCTGCTTCTCGGAACTGCAGGGCATGTTCGCGCTGGCGATCTGGGACGGACGCCGGCGCCGGCTCGTGCTGGCGCGCGACCGGCTCGGGATCAAGCCGCTCTACGTGACGCATGATCGCGAGCGCCTGCTCTTCGCCTCGGAGATGAAGGCGCTGCTGGCCGATCCGCGGACCGGGACGGAGATCGACCGGGTCGCGCTCGGCGACTATCTGCACCTGCTCAGCATTCCCGATCCCCGCTCGATCTTCCAAGGCATCCGCAAACTGCAGCCCGGCCATCTGATCATCGCCGACGCAAGCGGCGTGCAGGAGCGACCCTACTGGACCCTGCCGGTCGCGATCGACGAGGGCATGAGCTACGAAGCGGCAGTCGCCGGCTTCGAACAGCGCTTCTCCGACGCGGTGTCCTCGCATATGGTCGCCGACGTGCCGGTCGGCGCATTCCTGTCCGGCGGCGTCGATTCCAGCGCCATCGTCGCGCTTGCGGGCAAAGTCACCGAACACCCGATCGAGACCTTTTCGATCACTTTTCCGGGCCTCGAGGAGTTCGACGAGAGCCCCTATGCGCAGGCGGTCGCCGACCATTGCGGCGCCAAGCACCACGCCTTTCGGCTGACGCCCGACCTGGTCGAGGCCCTCCCGAAGATCGCCTGGCACGCCGACGAGCCCTTCGCCATCTCCTCCGCCTTCGCACTGTATTTCATCTCGAAGGTGGCGCGCGACCATGTGAAGGTCGTGCTCAGCGGCGACGGAGGCGACGAGGTCTTCGGCGGCTATGTCTGGCGGCATTTCGACTTCCCCGACATGCCGAAGGCCGCCTCCTGGGGCGCGCAGCAGGCCGCGAACATGCTCAGGCGCTATCCGGCGCTTCGCCCGCTCGTCCCGAAGCGGCTGTCCGAACGCCTCGCCAGCCTCGCCTCGCGCGACCAGCGCTATCTCAACGCATTCATCTCGTTCCACGACAGCGACCTCCATGAATTGCTGGAGTCTTCGCTGGCAGCCGACGTCATCGAGGCATGGCAGGACAATGCCGTGCAGCGCTGCCTGGAAAATGCGCCGGGCGGCGAGCAACTAGCCGCGAAGCTCTATGCCGACATCAAGACGACGCTGGTGAGCGAGATGCTGACCAAGGCGGACCGGATGACCATGGCCAACGGCCTCGAAGGGCGCGTGCCCTTCCTGGACCATCGACTGGTGGAATGGGCCTTCACCGTGCCGGCGCGTCACAAGATCCACGGCACGAATGGCAAGGCCCTGGTCAAGACGGCGCTGGAGCGCCATCTGCCGCACGACATCCTCTACCGGAAGAAGCAGGGCTTCAACGTGCCGCTCAAGGTCTGGATGCGCGGCGAATTGCGCGAATTCGTCCGCGACCACCTAACGCCTGCGCGGCTGCGCCGGCGCGGCATCTTCAAGCCGGATGTCGTCGAGGCCATCCTGCAGCAGCACGAGAGCGGCACCGTCGACGCGTCCAACAAGATCTTCGCCATGCTGATGCTCGAGCTCTGGCACGAGACCTTCGTCGACCGGCGCGACACGTTCATCTCATCGGCCGAGCCGGCACTGGCCTGACATGGCGCCCAAGACCAATCCTCTGCGCGTCCTGATGCTGTGCGCGCACGAACCGACGATGGATCCCAGAGTGAAGTGGGCCGCGACATCCGCCGCGCGCAGCTTCGAGGTGACGGTTCTGGGCTTCAACAATGCCACCGGCTCCCTGCCCGAGCACCAGGACCTGGACGGCTATCGCCTGGTCCGGCTGCCCCATCGCTTCGTGTCGCTGCTGACCTATCCGTTGGCATTCGCCAAAACCGTCCCGCCGCTCCTGTGGCTCATCCTGCTCGCGCTTTCGCCCCTTCTTGCCCTGCTGCTGGCCTTTGTCGCGCTACCGCTCGCGCTGATGCGGCTCATCCGGCAGACGCTGGGCGCTGGCCGCGCGGCCGCAGGTCCCGCAGCCGCCCGACATGCGGGGCACGACAGCGCCGAGGAGGAGACGCGGCAGCGCGAGCGCATGCTCGGCTCGCTGCGCGCCCGCATCTCCTATGTTGCCAATCTCATGCGCATGCAGTTCGGCCCGGCCGCACATTGGTTCAATGCCTATATCGACGCGCTACCCGTCAAGCCGCAGACGATCCACTGCAACGACCTCGACACGCTTCTGGTGGGCGTCGTCGCCGGCCGGCGCCATGGCTGCCGGGTCGTCTACGACGCGCATGAATACTATCCCCACTGCGATCCCTATGCGCGCTGGCTCGATATCTGGATCTTCTCGGCCATCGAATGGATCCTGCTGCGCCGGACCGACGCCGCCGTCACGATCAACGCTCCGATGGCCGACCAGATGAGCGCAGCCTATGGCTATCGCCCGATTTATGCGGTGCCGAATGCCGAGCCGCGCAGCGATACCGCCGTCGTCCCGCTGCGGAGCGCGATGACCGAGCTGGCCGCCGGCAGGCTGAAATGCCTGGTGCAAGGGCGGTACTCGCCGAAGCGCGGCATGGAAGAGGTGATCGAGGGCTGGCGCCATGTCGACTCCGCCAAGGCCGCCCTGTTCCTTCGCGGTCCCGAGAACGAGCACAGCCGCGGCGGCCGGGAGCTCGCCGCCAGGCTCGGCCTGCTCGATCGCTCGGTCTATTTCCTGCCGGCGGTCACCGAGGACGAACTCGTCGCGGCCGCCGCGGAAGCCGATATCGGCATCATTCCCTATCTGTCGGATTTCGTGATCTACGAATACGCCTGCCCGAACAAGCTCGCCCAATACATGCATGCCGGGCTGGCCCTGCTGTCGAACGACCTCGCCTATGTGCGCTCGGTCATCGAATGGGGCCATGCCGGCCTGATCTACCGCGCCGCAGATAGTGGCTCCCTCGCTACGGCCGTCCATCGCCTCGCCGACGACGCGGATCTCCGGCTCCAGCTCAAACGGTCCGCTGCCGATTTCGCGCGCGACACCTTCAACTGGCAGGCCTATTCACCGATCTTCGATGCCCTGTATCGCGGCGAAACGCCAAAGCTTGCGCCCGACGGGACCATCGCCAAAGCCGCCTAGACACAGCAGACCAGAACAGAGGCCATCTTGACCCGCACCCTTCTCACCGTCGTCGGCGCCAGGCCGCAGTTCATCAAGGCTGCACCGGTCAACCACGCGCTGCGACGCATCGGCGGCGTCCGCGAAATCCTGATCCATACCGGCCAGCATTTCGATGCCGCCATGTCGGATATCTTCTTCCAGGAACTCGACATCGCGCCGCCCGAGCATAATCTCGAGGTCAACAGCCTGGGTCACGGCGCCATGACGGGCCGCATGCTGGAGAAGCTCGAGGCCGTCATGCTGGCCGAGAAGCCGGATGCGGTGATGATCTATGGCGACACCAACTCGACCGTCGCCGGCGCGCTGGCGGCCGCGAAGCTCCACATTCCCGTCGCCCATGTCGAAGCCGGGCTGCGCTCGTTCAACCGGCGCATGCCGGAGGAGATCAACCGCGTGATGGCCGATCACCTGTCGGCCTTGCTGCTCTCGCCGACCCACACCGGGGTCGACAACCTCAAGCTGGAAGGGATCACCAAGGGCGTCCATCATGTCGGGGACGTGATGTACGACATCACTCTTACCGCCGTGGAGCGCGCGCGCGGCCAATCGACTATTCTCGACCGGGAAGGCCTCGTTCCGGGAGCGTATCAGGTCGCGACGATCCATCGCGCCGAGAACACCGACGATCCCGAACGGTTCGAGCGCGTCCTGTCCTGGCTGGAGCAGGCGGCGAAGATCTTGCCCGTGATCATGCCGATCCACCCGCGCACGCGAAAGGTTCTGGAGGCACGCGGCCGTTCGCTGGCGAATGTCCGGCTGATCGCCCCGCTCGGCTATCTCGACATGGCCTGGCTGGTGAACCGGTCCGCCAGCATCATGACAGATTCCGGCGGCTTGCAGAAGGAAGCGTATTTCCATCGCGTCCCCTGCACGACCCTGCGCGACGAGACCGAATGGGTGGAGACGGTCGAGGCAGGATGGAACCGCCTTTGGACCGCGGAGACCTATGCCCCCCGGCGTGACATCGCCGATTACGGCAGCGGCCAGGCCAGCGACATCATCGCCGCCAAGGTCAAGGACCTCATGAACTGAGCGGATCGGGGCACCGCTGCGTCGCGCTTCCGACGCGAGCCAGGCGGACGCCCCTTGGACGTGCTCTTGACTGTAGTGTAAGAGCGCCGCTCGACCGGGCTCCCGAGAGCATACCGGGCAGCAGGAAAGCATTTTCAACCGATGTGCGGCATCTTCGGATATTTCGCGCAGCAGGGCATCGCGGCGCCCGAGCAGCAGCAGCTCCGAAACGGCTCGACGGTGATCGCCCATCGCGGCCCCGACGGCCAGGGCATGACGTGGTTCGACACCCGCTCAGGCGCGGCCGGGAGCGCAGCCTTTGCCCATGAAAAATGGACCGGCGCGCGCGAGCCGACCCTGCTGCTGTCCCACCGACGCTTGGCGATCATCGATCTCTCGACCGACGCGCTCCAGCCCATGGCCTCCGACGAGGACATGCTGTGGCTTACTTTCAACGGCGAGATCTACAACTATCTTGAGCTGCGGCAGGAATTGCAGGCGCGCGGCGCCCGTTTCCGCACGTCCTCGGACACCGAGGTCATCCTCAAGGCCTACGAGGCCTGGGGGATCGACGCGTTCTCACGCTTCGTCGGCATGTGGGCCTTCGCCCTGCTCGACCGGCGCAGGCGGCGCCTGATCCTTTCGCGCGACCGGTTCGGTATCAAGCCGCTTTACTACACCAAGACCGCCAATGGCTTCGCCTTCGGTTCCGAGATCAAGCAACTGGTCCAGCTGCCCGGCGTGGAACGCCGGGCCAATGACCGCGTCATCCATGACTTCCTACATTACGAAGCGTCCGATTGCGGCGACGAGACGTTCTTCGAAACGATCATGCGCCTGCCGCCCGGGCAGAATCTGGTCGTCGATCTCGACGACGGCTCGTTGACGCAGAAGGCCTATTACGATCCGCTTGAACAGAAGGTCGATGTTCCCGCGACCGCTGCGGCGGCTGCCGAGCGCTTCAGGGAGCTTCTCAAGGAGAGCGTGCGGATTCACCTGCGCGCCGATGTTCCCGTCGGCACCTGCCTCTCCGGCGGCCTCGACAGCTCGGCCATCGCCATGCTGATGCGCGAGATCGCCAATGAGGCGGGGCTGGCGATCGACCGCCATGCCTTCAGTGCCGAATTCGACGTGCCGGAAGCGGATGAACGCTACTACACGCGCCTGTCGATCAAGGCCGCGGAAGTGCGCTCGTATATCGTCCAGCCGCGCGAGGAGGATTTGCTCGCCGACCTGCACAAGCTGGTCTGGCATCAGGACGAACCTTTCGGCTCGACCAGCATCTACGCGCAATGGAGCGTCTTCCGACTCGTCCAGCAGACGGGCGTGAAAGTAGTGCTGGACGGCCAAGGGGCGGACGAGATGCTCGGCGGCTATGCCAGCACCGTGCCGTTCTTCCTGCTCGAACAGAAGGCCCGGCAGCGGCATCTGCTCGCCTTGCGCGAGAGCTGGCAATGGGCGCAACTGCAGGGCAAGTCCTTCGCCTCGCAAGTGCCCTATCCCGGACTCAAGCGCCTCCTGGGTGCATTCGCCCCGTCCAGCCAGCCGGCATCCGCCGCAGAGCAGCCCTGGATCAATCCGGCTTTTGCTGCCCGTCATGCCGGAAATTCGGCTTATGTCGAGGCTCTTTCTCCCCAACCCTTTGGCGCCGACGGCCATTTCGGCAACGTCCTGCACCGCTTCTTCTTCAGAACGAACCTGCCGGCCCTGCTGCGCTTCGAGGATCGCAACTCGATGGCCTTCTCGGTCGAGGCACGGGTTCCGTTCCTCGATCACCGGCTCGTCGAATACGCCTTCGCCCTGCCCTCCCGGTTCAAGATCCGCGACGGGTACACCAAGCGTGTGCTGCGCGACGCGATGGAAGGCACGCTGCCGGAGGAAATCCGGATGCGCGCCCGCAAGATGGGCTTCGCGACGCCGGAACGGCTCTGGCAGACCGGTCCGCTGCGGGCTCTCGTCGAATCGGCCATCGCCGACCCGAAGCTCGAGCCCTATCTCGACCGCGCCGCCGCCACGGCTCATTTCGAACGCATCCGCGCCGGCCAGAGCTTCAGCTTCGCGCCTTGGCGCTGGCTGAACCTTTCGCTCTGGATGAAGGAGTTTGCGCTCTGAAGCCGCGAATTGCGTCCGGGAGCTTCGAGGTCGTTTCGCTGACGCCGCTGGCCCTGCGCGCCGACAGCCGAACACTGAAGCAGGCGGCATCGGTTCATCGGCTGGGCTATAGATCGGTCGTCGTGGAAGGGCGGGAGAGCGGGCTCGATCCGAACAGCCTGCCTTTCGAAGTGATCAGCGCCGTCCCGCCTCCGGAAGCGGCGGCCGCCCCGCCGGCAGGCGCGGAGACGAACGACGCCCTCTCGGGAGACGCGCCGACACTGCCACAGGATATCTCGGCCAAGGCACGCCGGAAGGCGACGACGATCCTTGCCCTGATGTCGCGACATTGGGACGGGATTCGCGGCCATCGCAGCGAGGACGGCATCGCGACGAGATCGGCCACCGGCCTGGTGCCGATCGCGATCCGCCTTGCGCTCCTATCGGTCTATTACTGCACGCTCAGAATCGTCAGCTTCGGCGCCAGACAAGCGATCCTCGTCCTCAATAAGCTGATCTACAATAATTTCGCGGCTTTCCTTCACCACATCGCGGCGAGCTATCGCGCGCATACCAGACCTACGCGAAAGGTCACGCCGCCTGCGAAGCTTTACTACCTGCACGCACCCTATCAATTTCCTGCAATAGCGGCTCGGCGCCTCGTGGGGCGGTCGAAATATATTTACGACGCACATGACTTTTATTCACACATGGACGACCATGCACGGCTGCCGTCGTTCTGGACCCGCTGGATCATGCCTTGGGAAAACATGATCGAACGCTGGTGCGTGCGCCATGCCTCCGCCGTCGTCACCGTGAACCAAGGCATTGCCGAGTTGATGAAGGCGCGTTTCGGACGCGACGTCGTCGTCCTGCGGAACGCGCATGATCCTCGCCTCGAATCCACCCCGGATACGACTCTGCGCTGCAGCCTCGGTCTTCCCGGCGATGTCCTGCTCACCGTTTGCATCGGCCAGTGGAAGCGCGACACCGCCATTCTTCAAGCCATGCAGGCCTTCGCAACCCTGCCCGCACAGCACCATCTCGCATTTCTCGGCGCCAATTTTCCATCCTATGCAGCCGAGGTTGCGGAGTTGGGCCTGATAGGCCGGGTGCATTTTCACCCCGCCGTCA
Organism: Allobosea sp. FW305-C-101; assembly: GCF_058783685.1. Classification (NCBI taxonomy): domain Bacteria; kingdom Pseudomonadati; phylum Pseudomonadota; class Alphaproteobacteria; order Hyphomicrobiales; family Alloboseaceae; genus Allobosea; species Allobosea sp. FW305-C-101. The sequence goes on along the minus strand of NZ_JBYSYT010000006.1, from coordinate 91,554 downwards.
AGGCCGATCAAGTCGTGCCCTTCGTCCGCTCGGCCGACTTCGGTCTGCTGCTTTATCACGCGGTATCGCCGAGCATCCGGAATTGCCTCCCGAACGGCTTCTTCCAGCCGCTCGCCGCGGGGCTGCCGATTTTCTATCCGGAGCTTCCGGAAATCGCGCGCATCGCCGAGCCGCTCGATCTCGGCCTGCCGATCGATCCACTCGATCCGGCCAGCATCGCTCAGGCAGTCCTGAGACTCTCCACCGACAGCGCCTTGCGCGCCGCGAAGACGGCCCGCGTCGAAGCGGCCCGCCATACCTTGAGCTGGGAACGAGACGAAGAAGTGCTAAAAAAGCTGATCGAGGACTTGATCGGCCCGCCACACGCCGCTTAGTGCACGAACACGCGCCCCACTTGACACAAATCCATGCAGAAGAAACTCAAGACACTTTATCTCACCGCCAACGGTTTCGGGAAGGTCGTCGTGACGACCGATACCGTCTTGCGCGGCATCTTCGGCGCGAAGGACGGCACGCCGCCCCCGGCGCTGTTCCGGAACAACAAGTATGTCGTGAATCTCTATGCGCACCTGCGCCAGTTCTATGACAGCCTGTCCTATATCGGCGACTGGCAAGATGCCTTCGTCCGCTCGCCGCGCCTGGATGTCGAGGTCTGCAATATCAACGACCTCATCCATTTCGGGCGCTGCCTGCTGAAGATCCGCAGCTACGACCTGATCGTCGTCTCGCACGCCGCGGCCGGCGACGACATGACCATTCTGACCAAGGCCGCTTCGCTGCTGGCCCGGCGGGCCTGTCCGATGGTGGTCTTCATCGGCAATGAATACGATCTTCTCGACGAGAAAATCGGATTCATGCAGCGCGTGAAAGCCGATCGCATCTGCAGCCAGCTGCCCATCGACGCCGCCCGTTATCTCTATGAGGGGATCGACGGCAGCCGTATCCTGTCGATGCCGCATGCGCTGAACCCGCACGTCTATCGCCCGCCGGCCCACGAGGAGCGGGAGGTCGATATCGGCTTCGTCGGCGACATCTACTGGCCCTTCGTCGGTGATGAGGAACGCACGCACCTGATCCGGCACTTCGAAGCGCATGGCACCGATTACGGGCTGAGATGCGACATCCGGGCCGGCCAGATGGTCCGTCTGCCCCGCGAAGAGTGGGCAACCTTCCTGCGCCGCACCAAGGGGCTGATCGGTGCCGAGTCCGGCACGTATTATCTCAACGACCGTGGGAAGCTCCTGACGAGAGCCCGCGACTACAACCTGAAGGAAAACCAGAAGGCGAGCTTCGCCGAGGTCTTCGAGAAGTTCTATGCCGGCGTGACACCTGCCGTGTCCGGCAAGAGCGTCTCGTCACGGCATTTCGAGCCGATCGGGGCCAAATGCTGTCAGCTCCTGCTCGAGGGCGACTATAACGGGACGCTGACCGCCGGTGAGCACTACATCCCGATCAAGCGCGACCTTTCGAACGTTACCGAGGCCGTACGGGCTTTCAAGGACGAAGGCTATCGCCGGCGGATCGCCGATCAGGCCTATGAGCACGTGATGGCCAACCATACCTATGCGCGACGGGTCGAGTTCGCGCTGTCGACACTGTTCTGAGGGCCTTTTGAAGCCTCTTCGCATCCTCGCCATCGGCTCGTCCGGCAGCACGCATGTCGCCGGCCGGGTGCGCTGCTTCGCCGACCGCGGCCATCATGTCAGTCTCCTGACGGACAAGGTCATCGGCCTTCAGGGGGTGACCGAGCTGACGCCTTCCGCTCCGCCCGGGCAGGATCAGTGGATCGCCACGATCGCGCGCCTGCTCAGCCGGCTAGTGAGGCGCGATCTGAGCGGCCCGGCCGATATGGCGCGGCTGATGCTCGATTTCCGCCGCAAGCTGCGGCAGGCGGATGCCGATATCGTCCATATCCATTTCGCCTACAGCACCTGGGCCTGGATGGCGGCGGCCCTGGGCGCCCGCCCGCTCGTGGTCAGCATCATGGGCGGCGACATCCTGTTCGAAGAGCAGGGCAGCCCCACGCCACGCGGCATCGCGCTGACCAAGCGGCTGCTCGGCCAGGCTGACCTGATCACCTCGAAATCCGACTTCCTGATCGGTGTACTCAACGATCTCGGTGGCTACGGCGCGAAGGCGATCCGGGTGGTCTGGGGTGTCGACCCAGCGGTCTTCAAGCCAGCGGACGGAACCGCGTTGCGTATAGCGAAGGGAATTCCCGCCGAAGCGAAAGTCGTTCTCAGCCCGAAGATCCTGACGCCGTTCTACAACATTCACATCCTCGTCGAGGCGATGGCGAAGATAGCCGCAAGCGTTCCCGAGGCGCATCTCGTGCTGACGGAATATGGAGCGGACCCGGCCTATCGTGCGCAGCTCAAACAACGGATCGGCGAACTCGGCCTTTCGCATGCGGTGACATTTGTCGGCCACATCACGCACGCTCAGATGCCGGATTTCTACAGTCTGGCCGATGTCGCGGTTGGCATCCCGGCATCCGACGGACTGCCTCAGACACTACTCGAGGCGATGGCCTGCGGTGTGCCCAGCGTCATCGGGCCCCTCGATCGGTATGGCGAGATCGTTCAGCACGAGGAGAGCGCGCTGCTGGCACAACTAAACCCGGCCTCTGTGGCGGATGCCGTGGTTCGTCTGTTGCGCGATGAGAGACTTTACGAGCACATCGCGACGCGTGGCCGCGCGATTGTTGAGACAGAGGCCAATTTCCCGCAGGAAGCGGATCGGGTCGAGCGTGCCTATGAGCGGTTATCTGCTGCCGGCAAGGCGGCGTATAGGCCTCGCCTGAGCATGCTGAAGGATGTCGCGCTCTATTGGCTTCGGTGGTAATCACGCCCAACTTTCGAAGCGGTGCGGTCGGAAAGGTTCGTTTTATGAAGAATCTCGTCAAGAAGGCGATCCGTAGAATCGCGGGCATGCGCCCTGCAGCGACCAGCCCGCAGCAGCGCGTCGCCCGCGGAGCGGCGACGGCAATCGCGGACAGCGAGACGCAGGATTACTGGACGGGCTTCAACGTGACCCTGCACCGCCGCTTCAAGGATGCGCAGGAATCCCTCGACTTCTTCCATTGGCGGAACGACCAGTACTTTGGCTATATCGAACGCATGCCGGTGGCCGGCTTCGATGGTAAAGCCGTTCTCGACTATGGTTGCGGCCCCGGCCACGACGTGATCGGCTTTGCCAATTATTCAGAGCCATCCCGCCTTGTCGCAGCGGACATCTCGCCGAGCTCGCTCAAGGAAGCGGAAGAGCGCCTTGCGCTGCATGGCAAGGCCGCCGAGTTCGTCCAGCTCGATCCGGCTGCGCAGGGTTTGCCGTTCGCGTCGGACAGCTTCGACCACATTCACTCGTCCGGCGTGCTGCATCACATGCCAAATCTCGATCTGGTCATGACTGAGCTGCGACGCGTCCTGAAGCCTGGCGGCACGTTCAACATCATGGTCTATAACTACGACAGCCTGTGGATGCATTTGTTTGTCGCGCACCATAAGCAGATCATCGAAAAGGCCTATCAAGGGCTCAGCCTGCGAGACGCTTTCACCAGCACGACTGATACTGAGACCTGCCCGATCGCCGATTGCTATACACCAGAGGAATTTCTAGGCATCGCCCAGCGCAATGGTTTCGAGGGCGTGTTTACGGGTGCCGGCATCTCGATGCACGAGTTACTGATCGCGCCGACGCGTTTCTCAGCAATCCAAGACCAGTTGCTGCCGCGCGAATGCCGCGAATTTTTACTCGCCCTGAAAGTGGATGAGCACGGCTACCCGATCTATAACGGTCATCTTGCCGGCATCGACGCCTGTTTCCAGCTTAGAAAGCCGCATGAGTAATGGCGCTCTTTCCGAGGGCGGCAATATATTCCGACTCAAGAATTTCTACGCCATTTCAAAATTAAGCTCTAACTACTATAGATCGCTGCATAATTAGATGCATCCGTAAGCTAATAGCTCTAGCGAAAGCGACGAATTACTTAAATATTTGCACGCCTCGATCATATTGAATTGTGGAACGGAGACACCCGCGAGCTGTCACACTGGCTAATATGGCGTACCACGCGCGCCTATCTGAAAAATTTGTACGAAATTTTGTGTCGTCGATCCTGGCTTCGCGAAGTGTCATATGGTCATTACGACAAGCAACCTTCGACATGAGAGCTGGCTCTTTTGAGTTGCTCGCCAATCCAGAAGCCGCGTGCGCAGCATCTCTTCGTTAGCCTGCATCTCTCATCGCGACGCTAGACTGCATTGCTCCAATCACCACTCCGCCCTCCTCAAGCGTCAGTTTGATTCCACGCAGGTTGTTGTGAGTCGGCACGCGTCTGCCCTTTTCGAAGTCGCGGATCGTGGAGAGGCCGAGATGGGCGGCCTTTGCGAGGTCTTGCTGGCTCCAATCAAGGAGTGCGCGGGCGGCGCGGCATTGGGCTGGCGTGATCATGAAGTCGGCATAGCCTGATCAACGCTTTTCGTCGAGTGTCGACTATTTCAGTTGACTGGAGGCGCCATAGGAAGGGAACCGTCCGTCACCGACGATTTTCGTCGCTGGAGGACGATGATGACCCTGATCCTGGAGTTCAAGCACAAGCTCATTTTCTACAAGCCGGGCATCCTGCGCTACGCCATGCGGCAGGCCCGCCCTCGGTTTTCAGGGCTGCAAACCCGGGCTCAACGGCGCCAGTTGCTGTCTCAGTCCCTTAAGCGCGGATGGGCGGAGGCGAGGGCCGAACTGGCCGCTCTTAAGCGACTGCGGACTCTTGTACCGGAAGGCCACGCCGGACTGCTTCGCAACCCTATTGGCACTGGCTCGACGACGACCTCGCGGAACCTGACTCCCGCGACTGCCCTCGCCCGTCAGCAGCTTCACTGAGGGGATCGTGATGAACCGCAGTTTGCCTCTTCCGCTCACCGTAGCTTCCCAGGCGCTTACCTACGAGGTGCTTCTGGAGCCCCTGCCTTCGGCCTCCCGGCTCAGCCCGGCCGAGCTCGCCCAGGCCTATCGAGCCTGGCGGTTCGGAACGCGTCGCGCTGCGTCTTGCAGCCCTCTCGGCAGGAGGGCCAGGCGATGACCAACGCAGCGCGTTACCGGCGCTCAGCCGCAACCATTCGGCTAGCCGACGGGGGCCCTGCCCTCACGATCACCCCGCTGAGCCTGTTGAGTTCTGCGCTCGACCGCGGCGCCGACCAACACGTGTTGTCTCAGCTGATCGGCTTGCATGAACGCAGCCGCCTGGATGATGCGCGCCGCGCTTTCGAAGCTGCCCTCGCAGCCGCCAAGGCCGAGCTCCCCGTGATCGCGAAGACCCAGATCGCCAGTATCGGAGCCAAGCATTACCGCCATGAGGATCTGGCCGAGATCGCCCGCACGATCGGGCCGATCCTGGCACGCCACGGGTTGGCCTATCGCTTCCGCTCGAACAGCGACGGCGACAAGGTCACCATCACCTGCGTCATCTCGCACCGTGACGGCCACAGCGAAGAGAACAGCCTCAGCGCCGGCGCCGATCACAGCGGCGAGAAGAACGCGATCCAGGCGATCGGATCGACGCTGACCTACCTGCAGCGGATGACGCTGAAGGCAGCGCTCGGTCTTGCCGCAGCCGATGACGACGACGGTAAGGCCGCAGGGTCCGGTGAGACCATCACCCGCCAGCAGACCCGGGAGCTACTCGCGCTGATCGACGAGGTCGGCGGTGAGCGCGAGGCCCTGCTGCGCTTCTTCAAGATCAAGGCTTTTGCCGAACTGCCAGCGCGCCGCTTCCGGCAGGCGCTGGTGATGCTCAACGCCAGGAAGGGACGGGGCTGATCATGCTCGAGATCATCAACTGCACACAAGGCTCCCCGGAATGGGCCCAAGCGCGCCTGGGCATCCCGACCGCGTCCGAGTTCGCCTCGATCCTGACCAAGGGACGCGGCGGCACTGAGAGCCGGACCCGGCAGACCTATCTCTACAAGCTCGCCGGCGAACGCCTGACCGGGGAGGTGATGGAGAGCTTCACCTCTGCGCATATGGAGCGCGGCAAGCTGATGGAGGAGGAAGCCCGCAGCGCCTACAGCTTCGTCACGAGCCTGGAGTGCGAGACCGTCGGGTTCTTGCGCCGCGGGCAGGCCGGCGCCTCGCCCGATGCGCTGATCGGTCAGGACGGCCTGCTCGAGATCAAGACCAAGCTGCCGCATCTCCTCATTGAGGCTCTGCTCAAGGGCGAGTTCCCGCCGGAGCACAAGGCCCAGTGTCAGGGCCAGCTCTGGGTCGCCGAGCGCGACTGGATCGACCTGGCAATCTATTGGCCGGGGCTGCCGATCATGATCACTCGGGCTCATCGCGACGAGACCTTCATCACTGAACTCAGCACAGCCGTCACACAGTTCAACGAGGAGCTCGATCGGATCGTCACGCAGGTCGCCGCCTACGGTCGGCTGGAGGCTGCCTGATGAGTGGGCGACGCGAGTTCAACCGCAGCCAGAAGGTTGCCATGCTCAAGCGAGCCATGGATGAGCGCGGCTGCATCCGCTGCGAAGGCTGCGGCCTCAATGTCTCCGGCAAGGTCGTCGAGTTCGACCATGTCATCCCGGAAGCGCTGATCCTCGACAAGACGACAGAGCTTTCGATCGAGGACGGGCGCGTTCTCGGCCGTGACTGCTGTCATCGCGCGCCCGGGACCAAGACCGCTCGGGATCTGGCCGCAATCGCCGAAGCCAAACGGCGTGAAGCCCGCCATCTCGGCATCCGGCCGCTCATGTCTCGCGGATTCCCGCGAGCATCGCCGCAGATGAGGGCCTCCCGCCCGCTCGCGAAGCCAGCCAGTTGGCGCCGCGATGATCAATGATCCTGATTGCTCGATGGAGTTCGCATCCGTGTCTTCGACAAAGTCCTATCTACCGCAGCCTAACCACTGGCCGTACCTTGCAATCGCCATCATGCTGGCAAGTACTCTCAGTGCATGCGTCCCTCGTACCGCCATGCGCTTCGACCGCTATGATGGCCGCAGCGATGCCGGAGCCGTCGCCCAGTTCCAGCAGGACGATGCCATCTGCAAAGGCGAAGCCGCCAAGGCCCAGGCCATGGCGGCTCCGATCCTTATGGGCCGTAGTCTCGCCGATGCGATGGAGGCTGGCATGCTGGAAGGCCAGCGCAACCAGGCGCTGCGCCAGATCATGGTCGGCTGCATGGCCGGTCGAGGCTACAGCATGACCGTCGTGACGGTGCAGCCCTAGTACCAGATGCGTCGTATCAGCCTTGCGGCCGAACACGACGCTGCGGGCGCATGATCCGCTGCGGACGATCGCGGATCGTGGGCGTCCTGGCCGTCAGGTACTTGAGAGCCTGGCTGGTTGCATCGACCTGGTCATCGTTGCGCGCCAGCGGGAATGCCAGGAGCTCAGCGAGATAATCTGCGAGCCAGCTGGCTTCGCGCGGCAGGAACACCTGCCCCGCCTCGAAGCGAGCGGCCTGCGCCATCAGCCTGGCCTGCTTATCAATCCGCGATTGCTGAAGCAGCGGATGCAGCGCACCGGTGCGCCGCAGGTCCTGCGACAGCGCCCGCCCAAGCTCGGTCTCCTCGACCAGCGTCGCGTCGACCGCATGTTTCCCGGAGAGCTCGATCATCTTGCGGCGCAGCTCCGGCGTTTCCCAGCGCCCCCGGACAAGGTCGATCAGGTAATAGCTCTGCCCAACCGCCCCCCAGACCATCCCGACCGACCAGTCGGAATGCTCGGCCTGGGTCGAAGCCGTATCCCAGGACGCAACCTTCAGATCGAACTCAGCCGGCCGCTCGTCGTAATAATGCAGCCAATCGCGCTTGATGATCTGCCCTTCGGCCGGCAGCGGGTTCTGCTGATATTGAGCCGAGAAGTTCAAGGCGCCGAGATTGCGCTTGATCGCCTCGAGATCGGCAAACGTATCGCGACCAACATGCATGATCTCACCCTGGCGGCGCCGATAGAGCGCCTCCCGCCCTTGGCCGATGCGGTAGAAGCAATCGTCCGGCGCGATAGCGGGGATCGCGAGAACTTCCCAATCCTCCTTCTCCAGGACATGACCGACCAGATCATCCTCATGCAGGCGCTGCATCACAATAACGATGGCACCGTTCTTCCGATCGTTCAGCCGGGAGTAGAGGGTACCATCATAGAAGGCCTGAACCCGACGTCGGGCCGCCGCCGACAAGGCGGCTTCAAGCCCGTTGATCGGGTCGTCGATGACGATCAGATCGGCGCCGCGCCCCAACACCGAACCACCAATCGAAGAGGCATAACGATAGCCGTGTTGCGTGGTGCGGATCTCCTGACCGCGATTGGCAGCGATCGCGAAGCCCGAGAAGGCGCGACGATACCAATCGGAGGTGACCACGCTGCGGAAGGCCGCAGCGTGGGTCAGCGAGAGCTCCTGGGCGTAGCTGATCGCCATGATCCGCTTGCGGGGATCATGGCCCATCAGCCAGGCGGTGAAGGCGATCGTGACGCAGATCGACTTGGCCGAGCGCGGCGGCACGTTGATGATCAGCCGCTTGCACTCGCCGCTCCAGACCCGCATCAGCTGATAGGCGATCGCTTCGATATGCCAGTTGTGCTGATAGGGTGCCGGGCTCCAGCGTCACGAAGCTCTGCTCGATAAAGCTCGCCAGGTCGCGGCGCAGGATATCGGACAGCGAGGCGGGCTCACTCATCACCGCCTCCCTCTGCAAGCGCCAGCTCACGGGCACGAAAGCGCTCCTTCAGCTCTTCTTCGTGCTCCCCATGGTCAATCTCAAGCGGCTGGGAAGCTGCCCGAAGTCGCTCACGCAGCTCCAGATATTTGTTGAGATCGCGCCTGGCAGATGCGTTACCCTTCAGAGCGCTATCGACGGTCTGGAGAACGTACACCTCGAGCTTGGTCACCGCCTGAGAACGCCCCTTGCGGGTCACAGGGATACGCTCCGCGAGCGCATTCTCCAACAACGTCATCAGATCATCCAGAACGGGTGCTGCCTTGCGGCGCCCGGACGGATTACCACTCTGTCCTTTCCGAAAACGGGAATGCTGCGGCGGCCTCTTATAGCCTACGGCAGGGGGGGCATTTTCACGCGACATGGCCCCCTCCAACGTTGGCGTCCGACACCTTGCAGGCACTGGCATCGTGCCCCCGCCGCGCCGCCATCTCTGCGAAGGTCAGCCCTGTCTCAGCGTGACGCGCCTCGTCCTTGAAGAGCGCCTCCCAGCGGCGGATCGCACCATCGACATAGTGCGGATCGAGCTCCATGACGTAGCCGCGGCGCTTGGTCTTGGCCGCGGCGATCAAGGTCGTGCCGGAACCGCTGAAGCTGTCGAGTATGATGCCCTTGGGCTTCGAGCAGTCCTTGATCGCGCCCATCACCATGGCGCAGGGTTTCACCGTCGGGTGGCTCGCCAGCTCCGCCATCCGGCCCTTGCGGAACCCGTTCACACCCGCATAGCTCCACAGGGTGGTGCGATAGCGGCCGTGCTTGCCAAGCTCGATGTTGTTGATGTGCGGCGCCTTGCCCGTCTTCCACAGCGTGATGAGCTCGGTCTGGCTACGATAGAGCGAACCCATCCCGGCATTGGCCTTGGCCCAGGTGATCACCGACTTCAGCTCGTCGAAGACACCATAGCCCGCATTCAGCATCTCGTGCAGGTGCGGGCCGTCGATGCAGCTATAGATCAGCGCACCATCCTGGGATGCTGCCGCGATCTCGGCGAAGACCGCATGGAGGAAGCCGGTGAACTCGAGTTTGCTCATTTCTCCCGAGGCCATCGCGAACTCGCGGTGCTTGACCTTGCCGAGACCGCTCACGTGGCCGTCGACCGGGACGTTGTACGGCGGGTCCACGAACACCATCTGAGCGAGTTCACCGCCCATCAGCGTCTGATAATCGCCCCGCTCGCGCGCATCGCCGCACAGGATACGGTGCTCACCCAGCAGCCAGAGATCGCCGCGCACAGTCACGGCGACTTCCTGCAGCGCCGGCAACGCGTCCGCCGGATCAGCCTTCGCAGCGACCGACGTCCCGGCGTCGAGGATCACATCGATCTGCGCCGTCTCGAAGCCGGTGATCTCAACCTCGAAATCGAGGTCGATCAGCTCGCCCAGCTCCAGCTTCAGGATCTCGTCGTCCCAGCCCGAGAGCTCGGCCAAACGATTATCTGCGATCCTCAACGCCCGGATCTGCTGCGGGCCGAGATGATCGATGCAAATCACCGGGACCGTCTCCATGCCGAGCAGCTTTGCCGCCTCATAGCGACCATGGCCCGCGACGATCTCGCCATCAGTCGTGATCAGGATCGGCGTCGTGAAGCTGAAGGCCTCAATGCTCTCAGCGATCAGATGGATCTGCTTCTGCGAATGCGTCCGCGCGTTACGCACCGACGCCTTCAGATCCGACAGGAGCCGCTGGCTCACCTGCGGGGCAAAAGCCGCCGCGGCGCGGGCGAGCGCGGGATCATGTGCGGCAGGTTGGACGCGGCGGCGAACACGCACCTGCGACTTGGGGGGATGAGAGGGCATTGCGATCGTTTCCTTTTTCAAGGAGACGACCAGAACAAGTGAGCACTCGCAGCAAAGCGCGACCCGTCCAGCTCACCCGGAAGGCCTACACCTTGCCTAACGAGGGCTGCTCACTCAGAGGTGATGATGCCTCAAATTAGGAGTGCCGAACACGATCTGATCGGTCTCGGCTAGAGTCGCTAACATATGCGACGTTCGCCATATACGATGAGCAAAACTCTCGCGCAAGAGGGTTACCCAATGGCTTCAGTGGCTTACGAGCATACAGTGGCTTCGTCAGCTCAGCCACCGCCACCGACAGCTCGTCGTCAAATCAGCATTAATCCCAGCCTTCAAAATCGGAACCACATCCCTGCTTGAGCCTTCCCCATTCCCTGCTCGTCGCAGGCAGATTCCCTGTTCGATAGCGGGAAATTCCCTGCTTCATAGTTCCGAGCCAGTAGCAAATATCGCACACAAACAAACACTTAAGCCGAAAGCCGACCCTACCCCAAGCCCTCTCTCAGCTCTAAACTCCCTGAAAATTCCCTGCTAGCAGGGAATTTGGAGCGTGGTGGACACCAACGAAGGGCGCATTTCCACGCGCTGTCGCCCCTCCCCCAGCTATGCCAGATTGCTGATCGGCCGCAGACGATAGGTGGCCTCGATAGCACTACCGGATATGTCATGCCCGATACCGCCTCCTCCGACCGTCGCCTGATCGGCAGCTTCGACTATGTCGTCATCGGCGCCGGCTCGGCCGGCTGCGTCGTCGCCAACCGGCTGGCGGCCAATCCGAGGAACAAGGTCCTGGTGCTCGAAGCCGGCGGCATGGATGACTGGGTCTGGTTCCACATCCCGGTCGGCTATCTCTTCGCCATCGGCAATCCCCGCGCCGACTGGTTGTTCCAGACCGAGCCACAGGCCGGGCTCGGCGGGCGGGCTCTCGCCTATCCGCGCGGCAAGGTCGTTGGCGGCTCCTCCGCCATCAACGCCATGGTCTATATGCGCGGCCAGGCCGCCGACTATGACGGCTGGCGCCAGCGCGGCCTCACCGGCTGGGGCTGGGACGATGTGCTGCCCTATTTCCTCCGGCACGAGGACCATATGGCGCCGCCGCCGGGTGGCCTGCACAAGGCGGGCGGGGAATGGCGCGTCGAGCATCCGCGCGTGCGCTGGGCGATCCTCGACGCGATCCGGGACGCTGCGGAAGCCGCGGGCATCGCCAAGATCCCGGATTTCAACACCGGCGACAACGAGGGCTCCTCCTATTTCCAGGTGAACCAGCGTCGCGGCCGGCGCCTCAGCGCCTATCGCGCCTTCCTCAAGCCGATGCTGGAGCGGCACGACCGCGACAATCTCCGGCTGGAGACGGGCGTCCATGTCGAGCGCATCCTGTTCGAGAACGGCCGGGCGAAAGCCGTCGAGTTCACGCATGGACTCGGCACCGCGAGCGAGGAAAGGCTGAAGGCCGAGATCAACGGCGAAGTCGTGCTTTCGGCCGGCGCCGTCGCCTCGCCGCTCCTGCTCGAACGCTCCGGTATCGGCAGCGGGGCGCGGCTGCAGGGCTTCGGCATCGAGACGCTGGTCGATGCGCCCGGCGTCGGCGAGAACCTGCAGGACCATCTCCAGATCCGGCCGGTCTACAAGGTCCATGGCGTGAAGACGCTGAACAGCGACTATGCCAAGCTCTGGCGCCGGCCGCTGATGGCGCTGGAATGGGCGGCGCTGCGCACGGGACCGCTGACCATGGCGCCGTCGCAGGTGGGCGCCTTCGCCAAGTCCTCGCCACACTATGCGACGGCGAACCTGCAATACCATTTCCAGCCGCTCTCGCTCGACAGCTGGGGCTCGGGCCTGCACCCGTTCGACGCGTTCACCGCGAGCGTCTGCAATCTCCGGCCGACGAGCCGCGGCAGCATCCATCTGCGCTCGGCCGACCCGCGCGACAACCCGGTCATCTCACCGAACTATTTCGATACGGAGGAGGACCGGCAGGTCGCGATCGACGCGATGAAGCTGACGCGCCGGATCGTGGCGCAGGCGCCGCTTGCCCGTTTCCGGCCGGAGGAGCACATGCCCGGCAGCGCCGCAGAGACGGACGAAGCGCTGCTGGAAGCTGCAGCGCAGCTGGGCACCACGATCTTCCATCCTGTCGGCACGGCCCGGATGGGCAGCGACGACGATCCGGGCGCGGTTCTCGACGGGCGGTTGCGAGTGCGCGGCGTCGAGGGCCTGCGCGTCATCGATGCCTCGGTGATGCCGACGATCACCTCCGGCAACACCGCCAACCCGACGATGATGATCGCCGAGAAGGGCGTGGCGATGTTGAAGGAAGATGCGCGGCGCTAGAGGCATCTGGGCCAGCGGCATGGAATTGCCGCAAATCGCAACCTATGAATCGGATCGCGATGCCCGACGATCTCCAGCCCTCGCCTGCACCGGAACGCAGTCCGCTGACGCGTGGATTGCTTGCGGTCCTGCGCGCCGTCATCACCGTCTTCGTCATCCTCGACGAGTTCCTGCGCCCGCTCTACCGGCCGCTGCTGCGCCGGCTCGCGGAGCTGCGCATCATGCGCCGGCTTGAGGAGAGCGTCGCCGCGCTGCCGCCACCGCTCGTCCTGCTGGCGCTGGCGATCCCCTTCGCTATCGCCGAGCCGTTGAAGCTGTTCGGCCTGCTTCTCTTCGCGCGCGGGCAGTTCTGGGCGGGGCTTATCGTGACGGCCTTCGCGCATCTGATGAGCTTCGTCTTCGTCGAACGCATCTACCATGCCGGCCGTGAGAAGCTTCTGAGCTACCGCTGGTTCGCCTGGGTCATGGGCCAGATCGTGCGCGTGCGCGACCACGTGCTGGGCTGGGTCCGGGCCACCGCCGCCTATGATCTGGCGATGCGGGCGCGCGACACGGTACGCCATTGGTGGCGGACGATGCGGGCCTGATGGTCAGGCTGAGCGCCCGCGCGCCAGCAGCATGAGCGCGCCGGCGGCGAGGGCCGAGAAAGCGATCAGCAGCAGCGTCGAGAGCATGACGCCGCCGCGCTCCAGCGCGATGGCGAAGGCGAGCGGCGCCGCCGCCTTAATGACGAGGCCGGGCGCAGCGAGCTTGCCCATGGTCGCGCCGAAGCCGACCGGCCCGAAGAGCTGGAGCGGGACGGTGCCGCGCACGATCGAGCTCAGGCCCATGCTGATGCCGAAGGCGATCGCGAAAAGTCCGGCGACGACCGGGAGCGAGCCGCCGATCAACAGCAGGACGAGGCCGAGCGGCATCAGCCAGGCCGAGACCCAGGCGGTCGTGACCGGCAAGACACCGCGGCCGAACAGCATCTCGGTCAGGCGCCCGGCGACCTGCGACGGCCCGAGCATCGCGCCGATGCCCACCGCGATTGCGGCGCTAAGTCCAAAACCTTGCAGCAGCGCCAGCATATGCACGGCCATGGCCGAGACGACGAAGCCCTGCAGCGACAAGCCCAGCGCCAGCAGCAGGAAGGCGCGGCGGCGGGTATCACCCGCGAGATAGGCCGTCTCCGGCTCCTGCGCGACGGAAGGAGCCACAGCACCGGCCTCGGCGGCGACCGGCCGCTTCACGCGGCCGGGCAGGAAGAAAAGATGCAGGGGCAGGCAGACCAGGATGTGCGACAGGCCGTAGAGCCGGTAGACGCCGCGCCAATCCAGGAACGCGAGCAGGCTCGACGTCAGCGGCCAGAACAGAGTCGAGGCGAAGCCGCCGATCAGGGTGAGCTGGCTGATGGCGCGGCGCGCCTGGCTGCCGCGCGCCTGCGTCAGCGCGGCGAAGGCGGCGTCGTAGAACACAGCGGTTGTCACTGCCTGGAGGGCGGCCATCGCGAGCGTATAGCTGACGATGCCGCGCGCCTCGGCCAGCGCGAAAAGCGAGAGGCCTGCCAGCCCGGAGCCGGTCGTCATCACCAGCCGCGTGCCGTAGCGATCGATCAGACTGCCTGTGACGGGAGCGACCGCGCCACCCAGCAGAAGGCCGACAGCGAAACCGCCGAAGGTCCATTCCGGCGCCCAGCCGAAATCGGCGGTGATGCGCGGCGCCAGCACCGTGAAGGCGTAGAACAGCGCGCCGTAGCCGAAGACCTGCGTGATGCCGAGCGCCGGGATCAGCGACGGCCCTCCCGGCCGGGCGAATCTCAGCGAAGCCATGGCCGCTATCCCTGCTCCGAATCAGACGATCTGGTTGCGCAGGCTCGCCTCGCCGCGTGCCAGCCGATCCAGATTGTCGAGGAGGATATCGACGACATTGCCTTCATAGGCACGGGTCTCGCCGGCGCTATGCGGGGTGACGATGACCTGCGGCATGCGCCAGAAGGGTGAGATCGGCGGCAATGGCTCCTCATGGAAGCAGTCGAGCCCGGCACCGGCGATGCCACTGTTGCCGAGCGCATCGAGCAGCGCCATCTCATCGACGACGCGGCCGCGCGCGACATTGATCAGGAAGGCGGAAGGCTTCATCGCGCCGAGAATGCGGGCATCGATCAGCCCTTCCGTCTCGGGCGTCAGCGGGCAGGTCAAGGCGACGAAATCGGCCCCGGCTACGGCCTCCGCGAGCTTGCTCGGGTGGATGACAGCCTCGACATGAGGCTGCGGCTCGAGACTGCGGCGCACGCCGATGACGCGCATGTCGAAGGCGGCCGCCAGCTTCGCGAGCCTCAGGCCGATGCGGCCGAGCCCGACGATGACCAGCGTCTTGCCGTCAAGCTCGTCCTCGCGCAACGCGCGATCCCCGATCATCGGCCGCCAGACCTGCTTCGCCTGATTGTCCCGCGCGAAATGGATCTGACGGGTCAGCGCCAGGATCAGCGACATCGCATGCTCGGCGACCGCCCGCTCATTGCCGCCCTGGGCACTGGCGAGGCGGATGCCGGCCGCGCCGATCGTCGGCTTGTCGAACTGGTCGGTGCCAGCGCTGATCGACTGGATGAAGCGCAGCTTCGGCAGGCGCGGCAGCAGATCGTTGCGCCAGAGGCCGGACACGACGAGCACATCGGCTTCCGGGGCGCGCTCGCGGAGCTCGTCCAGGCTGCGGACCTCGAAGCTCCTGGCGGCACGGCCGCGTGTCAGGAACTCGTCGCGGAGCTGATAGGCGGCGTGAGCGAAGCCGATCGTCAGGTCGCCTTCCGGCGGCAGGAATGCCATGCGTCGTCTCTCCCCGAATCCTTATCCGAGGGACGTTAGCCGCCATGCCGGCTCCTGTCCCCGCATCCGCCGCATGCAAGCTTCACGCTGACGGCGATGCTTCCGGGGCATCGAAGGTGAGCGCAGCGCGCAGGCGCTGCCATTCGGCTTCGGCGCCGGGCAACCCGAAGCGCAGGCGATCCGGCGCATTCTGGAAACGACGGACATAGATGCCGTGCCGGCCGAGGCGGGCGAAGAGCGCGGCCGCCCGCGGCGTTTCGAGGAGGCGGAACAGGGTCGTGCCGCCGACGATCCGACCATGCGACGCCAGCAAGGCGTCGAGGCGGGCGGCATCGCGGGCACGCTCCGCGCCGGCTTCTGCGAGCCAACCGGCATCGGACAGCGCCATCGCACCGACATGGAGCGCGGGACCGGCCACCGACCACGGACCGAGCGCCGCCTTGAGCCGCGCCATCGACTCGGGCGCGCCGATGGCGAAGCCGAGCCTCAGGCCGGCAAGGCCATAGGTCTTGCCGAAGGAACGCAGCACGATCGTGCCATCAGGCAGGTCCGGCACGACGCTGTCCTCGGGCGTGAAATCGGCGAAGGCCTCGTCGACGACGAGCAGCCCTCCGTTGGCGGCGCAATGCGCGGCGAGGCTTGCCAGTTCGGCCGGCGACTGCACGCGCCCGTCGGGGTTGTTGGGATTGACCACGATCATGGTCGCAGCCGCCTCGGTGGGCGCGGCGGTTTCGCTGACGGCATAGCCCGCCTTGCGCCAGGCATGGCCGTGCTCGGCATAGGTGGGACCCAGGATCGCGACGGGACCGGCCGGCGCGAGGCGCGGCAGCAACTCGATCAGGATCTGCGTGCCGGGCGCGGCGACGATGTCTGCGCGAGCCGGGACGCGATAGGCCTCGCGGGCAGCCGCGATCAGCGCCGCCTCGTCATCCGCGCCGGGCAGGCGCGTCCACAGGCTTAACGGCAGCGCCGGAAGCGGATAGGGGATCGGGTTGATCCCGGTGGAGAGATCGACCCAGGGCTGCGGCGCTTCCGGAAAGAGCGCGCGGGCCGTGGCGAGATCGCCGCCATGCCAGATACCGTCCCCAGCCAAGATCGCGCCCGCCCCTCTCATGAACCTCACCGTCAGCCTTGCCCTGCTGCTTCTCGCCCTCGCGATCGAGGCCGGCATCGGCTATCCTCAGCGCTTCTATGCCGCGATAGGCCATCCCGTCACCTGGATCGGGAAACTCATCACTGCGCTCGATCGGTGGTTCAACCGCGAGAGCGCTTCCTTCATCACCCGCGAGATCATGGGCGTGCTCGTGACCACGCTCATCGTGGTCGCCGCGCTGGTCGTAGGTGCATTCATCCAGCGGCTATGCCTCTCCTTCGGCCCGCTCGGACTGATACCGCTCGCGCTAATCGCCTCGACGCTGATTGCGCAGCGCAGCCTCTACGAGCACGTCGCCCGTGTTGCCGAGGGGCTGGAACGGGATGGACTCGAAGGCGGGCGGCGGGCCGTCTCGATGATCGTGGGGCGCAATCCCCAGACGCTTGACGAGGCTGGCGTGTCGCGCGCGGCGATCGAGAGCCTTGCCGAGAATTTCTCCGACGGCATCGTCGCGCCAGCCTTCTGGCTCGGCGTCGGTGGTTTGCCGGGCATCGCCGCCTACAAGGCGATCAACACCGCCGATTCGATGATCGGCCATCGCACGCCGCGCCATCTCGCCTTCGGCTGGGCTTCGGCGCGGCTCGACGATCTCGTCAATCTGCCGGCCTCGCGACTGACGGCGCTGCTGCTGGTCGTCTCGGCAGCGCTCGACGGATCGGCAGATGCCGGCAGCGCCTGGCGGGCCATACGGCGCGATGCCGGCAAGCACCGCTCGCCCAATGCCGGCTGGCCGGAAGCCGCCATGGCCGGAGCGCTGGGTCTCAGGCTCGCCGGGCCGCGCGTCTATGGCGAGACCCGCGTCGAGGATCACTGGATGGGCGATGGCCGGGCGGAGGCGAACGCGGCCGATATCCGCCGGGCACTCACGCTCTACAAGCGCGCCTGCGGGCTGCTCTGGGCGCTGGCCGCGCTATTGGCCGCCGTGACGCTGCTCTAACCCTCAGTTCGGCACCGGCACGGCCCGCCGGGCGATCGCCTGCAGATCGGCACCCTGCGGCAGCGAGCCGAAATGGCCGGACCAGCCGCCGGCCAATCGCGAGGCGACATAGGCATCGGCGACCGCGTGCGGCGCGTGGCGGATCAGCAGCGAGGCCGAGAGGGCGAGCGCCATGCGTTCGACAAAGCGGCGCGCCAGATGCTCGTGACGGAGCACATCGACGAGATCGGTCTCCAGCCCGGCGAGGAAGGCGTCGTAGCGCGGATCGCTGCCGCGGGCAGCGCGCAATTCGTCGAGCAGGGCCGGCACGCAATCGGGATAGCGGCGGATCGAACGCAGCACGTCGAGGCAGACGACATTGCCCGTGCCCTCCCAGATGCCGTTGAGCGGCGCCTCGCGATAGAGCCGCGCCATCAGGTGGTCCTCGATGAAGCCGTTGCCGCCATGGCATTCGAGCGCCTCGACCACGACCGGCGTGGCGCGCTTGCAGTTCCAGTATTTCGCGATCGGCGCCCCGATGCGGCCGATCAGCTTCTCGGCTTCGCTCCCACCCTCTCGGTCGAGCGCATGAACGAAGCGAAAGGCGAGCCAGGCGGAGGCTTCGACTTCGAGCGCGAGGTCGGCGATCACATTCGCCATGATCGGCTGATCGATCAGCGCCTTCTGGAAGGCGCGGCGATGGGCGGTGTGATGCGCGGCTTGCGCCAGCGCGTGACGCATCAAACCGGCCGAGCCGACGGCGAAATCGAGCCGCGTGTAGTGGTTCATCTCCAGCCCCGCGCGGATGCCGTGGCCGGGTTCGCCGATGAGATGGGCGATCACGCCGCGGAATTCGACCTCGGAGGAGGCGTTCGACTTGTTGCCGCACTTGTCCTTGAGCCGCTGGATCTGCAGGCGGTTGCGCGAGCCGTCCGGCAGCCAGCCCGGCACGACGAAGCAGGAGACGCCCTCCTCCGTGCGCGCCAGCGTCAGGAAGACGTCGGAATGCGGGACGGAGAAGAACCATTTATGGCCGGTGAGCGCATAGGTGCCGTCGGCATTGCGGGTCGCCACCGTCTGGGTTTGGCGCAGGTCCGAGCCGCCCTGCTTCTCGGTCATCGCCATGCCAACCGTGCCGCCGCGCTTCTGCGCCGCCGGCAGCGGGCGTCCATCATAGTCGGACGAGGTGATCAGCCGGCCGAACTCGGCCCAGCGCGCGGGATCGCGTTGAAGCACGGGAATCGCCGAATAGGTCATGCCGAGCGGGCAGCAGATGCCGTTCTCGCCCTGGTTCCAGAGATAGGAGACCGCCGCGCGCGCCACCTGCGCGCCTTCGCGCGGCTTGGTCCAGCACAGCGAATGGAACTCGTCGCGCATGGCGAGCCCCATCAATTCGTGCCAGGCGGGGTGGAATTCGATCTGGTCGACGCGCCGGCCCCAGCGGTCATGCGTGCGCAGTTCCGGCAGGCTGCGGTTGGCCTGCCGCGCGAGGTCTTGCACGCGTTGAGAGCCGACATGGCCGCCGACCACGCTCGCCTGCTCGCGGAACCAGCCGGCGCCGAAGGTATCGAGGATGCGCCCAAGCGCCGGATCGGCGGCGAAGGCGTCGTAATCCGCCAGCGCCGGCGCCTGATTCAGCACTTCGTGGGTGTCGTAGCCGTAGGCGTCGAGCGTGGTCATGCGGCCTGTCCTTCTCGGAAAATCAACGCGGCGAGGGAGAGATCGGCGAGCGCCGTCGCGATCTCGCGGCCGCGCTCCGGCGTGATCGGGCGTTCCGGCGAGAGCGGCCCGATCAGCGCCTCCATGAAGCCGCCGACGATCATCGCGGCGGCGGCATCGGGATCGACCGCACGGAAAGCCCCCTGCCGTTCGCCTTCGACGACGAGCGCGCGAAAAATGCCGGCGATCTCGCGGCGATAGTCGAGCCGCGTCGCGTCGACGGCCGGGTCGGCGGGCTCGGCGATCATCGACCAGGCAAGGCGGCGATTGGCGAAGGCGCGACGAGCGAAGGCCTCGACCGCGGCGGTCAGGCGCTCAGTGACGGGCGCATCGCTCGCCGCGATCTCGCGCAGCACGGCGAGTTCGCGCGACGACACGGCTGCGACGATCTCCGCCATCAGCTCGGCCTTGGAGGCGAAATAGGAATAGACACTGCCGGTCGAGACACCGCTGGCGGCGGCAACCGCGGCGATCGAGGTCTCGTGGAAGCCGACCTCCGAGACGATGCCGCGCGCGGCGGCGAGGATCGCCTCGCGCTTGCCAGCCTTGCGGGGTTGCCTCGACTGCAGACCGGCCATAGGTAATCTCAAAATTGAATTTGAATTCGGATTCAAATTGAAGAGATGGCTGGCCGCCGTCAAGAGCTGGAACGAGAATGACCGGGTTCGAGCCCAGCAAGCCGTGAGCGAGATCGCCTACAGACCGTTCAGGCGCGCCCCTGCGCCCCTCCCCCGCGGCGCCGCGAGCACTCAGGAAGGCGGCGCGTTGCCGGAATCCGCGGCCCGATCGCGGCCGGCCCAGCGCTCGACCGAATGATCGATGGCGAGCAGGACGAGCCCAAGCACCGTGGCCGATGCCACGATCGCATGATCGCCGAGGCCGGCGGCACAGCCAAGCGCAGCAGTGACCCATATCGCTGCGGCCGTGGTCAGCCCTGTCGGCGTCGAAGCCCCCCGGCGCAGGACAATGACGCCGGCGCCCAGGAAGCCGATCCCGGTCAGCAAGCCCTGAACGACGCGGCTGGCAGCGTCGGCCTCATGCGGCTCGCTGAAGATCGTCGCGGCGGCGGCCGTGCCCAATCCGACCAGCCCGAAGGTGCGAATCCCGGCGGCGCGCTGCTTGTTGGTCCGCTCCCAGCCCACGACGATGCCGGCCGCCATCCCGGCCAGCAGCCTGAGCAGCAGATCCAGCTCTCCCCACAGAAAACCACTCATGGCCCCACCCTCGCAAACGATGATCGAGGGCATGAACGCGCGAGGGCCGTTCGCGTTCGTTCTGCGGCAAAGCACCGGCAGCCGGTGAGGAAAGCTATTAGAACTCGATCCCCTGCTGTGCTTTCACACCCGCCGCGAAATGGTGCTTCACCAGCGTCATCTCGGTGACGAGGTCGGCCGCCTCGATCAATTCCGGCTTGGCATTGCGGCCGGTGACGACGACGTGCAGGTCCGGACGGCGGGCATGTAGAACCTCGACCACCTCGGCGAGCGGCAGATAGTCGTAGCGCAGGGCGATGTTGAGCTCGTCCAGCACCAGCAGGCGAATCTCCGGATCGGCCATCAGCTCCCTAGCTTTGGCAAAGGCGCGCTCGGCAGCGGCGATGTCGCGGGCCTTGTCCTGCGTCTCCCAGGTGAAGCCCTCGCCCATGCTGTGCCACGAGACCTGATCGCCGAAGGCTTCGAGCGCCTTGCGCTCGCCGGTCGACCAGGCGCCCTTGATGAACTGCACCACGCCGATGCGCCAGCCATGGCCGAGCGCCCGAAGGATCAGGCCGAAGGCCGCCGTCGACTTGCCCTTGCCGGGGCCGGTATTGACGATCAGAAGCCCTTTCTCGACCGTCTTGGAGGCGACCTCGGCATCCTGCACCGCCTTGCGCTTCTCCATCTTCGCCTTGTGGCGGGCGGCGTCATCAGTATCCGTCATCATTTCACTCGCATCGGCAATCCGGCGACCATGAAGACCACGCTGGCCGCACGCGCCGCAAGCGCCTGATGGAGGCGCCCGGCCTCGTCGCGGAAGCGGCGGGCCAGCGCATTCTCCGGCACGATGCCGAGACCGACCTCGTTGCCGACCAGTACGAGCGGGGCGGAGACACGCTCGCAGGCGGCGATCAGGCCCTCGCGTGCCGCCGCCGTGTCGTGCTCTGCGAGGATCAGATTGGTGAGCCAGAGCGTCAGACAATCGACCAGGATCGGCCGGCCCGCCGGCTGGGCAGCGATCGCGCCGGCCAGATCGAGCGGGGCATCCACCGTCTGCCAGCCGGCTGGCCGGCGCGCGCGGTGCTCGGCGATGCGCTCGCGCATCTCGTCGTCATAGGCCTGGGCGGTAGCGATATAGGTCCAGGGTGCCGGCAGGACCTCGATCAGCGCTTCGGCATGACGGCTCTTGCCGGAGCGGGCTCCGCCGAGGACGAGGGTGAGATGGGGCAACTCCATTCAAAAAATCCTCTGCCGTCATGCTCGGGCTTGACCCGAGCATCTCCATCCGAACGAGGCACCGGAGCCCCTTCCTGCAAGAGATTCCTGGGTCAAGCCCGAGAATGACGCCCTTGCGACGCGCATTGCATTGCACAGCAACACGGCGATGGCTAATGATGATCCCCGACGGTGCCTCCGCGAGGAGGTGAAAAGGGAACGCGGTGCGAGACCGCGGCTGCCCCCGCAACTGTAAGCGGATGTCCTTCGCCATCGGCCACTGGAGCGCGAGTTCCGGGAAGGCGGCACAGGGCGCCAAATCCGCGAGCCAGGAGACCTGCCGTCGACCCGCAGAGATCCAACCGGCTGCCGGCGGGGCGGCCACGGAGAACGCTTATGAACACCGCCTCGGTTTCCACCCCCACGCTCAGCGTTTCGGAACGCGTCAAGGCGGTTGCCGCCGCGCTCGTGATCGGCGTCGCGCTGATCTACACGACCGGTTTCGCCGCCTCGTCGAACGTGCACAACGCCGCGCACGACACCCGTCACGGCCTCGCCTTTCCCTGCCACTGAGGGAAAGTCATCATGGTCACGCGTGTTCTCACGGTCAGCATCCTGGCCGGGCTTCTGGCCGGCTTGATCGTCGCCGCCCTCCAGCATGTCACCACCACCCCGCTCATCCTCAAGGCCGAGACCTATGAGGCGGCGCTCGCGCTGAAAGCGCCGACGCTGGCCGCCTTCGACGGGGAAGCAAAAATCATCCTCGCGCATGGCCCGGCCGGCGATGCGCCCGGCCACGACCACGCCGAATGGAAGCCGCAGGACGGCCTCCAGCGCACGCTCTTCACCAGCGCAGTGACGATCGCGACCGCGATCGGCTTCGCGGCGCTGCTGCTGGCGGGCATGATCGCGGCCGGCGACAGGATCGACCAGCGCAGCGCACTCGTTTGGGGTGCCTGCGGATTCCTCGCGCTCGGGCTTGCGCCTGCCATGGGGCTCGCGCCGGAACTGCCGGGCGCCGCCTCCGCCGCATTGGAGCAGCGCCAGCTCTGGTGGCTCTGGACCGCGGTCGCCACCGCGGCCGGGCTCTTTGTGTTCCTGCGCTTCGAGCAGCCCTGGCTCAAGCTTGTGGCGATCGTGCTGATCCTGCTCCCGCATGTCGTCGGCGCCCCGCATCCGGCCGCGCCGGAGAGCAAGGTGCCGGCCGAGGTCGCCGCCCATTTCGCGTCGCTCTCGCTCGGCATCCAGGCCGCGCTCTGGCTCGTCACCGCCTTCATGGTCGGCGTGCTCTGGCCTTGGGCGAGCCGCCGGGCCGCGGAAGCCTGAAGGCAAAGCAATGTCCGAGGGTGACCTCACCATCCATGTCTGTACGGCCTGCCGCCGTGCCCGCGCCGATCTCCCGGAAGGCTATGACCAGCCGGGACTGGCGCTGGCCGAGCGGCTCACCGCGCAGCTCGCAGCCAAGGGCAGCACGATCCCCGTGCTGCCCGTCGAATGCCTCGCCGTCTGCAAGCGGCCCTGCACCATCGCGCTCAGCGCCGATGGCAAATGGACCTATCTGATCGGCGATCTCGACACCGACACCCATCTCGACGAGATCGTCGGCGCGGCGGAGGCCTATGCCGCCAGCGCCAACGGCATCGTTCCCTGGAAAGAGCGGCCGCAGTCCTTCCGCAAGGGCGTGGTCGCGCGCGTGCCGCCTTTGCCGGCGCGCCAGCAAGGATGACATCATGAACGCTCCGCAGACCGCCTCTCTCGGCAAGGTGCCTTGCACCATCATCACCGGCTTCCTCGGCGCCGGTAAGACGACGCTGGTGCGCCATCTCCTCGAGAATGCGCAGGGCAAGAAGCTCGCCGTGCTCGTCAACGAATTCGGCGATCTCGGCTTCGACGGCGAATTCCTGAAGGGTTGCGGCATCGAGGGCTGCAGCGACGAGGATGTCGTCGAGCTGCCGAATGGCTGTATCTGCTGCACCGTCGCCGATGATTTCGTGCCGGCGCTGGAAAAGCTGCTGAACCGGCCGAACCCGCCCGAGCACATCCTGATCGAGACCTCCGGCCTCGCCCTGCCGAAGCCGCTCGTCACCGCCTTCAACTGGCCGGCGATCCGCTCGCGCGTCACTGTCGACGGCGTCATCGCCGTGGTCGACGGCCCGGCCGTAGCCGAGGGCCAGTTCGCCGATGATCCCGAGGCGCTCGCGGCGCAGAAGGCGGCCGACGCCTCCGTCGATCACGACAATCCGTTGGAAGAGGTGTTCGAGGACCAGATCCTCTGCGCCGACCTCATCCTGCTCAACAAGAGCGACCTCGTCGACGAAGCCGGCCGTGCGCGGGTCAAGGCCGAGATCGCCGAGCATCTGCCGAAGGCGATCAAGATCGTCGAGACATCCCATGGCAAGGTCGAGCCGGCGCTGATCGTCGGCCTCGGCGCGGCTGCCGAGAGCGACCTCGCCGCCCGCCCCTCGCATCATGGCGAGGGCGAGCATGATCACGACCATGACGATTTCGACTCTGTCGCCGTGCCGTTGCCGGCCGGTCTCTCCCCCGAGGAGCTCACGGCGCGCGTCGCCAAGGCGGCCGAGGCCGAGGGCGTGCTGCGCCTGAAGGGCTTTACCGCCGTGCGGGGCAAGCCGATGCGGCTCGTGGTTCAGGGCGTCGGCCGCCGCGTCGGGCATCATTTCGACCGGGCCTGGGGCGCCGACGAGGCTCGTGACGGACGCCTCACCGTGATCGGCCTCAAGGGCTTCGATCTCAAGGCCGTGGAAGCCGCGCTCGCGGGAGCGTAAACTGGCGCGATGCACCTTCTCCCGACCAGCGAGATCAGGCTCGACGACGGCGAGGATGCCGTCGACCTCGCCCTGCCGCCGGGAGATGTGCTCGTCCTGTCCTTCACCGACAGCGACCTTTCGGCGCTGGCGGTGGCGGCAGGTGACAGCAGCCTGTCGCTGCGGCTCGCGCCGCTCCGGCGCCTGAAGCACCCGCTCTCGGTCGATTTCCTGATCGAGAAAACCGCGGCGCAGTGCCGCTTCGTGCTGCTGCGCTGCCTCGGCGGGCTCGACTATTGGCGCTATGGCATCGAGCAGCTCGGCATCGCCTGCCGCGAACGCGGCATCCCCCTCGCGATCCTGCCCGGCGACGAGCGCGACGATCCGAGGTTGGGTGAGCACGCAACGGTTCCGGCGGAATTCGCAGGCGAGCTACTGGCCTATTTTCAGGCCGGTGGCGGCGCCGAGAACATGCGGCGCCTGCTGGGACGGATGAGGCTCTATCTGACGGAGCTTCAACCCTCATCCGACCCGGCTTCGCCGGGCCACCTTCTCCCCCGAGGGGAGAAGGACGAAGCGGGTGGCTTTGCTCCCCTCCCACTCCCATCATTCTTCGCGCTCGGCCCCAGCGGCACGCCCCTGCCCTGGCGCGAGGCGCTCGCCGCACTGCCCGCAGACCGGCCGCTCGTCCCGATCCTGCTTTACCGCTCCGGCGTCGCGGCTGGCGACACCGCCATGGGCGAAGCCATCGCGACCACGCTCGCATCGCGCGGCCTCGCCCCCCTCCCGCTCGCGCTGACCAGCCTGAAGGACCCTGCCGTCACGGCCGAGCTCGCTGCCTTGATCGCAACGCGCAAGCCGGCCCTGATCGTCACCACCACCGCTTTCTCCGCCCGCGAAAGCGCCGATTTCGTGCTCGACGGCGCCGGTTGCCCGATCCTGCAGGCCGTGCCGGTCGGAAGCCCGCGCGAGGCCTGGGAGGCATCGCCACGCGGCCTGTCCGCGGCCGACCTCGCCATGCAGGTGGCACTGCCGGAATTCGACGGGCGTATCGGCGCGATTCCGGTGGCCTTCAAGGCAGAGGAGAGCGACGGGGCAACTGGCCTGTCCATCCGTCGGCTCGTGCCCGATGCGGAGGGCATCACCGCGCTGGCCGATCTGGCGGCCGGCTGGATCGCGCTGGCCCGGAAACCTGTCGCCGAACGCCAGCTGGCGCTGGTGATGTCGGATTATCCCGCGCGCGGCGGACGGGCCGGCTTCGCCGTTGGCCTCGACACGCCCGCGAGCGTGGCGGCGATCCGCGACTTGCTGGCAGGGGCGGGATACGAGATCGGCTCTGCAACCTCCGCCGTCATCCCGGGCTTGACCCGGGATCCATTCCGGAGCGCCCCTAATAAAGGTTCCGGCATGGATCCCGGATCGGCGCCGCTGACGCGGCTTGTCCGGGATGACGATGAGGGCATGACAGAGGGGGCCTTGCTGATGGCCTCGCTCACCGCCGGCCCGACCAATCTGAGCATATCGCTCGCCACCTATCGCAACTGGCTCGACACCATCCCCGCCGCCGCTCGCGAAACCCTCCTTGCCAGCCATGGCGCCCCTGAAGCCGACCCCGCCTGCCGCGACGGAGCCTTCCATTTCCGCGCCGTGCGCTATGGCCATCTCACCGTCGCCCTGCAGCCACCGCGCGATGCCACGCCCGATCGCAAGGCGCGCTATCACGACCCCGACGCGCCGCCGGGCCATGGCTATCTCGCCTTCTATCTCGCGTTGCGCCAATCCGAGGCCGTCGATGCGCTGATCCATCTCGGCACGCACGGCACGATGGAATGGCTGCCCGGCAAGGCCATAGCGCTCTCGGCCGGTTGCTGGCCGCGGCTCGCCGTCGGCAGGCTGCCGGTGATCTATCCCTATGTGGTCGACGATCCCGGCGAGGCCGCTCCGGCCAAACGGCGGCTCTCGGCCGTCACGCTCGGCCATCTGCCGCCGCCGCTCGCCGAGGCGGAAGCCGCCGGCGAAACCGCGTTGCTGCGCGATCTCGTCGAGGAGTTCTCGCAGGCGCAGGTGCTCGACCCGCGCCGTGCCGACATCGTCGCGAGCGAGATCCGGACGCGGGCCAAGGCGAGCGGGCTCGCCGCCTCCTGCGGCGTCGCCGATGATACCGAGATGAACGAGGCGCTGACGCTTCTCGACGCCCATCTCTGCGATATCGCCGAGCTACCCTTCCGCGACGGTCTGCATATCTTCGGACAATCCGAGATCGACCCGGCTTCCGCCCGCAACGAACGCGAGAACCTGCTTGCCGCCCTCGATGGCCGCTTCGTCCCGCCCGGCCCGGCAGGCGCGCCGCATCGCGGCCGGCCCGATGTCCTGCCGACCGGGCGCAACCTTTCGACCCTCGACCCGCGCGCGATCCCGACACGCGCTGCCACCCGGCTCGGACAGCTCGCGGCGCACGCGGTGGTGTCGCGCCATCTGCAGGATCACGGCGACTATCCGCGCCGGATCGTGATGGACCTCTGGGCCTCGCCGACGCTGCGCTCGGGCGGCGAGGATATCGCGCACGCGCTGGCGCTGATGGGCGTCGAGCCCATCTGGGACAATGCCTCGACCCGCGTTACCGGCTTCAGCATCATCCCTCAGCCGAAATTGGCCTATCCCCGCCTCGACGTCACCCTGCGCATCTCCGGCACCTTCCGCGACACGTTTCCGGGGCAGATCGCGCTTCTCGACCAGGCCGCGCGCGCCGTCGCGGTGCTGGACGAGCCGGACGACTGGAACGAGCCCGCCGCGGCCCGCCGTCGCGGCGAGCATGGCGCGCGTATCTTCGGCGCCGCGCCCGGCCGCTATGGCGCGGCGATGGCGGATCGCGCGTTGGACGGCGACTGGACCGAGCGCGCGGAACTGGGCGCCGCCTATCTCGCCGCTTCGGACCATGCCTATGGTGGGTCGGAAGGTGCAGCCTCGGCCGATGCCGGCTTCGCCGACCGCATCAAAACCTCCGACGCCTTCATCCATGTCAGCGACACGGCCGGGCGCGACATCCTCGAAGCGAGCAGCGCCGCCGACGTGATCGGTGGGCTCGCGGCAGCGGCCAAGGCGCTCGGCGCCGATCCCGTGCTCTACAGCCTCGACAGCTCTAAGCCGGAAGCGCCAAAGGCGCGCACGCTGGCCGAGGATATCGCCCGCATCGTCCATGGCCGCCTGACGCATCCGCGCTGGATCGCCGCCCAGCTCGCCCATGGCTGGCGCGGCGCGGCGGAACTGGCCGAGGCGGTCGATACGCTCTTCGTCTTCGCGGCGAGCACCGATTCCGTCGCCGACGGGCTGTTCGACGCGGTGTTCCAGGCCTATTGCGCCGACCCGCAGGTCTGGGCAGCGCTGGAAGCCAACAATGCGCCCGCGGCGGCCTCGATCCGCTCGCGGCTGACGGACGCGGCCCGTCGCGGGCTCTGGACCAGCCGGCGCAACTCCGTCGGCGCCTTCCTCGCGCAGGAGGCGGCCGAATGAGCGCCCTTTCCAAGGAAGCGCTGCGACGCGGTTGGTGCCCGAGCACGCTCAGGCCGATGGAGACCGGCGACGGCTGGCTGGTGCGGCTGCATCCCCCCGATGCGAAGCTGACGCCCGCGCAGCTAAGGCGGATCGCGGCGCTGGCCGCCGAGCATGGCAACGGGCTGGTCGAGATTTCAGCCCGCGCCAACCTGCAGATTCGCGGCGTGACGGCGGACAGCCATCCGAAGCTGGTCGAACGCCTGCTGGCGGAGCGGCTCGTCGATGAGCATGAGGGCGACGGACCGCAACGCGTCACGCTGGTCTCGCCGTTATCTGCCCTCGACCAAGGCGTCATGCTCGGGCTCGACCCGAGCATCTCAGGACGAGAAGGCGCCTCTTTCGGCAAGAGATTCTCGGGTCGACGCCACGCGCCGCCCAAGAATGACGGCAGGGGTGGCCTGATCGATGCTATTGCCCTGTCCGACCGCATAGAAGCTAAGGCCCGCGCCATCCCCGGCCTGCCGGCCAAGCTCAGCGTTGTCGTGGACGATGGCGGCGCGCAGTCGCTGGATGAGTTTCCTTGCGACATACGGCTCGTCGGCATCAGCACCGGCCACGTCGCCCTTTGCCTCGCCGATCGCCTCTGGCGCGGGCCGGTTGCCGAAGCGGATGCCATTGCTTCGGTCGAAACCGCACTACGCCGTTTCGCGGCACTGCGGAGCGCCGCGCCTGACCATCTCCGCCGCCTGCGCGATCTGCCCGCCGATGCCCTCGGCGACCTGACCGATCTGCCTGAAACGGCCGCTCCCGCACCACGCCGGCGCCCCCAACGCGTCGGGGTTCTCACTCTGAAAGGAGACCGAGTTGCCGCGCTCATCGGCCTGCCTTTCGGGCGCTGCGACGCCACCGTGCTCTACAGGCTCGGTGCGACGGTCGAGACGAGCGCGGCAGATATCCGGCTTTCGCCCTGGCGCGGGCTCGCCTTCCGCGAGCTGGGCCATGCCGAAGCCGATGAACTGATGGCGCTGGCCGACGATCTCGGGCTGATCACGCGCGACGACGATCCGCGCCTTTCGATGCAGGCCTGCGCCGGCAGCCCGGCCTGCTCGCGCGCCGAGGCGCCGACCATGGCTGATGCGGCCGTGCTCGCCGACGCTGCCGCCGACCTGCTCGCGCAGGGCGTGACGCTCCACGTCTCCGGCTGCGTCAAGGCCTGCGCCCATCCGGCGGTTGCAGATCTCACGCTGGTCGGGCGGGGCGGACTCTATGACGTCGTGCTGGGCGGGACGACGCGGGACAAGCCGGTCGCGACCCTTGACCTTTCGACGCTGCTCACGCGATTGCAGCCCGGAGAAGATATTCACGCCCGGCTGAAGGCCGCGCGTTCGACGGGATCGCAGGGTTGAGCAAGGCATACGACTATATCCAGGACGGCGCGGCGATCTATGAGCGCTCGTTCGCCATCATTCGCGCCGAGGCCGACCTTTCCCGCTTCAGCGGCGCGGCCGAGCGTGTCGTGGTGCGCATGATCCATGCCTGCGGCATGACCGACCTGCCTGATGACGTCGAGATGTCAGCCGGTTTCGCGGAGGCCGCGCAGGCCGCCCTTAGGAACGGCGCGCCGATCCTCTGCGATGCAAAAATGGTCGCCAATGGCGTGACGCGCCCCCGCCTGCCGGCGAACAAC
The DNA here is from genome assembly GCF_058783685.1 of Allobosea sp. FW305-C-101. Taxonomy (NCBI): domain Bacteria; kingdom Pseudomonadati; phylum Pseudomonadota; class Alphaproteobacteria; order Hyphomicrobiales; family Alloboseaceae; genus Allobosea; species Allobosea sp. FW305-C-101. The sequence continues at coordinate 61,764 of NZ_JBYSYT010000006.1, read as the reverse complement.
GAGGTTCTCTGTACGCTGGACGATCCGCAGGTGCCTGGGCTGGCAGCGCAGGTGGGCACGACCCGTTCCGCCGCTGCGATGGAACTCTGGAAACCCCGGCTCGCCGGCGCGATCGTCGTGATCGGCAATGCGCCGACCTCGCTGTTTCGCCTGCTTGAAATGCTCGATGCCGGGGCGCCGCAACCGGCGGCCGTGATCGGCATCCCCGTCGGCTTCGTTGGCGCGGCGGAATCGAAGGAGGCGTTGGCAAAGGATGGGCGCGTGCCCTTCGTCGTGGTGCATGGGCGCCGCGGCGGCTCGGCCATGGCGGCTGCGGCTGTCAATGCGCTGGCGCAGGACAAGGAATAAGCGATGAGCGGGACGAACAGGACCCTGCTCTACGGCGTCGGCCTCGGGCCGGGCGCGCCGGACCTGATGACGGTCAGGGCACGCGAGATCATCACCACGGCCGACCGGCTGGTGCATTTCTGCAAGCGTGGCCGGCGCGGCAATGCCCGCAGCACGGCGGATGCGATCATCGCGCCCGATCCGGCCCGCGAGATCGAGCTCGCCTTCCCAGTGACTGTGGAGGCCAGCGTCGGCGAGCCCGACTATGACGGGCCGATCGCAGCCTTCTACGAGGAGGCGGCCGAGCGACTGGCCACGGAGATGCAGGCCGGGCGGACGCTCGCCGTGCTCTGCGACGGCGACCCGTTCTTCTACGGCTCCTTCATGCATCTGTGGCGGCGGCTGTCGCAGCGCTTCCCGACCGAGGTGGTGCCCGGCGTCACCGGCATGACCGGCGCCTGGGGCGAAGCCGGCGCGCCGATCACCTGGGGGGACGACGTCATGACCGTGCTGCCCGGCACGCTGCCGGAGGCTGAGCTGACCCGACGGCTTGCCGACACCGATGCCGCCGTGATCATGAAGCTCGGCCGCAACCTGCCGAAGGTGCGCCGCGCGCTCGTGGCTGCCGGGCTCGAAGGGCGCGCGATCTATGTCGAGCGCGCGACGATGGCGCGGCAGGTCGTGGCGCGGCTTACCGACAAGGTCGATGACGAGGCACCTTATTTCGCGATGGTGCTGGTGCCCGGCGAAGGGCGGCGCCTGTGACGGGCTCGCTCACGATCGTCGGGCTTGGGCCGGGTACAGCGGGCTGGATTACGCCGGCCGCGCAGGACGCGCTGGACGCGGCGACCGATATCGTCGGCTACGGCCCCTATGTCGATCGGGTGCCCGAGCGGACGGGACTGACCAAGCACGCTTCCGACAACCGCGTCGAGGTGGAGCGCGCCGCGCATGCCCTGCAACTGGCAGCAGAAGGCCGCAAGGTCGCGGTGGTCTCGGGCGGCGATCCCGGCGTCTTCGCCATGGCGGCGGCGGTGTTCGAGGCGCTGGAGGCCGGGCCGACGGCATGGCTGGCCATCCCGATCACGGTCGAGCCCGGCATTACCGCGATGCTGGCGGCTGCGGCACGGGCCGGCGCCCCTCTCGGCGGGGATTTCTGCGCGATCTCGCTTTCGGACAATTTGAAGCCCTGGGACGTGGTGACGGCGCGGCTCGAAGCGGTGCTCGCCGCCGATCTGGTGATCTGCCTGTACAATCCGATCTCAAAGGCCAGGCCGTGGCAGCTCGGCAAGGCGCTGGAGCTGGCGGCGCAGCAGCGTGCATCCGAAACGCCGGTGCTCTTCGCTCGTGCCGTCGGGCGACCGGACGAGCACCTGCGCATCCTGACGCTCGCGGAGGCCGTCACAGCCGCGAGCACGGCGGACATGGCGACACTGGTGATGATCGGGGCTTCAAGCACGCGCCTGATCGCGCGCGAGGGCGCGGCGCCTTACGTCTACACACCGCGCTCGGTGGCGAAGATGCCCTGCGCCACCAGCCAGGGCAGGACCTGATCGATATGGTCGACGGTCTCGACAGCGGGCTTGGGCGGGCGTTCCACCATCACCACCGGCAGGGAGAGCCGGCGCGCCGCCACGAGCTTGCCGACCGTCGCCGGGCCCCCAGAGTTCTTGCTGACGAGGATCTCGACGCCTTCACGGCGCATCAGATCCTCCTCGTCATCGGCGTCGAAGGGGCCGCGCTGCTGGATGACGTCGACATGCGGCACCGGCAGGCGGTCGCCGATCGGCTCGATGGCGCGCACGAGATAGCGATGCTGGGGCGCATCCGCGAAAGCGGGCAGTTCCAGGCGTCCGACCGTCAGGAAGACGCGCCGCGGCTCGTCGCCCAGCGCCTGCGCGGCGGCCTCGATATCGGGCACGGATTTCCAGCGATCGCCGGCCCGCGGCTTCCAGGAATCGCGGCGGATCGCCAGCAGCGGCACGCCTTCGGCCTTGCAGGCATGCTCGGCATGGAAGGGCATGATGGCGGCGAAGGGATGGGTCGCATCGACGACGGCGACGATGCCTTCCTCGACCAGATAGCGCCTGAGACCCTCGACGCCGCCGAAGCCGCCGGTGCGGACCGGCAGATTGCTCGGACGGGGATCGACGGTGTGGCCGGCAAGCGAGATAATGGCGCGAATATCGGGGGCCTGATCAGCCAGGTGCTGGTCAAGCGCAGCAGCTTCAGTCGTTCCGCCGAGGATGAGGACGGTCATGTCGCCAGTTTTGCGTGAATCGGAGGCTCTGTCGAGCCATGAGACGTCCGCGCCTTGGCTCGTGCTGATCGGGCTCGGCGAAGATGGGGCCACGGGGCTCTGCCGGGAGGCGCTTGCCGCGCTGAACGAGGCGGAGATCGTCTTCGGCGGCGAGCGGCATATCGCGCTGGTCGGCTCCGTTCCGGGCGAGTTGCGCCCCTGGCCGCAGCCCTTCCGCAACGCCTTGCCGCAGATCCTCAGGGAGCGCGGCCGCAAGGTCTGCGTGCTCGCGACCAGCGACCCGTTCCACTACGGCATCGGCAACAGCATCAGCCGCGCGATTCCGGCTGCGGAAATGCGGATCATCCCGCAGCTCTCCTCCTTCTCGATGGCCTGCACGCGGATGCGCTGGCCGCAGGAGGAATGCGCGCTGGTCTCGCTGCATGGCCGCACGCTCTACCGGATCGTGCCGCATCTCCAGCCGCAGGCGCGCATCCTCGCCCTGTCCTGGGACGAGACGACGCCGCGCGCCGTGGCCGAACTCATGACCGCGCGTGGCATGGGCGCGAGCCGCATCGTGGTGATGGAATCGCTCGGCGGCCCGCAGGAGCGCATCCGCGAATGCCGCGCCGATGCCTTCGCTCTCGACGATATCGTGCCGCTCAACCTAATCGCGGTCGAGGTCGCCTCTACGCGCGATTCCCGCATCCTGCCGCTGGCGCCGGGACTCGACGAAGAGTGGTTCGCCCATGACGGGCAGATCACCAAGTCGGAAATCCGTGCGATCACGATCTCGGCACTCGCCCCGCGCGGCGGCGAATTGCTCTGGGATGTCGGGGCGGGCTCCGGCTCGGTGGCCGTCGAATGGTGCCAGCGCCATCTGCGCAACCGGGCCGTCGCCTTCGAGGCCAAGCCGGAACGGGCCGAGCGGATCAGGCGCAACACGCTCGAACTGGGCGGGCTCTCCGTCGAGGTTGTCGGCGAGGCACCCGCAGGCTTCGTCGGACGCGAGGCACCCGATGCAGTGTTCATCGGCGGCGGCCTGACCGAAGAGGGGCTGTTCGACGCCGCCTGGGCGGCACTAAAGCCGGGCGGGCGGCTCGTCGCCAATGTCGTGACGATCGAGGGCGAGGCCAGGCTCGCCGCGCTCCATGCCGAGCATGGCGGTTCCTTACGCCGCATCTCGATCGACCGGCTGGCGCCCGTCGGCGGCAAGCATGGCTGGCGCCCGGCCATGCCGGTGACGCAGTGGCGGGTCGAGAAGCCTTGAGCACGGGCCGCCTCGTCGCCGGCATCGGCATCAGGCCCGGCACGGAGGCCGCCGACATCCTCGCCTGCCTCGACCAGGCGTTGGCGAGCGCAGGGCTTGCGGGTGCGCCGACGCCGCGCTTCGCCACGCTCGCAAGCCGCGTCGCGGAGGCCGGCATGGTCGCTGCCGCCCATGAACGCGCAGCCGAGCTCGTCGCCATTCCCGACGAAGCCTTGAAAGGTTTCGAGGCCGCCTGCGCGACGCGCTCGACCCGGATCGCCTCGCTCTACGGCGTCGGCTCGGTGGCGGAGGCCGCGGCACTGGCTGCCGCCGGGCCCGGCGGCGAACTGGTGCAGCCGCGCATCGCAACCGCGCGCGTCACCTGCGCGCTCGCCAGAAGCCTCGCATGACCATCCATTTCATCGGCGCCGGCCCCGGCGCGCCCGATCTCATCACCTTGCGCGGACGCGACCTGATCGCGGCTTCGCCCATCTGCCTCTATGCGGGGTCGCTGATCCCGAGGGCGATGCTCGACTGGTGCCCGCCGGGCGCGCGCATCGTCGACACCGCTCCGCTCGATCTCGATGCGATCATCGCCGAGATGGAGGCCGCTCATTGCAACGGGCAAGACGTGGCGCGATTGCATTCCGGCGATCTCTCGATCTGGAGCGCCTGCGGCGAACAGATGCGACGGCTCGACCGATCAGGGATCCCCTATACGGTGACGCCGGGCGTGCCGGCCTTCGCCGCCGCCGCTGCCGTGCTGAAACGCGAACTCACCTTGCCGGGCGTCGCGCAATCGCTGGTGCTGACGCGCACCTCGGGCCGCGCCTCGGCCATGCCGGAGAGGGAGAAGCTCGCGACCTTCGCCGCTTCCGGCACGACGCTCGCGATACATCTCTCGATCCATGTCGTCGAGCAGGTCGTTTCCGAGCTGACGCCGTTCTATGGCGCCGATTGCCCGGTCGCGGTGGTGTTCCGTGCGACATGGCCGGATGAGACCGTGCTGCAAGGCAGGCTCGCGGATATCACTAAGAAAGTTCGCGCCAGCGCGCTCGAACGCACAGCGCTGATCCTGGTCGGGCCCGCACTGGCGGCCGATGATTTCGGAGAGAGCGCGCTCTATTCGGTCGATTACGACCGGCGCTTCCGGCCGCGAGGCGGGCAATGACGGCGCGCGGGCTCCTCATCGCCGCACCGCGCTCCGGTTCCGGCAAGACCACGATCACGCTAGGGCTGCAACGCGCTCTGGTGCAGCGTGGCCTCGTCGTGCGCGGGCTGAAATGCGGGCCGGACTATATTGACCCGGCCTTCCATGCCTCCGCGACCGGCGCGCCGAGCGCCAATCTCGACAGCTACGCGATGACCGACGGCCTGCTCGGGCGGATCGCGGGCGAAGCGGCTCATGCCGCCGATATCGTCATCGCCGAAGGCTCGATGGGGTTGTTCGATGCCGTGCCGGGATTGGAAGGGCATACCGGCGCCAGCGCCGATATCGCCGCGCTGACGGGTTGGCCCGTCGTGCTCGTCGTCGACGTATCCGGCGCGGCGCAATCGGTGGCGGCGGTCGCGCTCGGCTGCAAGCTCTATGATCCGCGTATCCGGGTCACCGGCGTTATCCTGAACAAGGTCGCCAGCGCGCGGCACGAGCGATTGGTGCGGCAAGGGATGGAGCGCATCGGCCTGCCCGTTCTCGGGGCGCTGCCGCGCGAGGCGAGCCTGATCCTGCCCGAGCGCCATCTCGGGCTTGTCCAGGCCGGCGAGACCGCCGATCTGCACGCACGGCTCGATGCGCTGGCGGAAGCGGTCTCGAAGGCCATCGATCTCGATGCCGTGATGGCTGCGGCCGGCGCCACGTCACTTCCTGACGCGGCTAGCGGCATTTCACCCCTGCCCGCGCCCGGAAGGCGGATCGCCATCGCACGCGATGCCGCCTTCTCCTTCGTCTATCCGCATGTCGAAGCGGGCTGGCGCGCGGCGGACTCGGAACTGGTGCCGTTCTCGCCCCTCAAGAACGAGGCACCGCCGGAAAGCTGCGACAGCTGCTGGCTGCCTGGCGGCTACCCCGAATTGCATGCCGGCACGATCGCCGCGGCGGGTCTTTTCCTGGATGGTTTGCGCAGCTTTGCCGAAACCCGGCCGGTGCATGGCGAATGCGGTGGCTACATGGTGCTCGGCCGCAGCCTGATCGATGCCGACGGCGTCGCGCATAAGATGGCAGGCCTGCTTTCGGTCGAGACCTCCTTCGCCAAGCGGAAGATGAATCTCGGCTATCGCCGGGCCGTCCTGGAGGCGGACGGCCCGCTCGGGCCAGCGGGCTCGGCTCTGACCGGCCACGAATTCCACTATGCGAGCATCGCCGCACAGGGCGAGGACCCGCCCTTCGCCGTCGTCACCGATCCGCATGGCTCGGCTCCCGCTCCCGCTGGCAGCCGCCGCGGGCTGGTCACCGGCTCGTTCTTCCACGCCATCGCCATGGCGGACACCGCGTGAGCCAACCGCCGGTCTTCGACGAAGGTTTTGGCCGGCAGTTCGAGGAATTGCTGCGCTGGCGGCGCGATGTCCGGCGGTTCAAGCGTGACCCGGTCCCGGCAGAGCTGATCGAGGCGCTATTGGCGCAAGTCAGGCTTTCTCCCTCCGTCGGACATGCGCAGCCCTGGCGCTGGATGCCCGTCGCGGAGCCGGCGCAACGCGCAGCCGTGCAGAAGAGCTTCAGCCGCTGCAATGCTGATGCGCTCGCATCCTACGAGGGCGAGCGTGCTGCGCTCTATGCCCGGCTGAAGCTGGAGGGTCTGCGGGAAGCGCCCGTACAGTTCGCCGTGTTCTGCGACCACGGCACCGGGCGCGGCCACGGGCTCGGCCGACGAACCATGCCGGAAATGCTGGACTACTCGGTGGTCGCGGCGATCACGCAATTCTGGCTATCGGCGCGTATCCATGGACTCGGCGTCGGCTGGGTCTCGATCCTCGATCCCCGGGAGATCGCTGGGGCGCTCGATACGCCCCCGGAATGGAAGCTCGTCGCCTATCTCTGCGTCGGCTGGCCGGAGGAGGAAGGCGACGTGCCCGAGCTGGTCAGGGCCGGCTGGGAGCGCGATTGAGCGCGAGGCCGGCGAGATCGCGACGCAGGCCGAAAGCGGTCAGCATCGCCAAAAGGGCGAGGATCGCTACAAGCCAGGCGGCAGCCGCCCAACCGATGCCGGAGATCACCAGCCCGACCAAGGCCGGACCGAGAACCTGACCGAGATTGCTACCCTGCATCAGGAGCCCGATGCTGGCCGGGACCAGATTGGGACGGGGCGCGAATGCGGCGGCGGTCGAGAGCAGGGTCGCGGGGATGAAGCCGCCCGCCGTCGCGAACAGGATACCGGACAGGAAAGCGCCCGCCGGCGGCAGGAGCGGCAGGAAGACGAAAACGGCTGCCAGCCCCATCGCGAAGCTGGCGCCGGCCAGCACCATGAGGCGTGACGCGCCGCGGGCGAGTAGCACACCCGCGAGCAGATTTCCGACGATATTGCCCACCGTCGCGAGACCGCTCAGGAGGCCCGCAATCGCCAGGGAGCTGTGCATCCGCTCGATCAGCAGGACGGGCAGGAAGCTCAGCACCGCGAAGAACATCATGGCGTAAAGCGCGAAGCACAAAGCCAGCAGCAGCGGCCCGCGCGTCCGGAACATGTTGCCGGCATCGACCGCGAGCTGGCGCCAGGACACGGCCGCGCCGGGCGTCGCGGCCGGCACTCTCGACGCAACCGCGATCGCGCAAGCCAGCGCAAAGCCTGCCCCGGCCAACCAGATGGCGCGCCAGCCGCCGAAGAGCGGGCCGAGCAGCATCGCCAGCGCCATGCCGGCCGGCATGAAGCAGCTCCACAAGGCCATCGCGATCTCGCGGTCGCGCTCGCCGACGCAACGGCGCAGCAGGGACGGACCGGAGACGCTGACCATCAGGAAGCCCGAGCCCTCGACGACACGGCAGGCCAACAGGAGGCCGAAGCCGGAGGTCGCTGCCCCGAGCGCGCTGCCGAATGCGAGCAACATCAGGCCAAGCAACAGGATCCGCCGGTCGCCGAAGCGCGTCGCCAACGCGCCGACGGGCACGCCGCCGAAGAGGCCGAGCACCGCGAAGATCGAGCTGACCCAGCCGAGCACGGCGAGGTCACGCCCGGTTTCGGCCTGGAGCAGCGGGATTGCTATGGCGGCCTTGCCGATCTGGAGCGAGGCGGCGATGCCGGCCGCGACGACCAGAACCACGACCCACCAGTCGGTTCGAGCGGCTGTCATGCCTCCCGCCATTTCATCACTCTTGCGCAAGCTGCGTCACCTCGTTGGCCGGGCAGTGATGCACCCTCGTGCCAATCGACAGAAGTGAGATAATTCTCATCGAAACGATCTATAGGATCGATCATGCTCGACAATCTCTCCCTCGACCAGATGCGGATGTTCCTCGCGGTCTGCGATAGCGGCAGCTTCCGCGCCGCCGCGAAGGAACTCGGCCGCGTGCAGTCGGCTGTCAGCCATGCCATCGCCAAGCTGGAAGACGAACTCGGCGTCAGGCTGTTCGATCGCTCCGGCCACCGGCCGGTGCCGACGCCGGAAGGCCGAGCCCTGCTCGCTAATGTGCGCGACGTGCTGCTGCGCGTCGATGCGATGCGGGCCCGGGCGCGGGGTTTGCGCGAGGGCGTCGAGCTGGAATTGTCCGTGACGATCGACGTGCTGTTCCCGCCCTTGCTGGTCGGCGCGGCGCTGGCGGAGATGAGCCTGGCCTATCCGTCCGTCGCGATCCGGCTTTCGGCCGAGGCCTTGGGCGGCCCGATCACGGCGCTGATCGAGCAACGCAGCCAGGTCTCGGTCATCGTCGGCGAAAGCTTTCGCGATCCGCGCATCGCCATCGAGGCGCTGACATCGATCGCGATGATCGCGGTGGCAGCGCCGCACCATCCGCTGGGGCGAACAAATGAGCGGCTGCTCGATGCAGCGGCGCTCGCCGACCATCTCCAGATCGTCCAGTTCGACCGCTCGCCGCTGACCGACCAGCGCGATATCGGCGTGATCTCGCCGTGGACCTGCCGCGTCGGCGGGCAGGACATCAAGCATGCGATGATCCGGGCAGGGCTGGGCTGGGGCCGGCTGCCGAACTGGCTCGCGGCGGAGGACCTCGCCAGCGGCCGGCTGGTGCGTGTCGAGACGGGCGTGCTCGGTCGGCGCGGTGGGCTTCCGGCCGAGGCCTATATCGGGCACCGGCTGGACGCGCCGCTCGGCCCTGCGGCGCGGACCTTCGCCACGGCGCTCAAACGGCTCTGCGCCAAGCCAGAGCTTGGTGACGGCTGAAACGAGAAAGGCCGGCCCGAGGGCCGGCCTTCCAGATCATGGGAACGGAGAGCGATCCGTCAGCGCCGGAAGCCGCCGCCGATCGCGCCACCGAGCACGCCGCCGACGATGCCGCCAAAGATAGCGGCGCCAGCGCTGTCACCGGAGTCGCCTTCACGCGTCCGGACACGGCCCTGATAGCCCGTGCTGGTCGTGCCGCGGCGCGGCGTCGTGGTCGTACCCTGGTAGGCCTGGCCGCGCTCGCGGGCGAGGTCGCGCCGATACATCTCGTCGCCCTCAAAGGAGTTGACGTTGCGGGTGGCGGCCTTGCCTTCGCCGGCCGTCTTGGTGCTGCGCTTCTTCTCGGCCGCAGCCTTCTCCTCGGCGAGGACGGCCTGATAGGCGGTCTCGCTCTGGCTGCGCAGCGCGCTGACCTGCATCGCGGTCAGGAAGCCGGTCTCCGGGATGCTGCGCGACTTCTGCCAGGCCTGGATCGCCTTGCGCTGACTCGGGCCGAAATTCGTCGCGGCCTTGCCGGGCTGGAAGCCGCTGACGCGCAGGCGGGTCTGCACCTCGCGCCGGCCGGCATTGTCCAGCTTCATCGCGGTCTCGGTCTGCGCCGTGCCGATTTCCTTCTTGAGCGCCTCGTCATTGACGCCGGGAGGCGTCGCGAGGAAACCGCTCGCAGGCTTCGCCGCGTCGAGGCTGGCGAGGCGGTTGCGGGCGAAGGTCGCGAACTGGCCCGACGGGAAGGCGTCGAGATAGGCGCGGTAATCGGCGGCCGAGTTGCCGCGCTCTGCGACTTCCCAGGTCTTGATGTCGATCTGGGCGCGATCGAGCGACGGGGCGGCCGGCATCGCCGGCATCGGCACGGCCGCGTCGATGGTCTTGGTCGCAGCCACGCCCGGATCGACGGAGGCGAGCTTCAGCGTCGGGTTCATCTTGAACTCGCCGATGATCGAGGAATTGGTCCAGGGCTTCTGCTTCTTGCCCGTGGTCTCCCAGACATCGGCGCGCACGCGGTCCATCACCGTGGTGATCGACACTTCCGGCGTCTCGATATGCTTGAGCAGCGCGCTGGTGAAGGGGCTGTTGCCGTCACGCTCGCCGTCGAGCGCCGTTGCACGCGGATCGGTGGCGAAGGCGATCAGGATGCCCGAGGCCGACTGCGTCTCGATCGCGGTCAGGCCGCGGGTGACGGCGCGCGACTTCGCGGCGAGCTGGGCAGCGAAGGGATTGTCGCGGCAGGCGTCGAGGATGACGATGTTGACGCGCTCGTCGCGCTGCATCTGGCGCAGCACGAGCTGGACGTTCACCGCCCGGAAATCGAGATCGGCTTCGGAGCGCAGCGAGGCGTCGACGGGGATGAGGTAGTTCTCGTCGCCGACGGCAATGCCGTGGCCGGCATAATAGACGAGACCGGCCTTGGCACCGTCGAGCTTCTGCGCGAACTCGCGCACGATGCCCGTCATCTCGTCCATCTTGAGGTCGTAGCCCTCGACCACGTCGAAGCCGAGGCGCTTCAACGCGGCGGAAATGCCCTTGGCATCGCGCTGCGGATTGGCGAGCGGCGGCACCGCCGTATAGGCGCTGTTGCCGATGACGAGGGCGACCCGCCGCTCGGGCACGGCCGCAAAGCCGGGAGAGGCCAGCGCCACCGCTGAGAGCACCAGCGCAAAGGCGACAGCCATTCGGGCACGGAACCCTGGAACCAGAGACGCGAAATTCACGACAACCTCCCCAATTCGGCAATCGGCTGCCCGCCCGCAACGGTCGGCGCAGCGCACGATCAAAAAACACGGCGGCAATATGGACGAAAGATGGCCGTCTTTTTTACCGCAACACGCTCCGATGGTAAACCGGAACGTCTCTTCGTCGCGCGAGCAGCAATGCGGGTTCAAATCCTTTCCCGCGATCACACGCCCGAGCGCGAGCAGTGAAGCGTTACGAGGGCGCCCGCGTCCTTCAATCGCATGAGGCGAGCGGCATAAGACGAAGGGATGAGAGCGCGTCTGCCAAGACCGCTTTGAAACCCGCCAGCGTTGACTTATGCCCGGAGCGCGGTGCAGCATGACATGCAAGGGGAACCGCACAAGCAAGAAAGATAAAGCTGATGAAGGCTGGCAACCGGCATGCCTGAGGATACTATTCTTTCGACATCAGGTCTTACAAAAGAATTTGCCGGCTTTACAGCTGTGAACGGCGTTGACCTCAGCGTGCGCCGTGGCTCTATTCACGCGCTGATCGGACCGAACGGCGCCGGCAAGACGACCTGCTTCAATCTGCTGACCAAGTTCCTCGCACCGACGCGCGGCGCGATCGTCTATAACGGTCGCGACATCACCCGCGAGAAGCCGGCCGAGATCGCAAGGCTCGGGCTGGTGCGCTCCTTCCAGATTTCCGCCGTGTTCCCGCAGCTCTCGGTGCTGACCAATGTCCGCATCGCACTGCAGCGGCGCAAGCGCGGTGATTCGTTCGATTTCTGGCGCTCGGAGCGCTCGCTGAAGGAGCTCGACGCGGAAGCGGCGGCCCTGGTCGATGCGGTCGGCCTGACCCCGTTCCTCGGCCTGACCGCGGGCGAGCTCAGCTACGGCCGCAAGCGCGCGCTGGAGATCGCGACGACGCTGGCGCTCGACCCCGAGATGCTGCTGCTCGACGAGCCGATGGCCGGCATGGGCCGCGAGGATGTCGAACGCATCGAAGCGCTGATCCGCAAGGTCTCGAAGAACCGCACCATCCTGATGGTCGAGCACAATCTCTCGGTCGTCGCCTCGCTCTCGGACCGCATCACCGTGCTGGCGCGCGGCCAGGTGCTGGCGGAGGGCGACTACGCCACCGTCTCGAAGGATCCGCGCGTGGTCGAGGCCTATATCGGCTCGGGAGTCGGCCATGGCCACCACTGAAGCGCTGAAGCCCCCCGTGGCTGCCGCCGGCACCGCCGCTCTGCTCAAGGTGCGCGGGCTCGAGGCCTGGTATGGCGAGAGCCATGTCCTTCATGGCATCGATTTCGACGTCGCCCCCGGCGAGGTCGTGACGCTGCTCGGCCGCAACGGCGCCGGCAAGACCACGACGCTGAAATCGATCATGGGCGTGCTGGCTAAGCGCAAGGGCTCGGTCATGCTGGAGGGCAAGGAGACGATCGCCCTGCCCTCGCGCTCGATCGCAAGGCTCGGCATCGGCTTCGTGCCGGAGGAGCGGGGCATCTACTCGACCCTCTCGGTCGAGGAGAACCTGATGCTGCCGCCGCAGGTGAAGCCGGGCGGCCTGCCGGTCGAGCAGATCTTCACGCTCTTCCCCAACCTCAAGGAGCGGCTGAAGAGCCAGGGCACCAAGCTCTCCGGCGGCGAGCAGCAGATGCTGGCGATCGGCCGCATCCTGCGCACCGGCGCCAACCTGCTGCTGCTCGACGAGCCGACCGAAGGTCTCGCACCCGTCATTATCGACCAGATCGGTGCCACCATCCGCATGCTCAAGCAAAAGGGCTTCACCATCATCCTGGTCGAGCAGAACTTCCGCTTCGCCCAGACGGTCGCGGACCGACACTATGTGGTCGAGCAAGGCAAGGTGATCGACATGATCCCGAATGCCGAACTCGACGCCAATATCGACAAGCTGCATCGCTATCTCGGCGTCTGAAGCAGCGCGATCCACCAGAACAGCACCGGCTCGCCCGGTATCGACAGAGGGAGAACGATCATGAAGCTGAAGACGATTCTCGCGACCACGGCGCTCGCCACCCTGATGGCGGCGCCTGCATTCGCGCAGCAGATCACGGTCAAGGCCGGCGTGCTCAACGACCGCTCGGGCCTCTATGCCGACCTCGCCGGCGAGGGCTCGGTGATCGCGGCGCGCATGGCGGTCGAGGACTTCAAGGCGGCCGAGAAGGGCATCAAGGTCGAGATCGTTTCGGCCGACCACCAGAACAAGCCCGATGTCGGCTCGACCATCACCCGGCAGTGGTACGACCAGGACGGCGTCGACCTGATCCTCGACGTGCCGACCTCCTCGGTCGCGCTGGCGGTCAGCCAGATCACCAAGGAGAAGAACAAGGTCCATATCAACTCGGGCGCCGGCACCTCGGACCTCTCCGGCAAGGCCTGCAGCCCCAACACCATCCACTGGACCTACGACACCTACGCGCTGGCGCAGGGCACGGGCGGCGCGATGGTGAAGGCTGGCGGCGACAGCTGGTTCTTCATGACCGCGGACTACGCCTTCGGCCATGCTCTGGAGCGCGACGCCAGCGCCACCGTCACCAAGAACGGCGGCAAGGTGGTCGGCGCCGTCCGCACCCCGTTCCCGGGCACCGACTTCTCGTCCTTCCTGCTGCAGGCCCAGGCCTCCAAGGCCAAGGTCATCGGCCTTGCGAACGCCGGCAGCGACACCACCAACGCGATCAAGCAGGCGGGCGAGTTCGGCATCGTCGCCGGCGGCCAGAAGCTCGCGGGCCTGCTCGTGTTCCTCACCGACGTGCACTCGCTCGGCCTGCAGGCGGCGCAGGGCCTCGTGCTGACCGAGTCGTTCTACTGGGATCGCGATGACGGCACCCGCGCCTGGTCGGACCGCTTCGCCAAGCTCAATAACGGCAAGAAGCCGACCATGGTCCAGGCCGGCGTCTATTCCGGGCTGCTGCACTATCTCAAGGCGGTCGAGGCGACCAAGAGCAAGGATGCGGCCGCCGTCGTCGCCAAGATGAAGGAACTGCCGACGGACGATCCGCTGTTCGGCAAGGGCTCGATCCGCCCCAACGGCCGCAAGATGCACGACATGTATCTCTACGAGGTCAAGAAGCCCTCGGAGTCGAAGGGTCCCTGGGACTACTACAAGCAGGTCTCCGTGCTGCCGGCCGAGCAGGCCTTCCAGCCGCTGGCCGAGACCGGCTGCTCGCTCGTCAAGTAAGCCGCGGCTGAACGCCGCCTAGAAGTCCTCCGCCGTCATCCCGGGCGACCGCAGGTCGACCCGGGATCCATCGGAGGGCTCCGGAACTCTACGATGGATCCCGGCTCGGCGCTTCGCTTGGCCGGGATGACGAAGAGGTTCCAATGCCCACCCACCAGATGATCTGAGCCCCGCATGTTCGAACTTCTCGGAGTCCCGCCGCAAGCGCTGTTCGGTCAGGTCCTTCTCGGCCTGATCAACGGCTCGTTCTACGCCATCCTCAGCCTCGGGCTGGCGGTGATCTTCGGGCTGCTCAACATCATCAACTTCACGCATGGCGCGCAGTATATGATGGGCGCCTTCGTCGCCTGGATGTGCCTGAACTATCTTGGCCTGAACTACTGGGCGGCGCTGCTGCTGGCGCCGATCATCGTGGGCGCGACCGGCGTCGCGGTGGAACGATTGCTGCTGAAGCGCATCGCCCATCTCGACCATCTCTACGGCCTGCTGCTGACCTTCGGCCTGGCGCTGATCATCCAGGGCGTGTTCCGCAACCAGTACGGCTCCTCCGGCCTGCCCTATGCCATCCCGCCGCAGCTGACCGGCGGCCAGAATCTCGGCTTCATGTTCCTGCCCAACTACCGGGCCTGGGTGATCGTTGCCTCGCTCATCGTCTGCCTGGGCACCTGGTTCCTGATCGAGAAGACCAAGCTCGGCGCCTATCTGCGGGCCGCGACCGAGAACCCGACCCTGACCCAGGCCTTCGGCATCAACGTGCCGCTGCTGGTGACGCTGACCTATGGCTTCGGCGTTGCGCTCGCCGCCTTCGCCGGCGTGCTCGCCGCGCCGATCTACTCGGTCAACCCGAACATGGGCGGCGACCTGATCATCGTCGTCTTCGCGGTCGTCGTGATCGGCGGCATGGGCTCGATCATGGGCGCCATCGTCACCGGCTTCTCGCTCGGCCTGATCGAGGGCCTGACCAAGGTATTCTACCCGGAGGGCGCCGCGACCGTGATCTTCGTGATCATGGTGCTGGTGCTGCTGGTGAAGCCGGCCGGCCTGTTCGGCCGCGCGGCCTGACGCGCAAGCAAGGACTGAAGACATGACCGACCTTGCCTCGACCGACACATCCGCCAGCGGCCTCGCCCTCAGCGAGACCGACGACAGCACGGCGCGCCTGCACCGCAACCTGTTCATCGCCATCGCCGCGGTGCTCGTGGTCGCGCCCTTCGTCGCCTACCCCGTCTTCGTGATGAAGGTGCTGTGCTTCGCGCTGTTCGCGCTCGCCTTCAACCTGCTGCTTGGCTATGGCGGCCTGCTCTCCTTTGGCCACGCCGCCTATTTCGGCATGGCGAGCTATGTCTGCGCCTATACCGCCAAGCACTGGGGCCTGACGCCGGAGCTCGCGATCCTGCTCGGCACCGCCGTCAGCGCGGTCCTCGGCCTCGTCTTCGGCGCGCTCGCCATCCGCCGCCAGGGCATCTATTTCGCGATGATCACGCTGGCGCTGGCCCAGATGGTGTTCTTCTTCTCGCTGCAGACGCCGCGCTTCACCGGCGGCGAGGACGGCATCCAGGCCGTGCCGCGCGGCAAGTTCCTCGGCCTGATCAGCCTCGCCGACGACCGCGCGCTCTACTGGCTCGTCGCCGCCATCTTCCTGGGTGGGCTCCTGCTGATCTACCGCGTCATCCACTCGCCCTTCGGCCAGGTCTGCAAGGCGATCCGCGACAATGAGCCCCGCGCCATCTCGCTCGGCTATCGCGCCAACCAGTACAAGCTGATGGTCTTCGTGCTCTCGGCGACGCTGGCGGGCCTTGCCGGCGCGACCAAGGCGATCGTCTTCCAGCTCGCCTCGCTCACCGACGTCTACTGGACGATGTCCGGCGAGGTCGTGCTGATGACGCTGGTCGGCGGGCTCGGCACCGTCTTCGGGCCGATCGTCGGCGCCATCGTCATCGTCGCGATGCAGAACTATCTCGCGACGCTCGGCGCCTGGGTCACCGTCGTCCAGGGCGTGATCTTCGTGCTCTGCGTCCTGCTCTTCCGCGAAGGCATCGTCGGCGTCATCGCCAAGGCGATCAAGAAGCCGCTCTGAGAGCGGCTTCGATCTAACGGATCAGCTTCGAGACCGTCCGGAACTGCGGATGCTCGGCGCTCCGCAGCCACTCGAACAGCACCATCTCGGTGGTGACGATCTCGGCGCCGTGGCTCGCCATGCGCTGCAACGCGATCTCGCGCGATTGCGGCACGCGCGAGCCGATCGCATCGGCGACCACGACGACCCGGCGGCGATGCTCCAGCAAGGTCAAAACCGTCTGGCCGACGCAGACATGCGCCTCGCAACCGCAGACCACCAGTTCGCGATCCCCCGCCACGGCTTCGAGGAAAGCGGGCTCGCCGCAGGCGTCGAAGCTCATCTTGGTCACGGCCGGAGCAACGCCAGCCAATTCCGGCACCGTCGTGCCAAGGCCGCGCGGATATTGCTCGGTCAGGACGGCGGGGACATCGAGCAGGCGCGCCGCCTCCGCAAGACGCCCGGCATTGAGCAGCACTTTCTCGCCGTCATGGATCGCGGGCATCAGCTTCGCCTGGAAGTCGATGACAACCAGCATGGCGTTCCCGGCGCTGAGCAGCGGCATGAGCGGCCTTCCTCTTCGTGTCCGTCCAAGAGAAGAGCATAGCGCTTCAAGGAGCCGCCTGCGTCAACAGGCGCGGCATCTTCGGGCCGCGCGTCGCTTGACTTGCCCAGCGGCAGTCAACATGCAGATGAGATGGACGGTAAACAGATCGTTCCCTTCGCGACGACGCTGCATGTGCGCGACCATTGCCTGTGCCTGCATGTGCAGCGCGCGGCGCGGGTGCTGGCGCGCCGCTTCGACGACGCCTTGCGCCCGGTCGGGCTGACCAACGGCCAGTTCTCGCTGATGATGGCGCTGAACCGCCCGGTGCCAGCCTCGCTCGGCCCGGTGGCCGACCTGCTCGCAATGGACCGGACGACGCTCACCGCCGCCTTGAAGCCATTGCAGCGGCGCGGACTCGTCACTGTCGCGGTCGACCCTGCCGATCGCCGCGGCCGACTGCTGACGCTGACGGAGGCCGGGATGACGCTGCTCGCCTCAGCCGTGCCGATCTGGCAAGAGACGCACGCCGTCATCGAGGCCGCGATGCCCGATGCCGCGCCGGAAACCTTGCGTGACACGCTGCGCAGCCTCGGCCGACCATAGTCCCCGCCCCGCCCAGGCCGCAGGGCCGCTCCATCAATGCGACTCTGGCGCATGGCCCGCAGTGCCGTTACCGTCCCGCCATTCCCCAGACGCAAGTAAGATCGTAATTCCATGGACAAGCGGCTCGACACTCCCGCCCCGGCCGCAGCCATGAGCCCGGCGGATATCCGCTCGGTCCTGATCGGCGTCATGCTGGCGATGTTCCTGGCCGCGCTCGACCAGACCATCGTCGCAACCGCCCTGCCGACGATGGGGCGCGAGCTCAACGACGTCACGCATCTCTCCTGGATCGTCACGATCTACCTGCTCGCCTCGACCGCGGTGACGCCGCTCTACGGCAAGCTCGCCGATATCCATGGCCGGCGCGTGACCCTGCTCGCCGGCATCGTCGTCTTCGTGATCGGCTCGATCGCCTGCGCTTTGGCGCCGTCGCTCTGGCTGCTCGTCGTCGCGCGCTTCGTGCAGGGGCTCGGCGGTGGCGGGCTGATCGCGCTCGCCCAGACCATCGTCGGCGACATGGTCCCGCCCAAGGAGCGCGGGCGCTATCAGGTCTATTTCGCCACCGTCTTCATGTCCTCCTCGCTGCTCGGCCCGGTTCTCGGCGGCTTCCTCGCGGAGAAGCTGCACTGGTCGGTGATCTTCTGGATCAACCTGCCGCTCGGGCTCGGCGCCTACTGGATGTCGAGCGCGGCGCTGAAGCGGCTGCCGCGCCATGAGCGGCCGCACAAGCTCGACGTGCTCGGCGCCGTGCTGATGACGCTGGGCACGGTCTCGCTGCTGCTCGCCCTGTCCTGGGGCGGCACCGCCTATCCCTGGCGATCGCCGCAGATTGCGGGGCTCGTTGGTGCCTCACTGCTGCTCTGGGCGCTGTTCGCCTGGCGGCTGCGCCGGGCGGCCGAGCCGTTGATCCCGCTCGACCTCTTCGGCAATCGCGTCGTGCGACGCGGCACGGTCGCGGCCGGCTTCGGCATGGGCACCTTCATCGGCCTGACCATCTACCTGCCGCTCTATTTCGAGACGGTGATGGGCCTGAGCGCCACCCATTCCGGCCTCGGCCTGCTGCCGCTGACCTGCGGCACCGTTCTCGGCGCGACGAGCTCCGGCCGGGCGATGTCGCAACTCACCCATTACAAGCGCGTGCCATTGGCCGGACTGTTCGTCGCGATGGCCGGCACTGCGGTGCTTGCCGCCTTTTCCGGCCAGATTCCACTCCTGCCCTTCTGCGTCATCCTAGCGATCGTCAGCATCGGCTTCGGCACGCTGCTGCCCGTCGCGACGGTGTCGATCCAGAACGCCGTGCAGGCGCATCAGCTCGGCACGGTGACGGCGGTCGCCAATTTCTTCCGCCAGATCGGCGGAGCGCTGATCGTCGCGGTGTTCGGCGCGATCGTGCTCGGCGGCGTCGGCGGGGCCGGCGCCCAGCTTTCGCCCGAGGCGCTGAAGCTCGGCACCGTCGATCGCGGGACCATGGTCGTGCTGTTCCGCTATGTCTTCGGCGCGGCGAGCCTCGGTTTCGCGCTCGCCTGGTTGTCGCTGGCACGCATGGAGGAGCTGCCGCTGCGCGGCCGTGCCGTCGAGACGGCCAAGGCGATCGGCGGCGAATAGGAGGCTCGGAACCTGCCGGTCAGCCCGCGCGTTGCCATGAGCCCGTGATCCGTCCGGGCCAGCATCCGCAGCAGGAGTTCCGCCATGTCCGATCTCGTCGTCATCGTCTATCCGACCGAGGCTCGCGCCGAGGAGATGCGCCAGAAGCTGATCGGCCTGCAGAAGGAATACCTGATCGAGATCGGCGATGCCGCGATCGCGGTGATGCACGAGGGCGGCAAGGTGAAGCTGAACCAGCTCTTGAACACGACCGCGATGGGCGCGGTCTCCGGCTCGTTTTGGGGGCTGCTGATCGGCGCGATCTTCCTGATGCCGATCTTCGGCGCAGCTCTGGGTGCAGCCTCCGGAGCGCTCGGCGGGGCGCTGACCGATTACGGCGTCGACGACGCATTCATGAAGGATCTCGCCGGCAGCCTGCAGCCCGGCAATGCGGCGTTGTTCGTGCTGGTCACCAAGGTGACCGGCGACAAGGTTCTGGAGGCGATCCGCGGCACCGGCGGCACCGTGCTCAAGACCTCGCTCGACCGTTCGCAGGAGCAGAAGCTGCGCGACGCGCTGGCCGATGCGCATGGCGCGGAGCCGGCGACGCAGAATCCGCCGGAACCCTATCCGCAGGGCACGGGCGCGCCGACGCCGGTCGGTTGACCATGAAATTCGTCATGCCCGAGCTTGACCCGAGCATCTCCTGAAAGAGATTCTCGGGTCACGCTGCGCGCACCCGAGAATGACGGCTGGAATAATCAGTCCCGCAGCAGCTCGTTGATGCCGGTCTTGGAGCGCGTCTGCGCGTCGACCGTCTTGACGATGACGGCGCAGGAGAGCGCCGGGCCCGGCGTGCCGTCCGGGAAGGGCTTGCCCGGCAGCGAGCCCGGCACCACGACCGAATAGGGCGGCACCTTGCCGACATGGACCTGGCCGGTGGCGCGGTCGACGATCTTGGTCGAGGCCGAGATGAAGACGCCCATCGAGAGCACCGAGCCCTCGCCGACGATCACGCCCTCGACCACCTCGGAGCGGGCGCCAATGAAGCAGTTATCCTCGATGATGGTCGGGTTGGCCTGCAGCGGCTCGAGCACGCCGCCGATGCCGACGCCGCCCGAGAGATGCACATTCTTGCCGATCTGGGCGCAGGAACCGACCGTCGCCCAGGTGTCGACCATGGTGCCCGTGTCGACATAGGCGCCGATATTGACGAAGGACGGCATCAGCACGACGCCGGACGCGATGAAGGAGCCCTTGCGCGCCGCAGCCGGCGGCACAACACGGAAGCCGGCGGCGCGGAAACGGTTCTCGCCCCAGCCCTCGAACTTCGAGGGCACCTTGTCCCAGAACACGGCCTCGCCCGGACCATTCGCCATGATGACGTTGTCGGTCAGGCGGAAGGAGAGCAGCACCGCCTTCTTGAGCCATTGATGCACGACCCAGTCGGCACCCTGCTTCTCGGCGACACGGACCTGGCCGGCATCGAGCATCTCGATCGCCTGCTCGACGGCTTCGCGGACGGCGCCTTTGGTCTGGACGCCGATCTCGGCCCGGCTTTCCCAGGCGGCGTCGATGGTCTGGTTGAGATCGGCGAGGGACATCAGGTGGCTCCGGCGCTTCCAGAAAGATCGGGGCGAGCGATGGCGGATGCAGGCGACGGCGTCAAGCCGGGCGGCGACGCAGCAGATAGGTATCCATGATCCAGCCATGCCGGGCGCGGGCCTGCGCCCTGACCTCGGCGATCTCGGCGGAGAGTTCGGTCAGCGGGCCGCCGCGCAGGATTTCGTCGGGCGTGCCAAGATAGGCGCCCCAGTAGATGTCGAGCCCGGCGGGGTCGACCTTCGTGAAGCTCTGCTCGCCGTCGAGCATGACGACGACGCTGTCCTGATCGGCCGGAAAGCCAGCCGACAGCCGACGGCCCGTGGTGATCAGGATCGGCGCGCCGATCGTGTTGAGCGGAATGCGGTGGCGCGCGGCCAGTACCTGAACGCTGCTGATGCCGGGATAGACCTGCCAGTCGAGATCGAGACCGGAAGCGGCGACGCGCTCCATGATGCGCAAGGTGGAATCGTAGAGCGCCGGATCGCCCCAGACCAAAAGCGCACCGGTCTGCCCGTCCTGCAATTCGGCTTCGAACAAGGCGTGGTAGCCCGCGGCGATGCGCTCGTGCCAGTCGTCGACAACGCCATGATAGTCACTGCCGGCTTCGGCGCGGCGCGGGATTTCGACGGGAACCGTGCGGTAGCCGGGCTTGCGGATGAAGCGGGCGCAGATCGCCTCGCGCAGGGCCCGGAGCGCGGCCTTCTCCTCGCCCTTGTCGGGAATGAACAGGATATCGGCGCGGTTCAGCGCCTCGATCGCCTCGACCGTCATGTGATCGGGATTGCCGGCCCCGATGCCGATGATGAGGATGTTGCGCATGCCGCTCCGCCGGTTTGCGGCGGCTTAGCATGCCCTGTGAGCGGAATGCGAGATCAGGCCCGGCCGAGCACGGCCATCCGGGCGAGATCAGCCTGTAGCGCCGGCGTCGCGTTCAGCGCCAGCGCCGCCTGAAGCGCCTCCAGATCCGCCTGGAGGCGCGGATGCCAGCCGCAAGGGCATGGCTGGTCACCGCAATGAGCATCCGCCACCTCTCTGTAGACCGAGCCGACCGCCGCCGCCGCGAGTTCGAGCAGGGCGAGCGGCGGCAGGCGAGTATCGTGGAGCGCGGCACAAAAAGCTGTCATGACCGCCTCCCGAATCTCGGCCCTGGCGGTCTCCTGCGATTCAGCGCTCCCCTGATCAGGCTGCACGTTCGATGCCCTTGATGGCGGCATGGCGGCGGCGCTGTGGCCCTTGCAAGGGTTTGGGCCCCTGCTCGGGCAAGGTCACGGCAAGCAGGTCGACAAGGCGCTGCATGCGCGGCGGCAGGGCCGCATCGGCGTCGAGATCGCCCGGCCCCTTGGCCAGCGCGAGCGCCCGGCGCAGTTCCGGCCGGCTCGCCCCGGTGCGGACGATCTCGCGGATGATGATCTCGTCGATGCGGCCGATCGCGGCTGCGACATCGACCTCGGTGACGCCACCCATTCGGTTTCTCCGTCGGCTGATTCACTGATCGCGAGGGAGAGATAGGCGCGCCGACGATTCGATGCAAGCTCTTGTTATTACTGCGTAAATATAACTATTTTAAGGTAACGGGTCACTCTCGCCTGCATGCGTGACCGCATCATGACGCCGCCAGCGGCTAGAGGTCGCGGATGATTTCCAGGCGGGCGCCATGGGCGAGCCCGTCGTCCAGGTGGGCATCGTCGGGACCGTAGAAGGAGATGGCATGGGCGCCCTGCCCGCGGCGGACGAGATGCTCACTGATGCTGGCCGCGGCCGGGCCACGCGGCTCGGTCAGGGACAGCGTCTGCCGGCCGATGCGGAACTGCGCGAGCCCAAAGCCGAGGCCGGGAATGCCGCCGATAGCGGCCGGCTCGCGCCCGAGCAGGGCGTGATAGCGGGCAACAGACGTCGCGAGGTCCTGCACGGCCACGGTGACGCCGGCGACTCCGGTCACGCCATTGGCATGGCGACGGCCGGGTCCCTCGGGAACGCGCAGGCTGCGCTCCGTGACATCGGTGCAGAGGAAGGGGATGTCGGGCTCGGGCGGGCGGGCCGAGCGCCAGGCGATGCGCGTGCCGTCCGGCTGGAGCCGGCCGCCGTCGATCGGGCCGTCCATGACGATGCCGGCGGTCCGCGCACGGGCGAGATCGGCATCGAGATCATCCGGCAGCACGGCATAGTCGACGAGGCCGGGGCCGGCACGGTCCAGCACCTGCCACCAGCGGTATTCCGGCAGCGGGCGGGGGAAGGCGATGATCTCAAGATAGGCGCCGTCCGCGAACACGACCAGCGCATTGCGCGAGCCGCGCGGATGCTCGCCGCCGGGCAGAACGGTGAAGCCGAGCGCCGTGTAATCACGGACAGCCGCGTCGAGATCGGCGACAGCAATGACGATATGGTCGATCGAAAGCGGCATGAATTTGGTTCCCGATCCTGCTCTCAGCGGCTCTGCGCGATAGCCTCGATGCCCGACATGCCGCCGAGCTGCGGCGCGAAGCTTTCCCAGACCCTGCGCGCGCCGTCTTGCCAGCCCGGACGATCCTCGGCCGGCACGACCCTGCCGCCCTCGGCCTGGGCCCGCGCCATCGAGGCTTCCTCATCGGCCAGCATCAGCTCGTCGAAATAGGCGATGCCCTCGGTCACGGCGGCCGTCAGCGCCTCACGATCCTGCGGCGCCAAGCCTTTCCAGAAGGGTGCGGCGAACATCACGACGCCGCTCGCCCAGATATGACCGGTTTCGATTAGCACCGGCACGACCTCGTGCAGGCGGAAGCCGACATAGGCCGACTTGGTCAGGTCCATGCAGTCGACCACGCCGGTCTTGAGAGCGTTGTAGGTTTCCGGAATCGGGATCGGGGTCGGATGAGCGCCGAAGCTCGACCAGAGCGCGGTATGAAGCGGGCTCTGGATGACGCGGATGCGCTTGCCCCTGACCGAGGCGGGGGTGGTGAGCGGCTCCTTCGCCAGGAGATGGCGCGCGCCGTAATTGATGAAGCCGGGCACGACGAAGCCCTGCGCCTGATAGAGCTCCTTCAGCGCGTCACCCAGCGGCCCGGCCAATGTCCGCGCCAGATGACCCCGGTCGCGGAACAGGAAGGGCAAGTCGAGGATCTGCCCGGCCGGAACCCAGGCCGAGAGCGAGGACACGGTCGACAGCGCCGCCTGGATCGAGCCGAGCCGCAGGCCCTCAGCCACCTCCTTCTCGCCGCCCAGCGCGGCATTGGGCACGATCCGCAGATCGAAGCGGCCGGGCGCTGTATGGTTGAGGATATCGGCGATGCGCCGCCAGATCTTCGTCTCCGGCTTGTCCTCGCCCAGCAGCGAGGCGACGGTCAGGGGTCGGCCGGCGGCGGAGGCCAAGCTGCCCTTCAGGATGGCGGGCGCGGCAAGCGAACCGGCGGCGAACTGGCGGCGGGTGATCAGCAAGGCTTGCCTCCTTCGGCGGATACAGCGGGATCGCGCGAAACGCGCCCCGCTGCAAGAGGCCATCGCTCAACCGGAGAAGACGCCTTCGAAGACGGTGGCGCCGATCGGGTTGCGCTGGCTCGGCGTCTCGCGCGCCTGCAAGGCCTCCGGCAACTGCGCCTTGTCGCCGGGCTTGCCGATGGCGACGGCGGCCTCGACGCGATAGCCGGCCGGCAGCTTCAGCGCCTGCGGCGCCCGCGCATGGTCGAAGCCGGCCATGCCATGCGCCTGCCAGCCGATACGCACCGCCTGCAGAGCGAGATTGGCCCAGGCGGCGCCGGCATCGAAGGAATGGGTATAGGACGGCACCTCCTCGGCCTTGCCCGGAACCGCCATCGTCTCCTTGGAGACCACGAAGACGAGCGCGGCGGCATTCTTCGCCCAGGACTGGTTGAACTCGCCGAGCAGGCCGAGCAGCGCCGGCCAATGATCGGTGCCGCGCCGGGCATAGATGAAGCGCCAGGGCTGCGAATTGTAGGAGGACGGGGCCCAGCGGGCCGCCTCGAACAGCACCTCCAACTCGCCCTCGGAGATGATCTCGTCGGTGAAGGCGCGCGGCGACCAGCGCTCCAGGAAGAGCGGGTCGATGGCGTGGTCGGC
Organism: Allobosea sp. FW305-C-101; assembly: GCF_058783685.1. NCBI lineage: Bacteria > Pseudomonadati > Pseudomonadota > Alphaproteobacteria > Hyphomicrobiales > Alloboseaceae > Allobosea > Allobosea sp. FW305-C-101. The sequence goes on along the minus strand of NZ_JBYSYT010000006.1, from coordinate 37,301 downwards.
AGTGCGGCTATTGGTGGTAGCGGTCATCGATGGTCCTGACGGCGTGGCTTGCGGCGGCGAAAGCCGCGCGATGGTGTCGGCAGGATCGGCATCACAGGCCTGCCCGTCAAGGAACGGGAATTCTCTAGAAAGGCCAGTTTCTGCAAAGCTTTGCTGATTTTGATTACCTGATGGCGAAGTACCTCCTTCGCATGACCATCGCGATCAAGGCGACTATTCGTGCGTGAAACGCATGTCATATCGGACCGGCATTCGACGCGGTGGATTTCGCAGGGACCGATCGGCTATCCGGGGAAGAGCCGCCGACGGAGACGATGATGAGCGAGACCCATGCGATTGCCTCCGACCGGCTGCGCGCGACGGTGCGGGCCCAAGGCGGCGAGTTGATCGCGCTGTCCGATGCGAACGGGCCGGCGCTCTGGAACGGCGGGCCGGAATGGCCGCGCCATGCGCCGGTGCTGTTCCCGATGGTCGGGCGCCTGACCGACGACACGCTGATCCATCAAGGACGCTCCTACCGCCTGACCCAGCATGGCTTCGCCCGCGACAGCCTGTTCACATGGATCGAGCGCAGCGCGGATCGAGCCGTGCTGGAGCTGCGGGAGAGCCCGGAGACGCTGGCGATCTACCCGTTCAGGTTCGTGCTGCAGATGATCTACGCTGTCGCAAGCGACACGCTGACCGTGACCTCGCGGGTCAGCAATCCAGCCGAGGTGCCCCTGATCTGCGGTGTCGGCGCGCATCCGGCCTTTCTCTGGCCGCTGACCGAGGGCGCCGCGAAACAGGCGCATCGCCTGACCTTCCCGCAGGTGGAGCCAGGTCTGGGCCTCGGCGTCGAAGCCGGCTTGCTGACCGCGCCGATACCCCTGCCCTTTACGGGCAAGGAGCTCGATCTCGACGAGCGCCTCTTCGTCAACGATGCGATCGTGATCCCCGATACCGCCAACAGCTCGGTGCGCTTCGCGGCGTTGGACGCGTCAGGGCGCGAGAACCGCGCCCTGACCGTGAGCTGGGAGGGCTACAAGGATCTCGGCATCTGGTCGAAGCCATCAGGCGCGCCGTTCCTGTGCATCGAGCCCTGGTACGGCATGGCGAGTCCGGCCGGCTGGCAGGGCGAAATCGCGGACAAGCCCGGCATCCTCAGATTGGCGCCGGGCGAGAGCCGCGATTTCGTGTGGCGGGCGACGCTCTAGCGCGTCACTTCTTCTCGATGTTCCAGAACAGCATGACCGGGGCCGCCAGCACGCCGGCAATATTGGTGCGCCGGGCATAGGGCTGGTCGAACTGGCCGAGCACGCGATAGGGCTGCATCTCGGTCAGGCGCTTATGCAAGGTCTCCAGCGCGACCTTGCGGCTGGCATCGTCGGGCGCATCGACGAAGGCGCCGCGCAATTTCTCGGCCTCGGCATCGCAGGGCCAGCCGGCCCAGGCGCGCTCGCAGGCCATGTTGGTGCCGATATTGGTCAGGGGCGACTGCATGGTCGCGCCCGAGGCATAGGTGACGAAGAGGTTCCAGCCGCCCTGATCCGGCGTGCTCTTGTTCTGCTGGCGCGTGGTGACGGCACCCCAGTCGGCGAACTGGACATCGACATTGAAGCCGACCTTCTTCAGCGAAGCCGCCGCGACCTCGGCCATGCGGCCGATCGGGGCGATGTCGTTGCTGGTCGAGAGTACGAGCTTCTCGCCCTTGTAGCCGCTCTCCTTCAGGAGCTCGCGCGCCTTGTCGAGATTGGGCTTGGCATAGCCCTCGCTCCCGGTCTCGATGCCGTTGGGACCGCCGCAGATGAAATAGGCGTTGCAGCGCTTCCACCATTCCTCGTCGCCGAAGCCGGCCGCGAGAAAATCAGCCTGCTCGGTCGCATAGGCCAAGGCGAGCCTGGCCTTCGGGTTGTCGAAGGGCGGGTGGAGATGGTTCGGCCGCAGCATGACCTGATTGGCAAGATTGGAATAGCGATCGACCTTGACCTGCTTGTTGGTCGAGATGACCGGGATCAGGTCCTGGCTCGGCTGCTCCCAGATATCGATCTCGCCGGTCTGGAGCGCCGCGGCAGCGGTCGCCGCATCCGGCATGATCTGCCATTCGACGCGATCGACCTTGACGACGCGCCCGCCGGCGAGCCCGTCAGCCGGCTCCGAACGCGGGACGTAATCGGGATTGCGGTCGTAGACGACCTTCGAACCGCTGCGCCAGTCCTCGCGATTGAACTTGAACGGGCCGGAGCCGATCGTCTCGGTGATCGGCCTCATCGGATCGGACTTGGCGTCGGACTCGCGCATGATCACTGGGATCTGGCCGACGGCGGAACCCAGCGCGAAAGGCACCAGCGCCATCGGCCGCTTCAGCTTGAGGCGGAAGGTGGCGTCGTCCACCACCTCCATCCCATCGGTATATTCGGCGAGCTTGCCGCCGATGGTGTCGCGCTTCATCCAGCGGGCGAGCGAGGCGATGACGTCCTTCGTCGTGACCGGCTGGCCATCATGGAATTTCAGGCCGGGGCGGAGCTTGAAGGTCCAGGTCAGCTTGTCCGGCGAGGTCTCGAAGCTCTCGACCATCTGCGGCTTCGGCTGGAGGTTCGAATCCCAGGCGAAGAGCGTCTCGTAGATCATCAGCCCGTGCATGCGGGTGATGACGATGGAGGCGGCGACCGGATCGAGCGTCTTCAAATCCGCATGCGGCGCGACGCGCAGGACGCGGCTCGAAGCCGGCTGCGACTGCGCCAATGCCGGAAGCGGCAGGAACGCGGCCGCCGACAGCAGCAGCGCGGCGGTGAAACGGGACAGTTGCATCAGGCGTTCTCCTCCTTCGTCACCGGCCCTGCGGCACCGCCCCTCTGCGGAGCCGCCTCAGCCGGCGCGTTGCATTTGCAAAATTCTTGCCCGGTGGCCGGCAACCCGCAAGCTGCCTTCCGCATCGAGCCAGAGGCAGGGCCGCGCGCGCCAGGGGCCGTGCAAGTGATCCGCGAGCGCACGGCCGTTCGGCAGAGGCGTCAGGCGTGAGACCGTCCCGCCAGCAGGCCAGGGCATCAGCGCCGTGCCATCGGCCCGGATCTCGATCTGCGTACCGAAGCGTGGGTCACGCCAGCGCCCGACCAACCGCGCATCGAGCGGGGTATCGGCCGGCACGCGCGCGAGCGATCGCTTGACGCCACCGATCAGTCCGGTGAGGCGATCCTCTCCTTCCCGCTTCAGGCGGATGTCGAGATAGGCCGGCAGGCTGCGCATGCCGCCATCGCCATCCGTCACGAGGCGCTCGAAACCACCCATGAAGCTGATCGAATCCGTGGCGAGCTCGGCCCAGAACGGCCCTTCATCGCTGGCAAACAAGCCAACGGGCGCGTTCGCGATCGTAGGCAGGTCCTGCCCGAGCAGGGCCGCCAGTACCGTCAGGGCCGGCCAGAGCGCCTCTTCCTCGCGATTGGACAGCACGACGACGCCGACGCCATGGGCCGGCGACATCCAGAAATGGTTGCGATAGCCGGCGAGCGAGCCGCCATGGCCGACGATCCCAGTCTCGCCCAGCCGGCTGCAGACCAGGCCCAATCGGTAGACGCTTTCGGTGCCATCGGCGAAATGGCGCGGCGACGTCAGGCGCTCCAGCATGCCGGCGAGCGGGCCGCGGCCGGCCAGCAGGGCCGAGGCCCAGCCGGCAAGATCGGCGGCGGAACCCACGATTCCGCCCGAGGCCGAGAAATGTGGGCCGTTATGGCCGCGCCGCCAGGCTGAGCCATCGTTCCAGTAGCCGGTGGCGAGGCCGGGAACGATTTCCGAGCCGTCATAAGGCAAACGGAAGGCGGCACCCAATTCGCCGGAGAGTTCCGCGACCGTTTCCTTGTAGGGCTTGCCCGTGACCTGCTCGAGGATGCGCTGCCCCAGCCGCCAGCCGGTATTGGAATAGGCCATCTCGGTGCCGGGCTCGGCATTGAGCGAGGGCAGGCTGCAAGCGAACGCGAAAACCTCCTCCGCGCTCAAGGTCGCGGTGAAGGGCACGCCTTGGTGCCAGAAGGCCTCCATCATGTCCGGCAGGGCGCCGGTCATGTCGAGCGCGCGGCCGAGTTCGACAGCCGCGAGCGGCGCCGGCAATTCCTTCAGCCAGCGACCAAGCGGCGCATCGAGCGGGATGCCGGCCCGCAGCAAGGCGATCGCGAGGATATGCTTGCTGATCGAAGCGAAGCGGTTCGGCGTCTGCGGCGCGAAAGGCACGCCATATTCAATGCTGGCGAGGCCACCGGCAAAGGCCTCGCGCACGCCATCGCGATCGAAGAGCACGACGGCGCCGCCCGGCCCCGCCGCATTCTGCCAGTTCGCGGCGATCTCCTGCGCACGGGACGCAGCGCGGGTCCAGTCCAGAGCCATGTCCTGTTCCCTCAACCCTGCGGGCGGGCTTCGCCGAGGAGGTTGCGCAGGGCCCGCATGAAGACGCGCGCGCCGGGACCGATCGCATCGTCCGGGAAGTCGAAATCCGGATTGTGCAGATGGGCCGTCTCGCCCGAGCCGAGCAGGAACATCGCCGATTTGGAGCGGCGCCCGAACAGGCCGAAATCCTCCGAGCCGCGCGAGGGCGGCGTCGGGCCATGCGGCACCTTCTCCTCGTCCATCGCCCGGCGCAGCATCGCAACGGCTTCCGGCTCGTTCTCGCAGTGGTGGAAGATGTCGTGATAGCTGATCTCGACGGTCAGACGGCCAGCCTCGGCAGCCTCGCGCGCGAGCTTCTCGGCGGCTTCGCAGAGCGCCCCCATCTGCGCATCGTTGACGGTGCGCAAAGTCGCCCAGAGCTCGCCATGGCCCGGCGCGATGCCGAAGGCCTGCTCGCCGATCTCGACATGGGTCACGGTGACCAGCCGGAAATTGGCATCGAGCGGGCCGCCCGGTCCCAGCGCGGTCAAAGCGGGGATCAGCGTCGCGATGGCCGGAGCGGGCGAGCGGCCATGCTCCGGCGTCGAGGCATGCGAGGTCTCGCCGGTCAGGATGATCTTGATGCCGCGCGAGGCGCAGTTGGCGGCCCCTTCCGAAATGCGGGCATGGCCGACGGGAACGCCGGGGCGGTTATGCAGCGAGAAGGCGTAATCCGGGACGATCTCCTCGAATTTCGGATCGGCCATCACGGCAGCGGCGCCGGCGCCGGTCTCTTCCGCCGGCTGGAATAGCAGGATGGCGCGGCCCTTCTGCGGCGGATTGCGCTGCAGGCCGCGGGCGAGGCCCGCGAGGATGGTCATGTGCCCGTCATGGCCGCAGAGATGGCCCTTGCCGGGGATTTCGGAGCGATGGTCGCTGTCGGAAAGCTCTTCGATCGGCAGCGCGTCGAGTTCGGCGCGGATCAGCACGGTCGGGCCGGGTTCGGCGCCTTCGTAGATCGCCGCGACGCCATGGCCGCCGAGTTCGGTGACGATGCGGTCCGGGCCGGTCGGCTTCAGGAATTCGACGATGGTCGCGGCGGTCTCGCGCTCCTCGCCCGAGATTTCAGGCCTGCGATGCAGCCGATGCCGGAGATCGACGAGATCGACCATATCGCTGTTGGTGGGGAACACGGATGAAGCCTCCCGGGCGCTCTGCCGGCCGGCGGATCACCGGCTCTTGCCCGGAAAGGTTCGACACTTCAGCCGCTTCGGCAACCCGCGTCATCGCCGGGGGCGGCATGCGCGAGCGCGAGATCAGGGCCTTTCCCAATTTCTCCGAAATCGCGAAAGGCCCTGAATTCTTGTTTATCGCATTTTCTTCACGCGAACCGGTGCCCACTTCGCTCGAAAATGCTCTAGTTCCCGAGTTCGGCCTCGATCTCGGCGTCGAACGCCTGCGCCAGCATGGCGCGGCAGGCCTCGGCCTGCTGGCGCGCCGAATCGAGCGCGATATGGGGGAGAATCTCGGCGAGATCGCGCAGGGCGAAATCGACGGCCGACATCAGCCCGAGTGCCGGTTCGGCAGCGGCTACCGGCTGTTGCGGAAGGCGGAACGCAATGACCTGACCCATAGGCATACTCACGCTGAAAGCGAATCGGCCTTCAGTGTGCGGGGGCAGGCTTCAGAAAGTGGTTAACGGCGGAATTGCGGCAGCGCTTCCGGATCAGAGCCCCTAACACAACTCGGAGGGGTCTCGATGGGTTTTGTAGGAGCCGAATGCCAGGAGAAGCGCGCAGCCGATATCCATCGATATCGGCAAGTCGTTCCGACGCCGCAGGCGGCCCTCCAAAACCCACCTCCGGCGCCGGGAATTCGACCGCCCGCGGCGTCGCGGCGCTTGCCGATACCAACGGTATCGGCCTCACCCCGCTCCTGGCGGAGCGGACGAATTGCCGGCGTCGAGACCCCTCCGAGTTGTGTTAGGGGCTCTTAACCATAGCCGTGCAGGCTGGCGCCATGGCGCTTCAACCAAGCCTCCGCCTCCTCGGTACCCGGACAGAGCTTGTGGGTCAGCGCCCAGAAGCGATGCGAGTGGTTCATCTCCTTGAGATGCGCCACCTCATGGGCCGCGAGATAGTCGAGCACCGGGGACGGCGCCAGGATCAGCCGCCATGAGAAGCTGAGATCCCTTTGAGAGGAGCAGGAGCCCCAGCGGCTGGTCGTGTCGCGGATGGTGATCTTGCGGGCGGGGATACCGAGCGTCGCGGTGTGGCGGCGCACCGCCTTCTCGATATCCTCGAGCGCGAGCTTCCGCAGGAAATCCTTGACCCGGCGCGAGACATGCGCGGCATCGCCGGCCACCGCGATCACCGGAACGCCCTCAGCATCGCGCGTCGCCTGCGTCAGCCCGCGCGCCTTGGACCAGTGCACGATGCGATGCGGCACGCCGCGTAGCGGTATGCTCTGGCCGGGCTCGAAGGGCACCGGGCGCGGGCGCTTGGCCATACGCGCGGCGATCCAGCCGCCATGGTTCTCGGCGAAGGTGCGGCCAGCGGCGAAATCGGCGCGCTCGGGCAAGGTCAGAGTGATCTCGCCGGTCGCCTGCGAGACGCGCAGCGTCATCCGCCGCGCAGCGGCGCGACGCTTGACCAGAACGGCATAGCGCGCGCCGGCATGCACGACCTCAATCCGGTCGGGGTCCGGCTGGCGCCTGAACAGGGAGATGCGCATCGCCCGCGATTGTGCGGGATTCGCGGGCGACTGGAAAGTGGCCGTTAGCCCGCGATCTTGAGCGCCTTGCGCTGCTCCTTGGCGCTGTCGTCGCGACGCTCCTTGGCCGCTTCCATGTCGAGGCTGACCATGAAGTCGGAGATGCGCGGCTGGATCTCGGAGCGGAAGCGCGAGCCGTTGAAGACGCCGTAATGGCCGACCTTCGGCTGGAGATAATGCACGCGCTTGTCGTCGGGAATATTGACGCAGAGATCATGCGCCGCCTTGGTCTGGCCGACGCCGGAGATGTCGTCCATCTCGCCCTCGACCGTCATCAGCGCGACGCGGCGGATGGCGGTGAGATCGACCGGCTTGTCGCGATGCATCATCTCGCCCTTGGGCAGGGAGTGCTTCACGAAGACGGTATCGACGGTCTGGAGATAGAACTCGGCGGTCAGGTCCATCACCGCCAGGTACTCGTCGTAGAAGTCGCGATGCTTCTCGGCGGAATCGCCGTCGCCGCTGACGAGATGCTTGAACATGTCGTAATGGGCGGTGACGTGCCGGTCCATGTTCATCGCCATGAAGCCCGAGAGCTGCATGAAGCCGGGATAGACTTGCCGGAAGGCGCCGAGGCTCGGGAAGGGCACGACAGTGATGCAGTTGCGGCGGAACCAGTCCGTGCCACGCTCCATCGCGAGCTGATTGACGGCGGTCGGCGAGCGGCGGGTGTCGATCGGGCCGCCCATCAGCGTCATCGAGCGCGGCGCGCAGGGGTCGGATTCGGCCTCCATGCGGGCGATCGCGGCAATGACCGGCACCGACGGCTGGCAGATCGCCATGACATGGGTGTCCGGCCCCAGCATCTGCAGCATGCCGATGACGTAATCGATGTAATCGTCGAGATCGAAGCGGCCCTCGGACAGCGGCACGAGGCGGGCATCGATCCAATCGGTGATGTAGACCTCATGGCCGGGCAGGAAAGCCTCGACCGTGCCGCGCAGCAGCGTGGCGTAATGGCCGGACATCGGCGCGACCAGCAGCACCTTCGGCTGCGGCTTGCGGCGGCTCGCCTGAATCTTGCGGTCGAAATAAACCAGCTTGCAGAACGGGCGCTCCCAGACGACCCGCTCCTCCACGGCGACCTTGACGCCGTTGATCGTGGTTTCGTCGAGGCCGAAAGCGGGCTTGCCGTAGCGTCGCGTGACGCGCTCGAACAATTCGCAGGACGCCGCGACCGTCCGGCCAAACGGCGTATAGGTGAGCGGATTGGCCGGGTTCTTGAAGGCCAGATGCATCGCATCCGAAACCCCGCGCACCGGGCTCACCATCATGTGAACCGCTTCGTAGGCATGGTAGGCAAACGACATGGCAGCCCCGTACATACGATTAATCGTCCTTCCGGCGACGCAACATGCGATGATGCGACGCAGCATCGCACCTTACGTTGATTTTGTTCTCATTCAACCCGGCTAAAGGCTAAGATTTTCCTGCAATGTGGATGAAGCCAGAAAAACCGTCGAAAAGCGGCGGGCGGGAGACCCTCGAAACGTGAGCTTTCCGGACCTTTCCGCCCCGGTTCTGGCGCGTTCCAGCCGTCATTTGCGCCTCGATACGCTGGTCCGGCTGCGTTGGCTCGCCATTGCGGGCCAAAGCCTTGCCGTCGCCGGCGTGCATTTCGGCCTCGGCTTTCCGCTTCCCTTCGGCTGGTGCTTCAGCGTCATCGCGGTCTCCGCCTGGCTCAATATCGCGCTGCGCATCCGCTTTCCGCTGAGCCATCGTCTCAATGACACGGCCGCGACGGCCCTGCTCGGCTTCGACATCGCCCAGCTCGCGGCTTTGCTGTTCATGACCGGCGGGCTGCAGAACCCGTTCGCGATCCTGTTCCTGGCGCCGGTGATGATCTCGGCCACGGCCCTGCCGCCGCAACGCACCCTCGTGCTCGGCCTGCTGGCGATGGGGCTCGCGACCCTGCTCAGCCGCTATCACATGCCCTTGCCCTGGGCCGGCGACGACCGGCCGGTGCTGCCGGCCTTCTACCAGCTCGGCAACTGGGCCGCGCTCGTGCTCGGCCTCGGCTTCACCGGCATCTATGCCTGGCGCGTCGCCAAGGAGGCGCGCGATCTCTCCGATGCGCTCGCCGCGACCGAACTGGTGCTGGCGCGCGAGCAGCATCTGTCGCAGCTCGACGGGCTCGCCGCCGCGGCGGCACATGAATTGGGCACGCCGCTTGGCACGATCGCTCTGGTCGCGCGCGAATTGACCCGCCTCGCTCCGCCCGATGGTGAGATGGCGGACGATATCGCGCTTCTCCGCGAGCAGGTCGAACGTTGCCGCGGCATCCTCGGCAAGCTGTCGAGTCTTCAGGACGAGGATGCCGGCCCGCTCGGCCAGCTCACCTTGCGCCTGCTGATCGAGGAGACCGCCGGGCCGCAGCGGCCCTTCGGCGTGCCGTTCGAGATCACGATGACCGGCGACAAGCCGGAGCCGGTCTGCCGCCGCAATCCCGGCATGATCTACGGCCTCGGCAATATCGTCGACAATGCCGTCGATTTCGCGCGTTCGACCGTCGCCATCACGGCCGAATGGAATCACAGTCACGTCGTGCTGGTGATCGCCGATGACGGGCCGGGCTTCCCGCCGGACGTGCTGATGCGGGCGGGCGATCCCTATCTCTCGCGCGGCTCCGGCGAGGGCCGCGCCGGCGGCGGCCTCGGGCTCGGTCTCTTCATCGCCAAGACGCTGCTGGAACGCGGTGGTGCGACCCTGGAATTCTCGAACCGGCCGGCGCCTGCCAGCGGCGCCTCGATCCGGATCACCTGGTCCCGCGACGATTTCGAAGGCGATCTGCCTGTCGATGGGGGTACCCAGCCGGGCGCATCGGCCTTACATGAACCTGGCTGAGCAGGCCCCGCAGGGCGCCTGCCAGCGAAGCGAAACCCTAATGCGCGCCGCCGCAGCGCGCCGAGAAGCGGCAAGGAGAAGACGATGCAGGACGCAGCGAGCGAAACCGACAGGGCCGGCCCGGCCGCCGACATGTCCCTTCTGCTGGTCGATGACGACAAGCCGTTCCTGACCCGCCTCGCCCGCGCCATGGAGGGCCGCGGCTATGCGGTCCGCATCGCCGACAGCGTCGCGGCGGGCATTGCCGCCGTGGAAGAGGCCGCACCGGCCTTCGCCGTTATCGACCTGCGCCTCGGCGACGGTAACGGGCTCGATGTCATCGCCCGCCTGAAGGAACGCCGCCCGGATGCGCGCGGCGTGGTCCTGACCGGCTACGGCAATATCGCGACCGCCGTCAGCGCCGTGAAGCTCGGCGCCTTCGATTTCCTCGCCAAGCCGGCCGATGCCGACGAAATCCATGCCGCGCTCGCCGCCCAGCGCGATGCCCGCCCGCAGCCGCCGGAAAACCCGATGTCGGCCGACCGGGTACGCTGGGAGCATATCCAGCGCGTCTACGAACTCTGCAGCCGCAATGTCTCGGAGACGGCGCGCCGCCTCGGCATGCATCGCCGCACCTTGCAGCGCATCCTCGCCAAGCGCGCCCCACGCTGATCCCAGCTTGAATGCAGAAAGCCCGCCGGACGACGTGTTCGGCGGGCTTTTTCATTGAGCCTTTGCCGGCGCGTTTCAGGTTGCGCAGGCCGGCACGATGCGGGCCGCACGGCGCTCCAGCGAGACCGCGAAGACGGCGAGGCCGAGCGCCAGCAACGGCACGACGGCAGCGACCGGCGCGATCGCGCCATAGCCGAGGCCCTGCGTGATCACCGCGCCGCCGAGCCAGGCTCCGAAGGCGTTGCCGAGGTTGAAGGCGGCGATGTTCAGGCTGGACGCCAGCCCCTGCCCCGCGCCACCCGCCTGCTGGAGCACCCACATCTGCAACGGCGCGACCGTAGCGAAAGCAGCAGCGCCGAGCACGAAAGCGGCGATCACGGCGCCGATCTGGCTGTGGAAAGCGAAGCCCGAGGCGAACATCGCGACGGTCAACAGCGCAACCGAGCCGATCAGCGCCGGCGCAAGCTTGCGATCGGCCCAGCGCCCGCCGAGCAGGTTGCCGACGACGAGGCCGCCGCCGAAGACGAGCAGGATCGGCGAGACCGCAGCCTCGCTGAAGCCGGCGAGCTGGACCAGGATCGGCTGGATGAAGGTGAAGACCGCGAAGATGCCGCCGAAGCCGAGCACCGTCATGATCAGGCCGAGCTGAACCTGCGGCCGCGCCAGCACCTTGAACTCCTCGGCGAGCGAGCCGGGAACGACGCGCTCCCGATCGGCCGGGACGAACACGGCGAGGACGACGAGAGCAACCAGGCCGATCGCGGTCACCGCCCAGAAAGTCGAGCGCCAGCCGAAGGCGAGGCCGAGCCAGGAACCGAAGGGCACGCCGAGCAGGGTCGCGAGCGTCAGGCCGGTGAACATGAGGGCAATGGCCGAAGCCTTGCGCTCCGGCGCGACGAGACTGGTCGCGACGAGCGAGCCGACGCCGAAGAAGGTGCCGTGCGCCAAAGCCGTGACGATGCGCGCCGCCATCAGCCAGCCGAAGCTGGGGCTGAGCGCCGCCGCGAGATTGCCGAGGGTGAAGATCGCCATCAGCACGAGCAGCGTCGTCTTGCGCGGCAGGGAGCGGGTCGCGATCGTCAGCACGGGCGCGCCGACGAAGACGCCGAGCGCATAGCCGGTCATCAATAAGCCGGCGAGCGGGACGCTGATACCGAGATCGGCGGAGACCTGCAGAAGCAGGCCCATGATGACGAATTCGGTGACGCCGATGCCGAAGGCACCGACGGTGAGAGCATAAAGGGCGACGGGCATGAGATGCCTCCGGGGAACGTGTTCGGGCCCGGAGATAGCGCCGGAAGCGCCTGTGAATTAGACTGCATGAAAGACCAGCAATTGTGAGATGAATTCACGATGCCGCGCAGTGAGATCAACCGGTCCGGCGAGATGGAAGTCTTCGCCCGCGTCGTCGAGCTCGGCGGCTTTTCCCCCGCGGCGCGTGCCTTGCGGATGACGCCCTCAGCCGTCAGCAAGCTCGTCGCGCGGCTGGAGGCGCGGCTCGGCGTCAGGCTGATCGTGCGCTCGACCCGCAAGTTCATGCTGACGGAGGAAGGCACGACCTTCCATGAGCGCACATTGCGCGTGCTCGCCGATCTCGACGAGGCCGAGCGGGCGGTCGCCGCCTGCCAGATCCCGCGCGGGCGATTGCGAGTGAATGCCAATGTCGCCTTCGGCTGGCATTTCCTGCTGCCGGTGGCGCCACGCTTCATGGCGGCCCATCCCGGCATCCAGCTGGACATTTCGATCACCGATGCGGTGATCGACCTCGTCGACGAGCGCGCCGATGTCGCGATCCGGGTCGGGCCGTTGCGGTCCTCGCAGCTCGTCGCGCGCAAGCTCGGCGAAAGCGTCTCGGCGATCGTCGCCTCACCGGATTATCTGGCGGCGCATGGTGCGCCGGATCACCCCGAAAAACTCGCCGGCTGCGATCTCATCACCTTCAACTTCACCCGGCATCGCGACACCTGGCCCTTCGTCATCGATGGGCAGCGCGTCTTCCTGCCCGCCCATGGCCGCGTCACGGTCGGCGACGGCGAGAGCGCGCGGCGCCTGGCGCTGGCGGGCCAGGGCCTGACGCGGCTCTCGCTCTTCCACATCGCCGACGACATCGCCGCCGGCCGGCTCGTCCCGGTGCTGGAGGCTTTCAATCCCGGCGATGTCGAGGAGATCCATGCCGTCTATGTCGGCCATGGCGGCCGGTTGCCGGCGCGGGTCCGCGCCTTCATCGATTTCCTGGTCGATGAAATCGACCTGCGCCAATTCGCGGCGATGCCGAGAACGGCAATCCTCGGAAACCGAGAGGCGGCCTTATCAGGCTGAGCCTTCGGGGTCCTCGATCGAAGCCAGCCGGCTTGATGCCAGCCGTGCCAGCGCGATGGTCAGCATCTTACGGCGCGCCGCGCTCAAGGGATGGCGCGGCGGCTCGCGCAGCAATTCGCCGCCATAGGCATCGGCGACGATCAGCCCGACATCGTCGGGCAGGATTTCGCGCGGGAATTCCGGCGCGACGGCGAAGAGGAAGCCGTCGCAATAGTCGCGGTAATCCGGCCATTTGCCGTCGACGCGGTAATCGGCGATGCCCGACTTGACCTCGACGACCCAGAGCTCGCCCGAGGGCGAGAGCGCGACGATGTCGCCGCGCCTGCCATTGGCGAAGGTCATCTCCTTGACGATGGCATAGCCGCGCTCGCGCAGGTGCCGGGCGGCGCCACGGCAGACGATGCGCGTGATATCGGGCCGCGCCGGCGGCGGATTGAGAACGGAATCCGAGAGAGACATGCGCTTATGTTCTCTCTTTGTTTCTCGGATTGCAAGCCGGACTCAACCCGGCAGGCAGCCATCCGTGCCGGCGCCGCAGACCAGCGCGCAGGCCTTCTCCCCGCCGGACAGCTTGACGCGTCCGGACTGGAGCGCTGCCAACGCTGCCGCGCCCGACAAGTCGGCCGCGATGCCGAACTCGAACCAGAGCGATTTCGCCGCCTGCTCCATCTCGGCATCGGTGATCAGCACGATCTCGTCGACATTGCGCGCCGTCGCCTCGTAGATCGCCTGATCGGTCTGGCGGCAGGACATGGTCGCGACGCGGGTCTCCAGCCGGTCGAGCGCGACGAGGTGCCCGGCGGCAAGGCAGGCATGCAGGGTCGGCGATCCCACCGGCTCGATGCCGATGATCCGGGTCTGCGGACGCAGCGCCTTGATGGCAGTGGAAAGGCCAGTGATCAGCCCGCCGCCGCCGATCGCAACGAGGATGACGTCGACATCCGGCATGTCGTCGAGGATATCGAGGCCGAGCGTGCCCTGCCCCGCCACCACCACCGGATCGCTGAAGGGATGGGCATAGGTCGCGCCGGTCTTGGCGGCATGGGCGAGCGCGGCGGCGTTGGCATCGTCCCAGATCGCGCCGACGATATGGACGTCGGCGCCCCAGTCGCGCAGCTTGGCGATCTTGTCGGGCGCCGCGTTGGACGGCAGGAAGATCGTGGCGGGTACGCCGAGCACATGGGCCGAGCGGGCGATGGCGAGGCCATGATTGCCGCCCGACGCGGTCACGACGCCGCGCGCCAGCTCGTCCTTCGATAACGTGAGGAGCCGGTTCATCGCACCCCGCGCCTTGAAGGAGCCGGCGGCCTGCAGCAGTTCCAGCTTCAGCGTAACATCGCCACCGAAATCCGCGCCCCGGGTCTTGGCATAAGGCAGCGTCGGCGTGCGGCGGATATACGGCGTGATGCGCTCGCGGGCGGCGCGGATATCGTCGAGCGCGATCATCACAGGGTTCCGCGATAGGGCGCTGCCACGATCAGGCAGCAATTGCCCGGCTTCACCCGGCCCGGCTGGCGGCGGCCATAGAGGATGCCGTCGGCGGCGTAATGCAGCGTCTCGGGCGGGCGCGTCGGGTCCCAGGTGCAATGGATGCGCCCGGCCGGCTCGCCGGCGCTGACCTTGGCGCCATTGGCGTGGAAGGGCTCGAAGATGCCGTCCGCCGTTGCGTAGACATAAGCCGAGATGCCGGGCAGCTCGAGAATCTGGCCCTCGCCGCGCCTGGGCTCGGGCTTGTCGCGGACGACGACGCCGAGATGGTTGAGCACATTGGCGACGCCGCGCCGGCAGACCGAAAGCGCCTCCAGCGAGACCGTGCCGGCGCCGGCCATCTCCGTGCCGACCGTGACGAGCCCGGCACGGCAGGCGGCAGCCGTCGCGGTGCGCGGCTCGCCGAGATTGCTGATCACGACCATCATCGGCGCGTCGAAGGCCTGCACGGCCGCGACATTGCGCTTGTGCAGGGCAGGATCGTCGGTCGGCTCGACGATGGCGCTCGGGATGATGTCGAGCGAGGAGCCGCCGGAATGCAGGTCGAGGAAAGCGTCGCCGATCGGCAGGATATGGTCGCTGACGAAGGCCGAGATCTGCTGGGTGATGGTGCCGCGCGGATCGCCCGGGAAGGTTCGGTTGAAGTTCAGCCCATCGACCGGCGAGGTGCGCTGGCCGGCCATGACGGCATGGACGTTGTTCGCCGGCATCAGGATGAGGCGGCCCTGGACGCGGCCGGGATCGAGATCGCGGATCAGGTCGCAGATCGTGATCGGTCCCTCGTATTCGTCGCCATGGTTGCCGCCCTCCATGATCACGGTCGGGCCGGTGCCGTTCTTGATCACGGCGATCGGCACGCGGGTCGCGCCCCAGGCATCGTCATGCGGCGAATGCGGGATCATGAGAAAGCCGGTCTGCTTGCCCTCGCGGTCGAGATCGACGGTGAGGAAGGCGCTGGACGGGCGCGGGGTCGGCTTGGGGCGGGGGCTGGTCATGGCGGGCTCGATCGGACGTGACTTGGGAGTCCTCCCCAAGATGGGGAGGATCGATGCAAGCCGTCATGCTCGGGCTTGACCCGAGCATCTCAGGCAGAAGGAGGCTTCGACCAGCGCCTTCTGGTCAGGAGATTCTCGGGTCAAGCCCGAGAATGACGCAGGTGGCTTACGTCACAGCGTCGGCAGCGGGTCCATCGGCATGTCCAGGTACTTGCGGTGCAGCCGGTCGAGCTCGCCGTTCATCGAATTGAAGAAGATGAAGCTGTCGAGCCAGCGCACGAGATTATGCTGGTCCATCTGCACGCCCATATGGGCCGGGCTGCGACGGATGACGAACTTGCGCTCGAACTCCTTGTTCGGGTTCTGCTTGGCGAGCGCCTGCGCCACGATCGAGTTGGTGGCGAGGAGATCGGCCTGGCCGGTGATGTAGGCGGCGGCGGCCGTGGCGTCGTCCTCGGTGCGCATCAGGCTGGCCTTCGGCGCAGCGGCCGAGATGGCGAGTTCCTGCGTCGTGCCCTTGGCGGCGGCGACGCGGGCCGAGCCAATCGTGTCCGGGCTCGACACGCCTGAGCTTTTCGCGCCATAGACCGCGAGGAAGGTGTTGGCATAGGGCGCGGTGAACTGGATCTGCCGGGCGCGCTCGGGGGTGAGCCCCATCACCGAAATGACGATGTCGACCTTGTCGGTCATCAGGAAGGGGATGCGGTTGGCGCCGGTGATCTGCTGCATCTCCAGCTTCACGCCGAGACCCTTGGCGACCATCTCGGCCATCTCGATATCGAATCCAACAGCCTTGCGGTCGGCATCCTGCGAGCCGAAGGGCGGCGCATCGAGCGGCACGCCAATGCGGACCACGCCTTTGGACAGGATGTCCTGAAGCTTGTCGGCCCTGGCCTCGGCAGCGCCGAAGGCGGCGACGGCCAGGGCGGCTAAACCTGCGAACAGTGAACGCATCGTCTTCTCTCCCCTCGTTGATGTTGTCTTGTCGTTCCGCCTCAGTGCAGGACCGCGCTGAGGAAGGTCTGGAGTTCCGGCGTTTTCGGCTCGGCCAGCACGGCTGCGGCCGGCCCCTGCTCGTGAATGCGCCCCTCATGCATGAAGACGACGCGCGAACCGAAGCGGCGGGCGAAGCCCATCTCGTGCGTCACCAGGATCATGGTCATGCCCTCGCTCGCGACGGATTCGAGCACCTTGAGCACCTCGCCGGTCAGTTCCGGATCGAGCGCGGAGGTGACCTCGTCGAACAGCATCAGCTTCGGCCGCATGGCGAGCGAGCGGGCAATCGCGACGCGCTGCTGCTGGCCGCCGGAGAGCTGCGCGGGATAGGCGTCGAGCTTGTCCTCAAGGCCGACGCGGGCGAGCACCTCGCGCGCCACCTCACGGGCGGCCTGCGGCGCCTGCTTCTTCACGACGCGCGGGGCGAGCGTGATGTTGTCGCAGACCGAGAGATGCGGAAACAGGTTGAAGCTCTGGAAGACGATGCCGACCTCCTGCCGCAATTTGCGCAGGTTGGTCTTGGGATCGTTGACCTGCGTGCCGTCGACGCGGATGACGCCGGCCTGCACCGGCTCCAGCCCGTTGATACAGCGAAGCATCGTGCTCTTGCCCGAGCCGGAACGGCCGATCACGGCGATGATCTCGCCCTTGGCGACGTCGAGCGTGACGTCCTTCAGCACCTGCACCGAGCCGTAGCTCTTGTTGATCCCGTGGATTTCAACGAGCGACATCGAGCTTCCGCTCGATCGAGCGGCTCCATTGCGAGAGGGGGAAACACATCGCGAAATAGATCGCGGCGACGGTGATGTAGACTGCGAAGGGCTTGTAGGTGCCGGCCGCCGTGAGCTGGCCCTCGCGCGTCAGCTCGACGAAGCCGATCACGGCGGCGAGCGAGGTGTTCTTGATGAGCTGAACCAGGAAGCCGACGGTCGGCGGGATCGCGACCCGGATCGATTGCGGCACGATGACGTAGCGCAACTGCTCGCCAAGCGAGAGGCCGAGCGAGGCGCCGGCCTCCCACTGGGTCTTCGCAATCGAAACCAGCGCGCCGCGCCAGATCTCGCCGAGAAAAGCGCTGCCATAGACCGAGAAGGCGGTCGCCGCCGCGAGCCACGGATTGACCGAGATGCCGACGAGCGGCAGGCCGAAGAAGATCACGAAGAGCCAGACCAGCAGCGGCGTGCCCTGGACGATGTGGATATAGGCGGCCGCGAACCAGCGCAGCGGCGCGAAGGGCAGGATGCGGGCGATGGCGATGACGATACCGATCAGCGACGCGCCAATGAAGGCGGTCGCGGTCAGCGCCAGCGTCCAGCGCGCCGCCGCGATCAGATACATCACATCGATGAGGCCGAATTCGCGGATCATCGCCTGACGAACGCCCAGTAATAGAGGCCCGCGAACAGGCCGCGGAAGGCGAAGGCGAGCCCGAGATAGAGCACGCCGATGACGGTGTAGACCTCGAAGTCGCGGAAGGTGCGCGACTGCACGATCGAGGCCGCGTGGAACAGGTCCTCGACCGAGATCTGCGAGACGACGCTGGTCGCCAGCATCAGCAGCACGAACTGGCTGGCGAGCGCCGGGAACATCGCCTTCAGCGCCGGGAACATCACGACATAGCGGAAGACCTGCAGGCCGGAGAGGCCGAGCGAATGGCCGGCCTCGACCTGCGCCTTCGGCACGGCCTCCAGCCCGGCGCGGACGATCTCGGTGGTGTAGGCGCCGAGATTGATGACCAGCGCGATGATCGCGGCGGTGAGCCCGTCGAGCCGCAGGCCGAGGGTCGGCAAGCCGAAGAAGATCAGGAAGAGCTGCACCAGCAGCGGCGTGTTGCGGATGACTTCGACATAGGTGCCGACGATGCGGCGCAGCCAGGCGGGGCCATAGACGCGGGCGGCGGCGCAGGCGATGCCGATGACGAGGCCGCCGATCATCGCGAGGCCCGAGAGCAGCAGCGTTATCCAGACACCTTCGAGGATAGATTCCCAGGCGGCGAAGACATCGCGGAACTGCAGGCCGTATTTCATGGCCGGCCGCCTCGCGACAGCGGCGCGACACCCCCAGAACCTGCGATATGATCCGCCGATCGTACCATCAGCCTCCCCTTTGACCGCGAGGCTAGGTTCGTTTCTTATTTGATGTCAAGCTTCATATATGAAACAGTGAGACATGAGCGACCTGCCAGATACCGAGAATGGAGACAAGGGCAGCTACGCGGCGCCGGCGCTGGAGAAGGGGCTCGACATCCTCGAACTCCTTGCCGAAGTCGGCGAGCCGCTCTCGACGCGCGAGATCGCCGAGCGCCTCGCCCGCTCGAAGAGCGAGATCTTCCGCATGGTCTTCGTGCTGCAGCAGCGCGGCTATCTCGCCCGCGAGGCCGGGACGGACCGGCTCGGCCTGTCACGTCGGCTGTTCGACCTGGGCATCCGCACGCCGGCCGGGCGACCGCTCACCTCGATCGTGCTGCCGGTGATGGAGCGCTTCAGCGAGGCGAGCGGCCAGGTCGCGCATCTCGTCGTGCTGAGCCGGGCGCAGACCGTGGTTCTCGCGACGACCTCGGGCCATCTCGATGCCAGCGTCATCGTCCGGCCCGGCTATGGCCGGCCCGCGCTCGACGCCAATTCCGGCCTGCTGATCCTCGCCTTCCAGAGCGAAACGCGCCGGCGCCAGTTGATGCGCGAGGCGTCGGAGGCCGACAAGCAGCGCCTCGAAGCGGCGGAAACCGAGCGGACCTTCGCGGAGATCCGCGCTCTCGGCCATCGCGTCGCCGCCAGCCGCGACATCATGGCGGTGACCGACATCGCCTGCCCGGTCATCGGGCCGGGCGGGCATGCGGAAGCGGCGATCCTCGTGCCTTGCCTCCAGCGCCATGGCATCGCGACGGATGAGGAGGTGATCCTGAAGGCGCTGAAAGCGAGCTGCGCGGAAGCCGGCTCGCAACTGTCGCTGTAGGACCATCTTCCGCAAGGGAATGGTGGCCGGCGGTCGAACTTATAATTGCAAATGAGAAGGATTATTATTTTCAGTTGTATGAATTGCGATCGATGCTGCAGCTGCAAAGCTCTCAACTCGCGCTGCAGCTTGACACGGCCTTCACGGCCAACCGAACATGAGGTTCATTCTTCGGAAAGGTAGCTTATGCGCCTGTTTGCCGCGTCGCTCGCAACCGAAACGAATACGTTCTCTCCGATCCCGACATCCCGGGCCAATTTCGAGGCTTCCGCCTATTTTCCGGCCGGCCAGCATCCCGACCGGGCGACCCATTGCACCGCCCCGCTCTATGTCGCGCGGCAACGCGCCAAACGCGACGGGTTCGAGCTGATCGAGGGCTCCTGCTTCTGGGCCGAGCCGTCAGGCACCTGCGCCCAGGCCGATTACGAGGAGATGCGCGAGGAGATCCTCGTCCAGCTCCGGGCGGCGATGCCGGTCGATGGCGTGCTGCTCGGCCTGCATGGCGCCATGGTCGCGCATGGTTATGACGATTGCGAAGGCGACATCCTCGAACATGTCCGCGCCATCGTCGGCCCGTCCGTGCCGATCGGCGTCGAGCTCGATCCGCATTGCCACCTGACCGAGAAGCGCGTGCGGCTCGCCGACGCGATCATCCTCTACAAGGAATATCCACATATCGACTTCGTCGAGCGGGCCGAGGAGCTGGTCGACATCATCCTCGGCACGATCCGCGGCAAGCTCAAACCGGTGATGTCGCTCTATGATTGCCGGATGATCGAGCTGGTGCCGACGACGCGCGAACCCGGCCGCTCCTTCGTCGACCGGATGAGCGCGCTCGAAGGCAAGGACGGCATCCTCTCGGTCTCGCTGGCGCATGGCTTCCAGCAGGGCGACGTGCCGGAGATCGGCACGCGCGTACTCGTCGTCACCGACAACGCCAAGGCGAAGGGCGATGCGCTCGCAGCCAGGCTCGGCGAAGAGTTCCGCTCGCTCAAGGGGCAGTTCGCCCCACCGGTGACCCCGCTCGACGAGGCGCTCGACCGCGCGCTGGGCGGCGCCGCGAACGGCCCGCGCGTCATCGCAGATTCCACCGACAATGCCGGCGGCGGCGCGGCCTCCGACAATACCAACATCATCCACCGGCTGCGCGAGCGCGGCATCTCCGATGCGGCGGTCGGCCCGGTCTGGGACCCGGTCGCGGTCGAATTCTGCCTGACGGCCGGTGTCGGCGCGACCATTCCGCTGCGCTTCGGCGGCAAGGCGGCCTCGACCTCGGGCACGCCGGTCGATGGCGAGGTCACCGTGCTCGGCGCCATCCGCAACGGGACGCAGAGCTTCGGCACCGCCAAGGTGCCGATAGGCAATGCGGTCGGCATCCGCATCGACGGCATCGATGTCGCGCTGCTCTCGCACCGCACGCAGGCGCTGGGGCTGGAGATCTTCACCAGCGTCGGCATCGACCCGACGCAGAAGCGCATCGTCTCGGTCAAGTCGACCAACCATTTCCATGCGGCCTACGGCCCCATCGCCAGCGAGGTGATCTACACCGATGGCGGTGGCCCCTCGCATCTCGACGTGCGCAAATATCCCTATCGCAAGATCAACCGGCCGCTTTGGCCGCATGATCCGCTCCCGCCGGGCCGGCTCGTCGTCTGACGCCCCGCGACCCGAAAGGAACAGGAGAGAAGAAGCATGACCCGATGAGGGCCAGACGAGGCGAATGCCCGCGGTCCTCCCCATCAACGAGGAGGAGAACGACATGACCACGACACGCAGACGCTTCGTTCAAGGCGGATTGGCAACCGGTGCGATCATCTCCGCGCCAGCCACGATCCGCGCCCAGACCACCCCTTCAGCCGCCCGCACCATCCGCGCCGTCCTGCATGGCGACCTTCGCGTCTTCGATCCGATCTGGACGACGGCGAACATGACCTCCTATCACGCCGGCATGGTCTACGACACGCTGTTCGGCGTGAACGACAAGTTCGAGCCGCAGCCGCAAATGGTCTCGAAATGGTCGCTCTCGGATGACCGCAAGACCTATACGTTCGAGCTGCGCGACGGCCTGCGCTTCACTGACGGCACGCCCGTTACCGCGAAGGATTGCGTCGCCTCGATCCGGCGCTGGGGCGCCCGCGACGGCGGCGGCCAGCACATGATGGCGCGCCTCGCCGATACCCCGGTGAAGGACGACAAGACCTTCCAGATCGTGATGAAAGAGCCCTATGGGCTCGTGGTGGAATGGCTCGCCAAGGCCGCGACCAATGTCTGCTACATCATGCGCGAGAAGGAGGCCGGAACCGACCCGAACCAGCAGATCAGCACGATCATCGGCTCGGGCCCCTTCACCTTCAACGAGAGTGCGGTAGTCCAGGGCCAGCGCTATGTCTACGACCGCAACGCCAATTACGTGCCGCGCTCCGAGCCGGCGGTGATGACCTCCGGCGGCAAGGTCGTGAATGTCGACCGCGTCGTGTTCGAGAACATCGCCGACGAGGCGACCGCGATCGCCGCGATCCGGGCCGGCGAGATCGACATGATCGAGTACCCCAATGTCGATCTGCTCGACTCGCTCGCCGGCGAGAAGGCGATCAAGCTCGAGGTGCTGAACAAGCAGGGCCAGCTAGGCTGGGCGCGCGTGAACTGGCTCCATCCCCCGTTCAACAACCTCAAGGCCCGCCAGGCTATGCTGCACCTCATCCACCCGACAGAGGTGATGAAGGCGACCTTCGGCGACGAGAAATACTTCCGTGGCTGCTCCTCGCTGTTCGGCATGGGCACGCCGATGGAGAACGACGCCAATATCGACTGGTTCAAGGGCGCGCCGAATATCGAGAAGGCGAAGCAGCTCGTGAAGGAGTCCGGATATGACGGGCGCCCGGTCGTCGTGCTGCAGGCGACCAACATCGCCTATATGAACAACGCCGCGAACCTGATCGCGCAATGGATGCGCCAGGCCGGCTTCAACGTCTCGCTGCAGGCCTCCGACTGGGGCGCCGTCGTCACCCGCCGCGCCGTCAAGGCCGCGCCGGATCAGGGCGGCTGGAACGTGTTCTTCACCTCCGGCTCGGTCAACGCCTTCGGCAACCCGGTCTCGCTCAGCGGCCATGCGGCCAGCGGCGAAAAGGGCTGGTTCGGCTGGCCGAGCAACGAGCTGCATGAGCAATTGCGCGACAAATGGGCGGGTGCCTCGACCGATGCCGAGCGCAAGCAGATTGCCCGCGACATCCAGCAGAACGCCTGGGATTTCGTGCCGCATGCCTATTTCGGCCAGTGGTTCCAGCCGGCGGCGCTGCGCAACCTGACCGGACTGATCGGCATGCCCGAGTTGATCCCGTTCTGGAACGTCAAGAAGGGCTGATTTCAGCCCGATCAAGAACCGATCCGTGGAGCCCGCCTTCGGGCGGGCTCCATAGGTCCGACCGTCTTCAGGTGATCGTGCCGGCGGCGTGAGGGCGAGCACGCAAGCCGTGCGCCAGCGGGCATTCCAGCAGCCCGCCCAAAAGAACAAGCAGACGGAGGACGACCGAATCCATGCTGAGTTATCTGGTACAGCGCCTGGCATCGACCATCCTGGTGATGACGCTGGTGGGCATCTTCGTCTTCCTGCTGCTCCATCTCTCGGCCGGCGACCCCGCCGCGATCATCGCCGGCGACTACGCCACGCCACAGCAGATCGTCGCGATCCGCCAGCGGCTCGGCCTCGACGATCCCCTGCTCGTCCAGTTCGGGCGCTGGGCGCTGCGCGTGATCCAGGGTGATCTCGGCGTCTCGATCTTCTCCAGCACGCCGGTCTCGACGCTGATCCTGCAACGGCTCGAGCCGACGCTGTCGCTCGCCATCCTCACCATGATCTTCGCGGTCTCGATCGCGGTCACGCTCGGCGTGCTCGCCGCCTGGAAGGCCGGGCGGCCGGTCGACCGCCTGCTGATGGGCTTTTCCGTGCTCGGCTTCTCCATGCCGACCTTCGTGGTCGGCTACTGCCTGATCTATGTCTTCGCGATCGAACTGCGCTGGCTGCCCGTGCAGGGCTACCGGCCGATCCTCGACGGGCTCGGCCCGTGGTTCATGCACCTCGTGCTGCCGACGGTGACGCTCGGCCTCGCCTATGTCGCGCTGATCGCGCGGATGACGCGGGCCTCGATGCAGGAGGTGCTGGAGGAGGACTATATCCGCACCGCCAATGCCAAGGGCGTCTCGGCGCGCACGATGCTGATGAAGCACGCGCTGAAGAATGCCGGCGTGCCGATCATCACCGTGATCGGCATCGGCGTCGCCCTGCTGATCGGCGGCGTCGTGATCACCGAGACGGTGTTCAACATCCCCGGCATCGGCCGCCTCGTGGTCGATGCGATCTCGAAGCGCGACTACCCGATCATCCAGGGCGTGATCCTCGTCTTCTCCGGCGTTTACGTGCTGATCAACCTCGCGGTCGATCTCTCCTATTCGCTCATCGATCCCCGCATCCGGCATTGAGGAGGCGAGACCGATGACCGCAATCGATGCCCCGACCGTTCCCGCTCCCCCCGCCGGCAGCCGCCTCGCCCGGATCGGCCGCTTCGTGCGCCGCAACCCGACGATGCTGCTCGGCGCCGCCATCCTGATCTTCTTCCTCATCGTCGCGATCATCGCGCCGCTGATAGCCGGCGACCCGATGCTGAAGGCCCCGACGCGGCGGCTCCAGCCGCCCTCGCCCGAACTGCGCTTCGGCACTGACCAGCTCGGGCAGGATGTCTTCGCGCGCACCGTCTACGGCTCCCGCGTCTCGCTGATCGTCGGCTTCAGCGTCGCGACGATCTCGATCCTGATCGGCCTGACCATCGGCCTCTTCGCCGGCTATTACCGTCGCTTCGACGCGATCGTGATGCGCCTGATGGACGGGCTGATGGCGATCCCCGCGATCCTGCTGGCGATCGCCATGGTTTCCCTGAACCAGGGCAGCATCGGGATCGTCATCGCGGCGATCTCGATCCCGGAACTGCCGCGCGTCGTCCGCCTCGTCCGCTCGATCGTGCTCAGCGTCAAGGAGCTGCCCTTCGTCGAGGCCGCGCGCGCCTGCGGAGCGCGCACGCCGCGCCTCCTGTTCTGGCACATCATGCCGAGCACGATCGCGCCCTTGATCGTGCAGGCAACCTATATCTGCGCCTCGGCGATCCTGGTCGAAGCCTCGCTCTCCTTCCTCGGTGCGGGCGTGCCGCCGGAGGTGCCGAGCTGGGGCAACATGATCGCGTCGAGCCGCCTCTACCTCGCCCGCGCGCCCTGGACGATCTTCTGCCCGGCGATCGCGCTCGCGCTGGTCGTGCTGGCGGTGAACCTGCTCGGCGACGGCCTGCGCGACCGGCTCGATCCGCGCCTGTCGCGGCGGCTCTAGCCTCACGACCACACTGCACGCCGGGCATGCATCGGCACGCCCGGCGAATCTCCGGCACCGCGCTATGCTGCCCTCGCCATCGATGGCGACACGAAGCTGGGAGCCTGCCGGGATGAACCGACGCGACACGATCCGACTGGCGCTGCTGCCGACGCCTTTCGAGCCATTGCCGCGCCTCACGCAGGCTCTCGCCCGGAACGGTGTAGGACCGTCGATCTGGATGAAGCGCGACGACTGCACCGGTTTCGCCGGCGGCGGCAACAAGGTGCGCAAGCTCGAATATCTGGTTGCCGAGGCCCTGAAGCAGGGCGCCGACACGCTGGTCACCATGGGCGCGATCCAGTCGAACCACGCCCGCCAGACGGCGGCCGCGGCCGCGCGCAACGGGCTCGCCTGCGTGCTGCTGCTGACCGATTCGGTGGCGAATCGCAGTGAATCCTATCGGACCAACGGCAACTGGCTGCTCGACCGAATCTTCGGGGCGGAGATCCGCCTGTTCCCGCCCGGCGGGGATGCGACCGCCATCGCCGACGAGGCGGTAGCGGGACTGAAGGCACAGGGGAAACGCCCGTATTTCATCCCGGTCGGCGGCTCCAATGCGCTGGGCAGCCTCGCCTATCGCGACGCGCTTCTGGAACTGGCCGGGCAGGCGAAAGCCGAAGCCGTTGCTATCGACCATATCGTCGTGCCGACGGGCAGCGGCGGCACCCATGCCGGCATCCTCGCCGGCGTCGAGGATGCCGGGCTTGCCTGCCGCGTGCGAGGCGTCAGCGTATCCCGCTCCACCGAGCAGGCGGGCGTCATCGTCTCAGGGCTGGTGAATGACATCTACACGCTGGAGGGCCGGCAGCAGGGCCAGCAGGTCGCGCTTGAGATCGATGATTCACAGGTCGGCTCCGGCTATGGCCAGCCGACGCCTGCGATGATCGAGGCCGTCGAGCTGGTCGCCCGGACGGAAGGGATCCTTCTCGACCCGGTCTATACCGGCAAGGCGATGGCCGGGCTGATCGCGCTGGTCCGGAGCGGCGCCATCGGCCCCGACGAGACCGTCGTCTTCTGGCATACCGGCGGCGCACCGGGGCTCTATGCCTACCCCGAGGTGTTTCAGGGGTAGTCGCCTCGGCGATTTGCAGTGCGATGTCGTCCTTCCGGGATAACACTCGACAGAGAGCCCGGACGGGCCGTCATTCTCGGGCTTGACCGGAGAATCTCGTGCAGGAAGAAGCGCCTTTCCGTCCTGAGATGCTCGGGTCAAGCCCGAGCATGACGGCGAATAACGCCTCATTCCGCGCTGACCATGAGGCTGTGGACAGCCTCCCTCGCCCCCTATCGAGCAGGCCCGTTCGAGGCCCCGGTTTACGACCTGTTAACCATTTCCTCGATACACCGAAGCAACCGAAAATTTACCAAGATAACCGACGTGTTAACTCAACCCCGGCCCATCCGCCTCAAGGGGCGGTCCTATCTTGCGCTGACGCTGACCCCGGAGCTGCCCTTCGAGGACTGGCTTGCGCGGCTCGACGATCTCGCCTCGCGCTCCGCCGGCTTCTTCCTGCGGCGCCCCGTGGTGCTCGACATCACCGGACTGGATATCGACCGGGCGCAGCTTCGCACCTTCGTCAGCCAGCTCGGTTCGCGTCAGGTCCGGATCATGGGCATCGAGGGCGCTTCGCCTGCCCTGCTCGGCTCTGACCTACCGCCGGCCATGGCTGACGGGCGTCCGACGGCCGATTTCGAACTCCCAGTCGCGGCTGAGGCCACCAAGGCCGAGATCGTCGCGGTCGCCGAGCCGGTCATGCCGGACCTGCCGAAGGCGGTGCCGTCGATCATCGTGACGCAGCCGGTGCGTTCGGGCCAGTCGCTGGTCTTCCTCGAAGGCGATGTCACCGTCGTCGGCTCGGTCGCCTCGGGCGCCGAGATCGTCGCGGGCGGCTCGATCCATGTCTACGGCACCCTGCGCGGGCGGGCGATGGCGGGCACGATGGGCAATGCGGCGGCGCGCATCTTCTGCCGCAAGCTCGAGGCCGAGCTGATCGCGATCGACGGCTACTACAAGACGGCCGAGGACATGGGTCCGGAATTCCGCGGCAAGCCCGTGCAGATCTGGCTCGACGGCGAAGCGTTCAAGGTCGAAGCGCTCGCCTGAGGCGAAGGCATCAACAGTCATAAAGGAGCGGTCAATGGGCAAGGTCATCGTCGTCACATCGGGCAAGGGCGGCGTCGGCAAGACGACATCGTCGGCCGCGCTCGGCGCCGCGCTCGCCCAGGGCGGAGACAAGGTCGTGGTCGTCGATTTCGACGTCGGCCTGCGCAATCTCGACCTGGTCATGGGCGCCGAGCGGCGCGTGGTCTACGATCTCGTCAACGTCATCCAGGGCGAGGCCAAGCTCACCCAGGCGTTGATCCGCGACAAGCGGGTCGAGACGCTCTACCTGCTGCCCGCCTCGCAGACCCGCGACAAGGACAACCTGACGGCGGAAGGCGTCGCGGCTGTCATCGGCGCGCTGAAGGCGAATTTCGACTGGGTGATCTGCGACAGCCCGGCCGGCATCGAGCGCGGCGCGACGCTGGCGATGCGCCATGCCGATATCGCGATCGTCGTGACCAATCCGGAAGTCTCCTCGGTGCGCGATTCCGACCGGATCATCGGCCTGCTCGA
The DNA here is from genome assembly GCF_058783685.1 of Allobosea sp. FW305-C-101. NCBI lineage: Bacteria > Pseudomonadati > Pseudomonadota > Alphaproteobacteria > Hyphomicrobiales > Alloboseaceae > Allobosea > Allobosea sp. FW305-C-101. Next base: position 9,922 of record NZ_JBYSYT010000006.1, on the reverse strand, counting down.
TTCCAAGACGCTCAAGGCCGAGAATGGCGAGCGCATGGAGAAGCACCTGCTGCTGACCCGCTACGACCCTCTCCGCGCCGAGCGCGGCGACATGCTGAAGGTCGACGACGTGCTGGAGATCCTGTCGATCCCGCTGCTCGGCATCATCCCCGAGAGCATGGACGTGCTGCGCGCCTCCAATATCGGCTCGCCCGTCACGCTCGCCGACCAGGGCAGCGCCCCGTCCATCGCCTATTTCGATGCTGTGCGCCGGCTCAAGGGCGAGCAACTCCCGGTCACGGTCCCCGGCGAGAAGCGCGGCTTCTTCGGCAAGTTCTTCGGAAGGAAGGCGGCATGAACCTGCTTCGTCTCTTCTCCCGCCCCCGCTCGGCCCCCGCTGCCCGGGAAAGGCTGCAGGTGTTGCTCGCCCATGAGCGTGCCGCGACCGGCGGCGATGCCGACCTCCTCGGCAAGCTGCGCGACGAAATCCTGCGCGCAATCTCCAAGCACATGCAGATCGACGACGACAAGGTCAGCGTCCGGATGGAGCGCGGCGCCCAGGTCTCGACGCTCGCCGTCGATATCGAAGTGCCCTTCGACGCCGGCAAGAAGGCAGCGTAACCGCTGGACAGCGTTTCGGGTGCGCGGCGGCTATCAGCCCGTCGCGCGCCCCAATATCGCATCGACCTCGTCGCGATCGATGCGGCGCCGCTCGAACAGCCGCCGGGCGATCACAGCCTGGGCCGCGAGCATCGCCGGCCGGTACAGGATCGCGGTGGCGGTCGTCGCGCAGCGTGCGCGCAAGGCGGCCTCGTCCTGAGGCGGCAACAGGGCGATATAGGGCCGCATCTGGCGGAGATCGTCCTCATGCGAGCCGATCGCGCCGGGATACCATTTCAGCCCTTCCTCGTTCCAGTAGATCATCTCGCCGCAATAACCGGCGGAGAGGATGGTAATCTCGACCTCGGCCCGCTGGCGGTCTATCGGGTTGTCAGCCTGGAATCCTCGCTTGTAGGGCTCGAAGCAGGTCTCGCCCGAGAAGCCATAGGGCGGCCGCAGCCAGGCATGCGTGATGTAGCGCCCATGCTCCCAGCCGACGATGATGTGGCCGGCCTCGTGAAAGGCGCAGGCAGCGCGCCGGATGTCGGCCGGGATATCGTCGCGAATCGGCATGCCGTCTCACTGTCACCGGCAGCGGCCCTCGGCAACATGCACCGTCGAGTTCGCCCTCAAATCCAAGCTGGTATGGCGGTTAGCCCAAGCCAAGGATCGAACTCAGGCCTCGCTACGGGGCTCAGAAGAAAAACGTCTCGGGCAGGCTGGCGACGCCATTGACCTGCGACCGCGTAGCCCGCTCAGGTTTTCGCGAGGACTGCCGCAATACGCTCCCGCCATTTCTCCGCTTCTGGGCGCCCCGAAAAATCGCTCATTTCCACCACCGGCCATTTGGGCAGGCGCAGGCGCAGAACAGGGTATGGGCCGTCCTCGCTGTCTCTCATGATCAGCACCGGCGGCGTGAGCGCCGAAAACGGATAGGTTTCGTGACGCTTCAGAAAGGGCCCGCGCATGATCCTCACGGCGCATCCCGCCGTCGGGTCGAGCCTGAGTTCGGTGGAGCTTACGAATGACAGGATCACGAAGAAGCTGCCGAGGACGACCGGAACGATGATGCAAAGCGCAGCCAGGAGCAGCGTTGGCGAGGGCGTTCCCCAATCCGCGTGAATCATGAATGGTATCGGGATCATAATCCCGATGCCCAGTCCAAGCACCAAAATGAAAAGCCTCAGCGGGAGCGGCAACGGCCGCTGCCGGTAAATGATCGCGCGCTCATGTTCGATCAGCATCGGCAGACGGTAAGATGTTTCCCACCACCTTTCCATGGTCATTGCGCCGAGCTGGCGCGCAATGGACGAGATGCTGGTCAGGGGCCACGCGTGATGCGATGCGAGCAAGGACCGCTCGCCCGCGGAGAACTGTGCGGCATCCGAAATCCCGCATTGCCGAAGCGGCGGGGATCGGCTATCCAGCCTGCACGGAAAGCGCCCGTAGCTCAGCTGGATAGAGCGTTGCCCTCCGAAGGCAAAGGTCACACGTTCGAATCGTGTCGGGCGCGCCACTTCCGTTCAAAACTGCGAACACCCAGATTGCGCGCGGCATTGCCCGCGATGGCCTGCTCCAGGGTGGTCTTATCCCCGATGATGCGGACGAGATCGTCGTCGACTTCGACGCGATCGACGACGGACCGGATGTAGGCCTTGCGGAACGGAATGTCTCCGGAGGTGACGCTTTCGCGCATGAGGCGCCCGAAGCGCTCGATAGCCTCAGGCTCCAGGGTGGTCGGCGGGGCGGCTTGCGCCTTGATTCGCTCCAGCGCAGCGGTGGCGCGATCACGCTCCAGCTTGAGGGCGGCGACCCGCTCCGTCAGCAGGTCGTCGAGATCGGTCACGCCATCCTCGACCATCTTGTAGAGGCGCCTCAACCTGTCCTCAGCCTGGCTGGCTTCGGTCTGCAGCGTGGTGATCCGGGTGTCGACCTCCAGCGCGCGCTCGGCCCGCCCCGCCGCCAGGCCGGCGAGCATGACCGTGAGCCGGTCGGGCTGGAATAGGTGGTCGACGAGGTGGTCGGTGACGAGCGTGTCGAGCCTGTCCATCCGGATGGATCGCCCCTTGCAGGCCGTCTTACCCATCCGGCCGTGAACGGAGCATGAGTAGTAGCGGTGGACCTGTCCTGATTTCGAGGTGCCAGTCCGCAGGGTCATCGCGCCCGAGCAGGTCGCGCAGGTCGCAAGCCCGGTCAGCAGGATCGGGCCGGTGACCACGCGCGGCGGCGTGGTCATCGGGGCGTTGACCTTCATGCGCGCCTGCACCGCGTCGAATTCATCACGCGGGATAATGGCTGGCACCTCGACGACGATCTGCTCGCTCGCCGGCTTCTCGGCGAGGGTCTTGGAATCGCGCTTGTTGAAGATCCACTGGCCGATATAGACGGTGTTGGTCAGGATGCCATGCACGGTCGCGACGCCGAAGCGGGCCCCTTTTCGTGTCCGGTAGCCACGTTGGTTCAGCCAGCAAGTGAGTTGCTTGATCCCAAGCGGCCCGCCGGTCCCGTCGCCGGACCGATAGAGCTTGAAGATCTGCCGTACGGTCTCCGCTTCGACAGGATCTTCGACGAGCTTCTTCTTTGCCCGGTTGCCGCGCTTCTCGACTTCAGCGGTGGTGTAACCGAGCGGAACCGGCGAGCCATTGTAGAAACCTTGACGTGCATTTTCCTTCATTGCACGTAATACGTGCTTTGCGTTCTCCCGGCTCTGATATTCGTCGAACAGCGCGATCACCTGGCGCATCATCACCTGAGCCGGGTCATCTCCCAGTTCCTGGGTGATGGAGACGAGCCGCACGCCCGCCTTCGCCAGCTTGCGGATATACATTTCCAGGCCGAAGGCATCGCGGAAGAAGCGGCTGAAGGAATGCACCAGGACGATATCAAACGGCCGATCGTCGTCGGTTGCGCGCTCGATCATCTTCTGGAATTCCGGCCTGGCATCGTCGGTCGCCGAGGCGCCGGGCTCGACATATTCGGCGACGAGGTTCCAGCCCTTGCCGGCGCAGAAGGCGAGGATCTGTTTGCGCTGATCGGGGATCGAAAGGTCAGATTCGGCTTGCCGTCCGGTCGACACACGAAAGTATCCACAGGCTCGAACGGAGCCGTCCGATATCGTCGACTCAAAATTCGACTTGTGGAGATACTTGTTCATCTTTGCTTTCCTGCGCAGATCGATTTCTGCATTAGAGCATAATTCTTCTTATAGATCAAATATTTACAGTGAGGCGACGAACGGCATCCTCACTCGGATTGATCTCGCGCCAGTGACAACTGGGGCAAACCGGCGCTCGCTATCTCTCAGCCCCCGCATCATGCTGGCGGCCGAGGTTATCGAGCCTGTGGACGATGGCTAGCGCAGGTGCCGCCACAGGAGCGGCCTATCCAGGTACGGCACGTCCGTCGCCGAAGATCTGACGCATGGCCTCGGCCTCGGCCAGTTCCCTGCAGGGCACGGCCGTCATCTTGACGGTCACGGCACGCGGGGCCTGCTGGATCAGCATCAGCCGACCCCGGCCCTTGATGATCATGCTGTCGACGCCGTGCGGGCAGCTCTCATCCTGCCAGATTCCCCAGACGATATCGCTCGCGCAAATGATCTCGGCCAAGGCGCTCGTTTGGTTCTCGCTCCGGAGGATAAGGCCCTGGTTCGCGTTGGCCATTTCAATGAGCTCCTGCAGATGCTGCTGTTCATTCATGTCGAGTTCCTTCTGATCGAGTTGGTGGCACGGGCCGGGCTGGTTTCGGGGGAGGCTCTCCACGGCCCTGCCTGCCCGGTGGGGTCAGGATTTCGTCGAGAAAGCGACCGAGATAGGTCTCGATCACGTGGAGCTCGGCCGGCGTTACCGGGACCGGTTCGGGCCAGTCGTCGACGACGATCGGCCCCGCCTCGCGCTCAGAGCTCATGGTCGAGCTCGCGGCGTCGTGAGGCGGTCGGGGTCCGGCTTTTCGTCCGGTCGCGATCGGCTTCGACCACCGCGACGGTCGAGAGCTTGACGTTGGACCGCGACAGGCGCCCGGCGAGCCAGGCACGGCGTTCTAGCGCCGACGGCACGGCATCCGGCGTCTGTCGGTCGAGAGGGCGGTCGGCGAGCAGATGACGATCGATCGCTTCCGTATCGACGACGAGCGTCGTCTCGCCTCGCGCCCGGCTCGCGGCGACATAGATGTCATGGCGATCAAGCGCGGGATCGGCGAGGACGAGCGTCCGGTCGACGGTCAGGCCCTGACTGCCGTAGATTGAGCTCGCATAGCCCCAGCCGAGACGGACGCGGCCCTTCTCGTCGGCGAGCGCGGCGGGGTCGAACGTGACGAGACGGCCACCCGTGACAGCTTCGATCCGAATCCTGCGCCCATCCGGCGCATCCCGTTCGGGTTGCTCCATCACCTTGGTGACGGTCCCGGTCGAGCCGTTTACGACGCCGAGTTCGTCGTTGCGAACAAGGAAGCGGATGTGATCACCCGCCGCCAGCATGATCTGGCTCGCATGGCCGGACGGGGTGACCGCCGCGATTTCGATCTCAGGGCCGTGGATCAGTCCCCTGTCTTTGAGTCGGCTGCGAACCTCGCGCGAGATCGCCCCGACCTGCGCATTGGTCCTGGCCAGAAGCAGGGTGGAGGCGGTCGGATCTGCATCCTGGGCCGCCTCCCAGCGATCGACGATCGCCGTGATCGCTGACCGGGCGCCCTGCACCTCGACGAGTAGTCCACGCTCGGCGAAGGCGTCGAGCGCGCGACCGGTCTCGCCGGCGCCGAAATCGCGCACGGCATCTCGTGCCCAGGCGTCGCGCTGACGCACGATCGTCTCGACGCGGGCGGCCTCGACGGCGCGGCTGACGAGGTCTAGGCCCGGTCCGGCTCCGATCGCCTGAAGCTGGCCGCGATCGCCGACGAGGATGAGCTTCGCACTTGCTCGCTGCACCTCGGACAGGATCGCATGCATGTCGCGCGACGAGAGCAGGCCGGCTTCATCGACGATGAGGACGGTGTCCTGATCGAGGACCTTGTGTCCTCGCTTCGCCTTTTCGATCCAGCTTGCGGTTGCGCGAGCTTCGATGCGGAGATCGGTCTGCAGCATCCGGGCGATGCGCCAGGCGGAAGCCGCGCCGAGGACCCGATAGCCTGCCTCCTGATACTCGCTGACGACCGGAGCAAGCGTCGTGGTCTTGCCGCTGCCCGGCGCGCCCTCGATGATCGCGATGGCCTGGGCGTTCGTCGCCGCGATCGCGGCATCTCTCTGTTCGGGGCTGAGGCCGGCGGCATTGCATCGTACGATCAACGCGTCCCGATCGATGCCCTTGCCGAGATCGGTTGCGAGGTCGCGCGCGATGTCGATGACCTGGCGCTCGATCGAGACCATTTCGGAAGTCGAGTAGCGCGGAAGCCCGATCGGATCGCGGCCGATCTCGACGATCGCACCGTCGCGAAGCAGGCGATCCACCTCAGGCCCCGTACGCTCGGCCGGCAATCCGGTGCCGACGAGCGCGGCCGCCACGGCGCGGAAGAGATCGCGCCGCTCAAAGACGCTGCGGGTCTCGGTGAGTTCGCTCGGGAGCGCCGCAAGCCGATCGGCCAGCAATCGCTCGCCGCGCTCCAATTCGGGCTGGCGGTTCGGTCGGTAAAGGTCGTCGGCAAACGTTTCGACGGCGACGCCCCGCGCCGCAGCGGCCTCGGCCCAGATCTCCTCGCGCGAGCGGGTGCCGGCTTCGCTCTTCGCGTCGCGTGTCGCCCGGGTGATCGCGGAGGCGAGCGCCGCGGCCGAGCGGCTGGTCACCTGGTGCTCGGCGAGCTCGTCTTCGATCTCCCTTCGCCGTGCGCTGAAATACCGGATCAGCGCGTCGTCGACGCCGGTGAGCTCGAAAGTGCCGTTGTAATCGAGACGATCGAGCGCGAAGCCAAGGGCTTCGAGCTGATGCGCGAGCGCGGCGTGATACTGCGCACCCGCCGCCATCTTCCAGTCGCGCAGGATCTTAGAATGGATGGCTCCGACGGACCCGTCCGCGCGCGTGGCGAGATTGAGGACGACGGCATGGGTGTGTAGATTCGGATCGCCGAAGACCCGTCCATCGGCATGTTCGGCCGGGCGGCTTTCGCCATGCTGGAACAGGGCAGCCGAGAGCGGGACCGGCTCGAGCGTCAGGCCGCCTTTGCCACGGCGCGCCCACATCGCTTCGCGCTCGACGACACCGAGAGCTGAACGGACCGCACGCTCCTGCGCGGCTTCGATGGCGGCCTTGAGTTCCGGCTCGGCGAATGCCCAGGCCAGGCCGACTGAACGCGGCGCGCTGAAGGTGACGTCGAAGGCCGGAACGCGGTCCGTCCTGCCGCCCTGCGTGAGCAGGGTTTTGCCATCGGCGCCGACGCCTGCGTAGAGGCGCTCGAATGCGACTGGCTCGACCTCGGCGCCATCCGCGAGCCCGAAATCGCCGGCGGGAGCATACCAACGGCCAGCCGGCTCGACGGTGCCGAGATAGTACTCAGCGCCGCGGAGGTAATAGGCGCTGGCTGCGGCAGGATTCCAGGTAGCGACCAAGACGGCCTCCGATGACAGGAGGCCTTCGAATTAGCCGGCAGGGCGCCTTCAAAGTTTGGGATTAACTCGCGTAGGTGATGGGTCAGTTTGAAATTTGAGCCGGCGCTTTTTGTAAGGACCGCGCTTCGCGGCGGTCTTGGCTTCTTCAGCTTCGACCAGCGCGACAATATCGCTGATCTCCCAAAGCCGATCCGAAACGCCCGCCGCCATGGCCGGCGGCATCCGCAGCGTCGAGTGGATGCGGACGAAGTTGTAATACATCATGTGGAGTGCGACGGCGAAGGCGTAGCTCTCAACCTTCTTAGATAAGCCGTTGGTGAGGCGTGACGCGAGATCACCCATGAACCACATGGCGCACTCGCCATCGCGACCGCCGACGAAATAGCTGACAATCAACTTGGTATCAGCGTCGATCGCCGTCCAAGTCCAAGTGTCGCCAGCCGCCGCTGGCGCGGCTTTCGCGGTGGCGGCGTTCTTTTGCTTGGCGTAAGTGAAACTCCAAATTTCATCGACCTGAACGAGCTTCGCCTTCACGTCCCGCACGGCGGCGTCATGGAAAGCCATACACGCCTTGCCCGTGTCCACCAGCAGCTTCGCGACGGTGTTCTTGCTCGCCCCCGTTAGCCGCGTGATCGCGCGGATGGATTGGCCTTCGCAGAGAAGGTGAAGGATGCGCGCACGATCAGCAGAAGGGAGCTTGTTCATGCTGTTGAATCTGACTTTCAGCGGACCAAGTCAAGCATAAAGGTCAGTTTGCAAATTTTTAAAAACTCGATATTTTAATGGCGCCGCCATAGCGGCTGGGGATTTTCATGGTTTTCGATACGACGCGCTTCAAGACACCGGGCCAACTGCTGGAATGGCTTCTTTCGGAACGTGGGTGGACCAAGCGCACCCTGGCCGTCGTGCTCGACATGGACGAGCAGAAGATCAACCGCTTCTCGTCTGACAAGCAGCCGATGACTGCGGAGTTTGCCATTCTGCTCGAAGAGGTTTTCGGCGTCGAGGCGAGCATCTTTCTCGCACTGCAATGCACCTACGATCTGGCAAAGGCCCGAATTGTTGCGCAGCCAGACCCGAAGAGAGCGACACGCGCGCAGCTTCATCATGGCCTGCCGCTATCGGATATGATCAAGCGGGGATGGATCAACGCCAAAGATGTTCGAGACCCTCGTGTGGAGGAGGAACTGGTTCGATTCTTCGGAACCAATCGCGTCGAAGACATCGAAGTGCTGCCCCACTCAGCAAAGAAGACGGAGGTCAGCGCGCCAGCGTCACCAACGCAAATTGCTTGGCTGTATCGCGTACGAAAGATCGCAGAGGAAATGCTGGTCGCCCGCTACAGTTCCGACGTTCTGCTGTCCGCGCTCCCGAAATTAAAGGCACTCCTCATTTCGCCTGAAGGCGCAAGGAAGGTTCCGCGGATATTAAGTGAGGCTGGAGTTCGCTATTTGATCGTCGAGACTCTGCCTGGAGCCAAGATTGACGGCGTGTGCTTCTGGCTGAACGAGCGATCGCCGGTCATCGCAATGACGATGCGCTTCGATCGCTTGGACAATTTTTGGTTCGTTCTTCGGCATGAAATTGAACATGTGCTGCAAGGGCATGGCAAAGACAAAGTCATGCTCGATTCTGATCTGGCAGCCGATGCCGCCGCCGAAACTGACATTGCGGAGGAAGAGCGAATTGCAAATGAGGCTGCAGCTGATTTCTGCGTCCCTAAGAAAATGATGGATGCCTTCGTAGCGCGGAAGGCCCCGTTCTTCCATGATCGCGACATCTTAGCCTTTGCAAAGATGATCAATGTCCATCCGGGGCTTATAGCTGGGCAAATACGACATCGGACGGGAAATTACGCCAGATTTCAAAACTATCTATCGAAGGTTCGCACATCAGTTCTGCCCAATGCCGTAGTTGATGGCTGGGGCAGCGTGTATCCGGTTGAACAATAGGAGCAGGCATGTCGAAGAAAAGCGAAATGCAGCGCGTGATCCGGGCTTACAAGGATGAGACCGAAAATCGCGAAATTGAGATGAAAGAAGTTGCCCGATGGGCGGCCGAAAAGGGCTGGCCGCTCCCAATTCCTAAAGACCCTCTAGAAGTTCTCGCGCAACAGTTCGCCGATGCAGCGCGCGAAGAGACCCGTCGAGACCGAAAAACCGGTCGGCATTACCGCGCAAACCATCACTACAAGGATTGGCGAGGTGGTAAGCAGTACGATTTCTGGATCGACATTGACGAAGCTGAGCGCGGTCCTTTCCTAAAGTCTGCAGTCACGCGACGCGAGCAAATGGTCGGCGATGGTTTGCAGCTCACCCTGGACATCATGCACTGGAATTCGATCAACCCTGAGAAAGAGCCCATCGATCTTCCGATGGACCTGACGTTCGACATCGAACTCAGGTTGAATGCCCCCGATGACGACGATGAGGCGGCTTAGCCGCCCTTCTTCCATCGAGCTTCTGCGGCTATCCGCGCAATCTCCGTACGCTCGGCTGGCGAGAGAGACCGAGCCCGCGCCGGGCCGCCTACGGCGCCAGCCTTCTGCGCCCGTGAGACCCTCGGCGTCTCAGTGCTGGTCTGAGTCTCGCCCGTTGCGGCATCGATCACGGACTTCGCCAATTGGTTTGGGTCGCGGGGGCGCTTAGGCGTCTTGCTCATTTGGCAGAACTTAACTCACTGACATCGCCTGCCTTCAAATCGAGAAGTTCGGTTAACTCAAAGCTAACAATATCGTAAGCGGTGTCCCGGTTCCACCTTTGCGGCAGGGGTCTGAGCGCCGATGTTTGAAGCCCCACAGGGCTTCGACAC